>NZ_JAPJDO010000040.1 GCF_026242045.1 Mycobacterium pinniadriaticum
CGGGCGTCCAACAGTTCCCGATCCGGCCGCTCCATGCCTTGCATGAATCCATTTTCCCAGCTCAAGCCGCTACACCGAGGAGACACGCCGATTATTCAGCGGCCTCCTAGGGGGGACTAAGCGGCTCCGATCCGTTCGGCGAGGTTCTTGCCGGCCTTGCGGATCCCGAAGGAGGACACGATCTCGAAGACGCCGATCACGACCAGCCAGATGCCCACCACGAGGGTCAGCGTGGCCAGCGACGGGAACGGCGATGCCAGCACCACGATGCCGGCGATGAGACTGATGACACCGACGAAGATCTCCCAGCCGCGGCCGGGGGTGTCCGGGTCACTGATCGCCGAGACCGCCGTTGCGACGCCACGGAAGATGAAGCCGATGCCGATCCAGATGGCAAGCAGCAGAATGGAGTTCTGGATACTGCGGAAGCACAGCACCGCCAGGATGAGCGCGGCGGCGCCGCTGATGAACAGCATCACCCGCCCGCCGGCCGACACGTGCAGGGTGAAGGCGTGGAAGACCTGCGAGATACCCGTCACCAGAAGGTAGGCGCCGAAGAAGATCGCGGCGACGAGGATCGAGATCCCCGGCCAGACGAGTACCAGGATGCCCAGGACGAGCGACAGAATCCCCGACAGCAGCACGGACTTCCACAGGTGCGGCAGCAGCGGCGGGGTAGAGGTAGTTGTCATGCTCGAAGTGTTTCACAGCGTGCTGGCGAGTTGCGGTATTTGGGCAGTTCACCGCAGGTGAATTCGAGGTTAGAGGTCCTCGGCGTCATCTCGGTTGTCGGCCACCGAGAGCCGGAACAGCAGGGTCATCAGCCCGAAGATCAGCAGGGCGGCCATCAGATCGGACCACCGGAACGGATACACGGTCCCGTCGATGGACAGCACCATGACGGTCTCGACCAGAGCGAAGAACAAAAAGAACAGCCCAATGGCCAGCGGTGCCCTCGACCGATGCAACTGGGTGCGGCGCACCTCGACCATCAGGCTCAGCAGCAGCACCGGCAGCACCTGCGCCAGGGTCGCGGCTGTCGGGCCGTCCATCAGGGTGAAGTGGATTCGATTCAGATCGGGCACGGCGGGCCACCCTAGCCGGGCGTGCCCGCAAGCCGGGCGCACCTGTGGTTCTGCTGCCAGATGGTTACACCTCCACTACTGTTCCGTTACCGGCAGTACAAAACCTGAACCAGGCCATTAGTTTCGGGCGTTACAGCCCGGATGCAGTCGAGAGAAAGAGGCAACCGTGCTCACTGGATGTCAAGACCGTCGCGGGACGCGCCACTGGTGGCGCGCCGCCGGAGTGATCGCCGTGGCAGGCGCCCTGGCGCTGTCGGGCTGCAGCAGCAAGTCCGACTCCGGCGCGGGCCCGTCGACCGAGACCACCGCGGCCAAGGCCGAGAAGGTCGACGAAATCGCGGCCACCGTCCCCGATGACATCAAGAACTCGGGCAAATTGATCGTCGGCGTGAATATCCCTTATGCGCCTAACGAATTCAAGGATCCCAGCGGAAAGATCGTCGGTTTCGACGTGGACCTGATGAACGCCATCGCCTCGACGCTCGGGCTGACCGCCGATTACCGCGAAGCCGATTTCGCCAAGATCATCCCGTCGATCCAGCAGGGCACCTTCAACGTCGGCATGTCCTCGTTCACCGACACCAAGGAGCGCCAGCAGTCGGTGGACTTCGTCGACTACTTCTCGGCCGGCATCCTGTGGGCGCAGCGGCCCGGATCGCCGATCGACCCCAACGATGCGTGCGGCAAGAAGGTGGCCGTGCAGGCGACCACAACCGAGGAGACCGACGAGCTGCCCGCCAAGAGCAAGGCGTGCACCGACGCCGGCAAACCCGCGATCGAGATCCTGAAGTTCGACGGACAGGACGCCGCCACCAACGCCGTGGTGCTCGGTCAGGCCGACGCCATGTCCGCGGACTCACCGGTGACCGCGTACGCGATCAAGCAGAGCAACGGCAAGCTGGAAGCCGCCGGCGAGATCTTCGACTCGGCTCCCTACGGCTGGCCGGTCGCCAAGGGCTCGCCGCTGGCGCAGTCACTGCAGAAGGCGCTGGAGCACCTCATCGAGACCGGTGACTACAAGACCATCGCCGGCAACTGGGGCGTCGAGGCCGGCATGATCACCAAGCCGACCATCAACGGTGGGACCAGCTAACCGATATGACCGTCGACGAGTCGGCCCCACCTGCCATCAACGCGATACCACTTCGTCATCCCTGGCGGTGGGTGGGGGCGGCCGTCATCATCATCCTGGTCGCGCTGTTCATCTACGGTGCGGCCACCAACCCGGCCTACGGCTGGTCCACCTACGGCGAGTACCTGTTCAACGACCGGATCCTGCTCGGCGTGGTCAACACGCTGCAGCTGACGGTGTACGCGATGGTGCTCGGCATCGTGCTGGGCGTGGTGCTGTCGGTCATGCGCCTGTCGCCCAACCCGGTATTCGGTTCGGTGGCATGGGTTTTCCTGTGGATCTTCCGTGGCACACCCGTGTACGTCCAGCTGGTGTTCTGGGGGCTGATCCCGACCATCTACCAGAACATCCAGCTCGGCATCCCGTTCGGCCCGTCGTTCTTTCATCTCGACCTGCAGAGCCTGTCGATTCCGTTCCTGCTGGCAGTAGTCGGACTGGGCTTGAACGAAGCAGCCTACATGGCCGAGATCATCCGGGCCGGCATCACTTCGGTGCCCGAGGGTCAGTCGGAGGCGTCGACGGCGCTGGGCATGTCCTGGGGAATGACGATGCGCCGCACGGTTCTTCCGCAGGCGATGCGGGTCATCATCCCGCCGACCGGCAATGAGGTCATCAGCATGCTGAAGACCACGTCGCTGGTGACCGCCGTGCCCTACTCGTATGACCTCTACAGCATCGCTTCCCGGGAGATCGCCGCGCGGATCTTCGAGCCGGTCCCGCTGCTGATGGTGGCCGCGACCTGGTATCTGGTGGTGACCAGCGTGCTGATGGTGGGGCAGTACTACCTGGAGAAGTACTTCTCCCGGGGCATCTCCCGGCAGCTGACCTCCAAGCAGCTCGAAGCGCTGGCGAAGGCGCAGACCAGTACGGAGACAGGACACGTATGACCGCCGAACCCATGGTGCGTGCCGAACAGGTGTGCAAGGACTTCGGGGCGCTGTCGGTGCTGAAGGGTGTCACGCTGTCGGTGGACCGCGGGCAAGTGCTGGTGCTTGTCGGCCCGTCGGGCTCGGGCAAGTCGACCTTCCTGCGGTGCATCAATCACCTCGAGAATGTCAGTGCCGGAAGGCTTTACGTCGACGGGGACCTGATCGGCTACCGCGAACGGGGTGGCAAGCTGCACGAGATGAGTCCACGGGACGCCGCCAAACAACGCCGTGACATCGGCATGGTTTTCCAGCACTTCAACCTCTTTCCGCACCGCACCGCGCTGGCCAACATCATCGAAGCGCCGGTGAACGTCAAACGGGTCAAGAAATCCGCCGCCCTCGAGCGGGCCCGTGACCTACTCAGCCAGGTCGGACTGTCCGACAAGGCTGACGCCTACCCGGCCCAACTGTCCGGCGGGCAGCAACAGCGGGTCGCCATCGCCCGCGCCCTGGCGATGGATCCCAAGCTGATGCTGTTCGATGAGCCCACCTCGGCGCTGGACCCCGAGCTCGTCGGCGAGGTGCTGGGCGTCATGAAGAAGCTCGCGAGCGAGGGCATGACGATGGTGGTGGTGACCCACGAGATGGGCTTCGCCCGCGAGGTCGCCGACCAGTTGGTGTTCATGGACGGCGGGGTGATCGTCGAAAGCGGTCAGCCCCGGGAGGTGCTGAGCAACCCGCAGCATGACCGCACCAAGGCGTTCCTGTCGAAAGTTATGTAGCGCTGGCCTGTTCGACGGGTCGATCGCCCGCGGTGGGCAGAGCCCGGCGGTCGACCAGATACCAGGTGCGCATGAGGCCCTTGCCTTTGACGTCGACGTCGCCGCGCTCTTCGAGAACGAACTGATTTCGGAGCCGCTCATAGACGTCCTGGGGCACCTGGATACGTCCCTCGGGGTCGGTGGTCTCCATCCGGGAGGCGACGTTGACCGCGTCGCCCCACACGTCGTAGAAGAACCGTCGCGCCCCGACCACGCCGGCCACCACCGGGCCGGCGGCCATGCCAATGCGCAGGGGCACCGGTTGTCCGTTCGGGTCGCGCAGGTCCCGTACCGCCTTGGCCATGTCCAGGGCCAGGGTGGCCAGGGCCTGGACATGGTCGGCCCTGGGCTGGGGGACGCCGCTGACCACCATGTAGGAGTCACCGGTGGTCTTGATCTTCTCGAGGCCGTGTTTGTCGACCAGCCGGTCGAACGTGGTGTACAGCCGGTCCAGGAACCGCACCAATTCCGCGGGCGGAATCTGACTGGCCCGCTCGGTGAAGCCGGCGATATCGGCGAACAGGATCGAGGCGTCGTCGTAGCGGTCGGCGATCACGCCGCGGCCCGGGTCCTTGAGGCGGGCGGCGATGCTGGCCGGCAGGATATTGGCCAGCAACGCCTCGGAGCGTTTGTACTCGACCTCCATGGCGGCCTCGGCGCGCGACACTTCGCGCATGGCGTACCAGACGGTCGCGAAGATCATCACGCACGCGGAAACCGTCGTGATGACGAAGCCCGCGTTGACCAGCCACCGCGGCTGGATCCCGGTGTCGCCGGGGACCAGGAACTGTGAGGCGATGGTCAGCCCGGCGCCGATCACGACCACCGTCGAGGCCATCACGATGTGTTCGACGCCGAGCACCAGCACCGCCAGCGACGCCGAGACCAGGTAGTAGAACTGGATCCCGGAGTCGGTACCGACCTGCCAGCCGACGATCGTCAGCGACAGAAACGCGAAAAACACGAAGGTCAGCGCGGCGATGATCTCGCCGAAACGGTGCAGCAGCGGGATCCCCACGAAAATGGCCGCGGTGACCAGGTTGACCGCCCCGATCGCTCGCAGTCCGTCGCCGGTGACCAGCTGCAGAACCCCCACCACGGACGTGACGACCGCGGCCAGCCACGTCGCGATGTTGAGCACCCGCTGACGCCGGTCGATGCTTTCGGCCCAGTGCTGGTTGCGCGCCGGGGCGCTGCGCTGCATGCGCTCGCAGTCCGAGCGCTGGGTCGGCCCGTCTAACTGCACCGAACCAGCGCATTTCCGCACGGTGCCCACGACGGAAGCCTATCGGTTGGCCGCCAGCACCGAGAGAAGTTCGAAGCCGACGTGAGCTGCTGCGATCCCGGTCATCTCCGCGTGATCATAGGCCGGGGCCACCTCGACGATGTCGGCGCCGACCACGTCGAGGCCCACCAGTCCGCGCAGCGTGTTGAGCAGTTCGCGCGATGTCAGTCCGCCGGCCTCGGGTGTCCCGGTGCCGGGTGCGTGGGCGGGATCGAGCACGTCGATGTCGATCGAAACATAGACCGGGCCGCCGTCGAGGCGCTTGCGCATCCGTTCGACAATGCTTGCGACACCGTCGAATTCGTAGTCATCGGAGCGGATCACCTGAAAGCCGAGCACGGAGTCCTGCTCCAGGTCGGTCTTGCTGTACAGCGGGCCGCGGATACCCATGTGCAGCGAACGCTCCATGTCGATGAGCCCCTCCTCGCTGGCCCGCCGGAACGGCGTGCCGTGTGTGTAGGGCGCCCCGAAGTAGGTATCCCAGGTATCCAGGTGGGCATCGAAGTGCAGGACGGCCACCCTCCCGTGGTCGCGTGCCAGCGAGCGGAGGATCGGCAGCGCGATGGTGTGATCTCCGCCGATCGTCAGGACGGTCGAGCCGTCCTTGCGCAGGTCGGTCATCGCGGTGTCGATCGTGGTGATCGCCTCGTCGATGTTGAACGGGTTGACCGCGATGTCGCCGCAGTCGGCGACCTGCTGGGTGCTGAACGGCTCGACGCCGAGCGCGGGGTTGAACGGTCGCAGCAGCTTGGAGGCCGCACGCACGTGCGACGGCCCGAACCGGGCTCCGGGCCGGTAGGACACGCCGCTGTCGAACGGCACCCCGACGATGCGGACGTCGGCCCCGGGCACCTCGGTGATCCGCGGAACCCGGGCGAACGTCGAGGGTTCGGTATAGCGCGGGTATTTGGTCGCGTCGACGGGTCCGACGATGTCGGAAGTCATGTTTTCCTCCCTCTGCCGAGCCCTGCCAGGTCTTCGGGGCGAGGTTAGCCTGCAACAGTGACCCGCATCGCGTGTGCCCAGATCGATCCCATGATCGGGGCGGTGGCTACCAACCTCGAGCTGTCGGCGAACGCCGTCGCCGACGCCGTCGCCCAGGGGGCCGACGTCGTGGTGCTGCCCGAACTGGCCACCTCCGGCTATATGCTCGCCGATCCCGACGAGGCGCGCTCGGCGGCGTTGCGAGCCTGCGATCCGGCGTTCGACGTGTGGCGGTCGGCTGCCGGCCCGGCGGTGGTCGTCGGCGGATTCTGCGAGCTCGGCGACGACGGCCTGCTCTACAACAGCGCGGTGGCGCTGGACCGGGACGGGGTGATCGCCACCTACCGCAAAACGCATCTGTGGGATCGGGAAAAGCTCATCTTCGCCCCGGGTGCCGAACTGCCGTCGGTGCTGCCGACTCGCCATGGGGCCATCGCGGTGATGGTCTGTTACGACCTCGAGTTCGGCGAGGTGACCAGGCGGGTGGCGGTCGACGGCGCTGAGCTGATCGCGGCGCCGGTCAACTGGCCGCTGTTCCCGCGGCCGGCGGGTGAACGGCCGGGCGAGGTGATCACGACGATGTCGACGGCCCGGCTGAACCGGGTCGTCATCGCCGTATGCGACCGCGCCGGGGTCGAGCGAGGACAGCCGTGGACCGAGGGGAGCGTGATCGTCGATCCGGATGGCTGGGTGGTCGCCGAGGTCGGTGCGGGCCCTGGTCTGGCGGTCGCCGACGTCGATCTGGCGGCCACGCATGACAAGACCCTGACCGAGTACGTCGATCTACTCGCCGACCGGCGAGTGGACCTGTACTGAAGCGCACGTACGAAGGTTTGCCTGAGTGATCGCATCGCGGCGAAGGGCAGTGACGATCGGCCACGTTGCACTAGTCTTCAGCGGCTAATGCCCATCGCGGCGGATTTTGCCGTACAATCGCTGCAAATTGCATGGTAATTACTCACAGTGATTGTTCAGCCTTTCGGGGCCGCTGGTAAACCAGCCGAGCCAGCAAACGAGGACGATCGGACCATTCGGCACGCACAGATAGGAAATGATATGAGTTCTGGTCGCTTGACTCGTCAGATTGCACTCTTTGCTGGCGGGGCCGCGATCGTTGGGATGGGGGCCCTGACCGCCTGCAGCTCGAGTGAGAAGGAAGCGCCCTCGACGACGACCACTCCGTCGTCGGCGGTCGTTCCGTCGCCCACCGAGAAGGCAGTGGCGCCGGGTGGCAACAACTCGTTCTCGCCCACGATCAACCCGGCACCGCCGGGGCCGGTCTGCAAGGAAGTTGTCGGCAACGACTGCATTCGCTGACCGCACTCGGCGCGCCCCGACTGTTCACAGTCGGGGCGCGCTGTGCGTCAGGGCTGCGCGCCGATTCCGGGCGGAGCCGAGACGTCGCACCGGTTGCGGAAATCGGTGGTGGGCTGGCGGATCGCCCTGATCTCGTCATGCACCTGCGGGTTAGCCGCGAAGTAATCCTGAACCTTCGCCCTCATCTCCTCCTTCGGCAAGCCCTTGAGGCTGGTGAAGAAAGCGTTGACGTCCGGGTGGGTGAATAGATAGCCCGACAGCGAGAAACCGACCCCGGACATGATGCCGGCCAGGTCGGCCGATGTGCAGTTCGGTGGCGGATCCGCGGAAGCGGGCCCGGCCACGCCGACAAGAAGAGCGCCTGCGGCCAGACTGACTGCCGCCGCGCGACGCACAGAACACGTGATGTTCATGACCACTCCGCTCTTCGATCCCGGTGAAAATCGCATCCACACTGTACGGGCTGCGGGGGCTTCCATGTCATCTTTGGTGAGCCGCCAACTCGATGTTCAAAGTGCTGTGTGAACTGGCAATTGTGGACACAGACGGTTCAGGCCCCGTCGTTTTCTCCTGGTAGCACTCCCAGCTGTCGCACAGGTGGTAGGGAGACAATCATGGGTCAACACACAGCAACTACCAAGAAGCTCACCTCTGTGGTGGCAGTCGGTGCAATCGCCACGGCGGGATTGGGATCGGCACCGACCGCCAACGCGACCTGTGCATCACTCTTTGGTTTCGGCAATAGCGCCGACTGCACGAGCGGCCCGCTCAGCGTCGCGGTCGCGATCGGCGCCGGCGCCCAGGCCAAGGCGTTCGGGTGGTTCTCCACCGCATTGTCGGTCGGCACGTCCAGCTACGCCACGACGGGTACCGACAGTGCCTTCACCTTCGCGACGGCGGTTGGTGATGAAGCGAGTGCGTTTGCGCAGGGGATCGTCGGAATCGCCACCCAACTAGGCCCGAACGGGATCGTCGAAACGAGCGGGTCGCCCAACTTCGGCCATCTCGGTATCAATCTTGCCCTCAACGTATCACCCGGAACAACAACGGCTTTCGGCAACTCCGTTGCCGCTGGCGGCATCGGCAATATCGCCGTCAACCTCTTCGGGGACGCGACCGGGGGGATGCTCAACAGCGTGGTCGCGGTTGGCACCCTCAATTCCGCGATCAACCTCGGTGGTGCCAACAACTCGGTCAGAGCGATATCCGGCGAACTGAACCAGGCGTTCAATGTCTTCGGCAGCGGTAACGACGTGAACGCGGGCGGGGGTCCGCTGTCCCTCGCGGGGACGATCGGGGGGACCGGGCAGACCGTGACCAAGCAGAACCCGGGTATCAACATCAACGGAATCCGCGTCCCCAATACCGCCGCCGCGATCGACCCCGGTCAAACCGTTACGGCCGCGGCGCTCCGCGCACCCAACAGCACCGCGCACTCCGCCCGCAAGAATTCGGCTGCCGGCACCGGCGAGCCCGCAGCTCCCGCGTCCACGGTCGCGGCCTCCACCGTGCACTCGGCGAGCGCGAGCGGCTCCGGCGATACCGCCAAGAAGGCGGCTTCCCATGCGGCCGCCGGCCGCGGCACCGGAAGCAGCAAGAGACAGTAAGCCCGCCGCGACCGGTCCGTGGGCTGAGCTGGTTCCTGTGGCCAAGAATCGGAAATTTGCCCATGATGGAAAAATTGTTGGACAAACTGTTGTTGAGTGCGCAATTAGTGTGATTAGATCTTTGCTAGGACCCACGAAGGCAACTGTCGATCCACATATCGCAACGCCCCAGGGGTCAAAGGCCCGCCTGGTCGCTACCTCCCCCTCATGCGACCGGGCGGGCGCTCTACTTCTGCTCGCAGGTGTGCCTCGACAGGTACGACGCCAACCCGCTGCGCTATTCGTGATTGCGCAGGCAGAGGCCAATTCAAGGCCCTGGCCTGCTCCGGTGCTGTCAAACAAAGAGAGTGCCCTCGGTGAGATTCGAACTCAAAAACCGAGACGGCTCTACCTTAGCGTTCGTACGCTGCAGGGCTCCTGCCTGCGATTTTGAAGTTATGCGGGATTAACGCTGATTACCGCTCATTAATCAGGTATGCAGCCAAAACGTAGCCAATCGGCCGCATGTTCGACCGGTCAGACGTCGGGTCGCGGGAATCGGTTCACCATGTCGGCAATGCGCCGCTGCTGAACCGCGGTGTAGATCGCCGTGGTCGACGGGTCAGCGTGCCCGAGGAATTCCTGCACCACCCGAAGGTCCTCAACCTCGATACCCGACGATCCGGCCCAATGCCGCAGCGTGTGCAGGGTTGAACGCGTGCCGCTCTTATGCAGCCAGACGTTCGCTAGCTGCGACACCTGTTGTGGCGTGACCGGGCCGACCCCCCGTTCGCGTCGGAAACAGGCCCCCGAAGGGGCGAGCGCCGGCCGGATCAGCAGCCATGCCCATGCGGGGAGCGCAGAGATTCGTTCGTACTCACCCTTGGTCCTCGTCAGCCTGATGAACACGCCACCGTCGGGCATCTCCTCGAAGCAGTCCATTTCCAGGTGGGCGATCTCTTTGGCACGTAGTCCGGCGTAGGCGGCCAGGATAAGCCACGCCTGCAGCCGTGGGCTTGGCGCATTGCGGATGGCCCGCTCTAGCGCATAGAACTCGATAGGGCGGGGCAGGCCGCGTTTCTGCTTGGGGGTGACCAGCAACGCCGCTGGATTGTCGGCCCGTATCCCCCGCTTGTGCAAGTAGCCGTAGTAGGGGCGCACCATCGCGGTGGCGAACCGCAGCCGCTCAACCGGCAGGCCGTCTTGCCAGTCCTCTAGCTCGAACTGTGTGACATCGACTGGATCGCGGCCGAGGTACTCGGCAAGGTACTGCATATACATCCGCCGCACCTTCACAGTGCGTGGTGCCCGGCCGGCGCGCATCATCCACCGGCAGTGCTCATCGAGATGGGACACGCCGGTGCCGTAGTAGGCGCCCGGAATAGTGGGTGTCATCGCTTTACGCTCGGGAGGAGGGGACTTGCGCGCGGCGCGCTCGGGATCGCGCACCCAAGCATTCCTGTGCATGCCGCACATCGCCTCAGTGCGGCCGGGCGCATCGAGGCGCGATCCCGCCAACCGGCTGCACTGACGACCGGACTGAGTCGTGCTCTCGCACCGGACCGTGTAGTTCGCCGCAAGCTCCGAAAACGCGCCTGGCACTATCGGATTCGACGCTGCATCGCGCCGATCAAACCAGTTCGCGACCTCATCGAGAGAGCCGGCAACAATGACGGTGCCCGCGCTGTCGGTCACGGTGACGCAGTCGGCGCTCTTCCTTGTGTGCAGTCCGAGCCGTTTTGCCCTGTGTCTGATGCTCCGGACTCGGTTGTCTGAGGTGCCCCGAGGTGCGGGGACGAGTGTTAGATGCGGTACGGCGCCCACAGTGACGGTGTTGGCGTCTATCGAATCAACAACGGCCTCCATGCCCCGAGAGTTAATAGCATAGGAAGCGAGATCGCAATGACCACACCATAATTCACGCGCTCCGCGCGTAGGTCACGCCATGCATACGTGGAATGATGGAAATTCGACCGGCTTGACCCGTTCGACAGTCAGGAGCCATGCGTCACGCGCGACTTGAGACCACCGCCCGCTACACGGCGGTGACCGACGATCGCCGCGTACAGGCGATCTTCTCAACAACTTGACGATCCCGGAAATTACGTACCGAACCAGCGCTACGCGCAAGCCCTGCTCGACAACCTCGCTGCCATGCATGAGGTCACTGACGACGTGTTCATCGATTGGGACGCGGCGACGCCCAACCGCAGGCGGTAGGACTCTTCGACGAAAGCAGCCCGGTGGTACTTCACGTACGGTCCGTCTGCGTGCTTGCTGACTCGTCGAATTGCCTTGTGGCACATGGGATGAATCGTGACGCCGTGGAAACGGAACTACGCAACGATACCTAACACCCCCGGTCAGCCAGGCCAACTCCCGCCGCAGCCGCCTGGGGGAGCTTTGGGCGGGAAGATGGTGTTGCCGTTGTCGATGACGCACCACAGTTTGAAGCCGCCGTAGCTGACGTCGTAGTGCCATTTCGTGCCGTCGTCGTAAGGGATTCCGTCACACCAGCCGACCATCGCGGTGGTGTAGCCAGTGCCGCCGCCCGGGCACCAGCCGGCCATCAAGTTCGGGGTGTGCGGGTCGAACGTCGCGGGCGCAGCGCCGGCAGGGGCGGCCAGCATCAGCGCTGCGCTGGTTATCACCGCGAGAGCGGAAATCATCCGTGGCGTCATGGGCAGTCCGGGTAGGTCAACATCGCTCCTGACGAGAACATCAGGGCGTCGCTCATGCTCAATCCGGCATTCATGACCAGCTGGTTGTTGACGTAGGTCGGGTCTGCTCCAGCGCGGAACATCACGCAGACCGTGCGTGCGTTATTCACGAACGCCGCCACATCGGTGATGACCCAACCTTCCGACTGCATCTTCGCGAGGAAGTAGCGGTCGAAATCAGTGAGCACCAGTGTCGGCGCAGGTGGCGCCGGTGGGCTCATGGTGTGCGCGACCTTGGTGTCGGCGGAGAACGGAATACGCGGCGGCTCTGGGCTAGGGCTTGGGAGCGCCGCGGTCGGAGCGGCCAAACCCGCAGCAGCGGCGAGCGCCGCGGCCCCTGCCAGCCCTACCCGCTTCATCCGTTCGCCCGAATCCACGGCTTGCACCGCGCCGTCGAGAACGCCTTGTCCGACGCCATGATCTCGACGACCTGCGGGCCTTCACTGCCTTCGTTGTCGATGATGTCGCTGCTGTCGAAACTCGCGAGGCGTTTCCAATAGCAGTCGTAGCCGGGCTGGTTGCTGCCGGCTGACCGGTAGATTCCGGGGGCGATGTCGACGCCGACAACATAGGTGCCGTCACTGACGATCGACGTCGCGGGCCCGGCAGATGTCTGCGACGTACTGCCTGGCGACCATCCGCCGCTGTCGCTTCCGGTGATGGGCGCGGATGCCGGCGGTGTGTAGATGCTGGTCTTGGTGACTGTGACGGTGGCGCGGCTGCCGCCTGGAGCCGGGATGCAACCAACGCACATGGCGGCGATGGTGCCGTAGATGATCATCGCCGCCCGCGCGGCCTTGACGGCGTCCCCCACCAGCGGCCTCCCCTGCCAGTTTCCTGTGAACAGAGGTTACGCCGCCGTCAGTAGACGCGCAGCAAGATCCTGCGCCTATCGCGGACAGGCAGTCGCTGATCCCTGACCGCGGCGACGCGGATGATCACAGCCGGATCACCTGCCCGTACGGGTCCACCGAAAGTGTCCTGCGGGTCTCCCGCTGCGTCGCCGCCGCGATGATCCACCCGATCACCAGCAGGCCGCAGGTGAAGATACTCAGCAGCGCCCACACAACATGATTCGGGTCATTCCCGTACACCAGCACCGCCTGAAACGGTGTCTGCGATTCGACCCGGCATCGGTAGGTGGTCACCTCGTAGGCGACGGCGGCGTTGAGGACCGCACTGCGGTCGGAATCGGACATGCGTGCGGGCGCGGCGGCGAAGTGGGGAGTCCATGTGGCGCCGTCAAAGTAGCGCTGCCCAGGCGCACCGGCCGGATCTGGATACCACCCTGGTGACGCCGACGGTTGCAACATAACCCCCCTGTCAAATACCTGTGAACAGGGAGAATACGCCCTCGTCCCCCGCTTGAGAGGGCGTTACTGGGGGACGCCAAGGGCGAGGCAGGGGCCAGCTCGCGGCTAGGTCCGGATGCCGCAATGCGGTGACCTCACGCGCACCACCGTGGGGGTGGCCCGGGCCGGCGATCAGGGGAAAACCGACCCGGGCCGCTCTCCTACACTCCCGTTGTCCAGACCAAGAGAAGGAGAAGCAACATGGCCACTCGTGGTGACCTGCGCAACGCCGTCCTCGCCCTCCAAGGGCAGATACCTGAGACGATGAAGGTCAGCCGCGGCTCGACCAATCACGTCCTGACCTGCGCCCAGTTCGCGCAAGAGGAACAGGCACAACAGCCCGTGGGAGCGGTGCGCGGCGATGATGCGCTCGTGCTGACGTTGCTGAGCAACATCGTGTATCTGGAGAGCAAGATCGAACGGGCAGCCGGCCGCCAGGGCGTCCCTGACGAGGGGAGGATCGCGATCCTCCGCGAGTTCATTCTCTAGGTCGAAGGCGTCACCGTAGAGGTGCGAGACCGGTGGTTGTCCAGCCTGCTCCTGCAGCCAGTCCATAAGGACCGCCTGCGCGCTCACAGGGCACCGCCTTCGGTGGTGTCCGACGGCCGCGCACCGGACGCGGCACGCCGAACCCACCTCCTACGCTGCAACCTTCGGGACGCGGCACGGAACGCGCCCGGCACATGACGGGTTACCAGCCCGTGCAACGCAAGGAGACTGTGATGCCCAAGCCTCAGGACCGACGTATCCCCGATGACTGGCACGTCAGCTCGATGCTCAGAAACATGGTCGCCGACTACGTCATCGGACCTGACAAGATCGACGTTCAGATCGACCGCGAGCTGGCGCTCCGGTTCCTGCACCTGACCGTTCTTGGCCACGTTGAGCTGGCGGAGAAACTTGCATGGCTGATCGAAGTGGTGCAAGAGCTTGATGAGAGGGTGGCGGCGTTGGAAGACCGTCTCGAAAGCTAGCTCAGCTTCGTCGATCTCGGCGCGGGTGAAACCCGGAGGCGGCAGCTGCGCATCCCGCGGGATCCGGAGGATGCCGTCCGGCTGCCCGGCGCTCACGACACCGTCTCAGCAGAGCCGGGTGTTCGGACGGTGCGCAGGTCGGCACGAATGTTGGCCAGCTCGAACGGATGCCGCGACCGATCCACCGACAGGCCCAGTGCCGCAGTGACGTCCTCGTGGACGGCCTCCCCGGTCCGTACCAACTTTTGAGCCACCGCGACGATCGCCGGCCAGCACTGCTCCAGCAGCCCGCCCAAGCCCGAGGACACCGCGTCCACACCGCCGGCGGCAGCCACGAGCGCGGCGTCACTCGCGGTGGCCCGCTTGTACGCCCCCGAAACGCCCCTGTGCCCGCACCCCTGGTTAAGGACAGCCAGAACCTCGTGATTAGCGGGTCGGCGGCCAGCACGCCAACGCGCCTCAGCCCACGGTCCCGCCAACGCGACCGAGGCATCGAAGGTCGTCATCAACTCCGGACCGAAGTTCGTCACCCCACGCATGCCCAACACCTTCGTGTTCACCACCGCCACCGAACGGAGCTCACCGGAGAAAAGCACTCCACCGACCGCGTGACCCGCTTCATGCAAACACAAACCCGCCCAAGCGATGTCGTCCTTGGACAACTCGGTACTCGGCTGCGGCTGGGGCGCCGGCTTGACCGAAAGGGTCGCATCTGAAACGCGACCCTTCGATACCGCTGCGGCGGGCGCCGGCGCAACAGACGCTGTCAGGGCTGGGCCCGTCAGCGTCGCAACCCCCGAGTATCTGACCCGGGTGGACTGTTCCATCGCACCTGCGATGAACGACAACCGCTCTGCGGGATCAACCTCGGCCAATGACCTCACGGACGGAACCCCCTCTTCCCCAGCCGGTGTCGGGGCGGCGGCACATAGCGCGGACCCGCCCCGACACCGACCTACCAACCGCACACCGTTGCTCAACTGATCGCCGCCGCCCCGACGAGCGCCTCATAACCCACCAGCACCGACCTCTCGGCGACGGCCGCGAACTTGTTGTGCTCCAACCTCGCCGCATCTTTCACCGCCACCGGGCCACGCCACCCGAACGGCTGCGACGTCGCCACCAGAGTGTCACCGAGCCCCGCGACGTAACCCCCACCGAAAATCCAGCTGTGCCCGCCTGGCGTCTTCAACGCCACACCCGAACGAACGATCAGCTGCGCAGCGCACGCCCGCGGCAACCACTTCGGGCTCGCATGGATGAACCCGAGCGTGTTCGTCGTGGCGAAAGCCGACTCCAGCAATCCGAGCGCGTCGACCAGATCAGCAGCAGCCGCCGGCGACGGTGCATCGGCGAGCAACCGGGCCGCGAACTGCGCCTCAACCGCCACCGGCTCAAGCAACCGCAAATTCTGCTCCGCCCGCACCCGCGCCACCACCGGATCCTCGCAGTGGAACTTCCCCTCATCAGACGCCCACACCGTCATACCGACAAACGGATCCGGAATCAACGGCCGCACACCAGTCTTCACATCATCCTCAGTCAGATCCGCCTCCGCCGCGTTCCACGCCGCCGCCCACACACCAAACGCATCCTCGCCGCCATAATTGTGCGGCCGAACCTCCACGCCACTGGGCAGCCACCGCAGCGGATCGCCCTCACCCGAATCCGACCACACCGTCGCGGCATACAACCCACCCGGCGCCGGATTCACCAGCGGTGCATCAAACCTGATCGGCACCAGCACACTCGTCATTTCAATTCCTCTCGATTAACTACGCCAGGCCCAACCGCTGCAGACGCTGCTGCGCACGCCGCTCAGACTCCGCAGCCGCCCACCTCGACGCCTCCGCGTAACCCTGGAGCGACATCTTCATCCCGGGCACCCTGCCCTCCAGGTGCCGCAGCTTCATTGTGAACTCACGCCCCAAGAGTTCGCTCACCGCCCAGGATGCATCCGACACAAGACCATCCGGCAACGCCGCACGCCCCAACTGCGCCGCCAACTCGACATCTAGCCCAGCGACATGGCCAGCCAGAACTTCCACCCACGCGCCCGACTTCACATCCTCATCGGTCACCTGCGGCGGCCCGGCATGCGCAGGATCAGACACCACGGCAGCAGCTTGGGAACGACCAGAAGCCGACGACCCGAGCTGCCGATCACCCAGGAGCGCGGCCACCGCCAACATGAGCTCGTGGACCGCGCCCGCCAGTTCCGCAACCTGGGCCCGGAACGGCAATTCGCGCGCCTGCTCGAAGGTTCCGGACTGCACCGGCGACACCACCCGCATTCCCCCGAGCCGCCCCGAGAACATCACGGTCATCTCGGCAGCCAGCGGAGCGCACATCCCACGGACCTCACCGCTCAGCGAGAAGTCCCCGACGTACTGGACCGACAAGCCTTTGCGCCGCCGCTCACGCGCAACATCTTGAGGGTGGATCGTCGGAACCAGCTGGGGCCGCGGGTGACTCGGTTTGGCCGGCTCCTGGCCGTGCTGAGGCGGGAACGGCGCTGAGATATACCACTCGGTCGGCTTCTTCGACTTCACGACCTTCACGACGCCACCACCTCACGCAACTGCGACACCAGCCGGGTGATCGAGGCAGGCGAGAGCTGACGGCCCTCGGCGGCAATGGAATTGCGAAGCCGGCAGTACGCCAGCGCATCGCGGCACTCAGCGACCCGCGGGTCATCGTCAGGGACGCCGCGGGACTTCAGGGCACCCAATCGCCCTGACACATGCGACATCTCGATGGAATCCGGTGAGAGAGTCACGGTCATAGTTGGGAAGAATAACCACAGGGTCTGACACAGTTACCCCCTAATGGGGCGACAAGGCGTTGACCTGCAACAACTCTCATGTGACCGGAGTCACTTCGGGGTCGTCACTCATCGGGACGTCTTCGTCGTCACCTGCGCCGGCCGCCAACGCTTCCTCGATCCATGACGGCGGCGGGCCTTCTGCAGCTCGATACACCGCCGACCATTCCGCCAACTCGTCCGCCGAGATGCAGCCCTTGCCGACAGCCAACACGTCGCGCATCACCTGGACGTGGATCGGCCACAACGGATCCTCAGGGCCGATGACAGTCCCGAACAGCTTCCGCACCTCTGCGACCGCAGCGGCCTGCAAATCGTCTGGGTCGAGCGCACCGCTCGTGACATCGTTGGCGATGGACATCGCCGCCTTGACTGCATCCTGCTTCGTGTTTCTGCTCATCTCCAATATCCCTTCTGGACAGGCGGTTTGATCGATTTGGTAGCCAAAGCGCAGCCAGAACCAGGTAGATCAGACTGCTGGCGGCCAGCGATATGGCTCCGACCTGCGTTCATAGCGGTCACGGCTGGGCAACCCTCGGTGAGTGTGAAGATCTAATGCTCAATTTCGACCACCTCGGCGTCGATCGCCGCCAACAGTTGAGCCTCGTAGTCGGCCAGAATCTCCGCCGCCGGCCGGAGGGTGACATTCACGTTGACCTCCTCCGGAGCGTGTAGCCCCTCGATCTTTGCGAGCAGAGAAGTTGTTGAACGGATCTCACGTGAGTATCCGAGGACGGCAACGTCGTCGGCACGACTCTCGGCGGCCGCCATGCCCTCGTGTAGCGCCTTTTTCGTCATTCTCAATCCGTCCGCAAGCGACCGGCGCTCGACGGCCGGCGACACCCATGTGCGCCTACAGAGGCGCTCGACCGCGCTTTGGGCCCCCTGGCGAGTCCGGTACCCGAGCTGGTCGGCCACCTCTTGCCAGGTGTGGCCCTTCGCTCGCAGGTCGGCCGCATCCTGGTGTCGCACACGAGTTTCCCGACGAGTGGCCATGTCAGCAGTTTGTCAGCAGAGGGTGACAGGTCAACCGGCGTCGGCGGTCAGGTTGTGGCATGACGCATATGACGCATGTTCGGTATGACGCCTTATGTGTGCGCGCGTGGGAGGAGCCAGTAAATGCGTCATATGCGTCATGGCTGGTCGGTTCTGACGGCGATTCCTGCACGCCAGCGGCCATTCTGGTCCCTGTCGGTGACTGGGTGGCTGTGGCGGTCGAGTGCGAGTCCGAACGCTTTCTGTGACATTGGTTCTGCGCCGTCGCGAATGCGCCATCGTTCCCATGCTTCGTGGAGTTGCCCGGTCGTGGCTTTGAGTACTGGGCTGCTGATTGTGCATTCGTCTTCGATGAAGCGGGCGATGGCGTCGCTGTTGCGGTGGTAGGTGTCGGTGGCGTTGCGGACGGTGGCGGGTTCGTCGAGTCCGCGGTCGAGGTATTCGCGGTAGCCGGTGATGGCCCAGGTGAGGATGCCGTCGGCTTCGAGTTGTAGGCGGGTGTCGAGTTCGTGGTCTTGTTCGTGTTCGGGGATGACGATGTCGAAGGGGATGACGCGGAGTCGTCGCCAGATGGCGGCGTCGTCGCCGGAGACTTTGGGGAGGTGGTTGGTGATCAGTAGCGGTGTGTGCGAGGGGGTGAATTCGACGAAGTCTTGGCGCATGCGGCGGGCGCGGATGGTGTCACCACCCGTCAGGCGTTTCATGGTGGCTTCGGCGAGGCGGCGGTCTTTGTCGGATTCGCTGACGACGGTCCAGCGGACGCCGCGGAGGTCCATTTCTCCGGTGGGGTGTGCGCCGTCTCGGTGCATGAAGAGGTCGGGTTCTGCGGTGGCGGCGTAGTCGCCGAGTGTGTGCCGGATTGCTTTGTCGAAGACGGATTTTCCGTTGGCGCCGGTGCCGGTGAGGATTGGGAGGACGTGTTCGCGGACTTCGCCGAGTAGGCCGATGCCGACGAGGCGTTGGAGGAAGCCGCGTACGTCGTCGTCGGGTAGTACGCGGGTCAGGAATGCCTGCCACAGCTGCGATTGGGCGTCGGGGTGGTATGCGCCGCGGCAGATCTTGGTGATGCGCTGTGCGGGGTCGTGGGGCCGTAGTTCGTGGGTGTGTAGGTCCAGGGTGCCGTTGGCGACGTTGAGTAGGTGCGCGTCGGCGTCGAGGTCGGTGACGGCGGCCGCGAACGGTTCGAGCGCGGAAGCAATGTCGAGAACGCCGCTGATGCCGGCCGCTGATTCGCACTTGCGGGCATCGGCGCGGAGTTCTTTGTCGTCGAGGCTTTCGGCGAGTGCCCGCCGTAGTTCGGCCAGCACTGCGCGTTTGGCCACGCCGCGGTCGTCAGGGCTCCAGCGGGTGCCGTCCCAGTGGTGCCAGCCGAGCCGGGTGACGTGTAGCAGCTGACCGCTGTAGCGGGCGGCGATCCGGTAGGCCATGCGGGCCTGGCCGCGGTGCACGCGTATCGGTGTCGTCGTCTGGTCGGCGGGTGAACCGTTGTGGGAGTGGTGGTTCCCGCTTGTGACGGTCGTGTCGCTGGGTGTGGGGTCGGTGGCGGCGTTCACTTGTGCGTCCTCGATGGCTGGTGTACGTGACGGTGGATCCGAGGCATGGGCATGGCGGGAAACGGGGGCGGGCGGGTGCACCGGCTACGGGGCGCGGCTGCCGACGTTGGTGTCGTCACTGTTATTGCTCGGGTACGGCTTCAACATCGCGTCGAGGTCGGACTCCCGGATGCGCACGGGCGCCCGGTCAGAATCGCCAAGCTTGATCGCGGACAGTTTGCCGCTGCTGATCCAGTCGCGGACTGTCCACGGGGAGACGTCGAGGCGGTGGGCGACCTTATTGACGGTTAGGTACTGCTCGGCTGCAGTGGCGGAGGCGTCACTCATGGGTGTTGGCATCCTTTCGGAGTCGTTGGGTGGGTGTGGGGCACAGTACGAGTCGGTGGTGCAGGCATTGGGTCGACGGCTCGGGCGGTGCTAGTGGTGGCGCCGTCACAGGGGTGTTCGCGTCCGCAGCACGCAGGGAACGCGGCGCAATCGGCCGCGCGGTGTGATGCACCATTGGCCGGGCCCGGCATCACACATGGGGCAGTCGCGGCGGAGTGCGTCGTACTGCTCATATGCGGCGCGGACCGGGACGCGGGCGTTCACCACGGCTCGCGGGTGTCGGAGTCGGCGACGTCATCGCAGCTCGGTTCGTTCGCTGGGATGCCGCGATGCTCGGCGATACGACCTCGCCACGATTTGGCGCGTGCCTCAGCGAGCATCACCCGCGTGTCCCAGTTCGATGCCTGTTGCTCGATCGCGTCCAGCAGCTGCGGCACCACGATGGTGGCGATGGTGTCCAGCGCGGCGAATGCCACCAGGAACAGATTCCCTGTGTCGCCGCCAAGCAATGCGAAGTAGCGGTTCCGGACTTCTTCGATCCGCTCGCCGGTGGAGTCGTCGGAGCAGTCGAGCATGTCGAACGCCATGCGGGCGCCGAACATCTCCTTGGCGATCAGGTTCGGCAGGTGCATCACCGTGCCGGTTGGTTGGCCGTCGCCGCGGTAGCAGCGAAGCGTGGACAGTTCCTCGGTCCACGGCTCGATCAGCAGGGACTGTTCGCGTGCCTCGTCGGCTTCGGCGCGGGCCTTCTCGAGTTTGGCGGGCTGATCCTCGCGGGATTTCTCGATCGCGGCGATCCGTTCGCGGAATCCGTTGGCGATGGCCAGGCCTTCGGCGATGATGCGGTCACTGTCGGTGGTGGTGGCGTGGTCAGTCACGGTGTGGTCCTTTCGGCGGGGTTGTGGGTAGCCGGCGCATCCATGGCCGTGTCGAGCGAAAAGCACTGCGCGAGTGGAGGTCTCGGGCGATCTTGGGCCAGTCGTCGGCGGATGAGACGGCGCGGCTGGCTTCGGCGCGCGCCTCCTGCGCTGTCTCCATCCGCAGGACATGGTGCTCCCCGGCGGCGGCCAAGGCGATCAGCTTGCGAGGATCACGGTCGGGCATCGCACACCAGAGCGGGGTGCCGGCCACCGGAAGATCGTTGTACTGAGCGACCAGCTCGGTGATGAACTCGTGCACCGACCACCACGACGCCTGTTGTGAGTCGATGGCGGTCATTCGGCCACCACCTCAGTGATAGCTGCGTGCAGCGATCCGGCCGCCTTCAACAACCACTCGTCGTGGGGGCGAACCGTGTCGCCGATCTGCTTCCGGTTGGCGTCGAACCGGTCGTCGTCGAGCAACTTGTTGATCCGGTTCGTGATCCGGCGCATGTCCTGAGTAATCGAGCGTGCATCATCGACGAGCGGCCCGCGTCGAGGCTTCTGCGGCCGGGGAGATGATCTGTTGAAGGTGCTGCCGTCCAGACCGGTGGTCATCTGCTGATTGCGGCACTTGGTCGCGACCGTCTCGCGGGACATGTCACCCTCGGCGCGGGCCTCGACGAGTACCGCCTCGAACGCCTCGTCGTCCAACTCGGCCATCGCCATGGCGGCCGCGGCCTCGCCGGCGTCGGTGAAGTACCCAGCCACCTCAGCGTCAGGTGTCCCAATTTGGGACAGGTCAGTAGTGACTGTGTTTTTGGAAACCCCCAGCGTCGCGGCGATGGCACGCTGCGACATGCCCTCATCGGAGAGCCAGCCGACGAGCTCTCGGCGCTTGTCCCGGTCGATCTTGATCTCGATCTTGCAGGCATCCGCGACGTACGCCGTCCATGACGCATACCCAAGCGCAAGATGTATCTGACCGGCCTTGGCCTGTTCGACCAAGTCGTAGAGCGGGCTATCATCGGGGTTATCAGCGTGGTGGCTGTGGTGGGTGGCCGTCCTGACGGGGGCGGCCTCTTCCAATTCCGGCGGCGGCCCGTTCTTTTGGTCAGCCATCTTCAGCACGGCACCACTGTGTTGGCGTCGAGGTACTCCGCCAAATCGCTTGCCCTGTAACGGATTCTGCGACCATCGCGGATGTATTTCGGGCCGCGGCCGAGGTGGCGCTCTTGGGATAACACCGCGGTTGTCGTGCCGCGAAGGTCGGCGACCTGCTGCGGGGTCAGCAACTCAGGAAGAGTGACTGTCTTTATGGTCATGTAACGAAGGTTGCACCATAGTGAACGCAAGCGCTATGGTGTCAAATTATGGCGAGTACCCGATCCGATAACCCACCCCGGAGGTCAGGTGGTGTGGTGAAGGTGACGACCGTGGAAACGGGAAGAGATCGACCGTTCTATATCGAGTGTCACGACCACGCACACAGTTACGAGGTGGCGTGGCGCGACACACCGCAGGGGCCGGTCATCACAGACCTACGGGTCACGTCGTTCGACGGAACCCCAATAACGGTGTCGAGCCTCCGCAAGATCGTGCCTGATCGGCTGGCGCGGGCCGCGGCAGCCAAGAACGAAGAACTGAAGATCCTTGAGTGGTCTCGGGACAGGATCCGAAAGGCGCTAGAGGACGAGTTCGGCGACGAATTGCAAGCTCGCGGTGTCGATCTCAGCCACATGGAAGCAATGGCCAGGAGCGAGCCGGGCGCGGGCGGGCCGCGGCTGATTCGTCGCAAGCGGCCCAGAGGACAGCCGAAGCTGACTAACCAGGAGCTACAGCAGATCGCTGACTGGGCCCGTGCGGCAGCGGCCGAGTCCTTCGATGATGGCCTCGCTGTCCACGGGAAGATCGCAGCTCGGGCGGCGGCGGCTGAATGGCGCAGCTACTCGAAAAAGCACCTGCCGAGCTCCGAGACGGTCAAGGGCTGGATTCGCAGGTGCAAGGACGCCGGACTCCTGGCTCCCGACTACACGCGCAAACCCCGCAACACATCAAGTGAGGACGGCTGATCATGGCGAGTGTCAAGAAGTACACGACTGCCAAAGGTGATCGTTGGCAGGTGCAGTTCCGAACTCCCGACCAGAGGGTGACCCGCCGGCGTGGCTTCAAGACAAAGAGAGAAGCTGAAAATTTCGCTGCCACAACGCATGTCAGCAAACTTCGTGGTGAATACATCGACCCGGCTGACGCGAAGATCACAGTGGGGGAGCTCGGGCCCGATTGGCTGGAGCGTCGCACCCACCTCAAGCCGTCCAGCCGCCGCGTCGAAGAGGTCGCGTGGCGAATCCACGTCGAGCCGGTGTGGGGCAAGGCGAGGTTGGCCGACATTCGGCACAGCGCCGTCCAGTCGTGGGTGGCCGACATGGGCCGCGAGATCACTAACGCCGAGGGCAAGGTCACCAGACGGGCCGGTGGACCCGTGACGGTGGTGCGGGCCTACAACGTACTGGCGGGCATCATCGACGATGCCGTGCGCGATCGCCGGATGCTGACCAACCCAGCACGTGGGGTGAAGCTTCCGCGCAAGATCCGGCGCGAGCACAACTACCTGGCCGATGATCAGGTGTGGGATCTGGCGCGCCAGGCTGGTCCCGACAAGGGCGCCATCGTCCTAGTGCTCGCGTACTGCGGGTTGCGGTGGGGCGAGCTGGCCGGGTTGCACGTCGCCGACGTGGACCTCCTGCGTCGGCGCCTTCATATTCGCCGCAACGCGGTCAACGTCGGGGGAGTAGTAGAGGTGGGCACACCCAAGACCCACGAACGCCGCACCGTGCCGCTGCCGCGGTTCCTGGTCGAGCCGCTGTCCTCGGCATGCCGCGGCAAGGGACGCGACGACATCGTGTTCCCAGCCGCCGGCGGCAGCTACGCGAAGTCGCCCGGCGCCCACACGTGGTTCGACGGCGCGGTAACCCGCTGCACCGCGGCCGCCGACGTCGCCCGGACGGCGGAGCGGAAGGCCAACCCGGATCGCGAGCCCTTGACGCCGGTGTTCGCTCGCGTCACGCCGCACGACCTCCGCCACACCGCAGCGTCGCTGGCGGTGTCGGCTGGCGCGAACGTCAAAGCGGTTCAGAAGATGCTGGGCCACAAGTCGGCGGCGATGACGCTCGATACCTACGCGGACCTATTCGACCGTGACGCCGAGGCCGTTGCCGACGCTCACGACCAGCGACTTTCCGGCCTCACCTTCACAACAGATGCAGCCAAAATGCAGCCAAACAGGGTGGGAGACGCCGGAAATCGGCTATCGATAAGTTCCTGACCTGCGACGTTCAATGTCAAGTCTGTGGTGCCCTCGGTGAGATTCGAACTCACACTGCACGGGTTTTGAATCCGTTTCCTCTGCCAGTTGGGATACGAGGGCCGGCCGCGTTGCGGCGGTGTTCCACCATAGTGGATCCTCTCGCCGATCCTTCGGGCGGTGGGTCGCGGCGGCCCGAGGTGGCTGTTTGCCGCGTGCCACGCAACAATGGCCGCATGACCGGCTCTACCACCGACGCTCAAGACCGTTCCTCACACCGAGTGCTGATCGCCGAGGATGAGGCGTTGATCCGGCTGGATCTGGCCGAGATGCTGCGCGAGGAGGGCTACGAGGTGGTCGGCGAGGCCGGCGACGGTCAGGAGGCCGTGGAGCTGGCCGAGCAGCTGCGACCGGACCTGGTCATCATGGACGTCAAGATGCCTCGACGCGACGGCATCGACGCGGCGGCCGAGATCGCCAGCAAGCGCATCGCGCCGATCGTGGTGCTGACCGCGTTCAGCCAGCGTGACCTCGTGGAGAAGGCCCGCGACGCCGGGGCGATGGCCTACCTGGTGAAACCGTTCTCGATCAGTGATCTGGTCCCGGCGATCGAGGTCGCGGTCAGCAGATTCAGTGAGATCACCGAGCTCGAGCGTGAGGTGGCCAACCTGTCGGACCGGCTGGAAACGCGCAAGCTGGTCGAGCGGGCCAAGGGGCTGCTGCAAACCAACCAGGGGATGACAGAACCCGAGGCGTTCAAGTGGATTCAGCGTGCCGCCATGGACCGGCGGACCACCATGAAGCGGGTTGCCGAGGTCGTGTTGGAAACCCTCGACACGCCGAAGGATGATTCGCCCTCGAAGTGACGCGTTAACTCCGCGTTTCCTCTGACCGCGCCGTTTGTCGCGATACGGAATAAGCTCACGGCCAGGCGTTGGCCAAGATCACACGCTGCGGCTATGGGTTGACTATGTTCTACCGCAGTGTCGAGGGCGGGCCGGATGGTGGTCTGCGATGTCGGCGCCGTGAAACAACTGACCCGGAGGTGAAACGTGCGCGGACGCGCGACGCGGAACGCAATCGCTGCTAGTTCGGCGCTGCTGGCGGTGCTGGGGATGGCCGGCTGCAGCAAGCAGTCCCCGTCGAGTGACAACTCGGCTCAGAGCGATTTGAAGATCGTCGAGCAGGTGCAAATCGACCAGAACGGCGCGCCGATCAAGGCCGAGGGCGGCCTCACCCCGGCCGATCCGGCCGGCGACGGCAAGGCCAACTGCCCGCCGGTGTCGATCGCGATGGCCGGTGCTCTCACCGGCCCCGACGCCGCGCTCGGCATCAACATCAAGAACGGTGTTCAGCTGGCGGTCGACAAACACAACGCGGCCAATCCCGGGTGCCAGGTCCAGCTGAAGACCTTCGACACCGAGGGTGACCCGCAGAAGGCCACCCAGATCGCCCCGCAGATCGTCGACGACGCCTTCACCATTGGCCTGGTCGGTCCGGCGTTCTCCGGGGAGACCAAGGCCACCGGCGGGGTGTTCGACCAGGCCGGCCTGGTCGCGGCCACCGCATCGGCCACCAACGTCACGCTTTCCGAACAGGGCTGGAAGACGTTCTTCCGCGGCCTGGCCAACGATGGGGTGCAGGGTCCGTCGGTCGCCAACTACATGAAGAACACCCTGGGCAACAAGAAGGTCTGCGTCATCGACGACAGCACCGACTACGGTCTGGGCCTGGCGCAGGCGGTGCGGGAAACCCTCGGCCCGGTCGCCGACGCCGGCTGCAATATCTCGGTGAAGAAGGGCGACAAGGACTTCTCGGCCGCGGTGACGCAGGTCAAGGGGCAGTCACCGGACGCGGTCTTCTACAGCGGCTACTACGCCGAGGCGGCCCCGCTGATCCAACAGCTGCGCGACGGCGGTGTCACAGCGACGTTCGTCTCCGGCGACGGCACGAAGGACCCGGAGTTCGTCAAGCAGGCCGGGGCGTCGTCGAAGGACGCGCTGCTGTCCTGCCCGTGCGGTCCGGCCACCAAAGAGTTCGCCGACGAGTACACCCAGAAGTTCGGCGAAGAGCCCGGAACGTACAGCACCGAGGGCTACGACCTGGGCACCATCATGATGAAGGGCATCGACTCGGGCGCCATCACGCGTCCGGCGCTGCTGGACTTCTTCAAGACCTATCAGGGCCAAGGAGTGGCGCGTAAGTACGAGTGGACTCCCACAGGTGAACTGACCACGACGCTGATCTGGATGTACAAGGTTCAGTAGTCACCCACCGAGGCGCGTCCGGGACCATATCGGCTCGGACGCGCCTCGCTCACTATCGGCGCTAAGGAGTCGGCCGCCTCGATGGTTCACGATTGTCTGGCCCAGACCGCTTGCCTGGCGGCCAACATCGGGTTCGACCTCGACGGCCTCCGTAGCGGCTTCTGGCAGCTGACTATCGACGGACTGTCCTGGGGTGCCATCTACGCCCTGGTGGCCGTCGGGTACACGCTGGTGTTCGGTGTCCTTCGGTTGATCAACTTCGCGCACTCCGAGATCTTCATGCTCGGCATGTTCGGTGCCTACTTCTGCCTGGACAAGATCCTGGGTTTCACGCCGAGCGGAAACGCCTACGAAAAGGGCGTCCTGCTGACGGTCGGGTATCTCGGAATTGCGATGCTCTTCGCGATGCTGGTGTCCGGTTCCGCCGCAGTCGGATTGGAAGCGGTGGCCTACCGCCCGCTGCGCCGCCGCAACGCCCGGCCGCTGACCTTTCTCATCACCGCCATCGGAATGTCCTTCGTACTGCAGGAATTCGTGCATTTCATCCTGCCGAAGATCATCACCGACTACGGCGGCAGCAACGCTCAGCAGCCGATCATCCTGGTGCGCCCCAAGACCGAGTTCAGCGTCTTCGGCGCGTCGGTCTCCAATATCACGCTGGTGATCATCGCCGCGGCTCTGCTGCTATCGGTGCTGACCGATATCGCCATCAACCGCACCAAGTTCGGCCGCGGAATCCGGGCGGTGGCCCAGGATCCGACTACCGCGACCCTGATGGGGGTATCCCGGGAACGAATCATCATGACGACGTTCCTCATCGGCGGCGTACTGGCCGGCGCGGCCGCGCTGCTCTACACCCTGAAGGTGCCGCAGGGCATCATCTATTCGGGCGGATTCCTGCTGGGCATCAAGGCCTTCTCGGCGGCGGTGCTCGGCGGCATCGGCAACCTACGCGGGGCGCTGCTCGGCGGTCTGTTGCTGGGCATCATGGAGAACTACGGCCAGGCGCTGTTCGGTACGCAGTGGCGGGACGTCGTGGCCTTCGTGTTGCTGGTTCTCGTGCTGCTGATCAGGCCCACCGGGATACTCGGGGAGAGCCTCGGAAAGGCGCGCGCATGAGCGACGCTTGCGGAGCGAATCAACTGCGGGCATGCGGGACCCGAGCCGGCGAGGGGGCCGCATGAGCGACGCTTGCGGAGCGAATCAACTGCGGGCATGCGAGGGGACCGCATGAGTCATCAGACGCCAGCGGGAAAGTGGACCGGCAGGGTGCTGGCCCCGGGCGACGGGCTGCGCGCCTGGTGGTCTGGGCGCAGCCGGGTGCAGAAGTGGGGATTCGGGGTGCTGGCCTTCGGGGTGTTGGCCCTGTGGCCGCTGTTTCCGCCGCCCTTCTTCGACACCCCGGGAATCAGCTTCGGCGGCACCATGGCCCAGTTCGCGATGGTCGCGATCATCGCGATCGGACTGAACGTCGTGGTCGGCCAGGCCGGCCTACTCGACCTGGGCTACGTCGGCTTCTACGCCGTCGGGGCCTACACCGTCGCCCTGCTGACCAGCCCGGACAGTCCGTGGAACAGGCTCAGCGAGACCGGTGCGTTCAGCGAGAAGTGGGCGTGGCTGACCTGCGTGCCGATAGCGATGGCTGCCACCGCGATGGCCGGGTTGATCCTCGGCATCCCCACGTTGCGGCTGCGCGGCGACTATCTGGCCATCGTCACCCTCGGATTCGGTGAGATCATCCGGCTGCTCGCCGATAACCTCAACGACATCACCAACGGCTCGCGCGGACTGAACCAGGTGGCCTACCCGCACATCGGACAGACCGAGAAGCTGCCCGACGGGGTGTTCTCCAGCGGCAACTCCACCGGCGACGCCAACTACGGAACCTGGTGGTTCTGGCTCGGCCTGGTGCTGATTGTGGCGATCCTGTTGCTGGTCGGCAACCTGGAGCGCAGCCGGGTGGGCCGGGCGTGGGTGGCCATCCGCGAGGACGAGGACGCCGCGGAAGTCATGGGAGTCAACACCTTCCGGTTCAAACTCTGGGCCTTCGTGATCGGTGCTGCGATCGGCGGGCTGTCCGGCGCGCTGTACGCCGGGCAGGTGCAGTACGTGGCACCGCCGACCTTCAACATCATCAACTCGATGCTGTTCCTGTGCGCGGTCGTGCTCGGCGGGCAGGGCAACAAGCTGGGTGTCATCTTCGGGGCGTTCATCATCGTCTACCTGCCCAACCGGCTGCTCGGCGTGCATCTACTGGGCATCAACCTCGGCGACCTGAAGTACCTGTTCTTCGGCCTGGCGCTGGTGGTGCTGATGATCTTCCGGCCGCAGGGCCTGTTCCCGGTGCGCCAGCAACTGCTGACGTACGGCAAGTCGGCCCGAAAACTCTTGCAGCGTGCCGACGACACCAAGGCTGCGGCATGAGCGAACCGGCCATCGACGAGGAACTCGCCGCACTGCACCGTGATGTGCACGCCGCCGAGGGGGAGACCCTTCTGGAGACCAGGGATCTGACGGTGAAGTTCGGCGGCCTGACCGCGCTGGACGCGGTCAGTTTCTCGATCAGGCGCGGCGAGATCCTCGGGCTGATCGGGCCCAACGGGGCCGGCAAGACCACCTGCTTCAACGCCATCACCGGGGTGTACCGGCCGAGCTCGGGCTCCGTCCTGTTCGACGGGGAGCCGCTGGGCCGGATCAAACGCCATCAGATCACCCGCCTCGGCATCGCCCGCACCTTCCAGAACATCCGGCTGTGGGGCGAGATGACAGCCCTGGAGAATGTGGTGGTCGGTACCGACGCGCGGCACAAGACGTCGGTCCCCGGTGCCCTGGTGCGTACGCCGCGGCATCGGCACGAGGAGCGGGCCGCGATCGAAAAGGCCGCTGCGCTACTGCAGTTCGTCGGCATCGCACATCGTGGCGAGGAGAAGGCGAAGAACCTGCCCTACGGAGACCAGCGCCGACTGGAGATCGCCCGAGCGCTGGCCACCGAACCGAAGCTGCTCTGCCTGGATGAACCCGCCGCCGGCTTCAACCCCAGCGAGAAGGCGGCGCTGATCGACTTGATCCGTGCCATCCGAGACGACGGGTACACGGTGTTGCTCATCGAGCACGACATGCGCCTGGTCATGGGCGTCACCGACCGGATCGTGGTGCTGGAGTTCGGGCGCAAGATCGCTGAGGGGTTGCCCGCCGAGATCCGCGAAGACCCGGCCGTCGTCGCCGCCTATCTGGGAGTGCCCGATGACCAACTCTGAACCGACCGCGCCACTTCTCGAGATCCGTGATGTGGTGGTGCACTACGGCAGGATCGAAGCGCTGCACGGTGTTTCGCTTGAGGTGCGCCAGGGCGAGCTGGTGACGCTGCTGGGCTCCAACGGTGCGGGCAAGACCACGATGATGCGGGCGATCTCGGGGCTGCGACCGCTGTCGTCGGGATCGGTGTGGTTCGAGGGTCGTGACATCAGCCGGGTCAAGGCCCATCGGCGCGCCATCGACGGGTTGATTCAGGCACCCGAAGGTCGTGGTGTGTTTCCCGGAATGACGGTCATCGAGAACCTCGAAATGGGCTGCTACGGGCGGAAGTTCGATACCCGGGCCGATCGTGTGGCGCGGCTGGACTGGGTGTTCGAGACGTTCCCGCGGCTGGCCGAACGGCGGAGCCAGGTCGGCGGCACACTGTCCGGCGGGGAACAGCAGATGCTGGCCATCGGGCGGGCTTTGATGGCGCGTCCGCGGGTGCTGCTGCTCGACGAGCCCTCGATGGGGCTCGCGCCGATGATCATTTCGCAGATCTTCAAGATCATCTCCGAGATCAACGCGCAAGGCACCACCGTGCTGCTGGTGGAGCAGAATGCCCAGCAGGCGCTGAGCCGGTCCGACCGTGCCTACATCCTGGAGACCGGAACGGTCACCCGCAGCGGCCCGGCCCGAGAGTTGCTGGCCGACGACAGTATTCGTGCCGCCTATCTCGGCGTGGCCTAGGGCGTGGTCGCCAGATCGTTCTGGCGGGCGACCGGCGCGTGATCGGGGTCGGTTGGTTCCTTCCCGACGTTCTCCAGGCTCACCCCGGTGGTCTCGATGCGGAAGAGCACCGTCACGACGGCGCCCACGATGAATGCGATCACCAACAGGTACAGCAGGGCTGAGGTGCCGATCTCCTTGAGCAGGATGGGGAACAGGAACGCGGTCAGCACCGCGCCCACTTTCGCGAACGACGCGGCGAAACCGGCTCCCCGGCCCCGCACTTCGGTGGGGAAGACCTCTCCGGCGAGCAGGTAGGTCATCGAGTTGGGGCCGAGGTTGGTCATGAAGTAGAACAGCATGAACCCCGCGAACAACAGCACCATGACGTGATCGCCGCCGGGCCGGATCGACAGTGCCGCAAGCAGAAGGCCCACGGCGCACCCGATGAAGCCGATCGTCTGCAGCTTGATCCGTCCGACCCGGTCGACGAGCACGATGGCGAACAGGATGCCGAACACGAACAGGACGTCCATCAAGGCTGAGCCCTTGATGCCGAGGATGTCGTTGTGAATGGTGTCGGCGAGGCCTTCACCGGAGGATTTCTTGCCGATCACCGCGGCGAGGATGGTCGGCGTGAAGATGCCGATGCCGTAGGTCCCGAGGTCCTGGAGGAACCACGGCACCGACGCGAGAATGGTCGCCCGGCGGTTCTTCTTGTTGAACAGCGCGGCATAGCTGCTGGCCGAGGTGGCCGCCTTGTGCATGAGGTGGCCGAGCGAGACATCGGTCGGATAGGCCGGTGACCGCCTGAGCAGCCGCAGGGTGGCCTGTTCGGCCTCCTTGGTCCGGCCCTTGTGCATGAGCCAGTGCGGACTTTCGATGATGTAGAGCCGGCCGACGATGACGAGTATGGCGGGCACGATGGCCGAGGCGTACATCCAGCGCCACGCCGTGATGTCGGGGTTCTCGAAGAGGATGAAGAACCCGACGATCGTCCCCGTCAGCGCTCCGATCGCCTGGAATGCGAAGGCGCTGAGCACCAGCCGGCCTCGCATGGAGGTGGGGATGCTTTCCGAGATGACCATGTGCGCGGTCGGATAGTCGCAACCCAGCGCGACGCCCGCGCCGAAGAGGCAGATCACCAACGTGATGAAGTTCGGGGAAAAGGTCAGGGCGATCAGGAAGCCGGTGAAGATGATCATCTCGATGATGAACATGCGTTTGCGGCCGAAGTGATCGGCCATCCCGCCCAGGGCGGAGGCTCCGACCAGGATGCCGGCCAGCGATGCCGCGGTGACCAGGCCCTTGTCCGCGGCGACGAGACCGAACTCGATCGAAATCAACGGCAGAGCAACGCCGGTCATGAACACGACCATGCCCTCGAAGAACTTCCCGGCGCAGGCCAGGCCCCAGATGCGCCACTGCATGCCGGTCATCGGGGTGGACTTGATGTAGGTGCCGTCGGACCACGTCGGCCGTTCGTCGATGTAGTCCTGAACGCTGCGCTGTCTGCCCACGCGATCCTCGGTATCCGGCGATGACATGAGTCCGATCGTTACATCGTTCGACCGCGCAAGACGTTGTCAGAGCCCGAGTTGGTCGACGGGGCCGCAATAATTCGGTCGCGGTTTCGCTGCTGTATGCCCGATGGACATATTGGCGAATCGGGTGTTCGGGCTAGTCGACGCGGAAGCGTTTGATGCGGGACGTCGCTCCCGACATCAGGGTGACCGCGCTGCGAGACACGCCCAGATGGCCGGCGAGCAGCCGGGCCGCGGCCTCGGTCGCCCTGCCCTCCACCGCGGGTTCCCGCACATAGATCGTCAGCGCTCCGTCGGCGGCCGTCTCGACCAGGGGGCCTTTGCGGCTACCCGGTTTGACGGTGACGACGACGATCACGTCGCCATATCGAGGGCGGCGAGATGACTGAACAACATCGACGCGCCGATCGGGTTTCCGCCGCCCGGATACGTCGTTCCGCTGACCGCGGCCATGGTGTTGCCCGCCGCGTACAGGCCAGGGATCGGCTGACCGGATTCGTCCAGCACCCGGGCCCGGGCATCGGTGCGCAGGCCACCTTTGGTCCCGAGATCGGACAGGCCGAACGCCGCGGCGTGGAACGGGGGGGTGTCGATGGGCACCAGGGGCGATTCGCCCCCGGAGAACGCCCGGTCGTACGGCTCGTCGCCGCGGCCGAAATCGGTGTCGGAACCGGCGGCGACCATCGCGTTGTAGCGGGCGACCGTCTGTTCCAGATTCTCGACCGGCACCCCGATGACGTCGGCCAGTCCGGCGAGAGTGGCTGCGCTGCGCCACAACCCGGCGGCGCGGTAACTCTCGGTGTCCACCATCGAGACGTTGGTCGCTTTGACCGGCGGAACCTCGCCGTCGCGATCGTCGTAGATCATCCAGAACGGGACATCGAGGCGCCCGGCCCGCATCTCGGCGATGATCTCCCGGCCGATCCGGTCGTAGGCCGCGGACTCGTTGACGAATCGCCGTCCGGCCTGATTGACGAAGATGCCGCCGGTGAACCACAACGCGAATGCCGAGCGGCCGTCGGGATGGGTCAGGCCCGGCGACCACCACGCCTGATCCATCAGGTCGGTGGCCGCACCCACACGCAGCGCCGCCTCGAGGGCTGCCCCGGTGCTGCCGGGGCCGCCCATGCTGTCCTCGGGGACGCCGGGCACACCGTATGCACGGCGAAGCTCGGCGTTGTGTTCGAAACCGCCCGCCGCCAGGAGCACCCCGCGCCTGGCCCCGATCCGCACCCGCTGGCCGTCGCGCTCGACGACCGCACCGACCACCCTCGGCCCGTCGGTGATGAGATCGGTCAGCGGTGCGTTGCGGTACAGCGCGGCATCCGGGTAGCCGGCCAGCGCGGCGAGGAACCTGCCGATGAGGGCGCGGCCGCCGAAGAGCTTGTCCGGGGCGGGTGTGCCGAGCCGGTCGTGGTCGAGCGGGCCGCGCACGAACCCGGCATACGGGCCCAGCTTCTCGCCGCGGATCGGTGCGGCCACGATGTGCCGCAGGCCGTCGCCGCGCGCGTCGGGGGCCTTGCCGTAGTAGTCCGGCCAGGGCAGCACGGAGAAGGTGAAATTCTCGTCGGCCTCCAGGTATTCGATCAGGCCCGGACCGCGGCGGATGTAGGTCTCCTGCAGGTCGGCCGGTGTGCGGTCGCCGATGACGGAGTGGAAGTAGTTGAGGGCTTTCTCGATCGTGTCGTCGCTGCCCGCCCGCTGCAGCACGGGATTGCACGGGAACCACATGCCGCCGCCGCCCGAGTAGGCGGTCGTCCCGCCGAACTTGTCCGTCGCCTCCACCAGCGCCACCGACAGACCCTCGCGGGCAGCGGTGTACGCGCCGGTGATACCGCCACCGGAGCCGGCGACCACGACGTCGACGGTTTCGTCGAATGACATGTCCTGGGCGGTCATCGGCCTCCTTTGGTCGGTGGCAACCACTGTCGTCGGTGGCCGGGGGCGAAGCAACAACCACTCCCGGTGAGCGAGTGTTCTGGTGGTTCTGCCGACCCTATGCCCGCGTCGGTGTCACGCTGTTGGGAACGGGTCAGGTGAGCTACGGAGGTCGCGAGCATGACGACGATGCATGCCGATGTCGAGGTGCGCCACATCGAGGAAGGAGCGCCGCCCACCCGGTTCGCGCGGGGCTGGCACTGCCTGGGCCTGACGCGGGATCTCGGCGATGGAAAGCCACACGCCGTCAATGCCTTCGGAACAAAGTTGGTGGTGTTCCGCGGTGAAGACGGTTCACTCAATGTGCTCGACGGCTACTGCCGGCACATGGGCGCCGACCTGTCGGAGGGTCAGGTCAAGGGAAGTGAGATCGCGTGTCCCTTCCACGACTGGAGGTGGGGCGGCGACGGCCGCTGCAAGCGGGTTCCCTACAGCCGACGGGCACCCAAGCTGGCCCGTACCGCGACCTGGCGCACCCTCGAACAGGACGAGATGCTTTTCGTCTGGAACGACCCGGAGGGCAACCCACCCCCGGACGGGGTGATCATCCCCCGCATCGAAGGCGCCACCAGCGACGAGTGGACCGATTGGCATTGGTACACCACGGTGGTCAACATCAACTGCCGCGAGATCATCGACAACGTTGTGGACATGGCGCATTTCTTCTATGTCCACTCGGCGATGCCGACTCACTTCAAGAACATCTTCGAAGGGCACATCGCCACCCAGTACATGAACAGCGGCGTCCGCCAGGACCAACCGACGCCCGAGGGGCCAGTGATGCTCGGCACGACATCCGTCGCCTCGTACTTTGGCCCCTCGTTCATGATCGATGACCTGCTCTACCACTACGAGCACGAGGATCAGCAGACGGTTCTGCTCAACTGTCACTACCCGATCGACGCGAATTCCTTTGTCCTGCAGTACGGCATCATCGTCAAGAAATCACCGAACCTGCCACAAGAGGCGGCGATGCAGGCCGCCATCGCACTCGGCGACTTCGTCAAGATGGGGTTCGAGCAGGATGTGGCGATCTGGCGGACGAAGACCAGGATCGACAATCCGCTGCTGTGTGAGGAGGACGGGCCGGTCTACCAGCTTCGGCGGTGGTATGAGCAGTTCTACGTCGATGTCGCCGATGTGACACCCGATATGGTCGACCGGTTCGAATACGAGGTCGACGTGTCTCGACCTCGCGAAGTGTGGCAGCGGGAAGTCCAGGACAACATCGCCGCGCAGGCTTCGGCGGGGGCCACCGAATGACGGTACGGCCCGACAACCGGCTGCTCGACGCCCCGATGGTGCCGGTCGGTTGTCGCCAATGCGGGGCGCGGGTCGAAGTCCGCAAGAGCAGCTGGGCGCAGACCAGCGTGCAGTGGAACGCCCAAGCGACGGCTGCCTGTGTACAGCGGCGGACTGCCGAGACACTGGCCGGTCACGGCCACGAACCGTTCCTGGTCTGTTCGCAGCTGCGCGAGTCGATCGAAGACGCCGTCCGGCACGGTCGGGTGCCCATTGTGGACGAAGGCGCGGACTAATCCCGGACGAGCAGCGTGCGCACATCGCGCCAGGCCTGCTCACGCGCCCGCACCGCGGGCCACGGGTGCTCGGGCGCCAGCCGATAGTCCACCGAAATCACCGTGGCGCGAATGCCATTAGCCATCGACCGGCACAACCCGTCGTGGCTGTCCAAATCGCAGAACACGAATCCGCCGCCGTGGAAGAACACCGCGACTGCAGATGCGGACTCCGGACGATAGATGCGCACCGGGATGTCCCCGGCCGGTCCGAGCACCGTCGTCTCGGTGACACTGTGCACCGGTTCGGGGTCGGTCGCCGACCGTAGGCGGGCCCGGATCGCCTCCCGCGCCTGGGCGCCGGTCATCGTGTGGACCGGGGGAAAGCCGGCGTTGAGTGTGTCGATGATCGCGGCGATGCCGGGATCGAGAGTCACGGTGCCCTATTGCCCGCGGGCGGCGGAGCGCCCGGCCCGGCGACCGTAGAAGCTGCCGTCGCCGAGCGAGATTCCACTGGCGTAGCCCCACGCCGCGAGACCCGCCGTGCACCGCCCGGCCGCATACAGGCCCGGAATCGGTTCGCCAGTGACGTGCAGCACCTCGGCCGAGAGGCTCGTACGTAGCCCGCCGAGGGAGAATCCGCCGGTGCTGTGTCGCAGATCGATCGCGCCCACCGGGCTGCCGATCGGGCGCAGCCACCGAGGTTTCTTGTGCAGCAACGGGTCCTCGCCGCGGGCCGCACCGTCGTTGTAACGCGCCACGGTGTCCTGCAGGCTCCCGGGCGCAAGGCCCATCTCAGCCTCGAGTTCGGCCACCGTCTCACACACCCACTTCGGCTTCCGCAGAATCAGCTTCGGCGTTTGCGATGCCAGTGCCTCTTCCTGGGCCTGCTCGTCGATGATCAGGAAGGCCTTGTCGTCCTGGTAGTAGAGCGTGTGCTGGCCCACGCGGCCGGGGTAGGTGTCCTCGGCGACGTAGCGCTGCCCCCGTGCATTGACCAGAATGCCGCGGACCAGCTGCTGCGGGTCGACCAGGAAGGCGACTTCGGTGGCGTCCATATGGGCCAGGTCGGCGCCCAGCGCCTGAGCCATCCGAATACCTTGCCCGTCATGCTGTTCCACCGCCGAGATCGGCCGCCCGGCGATACGGGGCGTGAAGCGGGCCATCATCGAGTCGTTGTAGGCGAAGCTGCCGGTCGCCAGGACGACGCCGCGTCGAGCCCGGATCGCGATGTCCGTGCCGTACTGGCGGGCGGTGATGCCGATGACCCGACCGTCGGACTCGACGATCAGCGACCGCACCCGTACGTCGTAGAGCCCCCGGACGCCGAGGCCGGTCGCGGTCTCCACGAGGGGTTTCATCAGCATGTAGCCGGCACTGGCCTGACCCTGTTTCTTGTTCTGCATCTGGGGCACGTGCCCGCGTGGAGCCGGCTCGGCGATGGTGTCGAACGGATAGGCGTCCTCGCCGCCGCTGTACATCAGACCCTGGTCACCGAGCGGCTCCCAGCCCGGCTCGCCGAAGAACTCCGGTTTGAACGGCACCCCGCATTCCACCAGCCATTCGTAGTGGGCGACACTGCCGGAGCAATAGTCGGCGATGCGTTCCCCGTCGGCGCCCGGGCCCATCGCCGCGTTGAGGAAGGCGGCCATATTGTCCGGGGAATCCTCGAAGCCGCAGGCCTTTTGGAGTCCGGTGCCACCGCCCAGGTAGATGAACCCGCCCGCCAGAGCCGCCGCTCCGCCCCAGGCGCCGGCCCGCTCGAGGACCAGGACGTCGGCGCCGGCCGAAGCGGCCTCGACCGCCGCAGCCGCCCCGGCGATGCCGTAGCCGGCGACGACCACGTCGGCCTCCTGGTCCCAGGTGGCCACGGAGCTGGCCGCGACCGGCCGGATGTCGCTGCTCACCTCAGGGGCGCATCGCCGCGGGCAGGTCGCCGACCCATTTGTGTCCCCAATAGCTGTCGGCGGTGATTTCCTCCGCGGTGTAGTGGCTTTCGTCTATCCGCATGCCGCCGGTGCCGAACTCGATGTCCCAGTCGCCGGGCGCGCGCACATAGAACGACACCATCTTGTCGTTGGTGTGCCGGCCGAGCGTGGACGACAGCTGGAACCCCGCCGCCGCGATCCGGTCCAGTGCCTCACCGACCGTGTCGAGGCTGTCGACCTCGACCATCATGTGGATCAGTCCAGGGTCGCGCTGATGGGTGGCCGGCGCGATCGCCAGACTGTGATGGCGTTCGTTGATGCCGAGGAAGCGGATGCGGATCGGACCGAATTCCTTGGGCAACGGAACCCGGAACGCTCCGCGAGACACGAAACCCAGTACCCCGGTGTAGAAGTCGAAGAGGCCGGGGGCGTCCAGCGCCGGCAACACGACGTGCCCCAACCCCTGATCCCCGGTGACGAACCGGGCGCCGAACGGGGTGACCACCGGGCTGTGGTCGAGGACCGCGCCGTGGAACACCTCCAGGTGGGTGCCGGCCGGATCGTCGAACGCCACCACCTCCTCGACCCGCCGGTCGTCGGCCTCGGACTGGGACAGCTGCTTGTAGGGCACCCCGGCGCCGTCGAGCACCTCCTTGAACTGCTCGAGGGCGGCGTGGTCGCGGACTTCCCAACCCACCGTGACGATCCGGTCACCGTCACCGGGCACCACGATGATGCGGGCTGCACGTTCGTCCATGCGCAGGTACAGCGCCGAGGGATCCGGACCCTTGCCCTCGGCGAATCCCAGTACGCCGAAGGCGAATTGACGCCAGCGGTCGATATCGGCGGTTTGGATGGTGACGTAGCCGAGGCTCTTCAACAGGCTCATCGGTGTACTCCCGTCAGATCATCGCCCGCAGCGGGCCCTGCGGCTCGACACCGAACGAACTCAGCGCCGAGGCATGGTAGGTGGTCCCCGGCACGTGGATGGCGTGCGCCATACCGGTGTGGGCGTCACGCCAGTAACGCTGCAGCGGCTTGTCCATCCGCATGGCATTGCCACCGGAGCGGGAGAAGATCTCGTCGACCGCACTGACCGCCCGCCAGACCGCGCGGACCTGGGTGCGTCGCCCGGCCGCGCGGTCGGCGAAGGAGACTTCCTTGCCGGAATCCACGATTCCGTAGATCCGGTCCACGTTGGCCAGGATCTCCTGGCGGGCAGCGTTGATGTCGGCGGCGGCCTCGCCGATCGCGTACATCACATAGGGGTCATCCTTGATAGCGGTCCCGGCCGCGCTGACCCGCTCACGCTGGTAGTCCAGATGCGCGGCCAGCGCCCCCTCACAGATGCCGATGGTCGCCGAGGAGATGCCCAGCGGGAACATCGTCGACCACGGCATGAGGTACAGCGTGTCGGTCATGCCGGCCTCACGCTGGGCGGTGCCGTCCATGACCTTGAACGCGTCCATCGTCCGGTACTCGGGCACGAAGGCGTCCTTGACGATCACGTCCTTGGAGCCGGTGCCGCGCAACCCGACGACGTCCCACGAGTCTTCGACGATCTCGTAGTCTTTGCGCGGCAGGATCATGTGCAGCATCTGTGGCGGCATCTGCACGTTTCCGTCGGCGTCGCTCTTGATGGCGCCGAGGAAGATCCAGTCGCAATGATCGGTACCGGAGCTGAACTGCCACCGTCCGTTGAAGATGTAGCCCCCGTCGACCGGCCTTGCGATGCCCTGCGGGGCGTACGGGGAGGCGACCCAGGTGTCGACATCGTCGGCCCAGATCTCCTCGGCCACCCGCGGGTCGGCGTACGCCAGCTGGTAGGGGTGTACCCCGACCACACCGTTGATCCAGCCGGCGGCGGGGTCCAGCGCGGCCAGCGCCATCACGGTTTCGGCGAACTCCCGTGGATGTACCTCCAGGCCGCCGAACTTCGCGGGCTGAAGCAGCCGGATGTGTCCGGCTTCCTTCATCACCTTGACGGTCTGATCGGTGAGCTTGCCAATCTTCTCGGCCTCCACGGCCTGCTCGCGCAACTGGTCGGCCAGCTGCATCGTTTTGTCGAGCACCGAAGCGGTCATCATTAATCCTTGTCCAGATCTGGGCTGTTGGTTTCATCCTGACCCCGCAAGACGGTCAGTATCGGGCAATGTCTCGATGAGCGGGGCAACTTAGCCGGTGCCGCCCTACGCTGCTGGGCATGGGCGCAGGCGACGACGCACTCGACGTGGTGGTGGTCGGCGCCGGGTTCGCCGGGCTCTACGCGCTGCACAGGTTCCGCCAGCAGGGGCTGTCGGTACGGGTCTTCGAGGCGGCCCCCGAGGTGGGCGGCACCTGGTATTTCAACCGGTACCCCGGGGCGCGGTGTGACGTCGAGAGCGTCGACTACAGCTACTCGTTCTCCGATGAGTTGCAGCAGGAATGGACGTGGACCGAGAAGTACGCCGCCCAGTCGGAGATCCTCGCCTACGTCAACTGGGTCGCCGACAAGCTGGACCTGCGCCGTGACATCACCTTCGACACCCGGGTGACGTCGGCCGTGCTCGACGAGGCCACCGTGCGATGGTCGGTGACCACCGAGGAGGGGCAGACCGTCACCGCCCGGTTCGTCGTCATGGCCACCGGCGCGTTGTCCGCGGCCCTCACACCGGAGTTCGACGGTCTGGACACCTTCGGCGGCCAGATCTACCACACCGCGCACTGGCCACCCGAAGACGTGGACTTCACCGGCAGGCGGGTAGCCGTCATCGGCACGGGTTCCTCAGGGATCCAATCGATTCCGATCATCGCCGAGCAGGCCGAGCACCTGTACGTCTTCCAGCGCACCCCCAACTACAGCATCCCGGCGGGCAACAGCCCCCTGACGCCCGAGCAGGTCGCCGAGGTCAAGGCCACCTACGCCGAACGGCGGCGGGCCTCGATGCGCAGCGGCGGCGGCTCGCCGTATGTCGGGACGACCAAACGGACCATGGAGGTGTCACCGGAGGAGCGGCGGGCGGCCTTCGAGAAACGTTGGCGCCTCGGCGGTGTGCTGTACTCCAAGACGTTTCCCGACCAGATGACCAACTCCGAAGCCAACGACGAGGCACGCAGATTCTGGGTGGAGAAGATTCGTGCGGTCATCGATGACCCGCGGGTCGCCGAGTTGCTGATCCCCGACGACCATCCGATCGGGGCAAAACGAATCTGCACCGACTCCAACTACTTCCAGACCTTCAATCGGCCCAACGTGACGCTGATCAGCGTGCGCCGGACACCGATCGAGTCGATCGACGAGACCGGCATCAACATCCCCGACGTCCACATCGACCTCGACGCGATCGTGTTCGCCACCGGATTCGACGCGCTCACCGGTGCGTTGGGCAAGATCGACATCGTCGGACGCGGGGGAGAGCGCCTGCGCGACGACTGGGCGCAAGGCCCACGCAGCTATCTCGGACTGGGGGTCGACGGCTTCCCGAATCTGTTCGTCATCACCGGCCCGGGCGCCCCGGCGGTGCTGGCCAACATGGTCCTGCATGCCGAGGCGCACGTGGACTGGATCGCCGACGCGATCGGCTATCTCGACGGACACGGCTACCTCGGCATCGAGGCGACACCCGAGGCCGTCGAGAAGTGGCTCGCCGAACTCGATCGGCGCGCCGCAACCACCCTGTTCCCGCGGGCCAATTCCTGGTACATGGGCGCGAACGTGCCCGGCAAACCCCGGGGCTTCATGCTGTTCATCGGCGGATTCGGCGTCTACAACGACATCTGCGCCGACGTCGCCGCCACCGGCTACCCGGGCTTCGAGCTGATCAAGACACCCTGAGACAAGGGCTAATCGCGCTGCAGGAACGCCATCACCGTGCTCTCGAAGGCCTCCTTGGCCTCGATCATCACCCAGTGCCCGCAGTTGGGGAACACGTGCAGTTCGGCGTTTTCGATGGTGCGCATCGGGATCAGCGCCATGTCCAGCGGGCTGACCCGGTCGTCACGGCCCCACGTCAGCAGGGTGGGCGCTTTCACCTTGTGCATGATGGCCCAGGGCAGCGGGAAATCGGCGTTGCGCATCATCTTGGTCATGGCCGCGAACGCGGCCTTGCCGTACATCCGTCGCGCGCTGGCCAGCGTCTCGGGGTCGGTGGCCAACTCCCAGCGCTCCTCGATGAGCTGCTCGGTCACCAGCGCCGGGTCGTAGACCATCGAATTGAGCCAGTCGACGAGCCGCTGCCGAGTCGGGTCCTCGGTGAATTCCTGCAGCAGCCGGATGCCCTCGCTGGGGCCTGAACTGAAGATGTTGGTGCCGATACCGCCGATGGTCACCAGTTTGCCGATCCGGTCGGAAAAGTTGATCGCGAAGTTGATACCGACGCCGCCGCCCATCGAGTTGCCGATCACGTCGACTCGGTCCAGTTCCAAAGCGTCGACGAAGGCCGGCACCGCGATTTGGGCGTCCAGCATCGGATGGCCGCCGAAATCGTCGCTCACCCCGAAGCCGGGAAACTCCAGCACCAGGCATCGGTAGTGCTGGGCGAAGAATCCGAGGTTGCCGCGGAAATTGCGCCAACCGGTGACACCCGGTCCAGACCCGTGCAGCAATAGCAGTACCGGGCCGTCGCCGGCCTCGTGGTAACGCAGAACACCCTTCTCGGTGGCGATCTCGCGCAGCGTGCCTTCGTATGTCGTATCCACGGGTGCTATCCGAACACTTGTCGGCGCCCGGCTCAACTACCGGGTCCCGCCGACCGGGCCCGTTTGACCGCTGGCCACAACCGTCACATCGGCCTCATTTGCCACATCTGGCTGGTAATCTGCACCCGGGTCCCCAGCTGCGGGGTGACCGCGAAGGGGTACCGATGTCGCAAAGCGCTGAGCCGGGGGCGGCGCAGCCCACGGCGGCACCCGACAAGCCGACGATGCTGGACCGTTTTCGCCGTGATCGGCTGCTGGCCAGGGTGAGCATCCAATCGAAACTGATCCTGATGCTGGTGTTGTGCACCATCCTGGCCGCGACGGTGGTGGGGGGCATCGCCTTCCAGGTCGGCCGAACAGCGCTGCGTACCGCAGTGTTCAATCGGCTCATCGAAATCCGTGAGGCACAGTCACGCGCACTCGAGGGCCAATTCGGGGATTTGAAGAACTCACTGGCCATCTATGCCCGCGGAACCACCACGTCGGATGCGCTCGCGGCCTTCACGAGCGGGTTCGATCAGCTCGGCGACGCCCCGGTGAGCCCGTCTCAATGGCAGGGCGTCCTGGATTACTACAACACCTTCATCAAGCAGACCGCCCAGCACAGTGGCACCGAGTTGGATGCCGCCGCGCTGTTGCCCACCTCGAATGCTCAGCGCTACCTGCAGGCCAACTACACCGTGCGGTCGCCGAACACGGGTGGGGCCGTCGCCGTGGACGATGCCCACGACGGAAGCCCGTGGTCGGCGGCCAATGCGCGGTACCAGGAATTCTTCCGGGAAATCGTCACGCGGTTCGAATTCCAGGACGCGCTGCTCATCGACGGCCGCGGCAACGTGGTGTACAGCGCCGACAAGGGTGTGGACCTGGGCACCAACATCGTTACCGGGCCCTACGCCGGATCCAAGCTGCATGTCGCCTACTTGAAGGCGATGTCGGCCAACACCGTCGACTACGTCGGACTGACCGACTTCGAGTTCTACCAACCGGCCCAGATGCAACCCACCGCATGGATGGTCGCCCCGATCGCCCCCGCCGGGAAAACCGAGGGCGTGCTGGCGCTGCAGTTCCCGATCGCCAAGATCAACCGGTTGATGACGCTCGACCGGAAGTGGTCCGACGCCGGGCTCGGTACGACCGGGGAGACGTTCCTGGTCGGCTCCGACGGGCTCATGCGGTCGGATTCCCGGCTGTTCCTCACCGATCCCGAGCAATACAAGTCCGACGTCGTCGCGGCTGGGACTCCCGCCGAAGTCGCGGAGCTGGCCATCCGGCTGGGGGGCACCACCCTGGTACAGCCAGACCCGTCAGCAGCCGCCTCGAACGCGCGGCGCGGCGAGACCGGAACACTGATCTCCGAGGACTATCTCGGGAATCTGGCCCTGCAGTCCTACGCCCCGCTCCCGGACCACGATTCGGGGCTGCAGTGGTCGATCATCGCCAAGATCGACACCGCGGAGGCGTTCGCGCGGGAATCGTCGTTCACCCGCACGATGGTGCTGAGCACCGTCGGCATGATCTTTATCGTTTGCGTGCTCGCGGTCTACCTCGCCCAGGTGTTCGTGCGGCCGATCCGGCGGCTGGAGGCAGGCGCACAACGCATCGCCGCCGGCGACTACCTGGTTGCCATACCCGTGGAGACCCGAGACGAGCTCGGCGACCTCACGCAGGCGTTCAACGAGATGAGCCGCAGCCTGACCGTCAAGGACGATCTGCTCAAGCAGCAGCGGCGCGAAAACGACGATCTGCTCAAATCACTGATGCCCGAACCGGTGATCGAACGTTTCCGGCGAGGCGAGGAGACGATCGCCACCGAACATCACGATGTCACCGTGATCTTCGCCGATCTCATCGGCCTGGACCGCCTGCAGTCGCAGATGACCCCGTCCGAATACCTGGCTTTGGGCAACGAGTTGATCCGCCAGATCGAGGCCGCCGCAGCAGATCTGGGTATCGAGAGCGTCCACACCGTGCGCAACGGATACCTCGCGAGTTGTGGGCTGACCGTGCCGAGGCTGGACAACGTGCGCCGCACGGTGGACTTCGCCCTCGAATGCCAGCGGGTCGTGGAACGGTTCAGCAGTGAGGCGGGAGTCGAGTTGAGCCTGCGCGCCGGTATCGACACCGGCGATGTGGGCAGCGGTCTGATGGGCAGTCCCTCGGTGGTCTACGACATGTGGGGCGACGCGGTGAACCTGGCTCATCAGGTCAAGGATGGCTCGCCGCGGCCGGGTATCTACGTCACGTCCCGGGTGTACGAATCCCTGCGCGACACCGTGGCGTTCACCGAGGCGGGCACCGTCACCGTCGACGGCACCGCGCAACCCATTTGGCAGGTGTCGGAGGGTGCGCAATGAGCGACGTCTTCGCCTCCGCGTGGTTCTACTGGGCGGTCGGCATCGCCATCGGGCTACCGCTCGGAATGGTCCTGCTCACCGAGTGGCAGCACGCGTTGCGCCGCAGGAACAGTGTCCTGGCCAAGCCGGTCACCCTGCTGCGCAATTACCTGCTGCCGCTGGTCGCCCTGCTGTTGTTGATGGTCGAAGCCAGTCAGGTGCCGGCCGGATCCACCTCGGTGCGGATGATCGGCACGTTGGTGGCCTTCGTCGTGCTGGTGCTGCTGCTGTCGGGGGTCAATGCCGCGCTGTTCCAGGGCGCCCCGGAGGGCAGCTGGCGCAAGCGGATTCCCGGAATCTTCCTCGACGTCGCTCGCTTTCTGCTGATCGCCGTCGGCCTCGCGATGATCTTCGCCTACATCTGGGGCGCCAACGTGAAGGGTCTGTTCACGGCGCTGGGCATCACCTCGATCGTCGTCGGCCTGACCCTGCAGAACTCGGTCGGCCAGATCATCTCCGGACTGCTGATGCTCTTCGAGCAGCCGTTCAAGATCGGGGACTGGCTGGACACTCCGGCCGCCAGGGGCCGGGTCATCGAGGTCAACTGGCGCGCCGTTCACCTCGAGACCGGCACCGGTCTGCAGATCACGCCCAATTCGGTGCTGGCCGGTGCGTCGTTCGCCAACTTGAGTCGCCCCGCGGGCAAGCACACCATCACGGTGACGAGCGTGTTCTCGGTGGACGACGCCCCCGACGAGGTCTGCGCCATGCTGGTGCGCGTCGCCGCCGAACTGCCGCAATGTCACCCGGATCGCACTCCGACAGCGGTTCCATTGGGCGCCAAGGAGTTTCAGACGACAATTCCGTTGCGCACGCCGGCCGATGATGGGAAGGCCAAGGCGACGTTCCTGCGCTGGATCTGGTATTCGGCCCGCCGGGCCGGCCTGAGTCTCGACGAAGCCGACGACCAGTTCACCACGCCGGACCGCGTCGCCGCGGCGATCCGCTCGGTGGTGGCATCGCCGTTGCGCCTGGATCGCGACGAGCAGCAGCGACTGGTCGAGCATGCCACCATGGAGCGTTATGGCGACGGGGAACTCATCCAGCGTTCCGGTGAGGTGCCCACCGGCATCAAGTTCATCCTGTCCGGTGAAGTCACCATGACCGCGGCAGCAGAGGACGGCACGGAGGTGGTGATCGGCAGCCACGAGCGGGGGTCCTTTCTGGGCCAGAGCACCCTGACCCGTCAACCGGTGATCGGCTGGTCGTATGCCGTCGGCGAGGTCACCATGGTCTGCATCGAGCGCGAGCAGGTCGAGGCGATCGTCTCCGACAACCCGTTGCTGCTACAGGAATTCGGGCGGACGATCGAACAACGGCGGGCCAATGTGCTGCGCGCCGTGGCGGCGAGCGGGAGCAATGACCACTCCGGAACATGATCTGGTGGTCGTCGGGGCCGGCATCGTCGGTCTGGCGGTAGCCAGGGAGTGGACCCTGCGCCGGCCCGACGATTCGGTGGCCGTCGTCGAACGTGAGGCCGGCCCGGCCCGCCACCAGACCGGCCACAACTCCGGGGTGATCCACGGCGGCATCTACTATCAGCCAGGATCGCTCAAGGCCCGGTTGTGCGTCGAGGGCGCCAAGTTGATGTACGAGTACTGTCAGCACAACGCGATCCGCCATGAACGGTGCGGCAAGTTGATCGTCGCGGTGTCCGCGGACGAACTGGGCCGGCTGGACGACCTGGAAGCACGCGGCATTGCCAACGCCGTGCCGGGGCTACGCCGGATCGGCGCCGAGGAGATCGCCGAAATCGAACCCAATGCTGTTGGCCTGCAGGCGCTTCATGCACCAAACACCGGTATCGTCGACTATCCCGCGGTCGCCCGGGCGCTGGTCGACGAACTGACGGGCGCGGGGGTCACGGTGCGGTTCGGGACCACGGTCAGCGCGATCGACGGCGCGGAGCGCCCCGTGCTGCACACCGACGGCGGGCCGTTGCGCGCCCGGACCGTCATCGCGTGCGCGGGCCTGTGGGCCGACCGGCTCGCGCGCCGCGCCGGAGCGCCACGCGAGCCCCAGATCGTGCCCTTTCGTGGCGCCTACCTCGGGCTCAAGCCCACGCCGCAGCCCCGGCTCACCGGGATGATCTACCCGGTGCCCAACCCCGAACTGCCCTTCCTGGGGGTGCACATCACCAAGCACATCACCGGTGAGATGACTCTCGGGCCGACTGCCATGATGGTCGGCGCCCGCGACGCATACACGTTGCGACGGTTCAGCATTCGGGACTCCTGGGAGACGTTGACCTGGCCGGGCACCTGGCGGGTGGCAGGACGGTACTGGCGGGTGGGTCTCGACGAGATCCGGATGGCGACCAGCCGGCGGGCCTTCGTCACCGCCGCCGCACGGTACATGCCGGGCCTGACGGTGGCAGACCTGGACGGCAGTGCGCACGCCGGGGTGCGGGCTCAGGCGGTCGGCCGGGACGGCGCACTGGTCGACGACTTCGTCATCTCCCGCGACGGGCACATCTCACACGTGCGCAACGCCCCGTCGCCCGCGGCGACCTCGGCGTTCGCGCTGGCCCGCGAGCTCGTCGACCGCGTGACCGGCTGAGGCGGGTCAGTACTGCCGGTATCTGCGCTGGACGTGCGCCTGCCGAACCGCGATCTGGCCGGCGCGCTCATCGGCCGAGACGTGGCGGGTGGTCTCCGGGAGGAGGTGGCGGACCTCGCCGAGTCGCGCTGTCCTGACAGTCAACTCGGGCAGCTGATCCGGGTCTTGCGAATACGTCCACCGGAAGCTCAGGAATCCCTTCGGCAGCCCCGTGGTGTCCAGCCAGTTCGGTACCCCGGGATCGCTGGCGGCGATGACGTAGCGCACGACGCCGTCGTCATCGGGTTCGGCCTGAAATCCGTTGAGGCTGGATTGATGATTGGCGTAGTCGAGCGATTCACCCCACAGGTTGCTCAGATGAAATCCGCTGTAGGCCGGAGCGACGGGAACCGTCGCCTCGATCACCAGCGCCTCGTCGGGTCCCAGGTCGAAAACCCCGCCGGAGTAGACGTTCGTGTTCTGCCCACCTCCGGTGGCCAGGTTCGCGCGCGCGGGGGCGTTCAAACCGTTGCGGGGCATGAAGGTCACCCCGTCGCCGTTCCGGTCGCCGTGCGCCTCCAGGATGACGTCATAGAACTCGTTCCAGAACCTCATCTGGCCCTCGACGATCTCGCCGGCCCGGCGCATCCGCGCCGCCGCGCCCGCGGCGTCGATCGGGTCCGGGTGGCGCCCTTGCCGGCCAACCTGCACGATCTGCAGATCGGGGCAGGCCTCGTTGGCCCAGTCGTGAAACAGCAGGCGCACGATGAGGTATCGGGCTGTCCCGGTCCCGTTGTCGGTGTCCCGTCGGCTGGGGAGGAAGTTGCCGGTGTAGCCGGCGGGCGCCTGCGGAGCGACCAGGATCTCGAAGTGACCATCGTCGTCGACCCGCAGCTCGTCGCTGTCCAGCGACCCGGTGATCATCCGGTGTTCCGGGCTGAGCTCGGCCAGACTTCCCGAGTCGCCGGCGTAGGCCGTGTGTGCCTCGAAGATGATGTACTGCGGCGCTTTTGGCAGCACCGTGCCCTCGATCCGGTACGTGTGCTCGCCGTCGATGGCCGCGGACAGGTACAAAGCGTCGGCGTTGTCGATGGTGGCCTTGTCGACGGGCTGGATGGCACGGCGGAAGTACGGGAAGGCCGGGTCTTCGAAGAAGGCGCGCTCGATCGCTGCGAAGGTGAACCCGAGCAGATAGCGGTATCCCTCGGCCAGGCCCCGCTCGCTGGGCGGGGGAGCGTGCAGTTCCGGAGAGTCGACGCCGTCGCGTGCCCGGTTCAGGGCGGCGGTCAGGTCGTCCCAGGCCGCCCGCATCTCGGCGGCCCCGTGATCAGTTGACACCTGTGTGTTCTCCTTCTTCCGCTTCGTCATCCCAGCCGAATCGCTCGAAAAGGTCCGCGAGCCGGAGATGGATCTCCTGCGGATCGAGTCCGAACTCGTCGAGGCTGTAGCGGTGCGTCGTTTCATGGCCCTGGCCGCGGGACGCGTCGATGGCGGCGGCCACTTCCGGTGCCATCTCGAGATTCAGCTCGTCGTAGACCCGGCGCATGGTCGCCGCCGGCTGCCCGACGAGTTCGCGATAGTCGACCACACAGGATCGGATCTCGGGGTGCCGCGCCAACACCTCGAGCGGATGGTGGTAGGAGTCGAAGGACTGATCCGCCAGGATCCTCAGCGATTCGGTGATGAGGCGGTCGTCGCGGCCCTGCAGCGCCCAGCTGGTCTGCAGCATCTTGAGCAGGCTCGGGATGGTTTCGTAGGGATTGCGCACCGGCACGATGAATTTCGCGTCGGGAAACGTCTCGATCAACGCCTCCACGCGCCCGCAGAAGGTCGGGTTCTTGCTCAGGTGAGTACCTCCGCCATTGAGGGCCAGTTGGCGTCGCACGCACTCTTTGTAGAACCTCATCATGCGTCGCCGCTTGCGCTCGCTCCACCGGTCCACATGGTAGAAATCGAGTTGGCCGAGGTAGGGGAACAGCACGATCCAGAACCCGGACCCCAGCGACCAGGTGAGCAGGAAGTCGTCCTCCTCGGCGGCGAAGAAGCCGGTGCGATGCATGTCGTTGGTGTCGGCGAAGGTGCGCTCCTCGACCGCATCGATCCTGCTACGCAACCGCCTCCCGAACAGCCTCTCGTCGGCGAGAAACAACAGCCTCAGGAACCGCTTCTCGAGCAGGGACGGGAAGAACATCTCGTACATCAAGACCACGCTGAACCGCTTGTCCTGCGCCATCAGCCGATGCAGATACGTGGTTCCGCTGCGGGCATGCCCCACGGAGAAAACCGGCTCGCGGACTTCGGTGCGCCGCAGCGAGGGAAAGAGGAGCGGGTCGAGCGCAAAGCAGATGGCATGGACGGTGACCATCAGCGGAACGCCGACGAGGAACGCCGCGAGCAGTTTACGACGCCGGGCCCGGTCAGCCTCGGCGCGCACCAATCGCAGCATCGTGGCGTAGTTGCCGACGTCGAAATAGAACCGCGTGCCGACCATGGTCGAAGGCTAGAAGTAAAAGATTGACAAAGTCAAGGAAATCGACTATTCAGTCGTCGTCGAACGGGGTGGCGATGGAGTCGGCAACGAACCTGATCAGCAACCGATCGAACTGGTCCAGTTCGGCCGGGGTCCAGCCGGACAGCGCCCGCCGCAGATGGCTTCTGCGGGCGTCCTGCAGCCTTCCGGCGACGCGTCGCCCCGCCCGGGTGACCGCCACCCTAGAGACACGGGCGTCGGACGGGTCGGGTTCGCGGGTCACCAGTCCGGCGTCGACCAGTGCGGTCACCTGCCGGGTCGCCATCCCGACATCCATGTGCGCGCCGCGGGCGAGCGCACCCATCGAAAGCGGGCCGCCGTCGATGAGGCCCCGCAGCAGCGCGTAGGACGGTTGGGTCAGGGCTACGCCGGCGGCCGCAGCCTGCCGCGAGAACAGGGACCGACTGCTGGTCAGGCGCACGACCTGGGCCATCGATCGGCTGATCGAGTCGAGCGAGTCGTCGTTCGCCGAAGAAGTCACAGCGGGTCCGTTCCTACGAGGGTCAGTCTTGTTGATACCAGCCCCGTCGATGCGTGGTGCGACGGGTGTCGTTGAATGCCAGCCATGAGCGCACATCCGGCCCGTCTGGGCGCCACCCTCGCGGTGGGGTCGATGGTGTGTGTCCAGCTCGGCCTTGCGGTCGCAGTGGGTCTGATCGACCAGATCGGGGCCGAAGGTGCCGCCTGGCTGCGCCTGGCCTGGGCGGGACTGTTGTTCCTGGTAGTGGTGCGCCCGCGGCGGGCCGCGTTTACTCGCGCCACCTTCGGGATCTGTGTGGCGCTCGGCGTCGTGACCGCGATGACCACCATGCTGTTCATGGCCGCGCTGGCCCGCATACCGCTGGGGACAGCGAGTGCGCTGGAGTTCCTCGGCCCCTTGGCGGTCGCGGTGATCAGCGGTCGCGGACGGGGCCGCTGGGCATGGCCGGCGCTGGCGGCGGTCGGCGTAGTGGCGCTGACCCAGCCGTGGCACGGCAGCATCGACGCGGTCGGAGTGGGCTTCGCCCTGGCTGCGGCGGTCTGCTGGGCGGCCTACATCCTGCTGACCCAGCGCGTCGGGGACGGCGTCGACGGGTTGCAGGGGCTGGCGGTCTCCATGCCGGTGGCGGCGGTGGTCGCCACCGCGGCCGTTGGCGCGGCGGTGCTGCCCCGGATGACTCCGGACATCATCCTCATCGGCTTCGGCCTGGCGTTGTTGTTGCCGATAGCCCCCTTCACCCTGGAGCTGCTGGCGCTGCGTCGCCTCAACACCGCGGCGTTCGGAACGTTGATGAGCCTCGAGCCGGCGCTGGCGCTGCTGATCGGTTTCGCCGTTCTCCACCAGGTGCCCGACCCGTCCGGGATCGTCGGGGTCGGGCTGGTCGTCGTGGCCGGGTTCGGGGCGGCCCGCGGCGGTGCCCGGGACAGGGCGGCACCCGTTCAGCTCGGGTAATGGTGGACGAGCAGACGCAGACTCGCACGGATCGGGGCGATTTCGTGCGAGTCTGCGTCTCTCTCGAAAATTGGGTGACCCAAGCTGGGTGAGCGGTTGCTCGCTGGTGCTAGGCGGCGTTGGTGCGGGGTTCGAGAGTGACTTTGTACCCCAAGGTTTCCA
>NZ_JAPJDO010000041.1 GCF_026242045.1 Mycobacterium pinniadriaticum
CGAGCTGGCCAACTATGCCGAACGGCTCGGATTCGCCGGCGTGCTGTCCGGGCCACTGGTGCGGTCCTCCTACCGCGCCGGCCGCCTGTACCAGCAGGCCGCGGCCGCGCAGAAGTCAGACCCGGCGCCAAAACCCATCAGCTGAGGTCTAGAAGCTGACCCATGCGCACCCTGGACTCGTCGTCGGCGAGCATGTACACCATCAACAGCAGTTGAGGATGATCGAGCGGCCGCAGCTTGATCAGGCGGAGGCGGACCACTCCGACTTCGGGGTGTTGGATTGTCTTCACATCGTCCTCGAGGCCCTGTACCTCGTGGCGGTCCCAGATGCGACCGAACAAGCCGCTCTGGCTGGTTAGTTTGTCGACGACGCGGGAGAAGTGGGGATCGCCGGGGTACTTGGCGGCCTCGGCTCGAAACCGCCCGGTCGCCAACTGTGTTTCAGCCTCCCAGTCCACCAGCCGGTCCCGAACCTCAGGACACATGACCTGGATCCACAGTGCATTGCGGTCTTCTGGAGCCAATGTCGATGGATCCACGAACAGACGGGCGTACGCGCGGTTCCAGGTGATGAGATCCGTCGCCGGAAGCATGAGTTGCGCGGGGTGGGGTGACAGACTGTCCACGAGGGTGATGAGGCTGTCATCGACGTGAGGTCGACTGAATTGAATGGCCTTGGGCACCCCGGCCAACCGACACAGGTAGCTGTGCTCGCTGTTGTCCAATTGCAGGGCTCGGGCCAGGGCTTCGATCACTTGCGGGGTGGCGTGGATGTCGCGTCCCTGCTCGAGCCAGGTGTACCAGGTGACGCTCACGGCCGCGGCGTCTGCGACCTCGTGCCGTCGCAGCCCTTTGACGCGCCGGCGACCGCGCCGGGGGATGCCGATGTCTTCGGGTTGCAGGGATTCTCGGCGAGTTCGAAGGAACTCCGCCAGCGCCTCGCGTCGAGCGTGGTCTTCTACGGTCGATCGAGTGCATTCGGTCAAGGTGGTCGTGGGATTCAGCACAGGCGCCTCCTTGTGCCACCTGACGGGAGCGCCGTGCAGGGGTCGCAGAGTGGGCGTAGCGCCAACCCGCAGACGCGTCGTGCGGGCCGGTAGGCCTGAACGCGCCACATCAGCAGCCGGAGCAACATCGCCCACTGCAGCAGACTACACTACACCGATTAGTTTAGTGTGAAATCGGTCGATCCGGGCGAAGATGGGTGGCATGACGACAGGTGATGGGGTACGCCGTCGAGGGCGTTCTGCGCAGAAGCGGCTCGCCATTCTCGATGCCGCCAGGGAGCTCTTCGTCCGGCGCGGCTACGAACTCACCAGCGTTGATGCCATTGCGGCTGGTGCTGGAGTGTCCAAGAGGACTGTCTATGACCACTTCGGCGACAAAGAGCTGATCTACGCAGCTGTGCTGGACGGGGTGAGTGAGAAACTCACGACCACGATCCAGGCCGCGCTGGACGCGGAACTGGCCCCAGGCTGTGATCTACGGACCGGGCTGCTGGCGTTCACGCGCCGTGTCGCAACAGAAGCATTCCCGTCTTCGGACTATGCCGACTATCGGTATCTGACGACCCGATGCACGCCGTCGCGGCGAAACCCGAGGTCGGTTCCCAACGCGCCACGCGAGCTCTTCGTCGGCCGAATGGAGGCATTCGCTGACGAAGGAGCAATAAAGACCGGCAACCCGCGCCGCGCGGCCCAGCATTTCGTTGCGCTGACCTTTCAGCTCGCGCTCGACACCTTGGATCCCACGGAAACCGGTGAGTGGGGTGCGGTGGACCAGGTGCTGGTCGACGGTGTCGAAGCTTTCATGCGCAGTTACACCTGACGGCTGGGCCTGTCACTCGGAATCTGGCTGCGCGGCAACAATAGTGGCCGCCGCACAGCCGGGTACACCGAAGGTGCCCCCGTCTCGCGTCTGGTCGGGCGAGACGAGGGCAACCGTTGGTGGTGCGTGATCGCTACACGGTCACAGCTGCCGGTACCTCCGCGGGAGCCGGCACCTCGAACGCGTTCAGCAGCGCCGATGCGCCGAGGTACACCCCGGCCAAATTGACCAGGTCGACGACACCTGCCTGTCCGAGTGCCGCTTCGGCGGCATGATAAGTTGCCGAGCTCACGTAGTGGGTCGAAACGAGTTCTTGCACGAATTGAGCTGCGATCAACTCACTTCCGCTCAGCCCCACCGGTGCCTGGCCTGCCGCCAACGAGTCGATCGCCTCCTGGGGAAGGCCGTAAAGCGCAGCCACCTTCTCGTGCGCGTAGAGCTCGTATTCAGATCCCCACTCGCCGCCCACCGCGAGGATCGCGATTTCGCGGACGCGGGCGCTCAGGGACGACGAGGAGAACGTGTTGCCGACGTTGAACAGCGCCCCGCCGATCGTCGGGTTGTACAGGTAGGCGTTGAGCGGACCGATGAGCTGTCCCTCCGGGCTGACGAGCTCGATCCCGGTGACCGCCTGTGTCGGAACGGCAACCGCTTTGATCTGGGCGTCCAGCGCCAACTGTGCGGGGGTTGCGGTATCCAGATCGAGCAGTGGCAGCCGCCCACCCAGATCGCCGCCGTCCGGCACCACCGGGGGGTTCGGGGCGACTGGGACCGCCGGATCCGAGGGCTCCGGCCCCTGAGCCTGGAATGCGTTCAGGGTTGCCGACACGCCGAGGTACACGCCCGCCAGATTGACCATGTCGACAACACCGGTCTCTCCGAACGCTGCTACTGCCTCGTCGTACAGGGCATCACTGACGTGATAGGTCGACACGAGTTCTTGCACGAATTGCGCTGCGACTAACTCATTTCCGGTCAGTCCCACTGGGGCTTGCCCGCTCGCCAACGATTCGATCGCGTCCGCGGGCACTCCGTAGAGGGCCGCGACCAACTCGTGCGCGTAGAGCTCATAGCCGGAGCCCCACTGCCCGCCTGTCGAGAGAATGATGATTTCTCGGACTCGGGCGTTCAGGGACGACGAGGAGAACGTGTTGCCGACATTGAAGAGCGCCTGGCCGGTCACCGGGTTGAACAGGTAAGCGTTGAGCGGCCCGATGAGCTCTCCCTGCGCATCGAGGAGCTGAATTCCCGTGGCGGCCTGTGTCGGGATGGCGAGTGCCTTCATCAAGGCATCGAGGTCGAGCTGCGCCACGGTCCCGGTGTAGGGATCGAAGTACGGGAGTCGACCGCTGAGTCCGCCCGCGCCACCGTCGCCGCCGACCACGCCGGCTGCGCCAGCGGTGCCACTGGAGCCGTCGGCTCCCCGGGCTATCAAACCGAAGCCCCCGTGACCACCGACGCCGGCCTGACCGGCCGCGCCACCGCCACCGCCGCTTCCGCCGTCGGCAGCGCTATCGGTGAGTTCTCCGCTTTCCAGGGTGACGACGGTCGCGCCGCCGGTACCGCCATAACCGCCAGCACCTCCGGCGCCCGAGGTACCTCCGGCACCACCGTCGCCGCCGTGCCCCAACAATCCGAACGATTCTCCGCCCGCGCCGCCGGCGCCGCCGTCACCGCCGTCACCGCCGATGCCGCCAGGGCTGCCATCCTGATTGCTGAGCTCGGCCGCATCGGTTCCGACAGCGCCGGCGCCGCCGTCACCGCCGGCGCCGCCGTCACCACCGGCGCCACCGTGGCCGAACAACGCGAAGGCTCGACCCCCGGCGCCCCCGGCGCCCCCGTCGGATCCCTCCGTGCCGTTTCCGTCGTTCTCACCGGTTACACCTGCAGCGCCATTCACGCCGGCGCCGCCGTCACCACCAGCGCCGCCATCGCCCACCAGCAGACCGCCGTCACCGCCTCTGCCGCCCGCAGCACCGGAACCGCCCGATCCACCAGCGCCACCGGTGCCGAACAGCAGGCCACCGGCGCCGCCATTGCCACCGGCGACACCGGCTACGGTGCTGGACCAACCGTCGCCACCGGCGCCGGACAGCCAGCCACCGCTGACGCCGTTCGGATGCGCCTCGCTTCCATCGGCACCATCACAGACCAAGCCGCAACGGCCACCGTAAGTGAACGCAGAGTTGACCATCTCCGTCACGTGCTGAGCAATGAGCGCAGGGGTGACGCTGGCCGTTCGGCGGGAGACGTCGCGGGTCGCGACCAGTAGCGCGCCGACCACCGGAGCCGACGGAGCTGACGGTGTCGTCGGTGTTGTCGGTGTCGCCCCCACCGATACCGCGCGTGGTGTCGCTGCAAGCCCTTGGATGGACGTTCGGGACGCTGGCGCAGTCGCTTCCGATGAACTCGAAGTCGTTGCAGCGCTCACGGATGCACGTGGGTTGGATCCACGGGTGTGAACTATGCCGACCGGCCCTCTCTGATGGGTGGCCACGGAGTTCGTCTTCGACCGGGCGGAGCCCGTCGCGGCCGTGTGTCGCGCCGATGTTGCCGAGCGGGTACTCGCCGACGATGAACCGCTCGACGAGTCGGAGCCGCTGTCCGAGGAGTCGGCGACAGCGATACCGGCGCCGGTCGTCAGGGCCATCCCCAATCCGAACGCAACTGCCCCGACACGAAGCCATTTCACCCAAGACTCGGCGTGGTGCAGACGACTGGCAACTGGGACGGGCCCGCCGTGGGCCGGCGCTGCGACCGCGGGGACGAACGCCTCCCCGGTGGCCGGGTCCGCGATGTCAGTCGTGGCCTCTGGATGGGCTTCCTCCCATCCCGTTTCGGTGAGCGATCGACGTGTGGGGCGCGCCGGCGCAGAATTGGTCATGATGGTTCTCGCTCCTCGCTGGGTATTCCGTGCCATCGGGGTGTGTTGCGTCGGTCACAACTACCAGGCGTTGCTGATATAAACGCAGCGGTTGCAGACGGTCAATGAGATAAGGGCCGATAGCCGGGTATCGGTTATGCCCGTATAGATTTGGTCGCTGACACCACCGACTAGCTGGGGCCGATGGCGAAGCGTCGGCCACCCAAGGTGGTATCGCCGACACCCTTATCCGCCTGTGCCCCGTTCACCGATGCCGCACCAGGCGCCTATTGAGAGGTGTCGTCGGCATCAGCGCGCCAATGTGTGACATCGGCACCTATCCAGAGTGATAGCGAATTCAACTGACGCTCTGGCGGATGCCATCACGAACTGAGCCGCACCGTCGGTCCGTACGGCAACGCTGAGCGAATTCGGTTTGAGGAGAATCGGATCTGCGCCCTGTGGAATGGCCTACGACGCCATCAGCCGCCGGAGTCGGTGCCGGGCGCCTCGGGTTGTCCGTACACCGCCACGACCACGGTGCGGTCCAAGCTGTTCTCCGACCACACACCGATCTCGGTGTTGGCGCAGTTTTGGATGATCGCCAGATAATCCGGGTTGTAGTACCACCGGTTGATCAGTTCCATCCCGCTGATGGCAAGGGCAGGGTTGATCGCAACCGTTTCGGCGACCTTTCCGCGGAAACCCGCTGCGGCGGAGCGGCCTTGTGGCGATGACCCATCCGAACCGACGTCACCGTCGAGGGCGCGGTTGTTGAGAACGTCGATCGTGTGCCACTGAGCCGCCAGTTGCAGGCGAGGATTGACTTTGAGACTTGTGCGGCATCCTGCTTGGTACTGGAGGGCGTGGACCATTTTCACAACGCTCTTGTTGAGGCTGATGTTGTCCGCGCGGGCGGTCGGAGCACCGAGCAGGATGGCTGTAGCGCCGAGTAGCGCTGCCGCCATCGTCGGGAATCGTTCCACGGAAACATGCTTGTGCCGTCGGCGCGTGTGAAAAGTGTTCATGCAGAATCATTCCCGCTGGTCATCGGATAGGTGTGAAGTCTGAGATCAGCCAACGGCCAGCTATCTTGTCCAACGTCACGCGGACACTGGAAGTCGATTCGGTCGGGGCATCGCTGCCGAACCTGGTGGTTTGATCGACGAAAACCAACACCACCGAGTGATTCTGGTTGGCAGACACCAGCGAGGCGGCCGCCACCGTCGCAGTCGAGAAGATTTGCTTCTGCCGGGCGCCGGGGATCACCACATCTTCGGCCAACGTTGAGTACGCCTCACGAAACGCGCCGGTGAGCTGCATCTCGGTGGCACGCAGGTCGGTGTCCACCGTCGCGGGATTGTAAGACAGGAGTGAGACGGTGACTTGGGATGCAACGCGAACCGATTCGACACCGGCAGAGGTTATTTCGTCGTCGGTGACCCAGCTCCATCGCAGCCAAGCTGCGCCGAGCGTCAGAATCATTGCTAGTGCGGGCAATGCGACGCGGACAATCGTGAAGACCACGGAAGCCGGCGACCTCGGGTTTGTTTGTCGCGGCCCATTACCCGTCGGTGATGTCGTCGTCGAATCGACTCCATTCGACTCCGCGGCCGCCAGGTCCAGGACACATCGTGTCGGGGTTCTGCGCCTCGGCCATGCCCGCGGGAGGCGGAGCCGATTACGCGATGAATTCGACATTGGACAGCTTGATCTCATCACCGGTCCGTTGGACAGCGATTCGCATCCGCCACAGCCGGGCCGGCGAATCGATGCCAGCCAACGAGGTTTTCACCGAGACAGCCACGAGTACGTCAGCCCCGTCGGTGCGTACGGACTCGAGTCCAGCCTCCGCGACGGTTCCTTCGGTGTTGGACTGCGTGCGCCTGACTGTGTCGACAAAGTTCTGGGATCGATTCCGGAAGTCGGCCAGAAATGCTCCAGTGGATGAATCGATGATCCTCTTGGTGTCCGCGTCGACATCGTCGTGCTTCACGGTGGTCAGCATGATTGCGCTCTGTCGGCCGGCTTCCAGGAATTGTGCGCGGGCCTGCCGCAGGTCCTCGGCGGCATGGGCGCGGATGCCCAGCCAGGCAATCAACGCACTGAGCAGTGTGACGACAATCAATCCGAAGGCGAGTTCGTCGCGACGCCGGCGCCGCCCCGTCGTGGTTGGTGGGCGAATCGCCACGGATACCGACTGCCCGGACGTGGCTTCGCCGTCACGGGCACCCCCATCGACATCTTCGTCGACGATGTCGATGTTCCCGACCTGAATGACACTCATGATGAGGTGCTCGACGGAGTCCGGTCGCGGTCCGATCGAGGGTCGTTCCGGCTGGCGGCACGGTTCGCCGGCGGGGGCGTGCAGTGCAACGCTCGTCTGACTTGCATATCGCGGAAGGTCTCACCTGAGTGTTAGCTAGTTATGTACTCGAATTCATTACCCGGTGAGCGGGTGGATCGTCAAAGCTCGATGTTTCAGATAGTAGAACGGGCCACGTCCTCGGCCGCTGAATCGCGCCAAGATCGGGACTGACGTGCCTATACGCACTATCTGAAATGTGCTCGATTGCAGTGCGCCGTGGGTGTAAGGCGATGATGCTTGGCAGCACGAGGCGCCGCAGCGCCGGCATCTGTGTGTGGCGCCCGGATGTCGTTGCTCAAGCCAAAGGAGGCGGGCGGTGCCCACTGTCGACGCGGTTGCGAAGCCGATGCGTGCCGTCGGCGGCTTCTTTGCCACAGCGGTTGACACGGTCGTACTGGCACCACAGCCGCCGTACGCTTGGCGTGAGTTCATCTATCAGATGTGGTTCGTGGCACGCGTATCGATCTTCCCGACGATCATGCTGTCGATCCCTTTCACGGTGCTCTCGGTCTTCATCTTCAACATTCTGTTGATCGAATTCGGTGCGGCGGACTTTTCCGGAGCGGGTGCCGCATTCGGCGCGGTCACCCAAATCGGACCGCTGGTGACGGTGCTTGTCGTGGCCGGGGCGGCCGCGACCGCGATGTGTGCGGACCTGGGCTCCCGCACCATCCGTGAAGAACTCGACGCGATGCGGGTGATGGGGATCAATCCTATCCAGGCACTGGTGGTTCCCCGTGTGCTTGCGACCGTCGTTGTCGCCTTGCTACTGAATTCCGTTGTCTCTGTGGTCGGAATCGTCGGCGGATTCTTCTTCTCGGTGTTCGTTCAGCACGTCACTCCTGGTGCCTTCGTCGCCAGCATGACCCTCTTCACCGGTATGCCGGAGATCCTGATCTCGCTCGCCAAGGCCGCGATGTTCGGCCTGGTTGCTGCTCTGATCGGTTGTTACAAAGGCATTTCCGTCGGCGGCGGCCCGGCCGGCGTCGGCACGGCCGTCAACGAGACAGTGGTTTTCTCCTTCATGGCCCTTTTCGTGATCAACGTGGTCATCACCGCCATCGGTGTGAAGGCGACGATGTGATTCAGACTCGGAGCATCCCAAGCACGCGTGCACCCCGATTTCGCAGAGCCGTTGGCGGCCTCACCGACGGCTGGAACCGCGTCGGTGTCCAAACTCAGTTTTACGGCAAGACCCTTCGGTCCATCGGCGACGCCACGGTCCATTACCGCACCGAGGTCGCTACCCAGATCGCTCAAATGAGTTTGGGCACCGGAGCCTTGGCGGTTGTCGGCGGTACCGTCGTCATCGTTGCCTTCCTGACGATGTCGGCCGGCGCAATCATTGCCGTACAGGGCTATAACCAGCTCGCCGGCGTGGGCGTTGAAGCGCTCACCGGCTTCGCCTCGGCCTACATCAATGTTCGCATCATCGCGCCATTGGTCACGGGTATCGGGCTCGCGGCGACCATCGGCGCGGGCGCCACCGCTCAGCTCGGAGCCATGCGCATCTCGGAGGAGATCGACGCGCTGGAAGTGATGGGAGTGCGTTCCGTGGCATATCTGGCCTCCACCCGAGTGCTGGCCGGACTCGTCGTCGTGATTCCGCTCTACTGCGTAGCCGTGCTGATGTCCTTCATCGCGGCGCGGGTGGGCACCACCGCTGTCTACGGTCAGTCAACCGGCGTCTATGACCACTACTTCAATACATTCCTCAACCCGGTCGATCTGTTGTGGTCGTTCGTGCAAGCCATGGCGATGGCCCTGACGGTCATGGTGATCCATACCTACTACGGGTATACCGCCTCGGGTGGCCCTGCCGGCGTGGGGGAGGCCGTCGGCCGGGCGGTACGCGCATCGTTGATCGTCGTTGTATTCGTGACCCTGGTCATCTCGCTGGCCGTTTACGGGCAGACCGGCAACTTCAACCTCTCCGGTTAGCCGCTGATGTCCCGCCACGACGAACCGCGCGTCCACCCAGCCTGGTGGACGGCAGGGCTGGTCATCGCCATAGTTCTCATCGGGGTGCTGACCGCGGCGAGCTTCAACGGCTGGTTCTCGCCGTCGGTTCCGGTCACCTTGACCTCGGATCGATCGGGCCTGGTCATGGAGCCCGGAGCGAGGGTCAAGATGCGCGGACTGGAGGTCGGCAGGGTTGCGGGTGTCACCAGTAGCGGCGGTGGCGCGACCGCTCTCAATTTGAAGATTGACCCCGAATACATCAAGGACATCCCGGCCAACGTTGGGGCCAAGATCGACTCCACGACCGTGTTCGGCGCCAAGTTCGTCGACTTGGTCTACCCCGAACACCCGACGCCACAACGCCTCCGGGCCGGACAAGTGTTGCAGTCACGCAATGTGACGACTGAGGTCAACACCGTCTTCGATAACCTTGTCACGCTGCTTGACAGGGTCGATCCCGCCAAACTCAACGCGATCCTGTCGGCACTGGGTGAGGGGTTTCGGGGCCAGGGACCGGCCATCGGAGAGGCGACCAGTGCGGCCAACGACGTGCTGTTGGAGCTGAATTCGCGCAGCGAGACGGTACGCGCCGACTGGCGGTCGCTGAAGCGATTCAGTGACGCCTACGGAGCTGCCGCCAGCGACATCCTGGCTGCGGTCGACTCGTTCAACACAACCGCGGCGACGCTGACCGACCAGGCGAGCGCATTAGACTCCTTGTTGGTCAACGTGACCGGGCTGGCGCGAGCCGGTACCACTCTGGTCGGCTCGAGCAAGGACAATCTGGTCCACGACGTGAATGCGCTCGAGCCGACGACCGAGCTGCTGATGAAGTACCACGCAAGCCTCACCTGCCTGCTTGTCGGGGCCAAGTGGTTCATCGACAATGGCGGGGCCAAAGCCGAAGGCGGGAACGGGTATTCGATCGTCCTCGACGCGACGCTGACGTGGGGGCAAGACCCTTACCGCTTCCCGGACAACCTGCCGATCGTGGGCGCCAAAGGCGGACCAGGCGGCAAACCGGGTTGCGGATCGCTGCCGGATGTGACCAAACAGTTCCCGGTTCGTCAGTTGGTGACCAATACGGGTTGGGGAACTGGCAACGATATTCGGGTCAATCCGGGCATCGGCTTCCCCGGGTGGACCAACTACTTCCCGGTCACCCGTGCGGTACCTGAGCCGCCGAGCCTTCGCAACATCGGGCCACCGGCGCCGGGGCCGATCCCGTATCCGGGTGCCCCACCCTACGGCGCACAGCTATACGCACCCGACGGGTCTCCGCTCTATCCCGGGTTGCCTCCGGCGCCCCCGCCGGGGGCGCCGCGCGAACCCGGACCCGCGCCAGGGTCGGAGCCGTTCAGCACGCCCTTCCCAGCTCAGCTGCAGCCCACACCACTACCCCCGGCGCCGCCGGCCGAACCGGGGCCCCGGCCGTGACGGTTGACCCGTGCGCGACGCACGCACACACAGAACAGGGACCAAGATGAAAGACCGTCTCACGGGAACGCTTTGGCGCGTCGGTGCCTTCGTCACGGTGTGCCTGCTGGGCCTATTCCTACTGATCGCGATCTTCGGGCAGTTGCGTTTCGAACCGCAACACACATTCACCGCCCAGTTCACCAACGTCGGCGGTCTCAAGAGTGGCGATTTCGTCCGGATCGCCGGCGTGGAGGTCGGCAAGGTCAAGAAGCTGGTGATCAACGCCGACGCGACGGTGGCGGTCACCTTCGGCATCGACGTTGCGGTACCGCTCACCGACGACAGCCGAGCGGTGATCAGGTACGACAATCTCTACGGCGATCGATATCTCGCGCTCGAGCAAGGACGTCAGGGCGGCTCGCCACTGAAACCCGGTGCCCTCATCCCGCTCGCGCGGACGTCACCTGCGTTGGATCTCGACACGTTGATCGGTGGCTTCCGGCCGCTGTTCCGCGCCCTGGATCCCGATCAGGTCAATGCGCTTTCCGCACAGCTGATTCAGGCGTTCCAAGGTCAGGGCGAGACAATCGGCTCCCTGCTGGCGCAGACTTCGGGCCTCACCAACACGTTGGCCGACCGGGATCAACTCATCAAGGATGTCGTCACCAACTTGAACACCGTATTCACATCGCTGGGCGACAGCAATGAGGAGTTCGGAAAGGCCATCGACAGAATTGCCTCCCTGACCGACGCCCTCGCCGACCGCAAGGACGACATCAGCAACTCGGTAGCCTATGCCAACGCCGCGGCGGCCTCTGTCAGCGACCTGCTCGCCCGCTCGCGACCCGCGGTGCAGAAGGTCATACACGAAACGGATCGCACGTCGACGATCATTCTCAACGATCATGAGTACGTCGACAATCTGATCAACACCCTTCCCGACGCCTATAAAGCGCTTGGCCGGCAGGGGCTTTACGGTGACTGGTTCGCCTTCTACGTATGCGAGCTTGTGTTCAAACTGAACGGTAAAGGTGGCCAGCCGATTTACGTGAAAATTGCCTCGCAGCCCTCGGGTAGGTGCACGCCGCGATGAGGCCCATGAGTGAACGCAATCCGCTGATCGTCGGCCTCGTCGGCTCCGGGATAACCGGCGCAATACTGCTCGGGGCGCTGAACTTCGACAAGCTTCCGTTTATCGACGGAAACAGGGATTACTCCGCGTACTTCGCCGATGCCGCAGGTTTGCGCCCGGATGCTCCGGTGGAGGTGGCCGGAGTGCGGGTCGGGCAGGTGGAAAGCATCGGCCTGGATGGCTCACGCGTGTACGTGAAGTTCAACGTGGACAGCGGAGTTCAGCTCGGCGACCGGACCGAGGCCGCGATCAAGACGAAGACTCTGTTGGGCGCCAAGTACATCGAAGTGAGTCCGCGCGGCCAGGGTCGGCTCGCCGGTGCCATCCCGATGGAGCGGACCACATCTCCCTATCAGCTGGCCGATGCTCTCGGCGACCTGTCCGCGACGATCAGCGGACTTGACACCAAGGAGCTGTCCCAGTCGTTGGCCACGCTCGCCCAGACCTTCTCCGACACACCACCCGAACTTCGGTTGGCATTGGAGGGGGTGTCCCGATTCTCCGAAACGCTCGACGAGCGTGATCAGCAGCTGAGATCACTGCTTGCCAACGTCGGTAAGGTGTCCGGGGTACTCGCCGAGCGCAGCGACCAGATTGTCAATCTCATCAACGATACAAACGATCTTCTGGGGCAATTGCGTTCGCAGAGTGCTGCGCTCGATCATATTTCGGGCAACATCTCAGCCCTCGCCAATCAACTGAAGGCCTTCGTCGACGAAAACCGCAAAGAATTCAAACCCGCATTGGACAAACTCAACGGGGTCTTGACGATTGTCGACAACCGCAAGGCAAAGCTGCAGGAGTCGATCAGGCGGCTCAATGCCTACTCGATGTCGTTGGGTGAAGCACTTGCCTCGGGCCCGTTCTTCAAAGGCTTCATCGCCAATGTGACGCCAGGCCAGTTCATGCAGCCGTTCATCGACGCCGCGTTTTCCGACCTCGGCCTCGACCCGAATGTCCTGTTGCCCTCGCAGGTGACCGACCCGGGGACCGGCCAGCCCGCGACGCCGGCGCTGCCTGTGCCGTTCCCGCGTACCGGGCAGGGCGGGACACCGAGCACGACGCTGCCCGACGCCATCACCGGCAATCCCGGTGATTCGCGGTATCCCTACCGCGAACCGCTGCCGGCTCCAGCGCCCGGCGGGCCGCCACCCGGTCCGCCTGCCGATCTGCAACCGCCCCCACCCCATCCCGACATCCTCGTGCCCGCCCCTGACGAGGTGCCTGCCGACCGACCCAGTGATCAACCCGCAGCGGGAGGTGGCCGATGACTCGCGGCAAGCTCGTGGTGAGTCTGGCCGTACTGCTGGTGGCGGTGCTGATCGGTGGAATCGTGATAGCCGTTCGTGCCGGCGAATCAGTGACCAGAACACATATCACGGCCTACTTCGCCAACAGCACCGGCATTTTCGTCGGTGACGACGTCCGGATACTCGGTGTCCGGGTAGGTGAGATCGACAGCATCGAGGCTCAGCCCGAACAGGTGAAGATCACGTTCTGGGTTGACGGCAACTATAGGGTTCCCGCTGATGCCGACGCGGTGATCCTGTCTCCATCGCTGGTCTCGGCGCGAGCGATCCAGCTGCTGCCCGCGTATGAACACGGTCCCGTCATGAAGAACGATGCCGTTATCCCGATGCAGCGCACCGCGGTGCCGGTGGAATGGGACGATCTGCGGACGCAATTGAGCAAGCTGGTCGACACACTGCAACCCACTGAACCCGGTGGTGTCAGCACTCTGGGCGCCTTCGTCAACACCGCCGCCGATAACCTGCGCGGTCAGGGCGCCGACATTCATGACACTATTGTCAAGCTCTCACAGGCTATTTCGGTGCTGGGGGACCACAGCGGCGATGCGTTCGGTGCGATCAACAACCTCTCGCTCGTCGTGTCCGCGCTGCAGGACAGCCGGGACGTGATGCGCCAACTTAACCGGAATCTCGCGGGCACCACCGCGCTGTTGGCCAACCAGCCCGATGAGATCGGTCGGGCGCTGGCAGATGTGAACGCCGCGATCGCCGACGTGGTGGCCTTCACCGCCGAGAACCGCGAGCCGATTGGGATCGCGTCTGACAAGCTCGCCTCGATCAGCACAATGCTTCATGAAAGCGCCGACGACATCAAACAGATTCTGCACGTTGCGCCGACGCAACTATCGAACTTCGTCAACATCTATCCGCCCGCCGTCGGTGGCTTCGCCGGTGCGTTCACCCTGAACTATTTCTCCAATCCGATTCAGTTCATTTGCGGGGCAATCCAGGCGGCATCGCGATTGGGGGCCGAACAGGCGGCCAAACTCTGTGTCCAATACCTGGCCCCCATCGTGAAGAACCGGCAGTACAACTTCCCGCCGCTCGGCGTCAATCCCGTCGTTGGAGCCATGGCGCGTCCGAATGAAATCACGTACAGCGAAGACTGGCTGCGTCCGGACTACATTCCGCCGCCCGGTCAGGCGCCGGTCACTGGTGCGGCTCCCGGCGGTGATACACCCGCACTGGGAGGTGATCCGCTTCCCGCCGAGACTCCGGCAGCGCCGGTGAGCGGGGCAAGCAACCTGCAAGACATGTTGATGCCACCAGGAGGTAGCCCGTGACGGTGCGAAGTATCGCGGCCATGGGGACCCTGGTCGGAGTACTCGCCACCTGCATCACCGGATGCGAATGGCAGGGGGCGAACTCGATGTCGCTGCCCGGCACCGCAGGTGGTGGTCCAGGGTCCTTCGTCGTTCAGGCCCAGTTGCCCGACGTCGGAAATATCCAACAGAACTCCCGTGTCCGAGTCGGCGATGTGAACGTCGGGACGGTCACCAAGATCGAACGTCAGGGCTGGCACGCGCTGGTCACCATGACCCTCGACGGCAATGTCGCCCTCCCAGCCAACGCGACCGCGACGATCGGCCAGACCAGCCTCCTGGGGTCATTGCACGTCGAACTCGCATCTCCCAAAGGAGTTTCGCCACAGGGAAAGCTGCACAACGGATCGCTGATTCCGCTCACGGCCAGCCGGGCCTATCCGACTACCGAACAGACCCTGGCGAGCCTGTCGCTGCTACTCAACGGGGGCGGAGTGGGTCAGATCCAAGACATCACCCAGGCCTTGAGTACCGGTTTCGCCGGGCGTGAAGGCGATTTGAGAAGCTTGATCGAGCAGCTCAACATCTTCATCGGCAACGTGAAGGATCAGACCCAGGACATCATCGAGGCCACCGACAGCGTCAACAAACTGGCAAGCCAGATCGCCGACCAGAAGCCGGTAGTGGACAAGGCGCTCAAGACCATCCCGCATGCCTTGGAGGTGCTCAACGATCAGCGCCAGAACCTCGTGAACGCTCTCGACGAGCTCGGAAAGTTCAGCGCGCTGACGGCAGATACCGTCAACCAGACCAAGGAACAACTGGCCAAGGAGCTCCAAGACATCGGACCCGTGTTGCAAGCGCTGGCCGACGCCGGCCCCGCGATGGTCCGATCGCTGAGCTTCCTGACCACCTTCCCTTTCGTCAAAGAGAACGTCAGGAACTTCTTCCGGGGTGATTACGCGAATCTCACCGCTGTTTTCGATCTCACCCTGAGTCGGCTCGACACGGGGTTCTTCACCGGAACACGGTGGGAAGGCAACCTCACCGAACTGGAGATGCAGTGGGGCCGGACGCTCAACCAGATGCCGAGCCCCTACACTGTCGGAAACCCGTTGACCGTACCCTATGTAGCCGATCAGGGGCGCTGACGTGAGGCTCACCAGAAGGGTCAGGATCCAGCTGGTCGTCATCGGGCTGATTTCGTTGATAGCGGGCGCTGTGATGGGTGTCGGCTATATCGGCCTGCCGTCAATGCTTTTCGGCATCGGCCGCTATGAGGTGACGATGCAACTGCCCGCCACGGGCGGCCTCTACAAGAGCAGCAACGTGACATACCGTGGCCAGGAGGTTGGTCGTGTCACCGGCATCCGCATGACTGACAACGGTGTCGAAGCGGTGTTGTCACTGAGATCGAGCATCCAGATTCCAGCCGATCTCGATGCCCAGGTGCACAGCCGTACGGCGATCGGTGAGCAGTACGTCGAACTCGTCCCCCGACCGGATCCCGGTGAGTCGGTATTGAAGAACGGCGATGTGATACCGGTGGATCGGACCTCGATCCCGCCAGACATCAACATTCTGCTCGACAAGACCAATGCCGGCTTGGAGGCAATCCCTCGCGACAACCTGAAGACGGTGATCGACGAGGGCGCCGCCGCAGTCGGCGGTCTCGGACCCGAGATTTCCCGGATCGTCAAAGGCTCGACCGCGCTGGCCATCGACGCGAAGAAGAACCTTCCTGGATTGACCAACCTGATCGACCAGTCCAAGCCGGTCCTCGACACCCAAGCCGACACGTCGGATGCGATTGCCGCGTGGGCTGCGCACATCGCCGACATCACCGGTCAGGTCCAGCAGCAGAACACCTCTGTTCAGGGCCTGCTGCAGAACGGACCAGCCGCCGCCGACGAGGGAAGGAAGCTCTTTGAACGGCTGCAACCGACGCTGCCGATCCTGCTGGCGAATCTGACCAGTGTCAGCGACATCGCTGTCACCTACCATGCCGGTGTCGAACAGTTACTGGTGCTGTTGCCTCAAGCCATTGCGGTCCTGGACAGTTCACTGGTCCCGAACCTGGGAAATCCCAGTGCGTATGCGGGCCCCTTCGTCACCTTCGACCTCAATCTCAACGTACCGCCACCGTGTCTGACCGGGTACCTTCCACCAAGTCAGCAACGGTCGATGGCGATGGAGGACTACCCGGACCGGCCGCCGGGCAACGTGTACTGTCGCGTGCCTCAGGACTCCCCGTTCAACGTGCGCGGCGCGCGGAACATACCCTGCCCGACCAAGCCGGGCAAACGTGCACCCACCGCGAAGATGTGCGAGAGCGACGAACAGTACGTACCGCTCAACGACGGTTACAACTGGAAGGGCGACCCCAACGCCACGACGTCGGGACAAGACATCCCGCAAATGCCGGCATCCGCGCCCGCCAGGGTCCCGGCGCCTCCGCCGGACCAGAACGAACCCGTGCCGCCGCCGATCGCCGCGGCGCAATACGACCCCAGTACAGGGGCCTACGTGGCTCCCGACGGGCAGCTCTACACCCAGGCGAACCTGGCTGAGGGTGGCAATCCGCAGACTTGGCAATCGATGTTGCTGCCCCCGGCGAACTGAGTGAAGGGTTGGTACGTGGTCAGACATGTTGGCACACAACGTCAGTCGCACAGCCGATGGTGGCGCGGAATGGCGAGGATGCCCCGATGACGGACGGGCCGACAGCAGGGCAGCCCGAGCCCGTGAAACGGACTGTCGCTGTCCTGGACTCCGTTATGTCGTATCGGGAGGTCGGGGAGGGCGATCCGGTGCTGTTCCTCCACGGCAACCCGATGAGTTCGTACCTGTGGCGAAACATCATGCCCTGGGTCCAAGACCTGGGACGTTGCATCGCCCCGGACCTGATCGGGATGGGCGACTCCGGCCGGCTCGATGCAGACCCTTACCGCTACGTCACGCATCGACGGTACTTGGATGCGTTCTGTGCCGAACTGGCGATCGACGACCGGGTGGTCATCGTTGGCCACGATTGGGGAGGAGCGCTCGGATTCGACTGGGCCAGCCGTCATCCCGATGCGGTCAGGGGGATTGCCTACGGGGAGACCCTGGTGCACCCCTCGGTGGGTGACGAACCGCCGGAGCGCGCGGATCTCATCAGGTTCTGCCGGTCGGACGAGGGTGAGAAGACAGTCCTGCACAGCGATTTCATTCTCGACGTATTCCTGAAGGCCAGTGTGCTCACCCCGATGCCTGCCGAGGTCGAGCAGGAGTACCGGCGGCCCTGGGTGTCCCTGGGGGAGTCCAGACGCCCGACGCTGACCTGGGTTCAGGAAGTGCCGCTGTTGGGTCAGCCATCCGATGTCTACGAAGCGATCGGGAACTACGCATCGTGGCTGGCTTCGTCGCCGGTGCCGAAGCTCCTCATCGTGACCACCGAGGGCCAGCTGACCGGAGTGAATCTCGAGTTCTGTCGAAACTGGCCCAACCAGACAGAAGTGCGCGTTGAGGCGAAGCACTTCTTTCAGGAAGATGCACCCGATGCCGTCGGCGGCGCGCTGCGAGACTGGCTGCTGTCTCTGCAGTAAGCCACGAACGCGCAGCCGTCAGTCGGCCAGCGCCAAGACTTCCTCGAAACCTGCTGCCAGACAGTCGTAGAACTCCTCGAAGTCGGGGATTGCGCCGGTGTCGACGTCGATGCCGAGGGCACAGGTGTCCACATACGTCAATAGCGTGACGTTGACCGCAGCTCCGACCGTCGGGCCGAAGGCATACTGCGCCAACACCTTCGCGCCACCGAGATACACCGGCACCGGAACGCCCGGCACGTCGCTGCACAGGAAGTCCACGTGGCGCAGGATCGACCCGATGTACCATCGCGGCATCATGTTGAGTGCGCCCGCGATCAATTGCGTATAGGGCAACGATTTCTCGTTGCGCACCCGGTTGGCGCGTTCGTGGATACCGCTGATGCGTGCTGCCGGATCGGCCACCCCGACCGGAACATCGAACCGCATCAGGGTGATCCGGTTCCCACCCATCTCGTCGCCGTCGCTGCGCAGGCTGATCGGCATCGTCAGATGCAGGTCGCCGATACTCACGCCGTGCTTGTCGTGATAGCGGCGCAGACCACCGGCCACCCCTGCCACGAACGCGTCGTTGAGCGCACCGCCGCTCCGGTGGGCAGCGTCCCGAAGCTGCGGCATCGGCACCTCGAGCACCCCCAGTCGGCGAACCAATGTGCGGTCCTTCATCAGCGGCGACCCGGTCGTGTTCACCGGGCGGACGGTGCGGTACACCGACGCCGCCAGTTCGCCGGCCGACGCTGCCGTCTGCAACGGCTGCCGAATCATGTTGACCAGCAGGGGTGGAACGCCCTTCACCGTTTCGGTGGCCGCTTTGCCGATCAGGCCGAGGTTGTACCGCAGGGCATCGCGGTAGCCCGCAAGCGGCGAGGCTACCCGCACCACCGGCTCGGTCGGCACCACGTCGATGACGCGCGGCTCCTCGGTCAGGTCGAACAGCGTCATCGCGATCTGGACACCGCCGACGCCGTCAGTCAGAGCGTGGTGGAATTTGCAGAGGACCGCCGCGCCGCCGTCGTCGAGACCCTCGACCAGGGTGACTTCCCACATCGGCCGCGCCCGGTCGAAGTCGGCCATCGCGGCCAGCCTGGCCATTTCGAGCACCCCCTGGAGGGTGCCCGGCTCCGGCGCCGATACCCGGCGCATGTGGTAGTCCAGATCGAAGTCCGGGGCGTACTCCCAGCGCGGCGGGGCCGGCGGTGGTGAGTTCACCACCCGCTGGCGGAACATCGGCAGTTCGCGGCTGACCAGATCGAATCGCTCGCGCACCAAGTCCCAGTCGGGGCACCGGTCGAGAAGGATCACCGTCACCACGGTGGACCTCAGCCGCGGATCGGTTTCCATCGACCAGGTGAACGCGTCTGTGTTACGCATGAATTCCGTCATGATGTGCTCCCGACCACAAACGTACGACGGCGGTCGCACTGGGCAGAACCGCTGGCGATCAGTTGGGGACTTTGTCCTCTAAGACTGAGGTCTTCAGGCTGGATGGGGCGGCAGTGTCGAGAGTGACGTAATGGCAACATCTACTCGCAGTTTCGCGTCCAAACGTCGGTTTGGGCGTGGAGTCAAGACCACATTCCATTCCCGTCTCCAGCGAGGCACAATCGAGCCATGGTGGGCCGGCGGCGATGACATTGAACGAGAAGCGCCGCCGCGCCCACCAGAAACTCGCCGCGCTGCCCGGTGTGCGGCCGGTTCGCCGCCCGGTGACGCCCACCGGCACCGAGGAATTCGATCTCTACTACGTGCGCACCGGCCGCAAGACCAAGCATCCCGTCGTGATCGTCCCTGGTGGGCCGGGTGCGGCCTCGATCGCGCTCTACCGTGGCTTGCGCAGACGGGCCGCGGCCGCAGGCCTCGACGTGATCATGATCGAGCACCGCGGTATCGGCATGTCCCGCCACAACGACGCCGGCGCCGACCTGCCGCCCGAGGCGCTCACCGTCGAGCAGGTTGTCGATGACGTCGCCGCGGTACTCGACGACGCCCAGGTCGACCGCGCGATCATCTACGGCACGTCCTACGGCACCTACATCGCCGCCGGGGTTGGGGTCCGGCACCCGAACCGGGTGCACGCCATGATCCTGGACTCGCCATTGCTGGCAGGCGACGACATCGAGGTGGTGCGCCGTGCCCTGCGCAATGTGCTCTGGCACGGCGAGGAGCCTGAAACCAAGGACCTCGCGCTCAAGGTGCGCCGACTTGTCGACGACGGTGTCATGACCCCGACCGCTGCCCAGCTGGCAGCGGCGGTGTACGGCTTCGGCGGGGCACCACTGCTGGACCGGCAGCTCGACCTTCTCCTGCAGGGCCGGCATCTGTTGTGGACCGGGATGGGGCGGGTCGCCGAGCTGATGGTCGGCCGAAAAGCGCCGTACCGCAACGAGACCGACCTGGTGGGCCGGATCGCCTACCGCGAGCTGAACTACGCGGGAACCCCTGACGGCCTACCCCTGGACCCTGCGGTGGCGATGCGTGACTTCGCCCCCGGCGATACTTCGTTCGACGCCGAGCCGTTCGACCTGGTCGCCGAGATGCCGAATTTCATCTGGCCCACCGTTGTCATCTCCGGGGGTCGCGACCTGACCACACCGCCCGAGGTCGCTGACCGGGTGGCTGGCCTGATCCCCGGGTCGGTGTTGGTGCGGTTGGCCACCACCGGGCACAGCGTGCTCGACAGCAAGGAGCGGGCCGCGTTGCGGATCGCCTCGGTGCTCGCGGCAGGTCGGCAGGCCGACCTGCCTGAGCAGGCCGGGGCGCTGGACGCCATGCCCACCCGTCCCGCGCTGCGCCTGATGGTGTCGGCGATCGGCGCCGCGGCGCGCATCGAGGCGGCGCTGCCCGAGGTGGTCCCGAAACTGGTGCAGCGCGCTACTTCATGAATCCGATTGCGCTGTAGTTCAAGTCTCCCAGTCCAGCCGGTCCGTAGTTGGCCAGATTGCTGCGCACCGCGACGTTGCCGGCCGACTGGAACAGCGGCAGGCTGAACACCTCGTCGAAGATCAACTTGTCCACATCGTTGGCCAGGCTGCGCGCCTTGTCCAGGTCGAGCTCGTTCAGCACGTCCTCGACCTTGGCGTCGATCTCGGGGCTGCTGATCTTGCCGAAGTTGCTCTCTGCGCCGGTGGTGTAGATCTGGTTCAGGCAGCACAATGCGAAAGCGTCACCCACCCAGGAGAATTGGGCGATGTCAAAATCGCCCGGAATGATGTAGTTGGTGAAGAAACCATTGCCGGGCTTGGCATCGATCTCCAGCTTCACCCCGATTTGGGCCAGGCTGTTCTGGGCGATGAGCGCGACCTGGCGGGTGCTTTGCGCGTCGTAAAGCACGTCGCGGATGACCAGCTGTTTGCCGTCCTTCTCGCGGAACTGTCCGTTCTGCTTCCAGCCTAGGGCGTCGAGCTCCTGCTTGGCCTTTTCAGGGTCGTAGGCCACCACTTGGGCGTTGTCTTGATAGCCCTTCTGGCCTGCCACGAAGATGTGATTGTTCAGTGGCACGGGCGTGTCGACCAGACCGCGTTGTGTCACATCGGCAATAGCCTGCCGGTCGATGCCCTTGGCGACGGCCAACCGCAGCGCCTTGTCAGCCAGGATCGCACCGGGCGCGCCGTTGATGGTGAGGTGATACCAGCTCAGGCCGGGCGCCCGCCGGATCGAGATGCCAGGAGTCCGCCGGGCGATGGTCAGTTCGTCCAGCGAGCCCAGGCCGGTGGCGTCGATCGTGTTGTTCTGCAGTGCTGGAAGTCTCGCTGCGTCATCGAGGACCAGGAAGGTGAAGGAATCCAATACCGGCGGGGTGCCCCACCACTTCGGATTTCGGGTCAGCACGATGCGCTGTGCGGTGCGGTCCAACGACGAGACCATGAACGGCCCCGCCGACGGGCCGGGCCCGTTGAGCTGGCCTTTGTTGAACACGTCCGGGCTGGCGGTCATGCTCTTGGGTAGCAGCATGGTGTTGCCGGCGAACATGCCGCGCCATTCGGCGTAATGCTTGGCAAAGGTGACGACGGCCTGGCGATCGTCGACCCCCCGGGTGACCGATGCGACCCGGTCGCTGCCGTTGGGCGAGGCGAAGGCGTAGGCCTTGTCCTTGCCGCTGGTTGCGTTGATCTGGGAGGCGATGTCCTCCCAGGTGATCGGGGTGCCGTCAGACCAGACGGCCTTGGGGTTGATCGTGTAGGTGACGACCTGAGGGTCGGTGCCGGTCAGTTCGACGCTGGTGAAGTAATCGGTGTTGACCTTCATCGAGCCGTCGGCGGCTATCACGAACGAGCGGGGCATGGTGGGCCGCAGCATCGCGGCGGTGTTGGCCTCGTTGCCGTCGATGTTGAGGGTGTTCCAGTTCGACGGGAACGAGGTCAGCGCCAGCCGCAGGTTGCCGCCCTTGCGCAGGGTCGCCGGGTCCTGCGGATTGATATCGCTGGTCGCGCCGAGTTCGGCGTTGCCGCCGGCGGATGGGACTTCCTGCTTGCCGCTGGAGCACCCGGCCACGACCAACATTGCCGCGCTCATCGAGACGAGCAGACGCAGAATCGCGTTCCGACGGCCCATTGCGTGCGATTGTGTGTCTGTTCGCTTCACTGTCACGCAACTGATGCTAACGGCGAGTGGGATCCGGTTGCGGGATAGCGGCCAGCAACTTTCTGGTGTATGCGTGCCGCGGGTTGGCGAAGATCTCATCGGCATCGCCGTACTCGACCATCGCGCCGCGGTACATCACGACGATGCGGTGGGCGAGGTGCTTGACCACCGACAGGTCGTGCGAGACGAACAGGTAGGACAGGTCGAATTCGCGCTGCAGGTCCAGTAGCAGATTGATGATGCCCGCCTGGATGGACACGTCGAGCGCCGACACCGGCTCGTCGAGAGCCAGGATCTTGGGTTGCAAGGCGAGAGCTCGCGCGATCCCGATCCGCTGTTTCTGGCCGCCGGAGAACTCCTGCGCGTAGCGACTGGCATCGGCGCGGCGCAATCCGACGATCTCCAGCAGCTCTGCCACCCGCGCATCGATGCTTGTCTTGTCGAAGCCGTTGGCGCCCAACGGTTCGGCCAGCAAATCGAAGACGGGTAGCCGAGGGTCCAGCGAGGCCACCGGATCCTGGAACACCACCTGCAGGTCTCGGCGTAGTTCGCGCCGGCGGGCCGACGTGAGGGCGGCGACGTCGTTGCCGAGCACTTCGATCGAGCCGGACTGCGGCGCGGTCAACTCGAGGATCTCGTGCAGGGTGGTGGACTTCCCCGATCCGGACTCACCGACGATGCCCACGGTCTGGCCACGGGGCACCTCGAAACTCAAGCCGTCGACGGCGCGGACCTCGCCGATCTGGCGGCGGAACACCACGCCCTTGGTCAGCCGGTAGGTGCGGACCAGGTCTTGAACCCTGATCACCACCTCGCGTTCGGTGGCGTCCTCGACGACCGCGGGCTGGGTGGACATGCCGTAGATCTCTGCCGCGGTGCGCCCCTCGACCTGGTCGGTACGTACGCACGCCGCCTGGTGGCCATGGCGGTCGGCGACGGGCAGCAGCGTCGGCTCGGCGACTCGGCAGTTGTCGATGGCCAGTGGGCAGCGCGGTGCGAACGGGCAGCCGGCCGGAAGGTTCACCAGTGACGGTGGCGCACCCGGGATGGGGACCAGCCGAGTGCCCTGTGGTGCGTCGAGGCGCGGCACCGAGCCCAGCAGGCCTGCGGTATAGGGCATTCGGCGGTCAAGATATAGGTCGGTGACGGCGGCGACCTCGACCACGCGTCCGGCGTACATCACCAGTGCGCGGTCGGCGAACTCGGCCACCACTCCCAGATCGTGGGTGATGATCAATACGCCGGCACCGGTGACGTCGCGCGCGGTCTTGAGTACCTCGAGGATCTGGGCTTGCACGGTGACATCGAGTGCTGTCGTCGGTTCGTCGCAGATCAGCAGATCGGGGTCGTTGGCGATCGCGATCGCGATGACCACCCGCTGGCGTTCACCTCCGGACAGTTCGTGGGGGAAGGCGCGCGCTCGTTGCTCGGGTTGGGCGATACCGACGAGCTCAAGCAATTCGACGGCCCGGTTTCGCGCCGCCTGCTTGCCGATATCGCGGTTGTGCACGGTGATGGCTTCGGCGATCTGATCGCCCACGGTGTAGACCGGCGTCAGTGCGGACATCGGATCCTGGAACACCGTGCCGATGCGCCGCCCGCGGATCTTCGACATGTCGGTGTCGGACAAGCCGAGAAGTTCCTGGCCGGCCAGCCGCACCGAGCCAGACACCGCGGCGTACTCGGGCAGTAGGCCGATGACCGCCATGGCCGCCGCCGACTTGCCCGACCCCGATTCGCCGACCATCGCGACGACCTCGCCCGCCCGGACCTGATAGGTCAAGCCGCGCACCGCGGTCAGATCGTCGGTGTCGGTCGGGAAGCTGACGGCCAGGTCGCTGACCTCCAGCAGCGTCTCGCTCATGACGTTGTCTTCTTCCTGCGGCCACGGTGCAGGGTGGTGCTGCCAGGGTCGAAGGCGTCGCGAAGCCCGTCCCCGGTGAGGTTGGCGCACACCAGGATCAGTACCAGCACCCCGGCCGGAAACAGAAACACCCACGGAAAGGTCGTCGCCGACTTTGTCCCGTCGGCGATCAGGGTGCCCAGCGAGACGTCGGGTGGCTGGATGCCGAAACCCAGGAAGCTCAACCCGGTTTCGGCGAGGATCGCGACCGCGACGTTCAGTGCGGCGTCGATGATCAGGATGGAGGCGACGTTGGGAATGACGTGACGGGTGATGATACGGCGGCTCGAGACACCCATATACCTTGCCGCCTGGACGAACTCGCGCTCCCGCAGGCTCATCGTCAGGCCGCGCACCATCCGGGAGCTCACCATCCAGCTGAATCCGGCGAGTAGCACGATGAGTAACGCGACGTTGGCCGAATTCTTGGTCAGTGGCGTGAGAATCGCGATCAGGATGAAGCTGGGAACCACAAGCAGTAGGTCCACCAGCCACATCAACGTCCGGTCGCGCCACCCCCCGAAATAACCCGCGACCGAACCGACGGTGGCGGCGATTCCCGTCGAGATCACCGCCACGCACACACCGATGAGCATCGACTTCTGCATGCCACGCAGAATCTGGGCCAGCAGGTCCTGCCCTAACGCGTTGGTGCCGAACCAGTGCTCGGTGCTGGGCGGGGCCTGCAACGCGTAGAAGTCCAGATCCGTGTAGGACCAGGGCAGCAGCGGCGGCAACGCATAACAGCCGATGAACAGCACGGCGAGCACCACCAGGGACGCCATCGCGGCCCGGTTGCTCGCGAACCGACGCAGCACCAGGGTGCGCCGGGAGGTGAACTCCTCGGATTCGACGACGTCCCGGGGGGTGGTGCTGGGCGTTTGCGTCATGCGACCCTCACCCGGGGATCCAGAATCGCGTAGATGACGTCGGACAGCAGTCCGGCCAGCAGCACGACGGCGCCGGAGAACACCGTGATAGCCGCGACGATGTTGGTGTCCTGGGTGGCGATGCCCTGGATGATCCACTCGCCCATCCCGTGCCAGCCGAAGATCTTCTCCACGAACACCGCTCCGGTGACCAAACCAGCTACCCCGTAGGCGAATAGCGTTGCCATCGGGATCAGGGCCGTGCGTAGCCCGTGTTTGAACAACGCCTGTCGCCGGGTCAGTCCCTTGGCCCGGGCGGTGCGGATGAAGTCCTGACCGAGAACGTCGAGCATGGCATTGCGTTGGTAGCGGCTGTACCCGGCGATGGCGCCGAGCGCCAGGGTGACGCTCGGCAGAATCAGGTGCTGCAACCGGTCGACGAACTGGTGCATGAATGTCTGGGGGGCCAACCCGCCGCTGTCCGGTGACGTCTCACCGGTGTACTCGAATATCTGAAGGCCCAGTATGGAATTGACCTTCAGCGCGGCCAGGATCATCAGGTTCGCGATCACGAATGTCGGCGTGCTGATCACCAACAGTGACAGCAGAGTTATCACCCGATCCGACAACTGGTATTGCCGAATCGCGCCCCAGGCGCCCACCACGACACCGATCACGGTGCCCAGTACCGAGCCGATCACCAGCAGTCGCAGGCTGACCCCGATGCGTCGCCACAGTTCGTCGGCGACGGGTTGGCCGGTGACTGTGGTACCGAAATCGCCGCGCACCGCGCCCGCCACCCAGTGGCCGTATCGCATCGGGATCGGCTTGTCGAGGTCGAGCTCGGCGGCCTTGGCATCGATCACGGCTTGCGGCGGACGCGGATTGCGTTGCAACAAACTGTTCAACGGAGTGAACGTCAACGACGTCAGCGTGAAGGTCAGAAACGACGCCAATGCCAACAGCACCAGATAGTTCAGCAGCCGACGCGCCAGGAATCGCGTCATCGGGCTCCGCCCGCCACAGGGTGCATGCAGCACAGGTTAGGAGATGGCGGCCGGAAACGACGGGAAGGTCCGATCGCGGTTGGCCGCCGACAGGCGCGCCCTCGGGTGGCCAGCAAACCCCGACCGGCGATGTCGATCCTCTCGGGGGCCGGCTGGCCTGCCCGGTTGAGATGATATGGGCGGTAGCTGACCCTCGAGAACAGCCATGAACTGCGCTTTCAGCGCGTTTGCGTGGTGGCTCGGCGGTTCCGGTAGAAATTCGGGAGTTTTGAACTCACAGCGCGCGGCTAATCGTCGAGGACGTCCGCCAGTAGTTGCTGCGCATGCAGAACAGTTCATTCATCACCGAGCATGACTGGCTGCGCGGTTTCTTCTTGAATGTCGCTCCGGCCGACTGGCCGAGGTGGTCCTCTAGCTGAGCCTAGGGGTGCTCTCAATCTTGACTTCACTCCCTGTGGTCGCTACATTCCAGGTTAGCTTTGTAATTCTGGTCAAAACTACCAACTTTACGAGGAAACCATGGCAAGTCCGGTGGTCGAACGTCCCATGCCGGGGCAGTACGAGCTGAGCCATCTGCGGTCGCTGGAGGCCGAGGCGATCCACATCATCCGCGAGGTCGCTGCCGAGTTCGAGCGGCCGGTGCTGCTGTTCTCCGGGGGCAAGGACTCGATCGTGATGCTGCACCTGGCGATCAAGGCCTTCGCTCCCGGGCGGCTGCCGTTCCCGGTGATGCATGTCGACACCGGTCACAACTTCGACGAGGTGATCGCCACCCGCGATGCCCTGGTGGAGAAGTACGGTCTACGGCTGGTGGTCGCCAGCGTCGAAGACGACATCGCCGCGGGCCGGGTGGTGGACAACGGGCCCTCACGCAATCCGCTGCAGACCGTCACCTTGTTGCGGGGGATCCGGGAGAACAAGTTCGACGCCGCGTTCGGCGGTGCCCGCCGTGACGAGGAGAAGGCGCGGGCCAAGGAGCGGGTCTTCAGCTTCCGCGACGAGTTCGGTCAGTGGGACCCCAAAGCCCAGCGACCCGAGCTGTGGAATCTGTACAACGGCCGCCATCGCAAGGGTGAGCACATCCGCGTCTTTCCGCTGTCGAACTGGACCGAGTACGACATCTGGGCCTACATCGGCGCCGAGGAGATCACCCTGCCGGCGATCTACTACTCACATCGCCGGCCGGTGTTCCAGCGCGACGGAATGCTGCTGGCCGTCCACGAGTTCATGCAGCCGAACGCCGACGAGCCGGTATTCGAAACAGCGGTCCGATTCCGCACGGTCGGCGACGTGACCTGCACCGGCTGCGTGGAGTCCACGGCAGCCACCGTCGACGAGGTCATCGCCGAAACCGCAGTGTCGCGGCTGACCGAACGCGGCGCCACCCGCGCCGACGACCGAATCTCCGAAGCCGGTATGGAAGACCGCAAGCGGGAGGGCTACTTCTGATGGCTGAATCCAAGACCCACGTCGCTTCGCTCCTGCCCACCGGGTCATTGTTGAGGATCGCCACCGCCGGCTCCGTAGACGACGGCAAGTCGACCCTGATCGGCCGCTTGCTCTACGACTCCAAAGCCGTGATGGAAGACCAGCTGGCCGCCGTCGAGCGGACGTCACGCGAGCGCGGCAACGACTACACCGACCTCGCACTGGTCACCGACGGGCTGCGCTCGGAGCGCGAGCAGGGCATCACCATCGATGTAGCCTACCGGTATTTCGCCACGGCCAAGCGGAAATTCATCATCGCCGACACGCCCGGGCACATCCAGTACACCCGCAACATGGTCACCGGGGCGTCGACCGCTCAGCTGGTGATCGTTCTCGTCGACGCGCGCCACGGCCTGCTTGAGCAGTCACGCAGGCACGCGTTCCTGGCCTCGCTGCTAGGCGTCCAGCACGTTGTGCTTGCGGTCAACAAGATGGACCTCATCGATTGGGACCGTGAGCGTTTCGAGTGGATTCGGGAGGAGTTCCACGCGTTCGCCGCCCGGCTCGACATCCATGACGTCACCACCATTCCGATGTCGGCGCTCAACGGCGACAACGTGGTGACGAAGTCGGACAAGGCCCCTTGGTATGACGGCCCACCACTGCTGAGCCACCTCGAAGAGGTCTATATCGCCGGTGACCGCAACCTGGTCGACGCCAGGTTCCCGGTGCAATACGTGATCCGGCCGCAGACCGTCGAACACGCCGATCACCGCAGCTACGCCGGGACCGTCGCCAGCGGCATCCTGCGGCCCGGCGACGAGGTCGTCGTCCTACCCAGTGGAAAGACCAGCCGCATCATCGCGATCGATGGGCCGACCGGCCCAGTCGCCGAGGCGTTCCCACCGATGGCCGTCTCGATCAGCCTCGCCGATGAAATCGACATCTCTCGCGGCGACATGATCTCGCGCCCGCAGAACCAGCCGACGCCCACACAGGAGTTCGACGCGACGGTGTGCTGGATGGCAGACAACGCCTCGCTCGAGCCGGGACGTGACTACGTCGTCAAGCAGACCACCCGCACCACGCGAGCTCGCGTCGCCAGTCTGGACTATCGACTGGACGTCAACACCCTGCACCGCGATAAGAGCGCAACGGCGTTGAAGCTCAACGAACTCGGCCGAGTGACACTGCGCACCCAGGTACCACTGTTGCTCGACGAATACACGCGCAACGTCGCCACCGGGTCGTTCATCCTGATCGATCCCGACACCAACGTGACCGTCGCCGCGGGCATGGTCCGCGACACCACGCCCGCGGCCACCCGCGTCGCCACACCCAATACCGTTCGCCACCAGTCGCTGGTGACACCCGGCGAACGGCTGACCAAGGGACGAACGCTGTGGTTCACCGGGCTGTCCGGTTCCGGCAAATCGTCGATCGCCGTCCTCGTCGAGCAGAAGCTGCTTGAACATGGCTGCCCCGCTTACATTCTCGACGGCGACAACCTACGCCATGGCCTCAACGCCGACCTGGGCTTCTCGATGGCCGATCGGGCCGAGAACTTGCGTCGGCTGGCCCACATCGCCACGCTGATGGCCGATGCGGGTCTGACGGTTCTGGTGCCGGCTATCAGCCCGTTGGAGGAGCATCGGCAGTTGGCCCGCAAGGTGCATGCCGATCAAGGCGTGGAGTTCTTCGAGATCTTCGTCGACACCCCGCTGGAGGACTGCGAGCGGCGAGATCCCAAGGGGCTGTACGCCAAGGCACGGGCCGGGGAGGTCACCCACTTCACCGGGATCGACAGTCCCTACCAGCGCCCGAAGAACCCGGATCTGCGGTTGACCCCGGATCACGAATGCGACGAACTGGCGCAGCAGGTCATCGATTTGTTGGACGGCGAGCGGTGAGCGACCACGATCTGGCCGCCAGCCTTGCCGCCCGGGCGGGTAAGCTGCTGCTCGACGTCCGTGCCGAGCTGGCCAGCGCGTCGGCCGCGGAGCGAAAGGCAGCCGGCGACAAACGCTCCCACGACTATTTGATGGAGGCGCTGACGCGCGCGCGACCTGACGACGCGGTGCTGTCCGAGGAGGGCGCAGACGATCCCGTCCGGCTACGCAGCCATCGGGTTTGGATCGTGGATCCGCTCGACGGCACCCGCGAGTTCTCCGAACTCGACCGCGACGACTGGGCGGTGCACGTGGCGCTGTGGCAGGACGGCGAGCTGGTCGCCGGCGCGGTGGCCCTTCCGGCGCAGGATGTCACGCTGGCCACACCGGTGGTAGCGGCACCGCCGCCCGGGCCGGATGCTCCGCGCATCGTGGTATCCCGGACGCGGCCCCCGGCCGTCGCGCTCCAGGTGCGGGACGCCTTGAACGGCGTGCTGGTCGAGATGGGCTCTGCCGGAGCGAAAGTCGCCGCCGTCGTGCAGGGCCGAGCGGATGTCTACGTTCACGCCGGCGGTCAGTACGAATGGGATTCGGCCGCTCCGGTGGCCGTCGCGCGGGCTGCCGGCCTGCATACGTCGCGCATCGACGGTTCGCCGCTCCGGTACAACCGGCCCGACCCGCTGCTGCCCGACGTTGTGGTGTGCCGACCCGAATACGCACAGGCGGTGCTGGCCGCAACGCAGTAGCGTTGCGGCATGTCCGATCTCACCACCCTGCGCGCCTTGGCGGGCCTTCCCCTGCAACCGCCGAGCCTGGCCGCCTCGACGCTGGTTCTGGTCGATTGCCAGAACACCTACACGCTCGGCGTCATGGAGCTCGAGGGTGTGCAGGCCGCGCTGGACGAAGCCGCCGCGCTGTTGGACCGGGCGCGATCGGCGGGCAGCCCGGTCATCCACATCCAGCATGACGACGGTCCGGGGTCGTTGTACGACATCACCGGCGAAAGTGGTGCCATCGTGGCCCGCGTCGCGCCTCGTGCGGACGAGCCGGTCGTGGTCAAGAACTATCCGAACTCTTTTGTGCAGACCGACCTGGACGGACGACTCAAGTCGGTCGGCGCTCACAATCTCGTCATCGCCGGATTCATGACCCATATGTGCGTGAACTCCACCGCCCGGGGGGCCTTCAATCTGGGTTATGCGCCGACTGTGGTAGCCCGCGCCACGGCCACGCGGTCGCTTCCGGGTGTCGACGGGGCCGAATTACCCGCCGCGACACTGCAAGCGGCGAGCCTCGCGGCGCTCAGCGATCTGTTCGCTGTGGTGGCCGCGGATTCGGCAGCCGTCCCCGACTGACGCCACGGTTGACCGGTGGCTGAGAAAAGCGCCCCGAGAACCTGAGAGAAACGACCTCCGCTAGCGGGCCGGTTTATGGTCGAACGCAACTGATGCTCGCCCACAGGCGAACGCCCAGAAGTTTGCTACTGGCGACCGTATGATGCGTTTACCCCACGTCGTCCATGATGGGCGAGTTAACCCTCTGTTTACCCGGGAAAATTTTGACCGGAGCGAAAAAAAGAAATTTCGCAAAAACGTAAATATTTCGTTTCACTCAGGTTCCTCTCAGGTATCTTCAGCTTTGTCAGTGTTGACCCCACGCCCGGGAGGGATTGAAATGCAAATCTCCATACGCTCTCAGCTCATTGCGGGAACGGCCGCGGTCGTCGGCGCCAGTGCCATTGCAATGACGCCGGTTACGCAGGCCAATCTCGCCTTGCCCGATCTTCAGTTGCCGTCGGCCGCCCAGGTGGCGTTGGCTGGCTTCGACAGCCCGATTTCGGAGCTGATCACGAGCATCGGCTTGGCGAACGCGTTCCTATTCGACACGGCTGGTCCGTTGCCGAACCCGGCCCCGTGGAGCTCGCTCGCGGCGATCGGTCTATTGCCGCAGATCATCGATGACGGACTGCCGATCATCAGCCAGCTCGGTGTCAACGGGTCCGACTATCTCTACCAAACGGGCAAGGGCCTGGGTACGAGCGCCTACCTCCTGAGCGAGGGCACCTGGAATGCGTTTGGGGACTTGCTGACCTTGGACATTCCCGGTGCGATCACCACCTTGACAAACGCCGTCACGGCCGCGGGGGAGGAGGCGCTCGCGACCGGGCAGTACGTCTTGACCGGCGTGGTGACCCGCGCTGCAGCCGTGGCCACAGCACTGGCGGCACTGACACCGGAGATCGCCACCGCGGTGGTCAACCAGGGCCTGGTGGTGGCCGGCAGCGTGGTTCAGGTACTGCAAAATGCAGTCGCCGCTCTGAGCTCGGCGAATCCGATCGAAAACACCTGGAATGCCGTGGTTGACGGCTTGTTCGGGCCTACCGGCATCCCGGGTGCGCTCACCGCCATCACCGTCGGTCCGGGCGTGCTTGCGCCGGCGCCGATTTCGGCGTTCGTCCCGAGCGTGCGAACGGTGGTCTCCACCGTCGTCAACGACGTCCAAACCGCTCTGTCGACGGCGAATCCGGCACCGCCCCCCGCTGCGGCCCAGTCTGCCGCGGCGTCGGCGTCTGCGGTTCCGTCCGCTTCGGCGCTGCGCGCCGCGGCCGCGCAGGAACCGTCGGCCGCTGACGAGGGCGGTGCCACCGCCGGCAGCGGAAGCCCGGCCGGTGACAACAGCACCGCCGCGGCTGGCAAGTCCAGCGGCAGCCAGGCCAAGAGCGAATCGGGCAAGGCCGGCTCCAAGCGCGGTGTCGGCGGCTCGAAGAGGGCGGCCGCCACGTCCGGCGACTGACCCACGGCGCTGAAGAGTGCCCCTCCCTTGCCAACAGGGAGGGGCACTCTGCGTTTCGCATGCGTCAAATTCAGCAAATGAAATGTCCCGAATTCGGGACTCCTCTCTTAGCTTCTTCTCAGGTATCCTTAAGCCGGAAATAGGCCTGGAATGGCTAGGAGGTGAGCGCATCGTTGCGGCGGGGTATCGGCGCGATTTTCACCACCGGAGTGGCACTTGTCGGCGCGACTGCGGTGGTTGCCAATCCCGTTTCGGCGCCGCCCTCGGATGTCCGCGTCCCCGCGGTGAAGCTCTCGGTCGGCAGCACCACATCGAGCGCTGCGCACGACCGGGCTCTGCTCGATGCGATCGCCCACAATCCCGGCCAATCCAGTCCGGCGAATCTGTTCAAGCGATCGGTTGCCGGGGTCGTCACCAACATCACCTTGTTCGGCGGCTGGGCGGTCGGCGACGCGTTCTGGTCGGAACCAACCACCGCGGCAACATCGGGTCGCACGTTGTCGGCGCGGCCGCAGGCGCCACGCGTCGCGGTCGCTGATCTGCTCGGCGGACAACCTGCGGCCAACGGCCCCGACCCGGATACCGAGGGCCCGGCGCTGCAGCACGCCGTCACGACCGTCGCCGACTACGTGGGCTACATCAGCGTGCAAGTCGTCGAGACCTCCGAAGCGGCCGGAACGTTGGCCGCAGCCGAACCCCGGCGTATCGCGACCACGCTGACCACGCTGGCGCGCGGCGGCGTCGACAGTGCCATCACCTCGGCGCTGCAGGCGGCGGCGGCGCCCCTCGGTCCGCCGTCGATGGTCGTGAAGGCGATCCGCACGGAGGTCCGCAAGCGGCTGGCGGAACTGGCCGACATCGTCAGGCGGTCTGAACACCGCCCGCGAATGGCCGGCCCGGTCGCTCGGCCGCCACAGGTCGAGCACTCGACATCCCTTCGAGCCACGCTGGGGCACCGCCGCGGATCCGCGGTCAACTCGAAGTCGTCCGCCCCCGCGGGTCCCACCGGCAAGGCGGATTCGGGGTCGAGGAAGCCGTCGGCGATCAACGGTGCCACGGACCTGAGCGACGGCAACAAGGCGGTTCCGCAGAAGAGGGTTTCCCAATCCCAGATGAGGCAGCGCGCACTGGCGTCGGTGAACCGAACACGGGACTCCCTGCAACGGCTGGGCGGTGTCTTACGGCAGGTCGTGACGCCGCATCCGCTACACCGGCCGCATCGAGCGCATCGGCGCTAACGAGTCGACGATGCCGCCGCCGGACGTGGCAATGGCAGAATTCGCGACATGCGGATGTCGGCGAAGGCGGAGTACGCCGTTCGCGCCATGATCCACCTCGCGTCCGTTGACACCGGTGCGCTGGTCAAGACCGAGGATCTGGCCAAGGCTCAGGGCATCCCCGCCCAGTTCCTCGTCGACATCCTCTCCGACTTGCGCACCGACCGGTTGGTGCGCAGTCATCGAGGCCGCGACGGGGGCTACGAGTTAGGCCGTCCGGCCTCGGAGATCAGCATCGCCGACGTTTTGCGCTGCATCGACGGACCGCTGGCGAGCGTCCGTGACATCGGTCTTGGCGACTTGCCCTACAGCGGCCCGACGGCGGCACTGACCGATGTGTGGCGGGCGCTGCGCGCCAGCATGCGCTCGGTGCTCGAGGAGACCAGCCTGGCCGATGTCGCCGCCGGACAGCTGCCCGAGCACGTCGCCCATCTCGCCAGCGACTACCTGAGCCAGGAGGACCGGCGCGGCCACGGCGGTTGACGTACGCCTCAGCCGGGCCCGGATCCGTAGGGCCGGGTGATGATCTCCAGGAAGTGGCCCGCCGGATCGCGGAAGTAGACGCCGCGCCCGCCGTCGTTGCGGTTGATCTCACCGGGCCGGGTCGCCCGGGGATCGGCCCAGTGGGGCAGCTTGCGATCGGCGATCTTCGTGTAGATCGCGTCGAAGTCGGCTTCGGAGACCAGGAACGCGTAGTGCTGCGGGTGAATCGGTTCCTCACCCGCAGCGTCGGCCCACGGGCACGGCATCGGGCAGCCCGAACAGTTCGGTCAAGAACCCGGCGGACTCGTGCTTGTCGCGTGCCGCCACGATGGTGTGATTGAACCCGATTGCCATAACCCTTACCAGTCAAGCACTTTCGGCCACGCCCCGCAATGAGGGTCGGGCTCGGCCGGCTGGTGCCGTACCGTCTGTGACTTATGGCGACACCGCAGACCCGTGGCGAAGTGCTGGGCAATATCGGACCCAACTGGTTCGCATCGGTGATGGGCACCGGAATCGTGGCCGCCGCGGGCGCGACGCTCCCGGTCCACGTCTGGGGCCTGCGCGGTTTCGCCCTGGTGGTATGGGCGATCGCCGCGGTGCTGCTGGCCGTGCTGATCGCGGTGGTGGGCGTGCACTGGTTGCGACACCCGACGGTTGCCCGCAGCCATGCCCGAAATCCGCAGATGGCCCACTTCTACGGGGCGGCGCCGATGGCGTTGCTGACCGTCGGTGGCGGCGCGGTGCTGGTCGGCCGCGACCTCATCGGTGAACGACTCGCGGTCGACCTGGACTGGGTGCTGTGGACGGCCGGCACCGTGGGAGGACTGTTCACAGCGGTGAGCATTCCGTTCCTGATGTTCACCCAGCACAACGTCGAACCCGACGCGGCGTTCGGCGGCTGGCTGATGCCGGTGGTGCCCCCGATGGTCTCGGCGGCCAACGGCGCCTTGCTCATCCCGCATATGGCACCGGGCACCGGGCGCACCACCATGCTCTACGGCTGCTACGCGATGTTCGGGCTCTCGTTGGTGGCCGCATTCATCATCATCACGCTGATCTGGAGCAGGCTTGCGCTGTACGGAACGTCGGGTACCGCCAGGGTGCCCACGCTCTGGATTGTGCTGGGTCCACTCGGGCAATCCATCACCGCCGCCGGGCTTCTCGGCCTCAACGCGGCGCTGGCGGTGCGCCCGGACCTGGCCGACAACCTGAACGCCTTCGCGATCATCTTCGGAGTGCCGGTGTGGGGATTCGCGGTGCTCTGGATCGCGCTGGCCACCTCGTTGACGATCCGCACCCTGCGGCGGGGCATGCCGTTCGCGCTCACCTGGTGGAGCCTGACCTTCCCGGTCGGCACCTTCGTCACGGGCACCACGCAGCTGGCCGTGCACACCGGGCTGCCGGCGTTCAAGGCCGCGGCCGTCATCGCCTATGTCGGGCTGCTGGGAACCTGGCTGCTGGTCGCTGTCAGGACTACGCGGGGGAGCCTGCGAGGCAACCTGCTGAACCCACCACCGGCCGCGGGGCCGATTCGTGCCCGCAAGGATCCCGCGCCCTAGTCTGCTTGCGCCCAACCCGGCGGTTCGCCGGGAAAGTTCGAGAAAGACCCGCCAAAACGTCGATCTCGCGGCCGGCTCCTACTTGCGGGCCGTCAGCTCCAGGGCGATGTTGTCGGGGTCACGGAATTCCAGGATGTAGGACACCCCGATGTCCTTGATGGGCTCGTGCGCGATGCCGAGTGCGTCGAGATGTGCCGCAGCCATTTCCAGGTCAGGCAGGCCGGGTAGGCCGAAAGCCAGGTGATCTAGGCCGACCCGGTCTTCGTCGAAGGTTCCGGTTCCGGTTGGGCGCAGCCCGATCAGCGCGGTGCCGATGTTGTAGATGACACCCCCGAACAGGAACGAAAGTTGCTCACGGGTCGCCGCGTCGGCGTTCTCGGGCAGTGCGGCGAAGACCGGCCAGCCGAAAACGCTGTCGTAGAACTCGCGCGACCGCTTGATGTCGGTGACGGTCAGCCGCAGGTGGGCGATGGCGGTGGTGTCGATCGGCATGCGGGTCATCCTGTCAGTACCCGCCGAACCGCGGGGGCGCGTGCAGCCGCCGTGCCAGAATCGCGGTCGTGCAGATTGGGATGACCTTGCCGGTGATGGAGCCGGACGTCGACGCAGAGACCCTCAAGCGGTGGGCCCAGGCCATCGACGAGGGACCGTTCTCCTCGCTGTGCTGGGGTGAGCGGATCGCCTTCGCCAACCCGGACTCGCTGACACTGCTGGGCGCGCTGTCCGGATGGACCGAGCGGGTGCCGCTGGTGGCCACCGTGGTCGTTCCCCAGTTGCACGATCCGGTGATGCTGGCCAAGGCGCTGGCCACCGGTGATCTGCTCAGCGGCGGGCGGCTGACCGTCGGCATCGGGGTGGGGGGTCGCCACGAGGATTACCGCGCCGCCGGTGCCGACCCGAAGACCCAGACCATGCGGGACATGGCCGAGCGGGTGGCCATCATGAAGCGAGTCTGGGCGGGGGAGAAGGTCACCGAATCGGTGCTGCCGGTTGGGCCTCGGCCCGCCCGCGACGGCGGGCCGCGACTGCTGGTCGGCACCACCGGACCCAAGACCCTGCGCAGCGCCGCGCAGTGGGCCGAGGGGCTGGCCGGGATCTCGATGGACCTCGACCTCGCCAAGCAGAACGAACTGTTCGACGTCGCCCGCGACGCGTGGGCGGCCGCGGGTAAGGCCAAACCGCATCTCGCGACGTCGTTTTGGTTCGCCCTGGGCGACGGCGATCAGCCACGCGAACAAGTCATTCAGCATCTGCGTCATTACATGAACTGGATCCCCCGGGAGTACGTCGATGCGATCGCGCCGAGCACCGGATGGGCGGGAAGCGACGACGAACTCGTCGCGGTGCTGCGGGGCTTCGCCGAGATCGGTACCAGCGAGGTGCACCTGATCCCAACCAGTACTGACATCGGCCAGCTACGCCGCGTTGCGGACCTTGTTGGTGAAGTATCCGCCCAAACCGACGTTTCGGCGTAGAAGTGCGAGTAGAAGTCGCCATTACGTCGATTTCGCGCCAGAAGGAGGAGTCATGACTCAGCCGTACGGCAACTACCAGATCGAGATCTACTTCCAGGGCCTCACCGGTGTGGTGCCCGGCCTGCCGATGTCCTTCGCCGAGTTGGAAGCTCGTGCCGCCCAGGCTCTTTCGCCATCGATCTGGTCGTATGTAGCCGGTGGCGCCGGCGATGAGCGCACCCAGCGTGCCAACGTCAGCGCCTTCGAACAGTGGGGCCTGATACCGCGGATGCTGGTCGGGGCCACCGAGCGGGACCTGTCGGTGGAACTGTGGGGGCGGCACTGGCCGGCTCCGGTGTTCATGGCGCCGATCGGCGTGATCGGCTTGTGCACCGTCGACCGGCACGGCGATCTGGCCGCGGCCCGCGCCGCCGCGGCCACCGGTGTGCCGATGTGCGTCTCGACGCTGACGATGGATCCCCTGGAGGATGTGGCCGCTGAGTTCGGCGATACGCCGGGCCTGTTCCAGTTGTATACACCCGTCGATCGGGAGATGGCCGAGAGTTTCGTTCACCGTGCCGAATCCGCCGGCTACGCCGGCATCGTGGTGACGCTGGACACCTGGGTGCCGGGGTGGCGCCCGCGCGATCTGAGCACCGCGAACTTCCCGCAGTTACGCGGCCTGTGCTTGTCCAACTACATCAGTGACCCGGTTTTCCGTGCCAAGGTCGACGCCGACATCGACGCCGACCCGCGCAACGCCGTACTGCCCTGGGTCAGCAACTTCGGAAATTCGTTGACCTGGAACGATTTATCGTGGCTTCGATCGTTGACGTCGCTGCCGCTGATCCTCAAGGGCATCTGCCATCCCGACGACGCCCGCCGCGCCATCGACGCAGGCGTCGACGGCATCTACTGCTCGAACCACGGCGGCCGCCAAGCCAACGGCGGACTTCCGGCTCTCGACTGTCTGCCCGACGTGGTGGCCGCCGCCGGTGACGTCCCGGTGCTGTTCGACTCCGGCGTCCGCTCCGGTGCCGACATCGTCAAGGCATTGGCGATGGGCGCCAAGGCGGTCGGTATCGGCCGGCCCTACGCGTACGGCGCGGCCCTGGCCGGAACCGACGGAATCGTGCACGTGTTGCGCTCGATGCTGGCCGAGGCCGATCTGATCATGGCCATCGACGGGTACCCGACCCGCAGCGATCTGGCTCGTGATTCGCTGCGGCCCGTGCGACAGTAGGGCCCATGTCGCAACCATCCACCCGGGTCAGCCGCCTGCCGGAGAAGCAGAGCACTTCGCGCGCCCGGCTTGACCAACTCCTCGACGCGACACCACTGGCGACCATCGCGTTGATCCGTGATGGCCACCCGGTGGTCTTTCCGATCGGCTTCGCGCGGATCGACGATGAAGTGGTCATTCACGGCTCGACGGGCTCACCATGGATGCGTCAACTGGCCGGTGGCGTCGCAGTCGCGGTCTCTGTCACGGCACTCGATGGGGTTCTGGTGGCGCGCAGCGGATTCGAATCCTCCTTTCAGTTCCGCAGCGCGGTGCTGTTCGGCACATTCGAGCTGATCCCGGACGCCGAGAAAGTCCGCTACCTCGAGACGCTGACCGACACCTTCATCCCTGGCCGGGTGTCCGAACTTCGGCCCAGCTCGCGCAAGGAGCTGGCCGCCACGATGGCGCTGCGGATGCCGATTGAGGGCGACAACTGGTCGCTCAAGATCGGAGACGGGTGGCCCGAGGACCCTGACGACGATGTCGCCGCCGGGGCGTGGGCCGGAGTGGTTCCGCTGACCACCCGCTACGGTGAGCCACAGCGGGCTCCGGACTGCGATCCGGGGACGCCGCTTCCCCCATCGGTCAGGGCGATGGTTGGCGAGCTATCGAACCGCCGGGGGAGACAGCGTCCTTAGCAAGGGGTTTCGGCCGTAGGACGAAGCTGAACACCAGCGCGATGATGCCGACGGCGACACACGTCCAAAACGCTTGCTGGAACGTGGTGTCGGTGCCGAATCCGACAATGGGTCCGGCCCACGCGAATCCCAGCGAGAAGCCGATGCCATAGCTGGCATTGGCCAGGCCTGGCAGCGCCCCGGGCGCCTCGTCGGATGCCTGTAGGACGCCCAGCGACATCAGCGGCGTGTGGATGACTGCGGAGCAAGTGATTCCGTAGGCCACCATCAATGCCACCACCGCCCATTGGTAGTCGGCGAAGACGGCCATCAGCGCGACCACGACGATCGTGGCGACGATCCCGGCACGCAGCACCGTGACGAAACCAATGCGGACGGCGAGCCGGCCGACGAATGGCGACGTGAGCAGCTGGACGACCGCAGCAGGGGTCAGGAACAGAAGGGCGGTCATCGTTGCATTGAGCCCGAAGCCGGAATCCGGGTCCTCGGCCAGGCTGGGAATGATGAACGCCTGCACCATCATGAACGACCCCACGACCAGGATCGTGACGACGATCAGCGGCCAAGCCTCCCGAGACCGGATGTATTTGAGCCCGACGACGGGGTAAGCGACGCGGTTGTTCGACACGACCAGCGCCACGAAAGCCGCACCGGTCACCGCCAGCCAGACCAGCGCCGGCGTCGACGTCCATCCGTCGTGTCCGCCGTTGGACATGAACATTGTGAGGGCGCCGACGCTCAGCGCGATGAAGACCGCACCGATCCAGTCCATCCGGCCCTCGGAGCGGGCGCCCGGCTCGTCGGCGGGTACCCACATCCATGCGAAAGCCACGGCGAGCAGGCCGACCACTGTGGTCAGGAGGAATATCGAGCGGTAGCCGAAGACATCGGTCATGATGCCGGCGAGGAAGGCATCCCCGCCCGCCACTCCGCCGTTGATGGACGCCATCAGCCCGCAGCACACGCCGAAGGTCGCGCCGCTGACCCGGGCCCGCAGAATCATGAAGCCCAGGCCGTACGTGATGTTCGAGGCCCCCTGCAGGAACCGGCCCACCATGACGATCGGCAGCGATGTGCTCAGGCACAGCACTGTGCCGACACAGCACAGGACGAGGATGCCGATCAGGACGCGCTTGCGTCCGATGTAGTCACTCCACCTGATCAGCACGACGTTGGCGATCGCCCCGGCCACGAAGAACGGTGTCGACATGGCGGCGAATGCGCCGGGCCCGAGGGTTTCGTTGATATCGCGGACGGCCGGCGACAGCATGGTGGCGTTCAAGGAGAACGACATCACCGCGAAGACCAGGGCCGCCACCAGGAGCACGATCTGTCGACGCGACAGCGAATCCGTCTCGATGGCACCCTCGCGCTGCTGACCCACCAAGTTCACTCCTCGCGCGAGTAGCCCGGTGGGGCGGCGTCCTAGCATGCCGCTGCCCGGCAAATTGAGTGCATCGTAAATGACGAACCCGCGCAGCGCCTGCGATCAGCGGCGTCCCCACGGCCCGAGCAGCATCCGCCAGAACTTCCGGTACGACTCCGGGAAGACGGTGTCCTCGGTGCTTCGTCGTGAAGGGTTGTTGTCTTCCGGCTCGTCGGGGCGCTCCCGGCCGGGGGTTTCGTCGCGCTCAGCCACGATGGTCGCCCGGTTAACGGCGTCCCGGCCCGATGGGGCCGGGGCCGAGCGGGCCAGGGCCGACGGGTCCGGGGCCGACGGGGCCGGGGCCGGGGCCGGCCGGGCCGATATAGCAGCACGGGTTGATGTACACATTCACGTCGTCGTAGTACTCGCACTGGTTGGTTTCCCAGTTGAAATACATTCCGACGCCGCAGCCGTCCTCGGCTGAACTTGTTGCTGCCCAGGATATTCCGGCTACCGGCATGGATGCCACCATCAGTGCGCAGGCGATGAGACGCCCCATTCGGTTGCGCATGTGCCCCCGCCTTTCGCCGATCGGTGTCTCACCGTATCGAACTACCGGGGTGGCGTCTGCCAAACGGCGGCCGGTTACGCGCGCAGCCGGGTGCTGGGGTGTCTGGCGACGGCAGACAGCCATTGGGCGCTGATCGTCAGGTCATCGAGTTGACGGTCGATCCCGTCGACACGGTTGGACATGTCGCGCAGCTGCCTGGCCAGTTCGGCGCGCTGCACGACCAATTTCGTCCGCATCCGTTCGAGCATCGCCAAGAGCGTCTGCGCTTCCGCGCGGGTCGGGGTGTTGGCCGTCATCGGGGTCTCCTCTGGGAGATTTCGGTATGTTCCCAGGCTGCGCCCGATGGGCATCGGGGTGCCAGCGGTTTGGGACACCGGCAGGCTGTTCGCAGCGGGTGCAGAGAAACTAGGCGAGGATCCGGTCGGCTTCCCGCAGGCCGCTCAGGTAGGCACCGTGGACGGTGCCGAACCACTCGGGATCGGTTGCCTCCCCCGCGAACAGGAGGCGATCGCCGACCGGCTCACCGAGCGCGTGCATATCGTCCGGGCTGGAGCCCACGGCGAGGAAACTGTACGAGCCGCGCGCGTATTGATCGGTGCCCCAACGCGTCACGAGCGATCCGGTGGGTGGTGGCGCATCGATCGCGGTGATCAATTCGTCGACTGCCTCCTGGTCTGGCAGCGATTCGCGGGACCATGCCGCCTGCCCGCCGCGTAACCCCACCAGCAGCGGCTTGTCCGTGAATATCAACCCGTTGACCAGATCGGCGACGGGTGCGTCGTTGCCTATCAGCCCGACCATCGACGTCGACTCGGGCCAGAACGGTTTGTCGAAGGCGACGACAACCTTGTTCAGCAGTCCGAAGCCGAGCCGCTCGATGGCGTTGCGCTTGGCCTCCGGGAGGGGCGGGTCGAATGTGATGGTCCCCGCTTTGAGTATTCCGAGCGGGACGGTGACGAGCACTCGGTCGGCGATGACCGACCCCTGGGAGGTTTCGAGGTGTACCTGTTCGCTTCCGTGCGTGATCCGCCTGACCTCGGTGCGTGGGCGGATGTCCAGGCCTTCGGCGAGGTGCTGTGACAGTTGGGCGTAGCCCCCGGGAAGGATGACATCGGGCCCCTCGAACTGTCCTTCGCTGCCGAGCCAGCGCAGCGACAGCTGGTCGGGGTCGGCCGCGTATTCCCCGGAAATCTGGGACGCCACGTTCCATGCGACCAGCGGATCGTCGAGGTCCGCGATCCCGGCCAGACCGTCTGCGACCGATTCGCCGGGGCGCGCGTCTTCACTGCGCTCGTCCAGCTTCTCGACGATCCTGTGCCAGTCGGCGACCGATGCCGCGGCCACCTTCGGATCGGCGAATTCGCCGTTCTCGACCAGGACGAAGTCGTCGAAATCCGTTGGCACAGTTCTCGCCCCGATGTCGTGGGCGAGTTTGGTCAGCGGGTTGTTCTCAGTGCCGTGGATCCACGACGCGCCCAGGTCGATCGGGACTCCCAGGGAGGTGTCAGTCCGCGTGCGTCCACCGATGCGGTCCCGGGCCTCCAGCACGGTGACCTTGACGCCGGCATCGGCGAGTCGGCGCGCCGCTGCCAACCCCGAGAAGCCCGCACCGACGACCACGACGTGATCACCGAACCTGTCGTCCGCGCCGCCGCACCCCGGTAGCAGGGGCGCCGCGGCGAGCGCGCCGAACCCCAGCAGGAACCCGCGTCGCCCGACCGCACGCATGGGGTGACGCTATCCGGCGAGGACGGCAGCGAAGCCGGAATCATGGATGTCGACCTGCGATTAGTCGGGCGCAAGAGGCCGACCTTTGCCATGCACTATCCGCGCAGCCCCGCACCGGTTGACTGCTCGGCCGAGCAGCCGGTTCCCAAGCCCGTGCCGTCCGTTGTCGAGGGCTGCCAGATGCTGATCGCCATTCCGGTCTGCGAAACCGCGTTCGCCCTTGCCGTTGTGATCAACGCCACAGTGCTCGGCTTGGCGGCCTCCGAGTCGGTTGTCGCCGGCTATCACGGCGTCTTCGACGTGCTCGACAACGTCATCGTGTCGGTCTACGCCATCGAGTTGCTGATCCGGTTCACCGCGGCGTCGTCCTGCCGGAAAACGTCGCGATGGGACTGCGAAGTGTCGCCGTGGTGCTGTTCTCTCTCGGCCATACCGTCATGCTGAGCTTCCTGGTCTTCAACCTGCTCATCGGTGTCGTGCTGACCTTGATGAAGGAGTCCCGGGCGGTGGAATCCGGCCAAGCGCGAGATCGACGACGGCTGGAGCGGTTGCGCCGCCCGGCAAGCACTTGAGGACGCCGAGTGGGAACTCCAGCGATCCCACCGCGATGGCCGGACGTGAGGGACGGCCGCGGGTCGGATCGGCTGGCGTTGAGGTGGCCGAGCGAACTGCAGGGCTATGTAAATGGGGCGTTTCCTCCACCCCGCGAAGTCGCCGTGCTTAACTTGCCTCTGCTCAGCCGGGCGCGGCCGTGGCAAAGGAAAGGACGCCCGTTCATGAAATCAGCAAAGTGCTTACGGAGCGTCGTCGTCGTCGGCAGCGTGACGGCAGTGTTTTCCGTGTTGGTGGGCGGCACCGCATCCGCTGACCCGATCATGGACGCGCTGGCTAACACGCCCTGCAGCTATTCACAGGTCACCGCCGCCCTCGATGCGCAGGCTCCCGCCCTGGCCGCGCAACTCAACCATCGCCCGGATATGCAGACGAACTTGCAGCAATTCCTGGCACTGCCGGTGGACCAGCGCCAGCAACAACTAGCGCAGCAGCAAGCAGCCAACCCACAGCTTCAAGCCATCCTCGCCGCCCAGATCGGACCCCAGGTCGTGCAGGTCGCCAACACCTGCATGAATTACTGACCCCGCGTTAGGTCGGAACCCGCGTCTGCGTTCGGCGGCGGCCCGCCGGCGCAACCGCACACCATAAACGTGGTTACGGTCCCGTACCTTTTCCTGCCCGGGGTTGTGGCGCCGGTGTTTCACCGGACAAATTCTTTCACGCCGTCTTTGCTGTACGGTCGAGCACGCCCGGATGAAAGTGACGGAAAACCGACCCCGGGCGTGTCATTTCGGCAACGGTTGCGGGGGCCGTCGGCGTACGATCCTCACAGAGTTACCGCCGGGTAGGCCGCCGGGCATATGAACGTGTTCTAAAACGCAGATTTGTCGCGCGCGTAAAGCTAGAGTCGCTCCTCATGCAGGCCACGTTGGCTAACTCCCATCCGACGAATGGTGCCTCGTTGGCGCCGCTGGATCGACCTGATGTCGGTGAGGCGCTCGCCGCGATCCGGCGGCCGGTTGCCGTCGTGGGTTCGGCGCAGGGGCCACGTGCCGTCCTCCTCGACAGCGCAGGGCTGCTGACGCCGGAGATCATGAGCCAGAACGTGCTGGCCGTATTGCCGCCCATGTATCCCGAGTGGCTCGGCGACCGTGGTTTCACCGTGTCGCATGGCGTGCGATTCCCGTACGTGATCGGTGAGATGGCCCGCGGAATCGCGACACCGAGGATGACCGTCGAGGGCGTGCGGGCCGGGGGGATGGCCTTCTACGGCAGCGCCGGACTGGATCTGGGCACCATCGAAGCGGGTGTGCGAGAGATTCAGGCCGCCCTGGGGCAGGACTCCATCGGCTGGGGTGCCAATCTGATCCACAACGTCCAGAGTGACGGGGTCGAACTCGCGACTGTCGACCTGTTCCATCGTCTCGGCGTCCGCTATGTTTCGGCCTCGGCGTTCATGCGCCTCACCCCGGCTGTCGTGCTCTATGCCGTGAAGGGCTTGCGCCGCGACGCACACGGGCAGATCACCCGGGCTGGGCATATCTTCGCCAAGGTTTCGCGCGACGAGGTGGCACGCCAGTTTCTCTCCCCGGCTCCGGAAGCGATGCTGCGCGCGTTGGTCGCCGAGGGCCGCATCACCGCCGAGGAAGCCGCACTCGCAAGTCAGATTCCGATCGCCGAGGACATCACCGCCGAAGCGGATTCGGGTGGCCACACCGACAATCGCGCATTGACGGTGTTGCTCCCGCGCCTGATCAGTCTGCGCGACGAGATCGCTTCGGCGTACGGCTACACCGTCCTGCCCCGGGTGGGGGCGGCCGGCGGACTGGGGACGCCCGCCGCCGTCGCGGCCGCCTTCGCCGCCGGTGCGGCGTACGTGCTCACCGGCTCGGTCAACCAGTCGGCGGTGGAGAGCGGTCTGTCACCGGATGCGCGAACGCTGTTGGGGCTGGCCGAGTCCACTGACGTGGCGATGGCGCCGGCCGCGGACATGTTCGAGATGGGCGTGACGGTACAGGTCCTCAAGCGGGGCACGATGTTCGCCCAGCGCGGCCAACGGCTGGCCGACTTCTATCGGCGCTACTCCTCGCTGGAGGAGGCCCCCGCCGACGAGCTCGCGAATCTCGAGAAGACCGTCCTCGGACGCAGTGTCGCCGACATCTGGGCGGACACCGAGGCCTTCTTCGCCAAGAGTGATCCGCACCAGGTGGAGCGGGCCGCGGCGGATCCGCGCCATCGGATGGCCCTGGTCTTCCGCTGGTACCTGTTCACGGGTTCGCAGTGGGCGCGTGACGGCAATACGGCGCGCCGCGCGGACTACCAGATCTGGTGTGGTCCGGCGATGGGGGCATTCAATCAATGGGTACGGGGGAGTTTTCTCGAGCCGGTGGAGGCGCGCACGGTTCGACAGATCGCGCTCAATCTCCTTGAGGGAGCGGCAACCGTGACCCGCGCCGGGCAGCTTCGCGCAGCGGGCGTCGCGATGCCGCCTTCTGCCTTCGATTTCCGTCCACGTCCTCTCGGATAAGGGTTACCTTGACTGACAACACGCACCAGCCCACTGCCACTCCGATCGCGGTCGTCGCGATGTCCGCGATCTATCCGGGGGAGTCCGGGCTCACCGGCTTCTGGCGCACCATCACCGCCGGCCGTGATGCCATCAGCGAGGTGCCGCCCTCGCACTGGCTGATCGAGGACTACTTCGACGCCGACCCCAAGGCTCCGGACAAGACCTATTGCAAGCGCGGCGGATTCATCGACCCGGTGAACTTCGATCCGGTGCAATTCGGTCTGCCGCCCAATGCGTTGCCCTCGACGGATACCGGGCAGATACTCGCCTTGATCGCGGCCCGGCAGCTGCTCGACGAGGTGCAGCGCCCAGGTGCGGAGGTCGACTTGGACCGGGTGGACGTGGTCCTCGGGGTCGCCTCTACCACCGAGCTCGTTGTGCAGATGGGCTCGCGGATGCAGCGCCCGATCTGGCGTAAGGCCATGCTGGAGAACGGGTTATCGGAAGACGAGACAGACGAGATCTGCCAGGACATCGCGGATCACTATGTACCGTGGCAGGAAAGCACGTTCCCTGGCCTGCTCGGAAACGTCATCGCTGGTCGCGTCGCCAACCGCCTCAACCTCGGTGGTGCCAACTTCGTCACCGACGCCGCCTGTGCCAGTTCACTTTCGGCGCTGCAGTCCGCGCTGCACAGGCTGTATCTGCACGAGTCGGATGTGGTGCTGACCGGCGGCGTCGATGCCCTCAACGACGTGATGATGTTCATGTGTTTCTCCAAGACGCCTGCGTTCTCGGCGACCGGTGACTGCCGGCCCTTCTCCGATGGCGCCGACGGCACGATCATCGGTGAGGGCGTGGGCATGGTGGCCCTCAAGCGGCTCGCCGACGCCGAGCGTGACGGCGACCAGATCCACGCGGTCATCCGCGGGCTGGGCTCCTCCTCCGATGGGCGAGCGTCCAGCGTCTATGCACCGCGTTCGGAAGGGCAGGCCAAAGCCTTGCGCCGCGCCTACGAACGCGCCGGCTATGATCCGTCGACGGTTGAGCTCATCGAGGCGCACGGCACTGCGACCAAAGCGGGTGACGTTGCCGAATTCGCCGGCCTGAAGTCCGTGTTCACCGACAGCTCGGCGCGAGTCGCACTCGGATCGGTGAAGTCTCAGATCGGCCATACCAAAGCCGCAGCGGGTGCCGCCGGACTCATCAAAGCCGTTCTCGCGCTCCAGCATTCAACGTTGCCGGGCACCCTGAAGGTAGATCGCCCCAATCCTGCGATGGGAATTGAGGATTCGCCGTTCTACGTCAACTCGCAGACGCGGCCCTGGGTGCGCAAGAGTGACCAGCCGCGGCGTGCGTCGGTCAGCTCATTCGGTTTCGGCGGCAGCAACTTCCACGTGACGCTGGAGGAGTATCAGGGCGAGCACCGCGCCAAGCGGCTGCGCGCACTGCCCAGCGAGCTGGTAGTACTCAGCGCGAAGTCTGAGGCCGATCTGCAGAAGCGGGCCGCGGACATCGTTGCCGCGGCCCGGTCCGGTGAGAGCCTGGCTCGCATCGCGTTCGAAGCGGCCGAAGAGTTCGACGCCACACAGTCCGCGCGCGCGGGTCTGGTCGCTACGGACGTGAAATCGCTTGAGGCAGTTGCCGAACGACTTCGAAGTGCGTTGGCCGATGGTAAGGCCGCCGAGCTCAAGGACGCCGATATCGCTGTCGGTTTCGGCCCGGCGCGCGAGGGTAAGACGGCTTTCCTGTTCCCCGGCCAAGGCAGCCAGTACGTCGGGATGGGTGGCGATCTGGCGCTGAGCTTCCCCGAAGCGCTTGCGGTGTGGGACGGGCTCGAGGGTGATCTGACCGATCTGCCCGGCGTGGTGTTCCCGGAGCCGGTCTTCGACCCGGCGGCGGTGGACGCGCAGAAGAAAGAACTCACTGCGATGGCCAACGCCCAGCCGGCCATCGCCGCGACCAGCCTCGCGCAGCTCGCGCTGCTCGATGTGCTGGGTGTGAGCGCGACGGCGGCCGCCGGTCACAGCTTCGGCGAAGTCACCGCGCTGGCGGCAGCGGGCGTTCTGCCCACCGAGAGTCTGGTCGAGACGGCTCGCACCCGCGGCACGCTGATGAACGAAGCGGGCCAGGGCAAAGACGGCGCGATGCTGGCGGTCACGGCCACCGCCGACGACGTGCGCGCACTGCTCGCAACCCAGCCGGAGTCGGGATCGCTGGTTATCGCCAACGACAACGCGCCCACCCAGGTGGTGCTGGCTGGATACACCTCGGATATCGAGTGGGCCCAGAACGCGGCGAAAGCCAAAGGCTGGGGAGCGGTCCGTTTGCCGGTCGCCTCGGCGTTCCACTCGGAGATCGTGGCGGCGAGCTCGGCACCGTTGACTGCCTACCTGAAGACTCTGAAGATCGGGCAGCCGAACTTCCCGGTCTACGCGAACGCCACTGCGCAGGTCTACAGCGAGGACGTCGCCGTGCAACTCGGCGATCAGGTTCAGCAGGTGGTGCGGTTCCGCGAGATGATCGAGGCGATGGCCCGTGATGGGGTCACCCGCTTCATCGAAGTCGGTCCGAGCCGGGTTCTGACCGGTCTGGTCGGGAAGATCCTCGGCGACTCGGCACATATCGCGGTGGCACTGGACGACCCGAAGGCCGACGGTCTGCGTGGTTGGCATCGCGGCTTGGCCGCGCTGGCGGCCGACGGTGTGGCGTTGGATCTGGTCGCTCTGTTCGATCATTACGCCGAGCCGGTGAAGTTCGTTCCAGCACCGAAGCACGTCGTCAAGGTCGGGGGAGCGAATCTCGGCAAGCCGTATCCGCCTGTGGACGGCAAGGTTTCGATCACCCCGAAGCGCACTCGGGTGAGCGTGCAGAGCCCAGCGCCGGCAGTTGCCGAAGCTCCGGCGCCGGCCCCTGCCGTCCAGCGGATGGAGGCGCCCACCGTCCATACGCCGGCGCCGGCGCCGCAGGCTCAGGCGCCGGTGGTTCACCAGCAGGTGCCGGTGGTTCACCGGCAGGCGGAGGTACAGGCGGAGGTGGTTGAGGCACCGCTTTCCGGCGATGTCTGGAGCATCATCGACAGCATCCAGAAAGAGACCGCCGAACAGCATCAGCGCTACATGGACGTGGTGACGCACAGCCACCAGGCCTTCCTGGATATGTCCACCCAGATGATGGCGCAGATCGTGGGCGGCCCGGCGACTGTCACCCAGGCGCCCAGGGCGCTCCCGAGTGCTGCGCCGCAGCAGATTCCGGCTCCAGTTGCCGCCGCCCCGGTGACCGCGCCGCCGGTGGCCGTCGCTCCGGTTTCACCCGCGCCGGTCGCTGCGCCGACGCCGGCCGCTCCGGTCGCCATCGCGCCGGTACCTGCGGCTGCGGCGCCTGCTGCGGCTGCGGTGCCCGCTGCGGCTGCGGGTGATGTTGTGTTGTCGATTGTTTCGGAGAAGACGGGTTATCCGGTTGACATGCTCGGGTTGGGCATGGAGATGGAGGCCGAGCTGGGGATTGATTCGATCAAGCAGGTCGAGATTTTGGCGGCGTTGCAGGCGAAGTTCCCTGGTGCTCCGGAGATCCCGGCCTCTGAGTTGTCGGGATTGCGGACGTTGCAGGATGTTGTCGATACGATCGCCGATTTCGCTGGGCCGGTGACGGCTGCGGCTGCGGCGCCTGTTGTGCCGGTGGCTGCGGGTCCGGCTGCGGGTGATGTTGTGTTGTCGATTGTTTCGGAGAAGACGGGTTATCCGGTTGACATGCTCGGGTTGGGCATGGAGATGGAGGCCGAGCTGGGGATTGATTCGATCA
>NZ_JAPJDO010000042.1 GCF_026242045.1 Mycobacterium pinniadriaticum
GGCGGCCGTGCCCGCCGCGGCCGCTGACGCCGCCGGTGGCGGGGTGCCGACCCCGCCGGCCGCCGTGCCGGGTGGTCCCGGTGGTGGTGGCGGTGGCGGGGTTCCGACTCCTCCCGCTGTGGTGCCCGGTGGACCGGGTGGTGGTGGCGGTGGCGGGGTTCCGACTCCTCCCGCTGTGGTGCCTGGTGGTCCCGGTGGTGGTGGCGGTGGCGGGGTTCCGACTCCTCCCGCTGTGGTGCCCGGTGGTCCCGGCGGTGGTGGTGCCGGTGGCCTGCCGACTCCGCCGGCCGCGATTCCCGGAACGCCGTTCACCAACAATGTGGTTACTCCAGGCACCCCGCCCGCGGCGGTACCCGGCGTTCCGGGCGGTGGTGGCGGCGATGGCCTGCCGACTCCGCCCGCGGCGACGCCGGGCACGCCGGGCGGTAACCGGGCGGCCATTCCGCCCACCCCGCCGAGGGTCCTGCCGGGTGGTCCCGGCTCCTACATCGGGCCCTCACCGGGTGGCTTGGGCAGCCTGATCCCGTCGGCGCCGATCTCGGACGCCGCCGGTACCCTGCCGACCCCGCCGGCGGAGTTGTTCCCGGCGATGGCTCAAGGGGTGGCCACGCTGCTCTCGCCACCGCAGGTGACGATCCCCGGCATCCCCGGGTTCGGTATCCCGCTACCGTCGACGATCTCGACGCCGCGCGACCTGCTGTGCGTGGGCACCGGGTGGTCGGCGACCAAGACGGGGACCGAATCGGGGGCTCCGGCAGGCGCGCTGCTCGGTACGGAACTGCCTCCCGCGAACCGGTGGTTCGGCAACTAGAACCTACGGACTACCGTGCCCGGCGTGGGCCGTTGTCGCGCTAGCGGATCGACTTGACGACCTGGGCGAAATTGAACTGCCAGCGTTCGACGACCCGGAACCCGAAACGGCTGGGTACCTGGTAGGCCATCGCCCGGCCAAGCCGGGGGCCAGGGCGAAGCGCCGAGCCCTGCTCGTGGTCGGGGAGCGTCGGGTCGCGTTCGGACACCGTCCAGATCGCCGGGCAGCCGGGCATCTTGTCAGCCCACGCCCAGACGGCAATATGGGTGTCCCACAGCCAGTTTCGCTGTATCGCCGAGCGGCCGCGGCCATAGTCGTGCAGTTTGGCGAAGGCGGCTGGCCGGGCCGCCAACAACGGCCGGATCGGTCCGGGCTTCCACGTGGTCGAGTTGTCCATCACCAGGCAGTCGCCGGGCGCGGCGTACCGGGTGACGACATCGGCGACCTGACTGTAGTCCATGCCTTCCTTGGCATAGGGACCGCGCTGGGCCAGATAGTTCGGTGTGGCCGCAAGCGCGAAAACCGTGAGCAGGATGGTGATCCCGGCCCGCGATCGGCCGACCGCGACGATGCACAGTCCGATGAACAGCGCGGCTGCCGGGGTGGTGAAGGACAGGTATCGCGGATAGTAGATCGGATGTCGCAGCATCGAGTAGGCCAGCAGGACCACGGTGGGGATGGCCATCCACGCCAGGCTGATCGTGACCAACCGCCGGGATCGCTGCCCGGCCCGCGACCACGACAGCGCGGCCGCGGTGACCAGCAGTCCACTCAATACCGCGACCAGAACAGAGTGGTCAAAGTACTGCTCCTGCAGGATCATTCCGACCGTTCGCCAGCCCAGCGGCGAAATCCAGTTGATCTGGTACAGCTGGGTTTGGCTGAACACCAGGAACGGGGCGGCGACCGCACAGACTGCCACCGCGCTCACCGTCCAATGCCACCGGACCCGTCGCGAACCGGCCAGGATCGCCACCATCACGGCGTGCACGGGAAGCAGGAGAACCGAAAAGACATTCAGCATGGTGGCGGTGAGCATCAGCACCGAATAGACCAGCCACCATTGCGGCCGGCCGCGGCGCATCGCAACCAAGACCAGCACCGTGAGCCAGACCCCGGTGACCATCGTCAGCGCGTACGACCGCGTCTCGATGCCGGCCCACGTCACCCGGGGAAGGAGCGCGAACACCACACCCGCACTCACCGCGACCGAGCGGGTGGACAACTGCTGTCCCAGCACCACCACACCGGCGGCCGCGAGGCCGACGGTCAACGAGCTCGACACCCGCGACCAGAACTCGGTGGCGGGGAACACGGTGAACCACCCGTGCATAGCCAGGTAGTACAAGCCGTGAACGGCGTCGATGTTGCCGAGCATGCGCCATAAGGCGGGCACTGGACGGGTTGCGGCCGAGATCGTGGCGGCCTCGTCGAACCACAGCGAGGGTCGAGCCGCGCCCGCCGCGCTGAAGAGCGTCGCGAACACGGCCACCCAGATGGCGTCGCCCGGCCGCGCGGAGCCGGCCGGGCGGTCCTGTTCGCCGGTGACTGGTTCGGGCCGAAGGGTGATGCTCACGTGCGGTGTCCTGTACCCCTGTCGATCGGTGAGCAAAACGGTAACCCGCAGTTCACCAGACCGCCCGGCGCATCGACGATCCCGCACTTGGTGAATTCGCGGCGTTTCCAATTCCGGGCTTTGGTCATCATTGAAGTGTGGTAGCCCCGACAATCGCGAATCCGGTGCGATGCGGATTTGCAAATGCGGTTGCTGTCGCACGGCTCACGCAACGACCGGAAGCGGCATTCTGCCCGGTAGGGTGGCATCGCGCGGCGTTGTGGAATTGCCGCGTGGCGTGAATCGCACCCTTGTGTGGTGTCGAGGCGTTAGTGTTCGAAGCGGCGTTGATTTTGGAGACTGGAGGGTACGAATGGGCGGTTACAAGACCGTGGTCGTCGGCACGGACGGCTCGGATTCCTCGCTGCGTGCAGTCGACCGGGCGGGCTATCTCGCCTCCGCCCCTGATTCCAAGGTCATCGTGGCGACCGCCTACTTCCCCGCCGCCGAGGACACCCGCGCGGCCGACCTGCTCAAGGACGAGGGCTACAAGATGGCGGGCAACGCCCCCATCTACGCGATCCTGCGCGAGGCGCGCGACCGTGCCAAGGCTGCCGGTGCCGTCGACGTCGAAGAACGCGCGGTCGTGGGGGCCCCGGTCGACGCCTTGGTGGAGTTGGCCGAAGAAGTCGGCGCCGATCTGCTTGTCGTCGGCAACGTCGGTCTGAGCACCATTGCGGGCCGCCTGCTGGGCTCGGTGCCGGCCAATGTCGCGCGCCGGTCCAAGACCGACGTGCTGATCGTGCACACCACCGGTTAGCCCGCTTCCGCCGGGACTGCTGCAGACTGGGCTGATGACCCACTGCCGAACCCGACTGTGGGTCGATGGCGAACTCAAGACGGAGGACTTCCCCCTCCAGGAGGTCTCCGAGCACCTCACCGAGGACGGGGCACTGGTCTGGGTCGACATGTGCAATCCGGACCACGAGGTGCTGCGTCAACTGGCCGACGAACTCGGCTTCGACGAACATGCCGTCGAAGACACCATCGCACACGCCGAACGCACCAAGGCGACTCGCTATACGTCGCACACGTTTCTGACCGTGTACGCGACAGCGCTGGCCCCGCCGCTGGCCAATGATCTCGAGTCGCGGTTGCTCCTGAGTCGGGTGTCGATCTTCGTGCTGCACGCCGGGGTCGTCACGGTCAGGCACGAAATCGACCCGCAGCGACCGGTTTTCGACATCGACGAGGTGGTTCGCCGATGGGACGAGAATGCCGATCTGCTGCGGATGGGTCCACCCGCACTGTTACATGGCCTGCTGGATGTGATCGTCGACGCTCAGTTCGACACCATCCAGCTCATCGACGACGCGATCGAGGCACTCGAAGACGGTCTGTTCGACGATCGTGCGCATACCCGCACGATCCAGCGCTCCACCTATCGTCTACGCAAGGAACTCGTCGAGTTGCGCCGCGTCGTGCTGCCCATGCGCGAGGTGATCAATACGATCATGCGCCGGCGCGCCGAACGCTCCGACAGCGTCGAACTCGACAGCTGGTACTCCGATCTCTACGACCACGTCATCCGCGCGGCGGAATGGACGGAGTCGCTGCGCGACATGATCACCACGGTGTTCGAGACGAATCTGTCGCTGCAGGACGCGCGGCTCAACACGATCATGAAGAAGCTGACCGGCTGGGCCGCCATCATCGCCGTGCCGACCGCGGTGACGGGCTGGTACGGCCAAAACGTGCCCTATCCGGGGTTCTCGCAGGCGGCCGGGGTGGTGGCGAGCGCCCTGATCATCATCGTGACGTCGGGACTGCTCTACATCGCCTTCAAGCGGCGCGGCTGGATCTAGAGCACGCGTAGACCCGGCGATTTAGGCTTCGGTCTCGGCGACCGGTGCGCGACGGAGAGCCCGGCCAGGTTCGGACGATGAGTTCCGTTGCGGCAGTGGCGGTTTTGCCGGTCAGCGCAAAGACGTGGTGACCGGGTCGTCGTCGGTCGCGAGCCGGACGGCGGCGCAGGCCTACCAGCCGCGCTCCCGCCATTCCGCGAGATGCGGGCGTTCTGCGCCGAGGTTGGTGTCGTCGCCATGCCCGGGATAGACGACGGTGTCGTCCCCGTAGTGTCCGAACACCTTGCTGTTGACGTCGCCGAGCAGTTGCTCGAACGCGCCTGGTTCCCAGGTTTTTCCGACCCCGCCCGGGAACAGGCAGTCACCGGTGAACAGATGGGTGGCGGTCCGCTCGGCGGTGGGCCGCAGCGCCAGCGCCACCGAGCCGGGGGTGTGGCCGCGCAAGTGGATCACATCGAAGACCAGATCGCCGACGGTGATGGTGTCTCCGTCGGCCAGGAACCGGTCGGGCTTGACCGGCAGCGGCTCGGCGTCGAGCTGGTGGGCCGCGGTCGGGACCCCGGTGGCCTCGGCGAGGGCCTCCAACGCCTGCCAGTGGTCGAAGTGCTGGTGACTGGTCACGATGAGGGTCAATTTCGGGGCCTGTTCACGCACCAGGTCGACGAGTAGTTCCCGGTCGTTGGCGGCGTCGATCAACAGGCTCTCACCGGTGGCCGAACACGTCACCAGGTAGGTGTTGTTGTCCATCGGGCCGACCGACATCTTGATGATGGTGGCGCCGGGCAGGGTCCGGCGGGCGGCGGCCCGCGGTTCGACGTGTCCGGTGTAGGTGTCGTCGACGACTGTCATGGTCGCCACGTTACTTGTCGGTGGGGCGACATAGCATGGGGATCAATGAGCCGCGTACGAGATGGGAAGTCCTCTCGGCGGCTTCGTCGTGCCCACAAACCCGCAGGAAGGGGAGCTGGTGGCTGACCGGCTGATCGTCAAGGGGGCGCGCGAGCACAACTTGCGCAGCATCGACCTGGACCTGCCCCGCGACAGTCTGATCGTGTTCACGGGATTGTCCGGCTCGGGCAAGTCCTCGCTGGCGTTCGACACGATCTTCGCCGAGGGGCAGCGCCGTTACGTCGAATCGTTGTCGGCCTACGCCCGGCAGTTCCTCGGCCAGATGGACAAGCCGGATGTGGACTTCATCGAGGGGTTGTCGCCCGCTGTCTCGATCGACCAGAAGTCCACCAACCGCAACCCGCGCTCGACGGTCGGCACCATTACCGAGGTCTACGACTACCTGCGCCTGCTCTACGCCCGGGCCGGCACCCCGCACTGCCCGGTGTGCGGCGAGCGGATCGCCCGGCAGACCCCGCAGCAGATCGTCGACCAGGTGCTGGCCATGGACGAGGGTCTGCGCTTCCAGGTGCTGGCCCCGGTGGTGCGGACCCGCAAGGGGGAGTTCGTCGACCTCTTCGACAAGCTCAACAGCCAGGGGTACAGCCGGGTCCGGGTGGACGGCGTGGTGCATCCGCTCACCGACCCGCCGAAGCTGAAGAAGCAGGAGAAGCACGACATCGAGGTGGTGATCGACCGGCTGACGGTCAAGGCCAGCGCCAAGCAGCGGCTCACCGACTCGGTCGAGACTGCGCTGAACCTGGCCGACGGGATCGTGGTGCTGGAGTTCGTCGACCGCGAGGAAAATGACCCGCACGGTGATCCCAGAGAGCAGCGGTTCTCCGAGAAGCTGGCCTGCCCGAACGGCCATCCGCTGGCCGTCGACGACTTAGAGCCGCGGTCCTTCTCGTTCAACTCGCCCTACGGCGCCTGCCCGGAGTGCAGCGGCCTGGGCATCCGTAAAGAGGTCGACCCGGACCTGGTGGTGCCCGATCCCGACCTGACGCTGGCCGAAGGTGCGGTGGCACCGTGGGCCATGGGCCACACCGCCGAGTACTTCACCCGGATGATGTCGGGACTGGGCGAGGCCATGGGCTTCGACGTCGACACCCCCTGGCGCAAGCTTCCGGCCAAGGCACGCAAGGCGATTCTGGAAGGCTGCGACGAACAGGTCCACGTCCGCTACAAGAACCGCTACGGCCGGACGCGTTCGTACTATGCCGAGTTCGAAGGCGTGATGGCGTTCCTGCACCGACGCATGGAGCAGACCGAATCCGAGCAGATGAAGGAACGCTACGACGGGTTCATGCGCGACGTGCCGTGCCCGGAGTGCGACGGTACCCGGTTGAAGCCGGAGATCCTCGCGGTGACGCTGGCGGCGGGGGTGCACGGTGCGAAGTCGATCGCCGAGGTGTCCGAGCTGTCCATTGCCGACTGCTCTAAATTCCTCAACGACCTCACCCTCGGCACCCGCGAGGCGGCCATCGCCGGGCAGGTGCTCAAGGAGGTGCAGTCCCGGCTGGGCTTCCTGCTGGACGTCGGACTGGACTATCTGTCGCTGTCCCGCGCGGCGGGCACGCTGTCCGGCGGTGAGGCCCAGCGCATCCGGCTGGCCACCCAGATCGGCTCGGGTCTGGTCGGTGTGCTGTACGTGCTCGACGAACCGTCGATCGGGCTGCATCAGCGCGACAATCGTCGGCTCATCGAAACCCTTACGCGGCTTAGGGATCTGGGTAACACGCTGATCGTCGTCGAGCACGACGAGGACACCATCGCGCACTCGGACTGGGTCGTCGACATCGGTCCGGCGGCCGGTGAGCACGGTGGCCAGGTGGTGCACAGCGGGCCGTATGCCGAACTGCTGCGCAATCCGAACTCCATTACCGGGGCCTACCTGTCGGGCAAGCAGAGCATCGACGTGCCGGCGATCCGCCGGCCGATCGACCGCCGCAAGCAACTCACCGTGATCGGTGCGCGGGAACACAATCTGCGCGATATCGACGTCGCGTTCCCGCTGGGTGTGCTGACCTCGGTGACCGGGGTGTCCGGTTCGGGCAAGTCCACCCTGGTCAATGACATCCTGGCCTCGGTGCTGGCCAACAAGCTCAACGGTGCGCGCCAGGTCCCGGGCCGGCACACCCGGATCAACGGACTCGAACACGTCGACAAGCTGGTGCGCGTCGACCAGTCCCCGATCGGGCGCACGCCGCGCTCCAACCCGGCCACCTACACCGGGGTGTTCGACAAGATCCGAACCCTGTTCGCGGCCACCACCGAGGCCAAGGTTCGCGGCTATCAGCCGGGCCGGTTCTCGTTCAATGTCAAAGGCGGCCGCTGCGAGGCCTGTTCGGGTGACGGCACCATCAAGATCGAGATGAACTTCCTGCCCGACGTGTACGTACCGTGCGAGGTGTGCCACGGTGCCCGCTACAACCGCGAAACCCTCGAGGTGCACTACAAGGGCAAGACCATCTCCGAGGTGCTCGACCTCTCGATCGAGGATGCCGCGGAATTCTTCGAGCCGATCAGCGGAATCCACCGCTATCTGCGGACTCTCGTCGACGTCGGGCTGGGGTATGTGCGGCTGGGGCAGCCGGCGCCCACGCTGTCCGGCGGTGAGGCGCAGCGCGTCAAGCTGGCCGCCGAACTGCAGAAGCGCTCGACCGGCCGCACCGTCTACATCCTCGACGAGCCCACCACGGGCCTGCACTTCGAAGACATCCGCAAGCTGCTCAAGGTCATCAACGGCTTGGTGGACAAAGGTAATTCGGTGATCGTCATCGAACACAACCTGGATGTCATCAAGACCTCCGACTGGATCGTCGACATGGGGCCCGAGGGTGGTTCGGGCGGCGGGACGGTCGTCGCGCAGGGTCCTCCCGAGGAGGTCGCCTCGGTGCCGGAGAGCTACACCGGCAAGTTCCTCTCCGGCGTGCTGGCCGCGCCCGCGCCCAAGCGGACGACGCGGCGGCGCAAGGTGAGCGCCTGACGGGTGGGCCGCCCGATGCTGCGAGATCGACATCACGGTCGTGATCGACGCGCACTACACAACGGTGTTGGCGATCTCGTCGGTCAGGACTGATCCGGCTTGTGCATCGAGGCGCGGATCTCGTCCAGCCGCTCGGCCGCGGCCTTCTGCCGGGCCTCGTACTGCTCTTCGACAGTGCGGCCCTCGGGGGTTTCGGCGGCCAATTCGGCTGAGCCGAGAGCCGTTCCGTACCGTGTTTCGATCTTCTCCTGCACCGATTCGAACGTGGGCACCCCGGTGTCGCTGTAGCCGGGATCCGGCGGGGGTTCGGTGACGGGTTCGTCGGGCATGAAACTCACCGTACTCCCGGCGGGCGCCCCGCGGCCGCGATCGTGACCGGGCCCGGCGGGGGCACCGGCGGGCCCGGCAGGGGGACCGGTGCGACGTCCGGGGTCCGGAGCCGGCCGGCCAGCCACGGCAGCGCGGCGGCGAAGGCGCGCGCCGCGAACGGCCAGTCATGCTTGCCCGGCTGGGCGATCACGGCGCAGTCGATGCCGTTGGCGCTACCCAGCCCGCACAGGGCGTCGGCGGCTCCGGTCGGGTCACCCGGGTCCGGGGCCGCCTTGGGGGGCGTGCGTTGGGACGCCGGATTGCCCGAAACCGCGAACCACCCGGAAACGCCTTGATAGCGGCCATGTCTGCTCATGGCCGAGGCGGGCTCGAAGTTCGCATAGGCCAGCGCGTCGCCGCCGAACAGTCGGGATATCGTCTGGGTTCTGGTGCCGGAGTTGGGCGCGAAATCACCGGCGATGTCCTCGAAGGTGCTGAACATGTCGGGATGCATGGTGGTGAGGCCGACCGCGCAGGTCCCGCCCATCGACCAGCCGACGACACCCCAGTTCGCTGGGTCTGCGCTGACGCCGAAGTTCGAGATCATGAATGGCACAACGTCTTTGGTCAGATGATCGGCGGAGTTGCCCCTGGGCCCGTTGACGCATTCGGTGTCGTTGTTGAATGTGCCGCCGGAGTCGACGAACACGAATACCGGGGCGTTGCCCTGGTGTGCGGCGGCGAAGTCGTCAATCGTCTTGATCGCGTTGCCCGCCCGCAGCCAGTCGGCGGGAGTGTTGAATTCGCCGCCGATCATCATCACCGTGGGCAGCCTGGGCGGCGGGTTGGTGGCGAAGTACGCCGGGGGCAGATAGACGAGTTCGCCACGATGCGCGAAGTGTGAGGCCTCCGAGCCGATGGTCACCGGCACCACCGAGCCGGTGGCCGGGATCGTGTGCCGGACCACCATCTGGGTGACGGCGGCGCGGTCGGTCTGATCGGGCAGCGGGCCCGCGGTCAGCTGATTCCAGGCGGTCTGCACGGTGGGCAGATAACCCACCCACAGGTTGAGCATCAGCGCCGTCGACAACGCGCACAGCGGCACCGCGAGCACCGTCAGTCCCCGCCGCCACCAGCGGGCGCCGCGCCAACCGGCAATCGCCACCACCACGGCCAGGCCTGTCACCGCGATCCAGGCCCACAGCAGATCCGGGGCCGGCTCGCCGGCCAGGCCGTCATCGGAGATGCTCCACCAGGTGTACCCGGCCGCCGCGATGCCGACGACAGCGGCGAGCGGCAGCCACAGCAGCCGCCAGCGAAGCGTGCGCCAGCCGACAGCGGTCAGCAGAACGAGCCCGGTCACGATCTGGACCGTCAACGGCAGCCACCCGTGCATCAGCGAAATCTGTTGGAGATCAGCCGGTGTCACGCTCTTATCGTGACCACATTTCCTTGCTGGTGGCTGTGAGTTGACCGGGTGGCTAGCGCGGTTTGGCCAGCGGGAAGGGCAGGGTCTCCCGGATGCTGCGCCCGGTGATCAGCATGACCACCCGGTCGACACCGACCCCCAGTCCTCCGGTGGGCGGCATGGCGTACTCCATCGCCTGCAGGAAATCCTCGTCCAGTTCCATCGCCTCGGGATCGCCGTCGGCGGCCAGCAGGGACTGCTCCTGCAGGCGCCGGCGCTGCTCGACCGGGTCGGTCAATTCGCTGTAGGCGGTGCCCAGCTCGACCCCCCATGCGACCAGGTCCCAGCGCTCGGCGACACCGGGCCTGCTGCGATGCGGGCGGGTCAGCGGCGACACCGACGTCGGGAAGTCGGTGTAGAAGGTCGGTGCCTCGGTGCGGTCCTCCACAAGGCGCTCGTAGAGTTCCAGGACCACCGCACCGGGATCCCAGTGGGTCAGGTAGGGCACCCGCGCCGCATCGCACAACCGGCGCAACACCGCCAGCTCCGTCTGCGCATCGATCTGTTCGCCCAGTGCCTCGGAGACAGCGTCGTGCACGGTCTTGACGGTCCAGGTTCCGGAGATGTCCACCGGCTCGAGCTGATCGGCGACTCCGTCGCGGGGACGCATGATGACCGCGGAGCCGTTGGCGGCGACTGCGGCGTTCTGGATCAGTTCGCGGCAGCCGTCGATCCAGACCCGGTAGTCGGCGTGGGCCTGGTAGGCCTCGAGCAGGGTGAACTCCGGGTTGTGGCTGAAGTCGACGCCCTCGTTGCGGAATGCCCGGCCCAGCTCGAAGACTCGTTCGACACCACCCACGCACAACCGCTTCAGGTACAGCTCGGGGGCGATGCGCAGATACAGGTCGAGGTCATAGGCGTTGATGTGGGTCTTGAACGGGCGGGCGTTGGCGCCGCCGTGGATCTGCTGCAGGATCGGCGTCTCCACCTCCAGAAAACCCTTGGCGAACAAGGTCTCCCGGATCGAGCGCAGGACGTTGCTCCTGGCGCGGATCAGCCCGCGGGCCTCATGGTTGATGGCGAGGTCGACGTAGCGGGCCCGGACCCGTGCCTCCGGGTCTTGCAGGCCCTTCCACTTGTCGGGCAAGGGACGCAAGCACTTTCCGAGCATTCGCCACTGCTGGACCAGCACTGAGCGGGTGCCGTTCTTGCTGTAGCCCATGTGGCCGGTCACCTCGACCAGATCGCCGAGGTCCACGGCGGCGAAGTCCTCGGTGACGCCGTCGAGGGTGGACTTGTCCAGCAGCAGCTGGACGTCACCGGACCAGTCCCGCAGTTGGGCGAACACCACGCCGCCGTAGTCGCGGGTGCGCAGGATCCGACCGGCCACACTCAGCGTGACGGTATCGTCGGCGGTCAGCGCCCCGGCGACGGTGTGGGTGGGTGGCTGACCGACCGGGTAGGCGTCTACACCGTTGCACTGCAAGGCTTTCAGCTTGGCCATCCGCACCCGCACCTGATCGGGAAGTCGCTGCTCGTGCTCGGCGTTCGCTTCGATCGGTTCGTCGAGATCGGGCGCGCTGCCGTCGGCGTGCAGGCGCCCGGAGGCGGCCAGGTTCTCGGGGACGGCGGAGTGGTGGCCGGTGTGTTGCTTGGCGCGCCGGGAGAACGGCAGCACCAGGAAGCCTTCGGCGATGACGGATGCGACGCCGACGCGGGGAATCAGCCGGGCATCCTCATAGCAGGCGTAGCGCGGCACCCAGTGCGGCTGGTATTTCATGTTGGACCGGTAGAGGGTTTCCAGCTGCCACCATCGGGAGAAGAACACCAGGACGGCGCGCCAGAGCCGTGCCACCGGGCCCGCTCCGAGCTGGGCGCCGTGCTCGAAAGCCGAGCGGAACATCGCGAAATTGAGCGAAATACGGCTGACGCCGATTTCTTCGGCGTTCTGCAGAAGTTCGGTGACCATCAGCTCGATGGTGCCGTTGGGGGACTGCGGTGCGCGGCGCATCAGGTCGAGCGACAATCCGTTGGTCCCCCACGGCACCAGCGAGAGCATGGCCACGACGTCGTCCGAGCTGGGATCGCCGTGGACCGCCTCCACCAGGAGGCAGTCGCCGTCGGCCCGGTCGCCGAGGCGGCCCAGTGCCATCGAGAAACCGCGTTCGGTTTCGGTGTCACGCCAGGCGTCGGCGCGTGCGATCACCGCTGCCATCTCTTCTTGGGAGAAGTCACGATGCCGCCGCATCCGCACCGTCAATCCGGCACGACGCGCGCGAGTGACTGCCTGGCGGACGGCACGCATATCCGAGCCGGACAGGTGGAACTGGTCGGGGTAGAGGATCGCCTCGTCGCCGAGTTGCAGTGCGTTGAGGCCGGCTTCACGGTATGCCTGGGCGCCGGTCGAACTGGCGCCCATCACGCCCGGCGCCCAGCCGTACTCCTGGCACAACGACAGCCACGCGGAGATCGCCTGCTGCCAGGTCCGCGGATCCCCGATCGGGTCACCGCTGGCCAGACACACCCCGACCTCGACGCGGTAGGTGATCGCGGCGCGGGCGTTGGCGGCGAACACCACCGACTTGTCCCGGCGGGTGGCGAAGTACCCCAGTGAATCGTTCTTCCCGTACATCTGCAGCAGGCCGCGGATGGCGGACTCGTCCTCGCCGGTCAGCGCGTTCTCGGCGCGTTGTGATTGGAACAGCACGATCGCGGCCACCATCAATGCCAGCGCACCGAACAGGCCGAGCAGGGCGTTGACGAAGGTATGCGGATGGCCGGTGAAGGCGTCGGCGTCGGCGCCGGCGAAGGCGCTCACCCGGTTCAGGGCATACCAGAATCGGTCGTCGCGGGCCAGGGTGCCGGGGAACAGTTCGAGCACGCCCCAGCCGATCAGCGTGCCCACGGCCAGGCCGGCTACCAGGGTTGCGGCCGCCTTGAGCAGCGCCCCACGGCGGACCCTGGCCCAGAACTCCTTGTAGGCCAGTAGCAGCGCGCCGGTCGCCAGGACGTGGAAGGCCAGGCCGATGACCTCGCTGATTTCCTCGGCCGGCGATTCCGTGCCGGACAACAGGTCGGCGATGTTCCATACCGACGCGGCGACCATGTAGAAGACGAGAATCCACCAGGCGATGCGCTTGCGGGCCGCGAGCGCGGCAGCCAGCAGGACCAAGACGAAGGCCCAGGCGAAGCTGGTGTCCGGGAAGTTGAAGAGATAGTCGTTGATGAACTCCCGGGGGATCCCGATGAGATGCCGCACGATCGTGGACACGCTCGACAGCAGCGACAGCGTCGCGATGATGCCGATGATCCAGCCGGCTGCGGCGGGCATCCAGCGGAACCGTGAGGTTCGCCGACTCGTCGTGACGGTCATAGGCCGCGAGGATATTCCCTCGACGTACCGGTTGTCTGTGCCGCGCTACCAGACGGGGCCGGTGTATTTCTCGCCCGGACCGCTGCCCGGTTCGTCGGGCGCGGCGCTGGCTTCCCGGAAGGCCAACTGCAGACTCTTCAAGCCGTCTCGGACCGGCCCGGCGTGCGGGCCCAGGTATTCCGCCGACGCGGTCACCAGGCCGGCCAGCGCCGTGATCAGGCGGCGGGCCTCATCGAGGTCGCGATGGTCGCTGGTGTCGGGATCGGGGGAGGATAGTCCGATTTTCTCGGCGGCGGCGCTCATCAGCATCACCGCGGCACGGGTGATCACCTCGGCGGCGGGAATATCGGCCAGGTCGCGGGCGCGCGGGTCACTCGTGGCAGATGTGTGCGAGGTATCGTCCGTCATGCCTGCTAGACTGGCATGCACGACCGTCCCGGCATACGCCAGGGACAGCAAGTGGAGTCCCACTCCCACCGCCCGCCACGGATATTTCCGCAGGTAGAGCGGTCCGGTCACGGATGCCTTCAGGGTATCTGTCCTGCCGATTGGCAGGCGGCGTCAGCCGTGATCGGTCGGCATCGGGCCCTGCTTCATGCAGGGCCTTCTCGCTGATGGCGTGGTTTCTCCCGGCTGTTTCCTCGTGGCTCCGCGGTGGTCCGAAGAGGAAACCGAACCAGGGAGGCCCCATCAGCACTGAGACCCGTGTCAACGAGCGCATCCGCGTACCTGAGGTCCGACTGATCGGACCCGGCGGGGAGCAGGTAGGCATCGTGCGCATCGAAGACGCTCTTCGCGTCGCCGCGGATGCCGATCTTGACCTCGTCGAAGTAGCCCCCGACGCCAAGCCGCCGGTTTGCAAGATCATGGACTACGGCAAGTTCAAGTACGAGACAGCCCAGAAGGCGCGCGAGTCCCGCAAGAACCAGCAGCAGACCGTCGTCAAGGAGCAGAAGCTCCGGCCCAAGATCGACCCGCATGACTACGAGACCAAAAAGGGTCACGTGATCCGCTTCCTCGAGGCGGGGTCCAAGGTCAAGGTCACGATCATGTTTCGCGGCCGCGAGCAGTCGCGGCCGGAGCTCGGGTTCCGACTCCTGCAGCGGCTGGGTGCCGATGTCGCCGATTACGGCTTCATCGAGACCTCCGCCAAGCAGGACGGCCGCAACATGACGATGGTGCTGGCACCCCACCGCGGCGCGAAGACCCGCGCCAAGGCGGCGCACGACGCCGACACCCCCGCGGGGCGTCCGGCCGAACCCCAGCCCACTGAAAACCCAGAGACCACCTAGAACTGAGGACCAATGCCCAAGGCAAAGACTCACAGCGGCGCTTCCAAGCGGTTCCGCAAGACCGGCACCGGGAAGATCGTGCGGCAGAAGGCGAACCGTCGCCACCTGCTCGAGCACAAGGCCACCAAGCGGACTCGCCGCTTGGACGGCCGCACCGTCGTGTCGGCCAACGACACCAAGCGTGTCAACGCGATGCTGAACGGCTAAGCGCCGTAACCCCTCAACTTTTGACCGACCAAGAATAGGAACACCGCAATGGCACGCGTGAAGCGCGCACTCAATGCCCAGAAGAAGCGGCGCACAGTACTCAAGGCGTCCAAGGGCTACCGCGGCCAGCGCTCGAGGCTCTACCGCAAAGCCAAAGAGCAGCAGCTGCATTCGCTGACTTACGCCTACCGGGACCGTCGTGCCCGCAAGGGTGAGTTCCGCAAGCTGTGGATCTCCCGCATCAACGCGGCGGCCCGCGCCAACGACATCACCTACAACCGGCTGATCCAGGGCCTCAAGGCCGCCGGCATCGAGGTCGACCGCAAGAACCTCGCCGAGATCGCCGTCAGCGACCCGGCCGCGTTCACCGCGCTGGTCGAGGCCGCCAAGGCCGCACTGCCGGAGGATGTCAACGCGCCTTCCGGTGAAGCCGCCTGATAACGGCACTCACTGAACGATCCGCCCGGGTGGTGGCTGCGGTCAAACTGCAGCGCCACACCGGGCGTCGTCGTGCTGGGCGCTTTCTGGCCGAGGGACCGAATCTGGTTGAGGCGGCGGCCCGGCGCGGACTCGTGCTCGAGGTGTTCGCCACGGAGGCCGCCGCACACAGACACGCCGAGTTGTTGACCGGCCTGCCGGTGCACGAGGTGACCGAGAAGGCGGCGAAGGCGCTGTCGGAGACGGTGACGCCGTCGGGTCTGGTGGCCGTGTGCACGATGCCCGACGGCGATCTCGATGCGGTTATGGCCGGTGAGCCCCGGCTGGTGGTGGTCGCCGTCGATCTGTCCGAGCCCGGTAACGCCGGGACGTTGATCCGGCTGGCCGATGCGATGGGCGCGGCGGCGGTGGTGTTCGCCGGGCACAGCGTGGATCCGTACAACGGCAAGTGCCTGCGGGCGTCGGCGGGCAGTATCTTCGCGGTGCCGGTGGTGGTCGCACCGGACACCGTCGCGGTGGTCTCCGGGCTGCGTGGCGCCGGCCTGCAGGTGCTGGCCACGACGCTGGACGGCGAGTTGAGCCTGGACGACGCCGAGCTGGGTCAGCCCACCGCCTGGGTCTTCGGCCCCGAGACGCAGGGCTTGCCCCCGGAGATCGCCGGCTTGGCCGATCATCGAGTCACGATCCCGATGGCCGGTGGCGCCGAGAGTTTGAATGTCGCTGCCGCCGCGGCGATCTGCCTGTATCAGAGCGCGCGCGCCCAGCGAGCCGGTAGCTCTCCCGAGTAATAGCGCCGGTGTCGGCCCGGGCGACAATTCGGGGTCATATCGAGGTCCTTTGACCCTCCCGGATTCAGGCGACGCGGGGCGACGCTTGCCTGATCCGACAGCAACGGGTAGCGGGAGGTTCACATGCTGTCAGCGCGGATGCTGGTGGTGGGCATCGCCGCCGCCGCCCTGACCGCCTGCGGCTCGACGGGTGTCCTTCCGGTCAAGACAAGCGTCAGCACGAGCACACAGGTCGACACCGTCACGGCCGCGCCGTCGACGATCACCCGGACCCGCACTGTTCAACCGCCCGCTCCGCCACTGCGGCAGTCGATGCGGGCGTGGTGGAACAAGGTTCAAGACCACGTCAATGCGATCCAGTCCGCCGCCCATGACGTGGCGTCGGCCGCGCAGGTGTACGACGACGCACTGTTGAGTGCGGCCTGCTCGAGGTATCACGACGGTGTGGCCGGGCTGCAGGGCCATATGCCGCCGCCGGATCCGTCCTTGGCGACCGAGTTGCAGGCCGCACTCTCCGACTACGACGTGGCGATGCATTTCTGCGTGGCGGCCACCAGCGACATCGATACCAACGAACTGCACCACTCGCTCGAATTCCTGCGGTCAGGCAACGCCGCGATGCAGCGGGCGGGCGCGATTCTCCAAGCCGATCTGGGCGAGCCGATCCAGATCGGCTAGCCGGTTCACCTGGTGCACCACCCTGATGGTCGAGAGAGCTCGCGACGCGATGCTCACGTCCCGAGCAATCCCTTGGCCACGTGCGTGATCTGCACCTCGTTACTGCCGGCGTAGATCATCAACGATTTCGCATCGCGCGCAAGCTGTTCCACGCGGTACTCGGTCATGTAACCGTTGCCGCCGAACAGCTGGATCGCCTCCATGGCGACATCGGTGGCCGCCTGCGAGCAGTAATACTTCATCGCCGATGCCTCGGCCAGCGAGATCGGCGTGCCCGTCTGCCCGTATTCGATCACCCGGAACAGCATGTTGCGCACGTTCATCCGGGCCACCTCCATGTTGGCCAGCTTCAGCTGGATCAACTGGAATTGGCCGATCTCCTTGCCCCACAGCGTGCGCGTCTTGGCGTAGTCGGTACACAGCCGCAGGCATTCCTCGATCACCCCGAGGGCCATCGATACCACGCCGATCCGCTCGGCGGCGAAACTCGACCGGGCGCTGTCGCGGCCGTCCCCGGACTTGTTCTCCTCGGTCTCGCCCAACAGCCGGTCGCGCCCCAGCCGCACATTGTTGAAGAACAGCTCACCGGTGCGCGAACTGTGAATCCCCATCTTGCGGAACGGCTTGGCCTGGACGAAGCCCTCCATCCCGCGATCCAGCACGAACGTCAACACCTTGCGGTCGCGCTTGTCGGCGGACGAGCGCTCGCGCAAGGACCCTGTGCCAGCCGGATCACCCTCGTCCAACTTGGCGTACACCACGACGACGTCAGCGTCGGGCCCGTTGGTGATGAACGTCTTCTGCCCGTTGAGGATGTAGTCGTCGCCATCGCGCACGACATAGGACTTCATCCCGCCGAACGCATCCGACCCCGAATCCGGTTCGGTGATCGCCCATGCGCCGATCTTGTCGTAGGTCACTAGATCGGGCAGCCAACGTTCCTGCTGGGCCAGCGTGCCGCGACTCTGGATGGTGGGCACCGTCAGCCCGAGGCTGACGCCCATCCCGGTGACCAGGCCCATGCTGACCCGACACAACTCGCTGATCAGCACGAATCCCATCCCGGCCGATCCGCCATCGCCGAACATGCCGCCGCCCCCGCGGGGCTTGGTATCGGTGCCCTCCCGCATCCGGTTCAGCCGCTTGCTCAGCGATTCGCGCGCCATATCGCCGATACCGAAGGTGGCGAACAGCTTTCGGACGATCGGGTACGGCTCCATGTCGCCGCTCTCGAGTTCGTCGATATGAGGACGAATCTCTTTGTCGACGAACTCGCGGACGGCGTCGCGCACGGCGATATCGACGTCGGACCATTCGATCATGCGTTCTCCGGTTCAGGCGGCGGCGGTACGTCCTCGGGCGGGCCGCAAACCGGCGAGTGAGAACGTCGTGTGGACCAGCGACCCCGCACGGGCGACGAGGCTCTTGTGTCGAGGGACATAGTGCATGGGCATCCCGCGGCGGTCTTTGGGGGGTGCCACGAAACCGGGTGCCTCGACCAGCGGGGCGTCGGTCGGCAGCTGGCCGGATGCCCGCCGGTAGGCCGACAACGCGCGCGGGTGCAGCCGGATCTCGTCGGGCACCGCCCAGAACGCCAACTCCACGGCCTTGCCGAACAGCCGCAGCGCCACCTCGTCACCGGGCGTCCAGCGCATCCCGGCTTTCTCCCGGACCACCGGGTCGAACAGGCCCGCGGCGATCCAGCGTTGCCCGGCGACCATCGGCTTGAACAACTGGTCCCACACCGGCGTCGGCATCAACACGAACTTCGGCTTGGGGATGCGGATGTCGAAGATCTCCAGCGTCGCCTTGTTGATCTCCAGCTCGTCGCGGCAGACCCGGTCCCAGTAATCGCAGAACTCTTCCCAGGTTTCGGGCACCGGCTTCATGCTCATCCCGTACATCGCGTACCACTGCTTGTGTTCGTCGAACAGCTGGCGCTTCTCGGCCTCGGTCAGCCCGCCGCAGAAATATTCGGCGACCTTGAGGATCAGCATGAAGAACGTGGCGTGCGCCCAATAGAACGTCTCGGGATTCAGCGCGTGGTAGCGGCGGCCCGCGGTGTCGACGCCCTTGATTCCGCGATGAAAACCCTTGATCTGCTCACCGGTCTGCCGGGCGCGCTCGCCGTCGTAGACCACGCCCATGATCGGGTAGACCGACCGCGCGACCCGCTGAAGCGGCTCGCGCAGCAGGATCGAATGTTCTTCCACTCCGGCGCCCAGCTGCGGATACATGTTCTGCAGCGACCCGATCCACACGCCGAGCATGCCGGTTCGCAGGTCGCCGAAGTATTTCCAGGTCAGCGAGTCCGGCCCGAGCGGGGTCGGTGTGTGATGCGCAGTGGTCGTCGTTGACCTCATCGACTCACGATAGGACTGACAACACACGTTGTCCATGGTGGCGACGAAGCTGTGACCAGTCGTTTGGCATAGCGATACGTTGGCCGCGTCACACCACGTTGGCTGGCCTGAAATCCGTTCCCTACGCTGGATCTCGTGGACGTCGAGCCGTTCGACGGTCAACCTGATCCCCACGTTGACGTCAACCAACTGGTGCGGCCCGGGCGTGGGCCCGCGGCGTGGTGGCACAACACCAACCACAATCCGGGCATCATCGCCCTGGTTCGTCGTGCCCGGCGCATGCTGCCCGGCGACCCCGACTTCGGGGACCCGCTGTCGGCCGCCGGCGAGGGTGGCGCCCGCGCCGCCGCACGGGCTGCCGACCGGTTGCTGCGCGACCGCGAAGCCGCCACCCGGGAAGTGAGTTTGGCCACCCTCCAGCTCTGGCAGGCGCTCACCGAACGCGTCTCCGGGCGGCCGGCAAACCGGGAGGTGACGCTGGTCTTCACCGACCTCGTCGGGTTCTCCAGTTGGTCGCTGCAGGCCGGTGACGATGCCACGCTGCGGCTGTTGCGGCGCGTCGCCCAGGTCGTCGAGCCCCCGCTGCTGGACGCCGGCGGACACATCGTCAAGCGCTTGGGCGACGGCATCATGGCCGTGTTCACCGACCCAGCAACGGCGGTGCGCGCCACCATGGCCGCCCGCGACGCGGTCCGATCTGTCGAGGTAGACGGGTATACGCCACGGATGCGTGCGGGTATCCACACCGGCCGCCCGCAGCGCATCGGCTCGGACTGGCTCGGCGTGGACGTCAACATCACCGCCCGGGTGATGGAGCGCGCCACCCGTGGCGGACTCATCGTGTCGGAGAAGACGCTGGAACTGATCGAACCCGACGAACTCGAGTCGCTGGGGGTCACGGTCAAGCGGATCAGGCGCCAGGTTTTCGCGCCGCGTGCCACCGGTGTGCCCACCGACCTGGTGATGTACCGGCTCAAGACCCGCAGGGACCTGCCAGCCGAGGACGATGCCGAAGACGTCGAAGCCCAGGCATAGTGGAAAGAGATGTTTGTCGCAATACTGTCGCGGCTGGACCGCGTGCGGGTCACGTTGGGCTACACCGCCGCACTGTCGGCGGTGGCGGTCGCGCTGCTCGCGCTCGGCCCGCAAGTCCGTGACCAGGTTGTCTGGCATGCGAGCACCAATCTGCACAATCTCGGCGAAGGCCGTCTGGGCACCCTGATCGGCAGCGCGTTCGTCACCGAGCAGGGACCGATCTACGTCTGGCTGCCGGGCCTGTTCGCCATCCTCGGCCTGGCCGAGTTGCTGTGGCGCAGCCGCCGGATGGTGGTGGCGTTCGTCGTCGGCCACGTCGGTGCGACCTTGTTGGTCGCCGCCGGTCTGGCCGCGGCGCTGGCCGCCGGGCTGACGTCATGGTCGATCGTCAACGTGACCGACGTGGGGATGAGCTACGGGGCGGTCGGTGTGCTGGGCGCTCTCACCGCGGCGATCCCGCGGCGTTGGCGCGCGGGGTGGACCGGCTGGTGGGTGGCCGTGGCGGTCGGATCCGCGGCGATCTCGGGCGGCGACTTCACCAACGTCGGTCATGCGACGGCGCTGGTCCTCGGCATGGTCGTGGGCACCCGCTTCGGGCACCCCGCGCATTGGACGACCGCCCGCTATGCGCTGTTGGCGGTGGCGGCCTCGTTCGGCTACCTGATCATGGCCAACACCGGCCTGTCGGTCCTGGTGACGTCGACGCTCGGCGTGCTGGGTGCACTGGGGGCCGCCCGCGTCGCCCGCTGGCGAGCGGTGCGCCGGGCCTTGGCGGTAACGGCGGAGCCGCAACCCGCTACCTAGCGAATGTCAGTTATGACATCCACATAGTCATATGTGACATATGCTGCTGGCGTGCTAGTCCGACGGTGCCAGCGGAGCAAGGCCGCTCCGGACGAGGTCGACGCTGGCGGTGACCACTTCGCTCAGGTCGGTCGCACACCCCTCGCGGCCCCACCGCTCCACCGCGGTCACCAGGGCGGCCGCCAACGCGGCGCCGGCGACTTCCGCGATCAGGTCGACGTCGGGCAGATCGGTGTGCCGGCGCTTCACGAACTCGGTCAGCACCTCGGCGAACGAGGCCTGCACCACCCGGAGATGCCCTGCGGCGCGGTCGCCGTCGAGCAAGGTCGCCCGCAGGATCGCCGCCTGGCGGACGATTTCCAGGTCGTGTGGGAAGCTCACCACGCTGCCCAGTACGGCATCGAACAACGACTCCTTGGCGGGCCGTCGCGCGAGAGCCTCGGCGAACCACTCGAGCTGAGTCTCGTAGTCCTGGAACAGGACTGCCTCTTTGGTAGGAAAGTGCCTGAAGAACGTGCGCTGGGTGACGCCGGCCTCGTCGGCGAGCTGAGCGACCGTCACGTTCGCGAAACCGTCGCGGGCGAATCGTGCCACCGCCACTTCGCGAAGCGTCTCGCGCGTCGAGGTTCTGCGCCGTTCGTGCGGGCTCGTCATGACGGCATTTTCGCACGGTCGTTTTCGACAAATAGTGAAGAGGTGTGAGGAGAAGGCAATGAGCGATTACGACGCGATCATCGTCGGCGCCGGCCACAACGGCCTGACCGCGGCGACGATCCTGCAACGGGCGGGCCTGCGGACGGTGGTTCTGGAGCAGAACACCTATGCCGGCGGCATGGCGGCGACCGTTGAGTTGATCGACGGATTCCGTTACGAGATAGCCGGTTCGGTGCAGTTCCCCACCGCGCCGGAAGTCGCCGAGGCCTTGGAGCTGCACAGGATTCCGACGGTCCACTCGGAAGTGCAGTCGGTGAATCTTGGCGAGTCCGGGGAGGAGCCGATGATCCTCTACAGCGACCCGATGCGCTACATGACGCATCTGTCGGAGAAGCACGGTGCCGACGCGGTATTGGGCATGGGCAGGATGCTTGAATGGGCCACCGGTCCGGCGCGTGCGCTCGGCCGTTTCGAAGCGCGCACGCCACCGAAGACTCTCGATGAGATGTACGCCTGCGCGACAAACGAATCCGAACACCGCGCCATCCACGAGATGTTGTTCGGCAGCGCGATGGACGTGATCGACCGCAATTTTCCGGACAAGGACAAGTACGCGACGATCCGGGGCATGCTCGCCTTCCTGGCGATCAACTCCACCTATCGCGGCCCCTTCACCCCGGGAAGCGCGACGTGTCTGGCCTTCGCGATGGCCGTTCCCGATCTGAACGCCACGATGATGACCAAACTCGAAGGTGGCATCGGTGCGGTGTGTGAACACCTCACGAACCTGTTCATCGAGGGCGGCGGAGCAATCCGCTATCGGACCAAGGTCGATCAGATCGTCGTCGACAATGAACGCGTCACCGGCGTGCGATTGCGCGACGGGTCGGTGCTCAGCGCGCCGGTCGTGATATCCAACCTGTCCCCGGACCTCACGCTGATCGACATGGTCGGCACCGAGCACCTGCCCGGCGATCTGGTTGAGCGTCTCGCCGGACGCGACCATCGCGCCACCTTCATCCAGATGCATTTCGCCCTCGACGGGTTGCCCAGGTTCGCCGCGCCCTACGAGATGCTCAACGAGCCGGGTATGCAGCAGTCGGTCGGGGTGTTCGGCTCGCCGGAAGAACAGCAGCGACAGTGGGAGATGGCCCGGGCGGGGATGCTTCCGGACAATCCCTCATTCGGGATGCAGATTCCGTCGGTGTCCGACCCATCGCTGGCGCTGCCGGGTATGCACGCCGCCAGCGCGTACGCCTACGGCTTCCCGGTCGAGGCCCCACGGGAGCAGCATGGGCGGCTCAAGAACGAGATGGCGGAGCGCGTCATCGACAAGATCACGAAGTTCGCGCCGAACTTCAAGGACATTCAGATCCGCCACATCACCTTTGCGCCGTACCACATGCAGACGATGTTCGCCGCACCCGACGGGGACTTCTGCCACGGTCTGTTGCATCCCGATCTGATGGGGCCGAACCGGCCGGGACCCAAAGGATTTAACGATATTCCGATTCCGATTGCCGGGCTCTACCTCGGGGGTGCCGGCTGCCATGGCGGGCCGGGTATCACGTTCGTCCCCGGGTACAACGCCGCCCATCAGGCACTGGACGATCGGGCGGCATCAGCCGGCTAGTGCCTCGTGACTCAGACTGTGCCGACCGTGCGGGTCAGCGGTGACGATCGTTGCCGGTTGCATCGAGAACCCGCACGCTCGGCGCGCGGCGGTGTCGCAAACGACTAACGGAACTCCTCGGCGCACGCCTCGACCCAATCCGAGCGCCACGACTCCGGCGGGTCGTCGAGCAACTCGCCGGGCATCAGCCAGTCGTACAGCTCGGCGTAGGTGCGGGTGTGCTGGCCCTGGATGCGGCGGTTGAGCATCGCCGGTTCGAGTTCGTCGAACCCGCTCAAGCCCATCGAGGCGACGATCTGGGCGGCGCTGGCCACGGTGGCCCGCTGGAAGTTGACCACCCGTGCGGTCTTGTCCGGGACGTAAAGGGACCGGGATCGGGCCTTGTCCTGGGTGGCCACCCCGGTGGGGCACTTGTTGGTGTTGCACTTCATCGCCTGGATGCAGCCGATCGCGAACATCATCGCCCGCGCCGACATGGTGAAGTCGGCACCCTGGCAGATCCGGGTCACGATGTCCACGCCGGTGGCCACCTTGCCCGACGCTCCCACCCGGATGTGGCTGCGCAGCCCAGCCCCCACCAGGGCGTTGTGCACCAGCATCAGCCCCTCGGTCAGCGGCATGCCGATGTGGTCCTCGAATTCCTGTGGGGCTGCGCCGGTTCCGCCCTCGGAGCCGTCCACGATGATGAAGTCCGGCGTGATGCCGGTGTGCAGCATCGCCTTGCAGATCGACAGGAATTCGGTGCGCGCCCCGATGCACAGCTTGAACCCGATCGGCTTACCGCCGGACAGGCTGCGCAGCGTCGCGATGAAATGCGTCATCTCCAGCGGCGTGTGAAATGCGGTGTGCGCCGGCGGCGAGACCACGGTCTGGCCGATCGGCACACCGCGGGTCGCGGCGATCTCCGCGCTGACCTTCGCACCGGGCAGTACACCGCCGAGGCCCGGTTTGGCGCCCTGGGACAGCTTGATCGAGATGGCCTTCACCGACGCCAGCGCGGCCTTCTGCTCGAACAGTGCGGCATCGAAGTGCCCGTCGGCGTCGCGGCACCCGAAGTAGCCCGAACCGATCTCCCAGATCAGATCGCCGCCGTGCTTGAGGTGATACGGGCTGATCCCACCCTCACCGGTGTCATGAGCGAACCCACCACGGGCCGCGCCGCCGTTGAGGGCTTCGATCGCGTTGCCCGACAGCGCCCCGAAGCTCATCGCCGAGACGTTGAGCAGCGCGATGTCATACGGCCGCGCACAGTCCGGGCCGCCCAGTCGCACCCGCGGCGCCAGCTCGTCGGCGAATCGGGCCCGCAGGGAATGCCGCAGGAATTCGTAACCCAGCGCGTTGACGTCGCGCTCGGTGCCGAACGGCTCCTCGCTCTTGGTCCCCTTGGCCCGCTCGTAGACCATGTCGCGGGTCTCCCGATCGAACGGGCTGGCCTCGGTGTTCGACTCGATGAAGTACTGCCGGATCTCCGGGCGCAGCGCCTCGGCCAGCCAACGGCTGTGCCCGAGCACCGGAAAGGACCGCAGGATGGAGTGCCGGGTCTGCAGCAGATCCCAGGTCCCCACCGCCGCGACCGCCGCGACGGGCACCGCCAGCAGCCACCACCACGGGCTGAACACCAGCGCCAGGGCGGCCACGGCCAGCGCTACGACCCATACGGCGGTGACGGCGAGAGCTCTGAGCATCGGGCATCCTTGGCTGGAACGGGGTCGGCGCTGCTGGCGGGGGGAAATGCCTGCGAGGCGTCATTCTGGCATCACCTATGATCGGCACTTGCGCCATATCCGTGGCGCAAACAACCCCGGCAGCGCAAGGAGAGTTTCGGCGCGTGGGTGAGCAACCCGTCGACCTGTCGCAAGAATCGTTGACCAAGGCCGTCAGCGCGGCCCGGCATGCCTTCGAACTGGCCGCCGACCTCGACGCGCTGGCTCGCGCCAAGACCGAGCACCTCGGCGATCGGTCGCCGCTGGCGTTGGCCCGCCAGGCGCTGGCCACGCTGCCCAAACAGGACCGCTCCGAGGCCGGCAAGCTGGTCAATGTCGCCCGCGGCGAGGCCCAGCGCGGCTACGACGAGCGGCTGGCGGTCTTGCGGGCCGAACGCGACGCGGCGGTCCTGGTGGCCGAGGCCATCGACGTCACCCTGCCCTCGACTCGCGAGCCGGTCGGGGCCCGGCACCCGATCACGATCCTGGCCGAGCACATCGCCGACACCTTCGTCGCGATGGGCTGGGAGCTGGCCGAGGGCCCCGAGGTCGAGACCGAGCAGTTCAACTTCGACGCGCTGAACTTTCCCCCCGACCACCCGGCCCGCAGTGAGTCCGACACCTTCCACATCGCCCCGGAGGGGTCGCGGCAGCTTCTGCGCACTCATACCTCTCCGGTCCAGGTGCGCACACTGCTGGACCGCGAGCTGCCGGTGTACATCGTCTCGATCGGACGCACCTTCCGCACCGACGAACTCGACTCCACCCACACCCCGGTCTTCCACCAGGTGGAGGGCTTGGCGGTGGATCGCGGCCTGACGATGGCGCACCTGCGCGGCACGCTGGACGCCTTCGCCCGTTCCGAGTTCGGCGCCGATGCCCGCACCCGGATGCGGCCGCACTTCTTTCCCTTCACCGAACCCTCGGCCGAGGTGGACATCTGGTTCCCCGACAAGAAGGGCGGCGCCGGCTGGGTGGAGTGGGGCGGCTGCGGCATGGTCAATCCGAATGTGTTGCGCGCCGCTGGTATTGACCCGGAGGTCTACTCGGGCTTCGCCTTCGGGATGGGCCTGGAACGCACGCTGCAGTTCCGCAACGGGATCCCCGACATGCGTGACATGGTCGAGGGCGACGTGCGGTTCTCGCTGCCGTTCGGGGTCGGGGTCTGATGCGCCTTCCCTATAGCTGGCTGCGCGAGGTCGTTCAGCGTGGCGCCCCCGGTTGGGACGTGGAGCCGCACGACCTGGAGCAGGCGCTGATCCGCGTCGGCCACGAAGTGGACGACATCATCACCCTTGGCCCGGTGAGCGGGCCGCTGACCGTCGGGCGGGTCACCGCCATCGAGGAGCTCACCGAGTTCAAGAAACCGATCAGGGCCTGCAAGGTCAACGTCGGTGGGGATGGTGACCGCGATATCGTCTGCGGAGCAACCAACTTCGCCGTCGGCGACCTCGTCGTGGTGGCCCTGCCGGGCACCACGCTGCCCGGCGACTTCCACATCGCCAGCCGCAAAACCTACGGCAGACTCTCGGACGGGATGATCTGCTCGGCCTCGGAAATAAGTCCAGCATTGGGTTTGGCAGCATCCGGGATCATGGTGCTGCCACCGGGGACGGCCGACCCCGGTGCCGACGCTGTCGCCCTGCTCGGTCTCGACGACGTCGTCTTCGACCTCGCCGTCACCCCGGACCGCGGCTACTGCATGTCGGTACGCGGCATCGCACGCGAGATCGCCTGCGCCTACGACCTGGACTTCGTCGACCCGGCTGACATCGTGCCACTGCCAGTCGAGGGTCCCGCGCTTCCGGTGACCGTCGAACCCGGCACCGGCGTCAGCCGGTTCGCGCTGCGCCCGGTCACCGGAATCGACCCGAACGCGCAGTCGCCGTGGTGGCTGCGCCGGCGGCTGATGCTGTCGGGCATCCGCCCGATCTCACCCGCCGTCGACGTCACCAACTACGTGATGCTCGAAATCGGCCACCCCATGCACGCCCACGACCGCAGCCGCATCAACGGCGAATTCATCGTCCGATTCGCCAGGCCGGGGGAGACCGTGGTCACCCTCGACGACATCGAGCGCAAGCTCGATCCCGGTGACGTGCTGATCGTCGACGACGTGGCGACCGCCGCCATCGGCGGTGTGATGGGCGCGGGCACCACCGAGATCGACGACGACTCAACCGACATCCTGCTGGAGGCCGCGGTCTGGGATCCCGCCGCGGTGTCGCGCACGATCCGCCGCCTGCATCTGGTGAGCGAGGCGGGCCGGCGCTACGAACGCTCCGTCGACCCCGCCATCTCGGTGGCCGCCCTGGACCGGTGCGCGACACTGCTCGCCGAGATCGCCGGCGGCACCGTCGATCCCGCGCTGACCGACTGGCGGGGTGATCCGCCCCGCGACGAGTGGTCGCCGCCGCCCGTGCGGATGTGCTTCGACCTGCCGGATCGGATGGCCGGGGTGGAGTACGAGGGCGGTGCAACGGTCAACCGGTTGACCCAGATCGGCGCCGATGTGGCCGAGGACGACGCCGACCCGGCCGTTCTCGTGGTCACTCCGCCGAGCTGGCGGCCCGATCTGGTTCAGCCCGCCGACCTGGTCGAAGAGGTACTGCGGCTGGAGGGGCTCGACAAGATCCCATCGGTGCTGCCGACCGCGCCGGCCGGTCGCGGACTGACGGCGGGGCAGAGGCGGCGCCGCGCCGTCGGCAAGTCGCTGGCCCTGTCGGGCTATGTCGAGGTGTTGCCCACCCCGTTCCTGCCCGCGGGGATCTTCGATCTGTGGGGTCTGCCCGACGACGATGCGCGGCGGGCCACCACCACGGTGCTCAACCCGCTGGAGGCCGACCGGCCGCACCTGGCGACGACGCTGTTGCCTGCGCTGCTGGAGGCGTTGACCCGCAACGTTTCCCGCGGCTTCGGCGATGTCGCGCTGTTCTCCATGGCGCAAGTGGTGCACCCCACCGACGAGACCAGGGGTGTCGACCTGATCCCGACGCATCGCCGGCCCAGCGACGAGGAGATCGCGGCGCTGGACGCCTCGCTGCCCAGCCAGCCCGTCCATGTCGGTGCCGTCCTGGCGGGTCTGCGGGAGCCGCGCGGCCCGTGGGGCCCGGGGCGAGTGGTGGAGGCATCCGACGCCTTCGAAGCGGTGCGGATCGTTGCCCGCGCCAGCGGGGTCGACGTGACCCTGCGGGCCGCCCAGTATCTGCCGTGGCATCCGGGCCGCTGCGCCGAGATCGTCGTCGACGGCCGGGTCGTCGGGCATGCGGGCCAGCTACACCCCGCGGTGATCGAACGCTCCGGCCTGCCGAAGGGGACCTGCGCGGTCGAACTCTGCCTCGATTCCGTGCCGATCACCGAGTCCTTGCCTGCCCCGCGGGTCTCGCCGTTTCCGGCGGTGTTCCAGGACGTCAGCCTGGTGGTGTCCAATGAGGTCGCGGCCCAGGCCGTGGTCGACGCGGTGCGCGACGGCGCCGGGGAGTTGCTGGAGGACGTGGCGCTCTTCGACGTCTACACCGGGCCGCAGATCGGTGCGGACCGCAAGTCGCTGACCCTGGCGCTGCGGTTCCGGGCGCCGGATCGGACGCTGACCGAGGACGAGGCGAGCGCGGCCCGCGCCGCCGCGGTCGCTGCGGCCGCGGCGGCGGTCGGGGCGGTTCAGCGCACCTGACCCGTCGCCGCCGCCCAAACCGACGTTTCGCAGGACTTGTGCGAGTAGATCGCAGCATTTCGTCGATCTCGGCGAGTAATTAGTTTGCATCATACTGCATAACCATGCAGAATCGAGCGCATGACTTCGGTAGCGGTCGCCGGCGCCAGCGGCTACGCCGGCGGTGAGATCCTGCGCCTGTTGCTCGGCCATCCGGCGTACGCGGAGGGTCGCCTGACCATCGGTGCGCTCACCGCCGCCGCCAGCGCGGGCACCCACCTGTCCGAGCATCACCCACACCTGTTGCCGCTGGCCGGCCGGGTTCTCGAGCCGACCGAGCTGGACGTCCTGGCCGGCCACGACGTGGTGTTCCTGGCCCTGCCGCACGGCCATTCCGCGGCTCTGGCTGAACAGCTCGGCGAGGACACCCTGATCGTGGACTGTGGCGCCGATTTCCGGCTCACCGACGCCGACGACTGGCAGCGCTTCTACGGCTCCCCGCACGCGGGTAGCTGGCCCTACGGGCTGCCCGAACTGCCGGGTGGGCGGGATCGGCTGCGCGGCGCCACCCGGATCGCGGTACCCGGCTGCTACCCGACGGCCGCCCTGCTCGCTCTGCTGCCCGCGGTCGCCGAGGATCTTGTCGACCCGGCCGTCACCGTCGTCGCCGTGAGCGGCACCTCCGGCGCGGGCCGCGCGGCCAAAGTCGACCTGCTGGGCTCGGAGGTCATCGGATCGGCGCGGGCGTACAACATCGCCGGCGCGCACCGGCACACCCCGGAGATCGCTCAAGGCCTGCGCGCGGTGACCGACCAGGCCGTCACGGTGTCGTTCACCCCGGTGCTGATCCCGACATCGCGCGGCATCCTGGCCACCTGCACCGCCCGCACCCGGGCGCCGCTGTCCCAGATCCGCGTGGCCTATGAGAAGGCGTACGACGCAGAGCTGTTCGTGCACCTGCTGCCCGAAGGTCAGCTGCCCCGCACCGGTGCGGTGATCGGCAGCAACGCCGCGCAACTTGCCGTAGCCGTCGACGTCGACGCCGGCGTGTTGGTCGCGGTGTGTGCCATCGACAACCTGGTGAAGGGCACGGCGGGTGCGGCGGTGCAGTCGATGAACCTGGCGCTGGGCTGGACGGAGACCGAAGGGCTGTCGATCGTGGGGGTGGCACCGTGACTATCGGAGGGCAGGAGCGGAGCGACTCGGGAGTGATTACTGCGGCTGATACCAAACTGCTTCGCACTCAGGGGGTTACCGCGCCGGCCGGGTTCCGTGCCACCGGGATTGCAGCCGGTATCAAGGCCTCCGGCGCGCTGGACCTTGCACTGGTGTTCAACGAAGGCCCCGACTATGCGGCCGCCGCGGTGTTCACCCGCAATCAGGTCAAGGCCGCCCCGGTGCTGTGGAGCCAGCAGGTGCTCACCACCGGCCGGCTGCGCGCGGTGCTGCTGAACTCGGGTGGCGCCAACGCGTGCACCGGGCCGGGTGGCTTCCAGGACACCCATGCCACCGCCGAAGCCGTCGCGGCCGCGCTGTCGGACTGGGGCACCGAGACCGGACCCATCGAGGTAGCGGTCTGCTCTACCGGGCTCATCGGTGACCGGCTGCCTCTTGCCAGGGTCCTGGCCGGCGTCACCGAGATCGTCCACGAACTCGGTGGCGGGCTCACCGGCGGTGACGAGGCCGCGCGTGCCATCATGACCACCGACACCGTGCCTAAACAGGTTGCGCTGCACCACTCGATCGAGTCGGGGGAGAACTGGACCGTCGGTGGCATGGCCAAGGGCGCCGGGATGCTGGCACCGTCACTGGCCACGATGTTGGTCGTGCTGACCACCGACGCGGTCGCCGACGCCGCCGCGCTGGACACCGCGCTGCGCCGGGCCACCGCCAAGACCTTCGACCGCCTCGACGTCGACGGCAGTTGCTCGACCAACGACACCGTGCTGCTGCTGGCCTCCGGCGCCAGCGAGACCGCGCCCAGCCAAGAGGATCTCGACGCGGCAGTGCTGCGGGTATGCGATGACCTGTGCGCCCAGCTGCAAGCCGACGCCGAAGGCGTCACCAAGCGGATCGCGATCACCGTCACCGGCGCCCCGACCGAGGGCGACGCCGTCACCGCGGCGCGGATTGTCGCCCGCGACAGCCTGGTCAAGACCGCGCTGTTCGGCTCCGACCCGAACTGGGGCCGGGTGCTGGCCGCTGTCGGGATGGTGCCGTTCGAGATCGACCCCGCGCGGATCACCGTGTCGTTCAACGGCTTCCCGGTCTGCATCGACGGTGCCGGTGCACCCGGCGCCCGAGACGTGAGCCTGGCCGGTGCCGACATCGACGTCACCGTTGACCTCAAGCTCGGCGACGGGCAGGCGACGATCCGCACCACCGACCTGTCGCATGCCTACGTCGAAGAGAACTCGGCCTACAGCTCATGACCGCTACCGTGAACACCAAGGCCAAGATCCTCGCCGAGGCGCTGCCCTGGCTCAAGCAACTGCACAACAAGATCGTCGTCGTCAAGTACGGCGGCAACGCGATGACCGACGACCGGCTCAAGGCCGCGTTCGCCGACGACATGGTGTTCTTGCGCAACGCCGGCATTCATCCGGTCGTCGTGCACGGCGGTGGCCCGCAGATCAGCGCGATGCTCAAGCGGCTCGGCATCACCGGCGAATTCAAGGGCGGCTTCCGGGTGACCACCCCGGAGGTGCTCGAGGTCGCCCGAATGGTGCTGTTCGGCCAGGTCGGCCGCGAGCTGGTGAACCTCATCAACGCCCACGGCCCGTACGCGGTCGGGATCACCGGCGAGGACGCGCACTTGCTCACCGCGGTGCGTCGCGGGGTCACCGTCGACGGCGTGGTCACCGACATCGGCCTGGTCGGCGACGTGGAGCAGGTCAACACGGCGGCTGTCTTCGATCTCATTGCCGCCGGACGGATTCCGGTGATCTCGACGATCGCCCCCGACATCGACGGTGTGGTGCACAACATCAATGCCGACACCGCCGCCGCAGCGGTTGCCAGAGCGCTGGGTGCCGAAAGGCTGTTGATGCTCACCGACGTCGAAGGCCTCTATACCCGTTGGCCCGACCGGGATTCACTGGTCAGCCAGATCGACACCGATACCCTGACCGGCCTGCTGCCCGGCCTGGAGGCCGGCATGATCCCCAAGATCGAGGCCTGCCTGCGGGCCGTGGCGGGCGGGGTCCCCAGCGCGCATGTGATCGATGGCCGAGTCGAACATTGCGTTCTGGTCGAACTGTTCACCGATGAAGGCGCCGGCACGAAGGTGATTCCCTGATGACCCTCATTCAGAGATGGTCCGACGTCATGATGAACAACTACGGCACACCGCCGCTGGCACTGGTCAGTGGCGACGGCGCCGTGGTGACCGACGAGAACGGGAAGTCCTACCTGGACCTGCTCGGCGGCATCGCGGTCAACATCCTCGGGCATCGCCATCCGGCGATCATCGAGGCCGTCACCGCTCAGCTCAACACGCTGGGCCACACCTCGAATCTGTATGCCACCGAACCGGGTATCGCACTGGCCGAGGCGCTCGTCGACCAGCTCGACACCCCGGCCCGGGTGTTCTTCTGCAATTCCGGAACCGAGGCCAACGAGGTCGCCTTCAAGATCACCCGCCTGACCGGACGAACCAAACTCGTTGCCGCCCAGGGTGCCTTCCACGGCCGCACGATGGGTTCGTTGGCTCTGACCGGTCAGCCCACCAAACAGGCGCCGTTCGAACCGTTGCCGGGCTACGTCACCCACGTACCGTACGGGGATGCCGAGGCCCTCGCCGCGGCGGTCACCGAGGAGACCGCGGCGGTGTTCCTCGAACCGATCATGGGGGAGGGCGGTGTCGTGGTACCGCCGGAGGGCTACCTGGTGGCCGCCCGGGAGATCACCAGCCGCCACGGCGCGCTGCTGGTGCTCGACGAGGTCCAGACGGGGGTGGCGCGTACTGGAGCCTTCTATGCCCACCAGCACGACAGCATCACCCCCGACATCGTCACGCTGGCAAAGGGTCTCGGCGGGGGACTGCCGATCGGGGCCTGCCTGGCGATCGGCCAGACCGCCGAGCTGCTGACCCCGGGCCTGCACGGCAGCACCTTCGGTGGCAACCCGGTGTGCACCGCCGCCGCGCTCGCGGTGCTGAAGGTTCTCGCCGCCGAAGACCTGGTCAACCGTGCGGACCTGCTCGGCAAGACGCTCAGCCACGGCATCGAGTCGCTGGGTCATCCGCTCGTCGATCATGTCAGGGGCCGGGGCCTGCTGCGCGGGGTGGTGTTGACCGCCCCGCAGAGCAAGGCCGTCGAAACCGCCGCCCGCGGTGCCGGATTCCTGGTCAACGCCGCCGCACCCGATGTGGTCCGGCTGGCCCCGCCACTGATCGTCACCGAAACGCAGATCGATGGCTTCCTGGCGGCGTTACCGGCGATCCTGGATGAGGCGGTCCGATGAGCACCCTGCGGCACTTCCTGCGCGACGATGACCTGGCCCCCGCAGAACAGGCGGAGATCCTGGCGTTGGCCGCAACCCTCAAGAAGGAGCCGATGAGCCGGCGTCCACTCGAGGGCCCGCGCGGGGTCGCGGTGATCTTCGACAAGAACTCCACCCGCACCCGGTTCTCCTTCGAGATCGGTATCGCCCAACTCGGTGGGCACGCCGTCGTGGTCGACGGACGCGCCACCCAGCTCGGACGGGAGGAGACCCTCGAAGACACCGGACGGGTGCTGTCCCGCTACGTCGACGCCATCGTCTGGCGCACCTTCGCCCAGCAGCGCCTGGCCGCGATGGCCTCGGCGGCAACGGTTCCCGTGGTCAACGCGTTGTCCGACGAGTTCCATCCCTGCCAGGTGCTCGCCGATCTGCAGACCCTGGCCGAGCGCAAGGGATCCCTGAGCGGATTGCGGATGACCTACTTCGGTGACGGCGCCAACAATATGGCGGACTCGTTGATGCTCGGCGGAGTCACCGCCGGCATCCATGTCACCATCGCCGCACCGGCCGGATTCGAGCCACACCCGCTGTTCGTGGCCGCCGCCGAACACCGCGCTCGGCAGACCGGTGCCACCGTGACCCTGACCTCCGACCCGGTGGCCGGAGCCAAGGGTGCCGACGTGCTGGTCACCGACACCTGGACGTCGATGGGTCAGGAGAACGACGGCCTGGACCGAGTCGGGCCGTTCCGGCCGTTCCAGCTCAATTCCGGGCTGCTGGCTCATGCCGACTCCGAGGCTGTTGTGCTGCACTGCCTTCCGGCGCACCGCGGGCATGAGATCACCGATGAGGTGATCGACGGCCCGCACAGCGCAGTGTGGGACGAGGCCGAAAACCGGCTGCACGCACAGAAAGCGCTGCTGGTGTGGCTGCTGGAGCAGGCATGACCAGCGAGGTGAGCACCACCCGGGCCGGGCGCCAGGCCCGGATCGTGGCGCTGCTGTCCTCGCGGTCGGTGCACAGCCAGAGCGAACTCGCCGCCCTGCTGGGTGACGAGGGCATCGACGTCACCCAGGCGACGCTGTCGCGTGACCTCGAAGAGCTCGGCGCGGTCAAGCTGCGTGGCGCCGACGGCGGTGTCGGGGTCTACGTCGTGCCCGAGGACGGCAGCCCGGTGCGTGGGGTATCCGGGGGCACCGAACGCGTCTCACGCCTGCTCGGTGAGCTGCTGGTGTCCACCGACGCCAGCGGAAACCTGGCCGTGCTGCGCACCCCGCCCGGGGCGGCGCACTACCTGGCCAGCGCCATCGACCGGGCGGCGCTGCCCGATGTCGTCGGCACGATCGCCGGCGACGACACCATCCTGGTGGTGGCCCGCGAACCGATGACCGGGGCGCAACTGGCCACCATGTTCGAGACCATCCACTAGCGACTAACGACAAAGGAGCACTTCATGTCCGAACGCGTCATCTTGGCGTATTCCGGCGGCCTGGACACCTCGGTGGCCATCAGCTGGATCGGCAAGGAGACCGGCAAAGAGGTGGTGGCCGTGGCCATCGACCTCGGCCAGGGCGGCGAGGACATGGAAGTCGTTCGCCAGCGGGCCCTGGACTGCGGTGCGGTGGAAGCGGTTGTGGTCGACGCCCGTGACGAGTTCGCCGAGCACTACTGCCTGCCCGCCATCCAGTCCAATGCTCTCTACATGGACCGCTACCCGTTGGTGTCGGCGCTGAGCCGACCGCTGATCGTCAAGCACCTGGTGGCCGCGGCCCGCGAACACCGCGGCGGCATCGTGGCCCATGGCTGCACCGGCAAGGGTAACGATCAGGTGCGCTTCGAGGTCGGTTTCGCCTCCCTGGCACCGGATCTGGAGGTGCTTGCCCCGGTCCGCGACTATGCGTGGACCCGGGAGAAGGCCATCGCGTTCGCCGAGGAGAACGACATCCCGATCAACGTCACCAAGCGCTCGCCGTTCTCCATCGACCAGAACGTGTGGGGCCGTGCGGTGGAAACCGGTTTCCTGGAACACCTTTGGAATGCACCGACGAAGGATGTGTACGACTACACCGAGGACCCGACGCTCAACTGGAACACCCCGGACGAGGTGATCGTCGGTTTCGAACACGGCGTGCCGGTGTCTATCGACGGCAACCCCGTCAACGTGCTGGAGGCCATCGTCGAGCTCAACCGGCGCGCGGGTGCCCAGGGTGTCGGCCGTCTCGATGTCGTCGAGGACCGGCTGGTCGGGATCAAGAGCCGCGAAATCTACGAAGCCCCCGGTGCGATGGTGCTGATCACCGCGCACACCGAGCTCGAGCACGTGACGCTGGAACGCGAACTCGGCCGGTTCAAGCGCACCACCGACCAGAAGTGGGGTGAGCTGGTCTACGACGGCCTGTGGTTCTCGCCGCTCAAGCGGTCGCTGGAGGCGTTTGTGGCCGACACCCAGGAGCATGTGACCGGCGAGATCCGGATGGTGTTGCACGGCGGGCACATCGCCGTCAACGGCCGTCGCAGCCCGACCTCACTGTACGACTTCAACCTGGCCACCTACGACGAGGGGGACACCTTCGACCAGTCGTCGGCCAAGGGCTTCGTGCACGTGCACGGCTTGTCGTCGAAGATCGCCGCCCGCCGGGACCTGAGCACCTCATGACCGCGAGCAGACGCAAAAGTAGCCAAATCCGCGGCGTGTCGCGGACCTTTGTGTCTGCTCGCAGGGGAGAACCATGAGCACCAACGAGGGGTCGCTGTGGGGTGGGCGGTTCGCCGACGGGCCCGCACCCGCGCTGGCGGCGCTGAGCAAGTCCACGCATTTCGACTGGGTGCTCGCGCCTTTTGACGTCGCCGCCTCCAAGGCGCACGCCAAGGTGCTGCACCGGGCGGGTCTGTTGACCGACGAGCAGCGGGACGGTTTGTTGGCCGGGTTGGACAGCCTGGGCCAAGACGTGGCCGACGGTAGCTTCACTCCGCTGGTCACCGACGAGGACGTGCACGGGGCACTCGAGCGTGGCCTCATCGACCGGGTCGGGCCTGATCTCGGCGGCCGGTTGCGCGCCGGGAGGTCCCGCAACGACCAGGTGGCCACGCTGTTTCGGATGTGGCTGCGCGACGCGATGCGTCGGGTCGCCGATGGCGCGCTCGAGGTGGTGTCGGCGCTGGCGACCCAGGCCGCCGCGCACCCGGCCGCGATCATGCCGGGCAAGACCCACCTGCAGGCCGCCCAGCCGGTGCTGTTGGCGCACCATCTGCTGGCCCATGCCCATCCGTTGCTGCGCGACGTCGACCGCATCGCCGATTTCGACGATCGCACCGCGGTTTCCCCGTACGGAGCGGGTGCGCTGGCCGGCTCATCGCTGGGATTGGACCCCGACGCCATCGCCGAGGAGCTGGGATTCGCGGCAGCGGCGGATAATTCGATCGACGCCACGGCATCCCGTGACTTCGCCGCCGAGGCGGCCTTCGTCCTGGCGATGATCGCCGTCGACCTGTCTCGGCTGGCCGAAGACATCATCCTCTGGAGCACAACCGAATTCGGCTACGTCACTCTGCACGACTCCTGGTCGACGGGCAGTTCCATCATGCCGCAGAAGAAGAACCCCGACATCGCCGAGCTGGCCCGTGGCAAATCCGGTCGACTGATCGGCAATCTCACCGGGCTGCTGGCGACCCTCAAGGCCCAGCCGCTGGCCTACAACCGTGACCTGCAAGAGGACAAGGAGCCGGTGTTCGACTCCGTCGCGCAGCTGGAGCTGGTGCTGCCCGCGATGGCCGGACTGGTCGCGACCCTGGGGTTCGACACCGACCGGATGGCCGCGTTGGCACCGGCCGGCTACACACTTGCCACCGATGTCGCGGAATGGCTGGTACGCCGCGGAGTGCCGTTCCGGGTGGCACACGAAGCCGCCGGGGCGGCGGTGCGCGTCGCCGAGGGTCGCGGGGTCGGGCTCGACGAGCTCACCGATGCGGAGCTGGCCCAGATCAGCGGGGATCTCACCCCCGAAGTGCGTGAGGTGCTGACCGTCGAGGGATCGGTGTCATCCCGCGACGCCCGCGGCGGTACGGCGCCGACGCAGGTGGCCAACCAGCTGAAGGTCGTGCGCGAGACCGCGGATCGATTACGAATCAGACTGCGCCGATGACTGCGGTCGCTCAGTCCACCAATTCGGAAAGCTCCAGCCAGCGGTTCTCCTTCTCGGCGACCTCGGCCTCCAACTCGCGCAACTCCTGGGTCAGCCGGCCCAGCCCGATGTGATCGGACTGGTCGTGCTCGGCCAGCTCGACATGCTTGGCGTTCACCCGGTCCGACAACTTGGTCAGCGCCCGATCCAACGCCGCGATTTCCTTTTCCACACCGCGTAATTCGGCGCCCGATAGTGCCTGCGGCGCTGTTTCGCGGGCCGGCGCCGAATCGCGACCAGCATCGCGGCGGGCCGCGATGCGCAGATACTCGTCGATACCGCCCGGCAGATGACGCAGGTGACCATCGAGGATCGCGTACTGCTGGTCGGTGACCCGCTCCAGCAGATAGCGGTCGTGGGACACCACGATCAGCGTGCCCGGCCATGAATCGAGCAAATCTTCGGTGGCCGACAGCATGTCGATGTCAACGTCGTTGGTCGGCTCGTCGAGCACCAGTACGTTGGGTTCGGTGAGCAGGGTCAGCATCAGCTGCAGCCGCCGGCGCTGCCCGCCGGACAGTTCGCCGACGCGCGAGGACAGTTGCTCACGACGAAAACCCAAGCGTTCCAACAACTGTGTGGGGGTGATGTCCTTCCCGTCCACCTGGTAATCCGTCTTGAGGCGGCCGACGACCTCGCGGACCATGTCGCCGGCGATGTCGGTGAGCTGGCTGGACTGCTGGTCGAGCATCGCCAGCCGGACCGTCTTTCCGCGTTTGACCCGGCCCGAATCGGGGGACAGCGTCCCCGCGATCAGGCCGAGCAGCGTGGACTTGCCCGCGCCGTTGGCGCCGACGATGCCGGTGCGCTCCCCGGGGCCGATGCGCCATTCCACGTCGCGCAGAACGGGTTTGGAGTCATAGGAGACCGATACGTCGAGTAGGTCGATGACGTCCTTGCCTAGCCGGGCGGTGGCCAGCTTGGCCAGCTCGACGCCGTTGCGGATCGGCGGCACGTCCTCGATCAGCTGATTGGCGGCGTCGATCCGGAACTTCGGCTTCGAGGTTCGGGCCGGCGCCCCGCGCCGTAGCCACGCCAGTTCTTTGCGCATCAGGTTCTGCCGTTTGGCCTCGGCGGCCGCGGCGATCCGATCGCGCTCGACCCGCTGCAGCACGTAGGCGGCGTACCCGCCGTCGAACGGCTCGACGACCCCGTCGTGGACCTCCCACGTGGTCGATGCAACCTCATCGAGGAACCACCGGTCGTGGGTGACCAGCAGCAGCCCGCCGGTGTTGCGTGCCCAGCGCGCTTTGAGGTGCTCGGCCAGCCAGGTGATGCCCTCGATATCGAGGTGGTTCGTCGGCTCGTCGAGGGCGATCACATCCCAGTCGCCGATCAGCAGCGCGGCCAACTGGACGCGGCGGCGCTGGCCACCGGACAGCTTCGCCACCGCGATCTGCCAGTCGATATCGGCGACCAGGCCGGCGACGACGTCACGGATGCGGGCGTTGCCCGCCCATTCGTGCTCAGGCAGATCGCCGACGAGGACCTCGCCGACGGTGGCGTCGGCGGCCATGGCGTCGGACTGGTCCAGCGCCGTCACCCGCAGCCCGCCACGCCGGGTGACCCGCCCGGCATCGGGGGCGATCCGCCCGGTGAGCATGCCGAGCAGGCTGGATTTGCCGTCGCCGTTGCGGCCGACGATGCCGATGCGGGCGCCGTCGTTCACGCCGACGGTGACGGAGTCGAAGACCACCTGAGTCGGATATTCGAGATGGAGCGCCTCGGCGCCGAGCAGGTGTGCCACTGGTATGACCCTATCGGTCAGGTCCCAAAGCGGCAGGCAGCGGATCGGCCTTATGCCATGATGTGCAGGCTGTCGGGGCCTCATGCTGCAGCGATGTTGGACAGGGGAACAGCGGTGGATCTGAACTTGTCGGCGGTCACCAGGCCAGTGGAACGCCTGATGGCGACGGCGCAGAACGGTTTCGAGGTGCTGCGCTGGGGTGGGCTGGAAACCGGCGCGGTGCCGTCACCCTTCCAGATCGTCGAGAGCAAACCGATGTACAAGCTCCGGCGCTACTTCCCGCCGGACAGCCGGCCCGGCCAGCCGCCGGCGGGGCCGCCGGTGCTGATGGTCCATCCGATGATGATGTCGGCGAACATGTGGGACGTCACCCGCGAAGACGGCGCCGTCGGCATCCTGCACGCGGCGGGAATCGACCCGTGGGTGATCGACTTCGGCTCACCCGACGAGGTCGAGGGCGGCATGCAACGCACCCTGACCGACCACATCGTGGCGCTCAACGAGGCCATCGACGCCGTCAAGGAGACCACCGGTCAGAGCGTGCACCTGGCGGGCTACTCACAGGGCGGCATGTTCTGCTATCAGACCGCCGCCTACCGGCGCACCCAGGACATCGCCAGCATTGTGGCGTTCGGATCGCCGGTGGACACCCTGGCGGCGCTGCCGATGGGCATCCCGCCCAACCTGGGCGCGGTCGCCGCCGACTTCATGGCCGACCACGTGTTCAACCGCATCGACATTCCGGGGTGGCTGGCCCGCACCGGTTTCCAGATGCTGGATCCGCTCAAGACCGCCAAGGCGCGGCTCGACTTTCTGCGCCAGCTCCACGACCGCGACGCGCTGCTGCCCCGCGAACAGCAGCGACGCTTCCTCGACTCGGAGGGCTGGATCGCCTGGTCCGGCCCGGCGGTGTCCGAGCTGCTCAAGCAGTTCATCGCGCACAACCGGATGATGTCGGGCGGTTTCGCCATCAACGGCCAGTTGGTGACGCTGTCCGATATCACCTGCCCGGTGCTGGCGTTCGTCGGCGAGGTCGACGATATCGGCCAGCCGGCGTCGGTCCGCGGCATCAAACGCGCCGCCCCCGGCGCCGAGGTCTACGAGGTGATGATCCGGGCCGGTCACTTCGGCCTGGTCGTGGGGTCCAAGGCCGCCACCGCGACCTGGCCTACTGTCGCTGACTGGGTGCGCTGGCTGGCCGGCCTGGATTCCCGGCCGGTCAACATCGCGCCGATGCAGGACAGCACCGCCGAGCCCGACGACAGCGGGGTCGCGCTGTCGGCACGTCTCGTGCACAGCGTGGCCGAAGCATCCGAACTGGTGCTGTCGCTGGCCCGCGGTGCGGCCGACGCGGTGGTCAACACCAACAAGTCGATGCGGACACTGGCTGTCGAGACCGCCCGCACGCTGCCGCGGCTGACCCGGCTGGGCCAGATCAACGACCACACCCGGATCTCGCTGGGCCGGATCATCGACGAACAAGCCGACGGCGCCCCCAACGGCGAGTTCCTGCTGTTCGACGGTCGGGTGCACACCTACGAAGCGGTCAACCGCCGAATCAACAACGTGGTCCGGGGACTGATCGCGGTCGGCGTGCGCCAGGGGGTGCGGGTCGGTGTGCTGATGGACACCCGGCCCTCGGCGTTGGTGGCCATCGCGGCGCTGTCCCGGCTGGGTGCGGTGGCGGTGCTGATGCCGCCCGACGCCGACCTTGCCGAGGCCGTCCGGTTGGGCGGGGTCACCGAGGTGATCACCGACCCCGGCAATCTGGAGGCGGCCCACAAGCTGCCGATCCAGGCGCTGGTTCTCGGCGGCGGCGAGAGCCGCGATCTGAACCTGGCCGACGACAGCAACGTCATCGACATGGAGAAGATCGACCCGGACGTCGTGGCACTGCCGGGGTGGTATCGGCCCAACCCCGGATTCGCCCGTGACTTGGCCTTCGTCGCGTTCAATTCGGTCGGCGGCGATCTGGTGCCCAAGCAGATCACCAACCACCGGTGGGCCTTGTCGGCCTTCGGCACCGCCTCGGCCGCAGCCCTGGGCCACGGTGACACCGTCTACTGCCTGACGCCGCTGCATCACCAGTCCGGACTGCTGGTCAGCGTCGGTGGGGCCGTCGTCGGTGGCACCCGGATCGCGCTCTCGCGCGGCCTACACCCGGACCGTTTCCTCGCCGAAATCCGTCAGTACGGCGTCACCGTGGTGTCCTACACCTGGACGATGCTGCGCGCGGTGCTGGACGACACCGACGAGTCCGGTCTGTTCCTGCGCGGCAATCACCCGGTGCGGCTGTTCATCGGCTCGGGCATGCCGGCCGGATTGTGGGAGCGCACCATCGACGCGTTCGCACCGGCCAATATCGTCGAATTCTTCGCCACCACCGACGGTCAGGCGGTCCTGGCCAACGTCGCCGGTGTGAAGGTCGGTAGCAAGGGCCGCCCGCTGCCGGGGGGTGGCCAGGTGGAACTGGCCGCCTACGACGCCGTGGACGACCTGATCCTGGAAGACGACCGCGGGTTCGTCGCCGTGGCCGAACCCAACGAGGTCGGCGTGCTGCTGGCCCGGCCGTGGGGCCCCATCGATCCGACCGCGTCGGTCAAGCGCGGTGTCTTCGCCCCCGGCGACACCTGGATTTCCACCGACTACGTGTTCCGCCGCGACGACGACGGCGACTTCTGGCTGCTGGGCAACCGCTCCACGCTCATCCGGACCGCGCGCGGAGTGGTGTTCCCCGAGCCGGTCACCGACGCGGTCAGCCGGATCACCGCCGTCGACCTCGCCGCGACGTACGGCGTCGAGGTGCCCGACGGCAGGATCGCCGTCACCGCCATCACGCTGCGGCCCGGCATGTCGGTCACCACCGCGGATCTCACCGATGCGTTCGCGTCGATGCCGGTCGGCCCGCCACCCGACGTCGTTCACGTGGTACCGGATTTCCCGCTCAGCGCGACCTACCGGCCGACGGTATCGGCGCTACGGGCCGCCGGCGTGCCCAGGGCGTCGCGTAACGCCTGGCACCTGGAGCCCGATACGGGGAAGTACAAGCGCTTCACGTCCGCGGCACGCGCTCGGCTATGCGGCACCGACAACTGATCGGTACCCGGGACCGAGAATCTGCCCAGGTCGTGCGCCGCTGTTAGGCTCGCCGTTAGTCGCAGGTGCCCACGCGTCGGAGGAATGCATGACAACCCAGACCGTTTCACGCCACTGGCGCCGCGCCGCGCGCGGCACGGCGATCGCTGCGATGGCCGCCGGGCTGCTGGTCGGCGTCGGCACCTCTGCGGCCCTGGCCGCGCCCAGCACCACGCCCGCGACGCCGTCGGCCACCGCGGATTCTGACTCCGGCACCCCGCAGTTCCAGAGTGCCGACCAGGTGTTGATGTACATCAACCAGGAGTACGAGCAGGGTGCCAGCGGCGGCCAGCTGTCGAACCTGATCAAGCAGGTGATGAAGCTGCGCGCCCAGGGCATCAAGCCGTCGCGGACCAACATCGCCGAGATCCAGGACGCGCTCGACCATCGCCCGAACCAGAAGCCGCTGATCCAGGCGCTCCAGGACACCCTGGGTTACCAGCAGAAGATCTACGCCCAGATGGCTCTCCTGCAGCAGGCGCAGCAGGCACAGCAGAACAATGCGGTGATGGGGGCCGGCCAGATGCCCAGCGATGGGAACCCGGCCATCGGTGGCAGTGCGCCGGTCATGCCGGCGCCGGCGAGCCCGTAGCGGCGCTGTGCTCGACGAAAAGCTGCTCAAGATCCTGGTGTGCCCCCTCGACCGCGGCCCGCTGGTGCTCGTCGACGAACTCCTGTACAACCCCCGCCTGCACAAGGCATACCGCATCGAGGACGACATTCCGGTGCTGTTGGTCGACGAGGCGGTCGACGTCGGTCCCGAGGAACATGACCGGCTGATGGCTCGGTCGAACTCGTAACGGGCGCAGCCGGTTTGGCGTAGCGTCGCCACCATGGTCGACAACGTTGTCGCCGAACAGGTTCCCGATGAGCTCGCCAAGTGGGATCCGGAGTTCACCCGGCGGATAACGCAGGCGGCTTGGCCGCTGGTGCGGAGGTATTTTCGCGCTGAGGTGCGCGGTCTCGACCGGTTCCCTCGATCGGGGGCAGCCCTGTTGGTGGGCAATCACTCCGGCGGGATGCTCACGCCCGATGTGCCGGTCTTCGGTCCGGCGTTCTACGCCGAGTTCGGCTATGACCGTCCGCTGTACACCCTGGCGCATTACGGAATCTTCATCGCACCGTGGGGGCCGCTGCTGCCGCGACTGGGTGTCGTGCACGCCAGCCCCGAAGCCGCGGCCGCGGGGTTGCGGGCCGGCGCCGTGGTGCTGGTATTTCCGGGCGGGGACTACGACGCCTTTCGGCCGACGCATCGCCAGAACGTGATCGACTTCGAGGGGCGCACCGGGTATGCCAGAACGGCCATCGAAGCCGGGGTGCCGATCGTGCCGATGGTGTCCATCGGTGCCCAGGAGACCCAGTTCTTTCTGGCCCGGGGGACCGAGCTGGCGTATCGGCTCGGACTGCACCGCATTCGGATGGACATCCTGCCGGTCAGCGTCGGTCTCCCGTTCGGTTTGACCGCCACCTTCCCGCCGAATTTCCCGCTGCCGTCCAAGATCGTCATGGAGGTTCTCGAACCGGTCGACCCCGCCGCGTTCGGCACGACCCCGGACGTCGACGAGGTCGACGACCACGTCCGGCGGGTCATGCAGCGAGCGCTGGACCGGCTGGCCCGCCAGCGGCGTTTCCCGGTGCTGGGGTGAGGGTCAGGGCAGGTCGGGCAGTTCTCCGGTGAGATAGCGCTGCAGGTTGGGTGCAATGGTCGCGGCGATCGTGGCCGACGGGAGCGAGGCGAACGGTTCCAGCCCGATGATGTAGCGCGCCATCACCACGCCCAGCAGTTGCGAGGCCACGAACTGAACCCGCAGTCGTCCGGTTCCCGGCGGATCGTCGACGCGCGGGGCGACCTCGGCGGTCACCACTTCCTGCAGGAACGATCGGGCCAGGCTGATGTCGGAACCGGCTAACAGCGATCGCAGGGTGGCGATCAGGCCGGCGCCCATCTCCGAATCCCACAGTGGCAGCAGCAGCGAGGGCAACGCGAACCCCAGCTCGTCGACCGGGATCTCGCGCAGCGGGCCGATCACGCTCATCGGGTCGACCGGGATGTTGATCGCGGCGGCGAACAGCTGCTGTTTGGTCCCGAAGTAGTGGTGTACCAGGGCCGAGTCGACGCCGGCGGCCGCCGCGATGGCCCGGATGGACGTCTTGTCGAATCCGTTGCGGGCAAACAACTCTCGTGCGCTGGCCAGGATCCGGTCCTGGCTGTCGGAGGTTCCCGGCGGCCGGCCGGGACGCTTGCGTGTGCTGGGCGCGGTGGTGTCGGTCATGGAGTGCGCCGCCGCAGGGTCGCCGCCGCCAACGCCAGCGCCGCGAGGGCGAAACCGAGCACCACGGCCATGTCACGGATGGCGATGTCGGTCAGCTCGGTGTGCGCCTCCACCTGTTGCAGTGCTTCGAGTGCGTAACTGGCGGGCATCGCGTTGCTGATCCACTCCAGCCAGCCGGGCATCTGCGCGCGGGGCACGATGATCCCGCACAACAACAACTGCGGCACGATGAACACCGGCATGAACTGCACCGCCTGAAACTCGGTCCGGGCAAAGGCGCTGGCCAGCAGCCCCAGGCCCACCCCGAGCACGGCGTTGACGATCGCGATGACGAACACCCAGACCGGGCTGCCCGCGGTCTCGAATCCGAGCAGCCAGAACGATACGACGCACGCCAGGCTGGCCTGCAGGGCGGCGGCCAGCGAGAACGCCGACCCATAGGCGACCAGCAGGTCCAGCCGGCGCAGCGGGGTGGTCAGGATGCGTTCGAGGGTTCCCGAAGCGCGCTCGCGTTGCATGGTGATCGAGGTGATCAGGAACATCACGAACAGCGGGAACAGGCCGAGCAAGATCAGGCACGCGGTGTTGAACGGCGAGGGATGACCCGGCCGCACCGGTACGTCGGAGAACATGAAGTACATCAGTGAGATGACCAGAACCGGCACCAACAGGATCATCGCGACGCTGCGGTGGTCGGCGGCCAACTGGCGCAGAATGCGGGTGCTGGTAGCCGCGTAGGGCTGCAGACTCAGCCGGCTGCGGGCGCGGTGGTGTGTCGAATGACGGACAGGAACGCGTCCTCCAGTGACGTGCATCCGGTTTCCTCTCGCAGTTTCGTCGGTGTGCAGTGGGCAAGCAGGCGACCGTCGCGCATCAACAGCAGGTCTTCGCAGTTCTCGGCCTCGTCCATGACGTGGCTGGACACCAAGAGCGTCGATCCCCTGCGGGCCAGGTAGCGAAACCGCTCCCAGAGGTCGACCCGCAGGACGGGATCGAGGCCGACGGTGGGCTCGTCGAGCACCAATAGGTCGGGACTGGTGACCAGGGCGCACGCCAGTGAGACACGGGTGCGTTGCCCGCCGGACAGGTTCGCGCAGTAGGCGGTGCGGTGATCACCCAGGCCGACCGCGTCGATCGCTTCCTCGGCGGCCAGCTCTTCGGCTCCGTAGAGGGCGGCGAAGTAGCGGACGTTGTCGATGACCCGCAGGTCGTCGTACATCGCGGGGAACTGGGGCATGTAGCCGACACGCCTGCGCAGTGCGGCCGACCCCGCCGGTTCGCCGAGCACCGTCACCGACCCGCCGGCGACGATCTGGGTACCGACGATGCAGCGCATCAGCGTGGTCTTGCCGCAGCCGGATGGGCCCAGCACCCCGGTGATACTGCCGCGGGCGATACGGACCGACAGGTCGGTCACTGCGGGCCGTTTGCCGCGGATGACACGCAAGTGCTCGATGTCGACTGCGGGTTCCGCACCGTTCGCAGTGAATTCATCACTCGATGAAGTCATCATGCGGTGAATATTTGTCCCCGGATGCCGGCATGTCAACAGGTCGGGCAGAATTTCTTCCGGTGAGCGTCGATCTGCTGGACACCGATCCGATATCGGCGGCCCGCCTCCTGCTCGGCGCGGTGATCACCTGTCGGGGAGTGAGCGCCCGGGTCGTCGAGGTCGAGGCCTACGGTGGCCCGCCGAGCGGACCCTGGCCGGATGCGGCGGCGCACTCGTTTCGGGGACCGGGCGTCCGCAATGCGGTGATGTTCGGCCCGCCCGGCCGGCTCTACACGTACCGAAGCCACGGCATCCATGTCTGCGCCAACGTGGTGTGCGGTTCGGACGGCACGGCCGCGGCGGTGCTGCTGCGGGCGGCCGCGATCGAGTCGGGGCTGGCGGTGGCCCAGGCGCGTCGGGGCCCGCTGGTGCGTCCGACCGCGCTGGCCCGCGGCCCCGGCAACCTGTGCTCGGCGCTGGGCATCGTGATGGAGGACAACGGCATGGATGTCTTTGGCCCGGATTCCCCGGTGACGCTGCAGCTGGGCGAGGGCGGTCCGGAAAGCAGCGGACCGCGGGTCGGGGTGTCGCAGGCGGCCGATCGGCCGTGGCGAATGTGGCTCTCCGGACGCCCGGAAGTATCGGCCTACCGTCGCAGTCCCCGCGCGCCGATCCCGGGCGCCAGCGACTGAGTGAAACCCATGCGGGAAGATCAACGCATGGGCACGACGATTCTCGACGAGCTTGGCTGGCGCGAACTGATCGCCCAGTCCACCGACATCGACGCGCTCGCCGGGGCGGCCGCGCAGCCACCGATGACCGTCTACTGCGGGTTCGACCCCACCGCGCCGAGTCTGCATGCGGGAAATCTGGTGCCGCTGCTCACACTTCGGCGTTTCCAGCGGGCCGGTCACCGGCCGATCGTGTTGGCCGGCGGTGCCACGGGCATGATCGGTGATCCCCGTGACACTGGCGAGCGCACCTTGAACACCACTGACACCGTCGCGCAGTGGGCCGAGCGCATCCGCGGTCAGCTGGAACGGTTCGTCGACTTCGACGATTCGGCCAGCGGTGCGATTGTCGAGAACAACCTCAGCTGGACATCGCAGCTGAGCGCCATCGACTTCCTGCGCGACGTCGGCAAGCACTTCTCGGTCAACGTCATGCTGGACCGCGACACGATCCGGCGCCGGCTCGACGGGGAGGGCATCTCCTACACCGAGTTCAGCTACATGCTGTTGCAGGCCAACGACTATGTGGAGCTGCACCGCCGGTACGGCTGCGCGCTGCAGATCGGCGGTTCCGATCAGTGGGGCAACATCATCGCCGGTGTGCGGCTGGTCCGACAGATGGCGGGCGCCGGCGTGCACGCGCTGACGGTGCCGCTGGTCACCGCGGCGGACGGTACGAAGTTCGGCAAGTCCACGGGCGGGGGAAGTCTGTGGCTGGACCCCGAGATGACCAGCCCGTATGCCTGGTACCAGTACTTCGTCAACACTGCCGACGCCGATGTGATCCGGTACCTGCGCTGGTTCACCTTCCTGGCCGCCGACGAGCTCGGCGAGTTGGAAGTGGCGACCGCCGAGCGGCCGCACGAACGCGCCGCTCAGCGTCGGCTGGCCCAGGAGCTGACCACCCTGGTGCATGGTGAGGCGGCCACCGAAGCGGTCGAGCATGCCTCGCAGGCGCTGTTCGGCCGCGGTGAACTCGCCCGCCTGGACGAATCGACCCTGGCCGCAGCGCTGCGGGAGACGTCGGTGGCCACACTAGAGCCGGGCGCACCGGACGGAATCGTTGACCTCCTGGTGGCCACCGGTCTGTCGGCGAGCAAGAAGGAAGCCAAACGCACCATCGCCGAGGGCGGGGTATCGGTGAACAACGAGAAGATCGCCAGCGACGACTGGGTGGCACAACCGTCCCACTTTCTGCACGGCAGCTGGTTGGTGCTGCGCCGAGGGAAGCGGAATATCGCTGGGGTGCAGCGGGTTTGAGCCCGCAGTGCGGGTTTCGAAACGCCGATCTAGCAGGCGATTTGACTCCCAGTTAGCACTCACGTAACTTAATCCACGTCGCCGCGACGCGGGTCAGCCCGAAGAGCGCGACGGCATCCTCGAGGAATACTCCCGGATTCCGGGTTGTTCCGACTGTCCGCACACCGCACGCGGCGAAAGCCGCGGGTTTGTTGCGCGGCCGGTGAAGGTGCCGAGGTGTGTTGTTTGAGAACTCAATAGTGTGTTTGGTGGTTTTTGTTTGTTGTTGTTTTTTGCCATGCTCTGATACCCCCGTGTTGGGGTGTGGTTTTTTGATGCCAGTTTTT
>NZ_JAPJDO010000043.1 GCF_026242045.1 Mycobacterium pinniadriaticum
CAGGCCCCCACCGCCACGATCCGCGCTCGCCGGCCGACCGCCCACCAATCCACGCCCCGACCCGTGCCACAGCTCAGCCCCAGAACCGCCTTGTTCAGCGGCCTCCTAGCAGGCGGTCAGCGCGGTGCGCAGGCGCGTCGCAGCCGCCTGCGGGTCGGCGGCCTCGGTGATCGCGCGGACCACCACGATTCGGCGCGCCCCGGCGTCGAGCACGTCGGCCAGATGCCGCTCGTCGATCCCGCCGATGGCAAACCATGGCTTGTCCGGCCGCATCGTCGCCACCGCCCGCACCAGCTCCAGGCCAGGCGCGGGTCGGCCCGGTTTCGTCGGCGTCGGCCAGCACGGTCCGACACAGAAATAGTCGACGTCCTCCATGAGCGCCCGGGCCGCCTCACCGATCTCGTGTGTGGACCGTCCGATCACGGTCTGCGGGCCGACGATGTCGCGGGCGACTTCCAGGGGCAGATCGTCCTGGCCGAGATGCAGCACGTCGGCCCCGGCTGCGCGGGCGATGTCGGCGCGGTCGTTGACCGCCAGCAGCGCGCCGTGCCGGCGGGCGGCGTCGGCGAGGATTTCCAGTGCGGCCAGCTCGCCGTGAGCCTCCAGCGGTCCGAACCGTTGCTCACCGGGCGAGCCCTTGTCGCGCAGCTGGATGATGTCGACGCCGCCGGCCAGTGCCGCACCGGCGAACTCGGCCAGGTCACCGCGCTCGCGGCGGGCATCGGTGCAGAGGTAGAGCCGTGCGGTCGCGAGCCTGGTGTGAGGTTCGTGCACACCGCGACGGTAGCGGCTAGCGTGGAGGGTTGGCACGGGAGCCCCGGGGGCGGGGCTGAGAGTGGAGCAGACAACCCCTCCAGACCGTCACCACCTGATCCGGGTCATGCCGGCGAAGGAAGCGAAAGGGATATGTCGATGCAATCTCTGGCCGTCGTAGGGGGCGGTGTCATCGGTTTGGCGGTGGCCCGCCGCGCGGCGCAGGACGGGCTGGCGGTGCGGGTGCATCGCACCTCGTCTGCGGGGGCGTCCTGGGTGGCGGGCGGGATGTTGGCTCCGCACAGCGAAGGCTGGCCGGGCGAGGAAAAGCTACTGCAGCTGGGCCTGGAGTCGCTACGGCTATGGCGCGGCGGCTTCCTTGACGGCCTGCCCGACGATGTCGTCACCGCGCGCGAGTCGCTGGTAGTCGGTGTGGATCGCGCCGACGCCGCCGACCTGCGGACCGTCGCGGACTGGCTTTCGGCCCAGGGGCATCCGGTCAACCCGACGACGACTGCCCGTGACATCGAACCACTGCTGGCCCAAGGCATTCGGCACGGTTTCATCGCTGAAGGTGAACTGGCGGTGGACAATCGCAAGCTGGTGGGTGCGCTTCAGTCGCACTGCGAGCAGCTCGGAGTGCAGTGGGCGGCGCCGGTGGAACAGCTCGATGACGCGCGCGACGGCGCGGACACCGTCGTCATCGCCAACGGCATCGACGCGCCCTCGTTGTGGCCCGGACTGCAGGTCCGCCCGGTCAAGGGGGAGGTGCTGCGGCTGCGCTGGCGCCGCGGCTGTATGCCGATGCCGCAGCGCGTGGTTCGGGCCAGGGTGCACGGCCGTTCGGTTTATCTGGTGCCTCGGGCCGACGGGGTGGTGGTCGGGGCGACACAATATGAGCACGGCCGTGACACCGCACCGGCGGTCAGCGGCGTGCGTGAACTGCTCGATGACGCCTGCGAGGTGATGCCCGCGTTGGGCGAGTATGAACTGGCCGAATGTGCGGCGGGACTGCGCCCGATGACGCCCGACAACATGCCGATCGTCGGCCGGCTCGACGAGCGCACACTGGTGGCCACCGGCCACGGCCGGTCGGGATTCCTGTTGGCGCCGTGGACCGCGGAGCGCGTCGCCGCCGAGTTGATGGGAGTACGGGCGTGAAGGTGATGGTCAACGACGAGGAGCTGGAGGTCGACGACGACGCCACGGTCTCCTCGTTGCTGGAGGCCCTCGGTTTTCCCGATCGCGGTATCGCGGTCGCCGTGAACTGGTCGGTAGTGCCTCGCTCGCAATGGGACTCGGCGGTTCCCACCGGCGCCCGGGTCGAAGTTGTGACGGCGGTCCAAGGTGGTTGAGCAGCTGGTGATCGCGGGCCGCACGTTCGGCTCGCGGCTGATCCTGGGCACCGGCGGTGCACCGAATCTGACCGTTCTGGAGGAAGCGCTGGTCGCTTCGGGCACCGAGTTGACGACGGTCGCCATGCGCCGCGTCGACGCCGAGGGCGGCACCGGAGTGCTGGACCTACTTGCCCGGCTGGGGATCACCCCGCTGCCCAACACCGCCGGTTGCCGCGGCGCGGCCGAGGCTGTGCTGACCGCGCAACTCGCCCGCGAGGCTCTGGGCACCGATTGGGTCAAGCTCGAGGTGATCGCCGACGAGCGCACCCTGCTGCCCGACGCGGTCGAATTGGTTCGCGCGGCAGAGCAATTGGTCGACGATGGCTTCGTGGTCCTGCCGTACACCAATGACGACCCGGTGCTGGCCCGCCGGCTTGAGGACACCGGCTGCGCGGCGGTGATGCCGCTGGGCTCGCCGATCGGCACCGGGCTGGGGATCTCCAACCCGCACAACATCGAGATGATCGTCGCGGCCGCCGGTGTGCCGGTGATCCTGGACGCCGGGATCGGCACCGCCAGTGATGCCGCGCTCGCGATGGAATTAGGTTGTGATGCCGTGCTTTTGGCAAGCGCGGTGACGCGGGCCGCCGACCCGCCGGCGATGGCTGCCGCGATGTCTGCGGCCGTCACCGCCGGTCTGCTGGCCCGGCACGCCGGGCGGATCCCCAAGCGGTTCTGGGCGCAGGCGTCGAGCCCGAGCCTCGCGGGGCAGGATGCGTGAGCCGTTACGTCGCGCTGGGCAGTTCGATGGCGGCCGGCCCCGGAATCAAGCCCAGGGCGCCGGGTTCACCGCTGTCCGCCGGGCGGTCGGCCCGCAACTATCCACACCTGGCTGCCACGCAGCTGGGGCTCGACCTGGTCGATGTCACCTACTCCGGGGCCACCACCGCCAACGTGCTGCGTGAGCCCCAGCGCGGCGCACCACCCCAGATCCATGCTCTCAACGGCTCCGAGGACCTGGTCACCGTCACCATCGGCGGCAATGACGTCGGATACGTCCCGCTGTTGTTCGCCGCGACGCTCTCGCCGGTGTTGCGGGCGATACCGGGGCTCGGTGGCCGGCTACGCGAACTGCTGGACCCCGGCGCCCGTGACGCCGCGCTGCGCCAGGTGGGCGCGGCCCTGCGCGAAGTCGGCCGGACTCTGCGCGACCGGTCACCACACGCACGGATCATGTTCGTGGACTACCTGACCCTGCTGCCGCCGCCGGGAACCCCGGCCCCACCGCTGCCCGGAGCCGTCGCCGACCTGGGCCGTCACGTCGCGCAGCAGTTGGCCCGGTGTACCGCCGAGGCCGCCCAGTCCACTGGCTGCGAAATGGTCCACGCCGCCGAGGTCAGCCGCGATCATCACGCCTGGTCGGCCGACCCGTGGACCATTGGCGCCGGCTCGCTGCTGCCCTGGCGGCCGAAACCGTTCCACCCCAACGCCGCCGGCATGCAGGCTGTCGCCGACCTGATCGCGGCGAAGTTTCGTCAGCCGTAGGTGTTGGCCGGCGGATCGATGCGCACCGCACTCGATACCTGCAGCGTCGGGATGGATGAGGTGCCCGAATAGGCCTGGCCCGCCGGCACCGTGCCCTGGACCCGCAGCCAGGTGTTCTCCGGTAGCGCAGCGGCGCCGGCCGCCGCCGGGCCGGACAGATGAAGCCGAGCCAATTGCGCGTCGGCGGCGCAGCACACGATGACGATCTTGGCCAGGTCGACGCGGTCACCGTCGCGCATGGTGAACCCGGTCGTGGTGATCTGCCTGCCGTCCAGTCCCCCGACCTTGCCGACCGCGACCCGCATCAGCACCTCGGGCAGCGACACCGTGGGCGCCGCCCCACCCGGCAGCGGCGGAAACGACCGCGCGTTGGTCACCGACACCGTCGCCGGTGCGGCCGCCGTGGCGCTCAACGCCGGTGGCACCACGAAGATCAGCACCACCACCGGCAGCGTCAGCAGCCAGACGACGCCGCCGCGGTGAGCGTGCCCGGCGTGATCATGCTCGGCTCCGCCGCTGCGGATGTCGCGTGCCATCGCCACCCCGGCCAGCCCGATGACCACCGCTGCCGATATCGCCAGCCACGGCAGCATCGAAGGTTTGACGTAGCGGGTGTACGCGCCGGTGACCGTGACCATCACCAACGCAATTCCGACGACCAGCAGCAGGGTGTTCTCGGTCTCGCGCCTCACAGCAACACCAGTCCCACCACCGTCGCGGATACCGTCGCGACGACCAGCGTGAGCGGCGCGAAGCGCAGCGCGAAGCCACGTCCGAACAGACCCGCCTGCATGGCAACGAGTTTCACGTCGACAGCGGGGCCGACCACCAGGAACACCAACCGCGGCACCAGCGGCACCATGGTCAGGCTGGCCGCGACGAAGGCATCGGCCTCCGAGCACAGTGCCAGTACGAAGGCCAACGCCGCCATGGTGACCACACCGAGCAGGAGATGACCGGCGACATGCTCGAACATCCAGGGCGGTACCACGACCTTGAGTGTGGCGGCGGCCGCCGCGCCGATCACCAGATACGAGCCGGCCTGCAGGAAGTCGTGCCGGGCGGCCTCGGTGAACACCGTCCAGCGCGGTTGGTCGCCGTCGGCGTGTCCGGGCAATCGGTGGGTCACCCAGCCGGGTCGGCCCCATCGCGACCAGAGCACCCCCATCACGACCGCCGTGGCCAGGGAGGCCACCCAGCGGGCGGCCACCATCTGTGGTTGGCCGGGGAAGGCCACCGCGGTGGCCACCAGCACCACCGGATTGATCGCGGGAGCGCTGAGCATGAACGTCAGGGCCGCCGCGCCCGTCGGTTCCGTCGCCGAACAGACGCCGGGCCACCGGGACCGACCCGCACTCGCAGCCCGGCAGCGCGGCACCGGCCACTCCGGCGGTCAGCACGGCGGCCGGTGCGCGCTTGGGCAGCATCCGGGCCAGTCGCTCCGGGGAGACGAAGGCGGCGATGAGACCGCTGATCACCACACCGAGCACCAGAAACGGGACCGCTTGCAGAAAGACTCCGGCGAATACCGTGCCCGCGGTGGCCAGTCGGGGAGTGCCGGCGACGCCGTCGCGCATCCAGGTGCCTGCCAGGGCACATACCACCAACAACGCCACCAGGACCTCGGTCGAAGTCACCAGGCGACGGCGCGGGGAGGTGACGGTCATCGAGCCCATCGTGCCACCCGAAGCTGCATGCAGGCGGATACGTCTAACCTGGGCGCGGTGAGACACAGACATCTGGCAGTGGTGGTGGCGCTTGCCGTCACGCTCGGGGTGGTGGGCTGTGGCCTTTCGGCCACTTCCGTGCGGCCGGGCACCGCGCACACCGCCGCCGCGGAGTTCGCCGATGGCCTGAGCAAGCAGGTCACCACCGACGCCATGGTCGGCCACCTGCAGAAGTTGCAGGACATCGCCGACGCCAACAATGGCACCCGGGCGGTAGGCACACCGGGCTTCGAGGCCAGTGTCGACTATGTGGCGGGCATGCTGCGCGACAAGGGGTTCGACGTGCAAACCCCCGGGTTCCAGACCAAGGTTTTCCAGTCGGGAACCACCGAGCTGCGAGTTGGCGGCAGCGGTGTGACGGCCAAGGCCATGGAGTTCAGCCTCCCCACTCCGCCGCAGGGGGTCAGCGGCCCCCTGGTCGCCGCACCGGCTGACGACACACCCGGGTGCGCCCCTGCCGACTACGACGGCCTGCCCGTCCAGGGGGCGGTGGTCCTGGTGGACCGGGGTAGCTGCCCGTTCGCCGACAAGCAGGCCATCGCCGCCAAGCTGGGTGCCGTCGCGATGGTGGTCGCCGACAATGTCGACGAAGAACACATGGGGGCCACTCTCGGCGAGGACACCGACGTCGAGATCCCGGTGGTCGGGGTGACGAAGGCCGACGGGGCTCGGTTGCGGGCCAACCCGGGTCCGACCACGCTCAAGCTCGAGGCCAGCACCGAGACCATCAACGCCCGCAATGTGATCGCCCAGACGAAAACCGGGTCGGCCACTGACGTCGTGATGGTCGGTGCCCACCTGGACAGCGTCCCGGAGGGACCCGGTATCAACGACAACGGCTCGGGGGTGGCCGCGGTGTTGGAGACCGCCGTTCGACTCGGTCCTGATGCCGACGTGAAAAATGCTGTGCGGTTCGCGTTCTGGGGTGCCGAAGAACTCGGCACGGTGGGCTCAGAGAAATACATCGAGTCGCTGAATGTCGATCAGCTCAAAGACATCGCGCTGTACCTCAACTACGACATGATCGGCTCACCCAACCCGGGATACTTCACCTACGACGGTGATCAGTCCACCGCACCGGGTCGCAACGGCCGGATACCGCGAGTACCAGAGGGATCGGCCGGCATCGAGCGGACCTTGGTCGCCTACCTGAAGTCGGCCGGAAAGACCCCTGGGGACACGTCATTCGACGGCAGGTCGGATTACGACGCCTTCACCAAGGCCGGAGTGCCCGCGGGTGGGTTGTTCTCCGGGGCTGAGGAGAACAAGACGGTCGACCAGCAGAAGCTGTGGGGTGGCACCGCCGACGCACCGTTCGATCCGAATTATCACAAGAGCACCGACACCCTCGCGCACATCGACCGCACCGCGCTGGGCATCCTCGGCAGGGGAGTCGCCTACTCGGTCGGTGTCTACGCCCAGGACATGGGCGGCCGCAACGGTATGCCGGTCCGGGAAGATCGCACTCGCCACGTCGTCAACGGGCAGTGATATTCGCATCGAGTCTGCGGACAGATCGCGCTTTCGGGTGGGATCGCGATCTGTGCGCAGAGTCGACGCTCTGATTACCGAGTCGGCCGCGCGCCCCGTAGCAGTCCCAGCGCCCGCATGCCGTGATAGACGACCAGGGCCGCGATCGAGCCGAGGGCGATCCCGGTGAACGCGAGATTGCCGATGCTCCAGGTGAAGTCGGCAATACCGATGATCAGGGCGATCGCGGCGGTCATCTGATTGATCGGCAGGCTGAAGTCCACGTGGTTGGTCAGCCAGATCCGCACACCCAGCACGCCGACGAGTCCGTAGAGCACGACGGTGGCGCCGCCCAGCACACCGGGTGGGATCGCGGAGATCGCCGCTCCGACTTTGGGGCACAAGGCCAGAACGATCGCCGTCGCACCGGCAACCCAGTATGCCGCGGTGGAATAGACGCGGGTCGCGGCCATCACCCCGATGTTCTCGGCGTAGGTGGTGGTGGCCGAACCGCCGCCGAGACCGGCCAGCACCGTGGCCACACCGTCGGCGGCCAGCGCACGCCCGGTCAGCGGATCGGTGTCCACTCCGGTCATCTGTCCCACCGATTTGACATGCCCGATGTTCTCGGCGACCAGTGCGATCACGGCGGGTAGGAACATCGGCAGGACCGACAGGCTCAGCGTCGGGGTCTGGAACTCCGGCAGTCCGATCCAGCCGGCCGCGGCGATCCCGGAGGTATCCACCCCACCGAGGGCCAGCGCGAGCAGATACCCGGCGGCGACCGCCAGGAAGATCGCCAACCGCCCGACGATGCCGCGGAAGAACGCCAGCACCGCCACCAGCAGCACCAGCGTGACGACGCCGACGACCGGGCCCTTCTCGAAGTTCGTCTTGGCCGCCGGTGCGAGGTTGAATCCGATCAGCGCGACGATCGCCCCGGTGACGACGGGTGGGAGGGCGACCTCGATCCAGTGCGTGCCGGCAAGGTGCACGGCCAGGCCGATCACGATCAGCAGTGCGCCGACCGCGATCAGTCCGCCCAGGGCGCTGCCGGCACCATGTGAGGCCACCGCGGCAGTCACCGGCGCGATCACCGAAAAGCTGGAGCCGAGGTAGCTCGGCAGCCGGTTTCCGGTGACGACCAGGAACAGCAGCGTGCCGATGCTCGAGAACAGCAGCGTCGTCGCGGGCGGGAACCCGGTGAGCACCGGAACCAGGAAGGTGGCGCCGAACATGGCCACCACATGCTGGGCCCCGATACCGAGCGTCCGCGGCCAGCTGAGTCGTTCGTGTGGGGCGACGACGAAGCTGTCGTCGGCGCGGCTCTCAACGGGCATCCAGCTCATCGGAATCACGGTCAGAAACTCAACCCCATGGCGGCACGACCCGCATGCTGTATCCATGAACTGGACCGCCGTCGCGCCCGGGCTCGCACAGTTCCGTGACTATCGCCGAGCATGGCTGCGCGGCGATGTGGTGGCCGGTCTGACCGTCGCCGCCTACCTCATTCCCCAGGTGATGGCCTACGCCACCGTTGCCGGACTGCCGGCGGTGGTCGGATTGTGGGCCGCGCTGGCTCCGTTGGCGATCTATGCGCTGCTCGGCTCGTCGCGGCAGCTCTCGGCGGGCCCGGAATCCACGACCGCGTTGATGACCGCGACCGCGTTGGCTCCACTGGCCGCCGGGGACCCCAGCCGCTACGCGACATTGGCCGCCCTGCTGGCGTTACTGGTCGGGGTGATCTGCCTGGCGGGCGGGTTGATCCGGCTGGGCTTCCTTGCGGATCTGTTGTCGCGGCCGGTGCTGGTCGGGTATATGACCGGGGTCGCGGTCATCATGATCACCAGCCAGGCCGGCAAGGTCATCGGCGCCCCGGTCACCGGCGACGAGTTCGTACCGCAGATCCGTTCGCTTGCCCAGGTCATCGGTGACACACACTGGCCGACGGCGCTGTTCTCGGCGTTTGTGCTGGCCGTGCTCATCGTCATCGCATGGCTGTTCCCCCGCTATCCGGGGCCGCTGATCGCCATGCTCCTCGCGACGGCGGCAGTGGCCCTTTTCTCATTGGATCGCCTCGGCATTCGGGTGATCGGCGATGTCCCATCCGGGTTGCCGCCCTTCGGTATCAGTGGCATCCCCTGGCAGGAGGCGGGGACGCTGGTGGCCGCTGCCGGCGGTATCGCGATCGTGGGCTTCTCCGACAACGTGCTGACCGCACGCACATTCGCCGCGCGCCGGGGGGACTACGTCGACGCCAACGCCGAACTGCGGGCGTTGGGCGCGTGCAACCTGGGTGCCGGGTTGTCGCACGGGCTGCCGGTGAGCTGTAGCGGTAGCCGCACGGCGGTCGGTGATCTGGTCGGCAGCCGGACACAGCTGTACTCCGTTGTGACCCTGGGAATTCTGCTGGTCGTATTGCTCACCGCACACGGCGTATTGGCGAAATTCCCGACCGCCGCGCTCGGAGCGCTGGTCATTTTCGCCGCGCTGCGGCTCATCGACGTCGCCGAATACCGCCGGCTGGCGAAGTTTCGCCGCAGTGAGCTCGTGCTGGCATTGATCACCGCCGCGGGCGTTCTCGGCCTCGGTGTGCTCTACGGGGTGGTCGCCGCCGTCGCGGTGTCGATTCTGGACCTGCTGCGGCGGGTCGCGCGCCCGCACGACAGCGTGCTGGGCTTCGTACCGGGAGTCGCCGGGATGCACGACATCGACGATTACCCGCAGGCACGGCTGGAACCCGGGCTCCTGCTCTACCGCTACGATGCCCCGCTGTTCTTCGCCAACGCCGAGAACTTCCGCACCAGGGCGATGGAGGCCGTCGAGAACAACCCGGATCCCGTCGAATGGTTCGTCGTCAACGCCGAAGCCAACGTCGAGGTGGACCTCACCGCACTCGATGCCCTCGACCAACTGCGCAGCGACCTCAACCGCCGGGGCATCGAGTTCGGAATGGCCCGAGTGACATGGCATCTGCGTGAAGCGCTCCGGGCCGCCGGCCTGCTCGACAAGATCGGTGAAGACCGCATCTTCATGACACTGCCCACGGCGGTCGAGGCCTACCGCAACCGGCGAACCAGGTAGACCGCGGCGCCGAGCATCAACACCGCGACACCGGACACCACAGCACCGACGGGTAGGGCGACGGCCAACACCAGGCAGCCGGCCAGTCCAATGGCGGGAACCATCCGGCGGCGCAACGTCCAAGCCGAGGCGTTGGCGATCGCGTAGTACACCAGCACCGCGAACGACGAAAAGCCGATCACGCCACGGACATCGGCCACCGCCGCCAGCACGGCCACCACCACGCCGACCGCCACCTCGGCATGGTGCGGCACACCAAAGCGTGGATGCACGACGGCCAGCGTCGCCGGCAGATGGTGATCTCGCGCCATCGCCAGCGTGGTCCGCGACACCCCCAGAATCAGTGACAGCAGCGAGCCCAGCGCCGCAACGGCCGCTCCGACGCGCACCACGGGCTCCAGGCCACCGGCCCCGGCTGCCCGTACGGCCTCGGCCAAGGGTGCTGCGGCCGTTGCCAATCGGTCGGGCCCCAGTGCCGCGAGCACGGCCACGGCCACGGCCGCGTAGACGATGAGGGCAAGCCCCAGCGCGATCGGGATGGCCCGGGGAATCGTCCGGGCCGGGTCGCGGACCTCTTCGCCCAGCGTGGCGATGCGTGCGTAGCCGGCGAAGGCGAAGAACAGCAACCCGGCCGCTTGCAGCACGCCCAGGACACTGCTGCCGCCGAGTCGCAGATGGTTGATGTCGGTGTGTCCGGAGGAAGCGACGACCACCACCACCGCGGCCAGTACCGCGAGCACGATCCCCACGATGATTCGGGTCAGCAACGCGGACTTCTGGATGCCCCGGTAGTTGACCGTGGTCAGCGCCACCACAGCGGCGACCGCCGCCGCGTGCGCGTGTTCCGGCCACACATAGAAGCCGACCGTGAGGGCCATCGCGGCACACGATGCCGTCTTGCCGACCACGAAGCTCCAGCCCGCGAGATATCCCCAGAAGTCTCCGAGGCGTTCCCGGCCGTAGACGTACGTACCGCCCGACTGCGGATAGCGAGCCGCCAACCACGCCGAGGACATGGCGTTGCAATAGGCCACCGCGCCGGCAAGCGCCAGGCTGATCAGTAGCCACGACCCGGCGGCCCCGGCCGCGGGCGTCAACGCGACGAAGATCCCGGCCCCGACCATCGAACCGAGCCCGATGATCACGGCGTCGGTGGTGCCGAGCCGCCGGTGCAGGTTGCTCATCGGCGGGATGTTAGGCCGTGAAAGTGAATGCGAACCGGCCTGGGTGAGGTTGCCCGCACTCAGGCCGGTCCGGCACGGTCCCCCGACCCATATCTCGCGTGGCATCCTCACAACCAACGACTACGCGTCGCCGTGCTCGACCAATGTAAGCGAAAAATCTGACGCGGTCGTCAAACTTGTCGGATTTGTGACCTTCGGCCGTCAGCGATTGCCGGCGATATTTGCACCGAGATAGGCGCCGTAGGCCAGCAATCCGGCCAGCGCGAGCTTGCGCGTCTTCGGGACCACCAGGGCGAGCCCGATCGCGGTTTCGATCCCGCCATCAATGTAGGTGTGCTGCAGGGTGTTATCCGGAAACGCCGACTTGGTGGCTGATTCGAAGAGCTCGGGGCGTACGAAGTGCGACAACCCGGTGGCCGCCACGGCCAGCCCCGTCAACTTGATCAACGGCTCTGCAGACATCGACATCCTTTCAGTTTCAACTGATGTGATAGTCGGAGACCGGATACGACGAGGCCTCACGTATCGCGGTACGCGTGGACATCGGCCGCAGCAAGGTCGCCTCACCACTGGGATTGAAATAGTACGACCGCGCTGATGCGCAGTTTCCTTGGGTGAACAATGAATCCCCGAGTAACTCGGTCATCCGGTCCAGGTACCGGGTGTTCGCTTCCTCGGTGATCTCGAATGTTGTTGCCCCACGGCGTTTCAGCTCACCAAAAATCCGATCCATGTGCCGCATCTGGTATTCCATCGAGTTGAAGAAGTTCAACCCGAGGAACGCATACGGACTGGCCAGGCTCAGGAAGTTCGGGAAGTACGGCACCGACACTCCCTGATAGGCCTGGAATCGGGTTTCCCGCCACCACTTTCCGAGGTTGCGACCGTTGCGACCGATTACCTCGAACGCCGGAAAATTGGCCTCCCAGATGTCGTAACCGGTTGCCAGGACCAGAGTGTCGATCATCGCCTTGGTGCCGTCGTTGGCCACGATGCCATCGGTTTCGATGTGGTCGATACCGCTGGTCTGCAGGTGCACGTTCGGTTTGGTGAAGGCGCGGTAGTACTTGTTGGAGAAGGTCGGCCGCTTGCAGCCGAAGTCGTAATTCGGGGTGAGCTTGCGGCGCAGCTCTTTGTCGCGGATCGTGGCGAACCGCCACATCTTGGCCAGGTCCGCGGCGGCGATGGTGGCGCGCCGGAAGTAGCGCTGGCGCAACACCCCGACGTAGATCAAGAGTTCGTACAGGCCGTCGGTGACCGCGCGGATGGCGCGCTGCGTCAGTGGAACCCGGGCGAACAGGCGTTTGGCCCCGGCCGAGAACCTGATGTCGACCTTGGGGACCACATAGATCGCGGTGCGCTGATACACGGTCAGGTCGGCAGCGTCGCGGGCCAGTTCGGGAATGAGCTGCACGGCGGTGGCGCCGGTGCCGATGATGCCGACCCGTCGGTTCGCCGGGTCGTAGCTGTCGTCCCAGTCGGCGGTGTGGATGACCTTGCCCTCGAAGCTGTGGATTCCCGGGATCTCCGGGGTAAATGGCTGCGACAAGAATCCGGTCGCGGTGATCAGGTAGCGGGCCACCAGGGTGTCACCGTCGGACAGGGTGACGCGCCACAGCTGGGCTTCCTCGTCCCACCGGGCGCTCTCGACGGTCGTGTTGAACCGGATGTGGCGGCGGATGTCGTACTTGTCCGCGACGTCGTCGGCGTACTGCTTGATCTCGGCTCCGGTGGAGAACAGCCGGTTCCAGTTCGGATTGGGTTCGAAGTAGTAGGAGTACGTGGTGGTCGGGACGTCGACGGTCAGCCCCGGATAGTGGTTGACGTACCAGGTGCCACCCAGATCGTCCTCGCGATCCAGCAGGACGAAATTGTCGAACCCCAGCCGCTTGAGTTGTATTGCCGCGCCGATTCCTGCGAAACCGGCACCGACGATGATGGCGTCGAACTGCGTCGATGGCATGTGGTCAGAATACCGTAGCTTACTCACGAGTAAGGTACGTCCGTTGGGCCCGAGTCGTCGGGACCAATGTCGCCATCAGCGCAGCCGCAGTGCCGCATCGACCGCGAGGGTGGGCACGTCGAGCGTCTTGGAGCCGAGGTCGTGGCGTGCCCCGGTGACCTCGACGATCTCGACGGGGCCCGGGATCACGCGGGCCGCGTCGCGCAGTTCCCCGATGCTGCCGAACGGGTCGGCCGTGCCGTGGGTGAACACCGTCGGAACCGTGATGCCGCCGAAGTGTTCGGTGCGCAACCGGTCGGGCTTGCCGGGGGGATGCAGCGGATACGAGAACAGCGTGAGTATGTCGACGAGTCCGGGATCCTCGGCGACGACCATCGAGGTCATCCGGCCGCCGTAGGAGTGCCCGCCCGCGATCACCGGACCGTCGGCCAACGTGCGGGCCAGTGTGAGGGCCTCGACGATGCCGTCCCGGTCGCCGGCCGCCGACCCCGACGGCGGCCCCTTCGGCCGCCGCCGACGGTAGGGCAGGTTGTAGCGCACCGCGCGCCAGCCGCGGGCTGCCCACTCGTCGCAGATCCGGATCAGCAGCGGGGACTCCCGACTGCCGCCGGCCCCGTGGGTGAGCATCACCACCCCGGCCGGGGTGCCTGCGGGCTCATGCGCGACGCCGGCGATCTCGTCGACGGTGCTGACGCGCGATCCGCCTTCGGCTTCTCGCGCAGTCATGCCTGCAGCCGGAACAACGCCGACACCGGACCGTGCCCGCCGCCCAGCGGATAGGCCGCACGCAGGCATTCGGTCACCCAGGACTTGCCGAAAGCCACCGCGTCGGGCATCGAATAGCCATGGGCCAGGGCGCAGGCGATGGCCGCGCCCAACGTGTCGCCGGCGCCGTGGTCGTGGCCGGTGTCCACCCGCGGTGCATCGAACTCGTGGAAATCGGTGCCGTCGTAGAGCAGGTCGGGGCTGTGGGTGGAGCCTCGCAGGTGGCCGCCCTTCACCAGGGCGCACTGCGGGCCGAGCGCGTGCAGCGCCTTGGCCGCATCACGCTGCGTCTGCTCGTCGACGACCTCGATGCCGACCAGCAGCCGCACTTCGTCGAGATTGGGGGTGACCAGGCTGGCCAGCGGGAACAGCTCGGTGCGCAGGGTGTCCAGCGCGGAGGGGTGCAGCAGTGGATCGCCGTGCATCGAGGCGCAGACCGGGTCGACGACGAACGGGGTGGTACCGGCCAGGCCGAGGTCGCGCCAGCTGGCTGCCACGGTCTCGATGATCTGCGAGGAGGCCAGCATGCCGGTCTTGGCGGCTTGTACGCCGATATCGTTGGCGACCGCCTCGATCTGGCCGGCGATCACGTCCGTCGGAATCTCATGAAAGCCCTTGACGCCCAATGAGTTCTGCACGGTCACCGCGGTAACGGCGACCAGCGAGTGCACGCCGAGCAGGGCGAAGGTGCGCATGTCGGCCTGGATGCCCGCACCGCCGCCGGAGTCGGAGCCGGCGATGGTCATCACCCGCAGTGGGGTCTGGCCCGGCGGCGTCAGCGGGAGGAAATTCACGGCACAGAGTTTTCCAGAGGGATGTACACCCGGTTGCCGTGTGCGGCGAACTCCTCGGATTTGGTGGCCATGGCGTCGCGAATGTCCTGCGTGATGCGCATAGAGCAGAATTTCGGGCCGCACATCGAGCAGAAGTGTGCGGTCTTGGCCGGCTCGGCCGGCAGCGTCTCGTCGTGGAACTCGCGTGCGGTGTCGGGATCCAGCGACAGCGCGAACTGGTCGTGCCAGCGGAACTCGAACCGGGCCCGTGACAGCGCGTCGTCGCGTTCCTGCGCGCGGGGATGACCCTTGGCCAGATCGGCGGCGTGGGCGGCGATCTTGTAGGCGATCACCCCGTCCTTGACGTCCTTGCGGTTGGGCAGGCCCAGGTGCTCCTTGGGGGTGACGTAGCACAGCATCGCGGTGCCGGCCTGGGCGATGATCGCCGCGCCGATCGCCGACGTGATGTGGTCGTAGCCCGGAGCGATGTCGGTGGCCAGCGGCCCCAGCGTGTAGAACGGGGCCTCGTCGCACAACTCTTCCTCGAGGCGAACGTTCTCGACGATCTTGTGCATCGGCACGTGGCCGGGGCCTTCGATCATCACCTGCACGCCGGCGGCTTTCGCGACCTTGGTCAGTTCGCCGAGGGTGGCCAGTTCGGCGAACTGCGCCTCGTCGTTGGCGTCGGCGATGGACCCGGGTCGCAGCCCGTCGCCCAGCGAGAAGGTGACGTCGTAGCGGGCGAGGATGGCGCACAGCTCCTCGAAATTGGTGTACAGGAACGACTCTCGGTGATGGGCCAGGCACCATGCCGCCATGATCGATCCGCCGCGGCTGACGATCCCGGTCACCCGTTTGACGGTTAGCGGGATGTGCCGCAGCAGGACGCCGGCGTGCACGGTCATATAGTCCACGCCCTGTTCGCACTGCTCGATCACGGTGTCGCGGTAGATCTCCCAACTCAACGCGGTCGGGTCGCCCTTGACCTTCTCCAGCGCCTGATACATCGGCACGGTTCCGACCGGTACGGGGGAGTTGCGCAGGATCCATTCCCGGGTGGTGTGGATGTCGGCGCCGGTGGACAAGTCCATGATGGTGTCGGCGCCCCATCGGGTGGCCCACACCATCTTGTCGACCTCTTCGCCGATCGAGGAGGTGACGGCCGAATTACCGATGTTGGCATTGACTTTCACGGCGAAGGCCTTGCCGATGATCATCGGCTCGCTCTCCGGGTGACGGTGGTTGGCAGGGATGACCGCGCGCCCGCGGGCCACCTCGGTACGGACGAGTTCGGCCGGCACGCCTTCGCGGGCGGCGATGAAGGCCATCTCGGCGGTGATCTCGCCGGCTCGGGCTCGCTGCAGCTGGGTGCCGCGGCGGGCGACGACCCCCGACCGGGCGGGCAGCCCGGCGTGCAGGTCGATCACCGCGCCGGGGTCGGTGTAGGGGCCCGAGGTGTCGTAGAGGTCCAGGTATTCGTCGTTGCTCAGGTGCACGCGACGGAACGGGACGCCGTCCCGATAGATCTTTGCGCTGCCGGCGATGGGGCCGGTGGTGACGGTCGGATCGACGAATAGTTCAGTCATGTTCACTCCCTACGCCGGCATTACCCGGACAGGTTCTACGGTCGACGGCGCTTCAGCCGTCCTCTCAGCGCACTGACGTGTGCGCTCCCGTGTGGATGTTGCGAGACCCACACTAGCCCATCGCCGCCGCAGGCAGCCGAAGCGCTCGATCGGGGAATCGACTTCGACGTTTTGCAGCGGTCTACTCGTCGAACTTTCTCTGCGAAACGCGAGTTTCGGCGATGGGCCGGCGCCGGCAGGAGAGCGGGATTGACGATTGGCTCTAGTTGATTTGTATAGCTAACATATGCGTTATTGCGCCGGCAGGCGCCCATTGCTTTTAGCTTGACGATTGCATACGAAACGAGATTCGCCCGTGACGACCGAGCTAGACCCTGCCCTGGCTGAGACCGACCGGCGCCGCCGTCGGATGGACCAGGACCACCCGCACTACAAGTGGGTGGTGCTGTCCAACACCACGCTGGGCATCCTGCTCGCCTCGATCAACGCCTCGATCGTCCTGATCTCGCTGCCGGCCATCTTCCGGGGCATCGGGTTGAACCCGCTGGCGCCCGGCAATGTCAGCTACCTGCTGTGGATGCTGATGGGCTACCTGGTGGTGACGGCCGTTCTGGTGGTGCCGTTCGGTCGGCTCGGTGACATGTACGGCCGGGTGAAGATCTACAACATCGGCTTCGTGGTGTTCACCTTGGCGGCCGTCGCGTTGTCGTTCGATCCGTTCCATCTCGACGGTGGGGCGATCTGGTTGATCGCCTGGCGGGTGATCCAGGGTGTCGGCGGCGCGATGCTGATGTCGTCGTCGTCGGCCATTCTCACCGACGCCTTCCCCGCCAATCAGCGCGGCATGGCGCTCGGGGTCAACATGGTGGCCGCCGTGGCCGGCTCGTTCCTGGGCCTGCTCATCGGCGGGGTGCTCTCCGAGATCCATTGGCAAGCCATCTTCTGGGTGGGTGTGCCGATCGGCGTCATCGGCACCATCTGGAGCGTGCGCTCCCTGAAGGAATTGGGCGTACGCAACCCCGGTCGGGTCGACTGGGCGGGCACCGTCACCTTCGGTGTCGGGCTGACCGTCCTGCTCGTCGGGATCACCTACGGTATCCAGCCCTACGGTGACTCGACGACCGGCTGGACCAATCCGATGGTGCTGGGCTCGATCATCGGCGGCCTGCTGCTCTTGGTGGCGTTCTGTTTCGTCGAACTGCGGGTGCCGCAGCCGATGGTCGATATCCGACTGTTCCGGTCGGCGGCGTTCGGCATGGGTAACCTGGCCGGGCTGATGTCCTCCGTGGGTCGCGGCGGCCTGCAGTTCATGTTGATCATCTGGTTGCAGGGCATCTGGCTTCCGTTGCACGGCTACAGCTTCGAGTCCACGCCGCTGTGGGCGGGGATCTATCTGCTGCCGGCGACGTTCGGCTTCCTGGCCGCCGCGCCCATCGCGGGGGTCTTCGCCGACCGGTTCGGCGCGCGGCCGTTCACCGTGGCCGGAATGCTGTTGATGGCCCTGACATTCGTGGCTTTGCTGATGATCCCGGTCAACTTCAACTACTGGGTCTTCGCGGTACTGGTGTTCCTCAACGGCCTCGGCGGCGGCATCTTCACCGCCCCCAACACCGCGGCCATCATGTCCAGCGTCCCGGCCGCCCAGCGCGGCGCGGCCTCGGGGGTGCGCGCGACGTTCTTCAACGCCGGCAACTCGCTGTCGATCGGAATTTTCTTCTCGCTGATGATCGTTGGCCTGGCCCACACCCTGCCCGGCGCGATGAGCCAGGGCCTGCAGGCGCAAGGTGTCTCGGCCGCGGTCGCCCACGACGTCGCCAACCTGCCGCCGGTCGGCAGCCTGTTCGCGGCGTTCCTCGGCTACAACCCGATCGCCGAACTGCTGGCACCCTACGACGCGCTACATCAGCCGGGGGTCAACGCCGATGTGTTGACCGGGCAGACGTTCTTCCCGAACCTGATCACCGAGCCGTTCCACACCGGGCTGGTGGTGGTGTTCGGCGCCGCCGCGGTGATGATGGTGATCGGCGCGATCGCGTCGCTGTTCAGCGCGGGCCGCTACGGTGACGATCCGGCTATCGAGGCCCAGGGGCCCGCGCAGGCGACGGCCGGGTAGCCACCGGCGGGGCGGCGCCCTCGGTGACCCAGCGGTGCAGCCGTCCGGCGGTGCGCCACATCGCAGCCTGCATCTCGTCGGGTCCCAATTCGTCTTGGGCGCACGCCTTGAGGCGATCGGAAACCCTGACCAGGGTGACGGCCGCCACACGCGCGGTGCGGTCGCGAGAGGCCCGCATGCTTTGCGACATCACCTCGCGCAGTTCGATGAGATCGCTGACCGCCCGGGAACCCCCGGCGGGTCGTTCGCGCCGGTAGAGCGCGATGAGGGCGTCGATACAGGTCAACGCTTGATGGGCGGTGCTCTTGGGAATCAGGATGTCGACGTCCGAACTCACCGGCTCAGCCCAGCACACCCGCGCGAACAGACCGTGACGAGCCGAGGACGGCCCGGGTTCACTAATCCGAACGGCCGGTCAGAATGAGGTCGGGTAGCGCGAACGCCGGCACGGCGAGCACTTCGGAGAGTTGCGCCGCGTAGGCCCGGGCGATCCGAGGGCCGTCCCGCTGTTCGTCGAAATCACCGGTCAGGTCGACGGCGATACGGCAGCCGAAAGTGTCACCGGCCTCGACGACGTCAACGCGGAGCACTCCGGCGGGCATCGGCAGCCTTTTGGCGGCCATCCGCACCTGCTCGACGGTGGCCGCCCAATCGACATACACCGACACAAACGACGCCATCAGAAGATGGTGGTTTCGGCCACCGCCCACCGCCACTCGAATAACCCAATGTTCATCTGCTGTTTGTGGCGGGTGCTCGCGTGCGGAGGAACGACGACCGCGATCGCCACGGTGCGGACTGTCTCATCCGGCCTCCAAACCCGGCTGGCCTTCGGTAGTTTCACTGACCGTGCCCGCGCTGAAGAACCGCCAGATCCTGCTCCGCCGCCGCCCGTCGGGCCTGGTGCAGCCCGCCGACACCGAACTGGTGACTACGCGCGCGCCGGAACTCGCCGAGGGGGAGGCGTTGCTGCGTACCACGTATGTGGGCCTCGATGCCGCCGCCCGAACCTGGCTCGACGATCAGCCGAGCTACCTGCCGCCGGTGCAACTCGGCGAGGTCATCCGCGCGGCGGGAATCGGCGAGGTCGTCGAATCGCGTTGTCCCGCGTTCGCCGCCGGCGACGTCGTCACCACCCTCACCGGCTTCCAGGACTACGCCATCATCCGCGATGACGTCTTCAGCACGCCCATCCCCGGCGAATCTGACCAGCTGGCCATCATGAGCGTGTACGGCCCGACCGGTGCCACCGCCTATTTCGGGATGACCGACATCGGCCGACCGAAGGAAGGGGAGACGGTGGTGGTGTCGGCGGCGGCCGGGGCCACCGGCTCGGTGGCCGGGCAGATCGCCAAGATCGCCGGCGCCCGGGTCGTCGGTATCGCCGGCGGGCCGGACAAGTGCCGGGCTGTGGTCGACGATTTCGGGTTCGATGCCTGCATCGATTACAAGCACGACGACATCCCCGCCGCCCTCAGGCGACACTGCCCCAAGGGGGTTGACGTCTACTTCGACAATGTCGGCGGCCCGATCCTGAACGCGGTACTGGGCCGGTTGGCGGCCAAGGCCCGGGTGGTGTTGTGCGGTGTCATCTCCAGTTACCTCACCGGCGAACATCCCGGGCCGGCCAACTACGTCAACCTGCTGGCCAAGACCGCCTCGATGCAAGGGTTCAACGCCCTGGACATGTGGGGCCGCTTCGATGAGGCGTTCGCCGACCTGCGTCGCTGGGAGGCCGAAGGCAAACTGGTGCACCGGGAGACCGTCTTCGACGGGCTCGAGTCGTGTGTCGACGCGCTCAACGGGCTGTTCACCGGAGCCAACATCGGCAAGATGCTGGTCAAGGTCAGCGAACCGACGAGCGCCTGATCAGCGGCGCAGATCCACCAGAACCGGTGCATGATCGCTGGGCGCGGGGTCGCCCTTCTTGCCCGGACGGCGTTCGTCCTTGACGATCTCGGCGTTGGTGACCCGGGCGGCCAGACTCGGTGAGCCGAGGATGAAGTCGATGCGCATGCCACGGCGCTTCTGGAAGGCCAGCTGGGTGTAGTCCCAATAGGTGTACACCCCGGGGCCGGGGGTGTACGGGCGCACCACGTCGACGAACTGGGTCTCGACGATCGCGTTGAACGCTTTTCGTTCTGGCTCCGACACGTGGGTGGCTCCGTCGAATGCGGCCATGTCCCACACGTCGGAATCCATTGGCGCGATGTTCCAGTCGCCGACCAGGGCGATTGGCGACTGGGGGTCGCGATGCAGCCAGGTCTCGGCCGTGTTGCGCAGGGCGGCAAGCCATTCCAATTTGTACTGATAGTGCGGATCGGCCAAGGTCCGACCATTGGGCACGTAGAGACTCCACACCCGAACCCCAGCGCAGGTGGCGGCCAGCGCGCGCGCCTCGGCCTTGGCGTCGACTCCGTCCTTGCTCCAAGCGGGCTGACCGTCGAAACCGACCTCGATGTCGTCGAGGCCGACCCGGGAGGCGATCGCCACCCCGTTCCACTGATTGAACCCGCAGTGCGCCACCTCGTAGCCGGCTTCCAGGAACGGCATGGTGGGGAACTGATCATCGGCGCACTTAGTTTCCTGCATGGCCAGCACGTCGATATCGCCGCGTTGCAGCCAGTCGACTACTCGGTCCACCCTGGCGCGAATCGAGTTCACATTCCAGGTGGCCAGGCGCAGGACGTCGGCGGGCATGGCCTACAGCGTACGGGTGGTCAAGGACCGGGCATCGACGTAGCGATGGTGGTGATGCAGCCGGAAACCCAGCGAGTGATACAGCGTGATCGCACCGGTGTTCTCGCTCAGCACCTGCACGTAGACCCGGGTCGCGCCGTGCTGAACACCCCACGCCTGCAGCGCCAGGCACAGCCTTCGGGCATGGCCGCGCCTGCGTTGCTCGGCGCCGACGTGCACCGCGGAGATGCCCAGCCAACGGGTGCCGTCGGGCGCATCGGTTATCGCGCCGCGCGCCGCGGCGGCGTCGCGTCCCCCGGGCTCGCGGGCCGCGGCGAAGACCGCCTCACCGTCGACAACCGCGGTCAGCACGTCGGCGGGCACGTCGCGTTCATAGCAGGCCAGCCACGCCGCATCGGGGCTGCCCAGCAGAGTCACCGCGGGTTCCGGCTCGGTCTCGGCGAGATCGGTGACCATCACCCGGGTGTGCTTGACGCCGTCGGCGCGGATCGGCAGCAGCCGCTCCGGCAGCGCCAGCCACGGTGTCAGCTCACGCTCCCGGTACCAGTCGATGATCGCCGGAATGGTGGCGGTGGTTGCCCAGAAGCTCAGTGGCACAGCCGAATTAGCCCTGCTGGTGTAGCCGCCGCCGGCGCGCAACAGCCAACCATCCTGCCAGCTCTGCTCGGTTCCCGGCCAGGCCAGTGCTGCCGCGTGCTCGACGGCCCGGATCTCGGAGGCCCGCACCGGAACCACGCTGAGTTCCCGCACGGCCACCACGTCGTCGGGCCGGACCTCGACCAGTCCGTCGGACTTGGTACGCACCACGATCACGGGGTGGGCGGCACGCAGTTCGCCGATCACGTCGGCCATCGGGGGCGTCGTGCCGGCGGGCAGGCGGTAGCGGATGCGCACCCGGCTACCGACGAGCGGCAGGCTGGTCATCGGGTCAGTGGCCGAACGGGTCGGGCACCTCGCCGGGTGTCCACGACAGGCCGGGTACCCCCCAGCCGTTCGACTTCACGGTGCGCTTGGCTGCCCGGGCGTGCCGTCCGATGAGCTTGTCGACATAGAGAAACCCGTCGAGATGACCGGTCTCGTGCTGCAGCATGCGGGCGAACAGATCGTGTCCCTCCAGGGTGACCGCGGCGCCGTCGGCGTCCAGGCCGGTCACCCGTGCCCACTTCGCCCGCCCGCAGGGAAACGACTCCCCGGGCACCGACAGGCAGCCCTCGTCGTCGTTATCGGGGTCCGGCATCGTTTCGGGGATCTCGGAGGTTTCCAGGACGGGATTGACGACAACACCCCGCCGCCGCGTGGTCTTACCGCGCTCGTCGGCGCAGTCGTAGACGAACAGCCGCAGTCCGACGCCGATTTGGTTGGCCGCCAGCCCGACTCCGTTGGCCGCGTCCATGGTGTCGTACATGTCCTTGATCAGATCGGCCAGATCTTCGGGCAGCGAGCCGTCCGCTGCGACCGGCACGGGTTGCGTCGGAGTATGCAGAACGGGATCACCCAGGATCACAATTGGTCTGACTGCCATGATCGGCAAGCTTAAGTCAGCCGACGCGCGGGCTCGGCTGCCGTCCCAACCGGCTCAACCGTGATTGAATGAGCGCCGAGTACAGGGATCTCATCTTCGGATCATCGGAAGGGTCTACAGATCGAAATGGACGGCGCCATGGCACGGGCCGAGCGGTCCAATGACGACGCTGACCTGCCCGATGGGTTGACCCGCCGCGAATACGACATCCTGGCCTTCGAGCGGCAGTGGTGGAAATACGCCGGTGCGAAGGAAGAGGCCATCAAAGAGCTGTTTTCCATGTCGGCCACCCGCTACTACCAGGTACTGAACGCCCTCGTCGACCGCCCGGAGGCGCTTGCCGCCGATCCGATGCTGGTCAAGCGGCTGCGACGGCTGCGGGCGAGCCGGCAGAAGGCCCGTGCGGCCCGCCGGCTCGGCTTCGAGATCCCCTGATTTTTCGGGTTGACCACCATCCCTGGCTACAGTGGGCGCGATGAACGACCGCGTTCCTGACTCCGCCGGGCTGCCGCTGCGGGCCATGGTGATGGTGCTGCTGTTCCTGGGCGTGATTTTCCTGCTGGTCGGCTTCCAAGCCATGGGATCGGGCAACGACAGCAGCAGCGACGACACCTCGGTACGCACCGTCACCACCACCACGACAAAGACGTCGGTCGTGCCGACGCCCAAGGCCGACGTGCGGGTTTACAACGTCGGCGGAGACGAAGGCGCCGCCGGCCGCGTCGGTGACCGGCTGCGCGAGGCGGGCTGGAATGTCACCGAGACCAGCAACCTCGAGGTGCCGCCGCTGCCAGAGACGACGGTGTACTACGGCACCACCGACGGGGAGCAGGCCTCCGCCGAAGAGGTGGCCAAGGTGCTCAGCGCACCGGTGGCACCGAGAATTCCGGAAATTGCCGAGCAGCCACCGGGCGTCATCGTTCTGGTGACCGGATAGGCTTCGGCACATGGTCAAGTCCGTGAGCCCGTTGAGAACTGCCGCCGCCGTCCTGTTCGTTGCTCCCGTCGCGCTGCTGAGCGCGTGTAGCCCCAACGAACCGATCGCAACACAGCCTGGCACCACGCCGCCGATCTGGACCGGCTCGCCGGACCCGTCGCCCGAGGCCGAAGCCGCCAGGCATGGCACGCAGGACGATCAGGTCACCGAGGTGACGAAGACCCTGAACGCGGTCATCACCGGCCCCGACGGCGCCCAGCTCGCGGCCGCCACCATCGACTTCGCCGAGAAGTTCGCCACCGTGACGGTGCAGACCACTGGCAGTGGCCAGCTCTCGCCTGGCCTGCACAACCTGGGGGTGACCTCGGTCGGCAAGTGCGAACCCAACTCGGTGGGTCCGGCCGGCGGAAGCCCCGGTGACTTCCTGTCCGCCGGCGCTCCGATCCAGAGCGGCGCGCTGGTGCCGCTGCAGGTGCGCGGTGACGGCACCGGAATGTTGGTAACCACCACCGACGCGTTGAACGAAGAGCAGCTGGTCGATGGCGACAAGGCGGCCATCGTCATCTACGACAAGTCCGACACCTTCGCAGCCGACCAGACCACTGCGGCCACCGGCGACGCCGGCAAGCGGGTGGCGTGCGGTGTCATCGGTACCGGCTAAGCCGACAGCGGGCAAAGCCGGCCGCATCGACTTCGCCGGATCACCGAGGCCGACGCTCGGTGTCGAATGGGAGTTCGCCCTGATCGACGCGGGCACCCGGGACTTGAGCAACGAGGCGGCCGCGGTGATCGCCGACGTTGGCGAAAGCCCGCATGTGCACAAGGAATTGCTGCGCAACACCGTCGAAGTCGTCACCGGGATCTGTGACACCGTCGACGAAGCGATGGTCGACTTGCGCTCGACCCTGCGCGGCGCACGCGAGATCGTCCGCGAGCGCGGGATGGAGTTGTTCTGCGCCGGCACCCATCCCTTCGCGTCCTGGTCGGCGCAGAAGCTGACCGACGCACCGCGCTACGCCGAGCTGATCAAGCGCACCCAGTGGTGGGGACGGCAGATGCTGATCTGGGGTGTGCATGTGCACGTCGGGGTGTCCTCGGCCCACAAGGTGATGCCGATCATCTCCTCCCTGCTCAACCAGTATCCGCACCTGCTGGCGCTCTCGGCGTCCTCGCCGTTCTGGGCCGGCGAGGACACCGGCTACGCCAGCAACCGGGCGATGATGTTCCAGCAGCTGCCGACCGCGGGCCTACCGTTTCAGTTCCAGACCTGGCGGCAGTTCGAGCGGTTCGTGCACGACCAGAAGAAGACGGGCATCATCGATCACATCAACGAGATACGTTGGGATATCCGACCCTCACCGCATCTGGGCACTGTCGAGGTGCGGGTGTTCGACGGGGTATCCAATCTGCGTGAGCTGTCGGCGCTGGTGGCGTTGACGCATTGCCTGGTGGTCGATCTCGACCGACGGCTGGATGCCGGCGAGCAGTTGCCGGTGATGCCGCCCTGGCATGTACAGGAGAACAAGTGGCGTGCGGCTCGCTACGGTCTGGACGCGATCATCATCCTCGATGCCGACAGCAACGAACGGCTGGTGACCGAAGATCTCGACGACCTGCTGACCAGATTGCAGCCGGTAGCCGAATCTCTGCATTGTGCAGATGAATTGGCCGCTGTCGCCGATATTCCGCGGCGCGGCGCGTCGTACCAACGCCAGCACCGGGTGGCCGAGGAGAGCGGCGGCGACCTGCGTGCGGTGGTCGATTCGCTGGTCGGGGAGCTGGATATCTGAGCCGCGCCGGGGGAGCGGCGCAATGGAAGGAGGCACCCCATGAGGGTTCGTCGACTGGGACTGGCGGTGTTGGCCGCCGTGGTCGTCACCGCCGGTGGCGGGTGTGCCAAGGCGATCACCGGCACACCGGTGGCGACACCGGGTGAAGCGGGCAAGGGCATGGTGCCGGCGGATCTGACCACCACGACCTGCCGTGAGTATCTGACCATGGACGTCGTCACGCGGCGCGAGGTGATCAAGGCCATCGGCGAGAGCGGCAACCAGCTGGTCGCGATGAACCCGGAACTGTGGGCCGGAGTCGCCGGTGCGCTGTGCGGATTCGTCGACCCCAGTGCGCCGGTGAAGGACGTCGTGTTGGGGCAGGGCATCCGCTAGCCATGGCCGCCCAACCGATGTTCCCACTGCAGTCGGCGCTGTTGCCGGGGGAGTTGTTGCCGTTGCGAATCTTTGAGCCGCGCTACTCGCAGCTGGTTCAGGATTGCCTGGCGATGACAGACCCGGCGTTCGGCGTCGTGCTGATCACCCGTGGCCGGGAAGTCGGCGGCGGGGACGCCCGCAGCGATGTCGGCGCGCTGGCGCGCATCACCGAGCACGCCGACCATGGGATGGGCCGTTACCAACTGAAAACAGTTGTCGGTGAACGCATCCGGATCCGGGAATGGCTGAGTGACGACCCGTACCCGCGCGCACTCATCGAGCCCTGGCCCGACGAGTCGGGACCGCCGGTGACACCCGAACGAATCGGTGACCTGATCGACAAGATCCTGGCGCTGTTCGAGCGGATCGTGTCCTCGCGCGGCGCGCAACTGCGACCCGATGCCCTCGCGGTTGAGCCCGAGGTGGCCGAGGATCCGTCGCGGCACATCTACGAACTGGCCGCGCGGGTCCCGATGGGCCAGGCCGACCGGTACGCGGTGCTGGCCGCTCCGACGCTGGCCGAGCGGGTCGACGTGCTGATCGATGCGATCGAAACCGTCACCGCGATGGTCGAATTCCAGATCGCCTCCGACGAATAGCCGGCATGTCCTATCGAGTCTGCGCACAGCGCCTGCATCTTCGGCGTGTCGTGGCTCTGGGCACAGAATCGATGTCGTCAGCGCGCAGTGGTCCGAGGCCGGCGCAGGCGCTTGTCGACGGCGACGATGACGCTCGTGGCGACGGCGACGGCGAGGATCCGTAGCCAGGCCGGCGCGTCGATGGGTGCGGTGCCGAACATGGTGTTCATGGCGGGCAGATAGGTGATGGCGAGCTGACCGACGGCCTGTGTCGCTACGCCCAGAATGATCCAGCGGTTGCTGAAGATTCCGATCCGCCAGGCCGAACAGGACATCGACCGGCAGCTGAACAGGTAGAACACCTCGATCACGACGAAAAGGTTGAGGGCTACGGTCCGGGCTTCGGCGAGGCTGGCTCCGCGACTGAGTTCCCATTCGAACAACCACCAGGTACTGGCGACCATCACCGTCGATACCAGCAGGATCCGCATCACCAGACCACGGGTCAACAATGGCTGCCGGGGATCGCGCGGCGGGCGGGCCATGATGCCGGCTTCTTTGGCTTCGAAAGCGAGCATGAGGCCGAGCGCCACCGCCGTGGTCATGTTGATCCACAGAATCTGGGTGGGCAAGATCGGCAGCGCGGTGCCGAACGCGATGGCGGCCAGGATCACCAGACCTTCACCGATGTTGGTGGGCAGGGTCCAGGTGATGAACTTGGTGAGGTTGTCGAATACCCCTCGGCCTTCCTCGACGGCGGCCTCGATCGTGGCGAAATCGTCGTCGGTCAGCACCATGTCAGCGGCGTCCTTAGCGACTTCGGTGCCGCCGAGGCCCATCGCGACCCCGATGTTGGCCTGCCGCAACGCCGGCGCGTCGTTGACGCCGTCGCCGGTCATCGCCACCACATGCCCTCTGGCCTGGAGCGCCTCCACCAGCCGCAGCTTCTGCTCGGGTGAGACCCTGGCGAACACGGTGGCTCCGTCCACCGACTCACCGAAGTCCTCGGAGTCCAGTTCTGCCAGGTCCGCCCCAGTGAGCACAGCGCCGGGGCGGCGATCTTCGTCATCGAGCAGTCCGACCTTGGTGGCGACCGAAGACGCCGTGGCGGCGTGATCGCCGGTGATCATCTTGACGGTGATACCCGCGGTGTGGCACGCGCTGACCGCGGAGGCCGCGACCGCACGCGGCGGATCGAGCATGGCCTGCAACCCGGTGAGCGTCAGCGAGCCCGGCAGCGCTTGTTCCCCGAAGTCGTCGGGGCCGCTGGCGGCGCGCACCGCGGTGGCCAGCACCCGCAGACCACGCGAGCTGAGCGTTTCGGCGGCTCGCGATACTTCGGAGCGGTCCAGTGGCCCAGCGGTGCCGTCCGCGCTCATCTGGTTGTCGCAGAGTTGCAGGACACGCTCAACGGCGCCCTTGGCGAGTATGACGTGGTCGTCGCCGGCATCGCGGTGGAGGGTGGCCATGTACTGGCGTTCGGAGTTGAACGGGATGACATCGAGCCGGGGCAGCGCGGTGGTGAGCTCGTCGCGGTCCAGACCGGCCTTGGCCGCGACCGCCAACATCGCACCTTCGGTGGGATCACCGACGACGTCCCACCGCCCGCCATCCTCGATCAGGGCGGCATCGTTGCAGCAAGCTCCGGCCAACAACGACCAGCGGAATGCCCGGTCGGAGTCCACCTCGATCGGGGTCTCGCCAGCGTCGAGAAAGGAACCCTGCGGGGCGTAGCCGGTTCCGGTCACCTCGACGTGACCGGTGGGTGTCCAGATCGCTTGTACGGTCATCTGGTTCTCGGTGAGGGTGCCGGTCTTGTCGGTGCAGATGACCGTCGTGCTGCCCAGGGTCTCCACCGCCGGCAGGCGTCGGATGACGGCGCGGCGCTTGGCCATTCGCGCGACACCGATGGCCAGAGTGATTGTCACGGCCGCGGGCAGTCCCTCGGGTATCGCTCCGACCGCGAGTGCGATCGCCGCGGTGAACGTCTCGACCGCGCCCTGATGTCGTAGCAGGCCGACACCGAAGGTCAGCGCGGCCAGAGCCAAGATGCCGACGGTCAGGATCCTGCTGAACCGGGCGAGGTCGGCGGTCAACGGCGTGGTGAGATCGTCGGCCGCACCGACGAGCCGATGAATTTGACCGACCTCGGTCTCGGCTCCGGTCGTGACGACCACCCCGGCGCCGCCCCCGGCCGCCACCAGGGTGCCGGAATAAGCCATGTTGTGCCGGTCGGCGACCGGTGCGGCGTCTGGTACGACGAACTCGTCCTTGTGGACCGGTGCCGACTCGCCGGTCAACGCTGATTCGTTGACCCGCAACTCGGTCGCCCGCAGTACCCGAAGGTCAGCGGGTACCTTGTCACCGGCGTCCAGGAGGACCAGGTCGCCCGGCACAAGGCAGTCGGATGCCACGGTGTGCTCGTGGCCGCCGCGGATGACTTTTGCATCGGTCTGAACCATGGATCGCAGGCTCGCCAGCGCGGACTCTGCCTTCGATTCCTGGATGAACCCCACCATGGCGTTGATCGCCACGACACCGAAAATGACTGAAGAATCGATGAATTCGCCGATCCCAGCGGTGATGGCCCCGGCGACCAGCAACACGTAGATGAGCGGATGGTGGAATTGCCGGAGCACCCGGACGAACAACCCTGCTCCGGCCGGCGGCGGCAATGTGTTGGGCCCGAACGTGATCAGTCGTTCGGCCGCCTCCGCGTCGGACAAACCGCGGTGCGGATCGGTCTGCAGCAGCAGGACCACCTCGTGTTCGGCAAGGCCGTGGTGTGCGGTGGGCCCTGACAGTGTCAAAGACACGATCTCCTAACTTCGTTCGGGGAGGCTGTCTCCACAGTGTCGGAGGTGCGCTCGGAACGGTCAGGGTCGAAAGTCATCCACCGGCGGGACCTGCGCCCTGTTTGTCGTCGCGCATCTCGTCGGCGGTCAGCTCCTCGCCGCCTGCCTGCTCTCGGTATGCCAGCTGTGCTACCCGGTGCGCCACCACCGGCGCCGTGATGAGGGTGAACATCGCGGTCAGCACCAGCATGCCGACGTCGATGTTGCCGCTGAGCCGGACCGTCGCACCGCCGAGGACCAACAACAGGCCCAACACCTGCGGTTTGGTTGCGGCGTGCATCCGGGTCAGGGTGTCGGGGAAGCGCAGCACGCCGATCGCCGCGGTCAATGCCAGCGCCGAGCCGCTCAGCACCAGCACACCGGCCACCTGATCGCGGACGCTCATGCATCGGTCTTTCGTGCGGACGACTTGACGTCGGGCACCCGGAACCGGGCCACACTGACCGAGCCGACGAAGCTGATCAACGCCAGGGCCGCCAGGCTGTAGGTCACGGTGGTGTCCAGGCTGACCGCCGCCCAGGTGCCGACACCGCACATCGTCACCGCCACCAGCGTGTCGACGGCGACCAGCCGGTCCAGGGTGCTGGGCCCCCTCAGCAATCGGACCATCGTCACGGTGGCCGCCGCGACCAGCATCACGCCCGACAACACCCACATGATCGTCATGAGCGCTCCCCGGCGGGCGAATGTCGGGTTGTTGCGGTGTGCAGGTGCAGGTCCTGGCAACAACTCGACATAGCGCGATGCGTTCCCGTCATGACTGGACCTCCTCGGATTCGCTTGCCGCGGGACGCCATTCGGAATCACGTTCGAACGCGGCGATTAGTAGCCGCTCCAACTGGGCCATCTGCCGGTAGAACCTCTCCACCGAGCGCTGTGAACCGACGTCCAGCACGTGGACGTAGACCAGCCGCCGGGCCTGGTCGATCTCCAGGACGATCGTGCCGGGGGTGAGGTTCATGATGTTGACGGCCAGCGCCAGCACCAGATCGGACTTGAGCGCGAGGTGCCCCCGCAGCACCGCCGACAGCGGTGACCGGCCCGGCCGGATGGCCAGCCACGCCAGCTGTAGCGAGGACTGGGTCAGCCACCACGCCACGTGTAGTGCCAGCCAGGCCAGCGACAGCGGATGCAACCGGCCCTGCACCGGAACCGAGGGCAGCGGTAGCAGCAGGGTGATCCCGAGCGCCACCACCAAACCGGAGATCACATTGGCCACCGACACGCTGCCCCACAGCAGCAGCCACACCAGGATCAGCCATACCAGCGTCCAGATCCGCAGCGCCGATGTCCTCATGGCTGACCCCTCAGCACCGCGGTGATGTACTGGCCGCGGTCGAGCACCTCGGCGGCGGCGCGGTCGGTATAGCCGATGATCGGCCCGGCCGCCACGGTGAGTGTGACCCCGACGGCGATCAAACCCATTGTCGGAGCCAGCATCCCAACCGGCATCCGGCCGACATCGTCGCGGTCGTCGAAGGCGATGTCCTGTGAGTAGTCGTCGAGCAGCACCGACGGTGCGGAGTCGGCTAGGTCACCCTCGGGCGCGTCGACCCTGGCCCGCCAGAACGCCTTGGTCCACACCCGGGTCACCACGTACAGCGTCAGCAGGCTGGTCATCACCGATCCGGCGACCAGCAGCCAGGCCAGCACCGAACCGCTGGCGGTGCCCGCCTCCAGCAGTGCCACCTTCCCGATGAAGCCCGAGAACGGCGGAATGCCACCGAGATTCAACGCCGGAACCACGAACACGAAGGCCAGCAGCGGGCTGGCGGCGGCAAGCCCCCCAAGGCGGCGCAGTGTCGACGCGCCGGCCTGTCGTTCGATCAGGCCGACGACGAGGAAGAGGGTGGTCTGCACGATGATGTGATGGGCGACGTAGTAGATCGCCCCCGACATGCCGAGCCGGCTCGACAGCGCGATGCCGAACACCATGTAGCCGATGTGGCTGATGAGGGTGAACGACAACAGTCGTTTGATGTCGTTCTGCGCGATCGCACCCAGGATGCCGACCAGCATGGTCAACAGCGCCGCGATGAGCAGCACATTGTCCAGCCGGCCGGCCGGGAACAGCAGCGTGTGCGCCCGGATGATCGCGTAGACACCGACCTTGGTCAGCAGGCCGGCGAACACGGCGGTCACCGGGGCCGGTGCCGTCGGGTAGGAGTCCGGCAGCCACGCCGACAGCGGGAAGACGGCGGCCTTGATACCGAAGGCCACCAGCAGTACCGCGAAGATCGCGCCGCGGGTGCCGACGCTGATGTCCTGCAGCCGCAGTGACAGCTCGGCCATGTTCAGTGTCCCGGTGGCCGCATAGACCAGGGCGATGCCGATCAGAAAGATCAGCGACGACACCATCGAGACCATCACGTAGGAGATGCCCGCCCGGACCCGCTCCTTGCTCGCCCCGATGGTCAGCAGCACGAAGCTCGCCGTCAGCAGCACTTCGAAACCGACGTACAGGTTGAACAGGTCACCGGCCAGGAAGGCCAGGCACACCCCCGCGGACAGCACCAGATAGGTCGGCAGGAAGATGGACACCGGCTGATGCTCGTCCCCGTCGCGGATACCCTGCCCGATCGCGTAGAACACCACCGCCAGCAGCACAATCGAAGACACCACCAGCATCAGCGCCGAAAGCCGGTCGGCCACCAGCGTGATGCCCAGCGGCCCCAGTCCTGCCTCGGTCGGACCCCAGCCACCGACGTGCAGCGCTTCGGTGCCGTCACGGTCGGTCAGGTAGACCAGCACCGCGCACACCACCAGTACCCCGGTCAGTGCCATCAGGGTGATCAGCCGCTGGAGGCGCGGCCTGCGGCCGGCGATCAACGTCAGCGCCGCCGCCACCAACGGGATCAGCACCGGCAGCGGCATCAGCACACCAGAGAGGCTCATCGCGACCCCTCGTGGCCGGGCAAGGCGTCGAGTTCGTCGGGCTCGTCGGTGTCGCGCGCGGCCACGTGTGCGGGCGCGTCCTCGTCGAGCGCGGACGCCTCGGAGTCGGACAGCTTCGACACGCGGGCGTCCTCGGGGTCGTTGCTGACTTCCTCCTCGGTGGTCAACCGGAACGACCGGTAGGTCAGGGCCAGCACGAACGCCGCGATCCCCATCGCGATCACGATCGCGGTCAGGATCATGCCCTGGGCCAGCGGGTCGGCCGTCGTCGTCTCCGAACCGCTGGTGCGCCCGCGGATGGGTGGGTTCCCGGTTTCGCCACCAACGGTCAGGATCAACAGGTTGACGGCATTGCCGACCAGCAGCAGACCCAGCAGCATCCGGGTGAGGTTGCGCGAAAGTAACAGGTAGACACCGCAACTGGTGAGCCCGCCGATGATAATGAGTGGAACCAGGTAGACGATCATGACGCCCCTGCCTTCGCCGGGGCGCGGCCGGTGGCGAGCTCCTCGTCGATGCGAGCGCCGAGGCTGCGCAGCACGTCGAGCACCAGGCCCAGCACGATCAGGTACACCCCGAAGTCGAAGAACAGGGCGGTCACGAACTTCACGTCGCCCAGCAGCGGGACGTGCAATTCGATCACCGCCGAGGACAGCGCCGGGGCACCCAGCAGCATCGAGGCCACTGCGGTGCCGCCCGAGAGCGCCAGGCCGGCGCCGAGGACCTTGCCCGCGTCGAGGGGTAGCGTCTCGCCGAGCTCATAGCGTCCGCCCGCCAGGTAGCGCAGCACCAGGGCCAGGCCGGCCGTCAGCCCGCCGGCGAAGCCGCCGCCGGGGGTGTTGTGACCGGTAAAGAAGAAATACGCCGACAGCACCATGATCAGCGGGAAGATCATCCGGGTGGCGACTTCGAGCACCAGGGAGCGATTGCGCGGGTCGCGCAGTTCGCTGCCGCGCAGCCAGGTGGTGTCCCCCACGGCGGGGCTGTAGGCCGTTGCCGACAGTGCTCCGATGTCGGGTTGTCCGGCATCGGCCACCCGCGGCGCCGCCCCGAACCGCCGGTGGCGGAACACCAGTGAGGCGACTCCGGTGGCAGCGGCCACCAGCACCGAGATCTCCCCGAGTGTGTCCCAGGCGCGGATGTCGACCAGCAGAACGTTGACGGTGTTGGCGCCGTGGCCGCGATAGTAGGCGGCATCCGGCAGCAGGTCGGCGATCGGGGTGCCGGTGCGCGCGGCCATGGCGAATACCGCCAGCGCGGTGACCGAGGCGCCGACGGCGAGCGCCAATGCCGCGCGGGGCAGCCGGTATCGCTTGATGCCGGCTTCGTCGGCTTCGGCGGGCAGGGTGCGCAGCACCAGCACGAAGATGACCAGTGTCAGGGTCTCCACCAGGAACTGGGTGAGTGCGAGATCGGGAGCGCCGTGGAAGGCGAAGATCGCCCCGCAGCCGTAGCCGGTGATACCGACCAGCAGCACCGCCGACAGCCGGTTGCGCATCACCGTGGCCGCTGCCGCGGACGCCAGGATGAGCACACCTACCACCGGCTGCACCAACGAATCCCAGAGCCGGAACTGCGGGTGATCGCGGGCGCCGAAGGCCAGCACCGCGACCGGGAACAGCACCAGTGTCGACAGGATGACCGATTGAGTGACCGGAATGGATCCGCGCTGGGTGATCGCGGTCAGCCGCACGGAAGCGACGTCGGCGCCGTGGATGACCGCGTCGTAGATCCGGTCGGCGTTGCCCAGCGGACGCCAGTTGCCGAGCCGGTGGCGGGCCAGGCGTTCGCGGCCGAAGAACGCGGCGATGCCGATCACCAGCACCAGGGCCGACAGCACCAGCGGCAGGCCGACGCCGTGCCACAGTGCCAGCTTGTAGTGTCCGTCGTCGGCCCCTGCGGTGGGCATGGTTGCGGCGTAGCCGTCCAACGCGGTGTCCAGGTACCGCGGCGCAACACCGAAGAAGAGTCCGGCCGCGGCCAGGATCGCCGGTGCCGCAAGGAACGTGGGCGGTGGCCGGTGCAGGTTGGCCACTAGGCTGGTGGGACCGCGGGAACCCTTGCGCGCGAACGCACCCCAGAGAAATCGCAGACTGTAGATGGTGGTGAACACCGAACCGGCCACCACTCCGGTCAGCACGACGGGAGCCCACGCGCCCAGTGATTCGCTGTGTGCGATGGCCTCGAAATCGGCCTCCTTGGCCACGAACCCCAGGAACGGCGGTAGGGCGGCCATGCTCGCCGTGGCCCCCGCGGCGATCACGAACAATGCGGGCATGCGGTGGCCCAGCCAGGCCAGCCGACGGATGTCCCGAGTGCCCGTCGAATGGTCGATGACGCCGACGACCATGAACAGCGTCGCCTTGAACAGTGCGTGCGCGCACAGCATGGCCAGCCCGGCCAGCATCAGATCGCGGCCGCCGCCACCGACCATGACGGTGATGAACCCCAGCTGGCTGACCGTGCCGAACGCGAGGATCAGCTTCAGGTCGTACTCCCGGACCGCGCGCCAGCCGGCCAGCAGCATGGTCGCCACGCCGAGGGTGATGACGGTGGGGCGCCAGCCCGGGGAGTCGGCGAAGCCCGGGGTGAGCCGAGCGATGAGGTAGACGCCGGCCTTGACCATCGCGGCGGCGTGCAGGTAGGCGCTGACCGGAGTCGGGGCGGCCATGGCGCCGGGCAGCCAGAAATGGAACGGCACGATGGCCGACTTGGACAGGGCGCCGACGAGCACCAGGACAACCCCGACGGCGACGGCGGTTCCGCCGGGCGGTGCGGCCACCAGTTCGGAGAGCAGGAAGGTGCCCGCGGTGTGGCCGAGGATGACGATGCCGACCAGCATCGCCAATCCGCCGGCGGTGGTGACCAGCAGGGCCTGTACGGCGGCCCGCCGGCTGGTGGCCCGCTCGGCATAGTGCCCGACCAGCAGGAACGACAACACGGTGGTCAGTTCCCAGAAGGTGTACAGCAGCAGCATGTTGTCGCTGACCACCAAGCCGAACATGGCTCCGGAGAACGCGACCAGTTCCGCGGCGAAACTCGGCAGCCGGTTCTCGGTGTGCCCGTCGCGGTGGTGGAAGTACTCCGCGCAATAGAACAGCACCAGCGCACCGATACCCAGCACCAGCACGCTCATGATGGCGGCCAGGGTGTCGAAGCGCAGCGCGATGTTCATCGACAGTTCCGGCACCCACGGGATGTCGACTCTTGCCGGCCGGTCGTCGCTGGGCCAGTTGAGCGCCACCCAGATCAGCGACGCGGCCGGTACGAGTGCCAGTGGGTAGAACGCCAGCCGTCCCCATCGGTACACGAGCGCCGGCGCCACGGCGGCGGCGATCGCATGCGCGATCAGGATCACGAGCATGGCACTCCGAATCTTAACGTCGTCGATCTTGGGGACGCGCCAGCGCGTCGGGGATCTACCGGTCGGTCGGGGTGTCAGCCAAAGGTTTTCTGCTGTGTTCTCGTCGCAGTCTACGGGGTTGACAGGAGAGCGGGTGTTGCGACCCGCGCCGAGCTGGCGTGGCCGTCGTCGGTTCTACCTGCGAATATGGCTGGGTGGCAGGAAGTTTCGGCAGCTGAACCCGGCGGTCGGGATGCCGGGGAAAAACACCGGAATCATATGCCCCAGCAACCCGATGGCGCCGCCGAGGATCGGCCAGATCGGCCAGAAGTACCCGGCTCCGCTGGTGAGGGCAATAGCCAGCCACACCGTGAGCACGATGACGACCATCGCCGCGTAGCCGAGCAGGTGAAATCGCACCGAAGCGCGGGCGGCGCGCTTGCGGGCGGCGATCCGTTGGGGGTCGGTGCGTCGCAGGTGTTCCACCGGAAGGTCGGCGACCACACGGCGCAGTGCATCGGCGGTCTCTGCGGTGAAGGCGGCTTGGACGCGGGTCTCGTACTCGGCGAGGTCCAGATAACCCTGTGCGAGGGCCTGGGACAGCATGTCGGCGGTGGCCTGGCGGTCGCGGTCGCCGACTCGGACGGTGGCGGTACTCATACCGTCCAACTCTGACATGTCACTAGTGGACTGTCAACGGATGCTGTTGAATTGTCGGATGGCCGAGCAGGACCGGATTGTCAGCGCCAGCAGGCGCATCGCCGCCCCGGCGGCAGCCATCTTCGAGCTGATCGCCGATCCCTCCCGCCAGCCCGACTGGGACGGCAACGACAACCTCGCCACGGCCGCGCCGGGTCAGCGGGTCCGCGGTGTGGGTGAGGTGTTCACGACGACGCTGACCCTCGGCGCCGACCGGGAGAATCACGTCGTGGAGTTCGACGAGGGCCGGCTGATCGCGTGGCGGCCATCCGAGCCGGGCGCGGCCCCGCCGGGGCACCTGTGGCGCTGGCGGCTCGAGCCCGTCGACGAGACCGCCACCGTCGTCACCCACACCTACGACTGGACGGACCTGTCCGATCCGAACCGGCTGGCGAGAGCGCAAGCCACCACCGCGGACAAACTGCAGGGGTCGATCGATCGGCTCGCCGCCCTCGCCGAAGCCGATCGCTAGCGTCCGGCCGCAAACGCCCGTAGCGACTCCACCTGGACCGTGTCGAGCGACGGGCGCACCGTCTCGCGGGCCTTGGCCACGTCGTCGGCGGTGACGTCGGCCGCATCGATCGAGCGGCGCATCGCCGTCAACGCGGCCTCGCGCAACAACGCCACACAGTCGGCCGCGCTGTAGCCGTCCAGTTCGCCGGCCAGCGCATCGAGATCGACCTCCGGGGACAGCGGTACCGATTTGCCTGCCGTGCGCAGGATTTCGCGGCGCGCGTCGGCGTCGGGCGGCTCGACGAACACCAGCTTCTCCAACCGGCCCGGGCGCAGTAACGCGGGGTCGATCAGGTCCGGACGATTGGTGGCGCCGAGCACTACGACATCGCGCAGCGGTTCGATGCCGTCGAGCTCGGTCAGCAGGGTCGCCACCACACGGTCGGTGACGCCGGAGTCGAAACTCTGCCCCCGTCGGGGCGCCAGTGCGTCGATCTCATCGAGGAATACCAGCGACGGAGCCGAATCCCTTGCCCGGCGGAATAATTCGCGAACGGCCTTCTCCGAGGAGCCGACCCACTTGTCCATCAGTTCGGCGCCCTTCACTGCGTGCACGGACAGGCGACCCGAACTGGCCAGCGCGCGCACCACGAATGTCTTCCCACATCCCGGTGGGCCGTAGAGCAGTACGCCTCTGGGGGGCTCGACGCCGAGCCGGGCGAAGGTGTCCGGATGCTGCAGCGGCCACAGCACCGCCTCGGTGAGCGCCTGCTTGACGTCGACCATGTCGCCGACATCGTCGAGGGTGACCGAGCCGACCGACACCTCCTCGGTAGCCGAGCGTGACAGCGGACGGATCACCGTCAGGGCGCCGGTGAAGTCCTCCTGGGTCAGGGCCGGCGCCCTACCGTCCTCGCTGGCCCGGGCCGCCGCCCGCAACGCCGCCTCCCGGACCAGTGCTGCCAGATCGGCTCGGACGAATCCTGGTGTGCGCTCGGCGATCTCGTCGAGTGCGAGACTGTCGGCGGGGACGTCGCGCAGCAGCACCTCCAAGAGCGCCTTGCGGGTGGCCCCGTCGGGCAGGCTCAGGCCCAGCTCACGGTCGCACAGATCGGGGGCGCGCAGCCGAGGGTCCAGCGCACCGGGCTGTTGGGAGGTGGCCACCAGCGCCACCCCGGGTGCCGCCACGGCCGTGCGAAGCTCGGCCAGGATGGACGCCGACACCGGTTCGGCCGGAGTGGGCAGCAGCGCGTCGATGTCGGTGATCAGCAGCACCCCACCGCCACCGGTGACGGTGGCGACCGCATCGGCGACGGCGCGGTGCCGATCCTGAGCCGCCAGCGCGCCGGTGTCGGGTCCGTCAAGCTCGACCAGTCGCCGCCCGGCGCACACCGCGCGCACCAGCGTGGCCTTTCCCACCCCGGCTGGGCCGGTCACCAGCACACCCAGATTCGGTTTGGCACCAAGCTTTTCCAGCAGTTGCGGCTCGTCGAGAGCCAGCTTGAGCCACTCGGTGAGCCGACCGGCCTGCACGTGCTGGCCCTTGAGGTCGTCGATGGACACCGGCGGAGCTTCCGGCCACACCATGGGTGGGCTGACGGCAGCGGTGCCTCCGGGTGTACCGGAGATCGGCGTCACGCCGTCACCCCAGGTGATCGACGAATTCGGTTGCACACTCACCGGTCCGGCCGGATCGGTGCCGGTGACGGTGAGTAACTCCGAGGTCCACGTGATCCCGACCGACGACGCCAGCGCGGAGCTGGCCTGTGTCGTCGACGTGCCGGGGCCCAGGTCGCGGGGCAGCAGCGACACCGTGTCGCCGACCGTCATCACCTTGCCCAGCAGGGCCTGCCGCAGCGTCGCCGACGATACCGACCGGGTGGCCAGGGTGGAGCCGCGGACGGTGACCGCGCGCGCGCCGTACACGGTGACGGGCGCGACCAGCACCGTGGTGTCTTCGCGCAGGCCGGCGTTGGACAGTGTGACGTCGTCCAGCAGCGCCGTGCCGGCCGGGGTGTCGGGCGGGGCCACTCCCGCGACGGCGGCAGTCGTGCGAGACCCAATGAGCGACACCGCGTCCCATTCACGGATGCCGAGGGCGGCGATCGCCTCGGGGTGCAGTCGGACCACACCGCGCCGGGAGTCCAGCGCCGAGGTGTTCAGCCGTGCCGTCAGCGCCAGGTTCGACGACATGTTCTACCCGCCCGGCCGGCGCAGGCCCAGCCTGGCCACCGACCGGCGATTGGGTTGCTTGGCGCGACGGATCGCCCGACGCGCGGCGCGCTGCTGGCGGGGCCGGTCGTTCCACGCCTCGGGATGCGCGGCGACCCAACGCTGGCTGCGGAACGCGAACGGGATGTGCACGACGTAGGCGGCGATGATCACGAGGATCACCAGATACGGGAAGACGAACGCGGCGGCCACGCCGATCGCCAGCAACGCCAGCAGCGGGGCGACCATGTTGGGCCGCACCGTGAAGGTGTGCACCTTACGCATCGGCAGTCGGCTGACCACCAACAGTGAGACACCGACCATCCAGATCGACACCGCCCACCATGAGGTCCACCAGCCGTCGCCCCACTGCATCTTGGCGGCCAGCGGGCCGATCGCGCCGATCGCTCCCGCCGGGGCGGGCATGCCGACGAAGTATTCCTTGGTGTAGGCGGGCAGATCGGCGTCGAGCAGGGCGTTGTAGCGCGCGAGCCGCAGTACGATGCACACCGCATAGAGCAGCACGACGACCCAGCCGATGCGGGTGTCGGCCAGCAGCAGGGCATAGACGATGAATGCCGGGGCCACACCGAAGTTGACCGCGTCGGCCAGCGAGTCGATCTCCTCGCCCATCCGGGAGGTGGCCTTGAGCACCCGGGCGATCCGCCCGTCGAGGGCGTCCAGGATCGCCGCGGCGGCCAGGAAGGCCATGGACTCGGTGGGCCGATTGTCCAAGGCGTACTTCACCGACGTCAGTCCCAGACAGATCGCCAGCACCGTCACGGCGCTGGGCAGCAGGCGCGTGCTGATGAGCGGGCGGGGGCGGGGTTTGATCACGGCAGTTGCGCCAAGACGGTCTCACCGGCGAGCGCCCGCTGGCCGGGCTCGACCAGGATATGCGAGCCGACGGGCAGGTAGGTGTCCAACCGCGAGCCGAATCGGATGAGCCCGTAGGTGTCCCCGATGGCGACCTTGTCGCCGGCGTGCAGATCGCAGACGATTCGTCGTGCGATCAGGCCGGCGATCTGTACGACCACCACTTCCCGTCCTTCCGGCGTGCGGATCAGCACGCTGTTGCGTTCATTGTCCTCGCTGGCCGCCGCCAGGTCGGCGGAATGGAATCGGCCCGGCCGGTGCTGCACGGCCAGCACCTCACCGCCGACCGGGAGTCGTTGTACGTGCGCATCCAGCAGGGACAGGAAGATGCTGATCCGCGGGCGCGGGCCGGCGGGCAATCCCAACTCGGCGGGTGGCTCGGCCTCTTCGACCAGGCAGATCAGTCCATCGGCGGGGGCCACTGCCACACCGGGGCGGCTCGGTGGTGTGCGGGCCGGGTGCCGGAAGAAGCCCGCATTGGCAACTGCGGCGGCCAGGCCTGCCCGGCGAACCCAGCGGTTCTTGCGGCCGACGGCCGCCACGGCCAAGCCGGCCGAGATGAACGGCAGGCCGGCGGGGTGAACGGGCGGGACGGAGGAACGCACCAGCGCGACCAGCCGCTGTGGGCCGGACTTCATGTTGTCTTCCGCGGTGTGGGGGCGTCTGGCCATCGGCGACGAGTCTAGCCTCGCAGGAGAACGGCCGGGCCTACGACAGGTCCCACAGTTGGACCTGCTCGCCAGCGGCCATCTCGGTGACGTCCTCGGCGATCTCCAGCAGGCAGTTCGCCGAGGCCAGCCACCGGAGGTGATGGGATGCCGGCGGCCCGTAGGTGGTCACGGTGCCCGCCGCCGCGTCGTAGACGCCGCGGCGGAATTGACGTTTTCCCGGTGGTGAGGTCAGGTCGTCGGCCAGCACCGCGGTCCGCCGCGGCCGGTGAGGGTGTGGAAGTCCCATCGCCGCGCGCAGCGCGGGCCGGACGAACACCTCGAAGGAGACCAGCGCGCTCACCGGGTTGCCGGGCAGCGTGATGATCGGACAGCCGTTGATGAGTCCCGCCCCCTGCGGCATACCCGGCTGCATGGCGACCTTCACGAACTCCACACCACCACTGGAGCCGCTGGGTCGGCGACCGTCGCCTCCGTCGAACGCGTCTTTGACCACCTCGTAGGCGCCGGCGCTGACTCCACCGGAGGTGATGATCAGGTCGGCCTGGCCGGCGTAGCCCTCGAGTACCGCGCTGAACTGGGCGACGTCATCGCTGGACGTCGGCGTGGCCACCACCTCGCCGCCGGCCTCGCGGACCGCGGCCGCCAGCATGATGGCATTGGATTCGTAGATCTGGCCGGGCTTGAGATCGGTGCCGGCCGACACCAGCTCGGTACCCGTCGACATCACCAGCACACGCTGGCGCGGCCGCACCGTCAGCGACCCCAAACCCAGTGCGGCAGCCAGACCCAGCGCCGCCGGGGTGACCACCTGGCCGGCTCGCAGCACCGTCGTCCCCGCGGTCACGTCCTCGCCGGCGCGGCGGATGTGTTGACCGGCCTTGGGAGCCGAGCGGATCTCCACGGTGTCGGTGCGCGCGTCGGTGGCTTCCACCGGGACCACCGCTGTCGCGCCCGCGGGCAGCGGCGCCCCGGTCATGATCCGGTGCGCGGTGCCCGGAGCCAGCGTCAACGCGTCGGTGCGTCCGGCCGGAATATCCTCGGCGACAGGCAGCTTCACCGGATTTTTGTCAGCCCCGGTGACGTCCTCGGCGCGCAGGGCGTAGCCGTCCATCGCGGAGTTGTCGAACACCGGCAGCGAGAGCGGCGCCGCGACGTCGTCAGCCAACACCAGCCCCTCGGCTTCGGTCAGTCCCACCGTCGCGGCCGTGCGCGCGGCGATCAGGTCGGCGACGACCCGCTGGTGTTCGGAGACTGTGCGCATCAGACCGGGAAGCTCACGCCGGTCAACTCCTCGGACACCGACCACAGCCGCTGCTGGATGTTCCGATCGTGGGACTGATTGCTGGAGTTCACCAGCTTCGGGTGGCCGCGCAGCTCGCGGAACCCGTCCGGCCCGTAGTACTGGCCACCGACCACCGCGGCATCGGTGGCGGCGCGCAGCGTTGGCAGCGCACCCAGCTCGGGGCTGTTGAACACCAGACTGCTGAGCAGCTTGACGCCGGGCAGAGAGGAGCCCGGGACGTGGCGGATCAGCTCGGTGTCCGAGATGCCTGGGTGCGCCGCGACGGCCATGGTCTTCGCATCGGCGGCGGCCAATCGGCGCTGCAACTCGTAGGCGAACATCAGGTTGGCCAGCTTGGACTGTCCATAGGAGCCGACACGTTCGTATCGGCGGCGTTCCCACTGCAGGTCGTCAAAGTCGATCTTGGCCCGGATGTTGTGAGCGATGCTGGCGACCACGACGACTCGCGATCCGTCGACGGGCAGGAGGTTGTCCAGCAGCAGCCCGGTGAGCGCGAAGTGGCCCAGATGGTTCGTGCCGAACTGCAGCTCGAAGCCGTCGGCGGTGGTCTGCTTCGGCGGGTACATCACTCCCGCGTTGTTGATCAGCAGGTCGATCCGCGGATAGGTGCTGCCCAACTCGGCGGCGGCCTCCCGCACCGATGCCAACGACCCCAGGTCCAGTTTGTGCACGGCGATGTCGGCGCCCGGTACTTTTGCCCTGATCTGCGCGGCCGCGGCATCACCTTTGGCGATGTCGCGGACCGCCATCGCCACTTTCGCCCCGCGTCCGGCCAGCACGCGCGCGGTGTCGAAGCCCAGCCCGGTGTTGGAGCCGGTGACGATCGCGATCCGTCCACGCTGATCCGGGACGTCTGCCTCGGTCCACATGTTCCTGCTCATGGCACGACGATACGTCGGCCCAACTTGCATCCAACCGGTGGCCGTTTACTGTCGCGGTATGGCTATCGGTGGGGTGCTGTTCGACATCGATGGCGTCTTGGTGACGTCATGGAAGCCAATCCCCGGCGCGGCCGAGGCGCTCACGGTCCTAGCCGACCACCAGGTCGCCCGCTCCTATCTGACCAACACCACCACCCGCACCCGCCAGCAGATCGCCGCGGCGCTGTCGCAGGCCGGTATCGAGGTGCGGCCCGACGAAGTGATCACCGCCGCCGCGCTGACCGCTGATTATGTGCGGGCCAACTACCCTGATGCGCGATGCTTTCTGGTCAACAATGGCCAGATCGCCGACGATATGCCTGGCATCGACATCGTCGATTCCCTGGTCTACGACGATGGAATCGATCCGGGCACCCCCGACGTCATCCTTCTCGGCGGCGCCGGCCCCGAATACAGCCATCGCACGCTGAGCCGGGTGTACGAATGGATGGCCCAGGGTGTGCCGGTGGTGGCCATGCACCGCAGCACGGCGTGGACCACCACCGAGGGGTTGCGGATCGACACCGGCATGTACCTCATCGGCATGGAGCAGACCTCCGGGCGCAGGGCCACCGCCGTGGGCAAGCCGGCGCCGGCGGGATTCGTGGCGTCGGCCGCGCGGCTCGGTGTCGACCCCGACGAGATGTACATGGTCGGCGACGATCTCAACAACGATGTGCTGGCCGCGCAGGTGGTCGGGATGACGGGTGTGCTGGTGCGTACCGGTAAGTTCCGTCAGGATACGCTGGACCGTTGGGCCGCAGACGAATTCGCGATGCAACCCAACCACGTCATCGATTCCGTCGCCGATCTGCCCGAGTTGCTCGGGCTGTAGGCTTACTGCTCGCTGACGAACCGTACCTGCTTTTCGTAGATCAGCAGCGCTATGCACCCTCCCGTGCTGCCCGGCGAATGGCGGGTGCCGGGCGGGTTCACCGTGAAGCTGCCGGCCGGGTAGGAGCCATTCTCGTCGAATTCATCGCCCTCGAGCACGAACACATGCTCGTAGCCGACGTGTTCGTGCTCGGGAACACGCGCGCCGGCCTCGTAGCGCAACAACACCGCCGACGGCCCGCCGTTGCCTTCGTTGTAGAGCCAATGCGCGGTCACGCCGGGCCGGAAGGGCTGCCAATCACCTGAGTTCCGAAGCGCTTTCGCCTGCGCGAGCAGGTTCGAAAACATGATGGGCTCGCCGGGAGTGGTGGGCATGCTGGCATTTCCTTTCGGGGATTCGTCGAACCACCGGCGCTCGACCCAGCCGAGAGCCAAGATGAGCCATGTGGTGAATACCAGTGGTGCGCAGACGGTTTGCAGTCCGATATCGGAGATCGCGGGCATCATGATGGTGGCGACCAGGGCGCCGAGGATGGCCAGCCGCAACTTGGCACCACACATCGCGTAGACGGCGACGGCCGTCAGGACACCGTTGAAGCCGTACAGACCGAGGTTGACGCTGGTCGGATCGACGTCGCGGTAGTAGTAGGACACCAGGGTGCCGATGACCGCCCCGAGCAGGGCGACCACCCCGTGTCGCCAGTTGCTCAGCAGCAGCCCGCACAACAAGAGGAGACCCGACCAGGCGCTCGTCGAGAAGAGGGCCTGGCCCAGGCTGTGCAGCACCGCACCAACGGGGTGAAACGTTGTGCCATGGAATGTTTCGAGCGGAATGCGCCGAAGAACGCTGAGATGCGGCGCCAGTGCGTATACGGTCCAGAAGACGATCAGGAACGGCAGCGTCAGGATCGGGAAGGGCAAGACCGCCACCAGTACTCGGACCAGGACGACGGTGACCGCGACGCACACGACGAGCGTCACCCACATTCCGATATCGGTCCACCCGGTGTGGAAGAAGCTGGGCAGGGACAGCGCGATCAGGCAGGGGTTCAGACCGGGCAGCCCGGTGGCCAGGACCGCCCCACGCTGGCCGAGCAGCATGCGCCCGGCTGGTGCCACGACGGCGGCCACCAACAGGTAGGCCGCGGCGATCGGCGATCCCACCAGGGCGGCGGCCACCACGAAAAGTCCGGTCAGTTCGTTGCTCTGAAAACAGAGTTGCGAGCAACCGCGGAGCACCAAGCGGTAGTACGGGACGTTCACGCCCGGTTCGACGGGCGGGAAAAGGTAGTCGACGGGTTGTCTCATCGGCAGCTCCACGTTCACTGCCGGCGGGCTTCTCACAGGGTGGCCAGGGCGTCCACGATCTGGTCCGACGTACATGTCCACCCGACGATGCCGCCCTGGGCGACCACCGCCTTCAGCGTCATGTCCTTGAATTCGGGGAAGTAGCTGTCGGTGCCGTCCTCGACGAGAACACAGTCGAAGCCGCGGTCATTGGCGCAACGCATGGTGGTCTGCACGCAGACCTCGGTGGTGACCCCGGTGATGAAGAGATGGGTGATCAGCCGGGTCGTCAGGTATTCGTAGAAGATGGTCCGATAGAAGGCGTCCTTGCCGGGCTTCGAGATGACCAGTTCGTGTTCGGCGGGCGCGTTCTGCGGGATGAAGTCCGATCCCTCCTCGCCGTCGATCAGGATCCGGCCCATCGGGCCCGGGTCGCCGATCTTGATGGCTGGGTTGCCGCGATTGCGCTTGGCGGTGGGAACGTCCGACAGGTCCGGCTTGTGACATTCCTTCGTGTGGATTATCGGCAGACCGGCCTTGCGGAAGGCCGCCTGCAGTTTGGCGATGACCGGGATGCACGGGGCGATGTTGTCGAGGTTGTTGCCCAGTGAGTCGGCGAATCCGCCGGGCAGGCAGAAATCGCGCTGCATGTCGATGCACACCAGTGCCACGTGGTCGATACCGAATTCGAACGGATATGGCTTCGCGTCGTTAATAGTTGGCATGTCAATCCTGCTTTCTCGGGATAAACGCCGGTCAGTCACGTCAATCTGCTGATCAATCGTGCCCCACTTCCCAGGCGGCGTCCAGAGATTCGTTGCCGAACGGCATGCGAATTCTGGTTCGCTCAGACTCTGATTCCCGAAGTTGTTGTATATCAACATATTTCCGTTGTTTGTCGTTGTTGACCAACAAGCGATCCGGGGGTTTGTCAGACGGTTTTACTCCGCGGAAGGGAGGTTATTTTGTTAGAGCAATTATTTACTTCAGGACATTGTTGAGATTGACCGGTTTATTTCGCCTCGGACCCGAGCAAATGCGGCTCTTCGCAGATGAGGGTGTAGCGGTGGTCGGCGCGTCGTTGCCGGGATAGGGGTCGAGGTCTTCCGAGGATGGAGGTTCCTACGCCAGCCATCCGAAAGACCTCGACG
>NZ_JAPJDO010000044.1 GCF_026242045.1 Mycobacterium pinniadriaticum
CCAACGCCGGTCTTGATCGAATACCTGATTCCGTGATGATCATCCTCGGGAAGGTGCGCCCACTTTCACGCCACCTCGCCGAGCCTCATCCACAGGTATTGATCATTGCTCCTGACAGGGCGGGTTCTCATCATCCTCACACCAACGCGTAACAGCAATTGACGCAGCGGTAGATCGCCGACGGGGTCGGGTGCGTGATCCCGGAGGGGCGCTCTTCGCCCTCCGGTTGTCCCGGTTCACACTGTGTGTATGTCGAAGCGCGACCAGATCGCCGGCATCCTGCTGGCGGCCGGCGCGGGAACGCGGTACGGGATGCCGAAAGTTCTTGCTGCTCAGGGATTATGGCTGCATTCAGCGGTGGCGTCTTTGTCTGACGGTGGTTGTGGCGACGTGGTGGTGGTACTCGGCGCGGCGGTCGTCGACGTTCCCACGCCGGCCCGTGCGGTGATCGCCGAAGATTGGCGACAGGGGATGGGTGCCTCACTGCGGACCGGCTTGGCGGCAGCGGCCGGCGCGGACTACGCCGTAGTGCTCACCATCGACACCCCCGACATCGGCGCCGACGTGGTCGCTCGCGTGCTCCACGGGGCCCGCACATCGCAGTCCGGCGTCGCAAGGGCCACCTATGACGGCCGGCCCGGCCACCCCGTGGTCGTCGCCGGCCGGCACTGGCCGGCGTTGCTGGAAACCCTGCGCGGCGACGAGGGCGCCCGTCGCTTTCTGGCCGGCCGATCCGACGTTCTGGAGGTCGACTGCGCCGATCTGGCTACCGGCGTCGACGTCGATACGCCTACACCGTCAGATTGAGGGCCGCGGCGGCGAACCGGCGTACCGCGGTGGCGGCCATGGCTGCGGCCTCGTCGTGGCCGGGCCTGGCTCGCGTCGCCAGGGTCGCGCGGTCCGGGTCGACCGTGACCTCGGCCAGTAGTTCGCCGGTTGTGGGCTCGCAGACCGCCCAGGAATAGCCGGATTCGGCTGCCCACTGTGCCGTGCGCTTGGTCACGTAGTCCGGGTCGGTCTCGCCGAGCTCAGCCAGGGCGGGACGGTCGTCGATGCGGTCGTCGGCCCGTAATGCGCGCAGATACCAAGTGCCAGCGTTGATTTCGACGGGATCCATCTCAGCGACGGCCATAGAGCAGCATGCCGAGCACCGGCAGAGCCAGCCAGGCCAGCCAGCCGTGCGGCACCAGGATGGTGAACGCCAACGCCACCAGGGGGATGAGCGCCATCACGATGGCCCGCCAGTCGCGGGCGCGTTCGAACCCAGGGGCCGAGGCCCCGCCGGGTTTGGTCGGCAGGTCGGCGAAGACCGGCTCGAGGTCGGCGCGGGTCACCGCTGCGGCGATCGCGGCACTGCGCTCGGAGAATTCGTCGGGGGTCAGCCGGCCCTCGGAGAACTGCCGGCTGAGCAAGTCCATGGCCTGCTCGCGTTCGGCGGTGCCGATCCGAAAGAGCTCTGGGTTATCGCTCACCCATCCATCATGCTGGACGGTGTGCGCCTAGCAGTCTTCGGTGCCAGTGGGCAGATTGGTGCGCAGGTTGTGGACCTGCTGACCGCGGAGGGGCATGACGTGGTGGGTGCGTCGCGCCGAACCGGGGTGGATGTGCTGACCGGGGAGGGCGTGGCCGACGCGCTGTCGGATGCCCATGTGCTGGTCGACGTTCTCAACTCACCCTCCTACGAGGACGAACCGGTGCTGGAGTTCTTCGGCACCGCCACCCGCGTCCTCGTCACGGCCGCCCAGGCTGCCGGGGTGGCGCACTACGTCGCGCTGTCGATCGTCGGGGTGACCCGACTACGGATGAGCGGGTACATGCGCGCCAAGGTGGCGCAGGAAACGTTGATCGAGGCCTCCGGGCTGCCCTACACGATCGTGCGGGCCACCCAGTTCGACGAGTTCGCCGACATGATCGTGACCAGCCTGACCGATGGAGACGTGGTGCGGGTGCCTGACGCGCGGATCCAGCCGATCGCGGCTGCCGAAGTCGCCGCCCACGTGGCGCGGGCGGCCGTCGGATCACCCGCCGGTGTCGTCGAACTCGGCGGACCCGACAAGATCACCTTCGCCGAGCTGGCTCGAGTGGTGCTGGCTCGCCGAGGCGAGCACCGTACCGTCGTCGTCGACCCCGAGGCGACCTATTTCGGCGCCCGGGTGGATGCCGACAGTCTCGTCACCGGTACCGGTGCGGTGTTGGGCTCGAAGCCTTTCGCGCCTTGATCGCCGTTACTTGATCTCGGCCAGGACGGTGCCCTGGGTGATCGCGGCACCGGCCACCACGGCCAACCCGGTGATGACACCATCCTTGTGGGCGGTCACCGGGTTCTCCATCTTCATGGCCTCGAGGACCACTACGAGCTCGCCGACAGCCACCGTCTGCCCTTCTTCGACGGCGACCTTCACCACGGTGCCCTGCATCGGTGCGGTCACGGCGTCACCCGAAGCGGCCGCACCGGCGTGAGCGCCACGCTTGCGCGCCTTCGGCTTCTTGCGGATCGCTCCGGACTCGGCCGGGCCGGAGCCGTTACCCAGCGCCAGGTCACCGGGCAGCGATACCTCGACCCGACGGCCTCCGACCTCGACGACGACCTTCTGGCGCGGCTGGGCTTCTTCCTCGTCGACCGGGCCACCGCCGGTGAACGGCTCGATGGTGTTATTCCATTCGGTCTCGATCCAGCGGGTGTGCACCGTGAATCCGTCACCATCGCCGATGAAGGCCGGGTCGCTGACCACCGCGCGATGGAACGGGATGACGGTGGCCAGACCCTCGACGGTGAACTCATCAAGAGCCCTGCGGGCGCGCTCGAGGGCCTGCTGGCGATTGGCGCCGGTGACGATGAGCTTGGCCAGCATGGAGTCAAACTGGCCGCCGATCACCGAACCGCTCTCCACGCCGGAATCCAGGCGCACGCCCGGGCCGGTCGGCGGCTCGAACTTGTTGACCGGGCCGGGCGCGGGCAGGAAGCCGCGACCGGCGTCCTCGCCGTTGATGCGGAACTCGATCGAGTGACCACGCGGGGCGGGATCCTCGGTGATGTCCAACTTCTCACCGTTGGCGATGCGGAACTGCTCCAGGACCAGGTCGATGCCGGAGGTCTCTTCGGTGACCGGGTGCTCCACCTGCAGACGGGTGTTCACCTCGAGGAACGAGATCAAGCCGTCCTGGCCCACCAGATACTCGACGGTGCCCGCGCCGTGGTAGTGCGCCTCCTTGCAGATGCGCTTGGCCGACTCGTGGATCTCCTTGCGCTGCGCGTCGGTGAGGAACGGTGCCGGCGCCTCCTCGACGAGCTTCTGGAAGCGGCGCTGCAGGGAGCAGTCACGGGTGCCGGCCACCACCACGTTGCCGTGCTGGTCGGCGATCACCTGCGCCTCGACGTGCCGCGGCTTGTCCAGGTAGCGCTCGACGAAGCACTCGCCGCGTCCGAACGCGGCAACCGCCTCACGTGTCGCCGACTCGAACAGCTCAGGGATCTCCTCGATGGTGCGGGCCACCTTCATACCGCGGCCGCCGCCACCGAATGCCGCCTTGATCGCGACCGGCACTCCGTACTCCTTGGCGAACGCCACCACCTCGTCGGCGTCCTTGACCGGGTCGGGGGTGCCGGGGACGAGCGGTGCCTGCGCGCGGGCGGCGATGTGCCGGGCGGTGACCTTGTCACCCAGGTCGCGGATGGACTGCGGGCTCGGTCCGATCCAGATCAGGCCGGCGTCGAGGACGGCCTGGGCGAAGTCGGCGTTCTCCGACAGAAAGCCATAGCCGGGGTGGATGGCGTTGGCCCCGGACTTGGCCGCGGCATCCAGGATCTTGGTGAAGTCCAGGTACGACTCCGCGGACGTCTGCCCGCCCAGCGCGAACGCCTCGTCGGCGAGCCGAACGTGCGGCGCGTCGGCGTCGGGCTCGGCGTAGACCGCCACGCTGGCCAGTCCCGCATCCCGGGCCGCCCGGATCACCCGAACCGCGATTTCACCGCGGTTGGCGACGAGGACCTTGGAGATGGTCTGACTGGGCGTCTGAATGGGCACCGCGCCTCCTGCATAGCGTGACTCTAAGAACGATCTTTAAAAATAGGTTCGCACGGCAGTGTAGGCGGCGCTCGTTCGACACGAACCAGCTGGTGCCCCTACTAATGAGTAAGTTCAGGTTCCGTCGCGCAGGCGGCGCTTGATCCGGGCCAGCATCGCGGACATGCCGCGCAGCCGAAGTGGACTGATCAGCGCCGCCAAACCCAACTCGGAGTAGAAGTCGTCGGGCACGGCCAGGATCTGCGCTTTCGACTGGCCGTCCAACCCGGTCGCCAGGATCGACGCGAAGCCGCGGGTAGTCGGCGCCTCGGCGGGTGCGCTGAAGAACAGCCGGACGTGGTCGGAGTCGGCGGCATCCACATGTAGGAAGAGCGGCGACTGGCACTCCGGCACCGGTTCCATGGCCGCCTCCTCGAGGTCGGCGGGCAGCGCTGGTAGTTCGTCGGCGAACTCCAACAGCAGTTTGAGCTTGTCCTGGCCCTGCACCTCGCCGAAGTCGGAGACGACCTCGGCCAGTGGCGCCGGCATGCTCATACCGAACCTGGCACTGATCCCGGTTCGGCACCGGCGACGATCGGGACGCGGACGGTATTGCCCCACTCCGTCCACGAGCCGTCGTAATTACGTACGCCGGGGATACCCAGCAGATAGGTCAGGACGAACCAGGTGTGGCTGGACCGCTCGCCGATGCGGCAGTAGGCGATGATCGGAGTGTCCGGATCCGCCGTGACGAACGAGTAAACCTGCTCCAGTTCCGTGCGGTTTCGGAACCGGCCGCTGTCGTCGGCGGCCTTGGCCCATGGCACCGACACCGCGGTGGGGATGTGGCCGCCACGCAGCGCTCCCTCTTCGGGGTAGTCGGGCATATGGGTGCGCTCACCGGTGTACTCCTGCGGTGAGCGCACATCGATCAGTGTCGAATGGCCAAGGGAGGCAAGGACATCGTCCTTGTACGCCCGAATTGCGGTGTCGTTGCGCTCGACGACCGGATATCCGGACCCGGTCTTGGTCGGCACGTCGAGCGTGGTGTCGCGGCCGTCGGAGATCCACAGGTCTCGTCCGCCGTTGAGGAGTCGGACATCCTGGTGGCCGAAGAGGGTGAAGACCCACAGCGCGTAGGCGGCCCACCAGTTGCTCTTGTCGCCGTAGATGACGACGGTGTCGTCACGGGCGATACCTTTGCGGTTCATCAGCTCGGCGAACTGGGCGCCGCTGATGTAATCGCGCACGTGGGGATCGTTGAGGTCGGTGTGCCAGTCGATCTTGACCGCACCGGGGATGTGGCCGATGTCGTAGAGCAACACGTCTTCGTCGGACTCGACGATGGCGAGTCCGGGGGTGCCCAGATGCCCAGACAGCCAATCGGCGGTGACCAGGCGTTCCGGGTGGGCGTAGGCCTTCAGGGCGGGACTGGGATCTGCGGGAAGTGGCACGATGATGAGCCTACCGCCGATCAGCGGACCGGATTGGCCGCCCACAGGTCGCCGATCGCCAGCCCGACGTCGCCGAACAGTCGATGCGTGACGGATAGGCCCAGGCCGATCACATTGGACGGATCGCCGTCGATGCCGTCGACGAACCAGCCGCCGAGCCCGTCGAGGGTGAACGCGCCGGCGACCTGTAGCGGCTCGCCGCTGGCCAGATAGGCCGCCAGGTCGACGGGTGTCGGGGTGGAGAAGCGTACCCGGGTGACCGCTGCCGCGCTTGCGGTGTGCACCGCCGCGCCGTGCAGGACTCGGATCACGCAGTGCCCGGTGTGGAGCAGCCCGTCCCGTCCGGCCATCGAATGCCATTGCAGCGCAGCCTGTTCGGGAGTTCCCGGTTTGCCGCTGAGGCGTCCGTCGACGTACAGCATCGAATCACAGCCGATGACAACGCAATCCGCTGCGAGGTCACGGTCCAGGATCTGATGTACCGCGCCGGCCTTGGCCTGCGCCAAAGCGGTGACGACGTCACCGGGCTCGGCCTCCGTTCCCAGGTTCCGGAGGATCGCGTCCTCGTCGACACCCGAAACGACCACCAGGGGATCGATACCGGCGCTGCGCAGCACTCGCAGACGGCCCGACGAGGCCGAGCCCAACACGACCCGAGTCACGTCGTGGCCGTCAGCAACGCATGGTCTTCGCGCAAGCGGCTCATCAGTGGCCCATGGTCTTCGCGCAAGCGGCTCATCAGTGGCCTATGGTCTTCGCGCAAGCGGCTCATCACCGGCGCATGTGCATCCGTTCCAGCAGCGTCACCCGCTGCCAGCTGGAGATCGAGTAGCGCAGCTTGTCCACCGGGTGCCCCCACAGGTTGAGTTCCTGGGGCCCCGGGTGCGGGGCGCCACCGCCGGCCGCGGCCAGCACGGTCACCAGAGCGGCGATGTCGTCGTCGCTCGGGTTGCCCCTCTCGATGCGGATCTCGGGCGTCAGCGGTTCCGGGTTGTCCAGCGTGATATCCCGGGGGTCGCTGAGTTCGGTGATGTCCTCGTGCTTGGTCACAGAAGTCCAATCGTTGCACTCACAGCGGAATGTTCCCGTGCTTCTTCGGCGGCACCTGGGCGATCTTGCGTTCCAGCAACCGCAACGCCGTCGAGATGTAACCGCGGGTGTGCGACGGCGGGATCACCGCATCGACGTAACCGCGCTCGGCCGCGATGTACGGGTTGACCAGCGTGTCCTCGTAATCCTGCTGCAACTCCAGCCGCAGGGCGTCGACGTCCTTGCCGTCGGCGGCCGCCTGCTTGAGCTGTGAGCGGTAGACGAATCCGACCGCACCCGAGGCGCCCATGACCGCGATCTGGGCGGTCGGCCAGGCCACGTTGACGTCGCAGCCCATGTCCTTGGAACCCATGACGCAGTAGGCGCCGCCGTAAGCCTTGCGGGTGATGACGGTGATCTTGGCGACGGTGGCCTCACCGTAGGCGTACAGCAGCTTCGCGCCGCGCCGGATGATGCCGTTGTACTCCTGATCGGTGCCCGGCAGGAAGCCCGGCACGTCGACCAGCATCACGATCGGAATGTTGAAGCAATCGCACGTCCGGACGAACCGGGCGGCCTTCTCCGAGGCGTTGATGTCCAGGCAACCGGCAAACTGGGTGGGCTGATTGGCCACGATCCCGACTGGGCGGCCGTCGATGCGGCCGAAACCGACGACGATGTTTTGCGCGTATCCCGACTGGATTTCCAGAAATTCGTCGTCGTCGAGGATGCGGGTGATCACCTCGTGCATGTCATACGGCTGGTTCGGCGAATCCGGGATCAGGGTGTCGAGCTCGAGGTCTTCGTCGGTGAGGTTGTCCTCGATGGCGCCGGGGTGCGGCGGCGCGGGGTAGCGCGGCGGCTCGGCGTAGTTGTTCGGGGGCAGGTAGCTGAGCAGGTCGCGGACGTAGTCCAGGGCATCCTGTTCGCCGGATGCGACGTAGTGCACCGTGCCGGACTTGGCCATGTGCGTGTGGGCGCCGCCCAACTCCTCCATGGTGACGTCCTCGCCGGTCACCGTCTTGATGACATCGGGGCCGGTGATGAACATCTGGCTGGTCTGGTCGACCATGATGACGAAGTCGGTCAGCGCCGGGGAGTAGACGTGGCCGCCGGCCGCGGCGCCCATGATCAGCGAGATCTGCGGGATCACGCCGGAGGCCTTGATGTTGTTGTGGAAGATCCGGCTGTAGAGACCGAGCGAGACCACGCCCTCCTGGATCCGGGCGCCCGCACCGTCGTTGATGCCGATCAGCGGGCGGCCGGTCGTGATTGCCAGCTCTTGGACCTTGACGATCTTCTCGCCGTAGACCTCGCCGAGGCTGCCGCCGAACACCGTCGCGTCCTGGCTGAAGATGCAGACCTCGCGGCCGTCGATGGTGCCGTAGCCGGTCACCACGCCGTCGCCGACCGGGCGGTTCTCGGCCAGCCCGAAGTTGGTGCTGCGGTGCCGGGCCAGTGCGTCGAGTTCGACGAACGAGCCCTCGTCGAGCAGCGCCAGGATGCGTTCGCGAGCGGTCAGCTTGCCCTTCGCGTGCACCTTCTCGACAGCGGTCTCGCCGACCGGATGCAACGCCTCCTTGGCCCGCTGGCGCAGGTCGGCCAGCTTGCCTGCAGTGGTGTGAATGTCGATCGTGTGCTCGGCGGCCGGTTCCTTAACGCTCGTCATGGGTGACGATGGTATCGGCAACCTTAAGGAGGCGCTAAGGGCACCACGTGTCTTGCCTTCACGCGTTTTGTGCATTAGTAGATGACCATGGGTTATCCCGAGAACGTGCTTGCCGAGGGCGAGCAGGTCGTCCTGCACCGCCACCCGCACTGGAAGCGACTGGTCGGCCCGGTCCTGGTGCTGCTGGTGACGACCATCGTGGCGTCGTTCGTGGCCGCGCTCGTCAACAACACCAGCTGGGACCCCACCGCCAAGAGGGTCCTCTTCGGTGTCATCGCGGCGATCTGGCTGATCCTGGTCGGCTGGCTGACGTTGTGGCGTTTCTTCAATTGGCTCACAACGCATTTCGTGATCACCGATCGGCGGGTGATGTTCCGCCACGGGCTGCTGACCCGGTCAGGTATCGATATCCCGTTGGCGCGCGTCAACAGTGTGGAGTTCCGGCACGGCCTGCTCGATCGCATGCTGCGGACCGGCACACTGGTCATCGAGTCAGCGAGCCAGGATCCCCTTGAGTTCTACGACATTCCCGGCGTGGAGCGGGTGCATTCACTGCTGTATCACGAAGTTTTCGACACCCTGGGCTCCGAAGAGTCACCCAGCTGACGCGCTATCCGGCGACGGCGCAGTGGGGTGACCGTGCCGCCGGCCTCGTACTCGTCCTCCAGCGCCTCGACGAAGCCGCCGCCGGTGAGCGTGGATTCCAGCGCCTTGTCGTGGCTGGGCCCGAACTCGTCGGGGAACACCCACCGCCGGAACGCCCAGAACCGAAACGCCATCTGCAACAGGTTGCCCAGGATGTAGGCGGCGACGAAGTCGGCGATGTTCTCGATGGTCAGTGATACGTGCGGTACGCGCAGTTCCAGCACATAGCTGGAGAACCACAGCGGGGCCATGCTCAGCAACACACCGACGCCGCTGACCGCGAAGAACAGCAGCGCTTCGTGGTGACGTTCGCGGCCTCCGCGGTTGCGGAAGCTCCACTCCCGGTTCAGCACGTAGGACGCGATGACGGCGACGATGCCGGCGATCACCTTGGCGGTGACCGGCTTCGGCTCGAGGATCGTCAGCTTCAGCGTGTAGAAGATCGCAGAGTCGATGACGAACGTCGTCGCACCGACGATCGCGAACTTGATGAGTTCGTGATGCCGCTCGGCGAAGGGCCGGATCGGTCGGGGCAGCCGAGCGATCGTGGCATCTGCGAAAGACACAAGGAGAAAGTCTACGGAAGTCACCGCAGGTGTGCGTACTCGCGCAGGTCTGACACCATGATGGCCGTGTCGAAGCGCCCCACACCTCCCATCGTCGCCATGGTCGGCGGCGGGCAGCTGGCCAGGATGACCCATCAGGCGGCGATCGCGCTGGGGCAGAGCCTGCGGGTGCTGGCGGTCAGCCCCGACGATCCGGCCGCCCAGGTGTCTCCCGACGTGGTGATCGGCGCCCACACCGACCTCGAAGTGCTGCGAACGGCCGCCACCGGCGCCGCCGCGCTGACGTTCGATCACGAGCACGTGCCGACCGCGCTGCTCGACACCCTGGTCGGTGAAGGGGTGAAGGTGTACCCGCCGCCCGAGGCGCTGGTGCACGCCCAGGACAAGCTGGTGATGCGGCGCAAACTGGAGCAACTCGGCGCGCCGATCCCGCGGTTCACCACCGTGACCAGCGTCGACGATGTCGACGCCTTCGCCGCTGCCGTCAGCGGCCCGGTCGTGGTCAAGACCGTGCGGGGCGGCTATGACGGTCGCGGTGTGGTGCTCACCCGGGACCTGGCGCACGCCCGCGAGGTGGTCGCAAGCTATTTGGCCGACAACGTGGCGGTGCTGCTCGAGGAGCGGGTGTCGACGCGCCGCGAGCTCTCGGCGCTGGTCGCGCGTTCACCGTTCGGTCAGGGCGCGGCCTGGCCGATCGTGGAGACGGTGCAGCGCGACGGCATCTGCGTCACCGTCCTGGCACCCGCACCGGGGCTTTCCGAGGATCTGGCCGGTGCCGCCGAGCAGCTTGGCCTGCGGCTGGCCGCCGACCTCGGGGTGGTCGGCGTACTGGCCGTCGAGCTGTTCGAGACGACCGAGGGCGCGCTGCTGGTCAACGAGCTGGCCATGCGGCCGCACAATTCCGGGCACTGGACCATGGACGGCGCGGTGACCAGCCAGTTCGAACAACATCTGCGTGCCGTTCTGGACTACCCGCTGGGCGATACCCGGCCGATCGCGCCGGTGACGGTGATGGCCAATGTGCTGGGCGCGCCGCAGACCCCCGTGATGGGTCTGGACGAGCGGCTGCACCACCTTTTCGGCCGGATTCCGGAGGCGAAGGTCCACCTGTACGGCAAGGCCGAACGCCCGGGGCGCAAGGTGGGTCACGTCAATATCGTCGGCACCGCGGACTGCGACGTGAATCGTGTTCGTGAACGTGCCGAACGGGCGGCACACTGGTTGTCGCACGCAGAGTGGACCGACGGATGGGACGGGCACAGCGCCGATGACTGAAAACGGGCCGCGGGTCGGCTTGATCATGGGCTCCGACAGCGACTGGCCGGTGATGGAGGCTGCGGCCGAGGCGTTGGCCGAGTTCGAGGTGCCCTTCGAGGTCGGCGTCGTGTCCGCGCATCGCACACCCGGGCGCATGCTCGACTACGCGCGCGGCGCGGCCGCCCGTGGCATCCAGGTGATCATCGCCGGGGCGGGCGGCGCCGCCCACCTGCCCGGGATGGTGGCCTCGGCCACCCCGCTCCCGGTGATCGGAGTTCCGGTGCCGCTGGCCAAGCTGGACGGGCTGGACTCGCTGCTGTCGATCGTGCAGATGCCGGCCGGTGTGCCGGTGGCCACGGTCTCGATCGGCGGCGCCCGCAATGCCGGGTTGCTGGCCGTGCGCATCCTCGCGGCCTCCGACAAGGCGCTGCACAAGCGCATGGAGAGCTTTCAGAATGATCTGGAAGCCCAGGTGCTGGAGAAGGATCGGGCGCTGCGGGAGCGATTACTCGGTGAGTGAAGACCCGAGTAAGGTTCCCAACCAAGTAGTTAGGAGGCTGTGATGGCGGGAAATCCGGATTTCGATGTGTTCAAGTTGCCCGAGGAACACGACGAGCTGCGGGCGGCGATTCGGGCGTTGGCCGAAAAAGAGATCGCCCCATTTGCGGCCGACTGCGACGAGAACTCGCGTTTCCCGCAGGAAGCGCTGGATGCGCTGAATGCCTCGGGGTTCAACGCGGTCCACGTGCCCGAGGAGTACGGCGGGCAGGGCGCGGATTCGGTGGCCGCGTGCATCGTCATCGAGGAGGTCGCGCGGGTCGACGCGTCGGCATCCCTGATTCCCGCCGTGAACAAGCTCGGCACGATGGGCCTGATCCTGCGCGGGTCGGACGAGCTCAAGAAGAAGGTGCTGCCCTCGATCGCTTCCGGTGAGGCGATGGCGTCGTACGCGCTCTCCGAGCGGGAGGCCGGCAGCGACGCGGCGTCGATGCGGACCCGGGCCAAGGCCGACGGCGACGACTGGATCCTCAACGGCGCCAAGGCGTGGATCACCAACGGCGGCAAGTCGACCTGGTACACGGTGATGGCGGTGACCGATCCGGACAAGGGCGCCAACGGCATTTCGGCGTTCGTGGTGCACCTCGATGACGAGGGCTTCACGATCGGGCCGAAGGAACGCAAGCTCGGCATCAAGGGCTCGCCGACCACCGAGCTCTACTTCGAGAACTGCCGCATCCCGGGAGACCGGATGATCGGCGACCCGGGCACCGGGTTCAAGACGGCGCTGGCCACCCTGGATCACACCCGGCCGACCATCGGCGCGCAGGCCGTCGGTATCGCGCAGGGCGCACTGGACGCGGCGATCGCATACACCAAGGACCGCAAGCAGTTCGGCCGTCCGGTCGCCGACAACCAGGGTGTGCAGTTCATGCTCGCCGACATGGCGATGAAGGTCGAAGCGGCCCGCCTGATGGTGTACTCGGCGGCCGCTCGAGCCGAGCGCGGTGAACCCAACCTCGGGTTCATCTCGGCGGCCTCGAAGTGCTTTGCCTCCGATGTCGCCATGGAGGTGACCACCGACGCCGTGCAGTTGTTCGGTGGTGCGGGCTACACCGTGGACTTCCCGGTGGAGCGAATGATGCGCGACGCCAAGATCACTCAGATCTACGAAGGCACAAACCAGATCCAGCGGGTCGTGATGTCCCGCGCTCTGCTGAAGTGAGCTAGTCGGCCGGTCTCAGGTGGGTGATGTCACCCGCCGAGACCGTCTCGACCCCGCTGCCGGCGTCGATGGCAAGTCTTCCCATGTCATCGATATCGACTGCGACACCGATGATTTCACGATTGCCGGGCAGGACGGCCCGCACCCGGCTGCCCAGGGTGAGGCTGTGACGGCGGTAGTCGTCGATCAGCGTCGGGTCGGGTCCTTTCGCGGTCTGCCACCGTCCGATGCGGGCGGTCAGCTCGCGCAGGATCGTCCCGAGCAGGACATCGCGGTCCAGCATCGCCGCACCCAGCATCTGTAGCGAGGTGGCCCTGGGGTCCGGCGCCTCCTCGGCGGTCATGGTGACGTTGAGCCCGAGGCCCACCACGATGACCGGATCGGGCGCGGCGACCTCGGCCAGGATGCCGGCCAGCTTTCCGGTGCCCACCAGAATGTCGTTGGGCCACTTCACCCCGGCCTCGATGCCGGTGGTCTGCCGGACGGCGTCGACCAATGCCACACCGGTCAGCAGCGGCAGCCATCCCCACCCCTGCGATGGAACTCCGTCGGCGTCGACACCGATCGACAGGGCGATCTGCGAGCGTGGCGGCGCCGACCAGCTGCGCCCATTGCGGCCGCGACCCGCGTTCTGGTGTTCGGCGAGCAGTACGGCACCGCGGATGTCCTCGCCCGCGGCGTGCCGGGCCAGCAGGTCGGCATTGGTCGAGCCAGTCGTCTCGACCACGTCGAGGCGCCGCACCGGAAGATCGGGCAACGACGTGGGGTTCAACGGGACGCGGCTCATCCTGGGAAGCCTAGTGATCGACTGGCCGCATTCCGCTCCGCCACAGCTTCACCGCCCTCTAGCGTCAGGCGATGACAACAGCTGAGCAATCCACACCGATGCCACGGAGCAGCAAGATCCTCTGCGGGGTCTATGGTGCCATCGCCGTCGCCGCACTCATTGCGACGTGGAGCCAGAACCTGGCCTATCTCGACAGCCCGGCCCGATTCCTGCTCGACTTTCTGAACGACTCCAAAGTCACCCCGGCATCGCGATCGCTGACAGTCGACATTCTGTTGTTCCTGTTGTCTGCCGTGATCCTGATGGTGATCGAGGCGCGCAAGCATGACGTCAGATTTGTCTGGCTCTATGTCCTGGGTGGATTCGCCATCGCGATCAGCGTCACGTTCCCCCTGTTTCTCATCGCCCGCGAATTGCGCATCGGGGCATCCGATGAGCCCCGCCTTCATGCGACGGACACCATCCTGTTGGCCGTCGTCGCCGTGGTCGTCGCGGCGGCGACCATCTGGGTGGAGATGGGGTGATCGGCACGCAGTCGCCGACGGTCGGCACCGCTCAGGCCAGATCTCGGGTGACCTTCTCTGCCGTCCGGCGTCGATCCAGAAGATCCGGATCGGGATTGGATACCTGAACCAATGAGGCGCCGGCGGCGAACACCGCCAGCAGGTTGGCGATGATTCCGCCCGGGGTCGACCACGACAACGACGACATCACCCGGTCACCGGCGTTCAGTCCGAGGTCGGCGACCGATGCCGCGGTAGCGGCCAGCACGTCATCGACCGACCGGCCGTCGAGTGCCGGTCCCGGTCGTGGCTCGGCGGTGTACTGGTCGCCGTGCACCCGCACCGCGGTCGCGTAGTCGGTGACGCCGATGGGCAGATCGGGTGCGGGTTTGCCGAACGGATCCAGTGACAGCACGGCGACCTCGCCGCCGGCCACCATCTCGTCGGCCTCGTCCAGCCGCTCCGATGTGCAGAGCGCGATGTCGGCCGACCCGGAGAGCGTCACCTCGGCGCCGATCCACCACACCCCGAGCAGTACCGCCGCCGTCTGCCAGTGCGCGGGCAACAGCACCGCCACCCGGGTGCCCGGCCCGGCGCCGAGTTCGTCGCGTAACAGATTGGCGGTCTTGGCCGCCCAGTTGACCAGTGTCACCGTCGACACCTCGATGCGCTCACCCGTCGCGTCGTCGTAGTAGGTGATCCGCGGGCCCATCGGGTCGGCCTTCAGCAGCGGATCCAGCACCGCCGCAGTCAAATTGGTCATCAGTTGACGCATTTGGGGTCGTCAGACCCCGCGGTGATGATGGGCGACGGCGGGGGAGGTACGCCGTCCCCGGCCTGACCGGCCGCCTGGCTGACCGTCGCCGACGTCGGTAGCGACCCGTCCAAGCCCGACCCCGGTCCGGTGTAATCGCTGGACAGCACCACCCGCACGGTCCCCGCCGGAATCGAGCCGTCGGCCACCACCGGGAGTCCGCCGAGTTCCTTGGCGACGGCCTGGGCGCCGAGATCGTCCTCGGTAGCGGCCTGCACCTGGCTGCGGATCACATGATCCTTGTCGTTGTTGCCGATATCGCCGGCGGTAAAGCCCTTGGTGCTCAGTACTTCTGAGACCGAGGCGGCCAGACCGTTGATGTCGGTGTCGTTGACCACGTCGGTCTTGGTCTGTTCCGGCGAGTAGGCGATCTTCTCGGTTTTGCCCTCGGCCTGATCATGCAGCAGGCTGGCCACCCATTCCTGTACCTGAGTGGGATCCACGCGGACCACCGACTGCATGCCGTCGTCGCTCCAACCCGCCTCGTCGAGCACCGGGATGGTCGCGAATGCGACGTTCCCGCCGGCGAGGTGTTCGAGCTGCTTGATGAAATCCATGATGTCCCAGCCCGAGGAGATCACCACCGATCGCTGAATCGCGTCCTGCAGCCGGTTCATCGTGGAGGGGCTGGTGAGGGTTTTGCCCGAAAGCACTTGGTGGGCCAGTGAAGCCATCACCACCTGCTGGCGGACAACCCGGTCGAGGTCGCCACGCGGCAGGTCATGGCGTTGGCGGACAAAGCTCAGCGCCTGCGGGCCGTTCAGCTTCTGCCAGCCGGCCGGGAAATCGGCACCGGAAAGAGGTTCGTAGACGGCATCTTTGAGGCAGACGTCGACACCGCCGAGCGCATCGGTGATCAGCGAGAAGCCGAGCAGGCCGATCTCGGCGTAGTGGTCCACCGTGACCCCGGTCAGGTCGGCGACGGTCTCGATGAGCGCCTCCCTACCGGCCTCGGTGGCTTTGGGTTCGGCCTCGGCGGGATCCATGCCCTGCTGCTCGACCAGCTGCTTCATCTTCTCCAGCTTCACCTGGCCGTAGACGCCGTTGATCTTCGTCTTGTCCAGACCGGGTGCCTTGACGTAGGAGTCGCGGGGGATCGAAATCGCTGTCGCCGACTTCCCGTTGTTGGGGATGCGGATCAGGATGATCGTGTCGGTGTTCGTCGACACGTCGTCGCCGGCGTGTAGTTCCGCGAGCTCCTCTTCGGACAGCGGGTTGCCGTGCGCATCGGTACGGCTGTCCATGCCGACCAACAGGATGTCGATCGCGCCGTCCTGCCCGCCGCCGCCGAGCGCCGCGGTGCTCATGTGGAAGATGCCGTCCTCGAACGAGCGGATCTTGCCCCACGCGACACCGGTGCCGACCATCACCACCACGGCGATCAACGCGAGCACCGTACGGGCCACCCGCTGGGCGCCCGTCAGTGCTTCGGTCTCAGCAGGCATCAGCCCAGGCTACTGGCGAGATGGGCGCAATCCGGGTAGCCCAAACCGGCGTGCCAGACTCGTTATCGTGGCGGCGAGGATCGTGATTACGGGTGCCGGTGGCCAGGTTGGACGGTTTCTCGCAGGTGAGGCGGTCCGCCGGGCCCGGGAGTTCAGCGCGCTGACACATCAGCAGTGGGACATCGCCGACCCGGCCGCGGCCGGGCGGTTCGTCGCTGAAGGAGACCTGGTGGTCAATTGCGCGGCGATCGCCAACGTCGACGCCGCCGAGGCCGACCCCGATACCGCCTACGCCGTCAACGCCACCGGGGCCGAGAACGTCGCGCACGCGTGCGCCCGGGTCGGTGCGGAGCTGGTGCACATCTCCACCGACTACGTCTTCGATGGTGCGCAACGGCACCCGTACGAGGTTGGGGACGAGGCGGCTCCGCTGGGGGTCTACGGGCGAAGCAAGCTCGCCGGTGAGCTCGCGGTGCTGGCCGCGATGCCCGACGCTCACATCGTGCGCACCTCCTGGGTGTACACCGGAGCAGCCGGCAACGACGTCGTGGCCGTGCTGCGCCGACTCGCCGACACTGACCGCACCGTCGATGCCGTCGATGATCAGACCGGGTCGCCGACATACGTCAAAGACCTGGTTGACGCGCTGCTCGAGATCGGCGACGGGCGCATCCGGGGACCGGTCCTGCATGTCGTCAACGAGGGTGCGTGCACCCGCTACGAGCAGGCGCGGGCGGTGTTCGAGCTGCTCGGCGCCGACCCGCAACGGATCCGGCCGGTCAGTGCCGCGCGGTCGTCCCGCCGAGCACCGCGCCCGGCGTATTCGGCGCTGTCCATGGTGATGTCGGTGCGGGCCGGCGTCCGCCCGTTGCGGCCCTGGCGCGCGGCGTTGGCCGAGGCGCTTGCTCAACCCGTCGACGACCGACAGTTACCCTCTACGCCGTGACGTCGAGCCGCCCCCTGACCGTGGTCACGGTGACGTACTCGCCGGGTTCTCACCTGGACCGCTTCCTGTCGTCGTTGACGGTGGCGACCGACCGCCCGCTGACCGTGGTGCTGGCCGACAACGGTTCCACCGACGGATCGCCCGAAGCGGCAGTGGAACGTTATCCCGGCACCCGGCTGGTGCGAACCGGTGGAAATCTCGGCTACGGCAGTGCGGTGAACCGCGGCGTCGCCACCGCACCGGACGACGACGAGTTCGTGATCGTGGCCAACCCCGACGTGGTGTGGGGTCCGAACAGCATTGACGAGTTGCTCGAGGCCGCCGGGCGCTGGCCCCACGCCGGGACGCTGGGGCCGCTGATCCGCGACCCCGACGGTTCGGTCTACCCGTCGGCGCGTCATCTGCCCAGCCTGGTCCGCGGCGGTATGCACGCCGTGGTCGGCTTCGTCTGGAAAAACAACCCGTGGACACGCGCCTACCGGCAGGAGTACCTGGAACCCACCGAGCGGCCGGTGGGCTGGTTGTCGGGATCCTGCCTGCTGGTCCGCCGCGCGGCATTCGGCGCGGTCGGCGGGTTCGACGAGCGCTACTTCATGTATATGGAAGACGTCGACCTGGGCGACCGGCTGGGCGCAGCGGGCTGGCTCAACGTGTATGTGCCGTCTGCGGAGATTCTGCACGACAAGGGCCACTCGACCGGCCGCGATCCGGCGACCAACCTGCGCGCACATCACGAAAGCACCTACATTTATCTATCTGATCGCCATTTTGGCTGGTGGCGGGCGCCACTGCGATGGACGATGAGGAGCGCGCTGAAGGTTCGATCGCGCGCGGCGGTACGTAAGTCCCGGCGGGAGCTGGCGAGAAAATTGGGGGCCCAGTGAGCGAAGTTGATCCCTCGAAGGTCGACGCGGTGGTGCTTGTCGGCGGGAAGGGCACCCGGCTGAGGCCGTTGACGTTGTCGGCCGCCAAGCCGATGCTGCCCACCGCTGGCCTGCCGTTCCTGACCCATCTGTTGTCCCGCATCGCGGCGGCCGGAATCGAGCACGTGATCCTCGGCACCTCGTACCAGGCGGCCACCTTCGAGTCCGAGTTCGGCGACGGGTCCAAGCTCGGCCTGCAGATCGAATACGTCACTGAGGAACACCCGTTGGGCACCGGCGGCGGGATCGCCAACGTGGTGCCCAAGCTGCGCAACGACACCGTCATGGTGTTCAACGGTGACGTGCTGTCCGGGATGGACCTGAGACAGATGCTGGCCAGCCACTACGCGTCGCAGGCTGATCTGACTCTGCATCTGGTCCGGGTCAGCGACCCGCGGGCGTTCGGCTGCGTGCCCACCGACGCCGACGGCAACGTGCTGGCGTTCCTGGAAAAGACCGAGGACCCGCCGTCCGACCAGATCAACGCCGGTACTTACATCTTCAAGCGCGAGATCGTCGACCACATCCCCCGTGGGCGCGAGGTGTCGGTCGAGCGGGAGGTCTTCCCCGCGCTGTTGGCGGACGGAGTCAAGGTGTGCGGCTACGTCGACTCCAGCTATTGGCGCGACATGGGCACGCCGGAGGACTTCGTCCGGGGGTCGGCCGACTTGGTCCGCGGCTTGGCTCCCTCGCCGGCGCTCGGCGGGCGGCGCGGGGAGAGCCTCGTGCATGACGGGGCGTCGGTGTCGCCGGGGGCGGTGCTGATCGGCGGGACGGTGGTGGGCCGCGGTGCCGAGATCGGGCCGGGGGTGCGCCTGGACGGCGCGGTCATCTTCGACGGGGCACGTATCGAGGCGGGTTCGGTGGTGGAGCGATCGATCATCGGCTTCGGCGCCCGGATCGGGCCGCGCGCGCTGGTCCGTGACGGCATCATCGGCGACGGCGCCGACGTCGGGGCGCGTTGCGAACTGTTGCGGGGTGCGCGGGTGTGGCCGGGAGTCATGATCCCCGACTGCGGCATCCGCTACTCGTCCGATATCTAGCAGTGCCCCGAGTGGCCACCTATGACACGGCTTTCGCTCTCGAACGTGTCATAACCAGCCACTCGGCGCGTGGTCAGGAGCGCGAGCGGCCGACCGCCACCAAGTGTGCCACTGCGGCGTCGATGCCCTGGGGCAGCTCGTCGACCGGCCACCATCGCAGATCCAGTGATTCGTCACTGATCGCGATGACGGCATCCGCCGGCGCCCGCGCGATGAACTGCAGATCCAGATGCCGGGTCGGCACCCCCAGCGAGCAGGTGAGGGCGTGGACGTGGATGGCGCCCAACTCCGCATCGACGCGCAGGCCGTCGATCCCGGATTCCTCGGTGGCCTCGCGCATCGCCGCGGCGACGATGTCGGTATCGGTGGGCTCGCAGTGTCCACCGAGCTGCACCCAGCGCCCCAACCGCGGGTGAAGGGTGAGCAACACGTCGTCGCCGGACTCGGCAACCACCAAGGCGGAGGCGGTGATGTGGCCGGGGACGCAGGCACGCTCGCAGGCGTCGGTGCGCGCGTACAGAAACGCCAGAACAGCCTGTCGCAACGCGTCCTGGCCGGCGTCGGGCGCATCCCACCCGGCCAACAGCTCGATCGCCGAATCGCGGACAGTCGATGGTGTCATTTGCGCACCAGCAGATCGCCGACCGGTACTGGGTCGCGGGGTTGTGGCGGCTCGACCGGATAGCCGATCGCGATAGCGCCCAGCGGCTCCCAATCCGTTGGTAGGTGGAGGGTTTCGCGGACCAGCCCGGCCGCGAAGATGGTCGAGCCGATCCAGCAGCTGCCCACACCGCGGACCGCGAGCGCGACCAGCAGTGCCTGCACCGCCGCGCCGGCCGCGACGGTGAACATGGTGTGCTCGGCCGCGGTGCGGGCGGGGTCGGGGTAATCGTGGGCTCCGTCGGGTACCAGGAACGGGATCACGACCTCCGGTGCTTCATAGAGGATCTGTCCGCGGCTGAGGCGTCGCTCGACTGCATCGGCCGACTTGCCGTCGGCGGTCAGGTCGGCACGCCACGCGTCCTTCATCCGGTCGAGCAGGACGGCGCGAAGGTCGTGATCGGCCAGCCAGACGAACCGTACCGGCCGAGTGTGGTGCGGAGCCGGGGCGGTGAGTGCCTCGGCGACCGCGTCCTCGATGAGTCCGGCGTCGACGGGCCCGGCCGCGAAGTGGCGTACCGAGCGCCGCATCAGCTGGGCCTGGCGGCGGCCGAGGTCGATCGACTCGGCGGTGCCCAGCCAGAACAGGTCGTCTTCGCCGCCGCGTAAGAGTCGCGCGGCAGTGGAGCCGTCATCGTCCAGTTCGAGGCCGCGCACGACCGCAACGGGCACCGCGGTCAGCTTGCCCTTGACAAGGTCGGCCGCGGCCGCGATTTCGTCGGCCACGGCCACCTCGGTGACCACCAGCTCGTTGCCGTGCGGATCGACCGCACCGGCGTAGCCGAACAGCACCGGTAACCCGGATGAGCCGATCGCGGCGTCGGTCTGTCCGTTGCGCCAGGCGCGGCCCATCGTGTCGGTGACGAGCACCGCGACATCGACTCCCAGCCGCTCACGCAGAGAAGTACGTAGGGTGGCGGCGCTGGCGTCGGGATCGACGGGCAGCAGCGCTAATTCGGTTGCTCCGACATTGGAGCCGTCGACGCCGGCTGCGGCCTGCACGATCCCGTTGCGGTTCTCGGTGATGAGCGTGCGGCCCTTGCGTGCCAGCACCCGCACCGCTTCGGTATCGATAAGTCTGCGGCGCAGTGCATCTCGCTCTTCGGGATCGGATGGGGCCGGGACGATGCGACCTTCGCATTTGGAGAGCACCTTGCTGGTGACCACGACGACATCACCGTCGCGCAACCAGGGAGCGGCCGTGGCAACGGCTTCGGCCAGATCATCACCAGGATGGAATTCCGGAAGCCCGGCGACGGGCAGGATTTCGATGCGAGCCGCGCTTCCATGCTCTGGGGTCATAGCGTCACGCCTGCCAGTTCCAGCCCGGCGCGCACCATCTCGGCGGTGGTCGACGGGTCGGACATCAGCAGCGGTATGGGTTCTACCGTCACGCCCGGTATTTCGGCGTGATCGCCCTCGGAGATCAACCAGTAGTCCAAGATTCCGGTCGCCGATCGCGCGCCGTAGTGACGGGCAACGGCGTGGGAGGAGGATTCGACACCGATCACCGACAGGCATTCGTCAGCCATGCCGCGCAACGGCTTTCCACTGATGATGGGGGAGTAGCCGATCACCGGTGCGGGCGTGGATCGCAGCGCAGCGCGGACGCCGGGAATCGCAAGGATCGCGCCGATGCTGACCACCGGGTTCGACGGGGCCAACATCACGACATCGGCGTCGGTGATCGCGTCGACGACACCGGGTCCGGCGGTGGCGGTTTCGGATCCCACGAAGGCGAAGCTGTGGGTGGTCACCCGGGCTCGGTAGCGGACCCACCACTCCTGGAAATGAATGGCCTTGCGGTCGCCGGTGTCAGGATCATCGATCACGACGTGGGTTTCACACCGGTCGTCACTGGCGGGCAGCAGGGTGGCGCCGGGCGTCCAGCGGTGGCACAGCGCCTCGGTCACCGCGGACAGCGGATATCCTGCGCGCAGCATTTGGCTTCTCACCAAATGCGTGGCCAAGTCTCGGTCACCCAAACCGAACCAATCGGGCTGCACCCCGTAGGCGGCCAATTCCTCTTTTGCATTCCACGTCTCGTTGCGATGTCCCCAGCCGCGCTCGGGATCGATGCCACCGCCCAAGGTGTACATGCAGGTGTCGAGGTCCGGGCAGATCCGCACGCCGTGCATCCAGGCGTCGTCGCCGATGTTGACCACGGCCGTCAGCACGTGATCAAGATCGCCTGCGGCCGCTGATATCTGGTCAGTGAACTGGCCGAGTCCGAGCAGCCGCTGCACGCCCAGTAGGAAGCGGGCACCTCCGACGCCGCCCACCAGAACGGTGATCTTCACACCGACCGAGACTAGGCGGTCGGCCCTTTCGACGACGAACGCGGTCACAATCGCGTCACTCCGAAGACACGCCGGAGCATCGACTCGCCGAATTATCCAAGGAAAATGGTATTAATTTCGGTTCTATCGCTTGACCGGGCAGGCGTGGACGTGTCTAATCACATCAGTGTCATTTCCCGGTCGGACCAGCCGGTTTCGGTGTCCCAGACCGCGATTCGACCAAGTGTTCGAATTTAGTTGGGCACACTTCAATAGTGGGCGACACGCGAAAGATCTACGAAACCAGGTGAAGGAGGCGGAAATGTCCTATGAGCATGTAATCGGCGCGATGAGGGCGCCGCAGTCCATTCCCGGCTCGCAGAACATGGGGGTAATGGCACGCGCTCACTTGAGTTTGGTGCCGGAACCGATCATCGAAGCGACACCGGAGATCCCCGAAGAAGACCAGTGGCAGGAGCGCGCACTGTGCGCGCAGACCGACCCTGAAGCGTTTTTCCCTGAAAAGGGTGGTTCCACCCGCGAAGCCAAGCGCATCTGCTTGGGCTGCGAGGTGCGCGATGCGTGCCTTGACTACGCCCTGGCTCACGATGAGCGCTTCGGCATCTGGGGCGGCCTCTCCGAACGGGAGCGTCGCCGCCTCAAGCGTGGCATCATCTAGTTCGATCGATCCGATTCAATCCTCTTCGATGCTGGGGTCGATGACCGACGGTTCGACCCCGAGGTAGGTGGCGACCTGCGCCACCAAGATGTCGTGTAAAAGGTCCGTCAGGTCGACCGAGTCTTTGGCCCGCCGCTCGATCGGCTTGCGAAACAGCACTATTCGGGCTCGCGTGGAGTTACCGCGAGTATCGACCCCGGCCGGGATCAAGCGGGCCAGGGCGATCGGCCCGTCGGCCACCACTTCGGCCGGCCATTGAACACTGTCGGGATCCTTAGGCGCGATGCGCGGAATCTCGTCGACGGCGATGTCCAGACCGGTGAGCCGTTGCTGCCAGCGCCGCTCGATCGGTTCATAGGACTCCAGCACCGCCATGTCGAACCGCTCTGCGCGGCTGCGCCAGCCCGGCACCGTCGGCGGCAGCAATGGCCCCCGCATCTCGCGTCCCCGGCGTGATCCCGGGCCGCCACCGGACCGACCACCTCGCCGGGAGCTGCGGGAATCGGCCACGACAGTGATCGTAACGGTTGGGAATCGGCGGCCTGGTGGCTGCGCGTGTCCGGCGCTCACCTGTGAATGAACCGCGATAGCCTCACGAGCGTGAATGTTCCCCGTCGCTGCTGCCGGCCCGGGTGCCCCCATTATGCGGTGGCGACGCTGACGTTCGTCTACTCCGACTCCACTGCCGTCGTCGGCCCGCTGGCGACCTCTCGTGAACCGCATTCATGGGACCTGTGCGTCGGCCACGCCAACCGCATCACCGCGCCACTCGGCTGGGATCTGGTTCGCCACGCCGGCCCGCTGCCGGAGTACCCGGACGACGACGATCTGATCGCTCTCGCCGACGCGGTCCGGGAGGGCCGCGACGGGCTGTCCGCCCGCTCGCCGGTCGCCGGCTTCTCCGATCCCGGCGGCGCGGCACACGCGCCCGCGACGGGTAGCCCGATGATGCCGTCGGCCGCGAGCCGCCCCGCCACCGCCGGCCGTCGGCGTGGGCACCTGCGGGTACTGCCGGACCCGACGGACTGACGCCGATAGCCGCCCGTACGGGAGCACCGAAACAGATAGGCTGGCGGCCAAGAGTCCCTTTCGGTCAGGAGATCCGCCATGTCCAGGCCCGCTGACGCGGTCCGCCGCGTGATCAAGGCGTACGACGTGCGCGGCCTGGTCGGAAAGGAAATCGACGAGGACTTCGTCTCCGAGGTCGCCGCCGCGTTCGCCCGCCTGATTCGCGCGGAGGGCGGGCAGCGGGTCTCGATCGGTTACGACATGCGCGAGAGTTCGCCCGTGCTGGCCAAAGCGTTCGCCGAGGGGGTGACCGCCCAGGGGCTCGACGTGGTGCGGATCGGCCTGGCCTCGACCGACCAGCTGTACTTCGCATCCGGGTTTCTCGGCTGCGCCGGAGCGATGTTCACCGCCAGCCACAATCCTGCCGCCTACAACGGCATCAAACTGTGTCGCGCCGGGGCGAAACCCGTCGGCGAGGACACCGGGCTGGCGGTGATCCGGGACGAGGTGATCGCCGGCGTCCCCATCTACGACGGCACCCGTGGGCAGATCCACGATCAGGACGTGCTCGCCGACTACGGCGATTTCCTGCGGTCGCTGGTCGACATGGCGGATTTGCGCCCGTTGCGGGTGGCCGTCGACGCGGGCAACGGTATGGCCGGGCACACCACGCCCGCGGTCCTGGGGCCGATCTCGTCGCTGACGGTATTGCCACTGTATTTCGAGCTCGACGGTTCGTTCCCCAACCACGAAGCCAATCCGCTCGAACCGTCCAACCTGGTCGACCTGCAGAAGTTCGTGGTGGACACCGGTGCCGATATCGGCCTGGCATTCGACGGCGATGCCGACCGCTGTTTCGTGGTCGACGAGCGGGGCGAGCCGGTGTCGCCGTCGGCCGTCACCGCACTGGTCGCGGGCCGCGAACTCACCCGGGAGATCGGCGCGACGGTGATCCACAACCTGATCACGTCGCGTGCGGTGCCTGAGCTGGTGATCGAGCGCGGCGGCACACCGGTGCGCTCGCGGGTGGGGCACTCCTACATCAAGGCGTTGATGGCCGACACCGGAGCGATCTTCGGGGGCGAGCATTCCGCGCACTACTATTTCCGGGACTTCTGGGGTGCGGACTCCGGCATGCTGGCCGCCTTGCACGTGCTGGCCGCGCTCGGCGAACAAGACCGGCCGCTGTCAGAACTGATGGCCAGCTACCAGCGCTACGAGGCCTCCGGCGAGATCAACTTCCGGGTGGCCGATGCACCCGCATGTGTGGAATCTGTACTCAAATCCTTTGGCAGTCAAGTTGCTTCGCTGGACCACCTCGACGGCGTCACCGTCGACCTCGGCGAAGGTGCCTGGTTCAACCTGCGAACCTCCAATACCGAGCCGCTGCTGCGTCTCAATGTCGAAGCACGCAGTGCCGACGAGGTCGACGAGATCGTGCGGCGGGTTTCCGAGGACATCGCGGCGCAACCGAACGGCGCGCCGTGAACGCCGCGCACGCCACCATCGACCTCGATGACACCGAGGGTCTGCTGGAGGCCGACCGCGGCGGCTTGTTGCGGTCGGCGGCAATGGCCGGGGCCCAGGTGCGTGCCACCGCTGCCGCGGTCGATGAAGGTGAGCTGGGGCCGGTGGCCGACGGCCACCGGCCGCGGACGGTCATCTGGGTTGCCGGCCGCGGAGCGGCCGAGAGTGCGGGCGCGATGCTGGCGGCCACGCTCAGTGGGGCGGCAGGCCAGCCGATAGTCGTGGCTTCGGAGGTTCCGCCGTGGATCGGACCGCTCGACGTTCTCGTGGTGGCCGGGGACGACGCCGGTGATCCGGCGCTCGTGACCGCGGCGGCCACGGCGGTGCGGCGAGGCGCGCGGGTTGTCGTCGCGGCACCCTATGAGGGACCGCTGCGCGACGCCACCGCCGGGCGCGCGGCGGTGCTGGAACCGCGGTTGTGGGCGCCGGACGAATTCGGACTCAGCCGCTACCTGGCGGCCGGGTTGGCGGTCCTGCAGACCGTCGATTCGGCCTTGCAGACCGATCTTTCGGCCCTCGCCGACGAACTCGACGCCGAGGCGCTGCGCAACAGCGCCAGTCGCGAAGTGTTCACCAACCCGGCGAAGGCGTTGGCCGAGCGGATGTCCGGCCGGGATGTGGTGCTCGCCGGTGACTGTGCGGCCACCCTCGCGCTGGCGCGGCATGCCGCGACGGTCTTGCTGCGGCTGGCCGGCAAGGCCGTGGCCGCGGCCGGGCTGTCCGACGTCCTGGTCGCCTTACGTACCGGGGTGGCAACCCAATTCGGCGATCCGGTAGACACGCTGTTTCATGACGACGAGTTGGATGGTCCGCTGTCCAGAGGCCCGAGAGTGCTGGCGCTGACCCTGGAGGATGAACGCCAGGTCCTGACCGCGCGGATAGGTGGACTGGACGACGTCGATCTGGTCGGGGCCGAGGACATCGGGGAGGCGGGAGCGGCCCCCGCCCCGAGCGGGCGAGCCGAACAACAGCTCGCGACGCTGGCCGTGCGACTGCAGATGGCCGCGGTTTATCTCAGATTGGTGGGGGGATAGCTTCCCAGTGGAATTGCTACGAGGGGCGACACGCACCTACGCGTGGGGATCTCGAACGGCCATAGCCGAATTCACCGGCCGGCCTTCGCCGGCACCGCATCCGGAGGCTGAACTGTGGTTCGGAGCTCATCCGGGGGATCCGGCATGGCTGGAAACGCCGGACGGGGAAGCCTCATTGCTCGATGCCGTGCGGTCCGATCCCGACGGTCAGCTGGGGCCGGCCGTGCGGGGGCGATTCGGTGATGTCCTGCCGTTCATGGTGAAGGTGCTCGCTGCCGAGGAACCATTGTCGTTGCAGGCCCACCCCAGTGCCGAACAGGCTGTCGAGGGTTACGTGCGCGAGGATCGCCTCGACGTTCCGCTGAATTCGCCGATCCGTAACTACCGCGACCGTAACCACAAACCTGAATTGATGGTGGCGCTCAGCGAATTCGACGCACTCGGCGGGTTTCGGCCCGCGGCCCGATCAGTTGAGCTGATGCGCGCGCTGGCGGTATCGGACCTCGATCCGTTCATCGCGCTGCTGTCCGGTCAGCCCGACGCCGACGGCCTGCGGGCCCTGTTCACCACCTGGATCACCGCACCCCAGCCCGACCTGGACGTGTTGATCCCCGCGGTACTCGATGGTGCGGTGGCCTATGTCCGTTCCGGTGCAACGGAATTCGCCGACGAGGCCAAGACGCTGCTCGAGTTGGGAGAGCGTTACCCCGGTGATGCCGGTGTGCTGGCAGCGATGCTGCTCAACCGGATCACCCTCGCCCCGGGTGAGGCGCTCTTCATGCCGGCAGGCAACCTGCACAGCTATATCCACGGCGTGGGCATGGAGATAATGGCCAACTCCGACAACGTGCTTCGCGGTGGATTGACCCCCAAGCACGTCGACGTCCCCGAGCTGCTGCGGGTATTGGATTTCACTCCAGCCGAGGAGGCAGCGCTGCGTGCACCCACTCACCGTGACGGGATCGAGCTGGTCTACGACACCCCGGCGGTGGAGTTCGCCACGTGCGTTCTCATGCTCGACGGGGAGAACCTGGGCCACGAGATCGATGCGCCGTCCCGCCACGAAGGTCCGCAGATCTTGGTCTGCACCGAGGGTTCGGTGGTGGTACGCGCCAAGTCCGATGTGGTGACGCTGGATCGTGGGTCCGCGGCCTGGGTGGCCGCCGACGACGGTCCGATTCGGCTGGAGGCAACCACGCCCTCCAAGCTGTTTCGGGCTACCGTTGGCCTCTGATCATCTGGGTGTATTCGGGCCAAGGAGAACAACGGGATGTCGACCGAGGGCAGCACCAAGGCGATCTTGGCGGCGCTGGCAGCCAACGCGGGGATTGCCGTCGCGAAGTTCGCCGGGTTCCTCGTCACCGGCAGCTCGTCGATGCTGGCCGAGTCGGTGCACTCGGTGGCCGACACGTCCAATCAGGGACTGCTGCTGTTCGGTCAGCGCGAGGCCCGCAGGGAAGCCGACAGCCTGCACCAATTCGGGTACGGCCGTAGCCGCTACTTCTACTCGTTTGTCGTCGCCTTGGTGCTGTTCACGCTCGGCTCGATCTTCGCCATCTACGAGGGCTATCACAAGATCAGTCACCCAGAGCCGCTCACGTCTCCGATTGTGGCGATCGTGATCCTGATGGTGGCAATCGGTTTGGAGTCGTTCAGCTTTCGCACGGCGATGGTGGAATCGCGGCCGTTGAAGGGCGCCAGCAGCTGGTGGCAGTTCATCCGCCGATCGCGGAACCCCGAGCTTCCGGTGGTGCTGCTCGAAGACACCGGCGCACTGATCGGTCTGGCCCTTGCGCTGGCCGGTGTGGGGCTGACGATCCTGACCGGTAACCCGGTGTGGGATGGGGTCGGAACGATTCTGATCGGTGTGCTGCTCGGCATCATCGCGGTGATCCTGATGGTGGAGATGCACAGCCTGCTCATCGGCGAGGGGGCGACCGCTGACGAGTGTCGGGCGATTCGGACCGCGTTGGAGCAGACCGCGAACATCGACCGGGTCATTCATCTACGTACCCAGTACCTCGGTCCGGAAGAGATGCTCGTCGGGGCGAAGATCGCGTTGGGCGCCGAGACCGACCTCGCGACGGTGGCAGCCACGATCGACGCGGCCGAGGCCGCCGTACGTGCGGTCGTGCCCGCGGCCAAGGTCATCTATCTGGAGCCGGATCTGGATCGCGCGCTGGCCCGCTAGCCCGGCGAACCTGTCCCCGTTCATCCCGCCGTCCGAAGGCGGCGAGGGGGCGTCGGGCACCGGGGCGAATCAGTCGGTTTTCTCGATGCTGACCGGTGCGGAGAGCAGTCATTATGGCTGGTACGGCGTGCTGGCCGGCGCGTCCATCGTGGTCTTCGCGTTCATCCTGGTCTCCGCCGGCGTGATCGTTCTGCGCCGCACCCGCCCTGACCTGGAGCGCGGGTTCCGCGCCGCTGGTTCTGCTGCTGCCCGTCCTCTCGATCGCGGCCTGCGGCTGGCTGATGCTCAACCTCACCGGCCTGACCTGGATCAGGTTCATCGTCTCGATGGCCATCGAGGTGGCGTTCTACCTGCTCTACGGCCGTCGCCACTCCGTTCTCGGACAGCGGGAGGCCGCAGCCGCGCCGTGTGATTTACAAATCGATACTGTTTGTCTAGACACCAGACAAATTCATCTCTATAGTCAAGTCATCAATCGACTTGGAGGTAACTGTCGTGACGTCTCACTTGGACACCCCCGCCGCGACCGCGCCGGCCCAATGGCGCGACAAGAAGCGCTACCTGTGGCTGATGGGCCTGATCGCGCCGAGCGCGCTCTTCGTGGTGCTGCCGATCGTCTGGGGTCTCAACCAGCTCGGCTGGACCGCGGCATCGCAGGTGTTCTTCTGGATCGGGCCGATGCTGATCTATGTGCTGCTGCCGTCGCTGGACCTGAAGTTCGGCCGTGACGGGCAGAACCCGCCCGAAGAGGTGATGGAATACCTGGAGAACGACAAGTACTACCGGTATTGCACCTACCTGTTCATCCCGTTCCAGTTCGCCAGCCTGATCTTCGGCGCCTATATGTTCACCGCGTCGGACCTGAGCTGGCTCGGCTATGACGGCTCACTGAGCTGGTTCGCCAAGATCGGGCTGGCGCTGTCGGTGGGCGTGCTCGGCGGTACCGGCATCAACACCGCCCACGAGCTCGGGCACAAGAAGGACTCGCTCGAACGCTGGCTGTCCAAGATCACCCTGGCCCAGACCTTCTACGGCCACTTCTATATCGAGCACAACCGCGGCCACCACGTTCGCGTCGCCACCCCGGAGGATCCGGCGTCGGCACGGTTCGGCGAAACCTTCTGGGAGTTCTTGCCGCGCAGCGTGTTCGGCAGCGCGCGATCGGCGCTGAAGCTCGAAGCCGCGCGTATCCGCCGGCTCGGCAAGAGCCCATGGGACCCCCGTACCTGGCTGGGCAACGACGTCCTCAACGCCTGGCTGATGTCGGTGGTGCTGTTCGGCGTGCTCATCGCGGTGTTCGGCCCCGCGCTGATCCCGTTCGTGATCATCCAGGCGGTGTTCGGTTTCTCTATGCTGGAATCGGTCAACTACCTCGAGCACTACGGCCTGCTGCGCCAGAAGAACGCCAACGGTCGTTACGAGCGCTGCTCGCCGCAACACAGCTGGAACTCCGATCACCTGGTGACCAACCTGTTCCTGTACCACCTGCAGCGGCACAGTGACCATCACGCCAACCCGACCCGGCGGTACCAGACACTGCGCAGCATGGACGAAGCACCCGAATTGCCCAGTGGCTACGCCACATTGATCGGCGTGACGTACCTGCCGTGGGTGTGGCGCCGGATGATGGACCACCGGGTGCTCGAGCACTACAACGGTGACATCACCCGAGTCAACATCGATCCGCGCCGGCGCGCGAAGATCCTGGCCCGGTATGGAGCCTCCGCATGAGCGCCTACAAATGCCCGGTGTGTGACTACGTGTACGACGAGGCCGAAGGTGCTGTCCGGGAAGGGTTTCCGGCCGGCACCGCCTGGTCCGAGGTGCCCGATGACTGGTGCTGCCCGGATTGCGGGGTGCGGGAGAAGGTCGACTTCGAAGAGACAGGTATCAAGGCATGAATGACTACAAGCTCTATCTGTGTGTGCAGTGCGGGTTCGAGTACGACGAGGCCAAGGGCTGGCCGGAGGACGGTATCGCGCCGGGCACCCGGTGGGATGACATCCCCGAGGACTGGAGCTGCCCGGACTGCGGCGCGGCGAAGTCGGACTTTGAGATGGTGGAGGTCGCCCGGCCGTGACCTTCGCCGAGTCGACGATGACGACGCGCCGAGCGTCGGAGGACAAGCGAGGCAATTCGGTTAGTCTCGCGCATGTGAACAGGCCTCGGGTTCCCTATCCGGAGGCCTCCCGCGCGCTGTTGCGGGACTCGGTGCTCGACGCGATGCGTGAAGAGCTGCTGACCAAGGACTGGTCGGCGATCACGCTGGCCGACGTCGCGCGCACCGCCGGAATCAGCCGGCAGACCATCTATAACGAATTCGGCTCGCGGCAGGGCCTGGCGCAGGGCTACGCCCTTCGGCTGGCCGATCGCCTGGTCGACGCGATCGGCGACGCGATCGCCGCCAACGTCGGCAACGTCCTCGCCGCGTTCACCGAGGGATTCCGGCTGTTCTTCACCGAATCGGCCGCCGACCCGCTGGTCATCTCGCTGCTGACTGGTGTCGCCAAACCCGACCTGCTGCAGATGATCACCACCGACAGCGCGCCGATCATCACCCGCGCCTCGACACGGCTCACCGAGTCCTTCATGAACAGCTGGGTCGCTGCCAGCGAAGAGGATGCGGGTGTCCTGGCCCGCGCGATCGTGCGGCTGGCCCTGAGTTATGTCTCGATGCCACCTGAGGCCGACCACGATGTAGCCCTAGACCTGGCCCGATTGATGACGCCGTTCGCCGAACGCTACGGTGTTATCGATATTCCTTAGCTGTCAGAGCGCACCAGGCGCCTGTCCCGCGAGCCCGCAGGCTGAGGGTGTCGCCAACGCGCGTCTGCGCGTCTAAAAGGCAATCGCGAACGAATAGGGGCTCTACATGTCCGAACTGACCGTCGATGTGCGCAACGGCATCGACTTCAAGGTCGCCGATCTGAGTTTGGCCGAGTTCGGCCGCAAGGAGATCCGGCTGGCCGAGCACGAGATGCCCGGATTAATGGCGCTGCGCCGCGAGTACGCCGATGTGCTGCCGCTCAAGGGTGCGCGGATCTCCGGCTCGCTGCACATGACGGTGCAGACCGCGGTTCTCATCGAGACGTTGGTCGCGCTGGGCGCGCAGGTCCGGTGGGCATCGTGCAACATCTTCTCCACCCAGGACCACGCCGCGGCCGCCGTCGTCGTCGGTTCGCACGGCACGCCCGAGGAGCCGACCGGCACCCCGGTGTTCGCCTGGAAGGGCGAGACGCTGGAGGAGTACTGGTGGGCCGCCGAGCAGATGCTGACCTGGGACGGTGAGCCGGCGAACATGATCCTCGACGACGGCGGCGATGCCACGATGCTGGTGCTGCGCGGCGCCCAGTACGAGAAGGCCGGCGTGGTTCCCCCCGCCGAAGAGGGCGACTCGGCCGAGTGGAAGGTCTTCCTGGAGCTGTGCCGCAAGAGCTTCGAGAAGGACAACACCAAGTGGACCAAGATCGCCGAGTCGGTCAAGGGTGTCACCGAGGAGACCACCACGGGTGTGCTGCGCCTGTATCAGTTCGCCGCCGCCGGTGAGCTGGCCTTCCCGGCCATCAACGTCAACGACTCGGTCACCAAGAGCAAGTTCGACAACAAGTACGGCACCCGGCACTCGCTCATCGACGGCATCAACCGTGGCACCGACGTGCTGATCGGCGGCAAGAAGGTGCTGATCTGCGGTTATGGCGACGTGGGCAAGGGCTGCGCGGAGTCGCTGGCCGGGCAGGGCGCCCGCGTGCAGGTCACCGAGATCGACCCGATCAACGCGCTGCAGGCGCTGATGGACGGGTTCGACGTGGTGACCGTGGAGCAGGCCATCGGCGACGCCGACATCGTCGTCACCTCGACCGGCAACAAGGACATCATCACCCTCGAGCACATGAAGGCGATGAAGGACAAGGCCATCCTGGGCAACATCGGCCACTTCGACAACGAGATCGACATGGCGGCCCTGGAGCGCTCGGGCGCCACGCGGCTCAACATCAAACCGCAGGTCGACGAGTGGGTGTTCGGTGAGGACGGCAAGTCGATCATCGTGCTGTCCGAGGGCCGGCTGCTCAATCTCGGCAACGCGACGGGTCACCCGTCGTTCGTGATGAGCAACAGCTTCTCCAACCAGGTGATCGCCCAGATCGAGCTGTGGACCAAGAACGACGAGTACGACAACGAGGTCTACCGGCTGGCCAAGCACCTCGACGAGAAGGTGGCCCGCATCCACGTCGAGGCCCTCGGCGGGACGCTGACCAAGCTCACCAAGGACCAGGCGGAATACATCGGGGTCGACGTCGAGGGTCCGTACAAGCCCGAGCACTACCGCTACTGACACCGCCCGAGTCTGTGCGCAGATCGCGATTTCGCATGAGATCGTGGTCTGTGCGCAGAGTCGGTGGGGCCGTGGCATTGTGTGTGCTGCTTCTGGCGGGTTGTGGCGGTAAGCCCGCCGAATCGGCGTCGAGTCCGTCACCGGCGGCCCCGGCTCAGATGACGCCGTTGATCGGTTCGGTGCCGTTCGCGCCGGTCCCGTTCAAGGGATCCGACGGGCTCGTCCACCTCGTCTACGAATTGTGGGTCACCAACTTCACCAGCGGTGAACTGACGATCCGCGATGTCGCGGTGCTCGACGCCGCCAGCGGCGGCCAGATCGGGGACCGCGATGCCGCGTCGCTGCAGCACCGGGTGTATCCCGCAGGTGCCCGGCAGGCGACCAATGTGCTGCAACCCGGGCAGGCGGCAACGGTTTTCATGCACGTACCGCTCGCCGGCGAAGAGAATGTGCCACAACAGCTCACTCATCGGGTCGAGGTGACCGCGGCCGCACTGCCGCCGACCAGCCGGCAGCAGACCGAAGAGCTCGCGCCCACGAAGGTCGATCGGCGCACGTTGCCGGTGCTGTCGGCGCCGCTGCTGGGGGAGCGCTACGTCGGTGCCGACGGCTGCTGTGACGCCCCTCGGCACACCCGTGCGGTGCTGCCGATCAACGGTCAGCTGTATCTCGCCCAGCGGTATGCCGTCGACTTCGAGCAGGCCGACGAGCGGAACCGCATTTTCATCGGCGACCCGAAGAATCCCGAGAGTTACCGGATCTTCGGCCAGCAGGTCCACGCCGTCGCCGACGGCACCGTCGTCGGCACCCGCAATGATCTGCCCGAGCAGACCCCGGGGACCTACCCGGCGAACATCCCGATCGACGAGGCCGACGGTAACTTCGTCGTCCTCGACATCGGCAACGGCTTCTTTGTCAACTATGCCCACATGCAGCCCGGCAGTGTGCGCCCCAAGCTGGGGGACAAGGTCAACCGGGGCGACGTGATCGGTTTGGTCGGAAACTCCGGAAACTCGGTGGCTCCGCATCTGCATCTGCACGTCATGGACGGGCCGTCTCCGCTTGCAGCACAAGGACTTCCGTACTTGTACGACAAATTCACCACCACCGGCCAGGTCGCCAGCACCGGGGCTTTCGACGAGTCGGAAGCCACCGGAGTGCCCCTGGTCTTGGTGCCTGACGCCGCGCGCGCCGACCACACCGACGAGATGGTGCTCGACCAGAACCTGGTCACCTTCACCCGCTGACCGGCGGTTAGGCTGCCCGCGTGCTCATCGTCATCGAAGGACTGGACGGGGCCGGCAAGCGGACGCTGACGGTCGGCCTGCAGCGCGCGTTCGAGGCCGACGGCCGGTCGGTGGCCACCCTGGCCTTCCCGCGCTACGGCCAGTCGATCACCGCCGACCTGGCCAGTGAGGCGCTGCACGGCGGGCACGGCGACCTGGCGTCGTCGGTCTACGCGATGGCGACCCTGTTCGCCCTGGACCGGGCCGGGGCCATCGACCAGATCGCCGCGCTGCGCCGCGAGCACGATGTCGTCATCCTGGATCGCTACGTCGCCAGCAACGCCGCCTACAGTGCGGCCCGCCTGCACCAGGACGCCGCCGGCGAGGTGGTGTCGTGGGTCGGGGAACTCGAATACGGACGGTTCGGCCTGCCGCGTCCGGATCGGCAAATCCTGCTCGATGCCTCGGTCGAATTGGCGGCCCGGCGCGCCAGGCAGCGTGCCGAGCAGGAGGCCGACCGCGCCCGCGACGCCTACGAGCGGGACGACGGACTGCAGCGCCGGACCGGCGCGGTGTACGCCGAACTGGGGGCCGCCAACTGGGGCGGACCGTGGTCGATCGTCGCTCCGGACGTCGATCCGGCCGATTTGGCCGATTCGGTCACCGGCTAGCGGCCTCGCCGGTCCGGCACGGCGAGGCGCACGCAGCGGAAATGTCGCAACTCGCCCGTGTGGTAGCCGGGGTTTGTCCCAATTCGGTGACACCATGGACAACATGAGGCAAAGGATTCTCGTAGTCGACGACGACCCATCGCTGGCCGAGATGCTCACCATCGTGTTGCGTGGCGAGGGTTTCGACACCGCGGTCATCGGCGACGGTTCGCAAGCGCTGACGGCGGTGCGTGAGCTGCGTCCCGATCTGGTGCTGCTGGACCTCATGCTGCCCGGCATGAACGGCATCGACGTGTGCCGAGTGCTGCGCGCGGACTCCGGCGTGCCGATCGTCATGCTGACCGCCAAGACCGACACGGTGGACGTGGTGCTGGGCCTGGAGTCCGGTGCCGACGACTACGTGATGAAACCGTTCAAACCCAAGGAACTGGTGGCACGCGTCCGCGCCAGGCTGCGGCGCAACGAGGACGAGCCGGCCGAGATGCTGTCGATCGCCGACATCGACATCGACGTTCCGGCCCACAAGGTCACCCGCGAGGGTGAGCAGATTTCGCTGACGCCGCTGGAGTTCGACCTGTTGGTGGCGCTGGCACGTAAACCGCGGCAGGTGTTTACTCGTGATGTGCTGCTCGAACAGGTGTGGGGATATCGACACCCCGCGGACACCCGTTTGGTGAACGTGCATGTCCAGCGGTTGCGGGCGAAGGTCGAGAAGGACCCGGAGAACCCGCAGGTGGTACTGACCGTTCGAGGAGTGGGTTACAAGGCCGGACCGCCGTGATCCGGGCGCGCGTTCGTGGCCCGTGGGGACGCTCTGGTCCCCTGGTGCGGGGCACGAGCGCGCTGAGTCGAGCGCTGGGGCTGATCTGGCGCCGCTCTCTGCAATTGCGGGTGGTTGTGCTGACGCTGGGCTTGTCGGCGGCGGTCATTCTCGTGCTCGGCTTCGTGCTCACCAGCCAGATCACCAACCGGGTGCTCGACGTCAAGGTCCACGCGGCGACCGAGGAGTTGGACCGGGCCCGCAACACCGTCAGCGGCACCGTCAGCGGTGAAGAGGCCCGCTCACTGGACAGCAGCCTGCAGTTGGCCCGCAACACGTTGATCTCCAAAACCGGTCAGTCCTCGGGTGCGGCGCTGGCCGGCACGTTCGACGCGGTGCTGGTGGTCCCCGGCGACGGCCCGCGGGCGGCGACGGCGGCCGGGCCGGTGGACCAGATTCCCAAATCGCTGCGTGACTTCGTCAAGGCGGGCCAGGTCAGCTATCAGTATTCGACCGTGCACACCGACAGCTTCGCCGGTCCGGCGTTGCTGATCGGCACGCCGACTCCGTCGCGGGTGCCCAACCTCGAGCTGTACCTGATCTTCCCCCTCAACAGCGAGGAGAACACGATCACCACGGTGCGCGGCACCATGGCCACCGGCGGGCTGGTGCTGCTGGTCCTGCTGGCCGGGATCGCGCTGCTGGTCTCACGGCAGGTGGTCCTGCCGGTGCGCTCGGCATCGCGCATCGCCGAACGCTTTGCCGAGGGCTATCTCTCGGAGCGGATGCCGGTGCGCGGTGAGGACGACATGGCCCGGCTGGCGGTGTCGTTCAACGACATGGCCGAAAGCCTGCAGCGCCAGATCACCCAGCTCGAGGAATTCGGCAACCTTCAGCGCAGGTTCACCTCCGACGTCAGCCACGAGCTGCGCACCCCGCTGACCACGGTGCGCATGGCGGCTGACCTCATCCACGACCATTCCGAGGAGCTGGATCCGGCGCTGCGTCGCTCGACCGAACTGATGGTCAACGAACTCGACCGATTCGAGACGCTGCTCAACGATCTGCTCGAGATTTCCCGCCACGACGCCGGTGTCGCCGAGCTGTCGGTTGAGGCGGTCGACCTGCGCTCGACGGTCAACAGCGCGTTGGGCAATGTCGGCCATCTGGCCGACGAGGCCGGCATCGAGTTGATGGTCAATCTGCCCGATCACGAGGTGATCGCCGAGGTCGACGCCCGCCGGGTGGAGCGCATCCTGCGCAACCTGATCGCCAACGCGATCGACCACGCCGAGCACAAGCCGGTGCGGATCCGGATGGCGGCCGACGAGGACACCGTCGCCGTCACCGTCCGTGATTACGGTGTGGGACTGCGGCCAGGTGAGGAGAAGCTGGTGTTCAGCCGGTTCTGGCGCTCGGATCCCTCCCGCGTGCGCCGCTCCGGGGGCACCGGGCTCGGCCTGGCGATCAGCATCGAGGACGCCCGGCTGCACCAGGGCCGTCTGGAAGCCTGGGGCGAACCCGGCAAGGGGGCCTGCTTCCGGTTGACGTTGCCGTTGGTGCGCGGCCACAAGGTGACCACGAGCCCGTTGCCGCTGAAACCGGATGCGGCCGAACGCCATGATGGCCGCAAGGAACAACGCCAGGTGCGGCAGCGTGAGCCGGCCGGGGAGAGCGTGTGAGACGCCGGCTGCTGGTCCTTCTGATTGCCGGGCTGGTCGCGATGCTGACGGGCGGATGCGCCGGAGTGCCGAATTCCTCGGCACCGCAGGCCATCGGAACGGTCGAGCGGCAGCAGCCGAAGGCCCTACCCAAGCCGACTCCCGGCATGGATCCCGACCAGTTGCTGCGCGAATTCCTCAAGGCCACCGCTGATCCGGCGAACCGGCATCTGGCGGCCCGTCAGTTCCTCACCGGCTCGGCGTCCGACAGCTGGGACGACCAGGGCAGTGCGCTGCTGATCGACAACGTCGTGTTCGTCGAAACCCGAACTCCGGACCGGGTTTCGGTCAGTATGAAGGCGGATATCCTCGGCTCGCTTTCCGATATCGGTGTCTTCGAGACCGCCGAAGGACGGCTGCCCGACCCCGGCGAGATCGAGTTGGTGCGGACCCCGGACGGATGGCGTATCAACAAGCTGCCCAACGGGGTATTCCTGGACTGGCAACAGTTCCAGGCCACCTACAAACGGAACACGTTGTACTTCGTCGACCCGACGGGAAAGACCGTCGTTCCGGATCCGCGCTATGTGGCGGTGTCGGACCCCGACCAGCTGGCCACCGAATTGGTCTCCAAGCTGATCGCCGGCCCTCGGCCGGAGATGACTCGGACCGTGCGAAACCTGCTGGAGCAGGTGAAAATGATCGGCCCGGTGACGCGCGCCGACGGCGGTAAGACGGGTATCGGACGCGGCTACGGAGGAGCGCGGATCGACCTGGAGAATCTCACCACCACAGACCCGCACAGTCGGCAACTACTTGCTGCCCAACTCATCTGGACGTTGGCGCGCGCCGACATCAAGGGTCCCTATGTGATCAACGCCGATGGCGCCGCTCTCGACGATCGATTCGCCGATGGCTGGAACACCACCGATGTCGCGGCCACCGACCCGGGTGCGGTCGACGGCGCCTCGGCCGGCGTTCATGCGCTGATCGGCGGGACGATGGTGTCGCTGGATGGACAGCGGGCCGCCCCGGTACCCGGATCGTTCGGCCAGATGCCGGCACAGGTGTCCGCTGCGCTGTCGCGGACCGGCCAGGACATCGCGTCGGTGACCGTGCAACGACCCGGCGCACCGGACATGGTGTCCTCGCTGTGGATCGGCCCGAGCGGCGGGGCGGCGGCGAAGGCCACCGACGCACGATCCCTGACCCGGCCCTCGTGGGCGTTGGACGACGCGGTGTGGGTCGTGGTGGACGGCAACAGCGTGGTGCGGGTGATCCAGGAGGAAGCCTCCGGCCAGCCCGCGCGAATCCCGGTGAACGCCGCCGCGGTGACGTCCCGATTCCCCGGCGCGATAACCGAATTGCAGCTGTCCAGGGACAGCACTCGGGCGGTGATGGTGATCAACGGCCAGGTAGTGCTGGCCGGTGTGGAGCAGACGCCGGCCGGCGAGTTCTCGCTGACCTACCCCCGTCGGCTCGGTTTCGGGCTGGGCTCCTCGGTGGTGTCGCTGTCGTGGCGTACCGGCGACGACATCGTCGTGACCCGCACCGACGCGGCTCATCCGGTGTCGTATGTGAATCTTGACGGCGTGAACTCCGACGGGCCCAACAGCAATATCGTGATGCCGGTTTCGGTGGTGGCGGCCAACCCGGCCGCGGTCTACGTGTCGGACGCACGCGGGGTGCTGCAACTGTCGGGCACCAACGCCGAGAACAGTAAATCCTGGTCGGATGTGCGACCTTTCCTGACGCCCGGCGCTGTGCCGGTGCTCCCCGGCTGAGAGGAAACCTGGTGTCTGGACCTGTGCTGCCCGGCGTGATTCGTCAAATCGGTTACATCGTGCAGGATTTCGACAAGGCACTGGCCGACTGGCTGGAACTGGGTGTCGGCCCGTGGTTCGTGCTCCGCGGCATCACGCAGACTGGTGTGTATCGCGGTGAACCGTGCACGGTGACGCTGACACTCGGGCTGGCCAACAGCGGCGACCTGCAGATCGAGGTCATTCACCAGGACAATGACGCGCCGTCGATCTACTCCGAATTCACCTCGGCCGGCGGTGACGGATTTCATCAGCTGGCCTATTGGGCTGAAGATTTCGACGCCGCGCTGGCGGCCGGCCAGGCCGCGGGATGGCCGGTGGTGTGGTCGGGCGGGGAGCCGGGCACCGCTCGCTACGCCTACTTCGAACCGCCTGCAGGGACAGCGGCGACCATCATCGAGCTGATGGAGCTTACGCCGGCGACGATCGGGATGGGTGAACTGGTGCGCTCGGCCGCAGTGGACTGGGACGGGAGCGAGCCCATTCGGACGTTGTTCGGGTGAATTGTCGGATTTTCGTCAAGTCAGTAGCGTTTGCTCTGTGAGTGGAATTGGCGACGGCGGTGTCTTGAATGTGGACCCTGCAGTCCTGCGGGCCGCTTGTGAGGCGTTGACCGCTGGCGCTCAGCATCTGCAAGCGGGCTTGCGCGATCTCGACACTGAAGCCCAGCAGGTGCTGGGCACGTGGGAGGGGGCGGCCGGTGGTTCGTTCTCGGCGGCGTGGCGGCAGTGGCATGGCGGTTCGCTGAGGGTCCAGCAGGCGTTGGCTGCGATCGCCGAACGGCTTGGTCAGGCGGGGCAGACGTTTGCTGCCAACGAGCAAGCCTCGGCGACGGAGCTGGGGGGTATTCACCGTGGCTGACGCATTCGCTGTCGACTTGGACCGGCTCGCCGACATCGTTGATCGGATGGCCGCATACCAGGCGGTGGTCGACGCCATGTTGGAGGAGTGTGACGCCGTAGTCGCGAATCTTCATGCGCAGTGGGAAGGCGTGGCCAGTGAGGCCCACGATGCCGTCCACAAGCAGTGGAAGGAGGGCGCCGACATGATGCGGAACGCGTTGGCGCAGCTGCGCTCGGCGGGTGCGCATGCCCATACCGCCTATGGCGGCGCGATCGAGGCGAATCTGAAAATCTGGGGCTGACAGTCATGGGTGAGCCGCTGCGTGTGGATCCCGCGGGACTGTCGGGCGCAGACGCTGCGGTCGCCGGAGTCAGTGAGGGGCTGACCGCAGCGGTCGGTGCGCTGACCGGGTCATACAATGCCAATACTGGCCAAGATGCGGCGGGAACCGCCTTCGGATTCGCCTATCAGGACTCGGCGAGCGCGCTGGCCGACGGTGTCGCCAAGGGAGCCAACGCATTACGCCACATCGGTTTCCTGATCCAGGGGTCGGCAACCAACTACTCTCGCGCCGAGGCCGCCGCCGACATTGGGGGTGGTTCCTCGCCACTACCGGCGCCGGTCGATCCGGCGAAGTACTCAACGCCGGGCGGTGATCCCGATGTCAACGGGCCCGGTCAGACTCCGCCCGTGCTGTGGTATCTGGTCGAGTTCCTCGTCGGCGATTGGTGGCCCAACGGCGAGCCGAGCGAGCTGCGTGCGGCAGCCGCCGCGTGGAATGCTTTGGCCGCGCAGCTTTACCGTGTGACCGGGGAGAACGCCGGGCCTTACGCGGTGATCGATGCCCAGCAGATGCCCGACAAGGAGCCGATGAAGACGGCGGTGCGTGATGTCGGCACCGCGATGTCGTCGCTGGCCGGCGAGGCGCAACGGCTTGGCGCCGAGCTGAGCAGCTTTGCCACCGACGTCGAAACCACGCAGAACGCGATCCGTGACCTTCTGCACAAGCTCAGTTCGGTGGTGGGGTCAGTCGCCGACCGCGGCATCTTGGGCACCGTATTCGAGTTGATCACCGGCGACGCCGAGGAGAAGATCCAAGAGGTTGCCAACGACATCAAAGCTGTCATGGCCAACCACAGGCGCCAGTCGGCCGCACGCAAGGAACTTCTGGCGCAGCTGGCTAGTAGCATCAAGAATTACACGCGCGCAATAGAAATCATCACACGGGTGGAGCTCGTCAACTACCTCGGCGAGGATGCCGGGCGGATCGTGGCCAACGTCGGTGACGCACTCACCGATACGAGTGTTGGTCTCGCTGTCGGCGGGATCAACACGGTGGGGATCGTGACGGGATTCGATCCCGTCGGCGACCCGCAGGGTACGTGGGCCATGATCGAAGGCTTGAACAAGATGGCCGAGACCTTCAATCCGATGACTGCTCCCACTGCGTTCGCGATGGATCCGAAAGGTTCCGTCGACATGCTCAAGAATGTCACGCATTTCGACGACATCTTCACCAGCAACCGGCCGTTCATCGGGGTTGGCGAGTTGGGCTTCGACATCGGCACGGCCGTCATTCCAGGTGGGGCAGGTGTCAAGGCTGCCGGTGGCGCGCGGGCGGCCGAGGGGGCCGCCGCACGCGCGGAGATCACGTCGACCGAACGGGCTGCTGGTGAGGCTGCTGAGATTGCTTCGGCGACTACGGGATTGCGCGGCGTCTCGCGTGACGTGGAGAGCGTCACTTCCAAGCTCGACGACCTGAACAAGACGGGCCTTGACGGCGGGAAGCCGCCGTCCGGAAGCCCCGGCCTGTTGCCGAAGGCGTTCGAGCCGCCGACGCCGCCGGTCACCCGCCACCCTGGTCCTTCGGATGCGCCGGGTGCACCCACGTCAGCGCCGGCGCCAAAGGCTGAAGTCCCCTCTGCGCCCGCGGGTTCCGAGGTAGCTGCGCCGAGCGGTGGCAGATCTGGTCCGAGCGCTCCGTCGGACCCGCCGTCGACGGCGCCTGGGACGGGTACGTCCGGCGTGAACCATCCCGGCGCGATGCCGCATGACAGCGGCGGTGGTCCACACGACGCCGGAATCCCTCACGATGGTGGTGGTGTGCATGGCGGCGGCGCCAAGGTCGAAGACGGGAGCGGCGCTCCTCACGACGGTGGAACTGGTGTGCATGACGGCGGTGTTAGTGACAGCCCCAACCCAGGGCCGCACCCGCTGCCGCCGGACTCGCCATTGTTCGACGGCTACGTCCCTCACGATCCTGGTCCTGAGTTCACCGATGCCGATGGGAACCTCATCTATCCGGACGATACCGATCCGGCGAAACCCTATGCCGCGCCCGGTAGCGTTGTGTCGCACGTCGATTTAGCACGAGGAACTCTCATGGATCGCTTCGGTTTCCCAGGTGGTGCCTGGCTATCGCCAGACGGCACCCTGTTTTCATTTCGGGGCTTGCCTCACGAGAGCGCACTGAAGCCGTACTTTCAGTATGTGGTCGACGACCCAACGAAACTGCCGCCCGGCTGGTCTATTGAACAATCAACGGTGGCGCCGTGGTTCCATCAGCCCGGTGGTGGCGTGCAGTACCGCATCATTGCTCCCGAGGGCGAGCGCCCCTCGGTCCAGACCCTGCTGGACTGGGGTTACCTAAAAGAGGTGCATACATGACGACCGACTTCTCAGATCTCGCGGCATCTTGGCAGTTATGGGCCGGCCGAGCGGGAATGACGGATGCAACTGTGGAGGGCGGCGAAGGTGGAGAGAGCATCCTCTTCAAGTCAGATGACGAAGCCTATGAGCTTCGCCACGACGATGGTTGGTGGGTGATAGACGAAATCGATGATCGGGGAAGGCGGTACACCGATACGGCTCGCTTCTCGACCATTACTTTGGCCCACAAGTTCCTCGTATGGCGGTGGGCATCGACAACTCGTACGGCACTTGGTGCCAAGCAGCTAGGTCCGTACTTTCACTCATTGGGGATGAATCAGGACGTCGATCCGGTCCCCGCCGCTCGCACGAATTTCGTTGAGTTGCATCTTGCCGATGGCGTGGCCGTTCTACCGACATCCAACGCTGCTATGTTCAGCCACATTCTGGAGTTGCCCATGAGTGGGATTGCCGAGATCGTCGGTGAAGGCCTTCGATATTGATCGGGCAACACCCAACCCGACGCGTGGTATTTCCCCTATGAATCAGCATGGTCAAGCCTTTCGGCGGGTGTGCTCGAACTTGCCAAGTCTCAGCAAACGGCGTGGCTATATTGACCCAGCGGGCCTCACTTGCGTGGTGTCCGCAGCCAAAACCGACTTCGCATTGCGCAATCCAAACGACGAGGACTGAAGGGTGCGACGGTCGACCTGGCATTCGGCAGGTGTCGACCGACGTGCTGTGCTCGACTTGCTACCGCAGGATGGCCCACTGCTGCTCGGCGTGGACGAGACGTCATAGCGCGGGGGGAGGGGTTTCCCTATGCTCCAATAGATTCCGCAGCGGTGCCGTGAAGCTCCCGCCGCCACACAACCTAATTCTTCGTTGGTGGTGGTTGTGGTTCGTAGGGGTGGTACCACTTCCATTGGGCGCGTTCGCCGGTCGGCCCGGGACACGGTGGAACCTTCGGTGGTGGATGATTCGGTGGGCGTGCGAGTGATCCTGCGGTGAGGGGCTGGCCGTCACGGTCGATGACAGTCAGGTGATCGGCGGGGCCGGTGATGGTGATCTCGCCGCGGTGGTGTTCTCGGTGGTGATACGGGCAGAGCAGCACGAGGTTGGATAGTTCGGTGGGTCCGCCGTCTTCCCAATGCGCGATGTGGTGGGCGTGCAATCCCCGAGTGGCGTTGCAGCCCGGCACGGCGCAGGTGAGGTCGCGGTGTTCCAATGCGCGACGCAGCCGTCGGCTGATGGTGCGGATGGTGCGGCCGGCACCGATGGGTTGGCCGTCGCGTTCGAACCAGACTTCACAGGTGGCATCACAGGTCAGGTATTGGCGGTCGCCGTCGCTGAGCAGCGGGCCCAGATGCAGGGCGGCAACCCGGTCTTTGATGTCGAGGTGCACGACGACGGTGGTGCGTTGCCCGTGCGGGCGGCGCGCGACGTCGGAATCCCAGCCGGCCTCGACTAGCCTCATGAACGCATCAGTGGTGTTCGGCAACGGCGGCGCATTATCGGAGCCACCGGTGTCGTGGTCGGTCTTCCACTCGGCGATCAGCGCATCGCGATGTGACTGCAAGGCGGCCTCGACGGTAGCGGCTTCCTGGTGGGGCAGGGTGATCTTCCAACTGGTCGTCTCGGCGTCGGAGGTTTTGGTCACCGAGCGTTTCGGCTCCAGCCAGGGCTCGGGTGTGGGTCGCGGCGCCAACTTGATGGCCTTGCGTAACTGACTGACCGTGGCGACCGAGGCCAATTGTGCGTAGTGCTCATCAGAACCGTCGGCAGCCCGTTCGGCGATCACCCCGACCTGATCCACCGACAACCGGCCCTCCTGCAAAGCCTCGACGCAGCGGGGAAATTCCTCCATGCGGTGCGCGACCGCCGAAATCGCTTCAGCATTGTTCTGGGAGATCCCCAACTTCCAGGCCACCAACGCCGGAATCGAGCGTGCGCCGGTAGCACCCCAGATCCCGTCGTGATCGATCTCGGCGACAATCTCTACGATCCGGCCATCGATCGCATTACGCTGACCCGCCAATTCCGCCAATTCCTCGAACAACTCCGCAAGACGCTCCTTCGGGCTGATCGCCACCGGAAGCTCCGCCGTCGAGGACATAACCCCATCAAAGCACCAGGGTCCGACATTTAGATTTTGTGTGAGTCCACGGGCAGGTCCGAGGGTCCGACTGGGACACGTGGTGATTCCTGGAATCTGAGCGGCCTCCCGTGGACTTCGGTGTCTGGT
>NZ_JAPJDO010000045.1 GCF_026242045.1 Mycobacterium pinniadriaticum
CTGCTCACTGCTCTGCGGCGACGGCGGCGGAATGAATCCCGCCAGCACGATGAAGCTCACCACCCAGATGACCACCATGATCACGCCGCACCACGCACAAGCGAGCTGCGCGTTCCGGTTCATGCGCTTCCCCTTAGGTTCCGTTGGGACCGCAGTTCGTCGGCAGGAAGGTGGCGAACGCCTTCAAGCCTGGTGATACTTCGACCACGAATGCTGTTGGTAAAGACTAAGATTCGTGGTTAGCCGGTGGGCGTGTCGACGAACGGCACGAAACTCGTCGGCACGGAGACACCAGCGGGAACGTTCGACCGTCCACCGGGTCCGATTTCGACGTCACCGACGCCGACTGTCGGCACGCCGGGCTGCGGGCACAGCCGAGTCGTTCCGGCCCCGCACACGCCATCGGTGAAGTACGAGCGCTCTTGGATCGACTTCGGCCACTCCGCGGGGTTGGCGGCGATCAGTACCGCAACCGGGATGTTGTAGGTCACCATCATGATGGCCTGCGTTACGCCGATGAATGCGAGGAATTTCAGCGTGGTCTTGACCCCGGAACCAGCCTTCAGCTTCTCCAGGCCGCGGTCGGCGATGGTTTCGCCACGATCGTTGACGAAGTAGCGCAGGCAGGCCAGGCCGGTGAAGAGCGCACCCGCGAAGATCGCTTCGTGTACCGGGTACTGATGCCAGCTGCCGGCGAACAGATTCCAGTGCCCGCCGGGATAGGTCAAGAAACCCAGTGGTAGCCAAATAAATCCCTCGAGGATCACATCGGCGACGAAGAGGGTTGAGAAGCAGATCGCGATCAGGGACGGCTTACTGAGGCGAGGCCACCGCCGGCTCACCATCCGCATGATCCAGCACCCGATCAACGTCATGCCGAAAAATGCCCAGATGTACACGGCGCCGGTGAAGACCAGAGGTTCGCCGACGTTCGCCCCGGGTGCTCCATACGCCATCCAGCCGGGGATCTCGTTAACCCACGAGCCGTACTGAAACAGGTTCATGTTGTAGGTGAACCAATGCCCGGTGAAACTCGACAGCGGGTCCTGGAAGAACAGTAGGGCGATCGCAACGCACAGCAGACCATCGGTGGACGGGCGGCCGTCCCGACGCCACGGCCTCACCAGGAACCAGTACAGAAACCACAGCGCGATACCCGTGAAAGCGATCTGCCACACGAACTGCAGGTTCGTCATCCAGGTGGGCTGGCGACTCGGTCCGCTTGGCACCGGCGTGAAGTACGGGCCCATAACCCATTTCGTCCAGATGACGACGATGAACGCGAGCACCAGCCCGCCGATCGTCGCCCACACCTGAACAGGCAATGTCGCCTTGGGCTGGCTGGTGTCCAGTTGCGGCGGCCGACCCGGCGCCGAGAGGCCCGTACGGTCCACCTGGGTCATACACCAACTCCTTCAGAAGTGAGGAGCCGCGTCTGGGCTCGCGTTCGAGACATTAAAGGGTGTAACACCCTCTGTCAAGGGTACTATGTACCTCTACACCGTCCTCGTAAACTGGGCGAAACCGGTCATATCGAGGAGGCAGGCACTGTCCGCGAAGCGCACGGCTGTACCCGCCACACGCAGGCGACCAGCCGAAGTCAGATCACTGCTCCTGGACGCCGCCGCGGAGACGTTCGCGACTCATGGCTATGCCCGGGCCACCAAGAAAATCATCGCCGGCGACGCCGGGGTGGCGATGTCTGTTCTCGACCGGCACTTCGAGACCAAAGCCGACCTTTTCGCGGCGTCGGTGCTGGTCCCTTTCGTCGAGTTGCTCGAGCGCACGCACAGAGACTGGCTTCATCAGCGCAATCAACCGCTCGCGGACGCCCCGCTGATGCAGCTGATGATCAACGACATGTTCAACAGCCTTGCTGAACACAAGAACGCCTTACACGGGCTGGCGCTGGCCCGCGACGAGCTCGGCGACGATATCGTCACCAGACTGCGCGACGCATTCGACAACCTCTTCGCGCAGTTTCGGCTGATGGCAGAACTGGAAGCAGAACGCCGCCAATGGTTCTCCCCCGTCGGACTCGATCTGACTCTGCGCATCCTGATGGCGATGGTGATGGGTGCCAACGCCTACGACTGGATCATCCTTCCTGAAAAGCAGCCCAGCGCAGAGCAGCTCGTTGAGGCGATGTCCGAACTCGCCTTGTGGGGGCTGGAACGCAAACCGCGCACTCAACCACCCGAACAACCCCCATCACGAACCGATGACTGACGAGTCACGCTCGGCCCGGAAGTACTCGCGGCTCTGCTGCAACGGGTAGAACTCTTGCAGCTCCCCCCAGGCGGGGCTGCCATCGATATCCCACCGGACCATGCACCACCACTGGAATGTGAAGGGATAGCCCTGCCAGCGCAGCCAGTTCACGCACTCGCCGTCGGCGATCAGTTGGCGACCCAGCTGATCAATTCCCCGGAGCTGCAGCCGCAATGGACGTCCATCTGGGCCGCGCTCGACGACCCGGCGCTCCCCCGTCACCAGCGGGCTCGTCACCCCATCGGCTCGCCGCCAACCGAACAGCAGGGTCTCGGTTGTTCCATCGATGGGATCACGGTCTGGCGGCTGATCAGCCACCACGAACAAGTGGAAGCCGTCGCCGTTGTCGTCCAGGCCCCAAGGGAAATCAGCCCTCGGGATCTGCTTTGGATGTCGCGGACCCCAGGAATGGTCCCGGTTCGATCGGCACCGTACCTCGAGCCGCTCACCACCCAGTGTGATCGTTCCGGTCATCAGTCCGGGCTGCTCGAAATGCCCGCTGCCCCAGGCGTCCGCGCTACCGTTGGACCATTTCGAATGAAACGGCTCAGCCGTCGCGGTCCACGACAGGTCCGCCCGGCAACCATTGCCGTCATAGGTGATCGAGAACTCGCGCAGCGGGGCGACCATCCGCACCGTTAGGCCATTCGGCAATGCGCAGTCGAACATATCCCACGACGGGTGGAACGCCCACAGATCACCCCAGTCGTAATACAGGCAGTCATAGGGGTTTTCCCCAGACGGATCCCATAGTGCGATCCCGCCGACCGAGAGCTTCATGTTGGGCCGATGGAAAACCATCACCCATCCGCTCAACAGTCGTTCCGGAATGCTGATCGGGAACCAGGCGCTCTCGTTCCAGTACAACTCTTCGCCCGGATCATGTAAGGAATCATCTTCCGGTCCGATCACGCTGAACGGTCCGTCCGGGTCAACTCGAGACGCAGCGCATCGATCTTCGCGTCGACGATTTCCGTGATCCGCTGGGAGATTTCGGCGTCCACGGCCGCCGATGTGATCGGACTACCTTCATAGCGGTTGATGGAGCGGTGCAGAACGATAATCATGACCAGCATCCACAGCGCGAAGACAACGAAGGGAATCCACCATGGGAAGACGCCGTCCCAGGCCAACGGGCCGGTCTTGAAGAACACACAGAACGGGCCGGGAAGGAACAGCAGCACCGTCCAGACGTTGAGGTAGCCCACCCAGCGGGGAAGGACGGGGTTCTCGCCACGGTCCTGGAAGATGGCCACCGCGATAATGGCCGGCTGCAGGATCGCGGTGGCACCCATGCCGATGAACATCATCCAGGCGATGTCATCGAGCGTTTGGATGGCCCCCGGTGCGCGATCCGGGCGGAAGGCAGCCACCTCCAGCAGCAGCGCCGGGATCATGAAGACCAGTACTGTGAGGCCCCCGAGCACAAGTTGGAGATCGGCCAGCACCGGATACACGCCCGGCATTCGCTTCATCTGAGCCGCGATGGCCGCGGACCATGACGCGTACAGCGGTGACACGAACAGCGTCAGCATGATGCCGAAGCGGATTCCACCGGTGTGTTGGGCGAAGAATTGGGCGACTTGCGTCGCACTCGCATCCGGCGACGGTGGTGGCACAACGCGCGCAAAGAATAAGAAGCCCACCAGCCACATGACGAGGAACGCCACGCCGCTGAAGTTGCACCACCGCAGAGTCATCTTGTTCATCGCTGCTCCGCCTTGTCGATCGCCATGTGCGGCGCATCATCGCCGAATCGCACTGTCTCATCGGCGCTTCGGCTTAGCGAAAGCTTGATCATCGCGACAGTGCCGACGCAGAGCGCGATCGTCACCACAGCCGCGGCCCATCGCGCCGCCATCGGGACATCGGTCTTCAGCAGCGTGTAGACCGGCCAGCCGACGGCACCGTAGATACCCGCGTAGGCCAGCGGTGGCAGCGCGACGACGACGAATATGCGGCGCGCCCCCGACAACACTGGCACCAGCCGGTACATCAGCCAGCCAGCGAGGAGAGGGCCTGCGGCGTTGATGGGTCCGGCCCAGAACGGCCACCCGTTGCTCACAAGCTGCATCGGCTGATCGCCGTAATAGTAGAACACGCCTGCGGCGGTCGTCGGCAGCTCGAACACCAGATCCAGCAGGACGATCCCGGCGAAAAATCGCCACAGATGGCGACCGTCCGGGTGGGTGACCAGGCTGCGGTAGACAACGTAAGCACCCAATCCAACGAACCCGGGATACACCAGGAAGACGTACAGCGGCTGGGCATGCTCCATCGCGATGAAGGCGATGAGCGGGCTGTCTCGGGGATACCAGAGCTGGATCATGGTGTTGATCCATGGCTCTTCCAGAGCCGCGATGAATCCGCCGGCAAGTGCGAGAACGGGAATGGCGGTGGACAGTCGCCGCGACGAGGTGAGCGCCCACACCGCAGACGCCACAAAGAACACCGCGCCGACCGCTGTGAACACCCAACTGAAGAACGGGTGGGCTTCGAGGGCGTAGGGCAGGTTCGTCATGCCGGTGCACTGTTGATGGTGGCGGGCATCGAGCGCCAACCCCACATCGTCGCGGCATCGTCGAAACGTTGCGAACGATCCAGGTCGACGGTGAAATCCGGCATCTTCGTGAGGATCTCGCGCATCATGATGTCGAACCAGACGCGGAACATCGCCGCGCCGACGCAGACATGGGGTCCGTCACCCAATGCCACATGGGGGCAGGAAGGTCGGTCGATATCGACGGCATCGGGCCGTTCGAATACGGTGGCGTCTCGGTTCGCCGCCGGAAGCCAGACCAGCAGCCGATCTCCCTGCCGCAGTTGCGCCCCCTCCAACTCGATATCCTGAGTCACGGTGCGCGCCAAGGAGACCGCCGACGACGTCTGACGCAGGAGTTCTTCACACGCCGCCGGAATCAGGCTGTGGTCCGCCACCAGCCGAGCGCGCAGGTCGGCGTCCTGGGAGAGGTACAGCAGTGAGTTGCCGATCATGGCAGCCGGGTTCTCCGCCCCGCCGACGATGAGAGTGAAAGTCACCCAGAGAATTTCGTCGTCTTCTAGCTCGAACTCGGGCGAAACCAGGTGACTGACGACATCGTCGGTCGGGTCTGCGCGCCGCTGAGCAATGAGCGACTTGATCACGTCGACCGCGTGTCCGAGCGCGGTCATACCTTCCAGCATCTTCGGTGAGTTGACGAAATCCGGATCGGATGCGTAGGGCATCACGTTGAGCGCCGCATGCACCGAAGCGATGAACGGAATTCGCTCTTCTTCAGCGAAGCCCAGGTACTCCACGATCGCACCGGCCGGAATCCGATCGGCGATGTCGTGTACGACGTCGAAGTCGCCTTTGGCGACAGCGTCGTCGATTATGCCGGAGATCATTTCCTCCAGCCGTGGTCGGACTCGCTCTATTGCCGCGCGGTTGAACTGCGGAGCAAGGATTTTCCGCAACTTCATGTGATGGGGCGGGTCGATCTCGGCGGGGATGATCCGCGGCCCGATGACGGTGGGGATTGTGACACCGCCGGTCATCTCCTCGGTCTTGTGCGACGAAAACAAGGCGGGGTCACGAAGAACTCTCTTGACCAGACTGTGTGACGTCACGACCCAGTACCCGCCGTGACTCTCAGTCCAGAAGATGGGGTGGGGACGAACCTGAGCCAACACGTCGTCACGATGGTTCGACGTGTAGGCGGAGTGGTGATCGAACCGCAGCGTGGGTACCGTCGCGGATATAGATGTCGTAGCGGTCATTTCACTCTCCTGAGACAGAACTAAGGTGGGAACAGCGAACGTCGTAGCTGAGACAACCGCACGCGGACTACGCCTCGGCGCGCCGGCTGAGGGCGAGTTCGGGCGTCTGATCGGAGCGGGCATCCGCCAACGCCTCGTACCCCGGATTGTTGATCGCCTTGATCGTCAGCACGGTGATGACCACGAACCAGGCGAAGAAGTCAGTAAAGGGGATGTACCAGGAGAACAACCCGTCCCACGCGAACGGGCCCACCTTGAAGAACACCAGCAACAGGGCCATCACTTGGAGCAGGCCCATACACAGGCTCAGATAGCCTGACCAACGCGGATACAACGGCCGCTCCGACTCGTCGGAGAGGATGGCCAGTCCGGTGGAGAACACCCAGGTGACGAACGGCGGGAAGCCGATGACGAAGCCGATCCACCCGAAATCGTTGATCAACTGAATCGACTCAGCGGACCGGGTTTCCGGCCGGAACGCCGCGGTGAACCAACAGATGAGCGGCAAAATGATGAGCAGGACAGCCGAGGCGTAGCTGGAAACCTGGAAGAACGTGACTGCCGGCGCTACGCCACGGATTCGTCGCGTTTGGCCGACGATTCCGGAGCCGAATGCCAGGAAGCACATCGTTCCGACGTAGGCCACCAGCAGTCCGGTTTGGATGGCGCTCGCGTGATCCCGGTAGATAGCTGCGGTCTGCTCGGCCGTGTCCGCCGGGCTCAACGGCGGGAAAAAGCGTGCGATGCCCACGAAGCCGACGAAGAACAGCACCGAGAAGGCGATTCCGCCCCATGCGCACGCCAACTCGGTGGCACGCTTCATCGATCACCTTTCCTGCCGTGGCACTTGCCCGTTGCCGACCGATTCGCGGCTGCTCACCACCGACCCGCTCGACTATCTCATACGAGCTATTCGAACAGTATGTACGAGCTTGATTGTGGTGTCAATCACAGCACCGGCAAGTGATGATGCGCCTGGACTTAGTGCCGCAATTGCGCGCGCGAACTCTGAGAAGCGCCAATGTCATTGCAGTGGCGTCTGTTACGAAGCTCCCCCGTCGCGACTTGCGCGTGCGTACAGCGTCTCCCAGACGATGGTCGTCATCCCGTCGAGACGGTCGGCTGGCGGATCGTCACTTTCACTCGACAGCTGATACAACCCGCGTTCGATCATCCAGGCCAACCAGGACGTCACGGACTCGATATCGAGGTCAGCCGCGATGACTCCGGCCCGTTGCTGGGCACGGAAACTGGTGGCCATGTCTTCGAAACGGTGTTGCATGACACGGGCGTACTGTGCCCGAACCCGCTCGTCGTAGGCAGCCGCCTCGACGACCGCGGCCATCATGTGCCGGTGCCGTACGTATTCTTTGACAATCTTGCCGAGTGCCGCCTTGAGGTCACCACGAGTTGCTCCCGGCTGCAAGTTGAACCAAGCCGAGGCAGCTTCTCCCACTTCACGAGTGACGCGGTCCGCCAGCTCCAGGACCAAAGCGCCCTTGTCTTCGAAGTACACATAAAAGGTGGACCGGGCGATCTCCGCGCCGGTGATGAGCTGCTCGACGCTGATGGCCGCGAAACTGGTTCCATCGTCCAGCATTCGTTCAGCTGCGGTGAACAGCCGGTGGGCGATCTCTTCTCGCCTCGTCGCGCGGCTGACCCTCCCCTTGCGGGTCGTCACTGTCATCGTGCAGTGCACCTACCTGTCGTCAAACCTTCGCGACTTTCCGGACCTACCGCCGAAATGCGGTACTGACCAGCGCGTTTCAGCAGGACCCGCGAGCCCGGCGGCAACTGTAGCGTACAGCGGATCGCCTGGCGCATCAGCCGCCATTCACGATGGCCCCAGGTCAATTAAATTTAACGTGAAATAGAACTTGGCCTACGCCACCGACCACCGCCACCTCATCACGACATCCGAGTCGGCGCGCAGTGTCACGATAAGTCTGTCGAGAAATCAGTTTCGTGGCGGATCCGCCATCTGTCCACCCCAAAGTTTGACAACCGACACCTCCGATGTCGGTCCTCAAACATGATGGCGATTCGCGGCTACCTACCTGCAGGTTCTGCAAGACTCTCATCAAGATCGCGGACGCGTTTTCTCATCATTGTGGCGGATCCGACAACGGCATAGTTGTGCCACACGTCGAAGTTGCGTCTCGCACGCCGGTTCCTTGAGCTGCACTCAGTCGGTGACAGTGATGAAGCCGCGGCGCGTTGACCGGGGCTGAAGTGGGGTTCTTGCAGCGTGAAAGCGAGCGGATCAGCGTCGGCTCAGCCAAGGGCCGGGTGGCCCAACTGCGGTCCCTGCTGAAGTTCCTATGCGTGCGCGGGCTGACACCGCGCTTGTTGACCACGTCGGTTCCCCCGGTGGCGGGGTGGCGCGAAACACGTATCCCCAAGGCGCTGCCCGCCGGCCACGTGGCGTTGCTGCTGGACAGCTGCGATCACGGGGATCCGGTCCAGGTCCGTGACTATGCGATTCTGCTGCTGGTCGCGCGGCTGGGCTTGCGCTCGATTGAGGTGGCAAGGCTGGAGTTGGGCGACGTCGACTAGCGCGGCGGCCGGATCATTGTTCGCGGCAAGGGGTCCCGTGAAGACGGGATGCCGCTGCCAACAGATGTCGGTCGAGCGCTGGCCGAATACCTCGCCGACGTCCGGCCGCAGACCTTGCTGCGCTCGGTGTTCAACTCCTGCAAGGCCCCCAGGCGGGGAATCGTGCCGGATCTGGTCAGTGACGTGACGCGCCGGGCATGCGACCGGGCCGGACCGCCCCGGGTCGGCGCGCACCGTTTGCGGCACACGCTGGCCGCCGAGATGCTGCGTCGCGGAGTGAGGCTGGTCGACATCGGCCAGGTGCTGCGTCACCGCGATCTGGCCACCACCGCGCTCTACGCGACGGTCGACGTGGCAACACTGCGGTCGATCGCCCTGCCTTGGCCGGCGAACGATGAGCGCGCTGGCCGATGCCGCATCGGATTACCTGCGGCTGCGCAATCGCCTGGGCCACGAGCTCGCCGAATACCATCGGCTGTTGTCGCGTTCGTCGCCTTGCTCGATGATGCCGGCTTGGAGACGGTGACCGTTGCTGCCGCGTTGGGGTGGGTCACGGCACCCGACGTCGACCCGTCGGGCACGGTGGCCTCCCACCGGATGACCATCGCCCGCGGGTTCGCCCGGCACATGGCCGGACTCGACGGCGCGCACCGAGATTCCGCCGTTCGGGCTGGTCGGTTCGCGCCGACGCCGTCACGAGCCGTTCATCTTCAGCATCGATGACATCGGCGCGCTGATGACGGGCGCGCAGTGCTTGCGGACCTGGTTCGCTTCGGCAACACATGAAACCGTGATTGGGCTGTTGGCGGCCACGGGTATGCGGGTCGGTGAAGCCATCCGACTCGACCGCGGCGATGTCGCCGAAACCGACGCGACGTTGACGATCCGCGAGTCGAAGTTCGGCAAGTCACGCTTGGTGCCGTTGCAGCCATCGGTGCTGGCCGCGCTGCAACGCTATGCCCGTCTGCGCGACGAGGTTCACCGCGAACCGACGACGGTGAGCTGCTTCGTCTCTACTGGGGCAACAGGATGGTCTATCAAACGATCCATGCCGTGTTCCGAAACCTCTGCGACAGTGCAGGAATCGGAGCTCACGCGGCCTCTTCGCCGCGGCTTCACGATTATGCCGACCTCTGCGTTATGCCGACCTGGGTGCGATCGCCCTTGTGGCGCAGGGAATCCCGCCTGATGGGGTTGGCATAACAACGCCGCATTCGATCATTGTCTCCTTCGCATTCGCAACGAGAAGGAGACGAGCATGGTCAGGCCAACGAGCAGGGTGAGCAAGGTCTTGATGACGGGGCCACTGGCTCCATTCGCGGACGCGTACGCGAATGGAGTTGAAGCATCGGTGCTACACGTCGTTGACGTCAGTGAACCAGCTGCGGCAGGTAGCGCGGATGAGTAACTGGCTCGAGGTGCGGAGGCTGGGCGTCGCTGAGCTGACCGGCGAGCGTGTCGAGGAGTTCCTTGCCTTCCAACGTGGTGCCGGGCGTCACCGCGCTCAGTGGTCACGTCCGGGCCCGCTGTGTCTGCTCGACGTGCTGCAACGGCTGGGATTGGCTGCCGAGGAGCCGCTCCGGGTCGGCTCGCCGACGGATGTGCTGTTGGACTCTTTCGAGCGCTACCTGTTTGCCGAGCGCGGCCTGGCGGTTGGTACTGCTCGTGGCTACGTGTGCCACGCAGCCCGGTTCCTGGCCGGGTTGTCGCCCAGCGACCTTGCCGACGTGACGGCAGCGGACGTGACGCGGGCAGTGCTGCGCGAGTCCGGGGCGGTCTCGGTGAGCGCGACGCAAAACTTCGTCGCCGGGCTGCGGGCGCTGCTGCGTTTCTGCTTTGTCGAGGGGCTGATGCACGTTGACCTGTCCCAGGCGGCGCTGCCGGTGACCGGACGGCGACGTTCGGCGCTGCCTCAATGGATCACCCGGGCCGAGGCACAGGCCCTGCTCGAGAGTTGTGATCGACGCTCGGCACTCGGGCGGCGCGACTACGCGCTGATCATCGCGCTGCTGCGGCTGGGCTTGCGCAGAAGCGAGGTGGCCACCCTCCATATCGATGACGTCGATTGGCCGGCCGGTGAGCTGGTGGTGCGTCGGGCGTGCCGGCGAGCAGGGGTAGCTGAGGTGGGTTCGCACCGACTGCGCCACACCGTGGCCTGCGAGATGGTCGCAATCGGGGTGCCGCTGACACAGATCGCGCAGGTGCTGCGTCATCACAGCCTGCAGACCACAGCGGCCTACGCCCGCGTCGACCTCGATCGGCTACGGCTAATCTCGGCGCCATGGCCCGAAGGTGCACGGCGATGAGCGCGCTGAGCGGACACGTGGCCGACTACCTGCAGCTGCGCCGGGCACTGGGCTTCAAGCTCGAGCGGGCCGGGCACTTGCTCCCGCAGCTGGTCGCCTACCTGGAGGCCACCGGCGCGACGTCACTACGATCCGCCACGCGAAGTTCGACCGCTCCAGGCTGGTACCGCTGCACCCGACGGTCACCGAAGCCTTGTCGCGCTACGTCGCCGAGCACGACCGCCTCTGCCCCAGACCCTGCGCGAGAGCGTTCTTCGTCTCCTCCGCGGGCCCCAGGCTCGATCGCAGCGGCGTGAGCAAGACCCTCAGGAAGATCACCACCTCGCTCGGGATACGCACCGAGACCGTCCACCCGCGGGCACATGACCCCAGACACAGCTTTGCCGTGGACACCCGGATCCGGTGGCAGCGATCCGAGCTCAGCGTCGACGAGCACATCGCAACCCTGTCGACCTACCTTGGCCATGTCAGCCCCGCCGACACCTACTGGTATCTGTCGGGACGCTGTCCGGCGCGATGCCGCAGGCAAGATCGATGTGAGCACCGCCGGACCCCACGTGGTCGGAGATTGCACATGGATCTCAACCCCGACTACGTCGCCAGTGATGAGATCGAAAACTTCTTCAGTTGGCTTCCGTGGGCACTGCGTGGGGTCTATACCGTGTCCGATCGGGTCAAATTACGGTATCTGAGCTAGTGGATCCGGGGTTAGAAAGCGCATCGCCTGGAAGGTGTCCAGGTACTCCTCGATCCGGCTGATCAGCCCGTCGTCGACACAAATTCGCTGGATGGCCGAGACTTCGAGGATTTCACCTGTGGTCGTGGTGCGGCGCACGGTGTGCTGCTGGATGCAGCCATCCTCGACCAGGTAGCGCCTGACGATATCGAATCGCGCGTTGTAGGTCGCCAGGAGGCCAAGCGGCGCAAGGGCGGTATCGGCAGCCTGCTCTGTCATGTCAGTGTTGTGCCAGACCACGGCGTTGTTGTGGAACAGCGCCTTCGCCGCGGAGAGGTCGCCGGCTTCGAGTGCAGCGAAGAGTTGGTTGACGGTATGAAGCACTTCTGATTCGTACTTCTGGTTGGTAGCGATCGCGTCCATCGTATTTCACCTTCATCTAGGTCAATCGTTGTGGTAGTAGGGACCCCCCGCGTTTCGCGCGCGCAAAAGGCCGCCGCGGACATGATTCTCCGGACCTGTTGGGTTAACTTCCCTACAGATAGCTGCTCAGATTCGGGGCGCCGAGCGCAGTTTGGTCGAAGTAGATCGTGCGGGAGGCAATCTTCCACGGTTCTTGGCACCGAATGATGTCGATTCTGCGGCCGGCAGTGAGTTCGAATGTTGTCTCATCCCAGCGCGAACGGAGCAGCACGATGGAGCTGCGTACCTCGAGTTCGTTGTCGGTGTCGGTGTCGTATGCGCGGATCTTGTGCACGATGCGTTGGGTGCGTGATGCGGGGTTCTCGGACCAAGCAGACTCTGTGTGTGCCATGCGCAGCACTTTCAGCGCGAGCATCATGTAGTTCTCGTTGAGATGGAACTGTTCAGTGTCGAACTGCGGCTGGCCATTGGCGCGGGCCAGCCGAACCGGCGCCCGGTACACGACGTCGGGCGCGAACAACTCCAGCCACGCCGGTAACTCGCCGTCGTCGAGTAGGGTCGACTCTGTCTCGAGGAACTCGACGATCTCGGTATGCCGAGGGTCCGTCATCGGAATGCGCTGTCCTGTAGGCGACGGATAGTACGAACACTTCGGCTTCGCACTCTCGCCGTTTGTGGCGTCTAGTTTGGCGGTCACCACGGCCTGCCTTCCATGAATTCGAGGTAGCGCAGCCACCAGTTCCACTGCGCGTCGTCTTTGGCAATTCCTGGATAGATCTGGCCTGGACCGGGCCAGTCGTGTGGGCGGCTCTCGCCCGTGATGGCTTGGTAGCGAAGCTTGCGCTGCGCGCCCATGACACCGCGAGCGCTCTTGGCCTGCTGCGGCCAGGTGTCGCTGTCGTCGGCCTCGATGAACCCTCCGGAACCGAATGTGGTGGTGGTCATCATATTTACTGAATCACGAAGTTCCTGCGAGGCGTCGCGCTCCACCATCGTCCAGTGGACGATCTCGAATTGGTGGGGCCCTTTAGGTACTAACGATCGCCAGGAGAAGAAGGCGGAGGCGCTGCCGTCCGCCATCTGGAACGGCATTGCCAGGCCAACGACATTCGGGAATATCACGCATTCCTGAGGAGTCCATTCCGCGAGGACACGCAGCTGCCCCTCGTCAAATCTGGATTCCAGTTGGTCGACCATGTCGACACTCATGCCAGGCGGAGGTATGAGGCGAAGCCGCTCCATCAGACTAAGGTTGGTGACATCCTTTCCGCTCTGACCAGAGATGTAGTGCCCCTTGCGCAGGTCGAAGCAGCGTGAGAAGTGGCCCTGGAAGCTGGCACTGACCCCGAGCATATGATCCGGCATCTCGTCGTTCATCGTTACGATGCCGAGTTCAGTCAAAGCCCGGTGAAGAAACCCGGTGTGAAGAACGTCGCCGGCGAGCTGCTCGGCAGCACTTTTCCAGTTCGCCTGGATGGTGAAACGCTGTGGATGGCCAAGGACGGTCATGCCACTGTCAGTACGGCCGAACATCAAGTCGGTGTACCAAGCGATGGGCCCAAGGTATTCACGCAGCGATGGAGCCGACTCGTCAAACGTTGCGAACACCATGCCGAGGTATGTGTCAGTGCGTGCCCGCAGAAGTGACAGCTCAGCCTTCGAGCGCAAGGTCCCCTGCATGACTTCTCGTGCCATCGGGGCGGCACGGAAGCTGCCGTCAGACTTGTACACCCAACCGTGGTAGGAGCATTGAAAGGTCTTGGCATTACCGGCCTCAAACCGGCACACCTTGACTCCTCGATGGCTGCATACATTGAGGGCGGCGGTGATCTCACCGTTCTCCCCCCGACTGATGATGAGCTCGTCCTCGCCGACATACCGGAGCACATAATCGCCAACGTCGGGTATCTCGTCCTCGTGCGCGACGGCTGTCCACGCCCGGGCAAATATATGCTTCAGTTCCAGCCGGTACAGCTCTTCGTCGTCCAAAACTCGCATGGCGACTTCGCGGTACTCGGTGTCAATCAGTTCCGACATCCGCGTTCCATCTGTGAGAACGGCGGCGACCGTCGGGGGCCTCTGCTGCAACACCATTACAGCACCTCCTTACTGCCGACAGTTTCGGCCGCGATACCACCGGTGAACCCAGGGTTATCGACTTCGTGGATCAAGCGATTCGGAAGCGGACGCTTGTTCGGTCTGGCCATGACTAATCCGTGGCCATGGGCGAAACATCTTGGTCAAGCTCGAGGGCACCCAAGATCCCGAAGGTTTCGGGACTTGCCCCGAGATGCTGCGACGCTGCGCGCACGTCACGCCAGCGTCGCTGTAACGCCGAGGCGTTGTAGATGGCGTTACTGCCTGAGAGGCTGAACGCCTCATTGACGATGGCCATGCATTCGGTGTGAACATGGGCGACCATGGCTCGGACCCGGACACCTTCGATAGGTTGAAGGTGGGCGCCGGCCGCGACCCGCCCCCAAATTTCCTCGACCGCTTCGTAGTTGAAAGCACGAGCTGCAGCCAGACGGACCTCCAGCTGCCCAATCTTGTACTGCACCACAGGGTCTTCCGCGATGGTGATCGCGGGATTGAACGACGGCCGCTTGACCTTGGCCAACGCCTTCAGGTCTTCCAGCGCTCCCGCGGCGACGCCGAGCACTATTGCCGACAGGGTCGGCGACAACGATACGCGGAACGGCAACCGATACAGTGGGCCGTCGAACGTTGAGGCCGCCCCATCGAAAATGTCGCCGGTGTGCTCCGCTGGCACAAACTTGTCGTCGATGACGAAGTCATCGCTGGACGACGCCCTCATCCCGACGACGTTCCAGGTATCGAGGAATTCGACCTGCTCGGCAGGTAGCACCACCATTCGCATCTCAGGCACACCCGAAGGCCCAATCCTGGGGATTCCGTTCTGCGTCACGATGCAGTTGGCCCAGACCCACTGATTCTCGTAGCTGCCGCTGCCAAAGGGCCAGCGCCCCTTCACCCGGTAGCCGCCGTCAGTCACTTCGGCGGTGCCTTTGGGCGCTACCGCCCCCCGGGCAAGAACGTCTGGACCGCCGGCGAAGACATCGTGGACGAACGCGGCGGGGAAGTGAGTCCACAGAATTCCCCAGACTGCACCCACCATCACACTCCAGCCGGTGGAACCGTCACCTCGCGAAACCTCTTCGATGACCCGCATGCCCTCAGCCAAGGTGAGACCCTCGCCACCAACACTTTTCGGCAGGTACATGCGAAAGGCACCCGCGTGGGTGAGCTTCTGGTGAATATCCGGGGGCACCCCCAGCTTCTCCTCCGCCTCGCTGGCCCTCTCCGTGATTTCCGGTGTCAGGGCGCGAACGGCAGCGAACACACTCGTGTTCTCCAGCGTCGTAGTACTCACAAAAACCTCCACAGGCGACCGACTCGGGGTTGTGGCCCACCACACCGGCTCAGCTGATAGTCGAAGAAAACATCGATGACGGTGGGCACGCTGCCAGGCCGGCCAACAGAGGTCGAGACGCAAATTCACTCAGTGAAACTGAGGTTGAAAATGCTGGGATTCACCCGTTCTCACCGACGTGGCCTGGTCGGCTGCGGCGGGTTTCCCTCCTACATGGTTGGGAGTTTGTAACGACCCGGCCGATGAGCGGCTGGGCGCCGAGGCGCTCACCCTCCGAATGGCTCGCCGGCCTTGCCTGCCCCAGGTGTCGCAGGCTGGGTGGCATCAGGCACGGTCATGTGGCACAAGACGTCGAGGTGGTGCAGTAGGTTTGGCGCATGCCTCCGGCTGCAGATACCGAGAGCCTCATCCTCAATGCCGCACTGCGCACACTCGCGCGCCAGGGTGCGCAAGGCTTTTCCATGGCGAGCCTGAGTCGCGAGGCGCACGTATCTCGGCGGACGCTGTACCGGTATTTTCCGAACAGCAATGCGGTCTTTGAGGCGGTGTCCGAACACGTCGGTGAGGTTTATGGCCGGGCAATCGATGACGCCGTCGCCAGCGATCCGGGGCTCCACCGCCGAATCGAGGTTGTGCTGACTGCGACTGCGCGCTTCGGCGTTTACTACCCGATCGCGCGCGACGTGTTTCGCGCCGAACCTACGTTTGCCCTGCCGTACTTGGAGGCGAGGATTCACCAATTCACTGCCGTCGTCCGCGGGGCAATCGCACCGTCGACCGAACAGTGGACAGTGGTCCGATCCGGGGACGTGACCACGTGGGAAGTGGCGGAAATCGTACTCCGCCTGGGCATGTCGATGTTCGCATTCGAATCCGACGGGGCCGAACGGCTGGCTCAGGTATTCGCCGAGCTGATCGACCATCGCCCGGTCCCGGTCGGACAGGACCCAACTAAGGGCTCGGGTCTTCGGCGGGCTGGCCAGCAATAGCGTTTGGCATCTCCCAAATCCGGGAGTCGTGCTCTGCGTTCCTGAACGACCCGTTTCGGCCGGTTGCTCCCCTAACCTGCCCTCGCTCGGCGGGGGGTGCGTGTGTCGGCGGGTGGATTCTTCTTAGACGCTGGCCTCGGCCTCGGTGTCCGATGATCCGGTGAATCCCTGCGACGGCATTTTCGCCGTGATGTCTCTATCCACCTTTCCCAGGGGATGGTTCCTTCAGCCGGCGTTGTGTGGCACACTCGCTACATATAATGTGCCACTTGTAAACTAGATCGATGGCGAGCCGGGAGGTACCAACTTGTGACAGCAGTCGTTGACGACATCGTCCACCGTGGCCACGGCGGCCGTCTCGCAGCTGATGCCGGCGGCGTCAACGACGCAATACCGAAGTCTGTTCTCGGCAAGTGCTTCGCCATCCTTGACTCGGTCGCTGCTAGCCGCGAGTTGACTCTCGCCGAGATATGCCGGCTCACCGGGGTTCCGAAGTCAACTGCGTATCGGCTTTCCAAACAACTCTGCGCATGGGAAGCTCTCGATGAGCGAAACGGCAGGTTCTCCATCGGGATCCGGATGTTTGAGATGGGTCGTTCGATGCCACGGCCCAACCTCCTTCGTGACCTCGTTCTTCCTTATATACTCGATCTCCACGAGGCGACTCGCCAAGCGGTGAGTCTGGACATCCTCGCCGGTCGCGACGTGCTGTGTGTTGAGCGAACGGTTGGTCACCGCTCGGCCACCGTTCAACCGGCCCTCGGCCGACGCCGCCCCATGCACTCCACGGCGTCAGGGAAGGCCTTGCTCGCGTTTGCGAGCAAGGCCTTCGTGGAGCAGACCCTCGCTGGTCCGTTGGCTGCCAGGACGCCTTACACGACCACTGCACCTGACCTATTGCTCGAGCAGCTCGCGAGCGTGCGGACGACCGGGATCGCCACCGACCATCAGGAATGCCACCTCGGCATCAGTAGCGTCGCCAGCCCGATCCGGCATCCCGATGGACGGGCTATTGCCGCCATTTCGGTTGCCACACGGTCGCGCCAGTTCCAGCCAGACAGTCTTGGTGCGGCGGTTCGTGCGACAGCGACTGCGGTTTCGCAGATAGTCGCGACGCGGGACCCTTGGTCACTGCGGCTCCGAGCTTTAACGGAGGATGCTCACTAAACCTCCCCAGTCTTGCTCACCAGAGATGCCCCAGTCACGTGTCAATGGCCAAGTTGAAGTATCCGCTGGTGGCCAGATGAAAGTATCCACCCCGTGCGGTGGTTCCCAGGTTGGTTTGGGCTGCTCCTTTCGGTGTTGGGCGTAGCGGCGGCTGAACTACTGCATCGAATCATCCAGCTGACCCCCACTCTGGAGCATCGGATTATCGGTGACGTCCGACTGACCGACACGATTGTGGGCGCGATCGCCCGGCGGCTGGGCGTCGACCCCGCGACCGACCTCCGGCCGAGCGTCCTTGGCGTCGCGATCCTGGGCGCCCTCAACGCAGCGTTCGTCCGGTGGACGACGCAAGGAGGCGATGACGAACTTATTGACCTGTTTGGTCAGGCACTCGACGTCCTTGCCGCGATGTCAACAACGGATCAGCCTGATGGTCATCTGTCGGTCCCGATCGAATCCGGCACATAATTCCGAAATCGCGTGATCAGTTGGGGCCGGCCCGACACCGTCAAAGAATGCAAGGCGCATCAACGTCTAGGCGCAGGCTACCGCGGCGTTCACAGGTAAGTATTGAGATGTCAGTTAATAACTGTCAATCGGGGCACCTTGCCGTTAATCCCCTGGGATAACGACATTCCGGAGCATCACAGTCCACGACCGCACGGCCATCGACGGCCTGTGGTCGAACGAGCCTTCACAATGTGCGTCGTGCTGCGCCGCCAGGGTTGAGCTGTGCTGATGGCGTCGAGCCTGGGTGGCAGACCAGGCGACGGGGTGCCAGCGCCGCTGAACCAGAAAAACTAATGCGTCGTATAATATAGGTCGATCGACACACGACGGGTGGCGACGGCCTGGGTAGGACTCGGCTGTCAGTGTGGCCGGTGGCGCGCAGAGTGAACGATCGGCGAGGGCAAACATGGACAAGGTGTTTTCAACCGCTGCACAAGCAGTCTCCGATATCGGAGACGGTGCATCGATTGCGGTGGGCGGCTTTGGTTTGTGCGGGATACCGGAGCTACTCATCCAAGCTCTCTACGCGCAAGGTTCGACGCGGCTGTCAACGGTGAGCAACAACTGCGGAATCGACGGGATCGGCCTGGGTCTGCTCCTGGGAGCAGGCCGCATCGCGCGTACAACCGGCTCCTACGTTGGGGAGAACGCGGAGTTTGCCCGCCAGTATCTCTGCGGTGACCTCGAGGTCGAACTCTCCCCGCAAGGCACGCTGGCCGAGCGTTTACGCGCCGGAGCAGCCGGCATCCCGGCGTTCTATACCCCAGCCGGTGTGGGCACGTTGGTGGCCGACGGCGGCCTGCCGTGGCGCTATGGACCCGAAGGCGAGGTGATGACGTCCAGCCCGCCAAAGGAACAACGTGAGTTCAACGGTGGCCTCTACGTTCTGGAAACCGGTATCACCACTGATTTCGCGTTGGTGCACGCCTGGCGGGGTGATCGACACGGCAATCTGGTCTACCGGCGCGCTGCTCGCAACTTCAATCCCGCGTGCGCGGGGGCTGGCCGCGTCACCATCGCCGAGGTGGAAGAGCTCGTCGAGCCCGGAGAGCTCGACCCCGAGCACATCCATACCCCTGGAATCCAGGTCCAGCGCGTCGTCCACGCGCCAGAGCCGGTCAAGCACATCGAACGACCCACGATCCGCGCGAGACAGGACTCAGCCCGATGAGCCTGGATCGCCACCAACTGGCCGCGCGGGTAGCCGCGGAGTTCCGGGACGGCCAGTACATCAACCTGGGTATCGGCATGCCGACATTAGTGCCCGACCACATTCCTGATGACCTCACCGTGGTCCTGCACTCGGAAAACGGGGTCCTCGGTGTCGGTCCGTACCCGCGCGAAGACGAACTGGACGCCGATCTGATCAACGCGGGCAAGGAAACGGTCACCGTCCGGGCCGGGGCTTCGTTCTTCGACTCCTCCGACTCGTTCGCCATGATCCGCGGCGGTCACATCGACATCGCAGTACTGGGGGCGATGCAGGTCAGCGCCGCAGGGGACCTGGCCAATTGGATGATCCCCGGCAAGATGGTCAAGGGCATGGGCGGTGCGATGGACCTCGTGCACGGTGCCGGCCGCGTACTGGTGATGATGGAGCACGTTTCTCGCGACGGCACCCCCAAAATCGTGCAAGTGTGCACCCTTCCGCTGACCGGAAAGGCTTGTGTCAATACGATTTTCACCGACCTGGGTGTCATCGACGTGACAGGGTCAGGACTCGTCTTGCTCGAGACGGCCCCCGGCGTAAGCGAGGACGAGGTGTGTGAAAAGACCGAGGCTCCGCTGATGCGGCGCTCCACCATGCTGCTGTCCTAACCGCCGTTTCCGAGTACCTCCGGGTGTCGCGCCCACGCTGATGGCCTTTATCTCGAGTCTGAAGGGTTGAGTTGAGTATTTCGCTGTTACTGGAGATGGCGACGTCTAGCGATCCGCAACGCATTGCGGTCATCGACGGCGACGTGGCGCTGACCTGCACCGAGCTATGCGAACTAGCCGATGGGGGCGCGGGAGTGATCACCGCGTCGGGTGCACGTCACGTGGTCTACGTGGGCACGGGCGGCGTCAATCTCCCGCTGCTGATGCTCTCCTCGGCGCGAGCCGCGCTGCCCTTCTCGCCATTGAACTATCGGCTCAGCGCCGAAGGTCTGCAGTCGTTGATACGCCGGTTGGCCCAGCCCATTGTCATTGCCGACAGCCCGTACCTGGACGCCGTGGCCGGCGCTGCCGACCGGGTGATGACGTCGGAGACATTCCTGACCACCGCGCGCCACGCGCCACGCGCCACGCGCTTCCCCGAGGCCGACGACGTGGCGGTGGTGCTGTTCACCTCAGGCACCACCTCGCGCCCGAAAGCCGTTGAACTGACCCACAACAACCTGACGAGTTATGTCACCGGGACAGTCGAGTTCGGCTCCGCGGCAGCCGACGACGCTGCGCTCATCTGCGTACCGCCATACCACATCGCTGGCGTCGGCGCGGCGCTGACCAACCTCTACGCCGGGCGGAAAATGGTGTACCTGCGTAGGTTCGACCCCCACGAGTGGATCCGCTTGGTCGGTCACGAGCGGGTGACAACCGCTACGGTGGTGCCGACGATGCTTGACCGCATCGTATCGGTGCTCGAACGCCAGCCTGCCGAGTTGCCGACGCTGCGCAACCTAGCATATGGCGGATCCAGAGTGGGACTGCCACTGGTCCGCAAGGCGCTGGATCTCCTGCCGCACGTCGGGTTCGTCAACGCCTACGGACTCACGGAGACCAGCTCGACCATTGCAGTGCTGACTCCCGATGACCACCGCAGAGCCCACGGTGCCACCGATCCAGCCGCGGCCAGGCGGCTCGGCTCGGTCGGCCTGCCGGTACCCGGAATCGAGCTGCAGGTCCGCGACCCCAACGGCGCGGTCCTGGGTCCGGGGTACCGCGGCGAGTTGTTCGTGCGCGGAGCACAGGTGTCAGGCAAGTATGCCGAGCTGGGGTCGGTGCTCGATGCGCACGGCTGGTTCCCCACCAACGACATCGCCAGCATGGATGAGGCCGGATACTTGTTTATCACCGGGCGTTCAGACGACACCATCATCCGCGGCGGGGAGAACATCGCTCCAGCCGAACTGGAGGACATCCTCATCGAGCACCCCGACGTGCACGAGGTCGCCGTCGTCGGCGCCGAGGACCCAGAGTGGGGACAGATCATCGTCGCCGTGGTGGTCCCAGAACCCAACGTCACCCCAGACCCCGACGAACTGCGCGAACACGTCCGCAACAGCCTGCGCGGATCACGAACTCCCGACCGGGTGGTGTTCCGCGATGAACTGCCGACCAACGCGACCGGCAAGATCCTGCGGCGCGCGCTGGCCGAGGAATTCAACCCAGCAACCGCCGAGTAGTGAGGAACGACCAAACATGATCAAGAACGGCACGCGCCTGCAGAGCCAAGTGTGCGATACCCAGGTCATCGTGGTGAAGACCGCCGACAGCCTGGAAGAGCTGCGGTGCGGCGGTATTCCCATGGTCGTGCTCGGCGACACGCGATCCGGCGGCGACCCTGACCCCGCCTTCGCTGATGGCAACGTGATGGGCAAGCGCTACGTCGATGATGCCGGGGCCGAGATCTTGGTGACCAAAGCCGGCACAGGAACGCTGAGCATCGGCGAGCGCGCACTAACACTCAAGGATGCCCAGCCGTTGCCGGCTAGCGACTGATGTAAACATCGTTCGATCACCGCGTGGGGATAGCGTCCCGGAATGCAGTGGACTTCGGATCTGGACTCAGCGATACATTGTGGGAGCCGCGGCAGCGGGAGCAATGATCGATACCTGTGGATGAGGCTCGGCGAGGTGGCCTGAAAGTGGGCGCACCTTCCCGAGGATGATCATCACGGAATCAGGTATTCGATCAAGACCGGCGTTGGCGCGCTGGTTGGGAAGGTACGCCCATGCTCACGGTAGTTCACGATCCGGAATCGGCCAACGATAGCGTTGACGGGCGGTCGCTGCTCGATGAGATCGTCCGCGACGGCGCACGGCAGATGTTGGCCGCGGCATTGCGCGCCGAGGTGGCCGCGTACATCGACGCTCACGCCCACGAGGTTGATGACGACGGTCGCCGGCTGGTGGTGCGCAACGGCTATCACCAGGCCCGCGACGTGCTGACCGCAGCCGGTGCGGTCGAGGTCACCGCACCGCGGGTCAACGACAAACGCTTCGACCCCGATACCGGTGAGCGGCAGCGGTTCTCCTCGAAGATCCTGCCGGCGTGGGCACGCAAGTCCCCGCAGATGAGCGAGGTGCTGCCGCTGCTGTATCTGCACGGCCTGTCGACCAGTGACTTCGGGCCGGCCTTGGAGCAGTTCCTGGGCTCCGGTGCCGGGCTCTCGGCCACGACGATCACCCGGCTGACCAGCCAGTGGCAGGACGAGGCCAAGACGTTCGCCGGCCGGGATCTGTCCGGCAGCGACTACGTGTATCTGTGGGTCGACGGCATTCATCTCAAGGTGCGCCTTGAGCAGGAAAAGCTGTGCTTGCTGGTGATGCTCGGGGTGCGTGCCGATGGCCGCAAGGAGCTCGTCGCGATCACCGACGGGTATCGGGAGTCCACCGAGTCGTGGGCTGACCTGTTGCGGGATTGCCGTCGTCGCGGGATGACTGCTCCGGTGTTGGCCGTCGGGGACGGCGCCCTCGGGTTCTGGAAAGCGGTCCGGGAAGTGTTCCCGGCGACCCGTGAGCAGCGTTGCTGGTTCCATTACGCCGATGTCCGGATTATGCCGATCTGGGTGGTGTCTGCGCTGGTGGTGGGGCCGGGCGGGCTGCTGAAGTCGGCATAATCAGAGTCCTTCGAGGAACGCCAGTAGCGCGTCCGGCGGGTGGTAGCGACCGGGCCGGGTATGCGGTGGGGTGGTGCGGGCGAGGGCTTTCTCCTTGATGTCGAGGTGGGCGTGCAGATAGATCGCGGTAGTGTCGACGCGTTCGTGTCCCAGCCACAGCGCGATGACGGTGGTGTCGACGCCGGCTTCGAGCAGTCGCATGGCCGCGGTGTGCCGTAACACGTGGGCGGTGACGTGTTTGGCGTTCATCGACGGGCAGGCGAGGGCGGCGGTGTGTTGGTGATGGGCGAGTCTGCGCTCGATGGCGTCGCGGCTCAGTGGTTTCCCGGATCGTGTCGAGAAGATCGGATCTGTTGGCTTGATTGAGGATTCGGCCATCCAGTCGCGTAAGGCGTTGACGGTCGGTTTGGTCAGCGGTGTGATCCGGTCTTTGCGTCCTTTGCCGTGGCAGGCGACGTGGGCTCCGCCTCCGAGGTGGATGTCGTTACCGCGCAGCATGATCAGTTCGGAGATGCGCAAGCCGGTTTGGACCATCAGCAGGATGAGCGCCCGATCGCGTCGTCCGGTTCGGGTTGTCGGATCCGGTGCCGCGAGCAGGGCGTCGACCTCCTCGGTGGTCAGGTAGGTGACCAGAGCTCGTTCGAAGCGTTTGGACGGCATGGCCAGGACCCTGCTGATGGTGGCGGCGTGTTCAGGGTGGCGCGGCGCAGCGAAGTGGAACAGCGAGTGGATCGCCGAGAGCCGGGCGTTGCGGGTGCGCACGCTGTTGTGCCGACCGTGCTCGAGGTGATCGAGGAACGCGGCGATAAGGTCGCTGGCGATGTCGTCGATGTCCAGCGAGCAGGGTTGCTTACCGGTTCGCGCGGCGGCGAAACCGAGCAGCAGCCTCCAGGCGTCGCGGTAGGCGCGGACAGTTGGCATGGCGTTGTTGGCGGAGCCGGTCGGTGAAGAACGCCTGCAAGGTTGGAGCCAGCGCGGTCATGACCGATCCTCGTCTTTGTGGTCAAGCCGGTGCAGGGCTGCAGCGAGCAGTTCGGGCGCGGCCGACAGATACCAGTAGGTGCCTGCGGGGCTGCGGTGGCCGAGATAGGTTGCCAGCAGGGTCAGTCGGCGATCGATGTCCAGATCGCCGGTGTAGGCGTCTAGGAGGCTGGACACGGCAAAGCTGTGCCGCACATCGTGGATGCGTGGCCGACACGACGACGACCGGGGTCCGATGCCGGCCTGCCGCAACAGTTTCTGGAACGTCCACTGGATGTTGCAGTAGAGCAGCCTGGTGCCCGCCGGGGAGATCAGCAGGGCCGTCGTGTGGGCCGTTGATCGTCGGTCGGGGCGCTGCAGGTAGGTCAGTACGGCTGCTGTGGTGCTGGGATGCAATGGCAGCTGCCGTGCGCCACCGCCTTTGGCGTGCCGAATCAGCAGCACCCCGCGCTCAGCGTCGAAATCGTCGACGTCGAGGGCGATCACCTCGCCGACCCGCATCCCGGTGACCGCTAACAGCCCGATCAGGGTTTGGTAGGTCGCCACCCGCAACGGAAATCGCAACGTGGCTGTAGCGGCGATCAGCGCGGCGATCTCGCCGTCGGTGTAGAGATACGGGTTGGCACGGTGGGATTTCCACGGCAACACATCGGTGGCCGGCGCCTCATGCGCCTCGTCGAGGACATGCAGATAAGCGGCGAACCCCCGCACGACGGTGAGGCGATGCGCCCACCACAGGGCGCTGGCGTCTTGTGGTAGCCGCGCCCACGCCAACGCCAGATCGGTGGTGATTACCGCCGCGTTGCGCTCTTCGAGGTAATCGAGGAACTGGTTGAGCAGCTTCTCGGGACGCTGCAGCGCGTAGCCGAGGGATCGGCGCAGGCTCAAATAGTCGACCAACGCCTGTCGTAGCGGGTTCATGCCGCACCGCCGGGCCAGGGGCGAGCCAGTTCACGCAGGCCCTCAATGTCGACCTTGGCATAGACGCTGGTGGTCAACAGGCGGCGGTGGCGCAACACCTGACCGACTTCGGGGAGCGCTGCTCCCGCCTGCACCATCGCCGTGGCCGCGGTGTGCCGTAACACCCGTGCTCTGATGCAGCCCAGCCCGGCTCGCGCGGCTGTCCGGTGGACGGTGTCGGTCACGCCGGACACCGACAAGGACCGGTGCGGGGCACGGAACCGCACGAACACTGTGCGGCAATCAGCGGTCGCCGGACGGCCGTCGCGCAGGTAATCGGCCACCGCTTCGCCCACGTCCACCGGCAGCGGCAGCCGCTCAATCCGATGCCCTTTGCCCGTGACGACGAGTTCACCAGCGCGCCAATCGATATCGTCAAGCCGCAAGGAGCAGACCTCACCCGGACGCAACCCCAGTCGCGCCAGCAGCACAAGCATCGCGTAATCCCGCCGACCCATCGGGCTGCTGCGGTCGCAGCAAGCCAACAGCCGTGCGACCGCGTCGGGGTCCAAGCCCCGCGGCACGCCGAGACCTGTCCCGCCGGCCACCGACGGAACCGCCGATGCCAACGACGAGCCGATCACGCCCTCCACGTGCAGAAAGCCCAGCAGCGACCGCACCGCGGTCACGATCAGCTTCGCCGTTCCCACCGCACGTCCAGGGCACGACACCCGCACGAACCCGATGACATCGGCCGCGGTCAGCGACGCCACATCCAGTTCACCACCGGCCATCCGGCTCGCGAGCAGCGGCCTCGTCAGATGGGCATACAACGCGGCAGTGGCAGCCGACAATCCCCGCTCACTCACCAGATAGCCGCGGTAGCGGGCCAACAGCGTCTCCACCGCCCCTCCCGGCTGCGGCTCTGGCTCCACCGGCGTCACATCCACCCCGCGCAGGTATTCGAGTAACGGCGTTAACGCTTTGGGAGACAACCACAACCGATAACCCGCAGCGCGTCGTGCGGCGAGGAAATCCGCCAGTACCGACGCCGTCAGTCCATCGGCGGCAAGGCCGTGCTGCATCATCCACCGGCTCAAATGCGCCATCAACTGCAGCTGATTAGCGCTCGCATTCGGCCGATACCCCAGCCGAACCAACTCGGCAGCAAAACCACTGCTGAACGCGGCCAGCGGCCCCGTCACGCAGACCCGATCCGGACTTCCCATGACGCCTCCTTCTCGTTACGAACAGAGAAGAAAAGCGTCGCCCGTCCGAGCGCCTGATTATGCCGACTTCAGCCGCCCGCCCGGCCCCACCACCAGCGCAGACACCACCCAGATCGGCATAATCCGGACATCGGCGTAATGAAACTTATGCCGACGTCGGCATAAGTTCCACAAGCAGGCCAATGTCCTTGCCGCGCTGCCGAAATCAGCGCATCCCAGTGCGCTGGCGGCGATGAAGGACATCTACAACGCCGAGGACATCGACAAGGCCCAGGTCGCGATCAAAGCATTCGAGGTCGACTACGGCGCCAAATACCCCAAAGCGGTCGCCAAGATCGTCGATGATGCCGATGTGCTCTTGGAGTTCTACAAGTATCCCGCCGAGCACTGGATTCATCTGCGCACGACCAACCCGATCGTTATCTGGAGCGCTGGAGGCATTGGGGCTGTGAACTGCATGTTTGTTTCGTGGAGGGTGTCTATGACGCGCGTGGAGGTGGACGTTGGCCGCTGGTCAGGACGGCCCGATTGTGACCGAACTGCGATGCGCCGGCTGCTCACTCGGGGCGTCGCGGCCGTTGCCGCGGTTCTGGCCGAGAGCGCAGGCGAGCTGGCGGCGTAGCCGCTGGTTTTCGTCGGCAAGTTCGCGGTTGCGTTGGTTGGCGATTTCGAGGCGCCGCCGCAGGGAGTCGTCGCTGGCGCGCTGCCCGGTGGGGACCGGTGTGCTCAGCTCGGGCCGATACTGGGCGCGGAGTCGGCGGATCTCGTCTTTGAGGTCGGTCTGGGTGTAGATCCACGAGCGGGAGACACCGGCGTGGCGGGCGACGGATTCGAAGGTGAGCACGGCGCCGCTGCGGTCGAGTTCGTGCATCGCGGCGATCGCCTTGGCGCGGGTGTGTTCGTGGCGCTGCCTGGCGGCTTTGATGAGGTGGATGCTGTTGTCAGTCTGCATGATTGGCCTTCTCTGCTTCTGAATCGTCGAGAGCGGTGATGATGGTGTCCAGGTTGTGCAGGACCTGGCGGTTCATCTCGGTGAGTCGTTGTTGTCCGCGGGCTTCGGCGGCGGTGATCAGCTGCAGGGTCTGTTGCCGCTGCTCGCGGTGCTGGGGCAGGAACTCGCCAGTGGTGAGGAACATTGGGCAGGTCAGGCAGGCTTCTCTGAACTTGGCTGCCTGCTTTGTCATTGGGTTGCCGTCTAATTCTCGCTGCGGTGGCCGAGCTCTTCCGCCAGGCGCTGTAGCGATTCTTGCATCTGACTACGGTCGGCGACGGGCAGGTGATCGAGCATGTCTGTGTGGCGGAATGCTGACCAGTCGTACGTTTCCGTGACAAGCGTCCGCTCCGGTCCAAGGGGTGTCATTCGCCATGTCCAGGTATGGCCAGCGGGTTCTTCGCCCGGCTCAGCTGGGGCCCACCCGATAGCACGCCTTGGCTCGTAGCAGATGACATGGTTTTCGACTTGGTGGTCGCCTTTCATCCTGTTGTGCATGTTCATCACGAACACCGTGCCTAACTCGGTCAGTGTGCGGTGGTCGGCCGAGCTACGGATCATTCCGGTCGTATCGAGGGCGACATGGTTATCGGGCCTGGCCAGAAACGCGAAGACCAGCTCCGCGGGAGCGTTGATGACGCCTGACACCTCGATGCGGCGTATTTGCGTGGGCATGACAGCACCTCCATGACTCACTGGGCCCTTGTATGAAGACTGGTTGTGCGGCCCGTACTCATCGCTGATTCATTGGCTCCGGACTTGGTTGGGAGGGAGGGGGTTCCGATGTCGACGGCGCCGCGGTCGCTTGTGTCGATCTGGGTAAGTTTGTCGTTGACGCCGGCAAGGCTGACTTGGAGTCCCTCGACTTCGCCGAGCCAGCCATGAAGTTTGGCCTCGCTGATTCGGTCCTCGAGGTTGCTCCGGATCTCTTCCAGGCGTGGTCGTTGCGCTGGGTCCGGCCGTAGAAGCGAACATCGGACACAAGCGTGCTCGTGAAAACACGGCGTTCCGAACGCCCGGCCGCACGTCCCGACCGACACCTTGCGCTTCTCGAAGTGGGCGAGGAAGTCGTCCCACTCGTCCTCGGTCGGGGTCCGGTATTCTTCGCTGGGTCGGGTCGCCCGTCGGCGGGCGATGAACGCTCGATGGGCTTCGATTGCTTCCATGGGGTAGACGGCTTTATATCCCATGGTTGTATCAATTGTTTTGTGCCCGCAGATGATTTGGGCGATGTGCGGTGGTAGACCGCTCATGATGGCGTCGGTAACGAAGATCCTTCTGAAGTCGTGGGGCGAGAAGATCAGTGGTTCGCCGGTGGCGTCGGTGAGCCCGCTGGCGGCGAGTGCGTCGATGAGCAGTTTGCGGATCGCACTGGGTGTGAAGGGTCGGTGCTCGTTGCCGATGGCGCGTTGGAACAGCAGCGGCATCGGCGGGTTCCAGACCCGCTCCCGGATGTCGTAGGACGGCACCAGGGGTATCGCACCGTTGGGTGCGCGTAGGCGGGTGACGATGGCGCTGAGCACGTCGGCGAGTTCAGGGCTGACGAGCAGCAGGCGTTCGGTGTCGGTCTTGGAGGGGGCGATCTGCAGCAGCGGGACAACTTCGCCGCTGGAGGGCAGGCGGTATTCGGTGATGCTGTGGTGGCTGAGTTCAAGCAGTTCCTCGCAGCGGATGCCGGTCAGTCGCAGAACTTCGATCGTCGCGAACGCCCAGAACGCCTCGTCGTCCTCGTAGGACAGGTTGCGCCGTTTGCCCGTGGCCGTGTCTTCCGCCCAGACGTGTCGGCCGATGGCCTTGGGGACGAGCGCTTTTCGCAATTTGGCGTCGGCGCCGGGGATCAGCGCGCCAGGCGAGGTCTGGTCAGCGGCCTGCAAGAACTGTTGTGCGGTGCGGCGGCGCTGGTTGGCGGTGCGCACCAGCACCGGCAGCACCGGCAGTCGTTCGCGGGTGCGTTGGTCCATCCGAGCCTTGCGGTGTTTGCGTTCCTTGGCTCGGCGGATCTCGGCGTCGCCGATCGGGCAGGGAGCCGCCCACTGGGCCCATCGGGCGGGATCGTCGACGGCCCACTGGGCGATGTCGAGGTAGAACGCTCGCACGCGTAGTAGTTCGTCTTTGGCGTTGAGTCGCGGGGTTGCGACCTCGATCTGCTCGCCGGCGGCGTTGGTGATCGTTCGCTTCTTGGTGGCCAGGTCTTCCTTCCAGGTTCGGATGATGTCCTGGGGCAGCTGCAGGGTGTCGATGCCCGGTGCGATGGCTTCGATGCGCGCCCAGAACAGCCCGGCCAGGCTGCGGGAGATGGCGTCGATGCTGGCGAAGTCCAGCGACGGCTGGCGTTCCCGTAGGTAGTCGACGAGCAGGTCGCGAATGGGTCTGCAACGCAACGGGTATCGATCCACCAATTCTTCGATCGTGAGCCGCCCGGTGGCTTGTCCGAAGGCGCGGATCGTGTGCGGCGCGTCGTCGGGGAAGATGCCGATCGTGCGCAGGCGTAGGTAGAAGTCGACCTTCTTTTGTCCGCCTCGAGCGTGTACCTGGCGCAGGGTGTCGACCAGTTCGACACAGTCGCCGACGGTGATGTCGGCGACGCGTCCGCCCTTGCACGCGAGGATGGTCGCGATCCTGGTCGCCGCGACCCGCGCGTCGACGGCGGAGCTGGCCGGTTGGGTCTCGGCGAGTCGCTGCAGCTGGGCGAACCCTTGCGGGTCTCTGGTGTGCGCCATCGCGCCGGCGAGATGGGCGTGTGTGCGGGTAAGCATCCACGGCACACCGGGACGGATGACGTCCCCGCAGATCAACATGAGCAGGCCCGAGGCCAGATCGTCGGCGTCGTAGGACGCGTTCTGTCCGCGCTCCTGCAGCCACGTCAGTGGGAGCCCGGTCCAGGTCTTGCCGGGATGCTGCTCGACGCCGCTGAGTTCCCAACGTTGTTGCCAGGTGTCGCCCGGAAACGTCGCCAGCCAGTCCAGCAGCTTGGTCACACCGCGTCGTCGACCAGCCTGGGTCGTCTTGACATCCGACGTAAACAATCCGGAGGTCAGCCTGACGATGGTGTCCTCGGCGGTTCCCGCGGCGTGTGCCCCGCAATGCTCGGGCTGACGGGCGGGGAACCGTTCGCGCAGCTGTTTGTTCCGCCCGCTGATCTGGGTCTTCGTTGCATTGGCCACGGCAAGTGGTTTGCGCGCAACGTGTTTGGCGATCGTGGTCACATCGACCTCCCGAACAGCACGCTCAGCGATTGCGGGTCGTAGCCCGGCGCCGGCGGCGGTGGAACCGGGTCTTCGCGCTGCATTGAATCGCCCCGGGTTTGATGCACACCTGGTTACTGGTGTGCAGCCTCTGATTGGGCTGTATTTGTAGCGTAGTAGACGGTCTCGTACTCCATCGGTGGGATGCGGCCCAGGCGATGCATGAGCCGGTGGGTGTTGTACCAGTGCACCCACTCGGCGGTCAGCAACTCAACATCGGTCAGACGGTGCAGCGGGCCCCGCCGGAACGGCGAGTCATCGCGGACCGCTTCGGTCTTGTAGAGCCCTATCGTCGTCTCTGCCAGAGCGTTGTCGAAGGCATCCCCGACGGTGCCAATGGAGGCCACCAGCCCGGACAGCGCGAGGGTCTCGCCGAACCGCACGGAGGTGTATTGCGAGCCTGCATCGCTGTGATGAATAGTGTTGCCCGACAATGGATTACCCTCGTCCATGCGGAGTTGGGCAGCCTGGCGGATCGCTCGGCGCACAAAGCGGTCCTCCTTGCTGGCCGAGCAGGTCCACCCCACGATCCGGCCGGCGTAGGCATCGATCGCGAACGCGGTGTAGACAAACGCTCCGTTGGCCAGGCGGACGTAAGTGAAGTCCGCCACCAGCAGCACGTTGGGGGCGGGCACCCGGAACTGGCGTTTGACCAGATCAGCGGCCCGCGCTGCGGCCGGATCCGCCACGGTGGTGCGGACCTTCTTGCGACGAGTGACCCCACGCCAGCCCTGGGCCCGCATCAGTCGCTCGACGGTGCATCGGGCCACTGCGATGCCCTGACGTTGCAGATGAGCCCACATTTTGGTCGCGCCGTACAGCGACTCGGGTTTGCGGCGACCGTGTTCGTCGGGCTCGTAGAAGCCGGCCAGCACCTCGGTGATGACGGTGTCCCACAGGGTCCGCGCTGACGGGGGCCGGGTCAGCCAGGCGTAGAAGGTTCTCGGGGCGATCGTGACGTCGTGCTCGGTGAGCACGCGGCAGATCGGAGCGACCCCGAACCGAGCACGATGCTCGGCGATGAACGCACAGATCAGTGGTGTCGCGGGTCGCTCTCCCGCACGAAGAAACTTGTTGCTGCCTTGAGGATTTCGATGGTTTCCTCGAGCTCACGATTTTTGCGTTTGAGCTCTTTGTTCTCCCGCGCGATATCGGTGGACACTCCGTCACGCTGACCGGTGTCGACCTCGGCCTGGTTGACCCAGCGGCGTAGCGATTCGTAGGACACTCCCAACCGCTTGGCAACCGCGATGATACAGGCCGTGCGGGTGTCGTACTCCTCGGCATGGTCGGTGACCAACCGCACCGCCCGGGCCTTGAACTCGTCGTCGTACTTCCTCGGCATGATGCGAACAACCTTCCCTTGAAAGAAGGTGTGCATCAAACCCGGGGTGGTTCACATCGCCTGTCGCGCGTGGTGAGCCAGCACGCTCGCCACGACCTCCTCTTTGGTGGGCGTCAAATACAACTCGGTGGTGGTCAAGTGGGCGTGGCCCATCACCCACTGCACGTCGCTCAACGTCATCTGCGGATCCCGCGCCATCCGTGTCGCGGCGCTGTGCCGGAGGTCGTGCAATGTCCAATCCGAGCCCAGGCAGGCATTGGCCCGCTCGAACATCCTGTGCGCGGCGTGATAGGTCAGCGGACGGTGTGGTCGGCGTCGTGTCCACCACAGCGGCTGGGTCCGGCCACGCGGCACATTGGCCTGCGCGTCTTGCTGATACAGGCGGAGCCATACAAACGCGTCCGCCGCCGCGGGAAGTTGCTGGATCGCGCGGGAACCCTTACGCACCACCGTGATCAGTTGTTGCCCTGGGTCGACATCGCACTGGCGCGCCCCCAGCAGCTCTGACGCGCGGGCTCCTGTCGAGATCCAGAATGCAACCATGGCTCGGTCCCGATTCGACGGGAGCGCAGTGAACAGCGTGTTGAACCGATCGTCGGGTATCGCTCGCGGAATCCGCTGCGGCACTTTGGGTCTATATCGGCCTACGCGGTCGTGCTTCGATGCCTCCATCGGGTTGTGGTGGGCATTCGCCCGCTCCGACCGACGTGCGATATCCAGCGGAAACGGATTCAGGATCGGTCCTGTACCGATGTCACGCTGGAAGTCGTAGAAGCCACGTAGCACCGTCTCGCTATGAGCGATTGTCGCTGGCGCATACCCAGGGCCAAGCGCGGCCTTGCCCGTTACCGGGTTGGGTGGCCCAACCGACTCCACTGTTGCAACCGCTTGGTCCGACAATGGCCTTCGCCGGTGTTTGACCGTCAGCTGAATCCAACAGCTGAAGTCGCGCGCTTCGATCCGGGACGCGCGGTGCCAATCGACATCGACCGCGCCGAGGAATCGCCACCACCGCAGCAAGTCCATGCCGTAGGAACGCAACGTCGCCGGCGATCGACCGGCCGCGAGCAGCTCCCGCAGAAACGCGGCCACTGATTCCACGACGGCGCCCTCGGCGTCGATCAACCGGTAAGGCTCACCCATATCGCCGGTTGAGGTGAGTTGCCCACAGCGGGGCACAACAAGATGGGCTACATCCCTGGTTTGTGCTGGCTCTTGGTCCATGGCCGGGAAGCTATCGGGGCCGACGCATTACGCCGCGTCACGCCACGCGGTTGGGCGAGTTAGTTCAGTCAATAGGGCGTTAGCGTGCGGGCAGCTCTGCTGAACCGGCAGCCCGCAGTAGCCGTTGGGCAGGGCCTGGGTGGCGCGACCGAGGCGCTGCTTGGCCCAGGAGGCCTCGGCGATCGGCCCGTCTGGGTCGAAAGAGATTGTGGCGCCGTGGATGTCAACTTTGCGGGCGGCTTCCCACTGGCGCCGCACGGTGGTGTCGTGCAGGCGGGCGTAGTGCCCGGTCATCTGAGCGGAGTCGTGGTCGAGGATGCGTCGCACGACCTCTTGGGGAACGTCGCGGTTGATCAGCCGGGTGCCCAGGGTATGGCGCCACTGGTGCGGGGTCAGGTGCACCGGTTGGCCGTGCGCGTCGCGGATGTCGCAGACCGACAGCCAGCGCAACAGCGCCATCCGGTAGGTGGGGCTGGCGATGGGGTAGGCGCCGTCGATGTTTTTCGTTGGTCGCGGGAACAACCCTGGAGTCCCCGCTGGCCAGCGTTCGGTAGTCCGGATGCGGTGTTCGGCGATCAGCTCCGGCAGCTGCTCGTCGATGGGCACCAGCGCGTCGCGCTTCATCTTGTGGTTGAAGTAGCGCACATAGGGCGCGCCTTCGGCGTCGGCGACTACACAGTCGCTGCGCAGCCGCAGCGCGTCGGTGATCCGCAGTCCGCAACGCATCAGGATGATGGTGATGAGCCGGTGGGCCGGGTCGGCGAATCGGGCGAGGTTGGCCGGATCTTCGAGCTGGGCCATGACCTGTTCGGCTAGCGCCCGCGGCAACCGTTCTTCGCGTTTCGGGTAGTCCTCGGTGAAGAACATTGTGTCTGCGGGAAGAGCCGTTTCCCAACGGTGTTGGCGGATGGCGGCGAAGAACCGGTTGAGCAGCCCGATGTGGGCACCGCGGCGTTGGGCATGAAGGGAATCGCCGCGCAGGTCGGCGAGGTAGCGTTCCAGCACGGACCGGTCGATTCCGTCGATGCGCTCGACGCCGATGTCGGCGAGGAACCCGGCGAAGCGGGTGAGCACGACGACGGGCCGGCCGCCGCCAGCTTCCAGGCCCATTCCGGTCGATAGCCGCCACCGCACCCACCGTTTGGCTAGTTCGCGCAGCCACGGCTGGCTGATCGCGGTGAACCGCAGTGTCCGGTCGCCGTCGTAGCCGAGTCGGCGCATCCGCCAAACGTCGCTGGAGTACTCGGCTTCCCAGCCGCCGCCCTGGGCCAGGTCGGTGATCACCCGGCAGGCGTAGCCGAGGAACCCGCGGGATCGGCTGTCGTTGATCGTCAGCCGAGTTCGCTCCCGCCAGGCGTCCTCGCCGTGGTCAAGCAGCGAGCCCACCTCCGCGGCGGCCAGGGCCCGGACCACGCGCATGACCACGTCGGGAGTGAGCTTGCCCTGCCGATCGTCGTGGCGGCGTTGCAGCACGTACTGCATCTCCAGTTTCAGCTGACCGGCCAGCCGGTCGAGCCGGATCACCTCGCCAGCCAGCGGGGTGTTCGTGGCGAAGCGGTCGGCGAACTCGTCGATGTCGGGTCGGCCGTTGACTTTCCAGGTGTTGGTGTGGGTTTGACAGAACGGCGAGGTCGCCTGCGGCCAGAGCTCGCAGTGTGAGATGCGGCAGGTCGCGCCCGCGGTCGGCCGTGTGAATGGCTGCGGTTGGGCCAGCCACGCGTGCAGGTCGGGGCACCCGGCCCGTTCCCATCGTTGTGCATGCAGACCGCACATGCCGCCACGCGCAGAGCCGAAATAACAGTCGGGCACCCGGCACCGTTGGTTGGGCTGTTGCCGCCGCCACCGCGGATCGGTCGACGCGGCGAATCGTGCTTGGTCCGGGCGTCCCTGGTCGTTCCAGCGCTGCAGATGCCCTTGACACAGGCCGCGGCCGCGAGCAGCTCGCTCGCACCCGGTAACCCGGCATGCGGCTCCACCGAACACCGGGTCCGTGGGCCCGAATTCCAGTACATCGCTGCGGAATTCGCTGCGTACCGAGCCCATCAGCTTACTCAGCAGCCCCGAGGATCCGGCAGGCGTCACCGACGGCGCGGTCATCGACGCACCTGTCCATCGGTGAACCAGCCGGCCTGCTCCATGACCCGCCGAGCGTCCTCCACGGTGAGGTGCCCGTAGATCGCGGACGTCGTGGCCACGTTCGCATGCCCGAACAGATGCGCGACCACCTCGATACCGACGCCGTCGCGCAGCAGCCGGGTCGCCGCCGTGTGCCGCAGCCAGTGTGGGTCGAAGTCGAGCCCAGTCTTACGGCGCAGTCGCCGCACCAGGTCATACACCGCGTCATAGGTCAGCGGATGCCCGCGTGGGTGTGCCCACAGGTTGACGAACACGTAATCACTGTCCAGGTCGCCATACTCAAGGTGCAGATAGTCGGCATACAAGCGGATCAACTCGGCACCGACCGGGATCGTGCGCGCGGTCGGCGACTTCGCGCGAGCACCGTTGGCGTTGTCACGGCGTTGCACCGTCACTTCACGCTCAGCGGCGGCGATATCGTTGTGTCGCAACCCTAGTGCCTCACCAATCCGCATCCCGGTGTCATACAGCAGGGCGAACAGCAACCGGTCCCGCAGCCGGTCGCAGCCGTCCAGAACCATCTGCACTTCGATCGCAGTGAGCACCCGCGGCAGCTTCTTGGGCGTCTTCAACGCGATCACCCGCCGCGACCTCGGCGCGCTCTTGCTGATGTGATGCAGAAACGGCTTCCACCCGCCACGGCCCCCGCGAACCTGCCACGACGTCAACAGTTCGCCGACAGCCAATCCATCACGTGCAGCGTAGATGTAGAACGCACTGACCGCCGAAAGCTTCCGATTCACCGTCGATTCCGTGCAATGATGCGGCACCGACGGCAACACCGCGACACACCCGTCGCGCGCTTGCAGCGGCAACCGCAGCCAGGCCACGAACTCGCCGACATCCTCGAGCCGCACCGCCCGCCAGTCCAGCCCACGCTCAACCAGAAAGCCGAACCAGTCCTTCAGATCGTGCGCGTAGGCCTTGACCGTATTCGGCGACCGCTCGATATCAGTCAGATACCCCAGATACCGATCAACCGGTGCGATCGGAACATCGTCCTCACCAAGAACCGTCCACGACTCACGCGACGAGACCGGTGAGATGACCCGAGCAACGTGCATCGGCCCTCCGCAGGCTATGCCTCCTGGACAACTGCAGATAACCACATCCAGCACGCAGAACCAGCGACCCCGACCCCACGTGTCGGACATCGAGGACGCCGCCAAACGAACCCCAGATAACGATCGAGTCGACGTTCGCCACCGTGCGGCTGCGCACCAAGGTCACCAAGGGCCCCGGATCGCGTGCCGCGGGGATTGCCATGGCCTACAAGCTGATCGACGCCGCACAAGCCCGCTGGCGAGCCGTCAATGCACCACATCTGGTCGCACTCGTCCGAGCCGGCGCCCTGTTCCACAAAGGCAAACTGCTCGAACGCCCCACCGACATCACCCCAGCGGCGAACCCGCCCGAATCAACCGGAACGGAGGTCGCCTGAAACACCCCATCCACAGGTATTGACAATTCCTCGCGGCAGCGGCGTGTTGGTGATGTCGTCGAGATACAGCCCAATGCGCTGAAAGTCCTCCCACTGTGCGACTTTGGTGCGGTGTCGGTTATCAAATGGTCCATCGGCACGATGGCTTGGACAGCCGCGGTGTTGTGCCAGCTGACGGGGGTCAGCAGATGCAGCGTCGCAGTCGAGTCGTCGAGAACTTCAGATCCGCAGATCGCGGATGCTCGAAGCAACTGCGCGAGTCCGCGCTGCGGCGCACGGGGCTTGGTGCGAGCTTGTTCGACGGAAGCGGATCGCACGGCCAACTGGCATCCGTTGGGCTCTACAAGTCGGACCTGTGCCCATCTTTGAAGCGGCCATCCGAGACATCAATCCTGCAGGGACCACGGTTCACGGCCCCATTTCTAAGGGCTGCCGCTAACCCCTTGGACAGTGCCCTCGGAGAGAAGTCGGTCTATATGGCCAATCCCGCTGCCGCGTAGGACCTCGATGGTGTCGGCACCCCGCCGCCTCGGCGGCTCCGGGGTAGCACAAGGAGTTCGGCTGAATCGAGGCGCTGGTGCGGGTTGGGTCACGCCGCCGACGTCGATGAAAGTTTCTCTCGACGCTAAGTGCGGGTGCAACGGGGCCTCCGATAACGACATCACCGGCGCGACGCAGGCGTCAGTGCCCTCGAAAATTGCGGTCCACTCCGCACGCGAGCGAGTCGCGAACCTCTCTGAAATCGCGAGACGCATCCGAGCCCAATTGGAGGGATCGTGTCGCCCTCGGAGCATGTCGTCAGGAAGCCCAAGCAGTCGAATGAAATCGGAGTAGAACCTCTGTTCGAGGGCACCAACTGCCATCCATTCCCCGTCCGCAGTCTGGTACGTGTCGTACCAGGGGACACCGGTGTCAATGAGGTTGGTGCCCCTGTCATCTGACCAGCTCCCCGAGGCCCGCAGCCCATGCAGCAGCGTCAACAGCGAACTGGTGCCGTCGACGATTGCGGCGTCGACTACTTGACCCAGTCCTGAACGTTGGACTTCCCACAAGGCAGCCAATACTCCCATCACGAGGAACAAAGACCCGCCGCCGAAATCACCAACGAGGTTGACGGGCGGTACCGGCGGTTGCCCGGCCTGGCCGATCGATCCGAGGGCGCCCGTGACCGCGATGTAGCTGATGTCGTGGCCCGCGCTTGGAGCGAGCGGACCTGACTGACCCCACCCCGTCATTCGGCCGTACACCAGCCGGGGATTGGCCTCCCAGCAGTCTTCGGGGCCGAGCCCCAGGCGTTCGGCGACGCCTGGACGAAAGCCTTCGATCAGAACATCTGCCTTTGACACAAGTGACAATACGGTCGTAGCTCCGCGCTGCTGCTGGAGATCAACGATGACCGAGCGCCGGCTTCGTCTGAGCAAGTCATCCGTCGCTGCCTTCGCCGTCTGCGAAGATACGGGTCGCTCAATGCTGATGACGTCCGCACCCATGTCCGCCATCAGCATCGCCGCGTATGGACCCGGGCCGATTCCGGCAAGTTCGACAACCTGCAGCCCTGCAAGCGGTCCCCGATCTACCACTGGAATCCCTCCTCGTCGTGTGTGCGCAACTGGCCCCTGAGATCACCCGCGGTGGAGAACAATTCAGCGCCGCCCACGGGAACCTGACCCGGCGATCACGTCAAGATTTCCGGTTCGACAGAGATCCGCACGGTTGGAATCGTTGAAACGTCCTGAGGTCGCCGGGATGTCGTCCTCACATCACAGTGAAGATGCCGACCAGCGCCGCGCATGCCAGGATGCAGTAAGCACTGAATACCGCGCGCAGCGCGGTGGGCGCCTCTTTCAGCTCCATGAAATTGGCACCTACGAGGTAGACCTTGACGAATGCGATGACAAGGATTGCCGAGCCGGCGAGCGAGCTGCTGGAATAGGAATGCTCTCCGAGCAGCAGAGACACGACAGTGGCGCCAATGAGGATGGCCCACACTACTTCAGAGCGACCTCGTACGAAACGCGCCGCGGCGGTCATGCGAGTGCCGATTCGCTCAGATGGCGACCGGATTGGCAGGAGAGTGAGTGAACCTGTTGATACACAATCATATCCACACGTCGCCAGCGTCAGTCGACGACGTCGATCGCCCGCTCCGGGCAGTTACTCTCGGCAAGCTTGACCGCTTCTTCTAGCCCGGCCGGCACGATGCCCTCTTCTGTCAGAAGCAATGCCAGTCCATCATCGTCAAATCCGAACACCTGCGGTGCGGCCTCGTGGCAACGCAAGTGGCCTTGGCATTTCGCTAAATCTAGTAGCACTCTCATGATGACGCCTTCCGGTCGGGTGGGTTTGCTTCATGGGTGGGTAGGGCCCGAGTGAATTGCGGAACTTTGATACCGGCGCGTTGTTCGAAGACCACCGTCACCGGCAGGCCGACGCGAACAACATCAGGAGCGCACCCAACGATGTTCGCCATGAGCTGCGGGCCCTCGTCGAGTCGAACAATTGCCAGAACGTACGGCAGCTCGCCCGAATATGACTGCAGTGGAGATTGATGGACGATGGTGAAGGCGAATACCCACCCACGGCCGCTGACGCGCGTCCACTGTGGCCGCGGATACCAGCAGTGTGGGCACCACGGTGTCGGATAGAGCGAGTACCCGTTGCACCGCGGACACTGCTGGATGTGCAGCTCGTCGCGGCTGGCCGCCGACCAGTAGGGTTCGGTCAAGCTGTTGACGTTCGGCACTGGTTTGGACATCACGGTGCGGTCCGCCCCAACACCAGGCTTGCGTGCTCAGCCATCATTCCACCGTAGGTGTGGACGAACGTGGTTTCGATGCCGTCGACCTGATGGGCGCCGGCCGAGCCCATGACCTGTCGCACTCCCTCGACGAGGACCGACATCCCTGAAGCATCCCCGGTGTGGCCGAAGGACAGCAGTCCGCCGTTCGTGTTCATCGGCAGCGCACCACCAGGGTCAGTGGCGCCACTGTTCACCAGTGCTGCTGCCTGACCGCGTCGGGTGAATCCCAGATCATCCAGCAGGATAAGGGGATTGACGCTGAACGCGTCGTACAGCTGCACCATGTCGATCTCGGCAGGCGTGATCCCCGCCCGCTCGAAGGCCTGTCGCGACGCGGGACCTGCACCCGTACGGACGAGGTCGCGACATTGACTGATGCAGTTGTGCGTGTGATATTCACCGAAGCCGAGAATGTAGGCGGGCTGGCGGGCTAGTTGCCGAGCCCTCTCGACGCCCGTGACCAAGACCGCTCCCCCACCCTCGCATGGTACTGAACAGTCGAGCAGGTGGAACGGGCTGGCGATGGGTCTCGAGGAGATTACATCGTCGACACTGATCTCACCTTTGCAATGCATCACCGCATCGGGGTTACGCAGTGCCCAGCGCCGCGCCGAGACCGCGACGCGAGCCAAGTCATACTCGCTTGCACCGGTCTCAGCCATATACTGCGACGCGGCGAGCGCATATATCGCCGGAATGAAAGCGCCATATATGAATTCGAAGTCAGGATGGCTGACGATCCTCGCCATCGACTCAGCCGCGCCAGCGCCGACATCGGGAAACTTCCCAGCGCCCACACACAAGATCGCGTCAGCATAACCATCAGTGATGAGTAGCGCTGCGCGCTGCACCATGAGCGAAAACGTCGCTCCGCCAGCACTGATTGTCTCGCCAACTCGGACATTGATTCCCAGCTCTTCGCAGAGCTTCTCGTGAGTGAACAGCTCCGAGGGCCCTCCGAGGGCGATCCCCGCGGGCGGTGCGAACACACCATCGACATCGGACGGCCGGAGACCCCATTCTTCAAGAGCACCGTGGAGTATCCGCCGATACATGCCAAGGGAGTCATCGGCGGGAAATCGGCCCGGAGGGATCTCGTAGGCCTTCGCGATCGCGGCCTGGGGAGCGCGGCCGCGACAAGCTGACGCGGTAATGGTCATACCCCCGGTGTATCGGTCACCAACAGCCCGAACATCCGTTGTTTCGCCGGGCCGATCGACACATGCACGTGCTTGCTTTCGAGATATTCATCGAAGCCCTCCTCGCCGAATTCGCGGCCCACTCCACTTTGTTTGTAGCCGCCGAACGGTGCGTTGAGCGACAACAGATGCCAATCATTGATCCAGACCGTGCCCGTCCGGAGTTGGGCTGCAACTGCCATCCCGCGACCAACATCACTAGTCCACACGCCGCCGGCCAACCCGTACTCGCTGTCGTTAGCGATCTCAATTGCTTCGCGTTCCTCGTCATAAGGGATGACGGTGAGGACTGGGCCAAAGATCTCGTCCCGGCACACCTTCATATCGTTTCGCGCGTCGACCAGGATCGTCGGCTCGTAGTAGAACCCTCCAGTCATGTGAGCCGGAATGCCGCCGCCGCAGAGTAGCTTTGCGCCCTCGGCCTGTCCGGCCTCGACATAGGCGTGCACCGAATCCCGCTGCCGCGCACTGATCAGAGGGCCCATGTCGGTTGTCGGATCCGAGGTCGGTCCAATCTTGATGCGCCGAGCCCGCTCCACCATGCGGTCGATGAAGTCGTCGTGCAGTGACCGTGGCAGCAATAGCCGGGTTCCCGACTCGCATCCTTGACCCGACCCGACGAGGAAGGCCCAAAGCGAGCCGGTAACAGCGAGGTCGATGTCGGCGTCGTCGAGCACGATGTTGGCCGACTTTCCGCCAAGTTCGAGCGAAACGCGCTTTATCGTGGGAGAGGCGGCCGCCATGATCTTGCGGCCCACGGCCGTGGAGCCGGTGAACGAGATTTTGTCCACGCCTTGATTGGTGGCCAGCTCGTCACCGACCTCGGCGTCACCGGTCACGACATTGACTACGCCCCGTGGGATGGGACTTTCGTCGAACAGTTTCGCCAGCTCCAACGCCGAAACCGGCGTGTTCGGTGCCGGTTTGAGGACGATCGTATTGCCCATCGCCAACGCCGGACCAATTTTCCACACGGCAAACAACAGCGGCGCATTCCAGGGAACGATGGCTGCACACACGCCGACAGGCTCCCGCAGAACGTAATTCAGCGACGTGAGGGGCGGTTGCCCAGGCGGCAGCGGCTCAAGGAAGGACCGCTCCGCCGCGTCTGCGTACATTTGTAGGTGCGCAGCCGCGCCTCCGGCGTGCATGGTTTCAGCGATGCGGATCGTCTGTCCGCCATTCTCGCGCTCCCATTCGGCGAACTGCGGTACCCGACGTGCGAGTTCCTGCGCCACCTCGGTCAGCATTCCGCGTCGGGTGGCTGGTGCCAACCCACTCCATCGGCCGTCGTCGAAGGCCGAACGCGCTGCAGCGATGGCCTGCCGCGCCGTGTCTCGCCCGGCCTGGTCGACGTAGCCGAAAACCTGGCCGGTGGATGGGTCGATGAGTTCAGCCAGCTTGCCGGTCTGAATCCATTGCCCATTGACGTAGCTACACCACACGGGCAGTTCAGTCATCGCACGTCTCCGAGTTGTGTGAGTCAGTGGCGCAACGCAATCCAGCCAACCACGTTGGCTCTGAGAATCACCGGGCCAGTGCCGGCCGTACCAGCGCAGCCTCGGCGTCCCGCGCCCAAGGCTGCCATCGCAAGCACCCCGACGCCATAGTTGGCCACTTGGCTCCCCAATACCGTCACGCGGCGAGTACTTCGGTTGGCTCACATGCCAGTTTGACACCGTGCGGTTCTTAATCCCCTGTTTGCGTTCTCAGCCGTTCCGAGGGCTAGCCAAACGGTTGGTTCGCGCGATAGATTTCGAGAGGCGCGCGGTCAAAAAAACCGCACGAAGCGTTTGATGGAGGAACGTGCGATGCTCGAAGCGATGCAAAGTGACGGTTAGGCTCCCCGACCCGCGGGACATCCTTGTTCGTGAAGCCCTGCAACGCAACGCCGCACGATGGCCGCACGAGGTGTTTGCGACCTTCGAGGACGGTACCTCCTGGACCCGGGAGCAGGCCCTGGAGGAAGCCTGCGGCGCCGCCGAACAGCTTGGTTCGCTCGACGTGCACCAAGATGACAGGGTTGCAGTTCTATTGGAGAACGGTGCCGATTTCTTCAGGGTGATGTTCGGTTCTGCCTTGCTCGGCGCCACACTTGTTCCGATCAACACTTCCTACCGGGGTGTCATGCTGGACAAAGCCCTCGGCCTCAGCCGGCCGAAGATATTGGTCGCCAACGCCAGCACCCTCGGCCCGGTTGACGCAGACAGACTGCAGGCATCCGGAATCACTTGCGTCGAACCAGACCGAATAAGGGGTCTGTCGACGCGCGTTCCAGAACTGGAGCGGCCGGCGGCATTGCACGACACCGCAGTACTCATCATGACATCTGGAACCACCGGGTCATCCAAACTCGTCGTCAATAGCGCGATTCACGCATATTTGGGTGGCTCGTGGCTGATCTGCGACGGCGGCCGCGGCCGCGAAGACGTATTATTGCTCGACCTTCCGCTGTTCCATGCCGCGGCCTTCTGGTGGGCGAGCTGTGCGCTCGCAAACGGAACGCGGATGGTGGTGCGCCGGGCGCCGGCAATGCGCACATATTGGGAAGTGGTTCGTGACAACGACATCACCCTGGCATTGCTACTCAGCACGATGGTTCCCTTCTTGCTCGACCAGGAGGTACGGACAGCGGAGCGTCAACATCGAATCCGTCTCATGACCGCCAGTCCCGCGCCGAAGGATTTGACGACCTTCATGGAGAGATTCGCAATTCCTGAATTGCGCACGGGCTATGGACTGACCGAGGTGCCTACTCCAATCACTTCACAGACTGGCGACACCGTCACCGGAAGTTATTGCGGGCACCAGCGTCCGGGCTTCCAGTGTCGCCTGGTAGACCACAACGACGTGCAGGTGCCGGCCGGTGAGTCCGGGGAACTGATCGTGCGCGCCGAGCACCCGTGGATGATCACCAGTGGCTACTTCGACGACGCAGAAGCAACCGCGGCTGCGTGGCGCAACGGCTGGTTTCATACCGGCGACCTCATGCGCGCCGATGAACAGGGACGCTTCTATTTCGTGGACCGGATTAAAGAGGCAATGCGCCGCCGTGGCGAGAACATCTCGGCACGTGAGCTCGAGGCTGAGCTGCGTGGCTTCCCCGGAGTCGCCGAAGTTGCCTGCGTCCCGTACCGCGAAGAGTCCTGGGTGGAGGATGAAGTGAAAGCCTGGATCGTTGTGGAGGACGGTGCACAGGTTGATTTCGAAGACCTGCTCCGGTTCGCGGTCGACCGGCTGCCGTACTTCATGGTTCCACGCTACTTCGAGATCACCCCGGACCTACCATTGACCGACACCATGCGGGTGAAGAAGGTTGAGCTTCGCCAGCGGGGCAACAGCCAGGCGACATGGGACAGAGAAGCCCACGGGTATCGGGTGTCACGCAATGGACTGGCGACGATTGCCTCGCCAACTTAGCCCGACCAATGAGCCCAGCACTGCGCAACCTGCCTTTTGATATTCTCATCGCTGCATGTCATGCCGACCGGTGTCTGCCCAGCGCACGCGGGGACCGCGCACCGTGCTGAGTACATCTGCCGCTGGTTGGTGCGGCAGATTGCCGAAAGACTGTTCGGTGGAGCGTGACGTTACCGAACGCGGGAGGAGCGCTATGGCGGCATGGCTGAGGAGGTGAGTGCGCCAACCAACATGTCTACGCGGGCTGCACATGACGCTCGATACGACAGTGTTGTGCATGCGGCGGGTGAGTTGTTCGCCGAGCGGGGTTTCGACAACACATCTCTGCAAGACATCGGTGACGCGGTAGGGGTCCTCAAAGGGAGTCTCTATCACTACATCT
>NZ_JAPJDO010000046.1 GCF_026242045.1 Mycobacterium pinniadriaticum
CAGGCCCCCACCGCCACGATCCGCGCTCGCCGGCCGACCGCCCACCAATCCACGCCCCGACCCGTGCCACAGCTCAGCCCCAGAACCGCCTTGTTCAGCGGCCTCCTAGCGGCCGGCGAGCCTTGCCAGGGTCGCGTCGTGCAACAGCCCGTTGGTGGCGACAGCGTGGCCACCATGCGGACCGGGGTGACCGTCGAGGTTGGTGAAGGTGCCGCCGGCCTCGCGCACCAGGATGTCCAGCGGGGCGACGTCCCACAGCTTGACCTCGGGTTCGGCGGCGATGTCCACGGCTCCCTCGGCGACCAGGCAGTAGGAGAAGAAGTCGCCGTACGCCCGCACCCGCCACACGGCGTCGGTCAGCTCGATGAACTGCTCGCGCAGGCCGAGGTCGGCCCACCCGGACAGGCTGGAGAACGACAGGCTGGCCGAGCCCAGATCGGCGACACCCGATACCGCGAGCTGCCGCGCCGGGCCCGCGCCGACGGTGGCGAAAGCGCCCAGCCCGAGGCCGGCCCACCAGCGCCGGTTCAAGGCCGGAGCGCTGACCACACCCACGACCGGCACACCGTCGTCGAGCAACGCGATCAGGCTGGCCCACACCGGCACGCCGCGGACGAAGTTCTTGGTGCCGTCGATCGGATCGATCACCCACTGCCTGCCGTGGAATGCGGCCGTCCCGCCGTACTCCTCGCCCAGAACCGCGTCCTCGGGGCGTTCGCGTGCCAGGAACGTCCGCAGGTCGGTCTCCACTGCTTCGTCGGCGTCGGTGACCGGCGTCAGGTCGGGCTTGGTGTCGATGCGCAGATCCAGTGCGCCGAATCGGTCGAGGGTGATCGCGTCGGCCCGGCTGGCGAGCTCCAACGCGACCGAGAGGTCTGCGTGGACATCGTGGCCGCTCATTCGGCTCCCTCACAGGCTCGGGTCCGGCATGTCCGCTGTTGATTCGCTCCGCACGCGTCGCTCATGCCATGCCCTCGCAGGCTCGGGTCCGGCATGTCCGCTGTTGATTCGCTCCGCACGCGTCGCTCATGCCATGCCCTCGCAGGCTCGGGTCCGGCATGTCCGCTGTTGATTCGCTCCGCAAGCGTCGCTCATGGCAGCAGTCCTACCATGGCCGCATGTGGGAATTCGCGGTGCTGCTGCTGATCGTTGGTGCGTTGGTTCTCGTTCTGGCCCCCCGCTTGATGCGCCGCGGTCCGCGCGGCGAGGTGGTGCAGGGCACGCTGCTGGTGACCGGGGTGAGTCCGCGCCCGGACGCCGTGGGTGAACAGTTCGTCACGATCAGCGGCGTCATCAACGGTCCCACGGTCAACGAACACGTCGTCTACCAGCGGATGGCGGTCGACGTGGACAGCTGGCCGACGATGGGCCAGCTCATCCCGGTGGTGTATTCGCCGAAGGATCCGGACAAGTGGAACTTCGCGCCGGTGGGTCCTCAGTAGCCGCTGCGGTCCCTCCCGGGGGAGCGACACACGCTATGCCCGCCTCTGAGCGACAACCGCTACGCGCGCCGTCCAGGAACTGCCTGGGTTCCATCGAGATTGACGCCCGCGCGGTGGCCTCTCGAGCTTCTCCGCGTTCACGTCGACCTCGCTAACGTTCGAAGAAGGTGGTTGTCGCTCGGAGGCGGGCACCAACCCCGTGTCCGTGATCGAGACCCGCTAAGCCCGGGGCGCATCAGCGCGCTGGTCGATGATGCGGTCGATGACAGCGAGCAGGCCTTCGTCGAGTTCGGCCCGGGGTTGGCCACCGAGGGCGCCGAACAGCGCGTGGTGGTAGAGGCCGTCACCGATCAGCTTGATCGTGCGTGCGACATCACGGTCGCCGAGCGCTTCGGTCAGCACACCCAGCCACTGATCGGAGATCATCTCGATCACCGCACGCGCCTTGGGATCGCCGGCCTGTTGCAGGCGAGCCACCGCGACCAGCGTGCGGTCCAGCGGGGTGTTCGCGAAGTGCGACGTGCGGATGTAGTGCCGCGCCGGGCCGTCGGGCGCGTTGCGCATCTTGTCGACGTCGTCGGCGGCCAGCGCCGCCAATCGGTCACACAGCGCTTCGGCGAGCTGGTCCTTGGCGGGGAAGTGGTACAGCAGGCCGCCCTTGGACACCCCGGCGCGTGCCGCGACCGCGTCCAGCGTGGCGTGGCGCTCTCCGTCGACGGCTAACGCGTCGGCGTAGGCATCGAGGATGCGGTCGCGCGAGGTCGTCATCGGGCGAGTTTAATCGTTTCCCAACTGTACCGTCTGGACGGTATAGTTGGCGGGAGTAACTAGTTCAAGGGAGAGATAACCGTGCGCGCCTACGTGGAGCTCGTTCGGGTTCCAGGCGTGGTCAATGTGACCGCCTCACAGCTTTTTGCGCGGCTGCCGCTGGGCATGCTGTCGCTCGCGATCCTGCTACACGTGCAGGCCCGCACCGGCTCCTACGCGATCGCCGGCGCGGTCGTGGCCTGCACCAGCATCGGGGAAGCGGTGGCCATGCCCATGACCGCGCGGCTCCTCGGCCGGATCGGCATGATGGCGACCCTGGTGTCGGCCGCGCTGCTCAACGGGATCAGCATGGCGGCGCTGGCGCTCGCGCACGCCCCCGCGGCGGTGCTCATGGGCCTCGGATTCCTCATCGGGGCCTCGGTGCCGCCGCTGTTACCGGCAGTCCGGACGCTGTACCCGCAGATGGTGCCGGGTGAGGGGATCCGCGCGCTGTTCGCGCTGGACACCACGGCGCAGGAGCTGATCTGGGTCGTCGGCCCGGTCGCGGCGACCTTCCTCGCCTCGGCGGTATCGACCGCGCTGCCGCTGCTGTTCTCGGCGGCCGTCACGGTGGCCGGCACCGCGTGGTTCCTGCTCAGCGCGCGCAGCTTCCGACCGCGGCTCATCCGCAGTGCCGCGGCGTTCGGCAGAGTCCTGGCCAATCGCGCCGTGATTCTGGCCATGGTCGTGAGCCTTGCGCTGGTGGCGTCGTTCATGGCCTTGGAGGTCGGCGTCCTCGCCCTGTACGGAGACCACAAACTCTCCGCCGGCGTGGCGCTCGCGGTGGCCAGCCTCGGATCGTTGGTCGGTGGCGTCCTGTTCGGGCATCGTCGCCTGGGCGTGCGCGGCCTGGTGGTGGCGATGACGGTCGTCGCCGTCGGTACCGTCCTGTTCGGACTGGTCGACGGTTTCGCGCTGCAGCTTGCCGCCTTGTTCGCGTCGGGACTGGGCTTCGCACCCGCGCTCGCCGCGCTCTACGTGATGGTGTCCCGGGAGACCGACGAACACTCCACCGCCGAGGCGTTCGGCTGGCTCAACAGCGGCGCGCTGGCCGGTGGCGCGATGGGCACCGCGCTCGGCGGTGTGATCGCCGACGCGCACGGCGCGTTCGGGGTGGTCGTCACCGCGGCACTGCTGGCCCTCGTCGCCGCCGCCACCCCGCTGGTCGCCCGCATCGGCGGCCCGGTCAGCGGACTGTCGACCGAGCCGCGGCGGATCAGCGCCGGCGTCTGATTGTTACTCGTGCCCGATCCGCAGCAGCTCGGCCACGCTGGCGATCTTCACCCGCGGCCTGCCGTGGGGCTCGCCGGCTGACCGCTCGTAGGCGTCGATGGCCCGCCAATGGTCGTCGGTCACCAGCCGCGGTTGCCGGTCGACCAACCACCGGACCAGCTCATCGGGGTAGTCCGGTCCGACCTCGGCCAGCTGCGCGCCGGCCAGGTCGGCGAGCAGGGTGTCGACGGTGTCCTGGGAGTCCTTCTTGTTGGTGCCGATGATTCCGGAGGGGCCACGCTTGATCCAGCCCACGACGTACGCGCTGGGGCTGCCGGAGACGCGACCGTCCTCGTGCGGGATGGTGCCGCTGCCCTCGTCGAACGGCAGGCCGGGGACCGGGACTCCCCGGTAGCCGACGGCACGCACCACCAGCTGGACCGGTAGCGTTTCCCGCTCGCCGGTGTCCTTGGCGACGACGCGCCCGCCCTCGTCGGAGATCAGTTCGTTGCGGCCCAGGACGATCTCTTCCACCCGCTCGGTGCCGTGGATCTCGATTGGGGAGGTCTGGAACCGGAACACGATCCGACGATGCCCTGCGGTGTGCTCGCGGGCGGCGTAGTCGCGTAGCACCTTCATGTTGGCCTTGGCGATCTTGCCGGTCGCCTCGGCATCCTCGTCGGTGATACCGGCCAGATCCGCCGGGTCGATCACCACGTCGACACCTTCCAGCTCGCCGAGTTCGCGCAGTTCCAGGGTGGTGAACGCGGACTGCAGCGGACCGCGCCGGCCCAGGATCACCACCTCGTCGACACCCCGGTCGTGCAGCGACTGCAACGCGTGGTCGGCGATATCGGTGTTGGCCAGCACGTCGGGGTCGGTCACCAGGATCCGGGCGACGTCGATGGCGACGTTGCCGTTACCGACCACGACCGCGCGGCCACTGGTGATATCGGGCGCCATCTCCTCGAAATGCGGGTGCGCGTTGTACCAGCCGACGAAGTCGACGGCGGCCACGCTGCCGGCCAGCTCTTCGCCGGGGATGCGCAGCGCCCGGTCGGACTGGGCGCCGACGGCGTAGACCACCGCGTCATAGCGCTCGGTCAGCTCGGCGGCCTGCACGTCCTTGCCGACGGTGATGTTGCCGAAAAAGCGGAACCGCGGGTCGATCGAGGTCTTCTCGAACGTCCTGGAAATCGATTTGATCTTCGGATGGTCCGGCGCCACCCCGGAGCGCACCAGACCCCACGGGGTGGGCAACATCTCGAGCATGTCGACACGCACATCCGGTCCACCGGCTGCGGCGGAACCATCGGCGAACTTCAGCAGCGATGCCGCCGCGAAGTACCCCGAGGGTCCCGCACCGACGATCGCGACATAGTAAGGACGCATTCTCGCGCTTTCTGTCCGGACCCGGCCGCGCGCAATGGGCTGTCGCGTCGCGGTCGAGAAGCACCGCTATGGGCTTGCGCGGCGCACATCCTGGTTACAGATGTGATGTTAGACGGGCAACCGGCGAGGCCGCCCCAGAAGGCTGCGCAGCCGTCGTGGATCACAACGTGTCGCGGCGCCGGTACCCTGAGGACCCGTGGACCTCGATCGTCAGTCAGATATCGCCGCCCTTGATTCCACCTTGACAACGGTGGAACGAGTGCTCGACATCGATGGGCTGCGCGCCAAGATCGAGAAGCTCGAACACGAAGCCGCCGACCCGAATCTGTGGAACGACCAGAGCCACGCCCAGCGCGTCACCAGTGAGCTCTCCCATGCCCAGGGCGAGTTGCGCCGCGTCGAGGGCCTGCGGTCCCGTCTCGACGACCTGCCGGTGCTCTACGAGCTGGCGGCCGAAGAGGGAGGCGACGACGAGCTCGCTGAGGCCGACGCCGAACTGAAGGCGCTGCAGGCCGACGTCGAACAGATGGAGGTCCGGACGCTGTTGTCCGGCGAGTACGACGAGCGCGAGGCGCTGGTGACCATCCGTTCCGGGGCCGGTGGCGTCGACGCCGCCGACTGGGCCGAGATGCTGATGCGGATGTACATCCGCTGGGCCGAACAACACAACTACGGGGTAGAGGTGTTCGACACCTCCTACGCCGAAGAGGCGGGGATCAAGAGCGCCACCTTCGCGGTGCACGCCCCCTACGCGTACGGCACGCTGTCGGTCGAGCAGGGCACCCATCGGCTGGTGCGGATCAGCCCGTTCGACAACCAGAACCGGCGGCAGACCTCGTTCGCCGACGTCGAGGTGTTGCCCGTGGTGGAGACCACCGACCATGTCGACATTCCCGAGACCGACGTCCGGGTCGACGTCTACCGGTCCAGCGGACCCGGCGGCCAGTCGGTCAACACCACCGACTCGGCGGTTCGACTGACCCATATCCCCACCGGTATCGTCGTGACCTGCCAGAACGAAAAGTCGCAGCTGCAGAACAAGGTTTCTGCGATGCGCGTCCTGCAGGCGAAGCTCCTGGAACGCAAACGCCAGGAAGAACGCGCCGAGCTCGACGCTCTCAAGGGCGACGGCGGGAGCTCCTGGGGCAATCAGATGCGCTCCTACGTTCTGCACCCCTACCAAATGGTCAAGGATCTGCGTACCGAGTACGAGGTCGGCAATCCCGCGGCGGTACTGGATGGGGACATCGACGGATTCCTGGAGGCGGGGATCCGCTGGCGCAACCGACGAGATGACGACTAACAGCTACCTGGCCCTGGACTTCGCCGCGCACTGGAACGACTTCTGGCACGGCCAGTACGGCGTGTGGATCGTGACCAGGGGTGTGCGCATCGCCCTGCTGCTGATCGGCGGCCTGTTGGGGGCGAGGTTCATCTCGTGGCTCGCGCGGCGCATCACCCGTCGGATCGACGCTCAGTACCAACAGACCGACCAGATCGTCCGCACCGAGAGCGCCAAGCACCAGCAGGCCGTGGCGTCGGTGGTGTCCTGGGTGTCGATCGCCCTGCTGTTCGTGATGGTCGTCATCGAGATCGGTGATGTCTTGTCGATCCCGGTCAGCTCGCTGGCCGCACCGGCCGCGGTGCTGGGCGCGGCGCTGGGCTTCGGTGCGCAGAACCTGGTGAAGGACATGCTGGCCGGCTTCTTCATCATCACCGAACGGCAGTACGGTTTCGGCGACCTGGTCCAGCTGAGTATGGTCGGCGCACCCAAGGATTCGCTGGGCACCGTCGAAGAGGTCACCCTGCGGGTGACCAAGCTGAGAACACCGGAAGGGGAGATGTACACCGTCCCCAACGGGAACATCGTCAGATCCCTGAACCTGTCCAAGGACTGGGCGCGCGCGGTCGTCGACGTCCCGGTGCCGACGACGGCGGACCTGAACCGGGTCAACGACGTGCTGCACAGGGTGTGTAACGACGCGATGCTCGACGAGGATCTGCGCAAACTGCTGCTCGACAAACCGGCGCTGATGGGCGTGGAAAGCCTGGAGGTCGACTCGGTCAACCTCCGCATGGTGGCCCGGACCCTGCCCGGCAAGCAGTTCGACGTCGGCCGCAGGCTGCGTGTCATGGTGATCGAGGCCCTGGCGAGCGCCGGCATCAACACCCCGGCCGAGAGAATCCCCACGCTGGGTGCCATGACCCCGTCGGGAACCAGCGACGACGTGGCGGCGGCTCGCAGTCGGGAAGCTCAGCGATGACGAACGTGCCGAGCAAGTCGAAGCGTGAGGACCGGGGCTGGCCCAAGTACCTGCCCGGCGGTCGCATCCGCACGTCCACGGCTGTGATGATCGTGGCGTTCGTCGCGTTGTTCTGGGTCTACCAGAACTATGAGCCGCCCGAACAGCAGGTTCCGGCGACCCAGGTGGTGCCGCCGGGGTTCGTGCCCGACCCGTCCTACACCTGGGTGCCGCGCACCGACGTGCGGCGTACCACGACAACGCCGACGACAACGACGACGACGACCGAGACGACGTCACCCACGGAGACGACCTCGCCGACGGACACGACCTCGCCGACTTCGCCCGGCGAGTCGACCTCGCCGACGACGACCACCACACCGGCCAGTCCCGGGGCCGTGCCGACGACGACGCCGACGACCTCGACGCCGACGACGAGTCCGTCACCGGCGCCCGGGCAGGGGCCGATGGCCACACCCGCGGCGCCGACGCGGTAGATGAGCGGTCCCGACGGCTACACTGGCGTGCCGTGATGATCACCCTTGACCATGTCAGTAAGCAGTACAAGTCGTCGGCTCGACCAGCCCTCGACAATGTCAGCGTCAAGATCGACAAGGGTGAGTTCGTGTTCCTCATCGGCCCGTCAGGGTCGGGCAAGTCGACGTTCATGCGGCTGCTGCTGGCCGAAGAGACACCCACCTCGGGGGAACTTCAGGTGTCGAAGTTCCACGTCAACAAACTGCACGGCCGGCAGATCCCCAAGCTGCGGCAGGTGATCGGCTGCGTGTTCCAGGACTTCCGGCTCCTGCAGAGCAAGACGGTGTTCGAGAACGTCGCCTTCGCACTGGAGGTGATCGGCAAGAAGCCCGACACCATCAACCGGGTCGTGCCCGATGTGCTGGAGATGGTGGGTCTGTCGGGCAAGGCCAACCGGCTGCCGGCCGAACTGTCCGGCGGTGAGCAGCAGCGGGTGGCCATCGCGCGGGCGTTCGTCAACCGGCCGCTGGTGCTGCTGGCCGACGAGCCCACCGGCAACCTCGACCCGGAGACCAGCAAGGACATCATGGATCTGCTCGAACGGATCAACCGCACGGGCACCACAGTGTTGATGGCCACCCATGACCACCACATCGTCGATTCCATGCGCCAGCGCGTGGTGGAGCTGTCCCTGGGCCGGCTCGTGCGCGATGAGCAGCGTGGTGTCTACGGAATGGATCGTTAAGTGCGCTTCGGCTTCCTGATCAACGAGGTCTTCACCGGGCTTCGCCGCAACGTCACCATGACGGTGGCCATGATCCTGACCACGGCGATCTCGATCGGCCTGTTCGGCGGTGGCCTGCTGGTGGTGCGCCTGGCCGACCACTCCCGCGACATCTACCTCGACCGCGTCGAGACCCAGGTGTTCCTGACCAACGACGTGTCGGCCAACGACCCGACCTGCGACGCCGACCCGTGTAAGGCGTTGCGTGCCAAGATCGAGGCCCGCGACGACGTGAAGTCGGTCCGGTTCCTGGACCGCGACGCCGCCTACGACGACGCGATCCGCAAGTTCCCGCAGTACAAGGACGTCGCCAGTAAGGACTCCTTCCCGGCGTCGTTCATCGTCAAGCTGGACAACCCGGAGCAGCACAAGGATTTCGACGCCGCGATGCAGGGCCAGCCCGGTGTGCTCAACGTGCTCAACCAGAAGGAGCTGATCGACCGGCTCTTCGCGGTGCTCGACGGGCTGTCCAGCGCCGCGTTCGCGGTGGCGGTGGTGCAGGCGATCGGCGCGATCCTGTTGATCGCCAACATGGTCCAAGTGGCTGCCTACACCCGGCGCACCGAGATCGGGATCATGCGGATGGTGGGCGCGACGCGGTGGTACACCCAGCTGCCATTCCTGCTGGAAGCGGTGCTGGCGGCGACGATCGGTGTCGTCATCGCCATCGTCGGGCTGATCGTGGTGCGGGCGGCGTTCCTGGAGAACGCGCTCAACCAGTTCTACCAAGCCAATCTGATCGCCCGGATCGACTACGCCGACATCCTCTATATCTCTCCGATCATGTTCGGCGTCGGCGTGTTGATGGCCGGGATCACCGGCTATGTGACGCTGCGCCTCTACGTACGGCGGTAGCGGTGGCCAAAAACCCGGAGAAGAAACCCGATCGCAAGATCGTCGCCACCAATCGCAAGGCCCGCCACAACTATTCGATCCTCGACACCTACGAGGCCGGCGTCGTGCTGCAGGGCACCGAGGTCAAGAGCCTGCGGGAAGGCCACGCGTCGCTGGCCGACGCGTTCGCGACCGTCGACGACGGCGAGATCTGGTTGCGCAACCTGCACATCCCGGAGTATCACCACGGCACCTGGACCAATCATGCGCCGCGACGCAATCGCAAACTGCTGCTGCACCGTCGTCAGATCGACACCCTGGTCGGCAAGATCCGTGACGGCAACCTGACGTTGGTGCCGCTGTCGCTGTACTTCTCCGACGGCAAGGTCAAGGTCGAGCTGGCTCTGGCGCGCGGCAAGCAGGCCCACGACAAGCGACAGGACCTGGCCCGCCGTGATGCCCAACGTGAGGTGATTCGGGAACTCGGCCGCCGGGCCAAGGGCAAGCTCTGATCGGGGTCCTGCTCGCGCTGGCATCGGCAATCGGTTACGGCGTCAGCGATTTCGTCGGTGGCATCGCGTCACGCCGGGTGGCCGCCCTGCGGGTGGTGTTGGTCTCCTACCCGCTGGCGATGGTCCTGCTCGGGATCCTGGCGGTGATCGTCGGCGGCACGGTGTCCACCCCGGCGGTGGTCTGGGGTGTGCTGTGCGGCGTGAGCCAGGCCTTCGGGGTCTGGTGGTTCTACGCCGCGCTGGGGGCCGGCCCGATCTCGGTGGTCTCGCCGCTGACGTCGATCCTGGTCGCCGGTGTGCCGGTCAGCGTGGGACTCGTGCTGGGGGAGCGGCCCGGCGTGATCGCCGGGATCGGAATCGTGCTGGCCTTGCTCGCCGTCGTGTTGGTCAGTCGGGAGGCCACCGACGAGGACGTGCGTCCGCACCGGTTTACCCCGACGGTGGCGTGGCTGACCGTCGGTTCGGGGGTCGCCTTCGGGCTCAACTTCGTGCTGATCCACCAGGCTCCGGTCGACGCCCGCCTCTGGCCGTTGTTCTTCGCGCGGGTATCGGCGACCGCGATCGTGTTGTTGGTGGCCGCGTTCAGCGGGAACTTCCACGCGCCCCGTGGATTTCCGCTGCAGATGGCGGTGCTCGCCGCGTTGTTGGACACGGGCGCCAATGTGGCGATGCTGCTGGCGCTGCAGGCTTCGCTGCTGACGCTGGCCAGTGTGCTGATGTCGCTGTATCCGGCCGCGACGGTGCTGCTGGCCATCGTGGTGCTGCGTGAGCGGGTCACCCGGTGGCAGGTGGTGGGGATGGTGCTGGCGCTGGTCGCCGTGGGAATGATCGCAGTGCACTAGCTGCGTCGGCCGTGCGAAGCCGGCGTCAGCGCAGCGTCTCACTCGGCACGTCGAAGCGCTCCTGGTAGGCGCGCACCTTCTCGCGCAGCTCGTCGGCGTCCAGCCCGGTGTCGGCCCACGTGTAGCGATTGCCCCCGCCGTCGCCCGGGTTGGCCGAAAGGTGTTCGCGCATCCGCTGTTCGGCGACCGGGGTGAGCTCGCGTCCCATCCGATCGTAGACCGTCTTGATGGTGGCGAACGGGTCGCGCATGAAGTCGGCGAATCGTACGTTGATGATGCGATCCGCGGCGATCACCCCGTCGTCGATCATCTTCATCCCGCGTTCGAGCCCCAACAGCATCTCGGCGGCGCACAGCCCGGCGGTTCGGCGCACCGATGCCCCTTCGCTGGCCAGTTTCTGCAGGTGGGCCATCAGTGCGCTGATCGATGAGATCACCACCAGCGGATCACGATGGGTCTGAACCAGAATCGCGTCCGGATACTCGGCGATGAGCTTGTCGAGCTGCCAGAGGTGGGCCGGGGTCTTCAGCAGCCACTGTCCGGGCACACCGGACTGCAGGTGCTGTAGATACTTGCGGTGATAGCGGTAGGCGGCGCTGTGGTCGGCCTCGTACATCAACCAGTGGGCGTAGTTGGGCAGCCGGTATTGCGTGCTGTAGATCATGCTGCAGAATGTGCCCGCGGTGATACGCACGCATTCCTGGCCGAACCGCGCGTCCATCGGGTGCCATTTCATGAAGCCGGGCATCAGCTGCTCGGTCATCTCCAGCTGGTTCTGGATCTCCTCGATCCGCGGGTCGGTGTCGTAGGTGTCGGGTTGGGGGACCGGGAACGGGCGGTCGACCTCCCAGGTCAACGGTGCCCGCAGATCGGGATCCAGGGTGAGCAGGTCGTAGAGGATGGTGGTGCCGGTGCGCGGCTGTCCCATGATCACGATCGGCTTCTCGATCCGCTCGTCGGCGACCTCGGGATGCGCTGCACGCCAACCGGTGATCTGCAGCCGGTTGCGCAGCGGCACGACGATGTCGGCCGCGGCGATCTCCACGCCCAGCGGCGACAGGTCAGCCTCGGCGACCAGGTCGTCGACCAGCCGGTCCAGGTTGTCGCGCCAGCCGTCGTCGTCGCCGAAGTCGTCGCTGCCCGCCAGCTCACAGGCCTGCTCGATCAACTTCTCCGGATCGAGGCGGGCCTGAACCGCACTGGTCATCGCTGAACCTCCTTCTCCAGCAGGCGAACTGTCACATCGGGGGCGTTCGGGTTGTCCAGCCAGCGCACGATCATGAAGCCGCGCTGCCGTCCGCCGGTATCCAGCCAGAAGCCGTCGCCGGTGTCCTCGGCGCCGATCCTCAGGCGGACGTATCCGTCGGGATCGGGGGAGACACCCTTGTTGGTCACCGAACTGGTGCGCACCAGCGGCTCCAGGCATTCGTGCCAGATGCTTTCCAAAGTGACCGACCAGTACCGGGTTTCGGGTGGGCGGAACTCCAATTGCAGGCTCTGGTGGGGTTCGAGGTCGAACATGCCCAGCATGTAGAGGTTGTCCGGTGTGGTGTTCTCGCCGCCCAGATTCTCCGCACCCGACGTGATCAGGATGTTGGGGGTGTCCAGCAGGTCGGGCCGCACGGTGCGGTGCAGGGTGGTGAGTTTGACGATCGTCCAGCCCATCGCGGTCAATTGTGCGGCCAGCGCCTCGTCGGTCAGCGGTGCGGGAGGCGGCGCTTGGCCCAGAAGGGCGATATCGAGCTGCACGGGGATTTCGGTGGCCGGGTCGGCGATGTAGTCGCGCACCACGATCGAGGTGGCGTCGTCGGGGATCTGCACCCACTGGGCTCCGGCCAACGCGTCGTCGGCCGGTTGGCTGGCGGCGAAGACGACGTTGAACCGGCCGGCCTCATCGAGATGCAGGTCGCGGTCGGACAGGTAATTGCTCATCCGGCGCGGGTTCATCCCGGTGCCGGCCAGAACCTGCAGGCCCAGATAGGTCGACGTGCCGCGGGTGCCGGTCACCCGATAGGCCCGGTCACCGCTGATCATGGCCAACGGGTAGGAGCCGTGCGGGTTGGGTCCGCCGACGAAGCGGAACGGGGTGCACATGTCGACGAAGTGCGGATGGTCGGGGTCGACGTCCACCGACAGTTCGGTGCACAGGGCCGTCACCCGGTTCAGCACGCGCAGTCCCTCGAGCAGTTCCCGTTCGTTGCGGGCGTCCGCGGTGATCTGACCGGTCAGGTCATCGAGCACCTTGCGGACGAATCCCCATGCCTCTAGTGACTTTTCGCCACTCATGCGCTCCTCATTCCTCGATTGGGCGCGGGGCCATGGAATTGACCGCGCAGGAGATCCGATCGGACAGCGATCCGCCGTCTTGTAACCAGTCGTCGATGGAGATCCGGACCGAGGCCATTGCCAGGGCGCCGATCAGCCGCGGGCGCGGATCGTCGACGGTCAGGTCGGGCAGTCGGGGGGCGATGGCTTCGGCGATGGCGGTCTCGAAGTTCAGGTAGCACAGCAGCGTCCAGGCGCGCAGGCTCAGCGAGTCGCGGGTCTGCCGCTCGATTTCGGCGACGTTGTGCTCGATGAGTTCGAAGCCGGGCGCGAGCTCGCGGAAGGCCGCGGTCAGTGCGTCGTTCACGGAGAGCTCGGGCGGTTGACGGTGCAGCGCGTCGGTGATCGCGGCGATCCAGGTCGAGGTGAACCCCTCGGCGACGGCGTACTCCTTGGACTCGAAGTACCGGAAGAAGGTCGCACGGGCCACGTCGGCGGCCTCGGCGATCTTGTCGGCGGTGGTCGCGCTGAGGCCGTTGTGCATGACCAGCTGTGCCGCCGCGGTAGCGATGCGCTCACGGGTGCGCTGCCGTTTCCGGACGCGCAGACTTTCAGACACCGTCTCACTGTAGACAGAGTCTCATTTTCTCACGCCCAAACCGACGAACCGCCGCGAAAGTACGAGTAGATCGCGACACAACGTCGATCTCGACGCGGGGGATTAATGCGCTTCAATTCGCGGTTGTACCTCGCGTACCATTGATTGTCCGGCCGAACCTCGGCCGGGGTGCGAGGGGCTGAACGGTTTCGACTTCGCGCATCGAATCAAGGGAAGCGTGCCGGTGCAGGCAAGAGACCACCGTAAGCGTCGTTGCAACCAATTAAGCGCCGATTCTCATCAGCGCGACTACGCTCTCGCTGCCTAAGCGATAGCTAGTCTGTCGGCCCGGGAGTGCCCTCGACCCGGTGTCCGGCATCAGCTAGAGGGATCAACCGTCGAGTCCGGTCGCGGGACTCGGCGGGACATCTAACAGCGACTGGGATCGTCATCCCGGCGGGTCCGCGAGACCGGGAGATCCAAGTAGAGGCACAGCGGACTGCGCACGGAGAAGCCTTGAGGGAATGCCGTAGGACCCGGGTTCAATTCCCGGCAGCTCCACAAAGTGATGAAGCATGTCATCGGTGACGGAAAACCCCGGCCATCGGCCGGGGTTTTCCGTCGTCAGGGCCGACGGAATCAGGTTCACCGGAGCCGGCTGCGCCGAACCGCGCCGATAGGCCGCCCTTGTCGCATCCTGCCCTTCCGCCCCGAACGCATCGACAGCCTAGGGTTCGAGCAGCGCCCGCGATGCCAATGCCCTCAGGATCATCGCGACCGTAGCCATCGCCCCGCGGCGACGCTCATCTTCGTCAACCACGGCTTGCTCCCCCCGCTGGATTGCGATGGAGCCGCTGCGGACCGCGCTCAGAACCACTTCGCACAAGGCCGCCCGGTCATGCGAACCATCCAGCTGCGCCAGCAGGAGTCGGTCTATCGGTTCGATGCCGACCGGTTCGTGCCGCAGATTGGTGGTCAGTGACGCACCTGACTGTGCATCCAGCCGCGTCAGGGCCGGCGCCGCCGGCAGCTCCGCATCCGGTGTCCCCACTCGGATCGGCTCGCTGAAGATGTCGATCATGTTGTTGCTGAGCATCCGAAAGAGGACGTCCAGCAGCACATCTTCGGTGACCGCGGGCTCAGGTCCAGCGGCGGCTGCGGCCATCAGCTCGGCGGGCCCGGCAGTCGCGGGATAGCGCTGCGAGAGCGTCTGAAGTGCAGCGGCGACCGAGGCACTGGTCGAGGTGACGGTACGGCCCGCCGGAGTGCGGAACACGAAGGCGCCGTCGGCGTCACGTTCGGGATCCAGCTCGTAGCGTCCGGACAGGTGCAGATCCGCAAGGCACTCCGGGCCCAGCGAATAATTGGCGGTGCGGACCTGATCCTGTTTGACCAGTACAGACTGCCGTAACGTGCGGCCGGTGACGATGTCGATGTATCGCTCCGTCTGCAGCAGCAGCCCGCCGGACAGTTCGCGCAGCGTCTGCGCCATTGCTGCGCCGTAGAACTCGTTCAGCATCGTGTGGATGTCGCTCTCGGCGAGGTAGCCGAGGCCGTGCCGCCGAGCTGCTTGGACGAACTCGGTGACGGTACACGGCTCGTTGTCCGGCTCCAGCAGGTCGTGCAGGATGTAGTCGTCGGGAGCGACCTCCATGAGTTCGGCCTCGAAGCGCAGGGCGAGCCCATACGGGGTCTGCTGCCCAGACTCTTTGAGCAGCGACATCAGCCGTCGAGCCTCCGCAACAATCTCCGCTGGATCGGCGAGGTCGGCGGTATGCGCCAGCAGGCTCTCCCGGACGGCGAGTTTGGCATGCCAGCCGGGCAGAACGTTGTAGCTGACAACGGCGACGCCGTCATAGGCCAGCAGCGCGGAGATGACGCGCAGGACCGCCTCCCGGACATGTTCCGGTACCCAGCTGTACACACCGTGGCAGATGATGTAGTCGAACTGCCCGTACTCGGCGCCTATCTCGGTGATGTCCTGTTGGTGCAGTTCGACATTGGTCAGCCCGGCTTGCTGCAGCCGCACTTGTCCGCGGGCGATCTGCACGCCGGACAGGTCGACCCCGACACACCGCATGTCCGGATAGCGGGCGGCCAGCGGGATTATGTTGCCCCCACAAGCACAGCCCAACTCCAGAACCCGAGCGCTGGGCACCGGCGGTGGCCTCAGCCCGAGCATCGTGGCGATGGCGGCCAGCCGGGCCGGTTGGGTCTTCGGATACGACGCATTCAAATAGGGCGCCGCGTCATAGCGCGCGGCTATGTCTCCGACCCCGGCCCGTGCGGCAGGCTGCGTCGTCGGGAGGTGTATCTGTGTCACTGCGGGTCGTTCCTGTCATCGGTGCCAAGGGTCATCGGCGCCAAGGATATTCGGCAAGCACGGGTACGGATGCCAACGCCTGCTGGCCCACCACCGGGGTGGCGGGCCAGCAGGTTGTCGCCATTGTCAGCGGAGTTGGCGGTCAGGCGGCGCTCCCAGTGCCACCGCCACCCGAGCCCGCGGAAGAGGAGGACGCGGATCCGCCCGAGCAGCTCGGAGCGGTGCCCGTCGCCACCTCCTTGACGTTCCAGACGGGGACCCGGGAGGCGCCGTTGACCTCCGTCTGGTCCGGGCTGTCCCACGTCGTACTGGTCGCGTAGTAGGTGGTGTTGCCCTGCGTGATGGTGAAGTCACCGGTGGCACGCGCAACCGGTGTCGCCGCGCAGACATAACCCGTGTAGCCCGGCTGGATGAACACCTTGATCAGCGAGGTGTACGACTCCGCTTCGGTGGTGGCATAGCCATACGTGGCCGAGACCTCGACGTTGACCACGTCTTTGATGCCACCGCTGACCTTGGTGCCGAGCGTCAGGCTATCGGTCTCACTGTAGGTGTAGGTCTGACTGGTGTCGTACTCGAGCGGAGTGAGCGTGTTGTTGACGACAGTGGTCCCGACAAACTCGGAGTCCGAGTAGTAGACGCCACCTTGGAAATTCGTCGCTGTGAACTTGCACTTGGCGTCCGCGCCGTCGGCGCACAGATTGTTCACGATCACCGACTGGTAGTCGACATTGTCGGGGGTGATGTAGATGATCGTGTTGGCTGCGTCCCACAGCTTGATCGTGCTGCTGCCCTTCGACAGGTCGACGTGGTTGCAGGTCCCGTTCCCGTTGTCCACCGAACATCCCACGTACTTGGTGTTGTTGGACGGGTTGTACTTGAAGTCGACCGTCCACGTGCTTGCCGGAGCGCCCGGGAACTCGTCGGTGGACTGGAAGACGGGGTAGACGTGGGTGTTGTCGCCGTGTCCCTTGACATAGATATTCCAGTGCTGCGTCTCACCGGGCTGGTAGATCGTTCCGACCACCGGGCCCACCTTGACGTAGTCGTCGGTCGGGTTGATGCTGCCGGTTGTGGGATCGTAGTAGCCGAGGAATACCACGCTGTTGCTGGTTTGGTTCTCGAAATCGAATCCCTTGGTGTCCGTGGCGTCATCGGGTTTGACGGGTGGCTGGGCCGTCATCGAGACCGCCGACAACGTGCCGCTGTCCATATTGGCCACATAGACGATGCCGTTGTCCTCGTCGAGAGCTAGGTTCACCGGATTCGTGCCGACCGAGATGGCCGTGTAGGTGAGATCCAGCGGGTCATAGGCGGTGATCTGCTGGGCGTCGCTGTTGGTGAGGTAGACAGTGCCGTCGGAGCCGACCGCGATCGCGCTTGGGCCGGCACCGACGAGCTGCGAAGAGTAGCCGTTGAAGTTGCCCACCGTGAAGATGTCGAGTGCTGGGGTGCTACCGCCCTGGGTGGTCACGTACAGATACGTGCCGTCCGGGGAGATCGCGACACCGTCCGGGTTCGGGTCAGAGTTGAACGTCTCCCACACGTCATTGACGACGTTGTAGGCGGTGATGGTGCTGTCGCCGTAGTTGGCGACGTAGATCGTGCTGTCGTCCGGGGAGATGGTGATGCCGTGCGGCTGGCTGCCGGTGGTGATGGTGGACGTGGCGTAGTTCGGGTCGGTGGTGTCGATGACGGTGACGGTGTTGTCATCGGTATTGGTGACGTAGACCTTGCTGCCGTCGGAGGAGATCGCGATGCCGGTGGGGTTGTTGCCGACGTTGACCATGGCGACCACCGCTGGAGAGGGGACCCCGTCGTTGGCGGCAACATCGGGATCTGCGGTGACGTCTGTGGCGCCGAGCAGCGTCTGCTCGGGATCGATGACCCACACCTGCTTGTCGCCCCGGCTGACGACATAGATCAGGTCGCTGTTGGGATCCAGGATCATGGCGACTGAGTCCGCACCCACAGCGAACCCACTCGTGCTGAGCTGCGCATAGGTGTCCGCGTCGTAGGCTGTGATGGTGCTGTTGGTGCCGTCGTTGTTGAGCACCCACAGGGCACTTTCGTTGTCATCGACGACAACGGCGACCGGGTCGGGTCCGACCGAGATGGCGCTCAGCTGCGTGCCGTAGGCCGGCAGCACCGGAACGCTGACCGACACTTCCTGCGCCTGGCCGTTGACGGTCGCCACGACGGTGAAGGTGTCCAGATCGTCGCCGTCGTCGATCCCGCCCGGCATCGCAACAGCCAGCCGCGACGTCGCCCACGGTGTGTATTGCACATCCCCGGTCGTCCAGTCGACGGTCACGTCGCCGTAGCTGGGAGCGGTGCCCAGGGCGAAGGTGACCGGCTCGTCGGCCGGGGCGAGGGTGTTCAGCTCGGCAGTGATGATGCCGTCGGTGGTGTCATAGTCGGTGATCGAGTACACATCGCCGCGGTCTTCGAGCGCAGGGATCTCCACGGAGATGGTGACCGTGGTCTCATGCGCGGAGAATGGGTTCAGCAGCGAATCCAGTCCGTGGAAGTGGAATCCAGTGTCGCGCACCGTCACCGTGACATCGACGGTTGTGGCAACCAGGTCGTCGGTGGTCGGGGTGAGGATGAAGTCGCCGTTGTCATCGATCGAGATGGTGGCGTTGGCCGGTTGCTCTGCGACCGAGTACTTCAGACTGTCCCCGTCGGCGTCGGAGGCGCCGATGTTGCCCACTACCGTGCCGTCGTCGGTGAGGCTCGTCGTGTCGGGGTCGTAGTTGATGACCGGGGCGTTGTTGTTGAAGGTGCGCTGGATCTCTTCGCGGACCCAGGTCAGCACGGTCGCCATGATTCCCAGCTGCAGGGGCGCGGCCGGTTGCCCGTTGGCCGTCGGGGAGATCCCGAATGCACTGAGCACCGTGGAGATGAGCTGCTGCACCGGGTGGAATCCAGCGGATGAGGTGTCAGCAGCTGTCGCGGCGGCCGCCGGCGCGACCGTCTGATCGGCCGCCGCCACCTGCTCCGAAGCGGCGGCGGAGGCCGCGATCGAGGCCGAGGAGTTGGTCTGGGCCCTTCCGGCCGCTGCCACGGCGCGCTGGATGGAGATCGACGTGCGCTCGGCGCCCGCGGAATCGGAGGCCGTGGTGACCTTGCCAGGGGCGTGGTGAGCGCCCGTCGTCTTCACCGTCGCATCGGCGTGGCCGGAACCGTTGTTGTCGGAGGGATCCGACGTCTCACCCCTCGAGCTGCTCGCCTTGGTGGAGCCGGTCGCGTTGCGCGCCGATGAACTCGAGGTGATCGCGCCCCCGGACGAGCTCACCTTCATCTTCGGTGCCGACGAGTTGTCACTGGCGTCGGCATCATCGCTCGACGAAGCGGTGGAACCGCCGGAACTGCTCACCTTCGTGGCGGGCACTGACGCACCGGTGTCGGGGGCCGACGACGAAGCCTTGTCGGCGGCTCCCGAGGACGAAGCGTCCGAGCCCGATGCCTTGGCGCCCGGGGCGCTGGAGCCCGTCGCATCAGCGTTGGCTAGGCCGGGAAAACTGGCGATCGCCGCCCCGATGCCCAGGGCTACGGCAAGGCCGCCGACACGCCCTACGAACTTTCCGTATCCCCCATCGCCTGCCAGCGTGAGACCGGCACTGTCCCGATCTGAACTGGTTTCAGTTGTCCACATGATGTCCTCTGGGTCGCGTCGGCACTTATTGACTAAGAATCGGAGTGAATCTCCGGGCACTGATGGCACCGATCCTTTCCGATATCACGTAGCTGATGGAGCATCCCGACGTGCTATACCGCTACCTTTTGGCAGCAGTTAACCTTGACTTTTGACAACGGTTGACTTGCGGGTCACATCTCACCCCGAGATTCCGGGCGTGTTCGCGTCCGAATCTCATTGCGCCGGTGCGCGTTGACCCGACCGCGAACATAGCCTTGACCGGAGGCTTCGGTCTGATCGCGCAGTAGCGTCTCGGGTTTGTGGTGAGGCCGCATACGTGACAGTGCGTGGCCGGGCCGATGCTCGGTTGGCGCCGGACTATGCGCGGGAGACGCGGGAGATGCGAAGCCCTGTAAGGCAGGACCGAGGATGGTCGCGGTGGGCGCCGCCGCCTCGACAGAGCTGGTGACCGCGGCCTGAAGGTGTCCATGGACACCTGATCAAGACACGACCATCGGTAAGTCGTCCTAAGTCAGTTCAGTTGCGGCATCACTTCGCAGGCCACGAGCTCGAGATGGCCGAGGTCGTCGATATCGCGCATCATCAGATAGATTCTGCTGACACCGGTTTCGGCGTAGCTGCCAATGCTGTCGACCAATTCAGAGGGCGAGCCCGCGCCACCACCGGCGCGTAGCTCCTCGACGCTGCGCTGGGTCGCCTCGGCGCGTGCGGCGACCTCGGCCTCGGTGCGCCCACAACACAGAGTCATGGTGTGCGAGAACTTCAGCTGACCGGGTTCGCGATCGATCGCCCGACACGCTTGGCGGACACGCTCAAACTGGGCGGCAGCCACCGCGACTCCAGTGGGGGGCGCGGTGAACAGGTCTGCTGTGTTTGTCGTGGCCGGGAGGTTGCTGAATTCGCTGGCGTAGCGGGCGGCCAGCTGTGGGGTGCGCTTGGCGCCGGCGCCGCCGATGACGATCGGTGGACCCTCGGGCTGGCTGGGTTTGGGTAGCGCGGGGCAGTTCTCGAGGCGAAAATGTCTGCCGTGGTAGCTGAACCGATCACCAATCCGCGTTCGCCACAGGCCGGTGATCACCGCCAACGACTCCTCGAGTCGATCGAAGCGGTCCTTGGCCGGGGGAAAGGGGATGCCGTAGGCGCGGTGCTCGGGCCCATACCAGCCTGCGCCCAGGCCGAAATCGACTCGGCCCCCGCTCATCTGGTCGACCTGGGCGATTTGGACGGCCAATGGCCCCGGGTGGCGGAAAGTCGCGGCTGTCACCAGCACTCCGAGCCGGATACGGACCGTCTCACGGGCAAGCCCCGCCAAGGTCGTCCAGGCGTCGGTGGAACCGGGCGGTTCCTCGCCCCAGTAGTGATCACCTCGGACGAAGCCCGCGTAGCCGCACTTCTCGGCTCCCTGTGCCAAACGCAAGTACTGTTCGTAATCAGCCGATTTCGATCGAGGTGTGGCGAACACCATCAGCTCCATGCGCTCCAGAATGCCCTATCGGGGCTTCGTCTCACAGACGCGATGACATCGATTCCGGGCCTCGTGCCCAGTTTTGAATTCATTACTCCGTGAACAGTTTTAATCGGTCTGGACCGGCCGGTCGAAGTCTCGGCCAGGAGGGTGGGGTGGCTGCGCGATCGTCAGGGGAGCACAGTGTGCATCAACATGACGTTGTAGGCCGACCACGGGTGCAGGAACGGGGCATAGATGCCGCCGGGGATCTGCATCGAGGAGGTTCGGATCACCCGGGCCGGAAGTGAAGGACCGAAGGCCACAGCCCCCGTGGTCCCTCGATTAAGGCGCACCAGGCAGGGTCCGCACCGTCGCAGCGAATTCGACCGCACACCCGGCGATCACGGCAAGGCCGGGTATCGTTGTCGTCACGCAGGTTCGCGTCGTTGTCCGAGCAGGTGTTGTGCGACGGTCAGGCGTAATGCCGGCAGCCGGTACGGCGAACAGCTCAGGTAGTCCACCCCGCTGTCGATGAGGAAGCCCGCTGATCGCGGGTCACCAGCGTGTTCTCCGCACACTCCGATCTTGATCTCAGGTTTGGCTTTTCGTGCGTTCGCTACCGCATGGTGGATGAGGAACCCGACGCCCTCTTCGTCGAGGTGGATGAACGGATTGTCGACGAGCAGGCCGCGGTCGAAGTAGGAAGGCAGAAGCTCCGACTCCGCGTCATCGCGGGATAGTCCGAGGGTCAACTGGGTCAGATCGTTGGTGCCGAACGAGACGAAATCGCCTTCGAAGGCGAGTGTCTCGGCCATGATGGCGGCACGCGGTGTTTCGATCATCGTGCCGATCGCGAAGTCGGCACCTTCCTTCACCCATGACCGGGCGGCCCGTAGTTCAGCGGCATTCATGACCAGCGGGATCATCACCTCGACCCGGGGATGAAGGCCGCGGCGGCGCAAGCGGTCAACCGCGCGCGTGAGGGCGTGAAGTTGCATGGGATAAATCCACGGCTTGGCGACGGCGAGCCGTATTCCTCGAACGCCCATCATGGGGTTGGTTTCTCGTTGCCGGCCGTGCGCGTCAAGGTCGGTGTCGCTGAGGAACTCGTGCGCGGGCGGATCGAGCAGACGCACGCACACCGGTAGGCCGTCCATCGCGGTGAGTAGTGCCTCGAAATCCTGCTGTTGCGCATCCTCGAGCTGCCCGACGACGGTGGAGTCCGGTTCGCCTGATCCAGTCAGCAGTAGCCGGCGGATCAGTGGCAGCCGGTCGTCGGCGAAAAACATGTGCTCGCTTCGGCATAGGCCGACGCCCTCGGCCCCGCGGGCTCGCGCTTCGGTCGCCGACGTAGCGTCATCGGCGTTGACTCGCAGCTGGATTCGCCCACCCCGGATCTCATCCGCCCAGGCGAGTAGGGTGTCGAGTTCAGGGCAATCCATGGCGGGCGCGGCGAGGGCCGACCCGATGTACAGCTGACCGGATGTGCCGTCGACCGAGATGACGGTGCCCGTGGGTACCGTGCGTCCTGAGATGCTGATGCCGTCGGCGTGCACGGTCAGCTCGCCCATGCCGACGATCGCGGGGATTCCCCATCCCCGGGCGATCACGGCGGCGTGGCTCGCGGTTCCGCCCCTGGTGGTCACGATGCCGTCCGCTACGCGCATCCCGAGGACGTCCTCGGGTCCGGTTTCGTCGCGGATCAGGATGACGGAGTCGCCCTCGTCGGCAGCATCGAGTGCGGCTTCCGCGGTGACCACAAGCCGCCCGGTGGCCGCACCGGGTGATGCCGGGACGCCTTCGGCGATTGCTTCGGAACCGTGGGTGTCGATCTGTCGGTGTATCAAGGCGTCGATGTCACTGACGAGTGCGCTCGCGACCGCTGCCGCTCGGTTGAAAGTCTTATCCGTGGCGACGCGTTCGACGAGTGCGCGGATCCGAGCAGCGGCCCCGTGAGCGGGGCTTCCGGGCGCGCCGTGGTTATAGTCGACTGGTGTCATCGGCAGACTCCGCGCCGAACCGCCGGCGGTATGACAGTGCTGTGCGGCGCGAGCAGGTCGCCCGAACTCGGGAACGCATCGTCACCGCCGGTGCTCAACTCCTGCACGGCTTTCCGATCTGGAATTGGCGGGCACTGACCATCCGGGCGGTGGCCGATACCGCGGGTATCGCCGAGCGCACGGTGTATCGGCATTTCGCCACCGAGAAGGATCTGCGGGATGCGGTGCTCGCCCGTCTCGCCAACGAGGCCGATATCGAACTCGCCGGCTTGTCCCTGGACGAGTTCGACCAGGTGGCCATGCGAGTGCTGCAATACGTCTCGCAGTTTCCGTTGGAGCCGCGAACTCCGCCCGACGCTACCGTGGAAGCGGGGAAGAGCCGTCAACGCGTGGCGCTCCTGGCGGCGTTGACCGAAGCGAGGCCGGATTGGTCGGATGAGGACCGTACCGTCGCCGCGGCCATCTTCGACGTGTTGTGGAATGTCGTGTCCTACGAGCAGCTGGTCGTGGAGTGGCAGCTGGAGCCGCCGGTCGCCATCGCGGGCATCTCCTGGGTCATCCGGTTGGTCCAGGAGGCGATTCGCGACGGCAACGCCCCGCTCAGGCATCGGCCTCCGTACGGGTCCGCTGACAGCTGAGCAGTAGATCCTGATGTAGCTCCATCCAGATGTCGTGGTAGCTCTCCGCGAGGGGCGCGGTGAAACGCCGGGTGTCGCCCGCGCGTACCGCGGCCTCCGCGGCGACCAGACGGTTTCCGTAACGAGTGAGGCGTGGATGGCCGACGGTGTCCAGGGCAGCGATCGCGCGCAGGTGAAACTCACTGAAACGGTCGAGAATCCGTTGGTCGTAGAGGGCGTCGCTGTGGTCGTTGATCTCCTGCCGGCCGTCGACCTCGCGCAGCTGCCAGGCCGAGCACAGTGCCTTGAATTCGCCGTTGAGCGTGCCGAATTCGGTGTCATACCACGCGCCCGCCTCGGGCTTGCGCAGGCCCGAAGCGTGCAGTCTGGCTGCGGCGTTCTCACGGCCTGTCGGCGTGGGGACGAAACCGGGCAGTCTGCCGCCTTTCTCGGCTACCAACTCACGTTCGACGAGAGTCCGTAGCGCGCTCTCCACAGTGCCGGGCGGCTGCGCGGTCGCCTCGGCGAGCTGATCTGAGGTGGCACGTCCTCTGACGATGAGGTGATGCAGTACCAGGTCCGCGGAGTCGGGCACGCTTCAGCGCTCCTTGCGGAGCAGGTCTCGGGCGACCGTCGATGACCAGAACTGCTGCTGTTCGCCCCACATGGCCACGCTGTCGGTGTTCCACTCGGTCTGACCCAGGGCGCACACCATGCGCGGGTACATCGTCCAGATCATGGTGTTGCGGTTCTGGCCCTCGGCAACGAGTTTGCGGCCCTTGGCGTCTTCGGCCTCGATGAAGATCCGATCGGCCTGCAGGCTGCGCCGGCGTCCCTCGGTCCAAGTACGTCCTGATACCAGGTCCACCATCTCGCCGTCGCGCAACAGGTAGCCCGTGATGACCCTGTTCTGCTGGCCGTCCCAGATCGACATGACGTGGAAGGCCTCGTCCTCGGACGCGATGCCCCACAGGTAGTCGCCCGAGGGAGTGTCGACACCGAGATCCCGGTGGCCCCAGGATCTGTCGCGCATCGCCCAGCAGTCGACCGCCAGATCCTCGCCGTTCAGCAGGAGGGTTCCCGTCATGCGTCCCGGCTGTTCGAAGTGGTTACCGAACTGATGGGCGTCGCTGAAGGCGGTATAGGTCAAGTCGAATGCACAGCCGTGAAAGTCGTAGGTGAAGCGGAAACTGCGGCCGGGCACGACGCGTTCGATGGTCAGCCCACCCGGGTAGTGCGCGTCCATGAATTCGCCCTCTGGAATGTGCTGAATCCAGTGCACATCGTGGTGCAGGGCGTCCTCGATCGTGGTCGTTTCGGTGTCCCAGAAGGTGGGTCCGACGCAACACAGGCCCATATTCGGCCGGTGCCAGTTGTAGATATAGCCCTCAATACCCTTGTCCGGCATTGAAATAGAGAACCACGTGCTTTCATTCCAGTAGGGGTCGTCGTCAGGCTCATGGTAGAGGTCGTCCGCCTCGGTGATCACGCTTCATCCTCCTGCTGTGCCGGGATGGGAACTTCATGGTGGCTCGCGCCGATCACCGTGACCTCTCCAGAGGTCCCGTCAACCCGAACTCTGTTGCCGGTCTGGATCTGTCGGGTTCCGGACTTGGTGTTGGTCACGCACGGGACGCCGAGTTCGCGAGCCACGATCGCGCCGTGGCTCATCGGGCCGCCGACGTCGATGACGAGCGCCCCGGCGATCATCATCACCGGAGTCCAGCTCGGATCGGTCGAGCGGCAGACCAGGATGTCACCGGGCTCGACGTCGAATGCGTCGTCGGGGTCGGTCACCACCACCGCGCGCCCCTCGACGACCCCGGGTGTCACCGGAAAACCCGAGACCCGATCCGCCGACGCGCGCTCCGTCGACTCAGCGTTGGAGATCGGAACGGGCGGTCCGACCCAGGATTCGGGAAGGTCGAGTGTCAGGTACTGCTCGTACTTCGCCCGACGAGACCCAACGAGGTCTTTGATATCGGATGGAAGACCGTCACTGCAGGCTTCGGCAAGGGTGAGAAATGCGATGTCGGATGGATCGCTGAGGGACCCTTGGGCGACGAGGTGGCCGGCGATCTCGCGGCTCGCCGCGCGGGCGCCGTCGAGTGCCATCAGGCAGCCCACTTTCTGCGCTTCTCGCTGACGCAGGAAATGCGCGGCCAGCGGGAGCATCACCCGCAGTTTGATGCGCTCGACGTAGTTCGATGCTGCACGGAGGCGTTGTTCGGCCCGCTGCCGCGCGGCCACCTGCGTGACGTGCTTAGCGTGTGGATTCTGGTCTTCCGGGACCCGCGCTAGGGCCTCGATCAGCGGGTCGATGATGTCGGCCCGGGTTCGCCATGAGTCGGCGATGAAGTCGAATTGTCTCGGCGCCTGATAGCCGTGTCGGTCGATGATCGCCGATACCGGCAGGCGGCCGCGTGAGGCTTCCCAAAGGTCCTCTGCGACCTTCTCTTCGGGCATGCCAAGCCCGGTGAAGAGCTCGTTCTCCAAGCCGGTCATGCCCTTGGCCTCGGCTAGGTTGACGACCTCGCTGAAGATCCGCGGACCAAGCATGCTCGCATGGAGACCGAAGCGTAAGACGTCGACATACTTGTCGTAGCTCTCCCGGAACAACCGCTGCGCCGCGCCGAGCTCGCGTCGGCCGCCAACCGCATTGCGCCACCACGGTTCGAGTGCTTGGAGTCTGCGCCGAAGCCGCGGGGTCGCCGATGCACCGACCACGAGGAGGCGCGCGTAGGCCGGAATGTCCTTGAGGCCGGGTCGAGGTTGCTTTTCAGCGGCCGAAGCGCCGGCCTTGGCCTCGCCGGTGAGGCCCTCCTCCATTCGTTCGACATCCACGCCCGGAAGCCGAGTTACGATGTCCGCGGTCTTTTTGAGGTTGAGGCAGAAACGCCCGAAGAACACCGCCGTCATCCGCTGGTCGGGATCGTTGTCGAGCCGAACTTCGTCCGCCGACACGACGCCGTTGTCGCGCCACATCATCAAGCCGGATATCTCCGCACCGTCCATCGCATAGGTGACGGTGAGGGGCGGATGAACGCCGATGAGCGCTTCGCCGACGTTCGCGATCGTCCATCGCACGTCAGGGTCCCGCGCGTGCATGTGCATCGGATCTTCGGAATCGGGAGCGGAGTCAAAGGTCACGAACACACCCTCGTCGCTGAATGTCACCGCCTCGTGCGATGTCGAGGGCAGACTATCGACTGCCCAGAATTGATGTCAATCTCCTATGACACGAATTTGGGCGACGGCCGGGAAGCCGGGGAGAGCAATTCGGCACCGGCTGCCGGTTATCGGGTGATACCGACCCTGCTCAGGCTCCGTCGCAGTTGCAGCGCCGCTAAGGCGATCGGATTGTCCAATCGCTGCGGCAGGACGAAACGCCGCGCGACGGTTCCCAACGCGCTTCGGCCGAGCCGGTAGCGCATCACTGAGGCGCCCAGGAACCCGGCGGCGACGCCGATCGCGAAGTATCGACCGGCTCGTCGACGGTTCCGCTCCCGCACAGCGCCCGCGACGTAGCCGCATAGGGCGGCCAGGGCGGCAATCGCGATGAGCAGAAAACTCAGCGCTCCGACCGCGTCCATGCCACAACCTCCCAACTCGGTTGTCCATCACACCACCGTCTGTACCAATCCGGCAGCGATGACCGAAGGTCGTGATCGAACCGAGGACGAAGCGTTACCGTCAGGTGGGTAGGAACTCGTTGCGAGTCCCGCCCCCAACTATGTGCGAATGACTCATTCGGCCAGGTCAGGTTGTTAGGCTGCCAGTGGCAAGCAGCGCCGCCTATACGTCGACGAGTCCGATTCGGAGCAGACGACTGTGGCAAACATTGTCCTGATAAATCCTCGGTTCGAAGTGTCCTACTGGGGCCTGGAACACGCCCTTCCGCTGCTGGGCAAGAAGTGCAACGTTCCGACCGCCTGCCTGCCTCTGCTCGCCGCGTTGACCCCCGACGAGCATCACGTGACGTTGATCGATGAGAACGTCGAGGACATCGACTTCGGCAAAGTCGCCCAGGCGGACATCGTGGGGCTCACCGGCATGATCGTTCAGCGCCAGCGCATGCGCGAAATCCTCACCGAACTCAAAGCGCGAGGCACCTTCGTCGTCGTCGGCGGGCCCTGGGTGAGCGTGCAGGAGGACTACTTCGACGGCCTCGCCGACGCGATCTTCGTCGGCGAAGCCGAGACGACCTGGCCGCAGTTCCTCGACGACTGGGCTCGCGGCCAGCATCAGTACCGCTACGAGCAGGCCGAGCGGACCGACATGACCCAGGTTCCGGTGCCCCGCTACGACCTGCTGAAGACCAAGAACTACGTGTTCGGCAGCATCCAGTTCAGCCGCGGCTGCCCGTTCCAGTGCGAGTTCTGCGACATCATCGTCACCTTCGGCCGCAAGCCCCGGCTCAAGACGAGTGAGCAGGTGATCGCCGAGCTGGAGGCGATGCGCAGGGAGAACCTGTTCATCGCGTTCATCGTCGACGACAACCTGATCGGCAACAAGGCCGCAGTGAAGGTGCTGCTGCAGGATGTCGCCGCGTGGCAAGCCAAAGAGGGCTACCCCTTCCAGTTCTTCACCGAGGCATCGCTGAACCTCGCCGAAGACGAGGAGCTGATGGCGTTGATGGTCGCCGCCAACGTCACCGTGGTCTTCATCGGCATCGAGAGCCCGAACGAGGACTCGCTGAAGGAAGCTAAGAAATATCAGAACGTGCGCAAGGGCGGGACGATCGTCGATCGGGTCCGCAAGGTGCAAGACGCCGGACTCGAAGTCTGGTGCGGCATGATCGTCGGCTTCGACAACGACGACGCCCGGATCTTCAAGGAACAAGCCGACTTCATCGCCCAGACCGACATCATGCACGCGATGGTCGGCATGCTCTCGGCCATTCCCAAGACGCCGTTGCACGCGCGCCTGCGAAACGAGGGCCGCCTGGATCTGAAAGATGAGCAGTCCTTCGGTACCAACGTGATTCCGCTGAATATGAGTCGTGACGAGCTACGGGACGGCTACATCGACCTCATGCGCGATCTCTACGATCCCGATTTCTACTTCGACCGGCTCGAAAGCCTCTATCTGGAAAGGGAATTCGACTTCGGCCGGGCGCGTAACGCGTATCTGCGCGAACATCTGTGGCGCAGGTTGCGGGCGCAGTTGTTCGACGGTGCGCGGGCGCTCGGCCTCTTCGCGTTGCTGATGAAGAACGTTCCCGACCCGAAACTGCGGCGGATCTACCGACGTCGGATGACGACGATCCTGCGGAGTCGGCCAGACCCGGGCGTGCTGTTCGTCTGCGTCGTCAAATGCGCGACGCACTACCACCATTACACGATGTCGCGGGAAATGTCCGAACGCCGAACGCTGGTCAATACGTTCTGAGTTCTTGATTGGAGGCACCGATGCCGTCCGCTTACAAACTTCTCCAGATCGCGCTCGTCGTGTTCGGCGCGATCATGGTGCTGGTCTACCCCCTGGCGGTGATTTGGCCGTCGGGGTGGGCTTGGCATCACGGCGCGCCGTATGAATCGCAGTACTTCATGATGATCGTCGGCGTGTACGCGACGCTCGGTGTATTTCTGATCAACGCGGCGCGCGACCCGCAGGCCAACGCCAGCCTGATCTGGTTCACCGTCTGGTCCAGCGTGGCGCACGCGGTGATCATGGCTGTGCAGGCGTTCGGCCCCGGACACCACATGGGTCATCTGCTGGGGGACGTCCCGGCCCTGCTCCTGGTCGCTGTCGTGCTGTCGGTGCTGATGGTGTCGGCGGGTGTGAAGCAGTCCGCACACCAGCCGGCGAGGCCGGGAACAACCTAGGCGCTTTGTTCGCCGTCGCTGCCGGTGACCTTGTCCAGGAAGTCCACCGCGATCACCCGAACGGGCACGTTCGTCTGCTGACTCGGCATTGGCCAGCAGGGTGCCCTCTTGCGATTCGACGCTAATGTTGTATATTCATCACAAACGTTGAACACTCGTGTGGCAGCGGATGTTGCGGTGTGGCCGAGAAAGGGAGCTGATGAAACTGATCTGCATCGAGGAGCACGCTGTCGACGCCGCGATCGCGCAATCTGCGCAGCGCATCGTACGCCAGGAAGCGCCCTATATCGGACTGCAGTCCTCGCCGACTGCTGTTGCTTATCCAAGGCCTAGCGATCGGCCTGGCCTGGTCCAGCTGGACGAAGCCATCTCCCTCGCAAGCGATTTGAGTGAGGGCCGGATCAAGAATATGGATGAACACGACATCGATATGCAGATCGTCTCGTATAGCAGTCCCGGGCAATTGGTCCCGACTGACGAGGCTGTCACCCTCACCCGCGCTGCCAATGACCGTCTGGCTGAGGCCACCAGGGCGCATCCGACCCGTTTGGGTGGTTTCGCCATGCTGCCCTGGCAAGACCCTGCGGCAGCGGTCGACGAACTCGACCGCGCGGTAACCGACCTCGGGCTGAAGGGTGTTCTGCTAGCCGGACGTCCGGGTCACACGTTCCTCGATGACGCAAAGTATGAACGCGTACTTCAGAAGTTGAACGACCTGCAGGTGCCCCTGTACCTTCACCCGTTTTACCCGCTGCCTCAAGTTCAGGAGGTCTACTATGCAGGTCTTCGTCCAGAGGTAACTGCACAGTTCTCGCTCGGCGCCTGGGGTTGGCACAATGAAGCCGGGATTCACGTTCTGCGACTGATTCTTTCAGGCGCTTTCGAGCGATTCACCAGCCTGCAGGTCATCAGTGGCCACTGGGGTGAAATGGTTCCGTTCTATCTGCAAAGGCTCGATGACGTTCTACCACCGACCGTCACTGGTCTCTCAACCACCATCACGGAGACCTACCGCAATCACGTCTGGGTCACACCGAGTGGCATGTTCTACGAACCGCACTTCGAGTTCATCCGCTCTGTCATAGGCCTCGACCGATTGATCTGGGCAGTCGACTACCCGTATCTAACTCTGGACGGCACCCGAAAATTTGTTGAAAATCTGCCGATCACCGAGGAGGAGAGGCACAATGTCGCGCACCGCAACGCTGAGCAGCTCTTCGGGTTGCCAACCTGAGCGGACTGAAATACCCGATCCCGCAGACCCTTTCAAGAAACGAGGCAAACCGGTCCACAGCAGCCGGCTCAGGCCCCGTGGTAATTGTCGGTGATCGTCTTGTACTGGGTGTAAGGAGACAGACCGAGCTCGCCGCCGAACTCCTGTCCGACACCGCTCTCCTTGTATCCCCCGAACGGCCCGTCCACCTCCATGCTTGCCATGTTGTGGCTGTTGACCCAGGTGGTACCGGCTTCGATTTGCGAGCCGATGGCGATGGCCTTTTCGACGTCACGTGACCACACCGAACTCGCGAGTCCGTAGGGGCTGTCATTGGCGCGGCGGACCGCTTCCTCGACATCGGAGCACTTCATGATCGGCAGGATGGGGCCCATCTGTTCGCACGTGACCACGGCAGCCGCGTCGGGCGGGTTCAGCACCAGATGGGGGAGCATGAAATACCCCCCCGCGGGATCGGTACCCTCCGCGTAGGAGCCCAACTCGACCACATCGAGACCGGCATCCTTGGTCGCAGTGAGTAATTCGCTGACCTTGATGTACTGGCGCTCGTTGGTCAGCGGACCCATCATGACCTCGGGCCGGGATCCGTCACCCACCACAATCCGGGCGGCGGCGTCCGTGAGCTTGTCGACAAGTTCGTCGTAGCGCGATTCGTGGACGTAGAGCCGTTTGATGGCGAAACAGACTTGCCCGGCGTCGGTGAACGCGCCGTTGATGATGCGGTTGATGGCCGTCGCGTCAAGTTCGGCATCGTCGAGGATGAGTGCGGCGTCGTTGCCGCCGAGTTCGAGCGTGACGCCGGCCAGGTGCCCGGCGGCGTCGGCCATCACCGCCTTGCCAGTCTCCGAACTGCCCACGAACGCCACCTTTCGCACTCGCTTGTCCTTGACGAGCGCCGATCCCACCTCGGCTCCCAGTCCGGACACGATGTTGAGCACACCGGGGGGGAAGATGGCGGCGACCGCGGCCAGGCACTCCAGGGTGGCCAGCGGCGCGAATTCGGGCACCTTGACGACCAACGTGTTGCCGGCCATCAGCCCAGGGCCGATTTTGGCGCATGACAGAGCGATCGGGAAGTTCCACGGGATGATGGCCGCGCAGACACCGATGGGCTGCCGCTGTACTCGCAGGCGGCGGGTCCCGTTGTCGAGTATCTTCTCGGCCAGCCACTCCGGATGAGGCGCGTAGTATCCCAGCGACATGGCTCCGATCTGGAAGTCGAGGAACGACTCCATCAGCGTCTTGCCGTTCTCGGCGGTCAGCACCGGGATCAGGTCGTTGGCACGCTCGGTGACCACACCAGCAGCCTGCATCAACAAGGCGCCTCGTTCGGCCGCAGGTGTGTCCCGCCATGCTGGGAAGGCCTCGACAGCGGCCGCGACCGCGGTCGCCGCGTGTGTGGCCGATCCGTTGGGATAACGGCCGACGACTGTCGTCAGATCCGCGGGATTGCGGACATCGATCCAGTCGTCGCTGGTGGCTGGTTTGCCACCGATGGTCATCGTCGGTTCGATGGGCACCCGGCTCTCCTTATGTGTCCGATTCGACTGTCAGATATGGGCGTTGGTGATCGAATGCAGTTGGGTGTAGCTGTCGAGAGCCTCGGCGGACATTTCATAGCCGCAGCCGCTCTGCTTGGCGCCGCCAACCGGTCCGTTGGGGTGCAGCGCGAAGATGCTGTGTGCGTTGACGAACGTCATTCCGGCTTCCATCCGGTCGGCAAGGGCGAATGCGCGGTCTTCGTCCGCCGACCACACCGACGAGGCAAGCCCGAATTCGGTGCCGTTGGCACGGGCGACCGCCTCGTCGTCGGAGGAGAACTTCATGATCGGCACGATCGGTGACATCTGCTCGGTGGCAACGACCGTCATGTCGTCGCTGGGATCGAGCACTAGGTGCGGGAGCATGAAGTACCCGTCCTCGACGTCGGTCCCGTCGGCGTAAGAGCCGAGCTGTACGACGTTGGCGGCTGCCTTGGTCTCGGCCAGTAGCTTGGTGACTTTGTCGTACTGGCGAGAGTTGTTGATCGGTCCCATGGTCACGTCAGGGCGAGTGCCGTCGCCCACCACGATCTGGTCGACGGCGGACCGCAGCTTCTCGACCAGCTCGTCATAGCGACTGTCGTGCACATAGATCCGCTTGATGTCGATGCAGATCTGGCCGGTGTGCATGAAGGCGCCGGTGACCAGCCGCTCGACCGCCCCCTCGGACAAGTCGACGTCGTCGAGTAGGACCGCCGCGTCGTTGCCGCCGAGTTCGAGCGACAGGCGGGCCAGATGGCCGGCTGCGTCGGCCATCACTTGGCGGCCGGTCTCGGTGCTGCCGGTGAAGGCGACCTTGCGCACCTTCGGATGAGTGACCAGCGCGCGACCCACCTCGGGACCGAACCCGGACACGATGTTCAGGACGCCCGGGGGCAGCAGGGCGGCCATCTCACCCAAGCCTTGCAGCGTCGCCAGTGGTCCGAATTCGGGGACTTTGACGATCATCGTGTTGCCCGCCAACAGCGCTGGTGCGATCTTGAGACTCGCGACGATGAGCGGGAAGTTCCACGGAACGATACCGACGCAGACGCCAAGGGGCTGCCTGCGTACGACGAGCCGGCCGTGCTCGTCGTTGATCTGCCGGCCCGCCGCCCACTCCGGGTGCGACCCGTATGTACAGATGTTCTGCCCGCCGACCCCGAAGTCGATGGCGGATTCGCTCAGCAGCTTGCCGTTCTCGGCGGTCAGCAGGCTGATCCACTCGCTGGGTGCTTCGGCGAGCAGGGCGCCCGCCTTGGTCAGCAGTGCAGCCCGCTCGGCCACCGGCGTTGCCCGCCAATCGGGGAAGGCGGCGGAGGCGGCCTCCACAGCCATGTCGGCGTGCTGGGCGGTACCGGCGGGGAAGCGCCCGACCGTCCTGCTCACGTGTGCCGGGTTGGGGACGTCGACCCAGTCCGCGGCGGTGACCGGCTTGCCGCCGATTGTCATGTGCGCGTCAAAGCCCATCTGGCGAATCCTCCTCGAGTGCAACGGAAGCGCTGGCGCAGCGCCTGCCTGCGGGTTGACCCGTGCACCGAGACGGGCGAGCTCTCACTCACTCAACTAACCCCAGGGCGACGACTGAGTCAACTATTTCTATTCGCTCCGCCAGCGCGCTTGCAGTTTTCTCGACGTTGGCGTAGTAATATCACCATACACGTCGAAGTGCTTGCTGGAAAGGACGATGCGTTGTGACTGCAGCCCTAGCGGGAACGCTCGAAGTACGGGTCGAGGGCACAGGGCCCGATGTAGTGGTCCTGCCGAGTTTTGTGGGGCCGTACTGGACGCCGGCGCTCGATGAACTCGCTTCGTCCTTTCGCGTCCACCTGCTGCAACTGCCGGGCTTCGGTGATTTCGTCGTGCCGAGTCAGGCGCGGCGGGTGCTGGACCTGGCATCGGTCCTGAAGGTCGCGTTAGCCGACGCCGGCCTGCTGGGCACCCCGGTCATCGGGCACTCGTTTGGGGGGTGGCTGGCGATCGAACTGGCAATGTTGGCGCAGCCGCAAAAACTGGTCCTCGTCGATGCGCTCGGCTTCCGCATCAAAGGTGAACCACGCGAGGACATCTTCGATCGTCCTCGCGACACCGTGCTCGACTTGGTGTACGCCAACCGGGCGACTGCGCCGACGAATTGGGGATCGGTCGAGGACCGACGCAACGTTGCGGCGTTGGCGAAGTATGGCTGGAATCCGTATCTCTGCGACCTGTCGCTGAACCTGCGTGCGTCCGCGATCACGTCGCCGACCCTGGTGCTCTGGGGGGAAAAGGACCGGGTGGTCCCCGCGACCCACGCACAACTGATCGCCGACACCATCCCGGACGCGCGAGTGGAGGTGCTGGCCGACGCCGGGCACGATCCGTTCAGCGATGACCCGTCGGGCCTAGCTGCCGCAATCAAGCGTTTCTTGACCACCGAGGAGCACTGACAATGAAGTTCTACGCCTTCCACTTCATGCCCTATCCGCATCTGGAAGACGGGTTCAAAGACAAATACCAGTCGGACTGGGTGAGCTATCCGAACCGCAACTACGACCCGGTCCGCGGCCACGAACTGTACAACACCTACATCGATCAGCTGGTCTACGCCGCCGAGATGGGTTTTGACGGGATCACCGTCAATGAACACCATCAGACCTCTTACGGGCTGATGCCCTCGCCGAACATCGTCGCCGCGATGCTGGTGCAGCGCACCATGGGAATGCCGACGAAGATCGGCATTCTGGGCAACGCGATCTCATTGCGGCAGAATCCCTTACGGGTAGCCGAAGAGATCGCGATGCTTGACGTGATCAGTGGTGGGCGGATGATCAGCGGCTTCGTGCGCGGTATCGGCGCCGAGTACCACAGCTTGGGTATGAATCCCGCCGAGTCCCGGGACCGGTTCCGGGAAGCCCACGACGTGATCGTGCAGGCCTGGTCACAGGACGGCCCGTTCAGCTTCGAGGGTGACTTCTTCAACTATCGCTATGTCAACACCTGGCCGCGGCCGTTTCAGCGGCCTCACCCGGAGGTGTGGGCGCCCTCGACGGGCAGCGGCGAAACGGTGGTGTGGGCCGCCGAGCGTGCCTACACCTACGCGCAGGTGTTTTCGCCGATCAGCAGTGTGGAGAAGATCTTCGGCGAATATCGAAGCGCCTCAGATAAATTCGGTGTTCCTGACGCGTCGAGCCGGCTGGCATGGGCCCCGGCAGTCTATGTCGCCGATAGCGACGCTCAGGCCGAAGACGAGTTCTGGCCCAATGCCGACCTGTACTTCAACAACCTGTTCCCCAACCCGCTGCACCGACTCTTCCCGCCCAACTACATGGAGGAGCAGACCCTGGAGCGGGTGCTGTCACTGCGCGGCGACCTGGACAAGAAAACCGACTTCAACACCCTGAAGTCCAATTACACGGCTATCGTCGGAAGTCCCGAAACGGTGATCGGGATGCTGGAGGATGCCCATGACAGGCTGGGCTTCGAGCATCTCGTGGCCTACATCCACCTGGGGGCGCTGAGCGACGAGTTGGTTCGCAACAACATCCGGCGTATGACCACCGACGTCATGCCGAAGTTGCGCGACCGGAAGAGTAAAAAGGACGCGTAGCGGGATTGCCCATGATCAAGCTAGGAAGCATTTCCGTCACGCCGGTGGTCGACAGTGTCGTGCGTCTGTTGCCGACCGATGCGTACGAGACCACCTCGGCCGTCGACTGGTCCAGTCATGCCTCACTGCTCGATGAACAGGGCTTTCTTCGGCTGACGCTCGGTGGTTACCTGGTGCGCTCGCATGGTCGAGTCATCCTGGTGGATGCGGGTGTCGGTCCGGACGACCGCATCGGCAAGAAGGCGACGATGCCCGGCGGAAAGATGTTGAAGAACTTGCGGGTATCGGGCACCTCCGCCGAGGAGGTTACCGATGTGGTGTTCACGCACCTGCATCTCGACCACGTGGGGTGGGGTGCCGTCGGGGACCAGCTCATGTTTCCCAACGCGACGTATCGTTGCCACGCGGCCGACTGGGACTACTTCACCAACGGGGGCGCGATGGGCGCTCCCGAGAAGCTTGCGGTGATGGCGCCAGTGATGGAGTGCTGGAGTGGGAATGTCACGTTGGCGCCGGGGTTCGACGTTGTCGAAGCTCCGGGACATACGCCGGGGTCGTCGATCGTCGTTCTCTCCGATGGTGATGAGCGTGGTGTGCTGCTCGGTGATGTTGTGCACTGTCCGGCGGAGCTGGTCGACGAGGAGTGGGACACGATCGGTGATGTCGACCCCGCGCTTGCGCGCCGGACCGCGACAGCTCTCGCACGCGAGTACGAGGGCACGGATGTCACAGTCGGTGCCGCGCACTTCAGTGATCTGCAGTTCGGCCGGTTGCTCGTCGGCGAACGGCAACGAAAGTGGGTGTATTCATGAGCCGTGCCACGGTGCGGGCGGACGTCGAGCGAGCCGTAAACGCCTACGGCGTAGAGGCTGATCTATATCGGGCAGCGGGCGAATGGGGTGACCGAACCATCGTCGATGTGTTTCGCGGTCACGTGGCGCACCGTCCGACAGCGCTGGCGGTCGCCACTGTCGAGGGCGCCCTGACCTACGCCGAACTCGACCGGCGTTCGGATGCGCTGGCGCTCGGCCTTATCGACGCCGGACTCCAGCCCCGCGACCCGGTGATCTTCCAGATGGGCAACGAGCTAGAGAGCGTGATCGCCCTCTACGGTGCCCTCAAGGCAGGACTTGTCCCGGTTTGCAGCATTCCCAATCACCGACTGCACGAGGTCACGCAGATCGCGAAGGCGACGCGGGCGCGGGCGCACATCTTCCAGGCTGACTACCGCACCTACGACCTTGCGGCGCTGAGCGCGGAGTTGCAGGAGCGGTGCCCGGACATCACAGTGCGCGTTGTGGCACGGGGTGATTCGTCAGCCGGCGCACGGTCGCTCGATGAGCTGGTCGCCGACGCCGACCCTGAACGTGCCCGCCGAGCGGTGGATGACATCCAGCGCCGGCTGCGCCCGGACGACGTCGCCCTGTTCCAGCTGTCGGGCGGGACCACCGGCGTGCCGAAGGTGATCCCGCATACGCACAACACCTACCTTTCGGTGGCCGCCCGCTGGTCACGCAACTTCGGCTGGGACGAGCACACCGTTACCCTGCACTTCCTTCCGGTCATGCATCACGCAGGGCTGGGTACGGTGTTGGTGCCGACGCATTTCGCCGGTGGCACTGTGGCTCTCGGACGATCGGTCGACGCTGAGCTGTTGGTGGGCCTCATCGAGCGCTACCGCGTGTCATGGATGCATTTCAATATGGCGGCGTTCAAGCCCTTGATGGAGTACAGCGCACGGGTGGACTGTGACTTCAGCTCGATCAAGCACTTCATGTGGGTGTTCGTTCGTCCGGAGATGTCCGCGCAGGCCGAGCAGATGCTGGGTGCGACGGCCATCGGCAGCTTCGGAATGGGTGAGGGGGTGCACCTGTCCGCGCTGCCGGACGACCCACCCGAAATTCGCCGGTACACAGCCGGTTCCACGATCGGCAAACACGATGAGGTGGTCGTGCGGCAGCCCGGTAGTGAAGACCCGGTGCCGGACGGTGAGGTCGGCGAGTTGACGTTCCGCGGCCCGAGCGTCATCCGCTCATACCTGTCCGATGAGCACTCGGCGACGGCGTTCACCTCCGACGGCTTTCTGCGCAGCGGTGATCTCGGGCACGTCGAGACGATCGCCGGCCGCCGCTGCTATGTCATCGACGGCCGGCTCAAGGACCAGATCAGCCGGGGCGGCGAAAAAGTGATGGCCGCCGAACTGGAGTTGCTCCTGCACAGTCACCCCGAGGTGCGGGAGGTGGCGGCGATCGGACTGCCCGACGCGGCGCTCGGCGAACGCATTTGCGTAGTCGTGGTGCCCGAGGATCCCGGCGTCGATCCCGAGGAACTGCGCAAGCGCCTCGTCGAGGATCTCGACAAACGCGATGTAGCCAAGTTCAAGTGGCCCGAGCATCTCGTGCTCGTCGAGCAGCTGCCGAAGACAGGGGTGGGCAAAGTCCAAAAGGATGTTCTACGCAGCAGGGTCGAATCCACCTAAGCGACGACGAAAGTGAGGAACTGACATGATTGAGAAACTCCCGGGCGGGATGCGAGGTGTCGATCACGTCGCGTACCCGACTTGGAAGCTGGAAGAAACCGTTCATTTCTATCGCGATGTGCTGGGCTTTCCGCTCAAGCACTGCATCCTGGCGCCGGGTTGGGGTGATCAGCCGATGCCGGACTTCGCGCACTTCTTCTTCGACATCGGCGCGCGTGGCACCATCGCGTTCTTCTACTACTTCGGGATGCCGGAGTACCGCGACCCCAACGTCCCCGACCGCATCAACAGGTCGCGCCACCTGGCCCTGGCGGTCGACACTGAGGAAGAACTCGACGGCTATCAGCGCCGCCTCGAGGAGGGCGGCTATCCGCTGCGGTTCCGCATCAAGCACGAGCTCATCGAGTCGATCTATGTGTGGGATCCCAACGACTACGCCATCGAGATCACCCGGCCGCTGCGGCCCCTGCAGGAAGCCGACACCGTCGACACCGAACTGAGCATCCAGGCGCTCATCGACGTCACCAAACAACCTGATCCGACGCTGGCCAAGGTGTGGGAACGCAAGGCCGCGCTGATCTCGGAGAAACTGGGAGTCCCCAATGCCTAGTGTGTTTTTCCCCGCCATTCCCGAGACCGAGCAGATCTGGACGCGTGCAGTCGGCGACAGCGAGCTCGACACCCGCCATGTCGGCACCTATGTCGAACTGCGGTTCCCCGACGCGATCACCATCGACCGGGTGGGCACAGGCGTCCGACATGCCGTCTGGTACAGCTGCATTGGTGCTCTCGAGCATGCGCGCGTCGTGCAGTTCGACAAGCACGCACTGCGCATCGTCGCCTCGTGAGTGCGCCCACCAAGCGTCTGGGTTATCGGCCACGGATGGAGCCCGGGCCGATGCCCGACGGTGTCACCACGACGGTCACCACCGTCAAGACCGCCGACGCCGCATCGGCCCCGGGCATTCTCTACACCGTGGCTGGTGCCACGACCGCGGTCACCTTGATGCACCCCCGTCAGGACTTGTCGCGCCACCACCTGATCCCGATTCTGCTCGAGGCTGGCTTCGCTGTGTGGGCGCAGGGCTCACGGAGTGTCAACAATGACTTGACCCTCATTCACGAGGAAGCAGTCCTGGACGCCGCCGCGGGCTTCGCCCACCTGCGCGACCGTGGTTTCGAGCACATCATCGCCTGCGGACCCTCCGGGGGAGCGACGCTGTATGCGTTCTACACCCAGCAGGCCAGCCGAGCACCCGAGGACCGCATCCGGCTCACCCCCGGCGGCAAGCCGATTCCTCTGGGCGAAGCAACCATCCCGGTGCCGGACGGGGTGATCTTCCTCGCCCCCCACCCTGGTCAGGGCGAGCTGCTGCTGGGCTGCATCGACGGGGCGGTGGCCGACGAAGCCGACCCGTTGTCGACGGTGCCTGATCTAGATATCTTCAGTGAGGCCAACGGCTTTCGTGAGCCGCCGACCAGCTCCGAGTACGCGCCGGACTTCCTGGCAGGCTACCGGGAGGCGCAGCGGGCCCGAATCGCACGCATCGACGCCCACGCCCGCTTCCTGATCGCCGAGCGGATGGACGCCAAGGAGCGGTTCAAGGACAGCAAGCGGGTTTTCGACCGCCGCGCGAGTCTCATGTCGAAGGTCATTACCGTGTATCGCACCGATGCCGACCCGCGGACAGTGGATTTGTCCCTCGATCCGTCAAACCGACCCTACGGGTCCATCCACGGCCGGCGCCCGGATCTCATCAACTTCGGGATCACCGGCTTCGGCCGGCTCACTACCGCCGATGCGTGGCTGTCTACGTGGTCGGGGCTGTCTTCCAACGCCCGGTTCGTGACATGCGCGCCCGGAGTGACCATTCCGAGCCTGTTCATCGAATACACCGGCGACCAAGCCACTTTCCCGTCGGTCGCCCGCGAGATGTTCGGTGCGATCGGGGCCTCCGACAAGACCCACCAACGCATCATCGGCACCCACTTCGGCGGTTCGCCGACCCCCGATGGGCCGCCCGGCGGGGCGGTCGCGGGCGAGGCCATCGTGGGGTGGCTGCGGCAGCGATTTCCGCAGACCTGATCGGCGGGAGTCAACAAACAGTGACCTCGCTCGTCGACGTTCTCGACAGGATCCCGGCCGAAGGCCGCATCATCGCCGGCGCACAATGCGGCGGACCGACATCGTTGCTCCGTGAAGTGGCGCAACGCAGTTCGGGTCGGGGGTGGCTGTTGTGCACCGGACTGCTGCTCGACGACGGCGGGGTGTACGAGGCTGTCCGTTCGGGCGAACTGAATCTGAGCACCTGGCATGTCACCGGGGGCTGCCGCGATCTGGTGGAAGAGGGTCTCGTCGACTACTTGCCGGTGCGGGCATCTCAGCTGGAGAAGCTGATCGCGGCGTGGGACGTCGACGCCGCGATTGTGCGAGTCACTCCACCGGACTCCGATGGGTGGTGCAGCCTCGGGCCTTCGGCTGGCTACGCCAGCACGGCGATCAAGTCGGCCAGGTTGTGCATCGGTGAGGTCGACGAAACACTGCCGCGGACCTGTGGTCAAACCAGCGTCCACGCCTCAGCTTTCGACGCACTGGTGGCCTCGACGACTCCGACACCGATGTACAGCGCCTCGCTAGCTGATCACGTCAATACGGTGATCGCTCGACACGTCGTGGCGCTCCTACCGAATCGTCCGGTGCTCCAGCTGGGCATCGGTGCGGTACCCGAAGCAATCGTTGGTGTTCTGGTTGATGAACGCGTCGACGGGCTGCGGTTCGTCGGCATGGGCACCGACGCGATGGTCGATCTCTTCGAGTGCGGTCTTCTCGATGATCGGCGCCCGGCGATCGAATCTCCCGACCTCATGGGTACACAGAAGTTGCTGCGCTTCGCCCACGAGAATTCGGTTGTGGGTGTATTCCCGTCCAGCGTGGCGCATTCGCCACGGCTGCTCGCCAGACACGAGCGGTTGGTTTCGGTGAACTCGGCGATAGAGATCGACTTGTCTGGCCAGGTGAACAGCGAAGTCGTTGGTGGCCGGCAAGTCTCGGGTATCGGCGGCTCACTCGATTTCGTGGAGGCTGCAACGGTTTCCGTTGGTGGAATGCGAATCGTCGCGTTGCCTTCGACGACCAGGGACGGTTCGCATTCAAGGATCGTGCCGCTTCTGGGCTCGAATGCGGCAGTGACCATTCCCCGTGCGATGGTCGACGTCGTCGTCACCGAACACGGCGTCGCCCGGCTGGCGGGCAAGACGATACGGCAGCGAGCTGAGGCGCTCATCGAGGTTGCGGCGCCGCAGCACAGAAGGGCGCTCGGCGAGGCGATGTGCCGACCGGTGCGGACATGAACAGTCAAGGAGCGGGCACCATGCAGAAGGTTGATGAGTTGTCGTATATCGGGGTTGGTGCGAAGGATCTCGATGCGTGGTCGGGGTATGCCCAGCAGGTGTTGGGCCTTGAGGTGGCTGCCGATAGTGATGGTCACCATCTGTACTTGCGCATGGATGAGCGGCATCATCGGTTCATCGTGCATCCGGCTGGTGATGAGCCCGAGGATGTGTCATTTGTGGGCTGGCAGGTGCGTGATGCTGCGGCGATGGATGTGATCGCCGGTCAGCTCGATGCCGCGGGGGTCGCGGTCATCGCGGGCACGCCCGAGGAGGCCGCGGTGCGCCGGGTGCTGGGGTTCGTGCACTTCACCGATCCGCACTCGCGGGTGCGCATGGAGGTGTCCTACGGCCCACAGCTGACCTATGCGCCGGCCTACCGGCCGGGGCGGCCGATCTCGGGGTTCGTCACCGGTGAGCAGGGGCTGGGTCATTTCGTCACCTATGTGCCCGATGTGCAGGCC
>NZ_JAPJDO010000047.1 GCF_026242045.1 Mycobacterium pinniadriaticum
TCATGGTTGACCCCGCCCGTCTGCGACGCAAGCACCTCACCAGGCCGAACACCACGGCCAAATTTTCATCCTCCACCACCGGGCGCAGCCCCCCAGACAGCTGCTCGCGGGGAACTCAGGCGTCGAGGTCTTGCTGGACCAGCTCGGCGATGCTCGTGCACACCGACTCGTCCTCGGAAGCGACGGTGACCTCGGCGCCGTTTCCCGCGCCCAGGGTCATGATCATCAGAGCCGAGCCGGCGTCCACCGGCTCGCCACCCGCCAGCATCAACGTCACCGGAACGCCGGCGTTCACCACCGCTTCGGAGATGATGGCCGCGGGACGGGCGTGCAGTCCGATCGCGGAACCGACGATGACGGTCTTGGTGTGCATGGGACTCCTTGGCGTTGATGCCGAATTCGACGTTATGGACATGTCTACTCCGAACTTCCGCGCTCAAATGCTGGTTTCGGCGAGGGAGGCGGTCCGGATGAACTGCTTGGCGCCGACCACCGTAAATGCCCCGACGGCGGTGCCCGCGGCCAGCGCCACCAGGAACCACCCCAGGTTCCCGATCGCGAAGAACACGAAGATCCCGCCGTGCGGCGCCTTGAGCGTGACATCGAAGGCCATGATCAGCGCGCCGGTGACCGCACCCCCGGCCATCATCGACGGGATGACCCGCAGCGGGTCGGCGGCGGCGAACGGTATCGCGCCCTCGGAGATGAACGAAGCGCCCAGCAGCCATGCCGCCCTGCCGTTCTCGCGTTCGGGTTCGCTGAACAGCCCGGGTCGGATGGTGGTGGCCAGCGCCATCGCCAGCGGTGGCACCATGCCGGCGGCCATCACCGCTGCCATGATGCGAAGCGAGGCAGGGTCGGCGACGTTGAGCCCCGCGGTGGCGAAGGCGTAGGCCGCCTTGTTCACCGGTCCACCGAGGTCGAAGCACATCATCAGGCCCAGGATCACCCCCAGCAGGATGACCGACGCCCCCGTCAGCCCGTTGAGCCAGTTGGTCAATCCGGAGGTGATCGCCGCCAGGGGCCGGCCCAGCAGAAGAAACATCAGCAGCCCCACGATCAATGACGCGACCAGCGGGATGATCACCACCGGCATCAGTCCGCGAAACCACTGCGGGACCTTCCAGCGGCTGATCCACAGTGCGGCGAAGCCGGCGATCAGACCGCCCACGATGCCCCCGATAAAGCCGCCGCCGACGAACACCGCCACCGCGCCGGCGGTGAAACCCGGTGCGATACCAGGCCGGTCGGCGATCGCGAAGGAGATATAGCCGGCCAGCGCCGGAACCAGGAACATGAACGCCAGCCCGCCGAGGGTGAACAGGACCGCACCCAGGTACTGGGTCAGACCACCGGCAGGCAGGCTGGTGAGGGTGTTCGTGGTGGCGATATGGCTGCCCAGCGAATTCATGCCGAAGGCCAGCTGCTCGGCACCGTCGGGGCTGTTGGCGATGTCATAGCCGGCCAGCAGGAAGCCCAGGGCGATCAGCAGGCCGCCGGCTGCGACGAACGGAATCATGTAGCTCACGCCGGTCAGCAGAATCTGCCGGATCCGGGTTCCCCAGCCGACCCCGCCGGCGGGGGCGCCGCTGTCGGCGGCGGCCGCGGTGCCCTCGACCCGGGCCGCCTTCGGATTATCGGCGGCGGCAACGGCTTCGGCGATCATGGTGTCGGGTTCGTTGATAGCCCGCTTGACACCGGAGGCGATCACCGGCTTGCCGGCGAATCGTTGACGGTCCTTGACTCCGACGTCGGTCGCGAAGATGACGGCATCGGCGCCGCTGATCGTCTCCGCGCTGACCGGTGTGCTTCCCGAGGACCCCTGGGTTTCGACCGTCAAACTCACTCCGGCCCGCTCGGCCGCGAGCTTGAGCGCATCGGCGGCCATATAGGTGTGGGCGATTCCGGTCGGGCATGCGGTGATAGCGACGATCGACTTGGCCTGCACCGCCTCGGGGGCCGCGGATGGGGCCGCCGGCTTGGCCGCCTCCGGGTTGACCACCCCGTCGACGAGGGAGACGACATCGTCGGCCGATCCGGCGTCCCGCAGAGACTGCACGAAGTCCGGCCGCACCAAGGCGCGCGCCAGGCTGGACAACAGCTTCATATGCTCGGCGCCTGCGCCGTCGGGCGCGGCGATCAGGAACACCAGATCCGCCGGTCCGTCCGGCGCCCCGAAATCGACCTTCGTTGCCAGCCGGGCGAATCCGATCGACGGGGTGGTCACCGCCGACGACCGGCAGTGCGGGATGGCGATGCCACCGGGAAGTCCGGTCGCCGACTGCGCCTCGCGTGCCATGGCGGCTTCTTGCAGCGCCGCGCCATCGCTGACCCGGCCGCTGTCGGCGAGTCGGACGGCGAGCCGGCCGATCACCGCCTCTTTGTCCGCCCCGGCGTCGACGTCGAGAAGCACCAGATCGGTGCTGATGATGGACATGGTGGAATGCGTCATGGGACTGCCTTTTCGGATCAGGAACGGGCCGGGAACGGCGATATCGAGGTGACTGCCACGTCGTCGAGGTTGATGTGGGCCGGCGACGGAAGTGCCGAGCCGGGCAGCGCCGCTGCGGCGCTACCGTAGGCGACGGCCATCTGAAGTCGTTGCGGCGCCTCGGCACCGCCGACGTCGGCGCGTACATAACCCGCGAGGGAGGAGTCGCCGGCGCCGACGGTGCTCCTGGGTTGGATCGGAGGCGGGGTGGCAAGCCAGCTGCCGGTGTCATTGACCAGGAGCGCGCCCGCCGCGCCGAGCGTGGCCAAGACGGTTTTGGCACCGCGTTCGAGGAGGTGCCGGGCGGCGTCGACCACGGGGTCCGGATCGCCCTGGGCCAGGGCATCTTCCAGCATCTGTGCATCGACACCGGCCAGGCTGGCCAGTTCCTCGGAGTTCGGCTTGATCACGTCGGGGGCGGCGGTGCCGAACCCGGCGGCCAGCGCGGCGAGCGGCGCATCGGAGGTGTCGACTGCGACTTTGCAGTCGTAGGACCGCAATTGGGCCACCACGTCGGCGTACCAGCTGTCCGGGATTCCGGGCGGCAGGGAGCCGGACAGCACCACCCACCGGGCAGCCGCCGCGCGGTCGAGGATCGCCTGGGTGAGCGCTGCGAGTGCGGGAGGGTCAACCACCGCGCCGGGTTCATTGATTTTCGTTGTCGTTCCGTCGGATTCGGTGATCGCGAGATTGGTCCGCGCCGTGCCGTCGATGGGCACCACGTGGAAGGCCACGCCGGCGGACTCCAGTGCGGCCACGATCGGGTCATGCCGGGCGGCGGGCAGCACCGCGACGGTGTCCAGGCCGGCCAGGGTGAGTGCCCGCGCGACGTTGACGCCCTTGCCGCCGGGTTCAATGGTCACCGACTGCACCCGGTGCACTGCGCCGCGCACCAATTGGGCCGGCAGTGTGACCGTCCGGTCGATGCTCGGATTGGGAGTGACGGTGACGATCATGGTTCCCCTCCTGCCACGACGACCTCGATGCCCACTTCGGTCAGCGCGGTGCGGTCGGCGTCGCTGATCTCGAGGTCGGTGATCAGGGCGTCGACACTGCCGATCGGGGCGAAGCTGATGAACTCCTCGCGGCCGACCTTCGACGAGTCGGCCAGCACCACCACGTAGTTGGCGCAGCGGACCATTGCGCGCTTGACCGCGGCCTCATCGCTGTCGGGGGTGGACAGCCCATGGCGCACGGTGATGCCGTTGGTGCCGATGAAGGCGATGTCCACGCGCAGGGTGTCCAGCGTGCGCAGCACCGGTTCGCCGACGGCTGCCTGGGTCAGTCCGCGCACCCGACCGCCGAGCAGCTGCAGGTTGATCGAGGGCATGCCGGCAAGCCGCGCCGCGATCGGCACCGAGTTGGTCACCGCGATCAGTTCCCGGTCGGCCGGCAACATGGCCGCGACCCGGGCGGTGGTGGTGCCGGCGTCGAAGAGGACCGTGGCACCGGACAGCGGCAAGAACTCGGCGGCGGCCCGCGCGATGGCCTCTTTGTGATCGGCGCGGGTGATCTCCCGTTCATCGACACCGGGCTCGACCACGTGCAGGGCCCGCAGCGGGACCGCACCGCCGTGCACCCGCCGGACGAGGCCGGCCCGATCCAGCGCGGCGAGATCTCGGCGGACGGTTTCGGTCGTGACGTCGTAGGCCTGCGCCAGTTCGGCTACCGAGGCCCGTCCCTGGGACAGCACTCGGGCGGCTATCGCCTGCTGACGTTCTTCCGGGTACACGGTTCTCCGTTTGTGTGGGCTCAGCACCAGATTGAATGTTGGTATGTGTTGTTTTACCCCCGTTTGTGTTGACTTGTCAATGAATCGTTGTAACCTAGTTCACATGACCGCCTCTTCCACGCCTACCTCACTCGGTGCCGGACAGGTGCTCACCGGTGTTCCGGTGGTCCCCGGCGTTCGCTACGCACCGGTTATCCGCCCCGGCCGGCTTCCCGCCGTCGAGGACCTCGACCCGGGCGGCGAGATCGCCGAAGGGCAACGGGACGCCGAAGCGACCCGGTTCTCCGCCGCCGCCACCGCGGTCGCCGACCGGCTGCGGGAGCGCGCAGCCCACGCGACCGGAGCCGCGTCGGAGGTGCTGGCGGCCACCGCGATGCTGGCGCAGGACCGCGCCTGGCTGGGCGCGGCCGAGAAGCGCATCAAAGAGGGTGCGCCGGCCGTGCGGGCGACTGCCGCGGCGGTGGCCCAGTTCGTCGACTTGTTCACGCAGATGGGCGGGCTGATGGCAGAACGCGTCACCGACCTGCGGGACATCCGTGACCGCGTGATGGCCGAACTGAGCGGCCTGCCCGAACCCGGTGTGCCGGTGCCGGCCCAGCCGGCCATTCTGTGTGCCGAGGATCTGGCGCCCGCCGACACCGCGGGCTTGGATCCCGCTCTCGTCGTCGGCCTGGCCACCACGCTCGGCGGTCCGACCAGCCACACCGCGATCATTGCGCGTCAGCTGGGGATCCCGTGCGTGGTCGCCGTCCCGGGTCTCGACGACGTCCCGGCCGGTGCCGACGTTCTGATCGATGGGATGCGCGGAACGCTCAGTGTGTCGCCCGACCCGGCCGAAGCGGCCGCCGCGGTAGCGGCCGCCGAGGCCGCCGCAGCCGCGATGGCCGGCTGGAGCGGTCCCGGCGCCACCGCCGATGGGCACCAGGTGTCGATCCTGGCCAACGTCCAGGACGGGTCGGCAGCGCGGGCCGCGCGGGAAACCCCGGCTGAGGGGATCGGCCTGTTCCGGACCGAACTGTGCTTCCTCAACCGCGACACCGAGCCCACGGTCGATGAGCAGGCCGCGATATACGGTGAGGTGCTCGATGCCTTCGCCGGGTGCAAGGTCGTCATCCGCACCTTGGACGCTGGATCGGACAAGCCGCTGAAATTCGTCGGGCATCCCGACGAGGCCAACCCCGCACTCGGTGTGCGCGGGATCCGCATCGAGGCCATTCACCCCGAGGTCCTCGACCGCCAGCTTGACGCGATCGCGTTGGCAGCAGAGCGGACCGGTAACGCGCCGTGGGTGATGGCACCGATGATCGCCACCCCTGGGGAGGCCGAGCGGTTCGCCGAACGGGCTCGTCGGCGCAACCTCGTCCCCGGCGTGATGATCGAGGTGCCCGCCGCCGCACTATTGGCCGACCACATTCTGGCGCACGTCGAGTTTCTGTCCATCGGCACCAACGACCTGGCGCAGTACACGATGGCCGCCGACCGGATGTCGGCCGAACTGGCCACCCTGACCGATCCCTGGCAGCCCGGTGTCCTGGCGCTGGTCGCCCAGACGGCGCGCGCCGGCGCGAGCCGGGGCAAGCCGGTCGGGGTCTGCGGCGAGGCCGCTGCCGACCCGTTGCTGGCCTGCGTACTGACCGGGCTCGGCGTCACGTCGCTGTCCGCGGCGGCCGCCGCGGTGACCGGCGTCGGCGCCAAACTCGCCACGGTGACCCTGCGGCAATGCCGCGACGCCGCCGATGCCGTGCTGACCACGGCGAGTGCGGCGGAGGCCCGCGCGGCGGCGCTGGCCGTACTCGATTAGGTGTGCGCCGACGAGTCAGAACCCAGAGCGCCGATGCCTCCCTTGGCATCGCTCTCACGTCTGAGTCGATGTGTGCGGGCCGCTAGGTGCGCAGGGGTTCCGCTGCGACCGCCGGCGGATAGGTCAGCTCCAGCTCACCGAGGTTGGCCGCAGCGGTCACCAACGGCAGCGCCGCCGAGACCGCCAGTTCGCCCGCGCCGGCCTCGGCCCGCAGCGCCGGCACCAGGTCGTCGCTGATCGGGGCGGCCGGTCCGACCCCGCCGAGGGAGCCGTCAAAACGGGAGCAGATCGCCGCGGCGTGAGCCTCCAGCACCGCCCGCGCTCGCGGGTACACCCCCAGCGGCGGTGGCACGATATCGGCGATCAGGTCGGCGGCGGCGCGCAGCCGGATCGCGCGACTGGATGCCCGTACCACCGGTGCTCGCGAGTCCGTCGGTCCACCGCTCTCCGAAAGGTATTGGCGCACTGCGTCATCCAGCGTGCGTGACACCGTCAGCGCATCGTGACTGAGCGCGTTCACCTGGTTCTCCGCGTGCTCGAAGGCGCCCCGGGTGACGCGCAGGACCGCGGCCCGCAGATAGCGGGCCCCGACTTCGCCCGCGGTGTCGATTGCCCGCTGCACCACGGTCTTGGCTCCCCTCGGCCACAGCAGCACCGAGACGACGACGCCCACCGACGCACCCACCACGACATCTTCAACCCGGACCAGGCCGACGGCCCAGCCGCTCGGGACGATCAGGTTGAACACGATCAGCACCATCATCGTGAACGCGGCCTGGCCGGCGGCGAAGGAGCCGATCTCGGGCACATAGGCCGAACCGAACGCCACCAACGGCAACAGCACCCACATCACGATCGGGTCGGTGCCGAGCAACTCGATCACGATGGCGCCGAGCACGAAGCCGATCACCGTGCCGGTGACCGCGCGCACGACGGTGGTGCCGGTGGTCAGCGCGCTGCTGCGCAGCACCGACAACGCGCCGAGCACGACCCAGAACCCGTGCTGCACCGGGAACACGAACGTGACCAGCACGGCCAGCGCCAGACCCAGTCCGGTGCGCACGCTGTTACGCGCCGTCACCGAGCCGGTCGCCAGGTGGCCACTGGTCAGCGCGGTGACCGCCGCGGTCTCCGAGTACACCCGGTCGGCGACCCCGGATTCGGGAAGCCGACGGCCCAACACCCGCGCCCACACCGGTCGGGCGTCGGCCGCCGCGGCGCTGGCGATCAGGCGCCCGGTGACCCCGACTGCGGCGCCGATGGTGCGCCGGTTCAGCAGGGTGCGGCCCAGGGCGACGGCCTCGTCGTCATCCGGTTCGGCGAGGATGTCGACGATGTCCTGTCGGTAACTGCCGATGGCGACGGTGCGCAGGTCGGTGTGGGTTGCGGTCAACTGGGCGCGCTCGGTGGCCCGCTGAGCCGACTGGGTGATCCGCAGGACCTGGGCGCAGTCGCGCAACACCTGCACCACCGGTTGGCGCATCGGTCCGAGCAGCGTCCCGGTGTCGCCGGTGACCCGATCGCACAGCCATTGCAGGTCGTCGACCACCCGGACCAGCGCGCGACTGCCCGCGGTCAGGGCGACCGGGCGGTAGGCGGCGCCGAGGAAGTTGGCCCGCAAGGCGTCCATCGCGGCGGTGACGTCGGTCGCCGACGCCGCACCGTCGATCCGGTCTGCCAGTGCGGCGCAGACCGACGCGGCGTGTCGGCGCAACTCTCCGTGGTGGCGTGGGGGAAGGAGGAACAACGCGGCCGGCACGCAGATCATCAGGGCGATCAGCCAACCGAAGAGTCGTTCGCCGAGCGGACCCACCGGCGTGCACACCGGCAGCACGAAGGTCAGCAGGGTCGCCCGCCGGCCGGCGGCGACGATCTCGCTGAGCACGCCGGAGAACGTGACGGCCACCCCGATGACGAACATCAGCGTGACGGCCAACCATGGAATCGGGGCGGCCAGGGTGCCCAGGCTGATCAGCACCGCACCGTTGACACCCAAGCCGCTGTAGGCCAGCGCCCGGCTGTTCATATTGCCCGGGAAGTCCACGATGATGAGCAGCGCGATCGAGCCGAAGATCGTGAACAGCGGCGTCTGCGAGCCGCCGCCGAGGGTGAAGCTGACGGCTGCGGCGATCGGAATGACGATGGCGGCCCGCACGGCGCGGCGCGCGGCATCGTTCTCGGGGTCGCGCGTCTTGATTCGCTCGGCCGCCCGCCGCCACAGGGCAGCCGGGCTCACCGCGGCACGCTGGCGAAACTGCCCGAGTCGAGTGCGTCGAGCATGTAGCGGGCGATCCAGCTGAACATCCCCGGCTCGCGCGGCAGCGTGGCCTGCTCGTAGCCGATGAACACGTAGACCGCCCAGGAGGCGTAGACCTCGGCCTGGCGGACATCGTCGACGATTTCCACCGCAGAGTCGTAGAGGATCTTGTAGCGCTGCCGATCGACCTCGGACTGGACGGTCAGCACGTGCGGGTCCACCGAGCTCCACGAACGGATAGCGGCCTCGGCTCCGTGTGGCAGAGACAGGCCGACGTCGATGATGGCCTCGATACGTCGACGTGGATCGGAGACCTCACGGATGGCACTGATCAGCCGGACCGTGCGGTCCTGGACCCAGTACGACACCAGATCCCGGGTGTAGGCCGGCCAACTGGAGAAGTAGTGATAGAAGGACCCGGTCGTCACCCCGAGCCGGTTGCACACTTCGGCCAGTTTGAGTCCGCCGTACCCCACGTCTGCGAGTACCTCGAGGCCGGTCTCGAAGTACGCCTCTCGGTTGGCAACGGTGGCCATGAGACAAGACGATAGTGCGCGACCTCCTGCCGGATAGCCGTGACGTGCATGATCGTGACCAAAGTGCCCAGGATCGGTGTCGCATGCCTTGCCGGACCACCCCGACGATAGGGCAAGCTGGAATGACGGGATCGATTCGAGGAGTTGGCATGACCGTCCAAATCACAAGTGACCAGGCCACCCAGGGGGGTGCCGCCGGCATCCTCGCCGACGTGCGCCGCGTTTTCAACAGCGGGCGCACTCGTTCGTTGACGTGGCGCTTGGACCAGTTGCGTGCCGTGGAGCGGATGTGCGACGAACGGGAGCCAGAGATCGCCGAGGCACTGGCCCGGGATCTGGGCCGGCCCGCGTTCGAAGCGTGGCTGGGCGACATCGGTTCGACGAAGGCCGAAGCGGCGTTCGCGCGCAAGCATCTGAAGAAGTGGGTGAAGCCGCAGCGCTACGGGCTTCCGTTGGCGCAGCTGCCCGGTAAGGGCTGGGTGCAGTACGACCCGCTGGGCGTGGTCCTGGTGATCGGGCCGTGGAACTACCCGTTCTATCTGTGCATGGCACCGGTGGTGGCCGCGATCGCCGCCGGGAACGGCGTGGTGATCAAGCCCTCGGAGCTGGCACCGGCCACCTCGGCGCTCATCGCGCGCCTGGTTCCCGAGTACCTCGACGCCGAGGCCATCCGTGTGGTGGAGGGCGACGCGTCGATCACCCAGGATCTGATGGCGCAGGGCTTCGATCACGCTCTGTTCACCGGTGGTACCGAGATCGGCCGCAAGATCATGGCCGCCGCGGCGCCGACGTTGACGCCGGTGACCCTGGAACTGGGCGGCAAGAGCCCGGTGGTGGTGCTCGCCGATGCCGACCTCGACGTGGCGGCCCGCAGGATCGCCTGGATCAAGATGCTGAATTCGGGCCAGACCTGCATCGCACCGGACTACATCCTGGCCGACCGCACGATCGCCGCCGAACTGACCGACAAGATCGTGGCCACGATCGCCGAGTTCCGCGCCGAGGAGAAGGACCCGTCGCTGCGCATCGTGAACGAGCGGCAGTTCGATCGGCTGGTGTCCCTGATCGGCGCGACGAGCGGCACCGTCGTCACCGGCGGCGGGTCGGATCGCTCGACGCTGCGGATCGAGCCGACCGTGATCGTCAACCCCGCCGCCGATGACCCGGTGATGTCCGACGAGATCTTCGGCCCGATCCTGCCGATCATCTCGGTGGAGTCTCCGGACGCGGCCGTCGCGTTCGTCAACGGCAGGCCCAAGCCGCTCGCCCTTTATGTCTTCACCGCCTCGCAGCAGGCGGCCCGCGATCTCATTGACCGGATGCCGTCGGGCGGTGCCGTCGTCAACCACGTCGCGGTTCACTGTCTGGCCCCGCAGTTGCCGTTCGGTGGCGTGGGCGCCAGTGGGATGGGTGCTTATCACGGCAAGTGGGGCTTCGAGGCGCTCAGCCACAGACGCGCCGTGTTGGCCAAATCGACCAAAATGGACCTGAAACTGATGTACCCGCCGTACACTGATCGTGCGATCAGGTTAATGCGCAGGGTCTTCTAGCGCCCAAAAAACGGCCTGAGCAAACTACTTGTAAAAGTCAAGCAACCGGTCGACGGCGAACAGCGGCACGGCTGTGCAAGATGTAGCGAACATCGGTGCGAAATTGGCACACAAAAGATTCGCAGCAACGGGCCCCGCTCGACATACCACATCTAAACCGCACGTCAAGAACGGATTGAGGGTCAATCGGGTCCTGTGGCAACGGATTCCGAAGGATCTCCGAAATATAAACACAATTCTAATTTTGTAGACCGGAGCAAATGTCGTCAGCCGTCAAAAATATGGCGGAATTTGTGGCACAATTCCCCTGTGCCGCATACAGCCAGTCGGGGCCCGGGTCGCCCCCCAGCAGCTAAGGCGGCGGAAACGCGCGAGCGCATCATGCGCGCCGCCTGTGAGGTGTTCAGCGAATTGGGGTATGACGCTGCCACCTTTCAGGCAATCGCCATCCGCGCCGACCTCACCAGACCCGCCATCAACCACTACTTCGCCAGCAAACGGCTGCTATATCAAGAGGTCGTCGATCAGACGAACGCCTTGGTCATCGAGACTGCCGTGCAGCAATCGCAACGCGAGAGCACATTGGCGGGACGGATCCGCGCCTTCATCCAGGCGGTGGTGCAGGCCGAGGGCCGGGACCGCTCGGTGGCGGCCTTCCTGGTGACTGCCGCACTGGAGGCCGAGCGGCATCCGGAGTTGGCCGAGTCGAACCATGATTCGCGGGAATTCACCCGGGGATTCGTCAAGGCGACCATCAAGGACGCCATCGAATCGGGCGAGGTCCGCTCCGATATCGACATCGACGCTGCCGCCGAGATGTTCATGGCGGTCATGTGGGGGCTGGGCTTCTATGCCGGATTCGTGGGTGACCACGAGCGACTGACGGCGATCACCGATCAGTTCCTGGCGTTGCTCAGCGGAAACGCCTGGCAAGCCGGTCGCTGAACCGGTGACATGCGCCACAGTCGCATAGCCTGACTAAGTTTCTCGGTAGCATCGTTGCGTATAACCCTGGCTGACCTGGGTTGATGCGCTGCCCTGCGGTGGCGGCCCAGTGTCGAGCCGACAAGCGACGCCGAATTGGGGATACCGCTGCCATGAGCACTCTGCGCACTGATGACGACACCTGGGACATTGCGACCAGCGTGGGCTCGACCGCCGTACTGGTGGCGGCCGCGCGGGCCAGTGAAACCGACAGGCCCGATCCGCTGATCCGCGATCCGTATGCCCGCGTTCTGGTGGAGGGCGCCGGCACCGGGATGTGGGAGAACTTCCTCGATCCGTCGTTCGCGGAGAAGTTGACCGACGTCGATCCCGAAGCCGTCGCGATGTTCACCCACATGCTCAACTACCAGGCCGTGCGGACCCACTTCTTCGACGCCTTCTTCACCGAGGCGGCCGCCGCGGGCATCCGCCAGATCGTGATCCTGGCCTCGGGCCTGGACTCGAGGGCTTACCGGCTGGATTGGCCGGCAGGCACTCACGTCTACGAGATCGACCAGCCCCTGGTCCTCGACTACAAGGCCAAGAAGCTGGCCGAACACGATGCGCAGCCGACCGCCGAACGCCACGAGGTGCCCGTCGACCTGCGCCAGGATTGGCCGGCCGCACTCAAAGAGCAGGGCTTCGACCCGTCCCAACCGACGGCCTGGCTGGCCGAGGGGCTGCTGATGTATCTGCCCGCGGAGGCTCAGGACCGGCTGTTCGAACTGGTCACCGAACTCAGTGCCCCGGGCAGCCGGGTCTCGGCCGAGACTGTCGGGCACCACTCTGAGGAGCGCCGCCGACAGGCGCGGGAGCGGTTCGAGAAGTTCGCCGACCAGCTCGGTATCGAGCGCACCATCGACATGCAGAACCTCACCTACAACGATCCCGACCGCGCCGAGGTCGCCGACTGGCTCAATGCGCACGGTTGGCACGCCACCGGCGAGCGCTCCACCGACGCGATGCGTCGGCTCAACCGCTGGGTCGAGGTGCCGATGGCCGACGATCAGGACGCGTTCTCGACCTTCGTCGTCGCGCAGAAGGTCTGACGCCACCCGGGTGCCTGGGGCTTCGGCGGTCCACGTATACAGGGAGTACGTTCCGTCCGAGAAAGGATGTCTCATGCCCGGAGTTGTTGATCGTGTCGTCGTCGTCACCGGTGCCGGCGGCGGCCTGGGCCGTGAATACGCCCTGACCCTGGCCCGCGAAGGCGCCAGCGTGGTGGTCAACGACCTCGGCGGTGCGCGGGATGGCACTGGCGCGGGTCATAACATGGCTGATCAGGTGGTCGCGGAGATCAAGGCGGGCGGCGGGCGCGCCGTCGCGAACTACGACTCGGTCGCCGAGCCGGAAGGGGCCGCGAACATCATCAAGACCGCGCTCGACGAGTTCGGCAAGGTCGACGGTGTGGTGAGCAACGCGGGCATCCTGCGCGACGGCACCTTCCACAAGATGCCCTTCGAGAACTGGGACTCCGTGCTGAAGGTGCACCTGTACGGCGGCTACAACGTGATCCGCGCCGCGTGGCCGCACTTCCGCGAGCAGAGCTACGGCCGCATCGTCGTCGCTACCTCCACCAGCGGTCTGTTCGGCAACTTCGGGCAGGCCAACTACAGTGCCGCCAAACTCGGCCTGGTCGGCCTGATCAACTCGCTGGCCCAGGAAGGCGCCAAGTACAACATCAAGGCCAACGCCGTGGCGCCGATCGCGGCCACCCGGATGACCGAGGACATCCTGCCGCCGGAGGTGCTCAAGAAGCTCACGCCGGAGTACGTCGCGCCGGTGGTCGGCTACCTGTGCACCGAAGAGGTGCCCGACTCGGCGTCGGTGTTCATCGTCGGTGGCGGAAAGGTGCAGCGCGCGGCGCTGTTCCAGAACGAGGGCGTCACCTTCGATCATGTGCCGACCGTCGACGACATCGCCGCGCAGTGGTCCACGATCGACGACCTGTCGGCGGCCGAGCACGCCACCTTCAAGCTGGGCTGACGCCTTCCCGAACGCACACTCGACCGCGGCGTGCGGCCGCCGTGACTCGGTAGGTTCGATCGGGTGAGCACCGGCGGCATCGTCCTCGTTGGGCTGGCCATCGCCATCGGTCTGGTCGGCGTCATCGTGCCGCTGCTGCCGGGCACCCTGTTGGTCTACGCCGCCATCGCGGTGTGGGCCGTCGCCGAACGCAATCCGGTGTCGTGGGTGGTCCTCGGCGTGGTCACCGTGGTGCTCGGGGCGAGTCTGCTGATCAAGTACCTGTGGCCGGCCCGGCGGATGCGCGCCGCCGACGTCGGCAGGTGGTCGCTTGCCGCGGGTGCGGTGCTCGGCGTGATCGGCTTCTTCGTGGTGCCGGTCATCGGCCTGCTGTTCGGTTTCGTGCTGGGGGTGTATCTCGCCGAACTGGCCGCGCGCCGAGACTACCGGCGCGCCTGGGCGGCCACGGTGCACGCGCTGAAGGCGGCCGCACTGTCGGTGGGCGTCGAGCTGGCCGGCGGGCTCGCCGCCACCGTGGTGTGGGTGGCCGGCCTCGTGCTAACCCAGTAGCTCGGCGCGGACCCGGTCCACCTCGTCAGCGGTCACCCCGGCGGCGTTGAGGAATCCGGCAAGGCTGCCGAAGTTGTCGTCGATGGTCCGGCGCGCGGTCGCCAGGTACTCCTCGCGCACCCCGAGCACCCCGGCGGTCAGGCGCGCCTCGGCGAAGGTGGTGATCTCCGGTGTCTCGCCGGCGCGTTCGACCACCGATTCCATGATGCGGTCGCGCAACGGTCCGACCGCGTCATTGCTGCGCAGGAAGTCGGCGAGCACGGCGTCGCGCGGCACCCCGATCGCCTCCAGCACCACCGCCACGGTGAAGCCGGTGCGATCCTTACCGGCGAAGCAGTGGGTGATCACCGGACGGCCGGATGCCAACAGCGAAAACACTTGCCGCACCGCACGTTGCGCACCGCCCAGGACCGGGAACTTCTCGTACTCCTCGGTCATGAACCGCTCGGCCGCGGCCTCGACGTCGTCGTCGGCCGGCTGCTCGGTCATCATCTTCTGCCAGCTGGTCTCGTGGGGTGCCTCCGCGGTCGTGTTGGACAGATCCGGGAACGGCAGCAGATGGATGGCCACCCCGTCCGGCACGGCGCCGGCCCCGCGACGCTCCACCTCCTGCGGCGAGCGCAGATCGGTGACATCGGTGATACCGAGCCCGCGGAAGACCTCGCGGCCGGCGTCGTCGAGCCGGCTCAGTTCACTGGAGCGGAAGAACCGGCCCGGGCGCACTCCGGCGGTGTCGGCGATATCGCGGAAGTTCCACGCACCCGAAAGATGTCCGTTGTTCACGTGCCGGTCACCGCCGCCGCGAGAGCGCTTTGTTCCCGGCCGATTTCGGCGCGGGCGATGCTGCGCATGTGGACCTCGTCGGGCCCGTCGAAGATGCGCATGGCTCGCTGCCAGCCGTACATCCGGGCCAGCGGGAAGTCATCGCTGACCCCGCCACCGCCGTGCACTTGGATGGCGCGGTCGATCACGTTGCACGCCATCTGCGGGGCGACGGCCTTGATCTGGGCGACCAGATTGCGGGCCTCCTTGTTGCCGTGCTGGTCGATTGTCCAGGCCGCCTTCTCGCACAACAGCCGAGCCTGATCGATCTCGTTGCGGGACAATGCGATCTGCTGTTGGACGACACCCTGCTCGGCCAGCGGTTTGCCGAAGGCGATCCGGGTGCGCGCCCGCTCGGCCATCAATGCCAGCGCCCGCTCGGCCACCCCGATCGCGCGCATGCAGTGGTGGATGCGGCCCGGTCCCAGCCGGGCCTGGGCGATGGCGAAACCCATGCCCTCCTCGGCGAGGAGGTTGGCGGCCGGTACCCGCACATTGTCGTAGATCACCTCGGCGTGGCCGTGCTGGTCCTGCCAGCCGAACACCGACGTCGAGCGGAGGATCTTCACGCCGGGGGTGTCGGTGGGCACCAGGATCATCGACTGCTGCTGATGGGATGCGGCCTCAGCATTGGTGCGGCCCATGACAATCAGGATTTTGCAGCGCGGATCATTGGCGCCCGAGGTCCACCACTTGTGGCCGTTGATGATGTAGTCCCCAGATCCCGAGGCGTCGCGGACTATTTCGGTTTGGATGTTGCGCGCGTCGCTGGAAGCCACCGCCGGCTCGGTCATCGAGAAGGCGCTGCGGATTTCCCCGGCCAGCAGCGGCTCCAGCCATTGCTTACGCTGCTGCTCGGTCGCGAACAGGTGCAGAGTCTCCATGTTGCCGGTGTCCGGGGCCGCACAGTTGATCGCCTCCGGGGCGATCTCCGTACTCCACCCCGTCAGCTCGGCCAACGGCGCGTACTCCAGGTTGGTCAAGCCGGACTCCGACGGCAGGAAGAGGTTCCACAGGCCCAGGCCCCGCGCCCGCACTTTCAACTCCTCGACCACCGGCGGCACCGTGAAGTCGGCGGGCCCGGCGGCAGCCCGGTACTCGTCGTAGGACTTCTCGGCCGGGAAGACATGCTCGACCATGAATTCGGTGAGGCGTTTGTGGTAGTCAGCACCTTTGGCGGACATGGCGAAATCCATGTGGCCACGATATGACACCCGTCGACACCACGACGAGGCCCTCCCGTTTGACCGCGGGGAGGGCCTCGTATGCATGTGGAGTAAGAGGATTATCGATCAATAGACCTCCCAACTCCCGCAAGCGGGTGACGGCGTTCGGTATTCATGGGGCCTTTCAGGGTTGTCGCTGGCCGGTTACGTGCCGGCCGGTTGGTCTCTGACGTTCATCTGACGGCTACCCACTCGACTCAGAGGGAGATGGGCACCAGTGCGGCAGCGGAGGTGCCTGCCGCGGCCAGGCTCAGGCCCATGGTGTCGGCCGCGGCGGGGGTTTCGACGATCAGCGTGCCGGCCAGAACACCCAGCGCGAGGGTCGGTCCCGCCAGAGCGGTGGTGAAGCGGCGAGTGAATGTGCGGTCCATATCCGTCTCCCTTGGCTTGCGGGCCGATGTCTTTCGGCCATGCACTGACTATTGCCCGCGTGCGCTGCCCTGTCTGTCCGCTGATGGGACCCTGGCAGGGATGAAGTGTTTGTCCCCCGATTGGTGGACCCCTGTGGAAAGCTCCTGGCATGCCCGATAACCGAAAGGTGAGGGTGGTCGTCGGTGACGACCACCCGCTGTTCCGAGACGGTCTGGTTCGGGCGCTGTCCGGCAGCGGTGAGGTCGAGGTGGTCGCCGAGGCCGAGGACGGCATGTCGGCGCTGGCTTTGATCAAGGAACACAGTCCCGACGTGGCGCTGCTGGACTACCGGATGCCGGGAATGGACGGCGCCGAGGTTGCCGCCGCCGTCCGCCGAGACGAGCTCTCGACGCGGGTGCTGCTGGTCTCCGCGCACGACGACGCCGAAATCGTCTACCACGCGCTGCAGCAGGGAGCGGCCGGCTATCTGCCGAAGGATTCCACCCGGTCCGAGATCGTCAACGCGGTCCTGGATTGCGCCAAGGGCCGAGACGTCCTTGCCCCGCGGCTGGCGTCGGGTCTGGCCGTCGAAATCCGGCGCCGCGCCGAACCTTCCGGGCCGACGCTGAGCTCGCGTGAACGCGAGGTGCTGAATCTGATCGCGCTCGGGCGCAGCGTCCCGTCGATCGCCGAGTCACTGTTCCTGGCCCCCTCCACCGTCAAGACGCACGTCCAGCGGCTGTACGAGAAGCTGGGCGTGGGCGACCGGGCAGCGGCGGTCGCCGAAGGCATGCGGCGGGGGCTGCTTGAGTAACCTGCCGGCCCCGCTGGCCCGCGCGGCCGACTTTCTGGGCACCGAGCCGGTCCGCGTCGCGGCTGTCCTGCGTCTGCCGCTGATCGTTTTGATCGCGCTGCTGGTCTACGTCGAGGGCGTCGACCACTGGCTGCCCGCGGTCTATTGGACGGTGTTGATCGTCTATACGGCCACCGCCGCGGTGTGGCTGGCGGTCGTGTTGCGCAGCCCGCTGCGGTGGTGGTTCGGCTGGGCCTCGACGGCCATCGACGTGGTGGCGGTACTGGCGATGTGCGTCGCCTCCGGCGGTGCCACGTCGTGGCTGCTGCCCATCTTCTTCCTGATCCCGATCACGGTCTCCTTCCTCGACCGGCCCGAGATCACCGCCCTGATCGGGGCCTGCACCGCGATCGGGTACCTGGCGGCCTGGATCTTCTACTCCAAGCGTGACGACACGATGGGTTTGCCCGACATCGTCTACGTCCAGGTCGGTTGCCTGGCGTGGCTGGCGTTGGCCACCACTGCCCTGTGCCTGGTGCTGGCCCGCCGCCGTGCCCGGGTGCGGGCCCTTCTCGAGGTGCGGCGCAGGCTGGTCTCGGAGTCGATGCAGGCCGACGAGCGCAACAACCGTCAGCTGTCCGAACAACTGCACGACGGCCCGCTGCAGAACCTGTTGGCCGCACGCCTGGACCTGGAGGACCTGCGCGAACAGCCCACAGCGACCGGGTTCGACCGGGTTGACGTGGCGTTGCAGGACGCGATCACCCAGCTGCGCAGCGCGGTCTCGACGCTGCATCCTCAGGTGTTGGCCCAGGTGGGCCTCGGCGCGGCGTTGCGCGAACTGGTCGGCCAGTACGAAAGGCGCTGGGATGTCAACGTCGACTGCGCCGTGGCCGAGGTTGGCAAACCGGCGTCGCAAGCCCTGCTCTACCGCGCCGCTCGCGAGCTGTTGGCCAACGCGCACAAGCACTCCCGCGCAACCCGACTGCGAGTTGAGCTGGACCATGCGCCGGGCGTACTGGTGCTGAGGGTGATCGACAACGGCCTGGGATTCGACCCCGCCATTCTGAACCGCAAGGTCGCCGAGGGGCACATTGGCCTGTCGTCGTTGCTGGTCGGTGTCGAAGCGATGGGGGGGTCGGTCCAGCTGGTCGACACCCCCGGCGGCGGCACCACGGTCGTCGTGACCGTGCCAGACAGTGACGTTGCCGCTGAGCGAGACTAAACGTGCCGGTGGTCTCCCCCAGCGTGCCGGTGGTCTCCCCCAGATGGGGGAACTGTGCCGATGTTGACCCTTCTGGCTTGGGGAGATACCGGCCGATGCGGTTAGGGTGTCACGAGCGCAGGGGCCTTCCCCGGCGAAATCCACGCTAGGAAGCAGACGCAGGGGTCATGACTGATACGAAGACGGGGTCCGATGTCGCCGCCGCTGCGGCTCCGACGGTCGGTGTCGTCGCCGAGTCGGGTGCTGATGAGCGCCGGGTGGCGTTGGTGCCCAAGGCGGTGTCGGCACTTGTGGGCAGTGGTGTGGCGGTGACGGTCGAAGCCGGCGCGGGGGAGCGTGCGTTGCTGCCTGATGAGTTGTATTCCGCGGCCGGCGCCACGATCGGTGATGCGTGGGCGGCTGATGTGGTGGTCAAGGTTGCCCCGCCCACGCCCGAGGAGGTGGCGCGGCTGCGTTCGGGTCAGACTCTGATCGGCTTTCTGGCTCCGCGCAACGCCGATAACCAGATCGGCGCGCTCAGGGGGCGGGGGGTGCAGGCGTTCGCGGTGGAGGCGATCCCGCGGATCTCGCGCGCTCAGGTGATGGACGCGTTGTCGTCGCAGGCCAACGTGGCCGGGTACAAGGCGGTGGTGTTGGCCGCCAGCGAGTCGACGCGGTTTTTCCCGATGCTGACGACCGCGGCCGGCACGGTGAAACCGGCCAGTGTCCTGGTGCTCGGCGTCGGTGTGGCCGGGTTGCAGGCGCTGGCCACGGCCAAGCGGTTGGGTGCACGCACGACCGGCTATGACGTTCGCCCGGAGGTGGCCGATCAGGTCCGCTCGGTGGGTGCCCAGTGGCTGGATCTGGGCAGCAGTGCCATCGCTGCGGCGGGCAGCGGGGGTTACGCCCGCGAGCTGACCGAGGACGAGCGCGCCCAGCAGCAGAAGACGCTGGAAGCCGCGATCGGTGGGTTCGACGTGGTGATCACGACCGCGCTGGTGCCGGGACGTCCGGCACCACGGTTGGTGACCGCTGCCGCCGTGGAGGGTATGAAACCGGGCAGCGTGGTGGTCGACCTGGCCGGTGAGACCGGTGGCAACTGCGAGCTGACCGAGCCGGGCCGCACCGTGGTCCGCCATGGGGTGACGATCGCTTCGCCGCTGAATCTGCCGGCCACCATGCCCGAGCATGCCAGCGAGTTGTACTCGAAGAACGTGACCTCACTGTTGGATCTTCTGATCACTGATGGCGCACTGGCGCCGGACTTCTCCGATGAGGTCGTCGCGGCCTCGTGCGTCACGCGGGAGGCGTAAATGTACGAACAGCTATTGGGCAATCTGGCGATCCTGGTGCTGGCCGGGTTCGTCGGATTCGCGGTTATCTCCAAGGTGCCCAACACACTTCACACGCCGCTGATGTCGGGTACCAACGCCATCCACGGGATCGTGGTTCTCGGTGCCTTGTTGGTGCTGGGCAATCTGCCCGCTGAGGCGGGTTGGGGTGTGCGGATCATCGCGTTCGTCGCCCTGGTGTTCGGCACGCTCAACGTGATCGGTGGCTTCCTGGTCACCGACCGCATGCTCGGAATGTTCAAGGGCAAGAAGAAGGCCCTGAATCAGGATGACGCGAAGGCCGGGGCCGGCAAGTGAACTACCTGGTCAACGTTCTCTATATCGTCGCGTTCGCACTGTTCATCCTGGGTCTGTCCGGGCTGACCGGACCCAAGACCGCGGTGCGCGGCAACTGGATCGCCGCCACCGGTATGGCGATCGCGGTGGTGGCCACCCTGATCAAGGTGCGCGATACCGCGAGCATCAACTGGATCTTGATCGTGGCCGGCCTGCTGATCGGCGTGGTGCTGGGTGTGCCGCCGGCCAAGAAGACCAAGATGACCGCGATGCCGCAGCTGGTCGCGTTGTTCAACGGCGTCGGTGGTGGCACCGTCGCGTTGATTGCATGGGCGGAATTCATTGAGACCGATGGGTTTTCGGTGTTCAAACCGGAGCAGGAGCCCACGGTGGCGCTGGTCGTGGGATCGTTGTTCGCCGCGATCATCGGCTCGGTGTCGTTCTGGGGTTCGCTGGTGGCCTTCCTGAAGTTGCAGGAGTCGATCCCGAAGAACGTCGAGAAGACGTTGGTGCGCTCGGCCAAGCTGTTCCAGCTGGCCAACATCGTGCTGCTGGTCGGTGCGGTGGCCGCCGCGGTCTACATCGGTGTGAACGCCGGGCACGGCAGTCCAGCCTGGCTGATCGTGCTGGTGCTGGCCGGCGTGATGGGGCTGTTCGTGGTGTTCCCCATCGGTGGCGCGGATATGCCGGTGGTCATCTCGCTGCTCAACGCGCTGACCGGATTGTCAGCGGCGGCAGCGGGTTTGGCGCTCAACAACACCGCGATGATCGTGGCCGGCATGATCGTGGGCGCCTCCGGCTCGATCCTGACCAACCTGATGGCGGTCGCGATGAACCGGTCCATCCCGGCGATCGTGTTCGGCTCGTTCGGCGGCGCAGACACCGGGGGCGGGCCGGCCGGCGGGGAGCAGGGCACGGTCAAGGCGACCTCGGCGGCCGACGCGGCCATCCAGATGGCCTATGCCAACCAGGTGATCGTGGTCCCGGGCTACGGCCTGGCGGTCGCGCAGGCCCAGCACACCGTCAAGGAGATGGCCGAGATCCTGGAGAGCAAGGGGGTCGAGGTCAAGTACGCCATCCACCCGGTCGCCGGACGCATGCCCGGGCATATGAACGTGCTGTTGGCCGAGGCTGACGTCGAGTACGACGCGATGAAGGAAATGGACGACATCAACGGCGAATTCGCCCGCACCGATGTCACCTTGGTGATCGGCGCCAACGACGTCACCAACCCCGCCGCGCGCAACGACCCCAGCTCACCCATCCATGGGATGCCGATCCTCAACGTCGATCAGTCCCGTTCGGTGATTGTGCTCAAACGGTCGATGAGTTCGGGCTACGCCGGCATCGAGAACCCGCTATTCTTCCTCGAGCAGACCTCGATGCTGTTCGGGGACGCCAAGAAATCAGTCGGCGAAGTCATCGAAGAGCTGAAGGCCCTCTAACGCCCAAACCGACGTTTGGCCGCGAAAGTGCCAGTGGAGCACTGCATTACGTCGATCTCGGCGCGCCCAAGCGCACCGCTTCCAACGCGGCCACCCGATCGGCCGGAATCGGCACCGGACCGTCGTCGCCCAGCAGGACCAGCACGGTGTCACACACGCCGACACAGTGACCCTCGACGAACAATCCGGTCGACGCCACAAACGAGGTGCGGCCGATCCGCCCGACGCCGGCACCGGTCTGAATGGTCGCCGGCCAGTGCGCCTCGGCCAGGAAGTGCACGGCGTTTTGTGAGGTGACCAGCCGCAGCCGACGGGTGGTCACATCGTAGATATCGGGAAACAGACTCTGGTTCATGGTCGCCCGAGCGTTCTCGTGCAGCGACTCCAGCGCCAGGTTGTTGAGGTGGCCGTTGGCGTCCATATCACCATAACGCGCCTGCACGACGTCGATGACGGGGTAGGAATCCAGGCGGAGCCGCATCTCGTGCGGTCGCGCCGCGGTGGTGGTCAAGTCGCTCACAAGGCGGTCAGCTTATCGGCTGAGTGCCGCCAGCTGACCAGGGCCGCGGCCATCACCATGATCACGGCGGCACCCACGAGCGGGTAGGGCAGCAGCGCCGTGCCCACCATCAGCACGGCCAGCAGCGCGGTTCCGACTGCCTGGACGATGTCGCGACGCCCGGCGTCGAGCACCAGCCAGGTGGCCACCAGGTAGATCGCCAGCGGGACCGTCAGCGTCAGGCCGGCGACGGTGTGCGGCAGATGGCTCTCGCCGAGATGGATGGCGACGGCGACCTCCACCCCGGCGGAGAAGGCCGCCGCCGAGGCGAAGATGAAGTAGTGCAGGTAGCCCCAGAAGAACGAGCGTCCCAGCCTCATCGTCTGCTCGTTTTGGGGGCGGTCGAAGTAAATCCACCACATCGAGGCGACGATCACCAGCGCACCGCCGGCGACCACGATCAGGCTGGTCCGTTCGACGGCGTCGGACAGTCCGCCGATGATCGAGTTCGCCACCGCGAGAATCGATTCGCCGAGCACGATCAACGTGAACAGGCCGTAGCGCTCGGCGATGTGGTGATGGTGGTAGCTGGTCACCCGGTGCCGCTCGGCGAGCGGCGCCACCGACAGATCCGCCGCCGTGAGTACGACGAACCACCACAGCGGGCCGCCGGTGAGTGCCCACGTCACCCACAACGCCTGGACGACGGTGACCCCGACCGCATAACGCACGCAGGTGCCGCGGTAGCGCCGATCGGTGATCGCCGCGCGCGTCCACTGGGCGGCCATGGCCACCCGCATGATGACGTAGCCGGCGACGATGGCGCGGAAGTCGAACTCGAGCATCGCGCGCTGGGCTCCGGCGGCGATCACGAGCGCGCCGGCCATCTGGACGAATGTGGTCAGCCGGTAGAGCCAGTCGTCGGTGTCGTAGGCGCTGGCGAACCAGGTGAAGTTGACCCAAGCCTGCAGGATCGCGAAGAACACCATCGCGTAGGCGAGCAGGCCCTCAGCGAAGTGTTGCTCTTCCCACAGGTGATGCAGCGCCCCGGACGCCTGGGAAACGGCGACCACGAAGACGAGGTCGAAAAGAAGCTCTAGCGAGCTCGCCGCACGGTGCGGTTCATCGGGGTCGCGGGCGAACATCGCCCGCAGGCCGGCCGGCAAAGGCCTTCGTCAGGCTGGCTCAGACCGGCGGATAGGCGGGCGGCGGGTAAACGCCGCGCAGCGCCCACGGAAGCCAACTGAAGAAGTACTCGATCTCATCGCTTGCGTCATAATCCGGATTTGGATCCATCCGCACACCTCCCAGCGCCTCGCAACTTGTGCAGAGTCTAGTCCGCGAGCCCGTCCCGCGGCACTGGTCATTAAACTACCCAACCAGTTGATAGAGAGCCGGCGTTCGTCGGAAGAGGACAGCGAGGACATCATGCCACCCGAGAACGGGATGACCCGGCGCGAAGAGCTGCTGGCGGTCGCCACCAAGCTGTTCGCCGCGCGGGGCTATCACGGCACCAGGATGGATGACGTCGCCGATGTCGTCGGTCTGAACAAGGCGACGGTGTATCATTACTACGCCAGCAAGTCGCTGATCTTGTTCGACATCTATCGCCGCGCCGCCGACAACACCCTGGAAGCCGTCCACGACGACCCATCCTGGACGGCTCGCGAGGCGCTGTACCAGTACACGGTGAAGCTGCTGACCAACATCGCCGAGAACCCCGAGGGCGCGGCGGTGTACTTCCAGGAGGCGCCCTACATCACCGAGTGGTTCACCGAAGAGCAGGTCGCCGAGATCCGGGAGAAGGAAACCCAGGTCTACGAGCACGTGCACGGACTGATCGACCGTGGCATCGCCAGTGGCGAGTTCTTCGAGTGCGACACCCACGTGGTGGCGTTGGGCTACATCGGCATGACATTGGGGGCCTACCGCTGGCTGCGTCCCGATGGCCGGCGCACCGCCAGGGAGATCGCCGCCGAGTTCAGTACCGCGCTGCTGCGCGGGCTGATTCGGGAGGAGAAGATCCGGGTGGAGTCGCCGTTGGGCCCGGCGGCGTCCAAGAAAACGCACGCCTGACGGCTCTGCCGACCGACGATGCGGGCGGTCCGGTACGGCTCGATAGACTCGGCCAATGCCGCTCGTCAGCAAAACCGTTGAGGTCAACGCCGATGCCGCTGCGATCCTGCGCATCGTCGCCGATTTCGAGAAGTATCCGGAGTGGAACGACGAGGCAAAGGCCGTCTACATCCTGGCGCGCTACGACGATGGCCGGCCCAGTCAGTTACGGCTCGACATGGAGATCCAGGGCCAGTCGGGCACCTTCATCCAGGCCGTGTACTACCCGGGTGACGCCCAGATCCAGACCGTGCTGCAGCAGGGTGAGGTGTTCACCAAACAGGATCAGCTGTTCTCGGTCGTGGCGATGGGTCCGTCGAGTCTGCTGACGGTGGACCTCGAGGTCGAGACCTCACTGCCGGTTCCGGACATGATGGTCAAGAAGCTGGTCAACGACGTGCTCGAACATTTGGCCAACAACCTCAAAGCGCGCGCCGAGCAGCTCGCCGCGAACTCCTAGTCCCCTGGCCAGCAGACGCAGACTCGCATTGTTCTGGGCGAAATCATGCGAGTTTGTGTCTGTTCGCGGACAAGGATCGGCTAGCGCCACATCCCGTTGCGTTCCAGCTGCTCCATCAGCCGGTGCACGCCGTCGCTGAACTCGGCTCCCGACAGTTCGATGAGCGCGGGTTGGTCGCGACGCCGCAGCGCGGCGATCAGCTGGCGATGGGTCTGTACCGACGCCTCGCCCCACGAGGCGTCGGTGACATAGATCTGTGGCGGCATGTAGCGCGCCGCGTGCAGCAGAAACCAGGCGAGCTTCATCCGGCCGGCGCCCCGGTTCAGCAACCGGTGGAAGGCGAACTCGGCGGCGCCGATGCTGGCCGGATCTCCCTCGGCCACGGCTGCGGCCAGCGTCTCATTGGCGTCATCGAGCTCGTCGATCTGTTCGTCGGTCAACCGCTCGGCCGCACTGGTCACCAGCTCCTTGGCGATGGTGGCCTGCAACCAATAGATGTCGGCGACGTCCTGGCGGCTCAGCGGTTGCACCACGTAACCGCGCCGCGGCTCGAGCCCCACCATTCCTTCGCCCCGCAGAGTGAGCAGGGCTTCGCGCACCGGGGTGATGCTGACACCGAGTCGGGCGGCCGTCTCGTCGAGCCGGATGAACGTGCCGGGCCGCAGGGCACCGGTCATGATCGCTTCGCGCAGGTGCCCGGCGACCTCGTCCGACAGCTGCGAGCGGGGGCGTCCCCGACGGTTCTCGATCCGTGCGGAAGCCGGTGCGTTCACGTGACCTCCGGGGACTTGTGTGCCGAGCGGCAAGGCAATAGTGTGACCCAGGCAACATCAGATTTGATCAAATATAGCGATTCCTGCGTTCTCCAGCATCGGGTTCACGCAACGTTCACGCCAAACGGACGGAAAAGCAGAGGACTAGTGACCAGGCAGCTGACCGCGACCACAGACCAGCCGTATCTCGCGCGCCGCCAGAACTGGACGAACCAACTGGCCCGCCATGCGCTGATGCAGCCGCACGGAACCGCCCTGCGGTACCTGGGTCAAACGACGACCTGGGCCGAGTTCGACCGGCGGGTCACCGCGCTGGCCGACGCGTTGAGCCGGCGCGGCGTGCGATTCGGCGACCGGGTCATGATCCTGATGCTGAACCGCCCCGAGTTCATCGAGGCCACCCTCGCCGCAAACCAGCTCGGCGCGATCGCCGTCCCGGTCAACTTCCGACTGACGCCGCCGGAGCTGGCCTTCCTGGTTCAAGACTGCGAGGCGGCGGTGATCGTCACCGAAACCGTCCTCACCGATGTCGCCAAGGCGGTCCGCGATATCGCGCCGGCGCTGAGCACCGTCATCGTCGCCGGTGGTGCGACCGAGGACGGGGTGCTCGGCTACGAGGACCTCGTCGCCGAAGAGGGCGAGCATCACGAACCGGTTGACATTCCCAATGACAGCCCGGCTCTGATCATGTACACGTCGGGTACCACCGGCCGACCCAAGGGCGCGGTGCTGACCCACACCAACCTGGCGGGCCAGGCGATGACCGGCATGTACACCACCGCACCCGACATCAACAACGATGTGGGGTTCATCGGGGTCCCGCTGTTCCACATCGCCGGGATCGGCAACACCCTCGGCGGTCTGATGCTGGGCACGCCGACCGTCATCCACCCGCTCGGCGGATTCGACCCCGGGCAACTGCTCGATGTGCTCGAGGCCGAACGGGTCACCGGCATCTTCCTGGTGCCGGCGCAGTGGCAGGCCGTGTGCGCCGCCCAGCAGGCCAAGCCCCGGGACATCCGGCTGCGGTCGCTGTCCTGGGGTGCCGCGCCCGCATCGGACACCCTGCTGCGTGAGATGTCGGAGACCTTTCCCGACAGCAAGATCCTCGCCGCGTTCGGCCAGACCGAGATGTCACCGGTGACCTGCATGCTGCTCGGCGACGACGCGATCCGCAAGCGCGGCTCGGTCGGCAAGGTGATCCCGACGGTCGCCGCCCGCGTGGTCGACGAGGACATGAACGACGTTCCGCTCGGCGAGGTCGGTGAAATCGTCTATCGCGCACCGACACTCATGGCCGGCTACTGGAACAACCCGCGGGCCACCGCGGAGGCGTTCGCCGGCGGCTGGTTCCACTCGGGTGACTTGGTCCGGATGGACGCCGATGGCTACGTGTGGGTTGTCGACCGGAAAAAGGACATGATCATCTCCGGCGGGGAGAATATCTACTGTGCCGAGGTGGAGAACGTGCTGGCCGCCCACCCGGCCATCGTCGAGGTGGCGGTCATCGGGCGCGCCGACCCCGAGTGGGGCGAGGTGCCGGTCGCCGTCGCCGCCATCTCCGCGGCCGGACTCCGGCTCGCCGAACTCGACGGGTTCCTGACCGAGCGCCTGGCGCGCTACAAGCATCCCAAGGGGCTCGAGATCGTCGATGCCTTACCCCGCAACCCCGCTGGCAAAGTGCTGAAGACTGAGTTGCGGATTCGCTTCAGCGCCAGCACCGATACGAAATCCGTCGGCGAAAATGCTTCGGATACAGCAGATCCCGATTAGCAACCGAACCACCTACGAATGCGATAAATTTCGGTCAAAGACGAGGGAGGGTTAATAGTGCAGATGCGGTGCACCGCCCCTCGGCGATCGGGTACATTCCTGTGGTCCGCCTTACTACTCGTTGGTAGGGAGACGACACTCACTCACTGCGGGTCGGGGCAAGGAGGGTATGTGCCAGACGGACTGCCGCCCAGCCGCGACCACCGTGGTTCCGTCATGTGGGTGACCCAGTGACGGCGGCGACCACCGGCTTCGGCGGCTACCTTCAGGACAAGGCGCGTCCGGCGCTGACCGCCGTCGGGGGCTTCTTCCGCATGTGCGTGCTCACCGCGAAGGCGACGACCAAATGGCCGTTCGAGTGGCGCGAATTCATCCTTCAGGGTTGGTTCCAGTTCCGGGTGACCTTTTTGCCCACCATCGCCGTCGCCGTGCCCAACACCATCCTGATCATCTTCACGATCAACATCCTGCTGGTGGAGTTCGGTGCGGCCGACGTCTCGGGCGCGGGTGCGGCGCTGGCCGCGGTGACCCAGCTCGGCCCCATCGTGACCGTGCTGGTAGTCGCCGGCGCCGGGTCGACGGCCATCTGCGCCGACCTCGGCGCGCGCACCATCCGTGAGGAAATCGACGCACTGGAAGTGCTCGGCATCGATCCCATCCATCGGCTCGTCCTGCCCAGGGTGGTCGCAGCGACGTTCGTCGCCGTCCTGCTCAACGGTGCGGTGATCACCGTCGGCCTGGTCGGCGGATTCATCTTCGGTGTCTACATGCAGAACATTTCCGCGGGCGCGTACGTGTCCACGCTGACGCTGGTCACCGGACTTCCCGAGGTCGTCATCTCGATCATCAAGGCGCTCACCTTCGGGCTGATCGCGGGTCTGGTCGGCTGCTACCGCGGCCTGACGGTGTCCGGCGGCGCCAAGGGCCTGGGGACCGCTGTGAACGAAACGCTCGTGCTGTCCGTCGTCGCGCTGTTCGCCGTCAACGTCGTTCTGACCACCATCGGCGTCCGGTTTGGAACGGGGCACTGAGATGAGTACCGCGACAGTCCTGCGCAGCCGTTACCCCCGCGCATATTCCACGGCGACCAAGTGGGCGTCGTCGCCGGGGCGATTCGTCGACCGGGTCGGTGACGTGGCGTGGTTCACCGTCACGGCCATCGGCCAGATCCCGCACGCCCTGCGCTTCTACCGCCGTGCCACCCTGCGGCTGATCGCCGAAATCGGGATGGGCACCGGGGCGATGGCAGTGGTCGGCGGCACGATCGCCATCGTCGGTTTCGTGACGTTGTCCGGTGGGTCGCTCATCGCGATCCAGGGGTACGCCTCGCTGGGCAACATCGGTGTCGAGGCGTTCACCGGTTTCGTCGCGGCCCTGGTGAACGTCCGCGTCGTGGCGCCCCTGGTGTCCGGGCACTCGCTGGCCGCCACGGTGGGTGCCGGCGCAACCGCCGAGCTGGGCGCGATGCGCATCGCCGAGGAGATCGACGCCTTGGAGGTGATGGGTATCAAGTCCATCAGCTACCTGGTCTCGACGCGCATCCTGGCCGGCATGGTGGTGATCATTCCGCTGTATGCGATGGCGTTGCTCCTGTCGTTCCTGGCGGCACAGCTGACCACGACGGTCTTCTACGGCCAGTCGACGGGCACCTACGATCATTACTTCCGCACGTTCCTGCGCCCCGATGACGTGTTCTGGTCGTTCGTCGTCGCCATCATCATCGCGATGTTCGTGATGATCAATCACTGCTACTTCGGCTACAACGCCAGCGGCGGTCCGGTCGGTGTGGGCGAGGCCGTCGGGATCTCGATGCGGGCCTCGCTGGTCGCCGTCGCGCTCGTCGTTTTGTTGGCCTCGTTGGCGCTCTACGGCACCAACCCGAACTTCAATCTCACGGTGTAGCGGTATGACGCAGCCGATGAACTCCTCCCGGCGCCCGCCGCTCAAGCTGGCCGGTGCGGCGTTCCTGGTGCTGGCGCTCGCCCTGGTGACGCTGGTCTATCTCCAATTCCGTGGTGATCTGACGCCGAAGACCAAGCTCACGATGGTTTCTGACCGTGCCGGTCTGGTGATGGATCCCGGGTCGAAGGTGACCTATAACGGGGTCGAGATCGGCCGGGTCAGCGACGTGGACGCGGTGAATCGCGGCGGTCGGACCGTCGCCGAACTCACCCTGGAGGTCAACCCGCAGTACATCCGTCTGATCCCGGCCAATGTCGACGCCCAGATCAAGGCCAGCACCGTCTTCGGCAACAAGTACGTGTCGTTCACCAGCCCGAAGGATCCGGTCAAGACCAGGATCTCCAGCGCGGACGTCATCAAGTCCTCGGGGGTGACCACCGAGTTCAACACGTTGTTCGAGACGCTCACCTCGATCTCGGAGAAGGTCGACCCGGTCAAGCTGAACCTGACGCTGTCGGCCGCCGCCGAGGCGCTGGACGGGCTCGGCACCAAGTTCGGGCAGTCGATCCTCAACGGCAACGCGGTGCTCGACGACATCAACCCGCAGATGCCGCAGATCCGCAGCAACGTCCAGCAGCTCGCCAAGCTGGCCGAGGTCTACACCAAGGCCAGCCCGGATCTGTGGGACTTCCTCGACCACGCGGTCACCACCGCCCGCACCCTCAACGAGGAGCAGAAGGATCTGGACGCCGCGCTGCTGGCCTCGACCGGCTTCGGCAACACCGGCGGCGACATCTTCGAGCGCGGCGGCCCGTATTTCGTGCGCGGCCAGGCCGACCTGATTCCCACCGCCCAACTGCTCGACACCTACAGCCCGCAGCTGTACTGCCAGATCAAGGGCGAGGCCGAAGCGCTGCAGCCGGCGTTGGATGCGTTCGGCGGCAACGGATTTTCGCTGGACACGGTCACCGAATTCCTCGGTGCCCCCAACCCGTACGTCTACCCCGACAACCTGCCCAGGATCAACGGACACGGCGGTCCGGGCGGTGCACCGGGATGCTGGCAGAAGGTCGACCGCAACTTCTGGCCGGCACCGCACCTGGTGGTCGATGACGGCGCCTCGCTCGCGCCTTACAACCACTTCGAGCTCGGCCAGCCGATCCTCACCGAGTACGTGTGGGGACGCCAAGTCGGGGAGAACACGATCAACCCATGAAAATCACCGGAACGGCAATCAAACTCGGGGCATTCTCGTTGGTGCTCCTGCTCTTCACGGCGATCATCGTCATCGTGTTCGGGCAGTTCCGTTTCGACCGAACAACGGCGTACACCGCGGAATTCAGCAATGCCAGCGGTTTGCGTGACGGCCAGTTCGTCCGTGCCGGCGGTGTCGAGGTCGGCAAGGTCTCCGATATCAAACTCACCGACAACGGGGACCGGGTGCTGGTGACACTGAACGTCGACCGGACGTTGCCGCTGTACCAGTCGACCACCGCTCAGATCCGGTATCAGGACCTGATCGGCAACCGCTACGTGAACCTCGAACGCGGCACCGGCGAGGGTGCCGATCGGGTGCTGCCGCCGGGCGGCTTCATCCCGATGTCGCGTACCCAGCCGGCGCTGGATCTGGACGCGCTCATCGGCGGTTTCAAGCCGCTGTTCAAGGCCCTGGACCCGCAGAAGGTCAACACCATCGCCTCGTCGCTGGTCACCGTCTTCCAGGGGCAGGGCGGGACCATCAACGACATCCTCGATCAGACGGCGCAGCTGACGTCTGCGCTGGCTGACCGGGATCAGGCGATCGGCGAGGTGATCACCAACCTCAACACGGTGTTGGACACCACCGTCAAGCACGAGAAGGACTTCGACCAGACGGTCAACAATTTCGAGATCCTCATCACCGGGCTGAAGAACCGCGCCGACCCGCTGGCCCAGTCCACCGCCGACATCAGCAGCGCCGCCGGCACGCTGAGTGACCTACTGGCTGACGACCGTCCGCAACTCAAGGACACCATCGCCAAACTCGAAACCATCCAGCAGCCGCTGGCCGACGGCCAGGACCGGCTGGACGATCTGCTGACCAAGCTGCCGCAGGCCGTCAAGATCATCGGCCGGGCCGGCGGTATCTACGGCGACTTCTTCAACTTCTACCTGTGCGACATCAACCTGAAGCTCAACGGCCTGCAACCCGGTGGCCCGGTCCGCACCGTGAAGATCACCCAGCAGCCAACGGGTAGGTGCACACCGCAATGAGGACACTAGAGGGTTCCAACCGGGTCCGGAACGGCGTGGCCGGCATCATCATTGTCGTGCTGGTCATCGCGGTGGGACAGAGCTTTTCGGGGATTCCGCAGCTGTTCGCCAAGCCGGTCTACTACGGCCAGTTCACCGATAGTGCGGGCCTGAATTCCGGTGACAAGGTGCGTATCGCCGGAATGGATGTCGGCACGGTGAAGTCGTTGAAGATCGATGGCGATCGTGTGGCGATCGGATTCGACCTGGGTGCCCGCCAGATCGGCACCGAGAGCCGGCTGTCCATCCGGACCGAGACGATCCTGGGCAAGCGGGTACTCGAGATCGAGCCGCGCGGCAACAAGCTGCTACAGGCGGGCGGTGTGCTGCCGGTGGGTCAGACGACCACGCCCTACCAAATCTACGATGCGGTGTTCGACGTGACGAAGGCCGCTCAGGGCTGGGATATCGACACCGTCAAGCAATCGCTGAATGTGTTGTCGGAGACCGTCGACCAGACCTATCCGCACCTGAGTGCGGCGCTGGACGGGGTCGCCCGGTTCTCCGACACCATCGGCAAGCGCGACGAGCAGTTCAAGCAGTTGCTGGCCAACGCCAACAAGATCGCCGCCGTGCTGGGCAACCGCAGCGAGCAGATCAACCGGCTGGCGGTCAACGCTCAGACGCTGCTGGCCGCCCTCAACCAGCGTCGTTCCGAGATCGATTATCTGCTGGCCAACGTCTCGGCGCTCTCCGAACAGTTCACCGGCTTCGTCAACGACAACCCGAATCTGAATCACGTTCTGCAGCAGCTGAATACGATCAGCGACGTGCTGGTGAAGCACAAGATGGACCTGGCAGACGTGTTGATCACCGCGTCGAAGTTCATGGGCGCCCTGGCGGAGGCCATCGGATCGGGCCCCTATTTCAAGACTCTCGTGGTCAACTTGGTGCCCTATCAGATCCTGCAGCCGTGGGTGGACGCCGCTTTCAAGAAACGCGGCATCGACCCCGAGCAGTTCTGGCGCAACGCGGGTCTGCCGGCCTTCCGGTTCCCCGATCCCAACGGACAGCGCCAGCCCAACGGTGCTCCGCCGCCGGCCCCGATCCCGCTCGAGGGAACCCCGGACCATCCGGGTCCCGCGGTCGGGCCGGGCTCGCCCTGCTCGTACACTCCGCCCGCGGACGGTATTCCGACGTCGGCCAATCCGCTGCCCTGTGCGGCGTTGACCGACGGCCCGTTCGGCCCGGTGCCCGGCGGATATCCGCCGCCCGACGTGCCGATCTCGGCGCCGAATCCCGCGGCGGTCGGCGGGCCGGGCGTGCCGAGCGCGGCCTTCCCGGGCGAGCTGTCACCGAACGTGGCCGGCGTGCCGGCCCCGCCGCTGGCACCGGGTCCGCCCGGAGCCCGCACCGTTCCGGTAGAGCCCACACCGGGCCCGGCCACCGATATCCCCGGCTACGCTCCGCCGCCGAACGCACTCGTCGGACCGATTCCGCCACCGGGACCGGGACCGCAGGTGCCGCCGGTCGGCGACCTGGCACCCGTCGATCAGGGAGGGGGAGCCTAACCGATGTCGACCGTGTTCAATATCCGTAACCTGGGCCTGCCGAAGGTGTCCCGGATGTCCGTCCTCGTCGGCGCGCTCGTCGTGATCATCGGGCTGATCGCCGCCCTGGTCGGTTTTCAGCTGTACAAGAAGCTGACCACCAACACGGTGGTGGCGTATTTTCCGGAGGCGCTGGCGCTGTATCCCGGCGACCGGGTGCAGATCATGGGCGTGCAGGTCGGGAACATCGACAAGATCGAACCGGCCGGCGACAAGATGAAGGTCACCTTCCACTACGCCAACAAATACAAGGTGCCCGCCGACGCTTCAGCGACGATCCTCAACCCGAGCCTGGTTGCCTCCCGGGTGATTCAGCTCGCACCGGCATACACCGGCGGTCCGGTGATGGCCGACAACGCCGTCATCCCGATCGACCGCACCCAGGTCCCGGTGGAGTGGGACGACCTGCGCAACCAGATCTCGGACATCATCACCAAACTCGGCCCGACACCCGAACAGCCGAAGGGTCCGTTCGGCGAGGCCCTGGAGTCCTTCGCCAACGGGCTGGAGGGCAAGGGGCAGCAGATCAACACCACGTTCCGGGCTCTCTCCGATGCGGTGACCGCGTTGAACGAAGGCCGCGGCGACTTCTTCGGGGTGCTCAAGAGTCTGGCCCTGTTCGTCAACGCACTGCACAAGAGCGACCAGCAGCTGGTGGCACTCAACACCGACCTGGCCACCTTCACCAACTCGTTCACCAACTCCGATCAGGAAGTGGCCAAGGCCGTCAAGGACATTGACACGCTGCTGACCACGGCCCGCAAGTTCATCAACGACAACGGCTCGGTGTTGGGCAAGGACATCAACAATCTCGCCGACGTCACCAACGCGATCCTGCAGCCGGACGCCCGCAATGGCCTGGAAACGGTGTTGCACGTCTACCCGAACCTGGCCGCCAACCTGCAGAACATCTACCACCCGACACATGGGGCACTGGTGGCGATCCCGGTGGTCGCCAGCTTCGCCAACCCGATGCAGTTCATCTGCAGCGCAATCCAGGCCGGTAGCCGACTGGGGTACCAGGATTCGGCGGAGATGTGCGCCGAGTACCTCGCGCCGATCATGGACGCGATCAAGTTCAACTTCCCCCCGTTCGGCGTGAACCAGTTCTCCACGGCCGAGACACTGCCGAAGTACGTCGCCTACTCCGAGCCGCGGCTGCAACCGCCACCGGGATACAAGGACACGACGGTGCCCGGCATCTGGTCGCGGGACACGCTGTTCTCGCACGGCAATCACGAACAGGGCTGGATCGTGGCGCCGGGCATGCAGGGCGTCGACGTGCAGGCGTTCACCGCCAACATGCTCACCCCCGACTCGCTGGCCGAGTTGATGGGCGGCCCGGATATCGCCTCGATCCCGCCGGCCGGCCCGCCCGGTGGCGCGCCCCCGAACTCGTACAGCAACTACAACCCGCTGCCACCGCCGTGGTATCCGGGTGCGCCGCCACCACCGCCGCCGGGCCCGGACGTGATCCCCGGACCGCTGCCGGTCTCGCAGCAGATCAACGGCGGGGCACCGGCACCGGCACCGGCACCGGCGGTACCCGCGGCTCCGGCCGGTCCGCCGTTGCCCGCTGAGATGGGAGCCGGGCAGTGACCGCGATGCTGAGCACCACCCGCCGGCTCGGCTGGCGGGGTCTGGTGCTGCTGGTGACGGCGCTGGTGCTGACGTCGTGTGGTTGGCGCGGTATCGCCAACGTGCCGATGCCGGGTGGCCCCGGCACCGGCAAGGACAAGATGACGATCTACGTCCAGATGCCGGATACCTTGGCGCTCAACGTCAACAGCCGGGTTCGGGTTGCCGACGTGTTCGTGGGGTCGGTTCGGGCGATCGAGTTGAGGAACTGGATCCCCACCCTGACGCTCGACATCGAACCCGGAATCAAGCTGCCCGCCAACGCCATTGCGCGGATCGGCCAGACCAGCCTGCTGGGCACTCAGCACGTCGAGCTCGACCCGCCGCCCAACCCGTCACCCGAGCCGCTGCGCGACGGCGCGACGATTCCGCTGAAGAACTCGCAGTCCTTCCCGACCACCGAACGCACGCTGGCGAGCATCGCCGTCGTACTGCGCGGTGGCGGGATACCGAACCTGGAGATCATCCAGACCGAAGTCGCCAACATCCTGGACGGCAACGCCGGTCAGATCCGTGACTTCCTCGGGAAGCTGGACACCTTCACCGATCAGCTCAACCAGCAGCGCAACGACCTGACCCGGGCGATCGACAAGACCAACGAACTGCTGACGATCGTGGCCGCTCGCAACAACACCCTGGATCGGGTACTCACCGAATTCCCGCCGCTGATCAAGTATTTCGCGGATGCCAGGGACCGATTCACGGGTGCGGTGGAGGCTCTTGGCCGGTTCAGCCGGATCACCGACCAGACGTTGTCGCAGTCGCGTGCCGACTTCGACACCAACCTGGCGCTGCTGCAGCGGCCGCTGAAACAGCTCGGGCGGGCGGCGCCCTATCTGATCGACTCGCTGAAGCTGGTCATCACCGCCCCGTACCCGATCGACAACATCCCGAAGGTGATCCGTGGGGATTACATCAACACCTCGGCCACCTTCGATCTGACGCTCAGCGCGATCGACAACGCGTTCCTGACCGGAACCGGAGTCTCGGGAATGCTGCGTGCTCTCGAGCAGGCGTGGGGCCGCGATCCGGCGACGATGATTCCGGACGTCCGGTTCACTCCTCACCCCAACATGGCCGACGGGGGACCGTATGTCGAGCGTGGCGAGTGAGGGGGTGACGGATAGATGTTGACGCGTTTCATCAAGACTCAGCTGGTGATGTTCGGTGTGCTGACGGTGATCGCCCTGGTGGTATTGGGCTGGTACTTCCTGCGGCTGCCGACGCTGGCCGGCATCGGCCAGTACGACTTGAAGGCGGACCTGCCGTCCTCGGGCGGCTTGTACGCGACCGCCAACGTCACCTATCGCGGTGTCACGATCGGGCGTGTCACCGATGTGCAGCCGACCGAGAACGGTGTCCTGGCCACCATGAGCATCAGTGACAAGTACAAGATCCCGCTCGACGCCAGCGCCAACGTGCACTCGGTGTCCGCGGTGGGCGAGCAGTACCTGGACCTGGTGTCCGACGGCAATCCGGGGCAGTACTTCGCCGCCGGGCAGACCATCACCAAGTCCACGGTGCCCGAGGAGATCGGCCCCGCCCTGGATGCGGCCAATAAGGGACTTGCGGCGCTACCGGCCGACAAGATCCCGGTGCTGCTGAACGAAACGGCGCAGGCGGTGGGTGGTTTGGGGCCGTCGCTGCAACGGCTGGTCGACGGTACCCAGGCGATCGTGGGTGATTTCAAGACGAACATCCAAGACGTCAACGACATCATCCAGAATTCGGCTCCGATCGTCGACAGCCAGGTGAATTCCTCGGATGCGATCCAACGGTGGGCGGCCAACCTGAACACCATCGCGGCACAGACCGCGGCGCAGGATCAGGCGCTGCGCAGCGGGCTCCGTCAGGCCGCGCCGACCGCCGATGCGGTCACCGCGGTGTTCAGCGACGTGCGCGAGGCATTGCCTCAGACGTTGGCCAACCTGGAGATCATCCTGGACATGCTCAAGCGCTATCACAAGGGCGTCGAGCAGTCGCTGGTGCTGTTGCCGCAGGGTGCGTCGGTCGCCCAGTCGGTGTCGGCGCCGTATCCGCGTCAGGCGGCGCTCGACTTCGGGTTGACGATCAACCAGCCGCCGCCGTGCTTGACCGGCTTCCTGCCGGCCAGCCAGTGGCGCGCCCCGGCCGACACCCGGATCCTGCCGGTGGAGAACGGCCTGTACTGCAAGATCCCCAAGGACACCCCGGCCAACGTGGTGCGCGGGGCACGTAACTTTCCGTGCGCCGACGTGCCCGGTAAACGGGCAGCGACGCCGATGGAATGCCGATCCAACGAGCCGTACACGCCACTGGGCAACAACCCCTGGTACGGGGATCCCGACCAGGTGCTGAACTGCCCGGCCCCCGGAGCTCGATGCGATCAGCCGGTCAACCCCGGTACCGTGATACAGGCACCGTCGATCAACAACGGGATGAACCCGTTGCCGGCCGATCTGCTGCCAGGGCCCACGCCGCCGACCAGTGACGACCTCAGTCCGCCCGGGACTGGCACCGTGCAGTGCAATGGCCAGCAGCCGAATCCCTGCACGTATACCCCGGCGGCCAACAACACCGCCATCTACAGCCCGCAGAGCGGGGAGGTGGTGGGTCCTGACGGAGTGAAGTACACCGTCAGCAACTCGAGCAATACAGGAGACGACGGATGGAAGGAGATGCTGGCTCCGGCCGGCTGATCCCACCGGCGACCACCGACGACGACGCCGAACGTAGTGGGGCGGAGGAATCGGTGAAACCAGAACCGGCCGATGCTGAACGCAGCGAAGCGCAGGAGCCGGTGAACGAAACCCCGGCGACCACCGATGACGAGATCGTCGAGTCCGAGACGACGGCCGATGAGACGAACGCGGCGCAGGGTGAGCAACCGCGCGGTTCGCGACTGAGCGGACGCCGCCTGGTCACGGTCTGCGCCGCACTGGTGATCGTCAGCCTGCTGGTCGCCACCGGCGGGTTCTTCGCGCTGCGTGCCCATCAGAAGAGCGTCGCGTCGGCGCGGGCCGAGGCTGTCGCGCTGGCGGCCGCCAAGGACTGCGTCACCGCGACCCAGGCGCCGGACGCCACCGCGATGGCGGCCAGCCAGGAGAAGATCATCGACTGTGCGACCGGCGACTTCGGGGCGCAGGCCACTCTCTACAGCGGGCTCTTGGTGGATGCGTATCAGGCCGCCAAGGTGCAGGTTCAGGTTTCCAACATGCGCGCGGCGGTGGAACGGCACAACGACGACGGCTCGATGGATGTCCTGGTCGCCGTTCGGGTCAAGGTTTCCAACACCGCCACCCAAGACCAGGAGCAGGGCTACCGCCTGCGGGTTCGGATGGCGCCCGAGGGAGGCACGTACAAGATCGCCAAGCTCGACCAGGTGAGCAAGTGACGGTGACAGTCGAGGCCGACGGCACCGAAACCAAAACTTTCACATCGGCTTCCGGGGGAGTACCGGCAAGCTGGCCGGCGCGTGCCGGCGCGTTCACGGTAGACGTGTTCTTTCCCACCGGTGTGGTGATCACCTGCCTGCTGGTGGCCCAGTCGGCGTCGCTGTCGGGCCGCGGATGGCTGAAGTGGTTGACGGTCGCCGGTGCCGGAGTGGTGATTCTGGCGATGGCGGTCAACCGGCTGCTGCTGCCTTCGATCACCGGGTGGACGCTGGGTCGATCACTGGCCGGTATCGCTGTCGTCGGACGAGACGGAGCCGCGGTCGGTCCGTGGCGCCTGCTCCTGCGCGACCTGGCGCATCTGCTCGACACCGCAGCGGTGTTCCTCGGTTGGTTGTGGCCGTTGTGGGATGCCCGCGGTCGCACCTTCGCCGATCTGCTCGCCCGCACCGAAGTCCATCGAGTCGACGGCGAGCGGCCGAACCCGCGGCGGCTGGCCGGCGTGGTGCTGGTGGTGCTGGGCGTGCTGGCCGGCGCGGCCACGGTACTCGGATATCTCGGGGTGTACCGGCCCGAACTGGCCGTCGAACAGGCGCGCCAGCAGCTGGCGGTGGAGGGCCCGAAGATCGTCCAGCAGGCGCTGAGCTACAACGTCGTCACGATCGACGACGACTTCGCGCGCGCCCGCGGGCTGGTCACCGACAGCTATCGCCCACAGCTGGTGGCCCAACAGGATTCAGTGCGCAAGACCGGACCCGTCGACAACGACTACTGGGTGACCAACAGTGCGGTGCTGTCCAATACCCGCGACCAGGCGGCGATGCTGCTGCTGATGCAGGGCCAGCGCGGCGAGGCACCCAAGCAGCGATTGATCACCGCGACCGTGCGAGTGAACTTCGAACGATCGGCCGCCGGCCAGTGGCAGATCGCCAACATCTCGGTGCTGGCCAAACCGAACCCGGCGGGGGAGGCGAAATGAGCCCGCGCCGCAAGGTCGAACCTGGCAGCCTGGAACTGTTCCGCCTGCCTGAACCGCAACCACGTCGCTGGATTCTCCCCCTGGTCGCCGGACTGGCGGCGGTGGCGATTCTCGCCGCACTCACGATCAGCACCCTGCTGCTGGTGAAACGTGAAACCCAGCGGCAGGACGCCGTACGAGATGTGGCCGTGCTCGGCTTCGTTCGCGGCTTCGTCACGCAGTACACGTCCATCGACCCGTTCCACGCCAACGACTACGCCGACAAGGTACTGGCCCAGGGCACCGGTCAGTTCGCCAAGCTCTACCAGGAGAAGATGAACGAGGTCGTCATCCAGGTGGCGCGGGCCGAGCCGACGAGGGGGACGGTGGAGGATCTGGGCATCGAGCGCTGGAATCGCGACGGCAGCGCCGACGTGGTGGTGGCGGCCACGACGAAGACCACGATGCCGGACGGCAAGATCATCGAAAGCGGCAGCCGCTGGGTGGTCACTGCGACCCAAGAAGGAGGTGCGGGAGGACCGTGGAAGATCAGCAACCTTCTGCAGGTGATCTGACCGACGCGGTGCCCGAGGACGAGGCGACCGCCGGCGAGGCGACCGAACAGGACGAGATCGACAACGCGGCCGAAGAGCCGGCGCCAACGCGAAACTGGTTGAGCCGCCACAAGGCAACCATTGGAATCGGAACCTCGGCCGTCCTGTTCGTCGCTGCGGGCGCGTTCGCCGGTGCCACCGTGCAGCCGTACCTGATGGACCGCGCGGCGGTCGACACCAAGCTCGATATCGCCCGTACCGCCGCCGAGGCGATCACCACGTTGTGGACCTATACCCCTGACGACATGGACGCGTTGCCGGACCGGTCGGCGAAGTACCTGTCCGGCGACTTCGAGGATCAGTACCGCAAGTATGTCGACGCCATCGCGCCGACGAACAAACAGGCCAAGGTCACCAATAGCACGGAAGTGGTGGGTGCGGCCGTCGAGTCGCTGAGCGGGTCGGACGCCACCGCGATCGTCTACACCAACACCACGTCCACCAGTCCGCTCAGCAAGAACATCCCGGCGATGCGGTACCTGTCCTACCGCCTGGATCTGACCCGCGACGGATCGCACTGGCGCGTCACGAAGATGACCACCGTGACATCGCTGGACCTCACACCGAAGCTCTGAGGAGACCATTGGCGATACTTGGCGCATGGCCGTCGCCTCGCCCGTCTCGCAACGCTCCACCGTCGTCGCCCTGCTTCTGTTGACGTTTGCCACCGGCCTGGTCGACGCGATCAGCGTGCTCGCCCTCGGACACGTCTTCGTGGCCAACATGACCGGCAACGTGATCTTCCTGGGCTTCTGGTTCGTGCCTCATTCCGGCGTCGATATGACCGCCGCGGTGATCGCGTTCGCCAGCTTCCTGCTCGGCACCGTGCTCGGCGGCCGATTCGCCCGCCACTTCGACCGCGAGGTCCGCGGGTGGCTCACCGCGGCGCTGGGGACCGAGGTCGTCCTGCTGGTCGCGCTTGCGGTACTCGCCGGCACCGGCGTGGTGAACTACCACGATGACGGCAAGCTGATTCTGATCGCGGGCCTGGCCGTGACCTTCGGTGCCCAGAACGCCGCGGCCCGGCAATTCGGCATCCAGGAACTGAGCACCACGGTGTTGACGTCGACGCTGGTCGGGATCGGTGTCGACAGCCGGCTGGCCGGCGGAAACGGTGAGCGGCAAAAGCTGCGCTACGGAGTGGTTGTGACGATGTGCGCCGGGGCGATGGTCGGTGCGACGATGACGCGCTGGATGGTGGCGCCGGTGATCGCGCTGGCCGCGGTCGTGGTGGCCGGCAGCCTGGCCGTCTTCCGGTACGGCCCGCAACCCGTGACGCCACCCCCGCCGGGTCGCTAGAGTCGCGCACATGCCCACCGTTCTGGTCACCGGTGCCGCCCGCGGAATCGGCAAGTCGATCGTGAGTTATCTGGCTCTTCGCAGATGAGGGTGTAGCGGTGGTCGGCGCGTCGTTGCCGGGATAGGGGTCGAGGTCTTCCGAGGATGGAGGTTCCTACGCCAGCCATCCGAAAGACCTCGACG
>NZ_JAPJDO010000048.1 GCF_026242045.1 Mycobacterium pinniadriaticum
AACAAGGCGGGCCAGGAGTCACAGGAGTCGCCAAGCGCTCCAACATCCCAGCCCGCTATACCCAAGCCTACGACGAGCCCACAAGTAGCTTGACTTCAGTTAGGAACTCAAGTTGGTGAAGTGGCACCATGAACCCGTGACCCACCCGCTGCACGTTCACCGATTCGGCGCGGATGGACCCGTCCGGGTTCTCGCGATCCACGGCCTGACCGGCCATGGCCGCCGCTGGCGCACGCTGGTCAACCAGCACCTACCCGAAATCGCGGTGGCCGCACCGGATCTGATCGGGCACGGCCGCTCCTCGTGGTCGGCGCCGTGGACGATCGACGCCAACATCGCGGCGTTGGCGACGCTGGTGGAGGACGCCGCCGACGGCCCGGTGTTGGTGGTGGGGCATTCCTTCGGTGGCGCGATCGCCCTCCATTTGGCCGCGGCGTGCCCGGATCTGGTGTCCGGGCTGGTGCTGCTCGACCCCGCGATCGGCCTGGACGGGCAGTGGATGCGCGAGATCGCCGAGGACATGTTGGAATCGCCCGACTACACCGACCGGGACGAAGCCCGGACCGAGAAGTTCACCGGCTCGTGGGCCGATGTCGATCCGGCCGAGCTCGACGCCGATCTCGACGAGCATCTTCTCGTCCTGCCCAACGGCCGCTACGGCTGGCGGATCTGCGTGCCGGCGATGATGTCCTACTGGAGTGAGCTGGCCCGCGACATCGTGCTGCCGCACAAAGGAACTCCGACGACGCTGATCCGGGCACAGTGGACGGATCCGCCCTATGTCGGCGCGGAACTGATCGACGGCCTGTCCGCTCGACTCGGCGCGGACTTCACCCTGGTCGAATTCGCCTGCCAGCACATGGTTGCGCACGCGAAACCGGAGGAGACCGCCAAGGTCATCCGGGATGTGCTCGGAGCGCAATAGCGATGGCCCCGGTCACCGACGAACAGGTCGAGTTGGTGCGCCGCCTGGTCGCGTCGATACCGGCGGGCCGGGTTGCCACCTACGGTGACATCGCTTCGGCGGCAGAACTTTCCAGCCCGCGCATCGTCGGCTGGATCATGCGCACGGACTCCTCGGACCTGCCGTGGCATCGGGTGATCACCGCGTCGGGCCGGCCGGCCGCGCACCTGGTGAGCCGCCAGCTCGAGCTGCTGCGGGCCGAAGGCGTGCTGGCCGACGACGGCAGGGTGAATCTGGCCGAAACCCGCCACGCGTTCTAGAGAACCAGCCGGATCAACGCGGCGGTGCGCGCCAAACCGGGGAACGCCGCCGCCGTCGACCGCGGATGCAGGGCATGTACGGCAAGCCGGAACATCAACGCACGCAACAACATCTGCGGCCACTCGGGCAGAGCGTCCCACCGCTCGATCAAGCCGTCGTCGGCCTCTCCCCAAGCCAGTGCGTCGACGACGACGACCCCCGCCGCCCACGACGCCGGCCGCCAGTACGGGGTGATGTCGGTGATCCCCGGCGCCGCCGTGCCGGCGAACAGGACGGTGCCGTACAGGTCACCGTGGACCAGCTGGTTGGGACTCTTGGTCGGTCTGCGCAGCCCGGCCAGTTGGTTGATCAGATCCATCGACCGCTCGCCGTCGGCCGAGCCCGGCGCCACCAGCGCCCCGGGCGGCAGCGAATGCAGCGGCCGTTCCTCCCAGGCCGCGCGATCCGCGGCGATGAACACGTCGACATCGCTCCAGGGCGCCACCGGCGCCTGGGTCAGGAACCTCGGCCGTTCCAGCTTGGCAGTGGCCTCGTGCAGCCGCACCCCGGCCGAGACGACCTCGTCGTGGCGCGGCTCGGGCGTACCGGCGACGAATGTGTCTGCCCGCCAACCCGACACCACATAGCGACCGTCGGTGGACCGCACCGGCCGGGCCAGCCGCACCCCGTCGACGAACAACGTCTCGCGGGCCTTTGCCGACCAGGCCGCCCTGGCATGGTCGGCGATTACCGAGAGCACCACCTCGCCGCAGCGGAAACCGCCCTCCCAGCCCGCACCGAGGGGTTCGGGATCCTGGCCTTTGAGACCGAAGGCCGCCAAGACATGCTCAGGCGGGCGGTCGTCGGTCACCCAGACAGCCTAAATTGTCGCGACGCAAAGTAGCCGTCAGTACATGACCATGTCGGGATCGATTTGTTTTGCCCAGGCGACGATGCCGCCCTGCAGGTGCAGGGCATCGGAGAAGCCGGCCTTCTTCACCACGGCCAGCGCCTCGGCAGACCGCACCCCGGTCTTGCAGTACAGCACCGGGACGCGGTCGTGCGGCAACTTGGCCAGGCCCTCACCGGACTCGATGACCGACTTCGGGACGAGTTCGGCACCGGTGATGTGGTTGATCTCCCACTCCACCGGCTCGCGGACGTCGATCAGGGCCACCTTCTTGCCGGAATCGAGCAGGTCACGCAGCTCCAGCGGGGTGACGGTCGAGTGCTGGGCGGCGTCGGCGGCGGCGTCGGTCACCACGCCGCAGAACGATTCGTAGTCGATGAGCTCGGTGATCTTGGGCGTCTCGGGATCCTTACGAATCCGGATCGTGCGATAGGTCATGTCCAGGGCGTCGTAGACCATCAACCGACCCAACAGGGTCTCCCCGATTCCGGTGATCAGCTTGATGGCCTCGGTGCCCATGATCGAGGCGATCGAGGCGCACAGGATGCCCAGCACCCCGCCCTCGGCGCAGGACGGGACCAGGCCGGGTGGCGGCGGCTCCGGGTAGAGGTCGCGATAGTTGAGGCTGCGCTCATTGCCATCCTCATCGGCTGGCGCGTCCTCCCAGAACACCGAGGCCTGCCCCTCGAAGCGGTAGATCGACCCCCACACGTAGGGCTTGTGGGCCAGCGCCGCCGCGTCGTTGACCAGGTAGCGGGTGGCGAAGTTGTCGGTGCCGTCGAGGATGAGGTCGTACTGCTCGAACAGCGCCACCGCGTTGTCGGGTTCCAGCCGGTGCTCGTACAGGTGCACGGTCACCAGCGGGTTCACCTCACGGATGGAGTCACGGGCGCTTTCGGCCTTGGACCGGCCGATGTCGGACTGGCCGTGGATGATCTGGCGCTGCAGGTTGGACTCGTCGACCAGGTCGAATTCGACGATGCCGATGGTGCCGACGCCGGCGGCGGCCAGGTACAACAGGGTGGGCGAGCCCAGGCCACCGGCGCCGATCACCAGCACCTTGGCGTTCTTCAAGCGTTTCTGCCCGTCCACGCCGAGGTCCGGGATGATCAGGTGGCGGCTGTAGCGCGCGACCTCTTCACGGGTGAGCTCGGCGGCGGGTTCGACCAGCGGCGGCAACGGGGACACCGGACACTCCTCGGTATCGGCTCGGATCTACTAGCCCGACGGACATTCACCATCCATCTCAGCAGCTGGCCACATCAACGGCAAACAGCCCCGAAACCTTCCCGGAGCCGCCGCGAGCGTGCGCGTCGGCACCGCGACACGCCGCAGAGGCCGGCACCGCGCGCACGCTCACGCCAGAAGTCAGGCAGAAATCAGGCGATCGGATACGGCCAGGGGTTGAACCGGCAGGACTTGCCGTCGGGCTTGACGTACTCGGGGTCGAACCGGGAAGCGTCGTCGTCGGCGGTGGAGAAGGTCTGCTGCATCATCACCGGCGCCAGGCCGCCGTTGTCGGCACAGGGCTCATGGTGCTGATAGCCGATCGCGTGGCCGACCTCGTGGTTGATCAGATACTGCCGATAGGAGCCGATGTCGCCCTGGAAGGGCACCGCGCCGCGCACCCAGCGGGCCTCGTTGATCAACACCCGCGGCTGCGCGTCGGGCCCGTAGGCCGGGTTGTAGCAGGAGGACTCCAGCGGGATTTCGTAGCCGCACCCCTCGCGCACCGTCATCGGCGAGGTCAGCGACACCCGGAAATCCGGCTTCACATCGGGTGAGCTGTCGTCGATGCGCTCGAAGGCGAATTGCGGATTGTGGATCCAGCTCTTCGGGTTGCCCAGCGTCTCGGTCACCATCCGGGCGAAACCTTCGTCACCGCCGAACGACCCGGTGTCGATACCGTCTTCCACCTCGACGGTGTAGGTGAACGTCTTCGCGGTGCCCTCACCGACCTTGGGCGTGGTGCCGGGCACGATGTGCCACGTCTTGGCGCCCGCCTCGGTGATCGCCCCGCCCTCGGGCAGGATCCCGGTCGGCAGGTTGGCGTCGAACTCGGTCAGGCCGCGCGGCGGGGCACCGATGATGGCGGTGCCGCTCGACCCGATCGTCGGCGGACCCTCCACCCCGCTGTGGGCGACGTTCTCAGCGGCCGGGGCGGCGGTTCCGGTGACGGTCTGATACAGCACCACTCCGGTAAGCACCACCAGCACCGGCAGCGCGTACGCGCGCCAGCCGTAGGTCGAGATGAACCTGCCCAGCCAGGTCTGCTTGCGCCATTGGCGGCGCTGATCCCGGTTGGACCTGGCCCGGCCCGACTCCCCCGCCAACGGGTCCCGCAGGGCGCGCAGCGGCTCACGCCACTCGTTGCGCAGCACGGGCACCCGACCGTCGCCGCGGTGCCCCGGGTCGTAGGTCACCGACCCAGGATGGCACAACAGCCGAACACCGCACTTCCGGCGCGCCAGTACCCTCGCCCGAGCGCGCTACGGGCGAGTAACCGCGCCCGGGTAGTAATGTCAGTTCGACGGGGCCGGGAGAGCGGGGGCAATGCCGCCCGGCCACACACGGATTGAGGACTCGATGAGCGAACTCGCCGACACGGCCGAGCGGAAATCCGCTCGAACGGCCACTGGCGAACGTACTGCCACCGTTCCCCGGCGTGGCAGCCGTCTACCGCGCGACGAGCGGCGGGGCCAACTGCTGGTCGCCGCCAGTGAAGTCTTCGTCGACCGCGGCTATCACGCCGCCGGCATGGATGAGATCGCCGACCGCGCCGGCGTGAGCAAGCCCGTTCTCTATCAACATTTCTCGAGCAAACTCGAGTTGTATCTGGCCGTCTTGAACCGGCACGTCGAGAATCTGGTGTCCGGTGTGCGGCAAGCCCTGCGCACCACCACCGACAACCGTCAGCGGCTGCGCGCGGCCGTGCAGGCCTTCTTCGATTTCATCGAGCACGACAGCCAGGGTTACCGGCTGATCTTCGAGAACGACTACATCACCGAGCCGCAGGTCGCCTCCCAGGTGAAGGTCGCCACCGAATCGTGCACCGACGCGGTGTTCGACCTGATCAGCCGAGATTCCGGGCTCGATCCGCACCGCGCCCGGATGATCGCGGTCGGGCTGGTCGCCATCAGCGTCGACTGCGCGCGCTACTGGCTGGACGCCGACCGCCCGATCTCCAAGGAGGCCGCGGTCGACGGGACGGTGCAGTTCGCCTGGGGCGGCCTGTCACACGTCCCGCTCACGCGCTCCTGACGATCCGACGGCGCGCTACGCGCCGGCCGGGCCCGCGGCGATCCCGAATCCGACCCTGCGCACGTCGGCGACGCCGATCTCGACGTAGGTGATCTTGGTGGTCTGCACCAGGAAGCGGCGTCCCTTGTCGTCGGTCAGGCTCAGCACGTCCGAACCACCCTTCGAGAACGCCGAGGTCACCAGTTCTTCGACCTCGGCGGGTGTCTGCGAGCTGGTGAACACCAGCTCACGCGGGCTATCCGTGACACCGATCTTGACCTCCACGCTGGCCCCTTCTCTCTCGTCTGCGTCGCGTACGCGACTACCCCAGAAGGCTAATGGACGCGATTGAGCGTGGTTACCCGCAGCCGTTCGCAGTTAGCGAATTGGGCGTCAAGCTGGGATAACAGCATGGCAACGGGCAGGCGCGGCGCGCCGCGGTCAGGGTTGGGGGTCCTTAACCTTGCGTCGTGAGCGAGAAGAAGCGCCGACAGCGGCTGGTCCAGTGGCCGCGGGTCGCGCTGACCACCGCCGGCGTACTGGTCGCCGCCTCGGCGACGACGTTCGTCGTACGCACCGGCGACGCCGCCACCACCACCGCGGATTTCGGCACCACCCCGACCCGCACGGTGGTGGCCATCCCCGGTCCCCGGACGTCGACCCCGGCGCCCGCGCCCGTCACCGTCACCGTCACCGTCCCGGGCCTGCCGTTGGAGACACCCGTTCTGGTTCCGCCGCCGGCCGCGGCGGCCACCCCGATGGCCCAGACGATGGTCGATCCCCGCGAAATCGTCTACACCGTCGCGGGTAACCAACGCCCCGACGACCCGGTGTCCATCACCTACGCCGACGACACGGGAGCGCTGCGCACGGTCGAGAACGTCGCGCTGCCCTGGCGGCTGACCGTCATTCCCACCGTGCCGGTCAACTACGTCACGGCCAGCAGTGGCGGCAGTCAGCTGAACTGCTGGATCACCGACGCGCACGGGGCCACCGTGGCCGCCCAGACGGACAACACGATCTCGGCGACCTGCAACCGCTAGTCAGGCCAGACCGAGCTGGCGCATCCGGTCGTCATGCGTGCGCTGCAGCCGGTCGAAGAAATCGGCCACCTGCCCGAGCCCGCCCGGGCCGGCCAGCACCAGGTCGACCAGTTCGTCATGATCGGCCAGCACGTACTGGGCCTGCGTGATCGCCTCACCGAGCAGCCGGCGCGACCATAGCGCCAGCCGGCTGCGCTGCCGCCCGCTGGTGGTCACCGCCGCACGAACCTCGGCGACCACGAACTGCGAATGGCCCGTCTCGGAGAGGACCCCGCGCACCACGGCGGCCACCTCATCGGGCAGCACGTCGGCTATCTCGAGGTAGAAGTCGGCCGCCAGCGCATCGCCGACATAGGTCTTGACCAGAGCCTCCAGCCAGGTGCTCGGGGTGGTCAGCCGGTGATAGTTCTCCAGCGCGGAGGCGTAGCGCGACATCGCCGGGACGACGTCGACGCCGCGGGCCTGCAATGCGTCGTGCAGCAGGTCGTAATGGGCCATCTCGGCGGCGGCCATGCTGGCCATATTGATCCGGCCCCGCAGGTCCGGCGCCATCCGGGCCTCGTCGGTGAGCCGGTAGAACGCCGCCACTTCGCCGTAGGCCAACAGCGCGAACAACTCGTTGACGCCGGGATGGTCGGCGGAGATCCGCGCCGATGACGCCGCGGCAGGCTGAGGGGCGGTCATGGCCGTCACTGTAGTCCCGGCGCGGGCCGCGATCAGGCCCAGTAACCGCGACCAGCTATGATGGGACCTGATCAACGCCGTGAGGCGTGGTCAAGGAAATGTGCGTGCACGCAGTGGGCCCGCCTCCCTCAGTGCGGGGCCCGGCGAATCGGCATCGAAATTCTTGACGCCGACTCCATTCCGAAGTCCGAACTCGTGCGCGCGTGGAACCGCAGACGAGGAACGACATCGGAAGGCACAACGCGACCACATGACACCACTGACAACTCACCCCCAAATCACATTCGCGCAACTCGGGGTTCGTGACGAGATCGTCCGCGCCCTCGGCGAGCAGGGCATCGAGCATGCCTTCGCCATCCAGGAGCTGACGCTGCCGCTGGCGCTGGCCGGCGACGACCTGATCGGCCAGGCCCGCACCGGTATGGGCAAGACCTTCGCCTTCGGCGTGCCGCTGTTGCATCGGATCACCACCGACACCGAGCGCCCGCTGTCCGGCATCCCGCGCGCCCTCGTCGTGGTGCCGACCCGTGAGCTGTGCCTGCAGGTGCACGGCGACCTGGTCACGGCTGCCAAGTACCTGCAGGCCGACGAGTCCCGCAAGCTGACCGTCACCGCGATCTACGGCGGGCGCCCCTACGAGCCGCAGATCGAGGCCCTGCAGAAGGGTGTCGACGTCGTCGTCGGCACCCCGGGCCGGCTCCTGGACCTGGCCCAGCAAGGCCACCTGCAGCTCGGCGGCCTGTCGGTGCTGGTGCTCGACGAAGCCGACGAGATGCTCGACCTGGGCTTCCTGCCCGATATCGAGCGCATTCTCAAGCTGCTCCCCGACAAGCGGCAGGCGATGTTGTTCTCGGCGACCATGCCGGATCCGATCATCACGCTGGCCCGTACGTTCATGAACCAGCCCACCCACATCCGGGCCGAGGGCGTGCAAGGCGCGGCCACCCACGACACCACCGAGCAGTTCGTCTACCGCGCCCATGCCCTGGACAAGGTGGAGATGGTCAGCCGCATCCTGCAGGCCGAAGGTCGCGGCGCGACGATGGTCTTCACCCGCACCAAGCGCACCGCCCAGAAGGTCGCCGACGAACTCGCCGAGCGCGGTTTCAAGGTCGGCGCCGTGCACGGCGACCTGGGCCAGATCGCCCGCGAGAAGGCACTCAAGGCGTTCCGCAACAGCGATATCGACGTGCTGGTGGCGACGGATGTCGCGGCACGCGGCATTGATATCGACGACATCACCCACGTCATCAACTATCAGATCCCCGAGGACGAGCAGGCCTACGTGCACCGCATCGGGCGCACCGGCCGCGCCGGCAAGACGGGCATCGCCGTCACCCTGGTCGACTGGGATGAGCTGGACCGCTGGTCGATGATCGACAAGGCGCTCAAGCTGGAGTGCGCCGACCCGGCCGAAACCTACTCCAACTCCCCGCACCTCTACGAGGAGCTGAACATCCCGGCCGAGGCCGGCGGCACGATCGGCAACGCGCGCAAGTCGGGGCAGTCCGCCAAGCGCCAGGACGGCACCCGGATCAGTTCGACGGACTCCGACCGGGAGCGGCCCGCCCGCAACCGGTCCCGCCGCCGCACCCGCGGTGGCCAGAAAGCCACCGGGCATGTCGAGGCGACCGCGGACGCGGCGACCCCCGCCTCCGGCGACAACGCCAAGCCGGCCGACGGCGGCGACGACAGCCCGGCGCGCAAGCGACGGCGCCGGCGCCGGCCGCGCAACGCCGCTGAGGCCCCGGCAACAGCGGGCTGACGACCGCTATCGTCGCCTAGATGGTCAGACCCGAGCGCCGCACCAAGGGCGATCTCGTCGCCGCGGCGACGATCGCACTCGTCGTGGCCGCGATCGCCGCCGCCTTCTGGTGGAACAGCTCGGCGCGGGCCACGATCAGCCGGCCCGCGACCTCGCCGGCGCCCAATCCGGTTCCGGCTCGGGTGGTTCCCGAGACGCTGCGCCAGCTGTGGACCGCGGTCAGCCCACGCACCCTGAGCCCGGTCGTGGTCGCCGGCACCGTGGTGACCGGCGACGGGCACACCGTGGAGGGCCACGACCCCCAGACCGGCCAGGTCCGGTGGACCTTCGCCCGGGACACCGACCTGTGCGGCGTGTCCTACGTCTATGACCTCGCGGTCGCGGTGTATCCCGACATCCGCGGCTGCGGGCAGGTCAGCAGCATCAACGGCGGTACCGGGCGCCGTGGCCCGACCCGCACCGCCTACGCCGACAAGCACGTGGTGCTCAGCTCGAACGGAAGCGCCATCCTCTCGGCCGGGCCCACCCGGCTGGAACTGTGGCGTTCGGATCTGGTGCGCATGTTGTCCTACGGCGAGATCGACGCCCGGGTCAAACCGGTCAATCAGGGCATCGGCACCGGCTGCACGCTGATGTCGGCGGCCGCCAGCGACGAGGCGGTGTCGGTCCTGGAAGCCTGCCGAGACCAGAACGACCTACGCCTGACGCTGCTGCGGCCGGCGAAAGAAGAAGACGAACCCGATACCAAGAACGTGCCGCTGCCCGGTGTCGCCACCGATTCGGAGGCGCGGGTGCTGGCCGTTTCGGGCACCACGACCGCGGTGTACCTGCCCGCACCGCACCCCGAGATCGCCGTCTACGACGACACCGGCACCAAGGTATCCAGCAAGCTGTTGAAAAAACCTCCGGTACTGGCCAACCCGGCACAGGCGGTCACCCGCGCCGGCGATCTGATCACCTGGTGGACCGGCGACAGCGTGGAGGTCTTCGACAGCCGGCTGTCCTATCGCTACACCATCGAAGCGGCCGGCCCGGTCGGGCCGCTGGGCCCGGGCACGATGATGGCCGGCCGGCTGCTCATCCCGCTGACCACCGGCATCGGCGTGTACGACCCGGCCGACGGGACCAACGAGCGAGTGATCGCGGTCAGCCACCCGGCCGGCTCGGGGCCGGTGGTCCCCGCCGTCACCGATTCGATGGTGATCGAGCAGCGCGGGGCGGCGCTGACCGCCTTCGGCCGCTAGATCTCGGGAGTGAAGGTCGGCAGCGCCTTGCCGGACTTCCAGTGCTTCAGCAACGCCGCGGCCAGCTCGCGGTAAGCGGTGCTGCCCTTGCTCTTTCGGCCGGCCAATACCGACGACCCCGACGCGCTGGCTTCGGCGAAGCGCACGGTGCGTGGGATCGGCGGAGCCAGCACCGGCAGGTCGTAGCGGTCGGCGACGTCGAGCAGCACGTCGCGGCTGTGCGTGGTGCGCGAGTCGTAGAGCGTGGGCAGCGCGCCCAGCAGCTTGAGGTTCGGATTGGTGATCTGCTGCACATCGTCCACCGTGCGCAGGAACTGGCCGACCCCGCGGTGGGCCAGCGTCTCACACTGCAGCGGCACGATCACCTCGTCGGCAGCCGTGAGCCCGTTGAGGGTGAGTACGCCCAGTGACGGTGGGCAGTCGATGAGCACCACGTCAAAGTCGTCACCGAGCTTGTCCAGCGCGCGCTTCAACGCATACTCGCGCCCGGCCCGCATCAACAGCATGGCCTCCGCGCCGGCCAGGTCGATGTTGGCCGGCAACAGCGTCATGCCCTCGGCGGTGTCCACCAGCGCGGCACCGGGCTCGACGTCACCGAGCAGCACCTCATGCACCGACACCGGCAACTTGTCCGGATCGGTGCCCAGCGAGAAGGTCAAGCACCCCTGTGGGTCGAGGTCGACGAGCAAGACACGCTTGCCCGCATCGACGAAAGCCGCCCCCAAAGATGCGACCGTGGTTGTCTTGGCCACCCCACCCTTCTGGTTGGCCACCGCCAATACTCGGGTCACGGGGACCATCCTTGCAGGTTCGCCGCAGTTGCGTCCCGGCTGTTACGGTGCGGCTGGTCATCGGGCAGAATCAATGGACGTGAGCGTCGGCACGCATCGGTTGGTCCTGCTTCGTCACGGCGAAACCGAGTGGTCCAAAAGCGGCCAGCACACCAGTACCACCGACCTCGATCTCACCGAGCGCGGACGGGAACAAGCCACGCTCGCAGCCCTGACGCTCGAACACCTCGGACTGGACCACCCGCTGGTGATCAGCAGCCCGCGCAAGCGCGCCCTGGCCACCGCCGAGCTGGCCGGGCTCACCGTCGACGAGGTCTCCCCCCTGCTGACCGAGTGGAACTACGGCGACTACGAAGGTCTGACCACCCACCAGATCCGCACCGAGACACCCGGCTGGCTGCTGTGGACCTACGGCTGCCCCGGCGGCGAGAGCGTCGATCAGGTGAGCATGCGCGCCGACCAGGCGGTGTCCTACGCGCTGGAGCACATGGTCGAGCGCGACGTGGTGTTCGTCGGCCACGGCCATTTTTCCCGCTCGGTGGTCACCCGCTGGGTTGAACAACCCCTGCGCGAAGGCGCTCGGTACGGGTTCGCGGCGGCCTCGGTCGCGGTGTGCGGGTTCGAGTACGGACTGCGGCAGCTTTCGGCGCTGGGGATGACCAGCCACCGCGAACCGGTCACCGGGACGTGATGGCGCAACCGTCCTTTGTGCTGAGCGGGCCTGCCGGGACGGTCGTCGGCGACGGGATCCAGACCGGGTACGACGACGTCGATGCGGCGGCGGCCGCACTGGCCGCGGGGACCGCCGACGTGGTGGTCGGCGCGCTGCCGTTCGACGTCCGGAGCAAGGCCGCGCTACTGACTCCGAGGTCGGTGACCTTCTCCGACGCACTTCCGGCGTGGCCGACCACGGCGCTGCCCGCGGTCCGGATCGCGGCGACCCTCCCCTCGCCCGATGCTCACCGAGCCCGCATCCACACCGTTCTCGAGCGCCTCACCGATCCCGAAAGCTCTTTGCAGAAGGTGGTTTTGGCGCGCGCACTGAGACTGGTCGCCGACGGCCCGCTGGATGGACGAGAGATCCTGCGGCGGCTGGTGACCCAAGACGCCGAGGCCACCGCCTACCTGGCCGATCTGTCCCCGGCCGGAGGCCGCTACCTCGGCACCGCGTTGGTGGGCGCCAGCCCGGAGTTGCTCGTCGCCCGCTCCGGAGACCGGGTGAGCTGCCAGCCGTTCGCGGGGTCGGCACCGCGATCGGCCGATCCGCAGACCGACGCCGCCAACGGCGCCGCACTGGCCGATTCGGGCAAGAACCGCCACGAACACCAGCTGGTCGTCGACACCATGCGCGCCCTGCTGGAACCGATGTGCACCGACCTCGACGTGGCGGCCCGGCCACAACTGAGCCGCACCGCCGCTCTGTGGCATCTGTCCACACCCATCCGCGGCCGGCTGCGCGACACATCCACCACCGCAATCGATTTGGCTCTGGCCTTACACCCCACTCCGGCGGTCGGCGGCGTGCCGACGCAGGATGCGGCCGACCTGATCGCACACGTGGAAGGCGACCGAGGTTTCTACGCCGGCGCGGTGGGCTGGTGCGACGCTCACGGCGACGGCCGCTGGGTGGTCGCCATCCGCGGCGCCCAACTGTCCGCCGACCGCCTGGGCGCACTCGCGCAAGCGGGTGGCGGTATCGTCGCCGAGTCCGATCCCGACGACGAAGTCAGCGAAACCACAACGAAATTCAAAACCATCCTGTCGGCATTGGGGGTGCAGCAATGATCGTGATCCGTCAGGCCCGTCCGGGTGACGAGGCCGAGATCGTCGCGATGATCCGTGAGCTCGCTGAATTCGAGCACGCGTCCGATCAGTGCACGGTCACAGAAAGCCAGATCACCACAGCGCTTTTCGCGCAGAACCCGATCGGATTCTGCCATCTCGCCGAGGTCGACGGTGAGGCCGCCGCCGTCGCCCTGTGGTTCCGCAACTTCTCCACCTGGGACGGAGTGACCGGCATCTATCTGGAGGACCTGTTCGTGCGGGAGAGGTTCCGCCGTCGCGGGCTGGCCCGCACCCTGCTCGCGACCCTGGCCAGGGAATGCGTCGACCACGGCTACACCCGCCTGACGTGGGCGGTGTTGGACTGGAACGTCAACGCGATCGCGCTCTACGACGCGGTCGGCGGCAAGCCGATGTCGGAGTGGATCACCTACCGGCTGACCGGCCCGAAGCTCGACGCGCTGGCCGCCGAGGCCTGACGGCTGCGGCTCGGACCGGAGCTGTCCGGCGGGCCGAATCCGGCCTGGGCCACCCTTATTCGGTCAGTTGGTCGGTGGTGTCGGCAATGACATCCGGAGCGCAGCCCAGCGTGGCGTTGTCCGCGGTCGACTGCTCAGCACATTCCGTCATCGCGCGCGGGGCGGCATTACCGACGCCCAATTGTCCCAGTGCCGATTGGATTCCGATCGCGAGAAGGGCCGTGGTGAGCCCTGCCCCGACCAAGGTTGCCGCCCGCTTTGTCCTGGAAACTCGTTCGGTCCTCATGGCTGTTCCCTTTCGCTTCGGTGGGGCCGGAGATCGTTCGGCGGCCCTGGTGCCAGCTACCTTGCCCGCACGGGTGATCTGCGTCACTCCACCGATCGGACCATGCGCATGCGGAATCGCCGGTCCACCGAATGGGGGACAGAGGCGCCGACTTAGCGGGAATCCCGGTCGGTTCGGGCCAGCCAGCGCACCGCCGGCGGACTGAACAGCATGGCCAGTACCGCCACGGCGACCGCGCCGATCACCACCGCATAAATCGGTTGGTGGGAGCGCACGATGTACCACGCCACCGGCAGTAGCAGCAGGTTGGCGAACACCGCAATGCCTCTGCCCCACCGCCGCCCGGTGACCAGCGCCCAGCCGGCGGCCAGCACCGCAGCACCGATCACGGCGAACCAACCGGCGGTGCCGAACCCGTTCACGATGTGCTGGTCGGCGCCGGCAATGCCGCGGACCACCAGTACGACGGCCACCACGATTGCCACCGCACCTTCGCCTGCGGCCACGAAACCGGCATAACGGACGACGGGAGGGTGATCAGGCTCGGTCACCTTTGTACGGTAGCCGGTCGTGCTACCCCGATTCCGGACGCGCGGCCCGGAACCAGCCCAACGGGCTCAGCCGGCGATAGGGATCGCTCTGGCGCAGCAGCAACAGGTCGTCGAGGATCTGCTCGAGCTGAGCCTGGGTGCGCCGCTTGACCACCTCGGCCCAGCCCGCCGCGTCGACGCCGACCGGCGTCGTGGTGTCGATCGGGGCGCCGAACCGCAGATACATCCGCTCCGGCCGGGGAATGAGTGTCGGCCCCACGCCGCGCATCAGCGGTATGGCCATATCGTCTCGGCCGGCGAGGCGGCTGCTCACCGCCTGGCTGAACCGGCCCCAGGCGCCGCGCCGCGACGTCAGGCTCCGGTAGACGTCGTCTCCGCCGACCAGTCCCACAGGCACGATCGGGTAGCCGTTCTCCACCGCGACCCGCGCAAACCCCGAACGCCCCTCCCAGCGCAGGGTGTACTCCTCCCCTTTGAACTTCGGTATCTCGCGACCGCCCCCGGGGAAGACCAGGACCGTCTCGTCGTGGCGCATGAGTTCACGTGCGGTCTCCGGAGCGCCGACGACACCGCCGAATGCCGCCAGCAGGTCGCCGGGCAGGCCGCGCATCTGCCCGAACTGGCGGTCGGCAAGCGGCCGCACCCGGACCCCGATCGCCCGTCGGACGACATACGGGATCAGCAGGCTCTCGACGCTGCCAGTCTGAGTGTGGTTGCCCACCAACAGAAATCGGCCATCGGCGGGCAGGTTGCCCAAGCCGTCGATGTACGGGCGCCACAACTCGACCACCGGGTCAACGCTGTCGGCGACAACGCCCAGCACACGCTTGAGGACCCGCACCCGAGGCGGGTGATCCATGACGGCGGCAAGTGCCGACCCGTCGACCGTGGTGCGCGACGCCCGCTCGGCATCTGGTCTACCGCTCACTGTGACTCCTCACCCGAACCCGCTCCATTAAAAACGAACTAGTTCGTTCTTTATACCCCGGCTCCCTGAGAAGCACCTGGATCCGCGGGGATCAGCGCCGGAACACCACCCACCGCATGGCGCAGTACATGTAGATCCCCTCACAGGCACCCGCCGCGATCCGGGCCAGGTGGTATTCGACGCCGAATGCGCGCAGCGCGGTGGAGACCCCGAGGATGAACGCGAGGTAGTTGATCACGACCACGACGACGTACACGGCCACCTGCGGCCCGACCGCACCGTGCGACTGAAAGTTCACCACGCGGTTGAGGACATAACTCGCGGCGAAGGCACATGCATAGGCCAGCGTGACCGCGAGCCCGAACGGCGCATGCAAGAAGCCGTGCAGCAGCGTCAGCACGATCAGATCCAGGGCGAAGGTGCCGGAGTTGATGACGACGAAACCCAGAAATGTCGGCGCCACAACGGAACTCAGACCGAACGGCAGGCGCGCGACCACCGCCTCGCAAGCCCGGTGGAACCAGCCGACGGCACTGGCCGAATCCGATTCCGACTCCACCACCACGTCGCGAGCATGCCACCGGCAGCTGACCCGTCAGTGATGAGCAGGCAAACACTTCGATTCCCGTCTCGGCTCGCGGTTAGGCTCATGGCTCGTGCGCGCCGTCCTGATCGTCAACCCGAACGCCACGTCCACCACTGCCGCCGGCCGCGACCTGCTCGCCCATGCGTTGGAGAGCCGAGTCGAGCTGGCCGTCGTCCACACCGATCACCGTGGTCACGCCATCGAGATCGCCGCGGCCGCCAAGCATGACGGTACCGACGTGATCATCGTCCACGGCGGCGATGGCACCGTGAACGAAGTGGTCAACGGGCTGTTGGGCAGGCCCGGCGGGCAGGAGCGGAGCGACACGGTGCCCGCGGTGGCCGTGGTGCCGGGCGGATCGGCGAACGTGTTCGCCCGGGCGCTGGGCATCAGCCCGGATCCGATCGTGGCCACCAATCAGCTGGTCGACCTACTCGGCGCCCGCCGCAACGGCGCGCCGTGGCGGCGGATCGGATTGATGGACTGCGGCGAGCGCTGGGCGGTGTTCACTGCCGGGATGGGTGTGGACGGCGACGTCGTGGCAGCCGTCGAAGCGCAGCGAGCGAAGGGCCGCAAGGTAACTGCCGGGCGCTACATCCGGGTCGCGGTACGCGAGATGTTGGCCAGCGCCCGCAAAGAGCCCCTCCTGACCCTCGAGCTGCCCGATCGGCCGCCGATCACCGATGTCTACTTCGCGTTCATCTCCAACTCGAGCCCGTGGACCTACGCCAACACCCGGCCGGTGTGGACCAACCCGGACACCACCTTCGAGACCGGCCTGGGGCTCTTCGCCGTGACCAGCATGAACGTCTGGAGAAACCTGATGCTGGTGCGACGCATGGTGTCCAAGAAACACGACATCAAGGGCAAGCACCTGATCCGGGAGGACGATGTGGCCTCAGTGCGGATCATCAGCGCCGAACCGGTCGCCAGCCAGATCGATGGGGATTTCCTGGGCCTTCGCGAGGAAATGACGTTCCGGGCGGTTCCCGGGGTGCTGAGTGTCGTGGCTCCGCCTGCGGCGGAACCTCCTGACCAGCGGTAATCGCTTCACGCTGGCTGGTTCAGGGCGCAGATGGGTTGAGTGTAGTACAAACGGGTAGAGGGCTAGGAAACCCACCCCCAGCCAAACCTTGTAGTGAGATTGCACACGTGTTAACTGCGTCCTATTGACATCCGTCGAGGCTGTGAAACGATCGGATGCAACAGCACAGAAACAATTGTGTGCACGCGTTAACAGCCGAAGGAAAAGCCTGCGCGGTTCGTCGCGCACATAGTAAGGAGTAACGACAAATGGATTGGCGCCACAAGGCGGTCTGCCGTGACGAGGATCCGGAACTGTTCTTCCCGGTCGGAAACAGTGGTCCGGCGCTCGCCCAGATCGCTGATGCGAAGCTCGTCTGCAACCGGTGCCCGGTGACGACGGAGTGCCTGACCTGGGCATTGGATTCCGGCCAGGATGCCGGCGTCTGGGGCGGCATGAGCGAGGACGAGCGCCGTGCGCTCAAGCGTCGCAATGCCCGCACCCGCGCGCGCAGCGGCGTCTGAGTCCTTTCGCAGTTCGTAAGATCGCGGCCCCCGGCAAATGCCCGGGGCCGCGATTTCTATTTGTAAATGTCGGCTCGGTCACATTTGCTATTGCGGAACTCGCGCGGTCGCACGTCGCCCGAGTGGCACGCGTAACACGACATCGGTCCCGCCGCCGGGAACGTCGTGCATTCCCAGCGAGCCGTCCAGCTCCGCGGTCACCAGGGTCCGCACGATCTGCAGGCCCAGCCGATCGGACTTCTCCAGGCTGAAACCGTCCGGGAGGCCGCGCCCGTCGTCGTGCACGACGACATCCAGCCACCGGGCCGAGCGCTCGGCCCGGATGGTCACACAACCCTGCTTCGCCGACGACTCGAAGGCGTGCTCGATGGCGTTCTGGACCAGTTCGGTGACCACCATCACCAGCGCGGTGGCCCGGTCGGCGTCGAGCACGCCCAGCGCCCCGTCCCGGTTGATCCGGATGGGCGAGTCGACTCGGGCCACGTCGTTCATGATCGGCAGGATCCGGTCGATCACCTCGTCGAGGTTGACCTCCTCGTCCACCGACATCGACAACGCCTCGTGCACCTGCGCAATCGAGGCCACCCGGCGTACCGACTCCATCAGCGCCTCGCGAGCTTCCTCGTTGCTGGTGCGGCGAGCCTGCAGGCGCAGTAGTGCGGCGACGGTCTGCAGGTTGTTCTTGACGCGGTGATGGATTTCGCGGATCGTCGCGTCCTTGGACAGCAGGGCGCGGTCACGGCGCTTCACCTCGGTGACGTCCCGGATGAGCACCGCTGCCCCGGCCGCGGCGCCGTGAACCACCAGCGGCAGCGTGCGCAGCAGCACGGCGGCACCGCCGGCGTCGACTTCCAGTCGCATGCTCGATCCGCCAGCCAGTGAGTCGCGCACATGCTCGGCGAGTTCCTGGGCCTCGAAAGGGTCGGAGATGAGCGGCCGGGTGATCGCCACCAGGTTGTGCCCCTCGAGTTCAACCGCCAGCCCCATCCGGTGGTACGCCGACAGCGCGTTCGGGCTGGCGTAGGCCACCACGCCGTCGACGTCGAGGCGGATGAAACCGTCGCCGACCCGCGGGCTCGATCGCGACAGCGCCAGATCGCCGACGTTGGGAAACGTGCCCTCCGACAACATGTGCAGCAGATTGCCCGCACAGTCCAGGTAGGCCCGTTCCAGCGGCGAGGACGTGCGCCGCTCGGCCAGCGCGGTCTGGTGGGTCAGGACCGCCACCACCTGGGTCCCATAGCGGACCGGGACGGCTTCGACATCGAGATCGGGCTCCCGCAGCTTCGGATCGCTGTCGCCACGTCCGATGGCGCCCGAGGTGAACGCCGACGTCACCAGCGGTAGCTCACCTTGGGCGACGACGCTGCCGACGGCGTCCTTGAGCAGGACGGTCGGCGCGGTGTTGGGCCGGCACTGGGCCACGCAGACGAGTGCGCCGTCGTCACGGCGCACCCACATCAGATAGTCGGCGAACGAGAGGTCCGCCAGCAGCTGCCATTCGCCGACCACCGCGTGCAGGTGGTCCACGGCGCCGCCCGGCAGCACCGTGTGCTCGGCGAGCAGGTCACCGAGGGTGGACACGGAGCTAGTCGATCACGGCAATGAGGTCGCCGGCCTGGATGACGTCGCCCACGGACACGCTGACCTCGGTGATGGTGCCGCCGACTTCGGCCAGCACCGGGATCTCCATCTTCATCGACTCCAGGAGAACCAGGGTGTCGCCCGCGCCGATCTGGTCTCCCTTGCTGACCACGACCTCGAGCACACTGGCCACGATCTCGGCGCGAACATCCTCGGCCATCTTCACCCTCACTCTCTCGATGCGGCTCCTATCGAACCACAACACCGGGTGGTCAGAGGTTCGATGGCGCCGTGAGACACTGTATTCAGCGTCAAATCAACGGAGGTACATCATGGCCAAGCGTGGCCGTAAGAAGCGTGACCGCAAGCACAGCAAAGCCAACCACGGCAGGCGGCCCAACAGCTGATACACAAAGTGCCCGGCAATCTGCCGGGCACTTTTGTATTGCAGGCGATCGCTATCCGCGCCGGATGATGGTGGTTTGGCTGATCTGCAGGCGCACCCGTTCCAGCAGATGCTTGGGAGCCTTGTCTCCGCTGCACCGGGACGCGACCAGCTTCTTGATGCGCTCCTCGACTCCGTAGTACTGCAGGCACGTCGGGCACTCCTCGAGGTGCTGGCGCAGCCGGTCTTTCGTCTCGGCCGTGCATTCACCGTCGAGCAGCGTCCACACCTCGGCGATCACCGCGGCGCATTCCGGATGATCGGGGTCGACCGGGCCGATCGGCGGACGCCAGTCCTCGTCGCCGCCGGATACGTGTTCGTCGCTCATGAGGACACCTCCTCCGGCGTGCCCTCCGCCTGCCCGCGGTTAAAACCGCGTTCCTTGGCGACGTCGGCCAGCAGGCCGCGCAGCTGGCGCCTGCCTCGGTGGAGCCGGGACATCACCGTCCCGATCGGGGTGTCCATGATTTCGGCGATCTCCTTGTACGGGAAGCCCTCGACGTCGGCGTAGTACACCGCCATCCGAAACTCTTCCGGCAACGCCTGCAGAGCTTCCTTGATCTCGGTGTCTGGCAGCAGTTCAAGAGCCTCGACCTCGGCCGAGCGCAGTCCGGTGGAGGTGTGCTCGGCGTTGGCCGCCAACTGCCAGTCGGTGATCTCCTCGGTCGGATACTCGGCCGGCTGGCGCTGCTTCTTGCGGTAGCTGTTGATATAGGTATTCGTCAGAATCCGGTACAACCACGCTTTGAGGTTGGTGCCCTCTCGGAACGACCGGAACCCGGAATAGGCCTTGACCATGGTCTCCTGCAGGAGGTCTTCGGCATCTGCCGGGTTGCGCGTCATCCTCAGGGCACCGCCGTAGAGCTGGTCCAGCAGCGGAATCGCGTCACGCTCGAAGCGCGCGGTCAATTCCGCGTCGGACTCCTCACGCTGAGGTGCCTCGGTGTCGATATCGGTCATCGTGGGTGACACAGTCCCTTCTGCCGCGGCGCCCCAGACGGACTCCGGCAGCGGTATCGGACGGATGAGAAGTGCGGGCGCCTGCTCTTGGGCCATCATGCAGACTGCGACTGACACCGGACTTCTCTCCTTCCAATCCTAAGGCTGTGACCAACAGCTTTTCCGATTGCGGCCTCGACGGCCGCGAATACTGTCCACAACAGGATTTCTCATCGAGCTATTTCCCACGGTTAACTGTGCCGGTGAGTCGTGCAGCAACCCCGGCGATCGCCGCGCTGGTGAAGGCCGGTGTGGCCCATGAGGTGCTGCGCTATCACCACGACCCGCGATCACAGTCCTACGGCGAAGAGGCGGTCGCCGCTCTCGCCGGTGATTCCCTGGTGCCCGAACAGATCTTCAAGACGCTGGTCATCGCGGCCGGCTCGACGCTGGCGGTGGCCGTGTTACCAGTGCCGTGGAAGCTGTCGCTGAAGGCCGCCGCCGCGGCGCTGGGGCTGTCCAAGGTGACGATGGCCGATCAGGCGGCGGCCGAGCGCGCCACCGGCTACGTGCTGGGCGGCATCTCACCGCTGGGCCAGCGCAAGCGGCTGCCGACGGTGGTGGACGCGTCGGCACTGGGCTTTGAGAGGGTGCTGTGCAGCGCCGGCAAGCGCGGCTGGGACCTGGCGCTCGCCCCGCAGGACCTGGTTCGGCTGACCGACGCGGTGACCGCCGACATCCGGGCGGTCTAGGGTGGCACGGATGGCAGGTATTTTCTCCGGCAAGACCATGTTCATCTCCGGCGCAAGCCGCGGCATCGGGTTGGCGATCGCCAAGCGCGTCGCGGCAGACGGGGCCAATATCGCGCTGGTGGCCAAGACCACCGAGCCCCATCCCAAACTGCCGGGCACCATCTACACCGCAGCCAAGGAGATCGAGGATGCCGGCGGCCAGGCCCTGCCCATGGTCGGCGACGTCCGCGACGGCGACTCGGTGGCCGCGGCGGTGGCCAAGGCTGTCGAGCAGTTCGGCGGCATCGACATCTGTGTCAACAACGCCTCGGCGATCAACCTCGGCTCGATCGAAGAGGTGCCGCTCAAGCGCTTCGATCTGATGAACGGCATCCAGGTTCGCGGCACCTACGCCGTCTCGCAGGCCTGTATCCCGCATATGAAGGGTCGGGAGAATCCCCACATCCTCACTCTCTCGCCGCCGATCCGGCTGGAGTCGCAGTGGCTCAAGCCCACCCCCTACATGATGGCGAAGTTCGGAATGACTTTGTGTGCCTTGGGGATTGCCGAGGAGATGCGTTCGGTGGGCATCGCGTCGAACACCCTGTGGCCGCGCACCATGGTCGCTACCGCCGCGGTGCAGAACCTGCTCGGCGGCGACGAGGCGATGGCCCGCTCCCGCAAGCCGGAGGTGTACTCCGACGCCGCCTACGGGGTGCTGAGCAAGCCGGCCGGCGAATACACCGGACACACCCTGCTGTGCGAGGACGTGCTACTGGAGTCCGGGGTCAGCGACCTGTCGGTGTACGACTGCGTGCCCGGCTCCGAGCTGGGCGTGGACCTGTGGGTCGACACCCCCAACCCGCCCGGTTACCCGTCCTAGGGAGCCAGGCACACGACGGCGTTGCGGCCCGCGTGTTTGGCCCGATACATCGCCGAGTCGGCTCTGGTGGTCATGGAGGTGACGGGTTCACCGGGAGACGCGAGCGTCACACCGATGCTCAAGGTGGCGCAGATGGTCCTGTCCCCGTGGGGGATCGGTTCAGCGGCGCGCGAGCGAATAGCCTCGGCGATCGCGGTCGCCTCGTCGATGCCGCCGATGCCGGGTAACAGGATCAACAATTCGTCACCGCCGGTGCGGCCGACGGTATCTCCCGGCCGCACACACTCATGGACCCGCATCGCCATGGTGGCCAGGACAAGGTCACCAACCGCATGGCCTTGAGTGTCGTTGATCTTCTTGAACTCATCGATGTCGCAGAAGAGCAGGCCGATGTAGGAGCCCGGCTCGGGCTGGCCGTCGAGCGCTGCCTCGAGGCGTCGCATCACCTCGGCGCGGTTCACCAGACCGGTCAGCGGGTCGAACCGCGCCAGATGTTCGAGCCGTCGCTCGGCATCTACCTGGTCGTCGACGACCCGCAGCGCAGCGATCAAGCCGTCGGCCTGGCCGTCGCCGTCGAAGTACGGCTTGGAGCGGCAATCGACCCAGTGGTAACCACCGCCGGCCGTGCGGACCCTGAACCGTCCCACCGAGGGCTTACCCGCGGCTATCCGCTGCGCACTGGCCGCCACCACGTGCATGTCGTCAGGATGGACGCGGCCGGTGAAGTCAGATCCGACCCACAGCGACGGCGGATCACCGAACGCGGCTTGCACCGACGGCGAGATCCACTCGACCTCCGTGCCATGCAGGCGGATCACGGTGTCGACGGCGTTCTCGGCGAGGATCCGGTAGCGGGCCTCGGCATCCGCACGCTCGCGGCTCAGGAGTTCCTTGTCGATGAGTAGTCGCTGTTCACGTTGACTGAGATAGAACATTGCGACGCCGGTGGTGACGGTACCCACCGAGATCGACAAGGCCCAGGCCGCATCGCTTGGCACGCCAAGCATCAGCAGGGCCAGTCGCGACAGCCCGATGACGATGGGCAGGCCGGCCAGGACCCCGACCATTCGGACCAGGGTCCAAGCGTCGGATCGAGCCAGCAGCCAGGCGGCGGGGTTGTGGTCGAGCCTCGCGGCGAAGCTGGCCGCACCCAGCAGCAGCAGGCACAAGGCGGTAGATATCGCCATACCTGTCGACGGCGTGACAGCGATGACGGAGAGCGCCTGGAACAAGTAGGCGGCGGCCATGACGGCCGGCAACGCAACCCCTGCCACCAGGCTCACCACGCGCACCGCCCGGGCCCATCGCTGATCGAGCCGCGTCAACCCGACGGCGATCGCCAGCAGCAGAACTGTCGCGGCGGTCTGCGGGCTGGGACGGCCCGGCCAGGTCTTCTGCATGGCTCGAACCTCGCCGGGGAACCACCACTGATCCAGCCCCAGGCGCAGGCCTGCCGCGTATTCGGTGAGGAACGCCACGGCGGCTAGACCCGCAACGACCGCGAGGCCACATCCGACCCGCACTCTGGCAGGCGAGGGTTCGCCGGACAGAACGAGAATCGCGACCGCCAGCGCGGCCAGCAGTAGCGCCGTCCACGGCACCATTTGTGGCCAGGATGGCCAGACGCGGGTCAATCGCTCGGTTCCGGTCGCCCAGCCCAGCCAGTCCACCGCGGCAATGGCCAACACCACACCCAAGGCCGCGCGCCCCGACAGCATGAGCAAGGTGCTCAAGCGGGACTGAGGATCGCGCTCGCCTGACTGGTTTCCCCCCACCTCGACCAACTTAACCCCCGGTCGGCCACCCCAAGCACGAATTGAAACGCGTTGAAGCCCTATTTGCCGGGGCGCACCCCGAACCGGCGCACGCCCTTGCCGGCGAAGGCCCGCATCGCCCGGATCGCCATCCGCGCCTGCCGACGCGACGACGAGTACCACACCAGTTCGGACTTCTGGGTCGGGATCCGCGGTGCGGTGATCGCCTGCTGGCGGCAGAACTTGATCAGCCCGCTGGGACCGCCGGCCCGGTAGCCGATGCCGGAGTCCTTCCAGCCACCCATCGGCAGCGAGGGGCAGAACACGTTGGTCAGTGCGTCGTTGATGTTGACCGCGCCGCAATCCAGCCGCCGGGCCACCCGCTCACCGCGGTCGATGTCGCCGGTCCACACCGTGGCCGAGAGCCCGTACTTGGAGTCGTTGGCCAACCGGATGGCCTCGTCCTCGTCGGCGACCTTGACCACCGGCAGGGTCGGGCCGAAGGTCTCCTCGGCGATGCAGGACATGGCCGGGGTGACGTCGGCGAGCACGGTCGGCTGGAAGAAGGTACCGACGCCGGTGGGCTTGCCGCCGGTCAGCACCCGAGCCCCGGCGGCGACCGCCTCCTGGACGTGGCGGTCGACGATGTCACACTGGGCGGCGGTGGCCATCGCACCGGTGTCGTACTTGAAGCCCGAATCCTCCTGCCCCTGAGCAATGTTGCGGACGTTCGCAGTGAGCTTGCGGACGAACTCGTCGTACACCGGAGCCTCGACGTAGACCCGCTCCACCGAGATACACACCTGCCCGGAGTTGAACATCCCACCCCAGGCGATGCCGTTGGCCGCGCGGTCGACGTCGGCGTCGGCCAGCACGATCGCCGGGTCCTTCCCGCCGAGTTCCAGGCTGAGCGGTTTGAGCTGCTGGGCACACGCCACCGCGACCTTGCGGCCGGTGGCCGTGGACCCGGTGAAGTGGACATAGTCCGCGTTGTCGATCACCGCGGCACCGGTCTCGCCATACCCAGTGGCCAACCCGAGCACCGGCGGCGCCCCGACCTCGGTCCAGCCGCGGGCGAACTCGACGGCCGAAAGCGGGGTCACCTCAGACGGTTTCAACAGCACGGCGGCGCCCGCTGCCAGCGCGGGCACCACGTCGAGGGCCAACATCGCCAGCGGGAAGTTCCACGGCTCGATGATCCCGACCAGCTGATAGGGGCGGTACACCGTGGTCAGCTTCTTCACCCGGTAGATCAGGGTGTGGGGCTTGGGATGAGCATCGGCCAGGAAGGCCTCGGCGTTTCCAGCCCAGTACTTGATCGAGTCGGCCAGTGCCACCGGTTCGAGGCTGGCATCTTTACGCGACTTCCCGGTCTCCGACATCAGCACCTCGGTGAGGTGGTCGGCATTGTCGAGAATCCAGTCCTGCCACTTGAACATCCAGGCTTTCCGCCCGCGCGGGCCGATCTCTTCCCACTCGGTCTGGTACAGACGCAATTCCCTGGCCTTAGCGGCCACAGTATCGGGGCCGTCGACCGGCACGGTGCCGGCGACACGCCCGTCGGCGGGGTTGCGCACGGTGATGGTGGCTTGATCGGCCTTCGGCTCGACAGCGGTCATGGCCGCTCCTCTCGCTGGGCAGGACTTGCCTGCGAGCGTAGCCGCTGCCGAGCCGCTAGAACAGGCCAACCGGTTGGTTGTGCGGGCCGGCCGGCTCGATGAGCTCGGGCCCGTTGTTGCGGACGCTGTTCACCAGGGTGGACACCTCCCGCACGTCGATGCCCGCGATATCCGGCGGTGCGCCGAGCAGTTCGGTGTCCGCGGGCTGGTCGGGGTCCAGCCAGCGGTCCCAATCCCGCTGTGCGACCACCAGCGGCATCCGGTCGTGGATCTCGGCGAGCTCCCCGACGGCGTCGGTGGTGATGATCGTGCATGTCAGCAGCGGAAGCGCGGCATCATTTGCTTTCCAGACCGACCACAGGCCGGCCATGAACAGCGGCTCACCGTCATCCCGATGCATGTAGAACGGGGTCTTGCGGGCTTTCTTGCCCGCCGGCGTGTCCGGGTTGGGCTTCCATTCGTAGTAGCCGTCCATCGGTACCAGGCAGCGCTTGCTCTTCGCCGACGCCCGGAATGCCGGTGACGTGGTGACCTTCTCGGCACGGGCGTTGATCAGCAGAGGGCCCTTTGCCTCCGGGGTGCCGTCAGCGGTCGCCTTCACCCACGGCGGCACCAGGCCCCAGCGCATCAACCGCACCCGTCTGGTGGGCGTGTCCGTAGAAGATGAAGCCTCGCTGTGGCGGCTCACCACGGTGGCGACCGTGGCCGTCGGCGCGACGTTGTAGTTGGGTCCGCGGGCCTCAGAAGCCGAGGTGCCCGCTGTAACTTCATCGATGGCCTGGATCTTCTCCGCGAGCAGAGCCGGGTCGGTGGTCACCGCGAAACGTCCGCACATGCCTCCATCGTGGCGCACGCACCCGACAGGGCAGGATGTAAGCCGTGAGCACCGAGCTATGGACGGCACCCTGGACGGAGACAGCCGTCGACGCCATGGTGACCGTGCCCGGCTCGAAATCGCAGACCAACCGCACCCTGGTGCTCGCGGCACTGGCCGCGGCGCAAGGAAACGGCCGCTCCTCGATCAGCGGCGCCCTCCGCAGTCGCGACACCGACCTGATGATCGGAGCCCTGCGGGCATTGGGCATCGACGTGTCCGGCGCGGGCGCCGAGCTGGCGGTCGGCGGAGCACTGGCCCCGGGACCGCAGGCGCGGATCGACTGCGGGCTGGCCGGCACCGTGCTGAGGTTCGTCCCGCCGCTGGCGGCGCTGAGCACCTCGGTCGTCGAATTCGACGGTGACGAGCAGGCCCGAAGCCGGCCGATCGCTCCCCTGCTCGACGCGCTGCGTGGGCTCGGTGTCGACATCGACGGCGCGGGCCTGCCGTTCCTGGTCCGCGGCCTCGGCGCCGTCGAGGGTGGCACCGTCCATATCGACGCGTCGGCTTCCTCTCAGTTCGTCTCTGGCCTGCTGCTCTCCGGTGCGGCCTTCACCCAGGGGGTGACCGTGGTGCACACCGGCACCTCGGTGCCCTCGGCACCGCACATCGCGATGACCGTGGCCATGCTGCGCGAGGCCGGCGTCGAGGTCGATGACGGAGGAGCCAACCAATGGCGGGTGGCGCCGGGACGCATCGCGGCCCGGCATTGGGATGTCGAGCCGGACTTGTCCAACTCGGTGCCATTTCTGGCCGCGGCCGTGGTGACCGGTGGCACGGTGGGTATCACCGGCTGGCCGGCCGATAGCGTGCAGCCGGCCGACACCATTCTGGCGATCCTCGGGTTGCTGGGATCGACGGTGCACCTCACGGATTCACACTTGGAGGTGCGCGGTCCACAGTTCTACGACGGCTTTGATGTGGACTTGCACGATGTCGGCGAGCTGGCCCCGGCGGTGGCGGCGCTGGCCGCGCTGGCGGCGCCGGGCTCGGTGTCTCGGTTGACCGGCATCGCGCACCTTCGCGGCCACGAGACCGACCGGTTGGCGGCGCTGACCACCGAGATCGGCGGGCTCGGCGGTAGGTGCACCGAAACCGATGACGGCCTGGAGATCACCGCCACTCCCCTGCACGCCGGCACCTGGCACTCCTACGCCGATCACCGGATGGCGATGGCCGGGGCCATCATCGGGCTGCGGGTGCCCGGAGTCGCCGTGGAAGACATTGCGACCACCGGCAAGACCCTGCCGGACTTCGCGGCGCTGTGGACCGAGATGGTGAGCCGCGGTTGAGCCCACGCGAGTACGACGAGTCCGACGTCAGAATCAGGTCGGGCCGTGGCTCGCGCCCTCGCACCAAGACCCGTCCCGAACACGCCGACGCGGTGTCGGCCATGGTGGTCACCGTCGATCGCGGCCGCTGGGGCTGCGTCCTGGACGGTGACCCGCACCGCCACGTCACCGCCATGCGCGCCCGCGAATTGGGCCGCACCCCCATCGTCGTCGGCGACCTGGTCGACGTGGTCGGCGATCTCAGCGGGCGGCCCGATAGCCTGGCCCGGATCGTGCGCCGTGGCGAACGGCGGACTGTGTTGCGCCGCACCGCGGATGACACCGATACCACCGAACGTGTCGTCGTGGCCAATGCCGACCAGTTGCTCATCGTCGTCGCGCTCGCCGACCCTCCGCCGCGCACCGGCCTGGTGGACCGGGCGCTGATCGCGGCATACGCCGGCGGGATCAGGCCGATTCTCTGCCTGACGAAGACCGATCTGGCGCCGGCCGAGCCGTTCGCCGAACACTTCTCCGATCTGGAGCTGACCGTGCTGACCGCCGGCCGCGACGATCCTCTCGATGAGGTGGAACGCTTGCTGGCCGGGCAGGTCACCGTGTTGCTCGGCCACTCCGGGGTGGGCAAATCCACCATGGTGAATCGCCTTGTACCGCAAGCAGACCGCGCCACCGGTGAGGTGTCGGGCGTCGGCAAGGGCAAGCACACCTCGACGCAGTCGGTGGCGCTGCCGCTGCCCGTCGGCGGCTGGGTGATCGACACCCCGGGCATCAGGTCGTTCGGCCTGGCCCACATCGAACCCGACGATGTGCTGCGGGCGTTTTCGGATCTGGCGGACGCGATCGGGGACTGCCCTCGCGGGTGCGGGCACATGGGTCCCCCGGCCGACCCCGAATGTGCGCTCGACGCGCTGACCGGGGCACCCGCGCGGCGCGTCGCAGCGGCGCGGCGCCTGCTGTCCGCGTTGTCAGAAGGCACCGCGTACTGATAATTGATTGCAACACCAACTGAGAGGGCACGCCGAAGACATGAGCACTGTTCCGAATCTGACACTCAACGACGGCACCCAGATCCCGCAACTCGGGTTCGGCGTCTTCCAGATCCCGCCCGAAGAAACCGCTTCGGCGGTGCGCACCGCCCTGGAGATCGGCTATCGCCACATCGACACCGCGGAGATGTACCAGAACGAGAAGGGCGTCGGGCAGGGCATCCGGGATTTCGGCATCGACCGCGGTGAGGTCTACCTCACCAGCAAGCTCAACAACGGTTTTCACAAGCCCGACGATGCCCGTCGCGCGTTCGACGCGACGATCGAGGCACTCGGCTATGACTATGTGGACCTGTTCTTGATCCACTGGCCGCTCCCGACGCTGTACGACGGCGACTTCGTCTCCACCTGGAAAACGTTGGAGGAATTCAAGAAAGACGGCCGCGCCCGCAGCATCGGGGTGTCCAACTTCCAGATCCACCACCTCGAAGAACTGGCCCGCGACACCGAGACCGTGCCCGCCGTCAACCAGATCGAGGTGCACCCGTACTTCGCCAACGACGCGTTGCGCGCCTACGGCACCGACCACGACATCCTCACCGAAGCGTGGTCACCGATCGCCCAGGGAGCGGTGCTCGGCGACCCGGTGATCGGCGGGATCGCCGAGCGGATCGGCAAGAGCCCGGCCCAGGTGGTGCTGCGCTGGCATATCGAGCGCGGCGACATCGTCTTCCCGAAATCAGTCACGCCGGAACGGATCAAGGAGAACATCGAGATCTTCGACTTCGAGCTGGGCGACGAGGACATCGATGCCATCACCGCCCTCGACAAGGGTGAGGCCGGGCGCATCGGCCCGAACCCGGATGTCTTCGACTGGATCCCGAAGTAAAGCCGCATCGAGTCTGCGGTGAGCGCGGCGACACGCCGACGATCCGCGCTCTGGCCGCAGAATCGATGCGATGACCTTAGGCGGCCTTGGCGATACGCTTCTCGCGGCGCTTGGCCCGCACGGCCGCGATGGCGGACTTGAGCCCGCGGCGCGGTTCCTTACCCAGTTCGTCGAACATCCGCTCGCTGCGCGTCTCCGGTGCGTCATCGACGGTGTCGCGCAGGTACTTGTCCGGAAGTGACAGCTTGGCGATCGTGCGCCAGGTTTTGGCGTACTGCACCACGAACGGGCCGCTGGTGTAGGGCAGGTCGTACTTGTCGCAGACCTGGCGCACCCGCACCGAGATCTCGGCCAGCCGGTTACTCGGCAAGTCGGGGTACAGATGATGCTCGATCTGGTACGACAGGTTGCCGGTCATGAAGTCCATGGCCCGGCTGCCGTCGATGTTGGCGCTGCCCAGCATCTGCCGCAGGTACCACTGACCCTTGCTCTCGCCCACCATGTCGGTCTTGGTGAATTTCTCTGCGCCATCAGGAAAGTGGCCGCAGAAGATCACCGCGTTGGCCCACACGTTTCGGATCACGTTGGCAATTGCGTTCGCGGTGGCCGTCGAGCGATAGGTGGCGCCCGGGGACAGCGAGGTCAGCGCCGGGAAGGCGACGTAGTCCTTGAGCAGCTGCCGCCCGGCCTTGGCGCCGAACTCGCGCACTCGGATCAAGGTGGCCTTGCGATCGTCGCGCCCTTTCCAGATCTTGCCGAGCTCGAGGTGCTGTAACCCGACGCCCCACTCGAAACCGATGGCCAGCAGGGTGTTGAACAGAAGGTTGCCGTAGAGATTGAACGGCTTCCAGCGTTGATCACGGGTGACTCGGATGACGCCGTAGCCCACATCGTCGTCCATGCCCAAGATGTTGGTGTACTTGTGATGCATGAAGTTGTGGGTGAACCGCCAGTGCTTGGACGCCCCGCTCATGTCCCACTCCCACGACGAGGAGTGGATCTCGGGGTCGTTCATCCAGTCCCACTGGCCGTGCATGACGTTGTGGCCGATCTCCATGTTCTCGATGATCTTGGCCACGCCCAGGGTCACGGTGCCGGCCCACCACGCCGATCGCTTGGAGCTGGCGGTGAGTATCAGCCTTCCGGCGATCTCCAAGCCGCGCTGGGCTGCGATGGTGCGGCGGATGTAGCGCGCATCCCGCGCGCCCAGGGAATCCTCGATGTCCTGGCGGATGGAGTCGAGCTCGACCGCCAAGCTCTCGATGTCGGCGTCGGTCAGATGCGCAAACGCGTCCACATCGGTAATTGCCATAACTCATGCCTCCCTTCTTGCGCCTACGCTACCGTAACCTACGTTCCCGTAGGTTACTAAGCAGTAAACCTCAGACATCGACCACGCAGTCGCCCGCCGCGGCCGAAACGCACGTTTGGATCCGGGTACCCGGTTCGTGCTCGGTACCCGTGCGCAAATCGCGGACGTGGCCGTCGACGAGAGCCACCACGCAGGACTGACAGATGCCCATCCGGCAGCCGAAGGGCATCCGCACCCCGGCCTGCTCGCCGGCCTCCATCAGCGACGTCGCCGCGTCCGCTGTCACCGTCTTGCCGCTGCGGCCGAAGGTCACCGAGCCACCCTGTCCGTGAACGGCAGCCCGGGACGCTGCGAACCGCTCCAGATGCAGCTGCTCGCCGATCCCGGCGGCCTGCCACACCTTCTCGGCCTCGCTGAGCATTCCCTCCGGGCCGCAGGCCCAGGTCTGACGCTCTCGCCAATCCGGGACCATGTCGTCGAGCCGGCGCAGGTCCACGCGCCCCTGGGTGCGGGTGGTGCGCACGGTCAGCCGATAGCCGTCGTTGTCGCGAGCCAGCTCGGCCAGCTCGCTGCCGAACATGACATCGGATTCGGTTGGAGCCGAATGGATGTGAACGATATCGCCGATCTGGTCTCGGCGAGCAAGGGTCCGCAGCATCGACATCACCGGGGTGATGCCGGAGCCACCGGTCACGAACAGCACCGAGGCCGGCGCGGGATCAGGCAGCACGAAGTTGCCCTGAGGCGCCGCCAGCCGGACGATCGTGCCGGGCTTCACGCCGCCGACCAGGTGGGTGGACAGGAATCCTTCGGGCATCGCCTTGACGGTGATGGTGATGGTGCGCGAACGGCCCGCCCCGTGGGCATGCGGGCTAGAGGTCAGCGAATAGGATCGCCACCGCCAGCGGCCGTCGACCAGCAGACCGATTCCGATGTATTGGCCGGGCTGGTAGTCGAAGGTGAAGCCCCAGCCCGGTTTGATGACCAGCGTCGCGGAGTCCTCTGTTTCGCGGCGGACCTCGAGCACCCGGCCGCGCATCTCGCGCGCCGACCACAAGGGATTGGCCAACTGCAGATAGTCGTCGGGCAACAATGGCGTGGTGATCCGCCCGACCAGGGCGCGCACCGCGTCGATCGCGGGATTGCGTCCCTCGCCGACGACCGTCGGCCGTATGGTGTCGACCACGTTCGCACTGATCTTCACCTGGCTCTTCGCCATCGCACGCCTCCTGCCGCCGTCAAACCTACGGTACCGTAACTTACGGTCCCGTATCTAGGCGCTCAGAGCAAATCGAGCAGGAACGGTAGCTCCTGGGTGGCGTACCAGGCCAGGGCGTGATCCTGGGCATCACCCACGATGAACTCGGCGTCCTCGTCCCCCAGGTCGGCGTCGTCGACGACGGCGATCGCAGCCTTCACCGCCGGCTCCGCATCGGAGTTGTCCACGTAGGCGGCGACCACCTGATCCAGGGTGATCCGCCCGCTGACCCGGACCACGGCGTCGTCCAGATCGGGCCGGGCGGTCGCGTCCGCATCGGCGACGAGGACCGCGCGACGCAGCGGACGCCCCTGGGAAGACGGGCCGGCCTGCTCGTCACCGCCCGCACCGGCCAGCAGCCGCAACGACGCCAGCGCCGCCTCGCTGATGGCCACCTCGGCCAGTTCTTCGTCATCGCCCTCGGCGTAAGACTCCCGCAGCGTCGGCGTCACGGCGAAGGCCGTCCCGCTGAGCGGCCGGAGCGACCCGTCGGCGACCAGCTGCTGCAACATGGCCAACGTGGCCGGGATGTAGACCCGCATACCGGCAGATTAGCCGCCCTTCTCGCGGTCCCCGAGCAGGGTGGAGACGTGGTCGTCGACATAGGTCGACACTTCCCGCGAAGGGCGCTGGTAGTTGCCCAGCACCGGTCGTTTGGGCAATTCGACCGCGGGATGCTCGACCTCGTCATAGTCGATGCTGGCCAGCAGGTGGGCCATCATGTTGAGCCGGGCGTGTTTCTTGTCGTCGGACTCGACCACGATCCACGGGCTGTTCGGGGTGTCGGTGTGCACCATCATCTCGTCCTTGGCCCGGGAATAGTCCTCCCAGCGGTACACCGACTCCAAGTCCATGGAACTGAGCTTCCAGCGCCGCAACGGATCGTTGCGGCGCGACTTGAACCGGCGCAGCTGTTCATCATCGGAGACCGAGAACCAGTACTTGCGCAGGATGATCCCGTCATCGATGAGCATCTGCTCGAAGATCGGGCATTGCCGCAGGAACAGGGTGTGCTCCTTGGGGCTGCAGAATCCCATCACCCGCTCGACCCCGGCACGGTTGTACCAGGACCGGTCGAACAGAACGATCTCACCGCGCGCCGGCAGGTGCTCGATATAGCGCTGGAAATACCACTGGCCGCGTTCACGTTCGGTCGGCGCGGGCAGGGCGGCGATCCGCGCGACGCGCGGACTGAGATATTCGGTGACGCGTTTGATGGTGCCGCCCTTGCCCGCCGCGTCCCGGCCCTCGAATACCACGACGACCCGCGCGCCGGTGGATTTGACCCACTCCTGCAGCTTCACCAATTCCGTTTGCAGCCGGAATAATTCGGCCCTATAGACGTCCTTGGGAATCTTGCGGTTGCGCTTCTTGGCTGAATCCGCACCGCCGGAATCGACCTTGCTCATCGCCGAATAGTACTTCTACCGGGGCCTATTGCGCGGCTTCGAGCAACTCGTCGAGCGATTCGGCGAGCAGGGTCGGCAACACATCGACATCGCTCATGGCGTCACGGTCGGCATTGATGCCGAAATACAGCATGCCGCAATACGACGTCACACCGATGGCCAAAACCTGATTGTGCAACAACGGCGGCACCGCGAAGATCTCCAGGAGCTTGGCACCGGCGAGATACATCTGTGACTGCGGCCCCGGAACATTGGTGATCAGCAGATTGAATTGGCGCGCGGAGAACTGGGTGGCGACCCGGGTACCCATCGCGTGCAGGGTGGGCGGCGCGAACCCGGACAGCGTGACGATCGTGCGGGCATCCACCAAACTCGCAGCGGCCGAGTGCGACTCGGTGGTATGGGCGATCTGGGATAGCCGTACCACGGCGTTACCCTCGCCCACCGGCAGGTCGACGAGGAACGGCGCCACTTCGCTGATGGCCTGGCCCGGACCCGACGTGTCCAGGTCGGCCTCCGGGTACACGGACGTGGGTGCCATCGCCCGGACCGTCGAGCTGTTGGTGACGGGCTCGCCGCGCGACAGCAGCCAATTGCGCAGGGCGCCGGCGATCACGGCCAGCACGACGTCGTTGACGTCGCAGTCGTAGCGTGATCGCACCAGCCGGTAGTCGGCCAGCGAGCCGGCGGCGACGGTGAATCGACGGTTGCGGGAGACCTTGGTGTTCAGCGGGCTGCTGGGGGCGGTGCCGCGGGCGACGGTGCGGGCGACGTCGGTCAGCCGCCGGGCAAGCTCGGTCAACTCACCGCTGTTGTTGGCGACCTCGCCGATGGCCGAGCGGACCGCCTGCATCTGCACCCGCGGCCGGGCGAACCACTCACCGACCGCCCCGACCAGCAGTTGGCTGGTGGTGGGCTCGGGACCCGGAATCCAGATGTCCTCACCGAATGTCGGTGGCTTCTGGGTACGGTCGGCGACGACGTGGCCGATCTCCAGCGCCGTCATCCCGTTGACGAGGGCCTGATGGGACTTGGTGTAGATCGCCAGCCGGTTCTTGGCCAGCCCCTCGATGAGGTACATCTCCCAGAGCGGGCGGGACCGATCCAGCGGGCGGGAGCCCAGCCGGGCGATGAGTTCGTGCAGCTGCGCGTCGCTGCCGGGCGAGGGCAGCGCCGAGCGCCGCACGTGATAGGTGATGTCGAAGTCGGGATCGTCGATCCACACCGGACGTGCCAGGCCCAGGGTGACCTCGCGGATCTTCTGGCGGTAGCGCGGGATCTGGGGCAGTCGACTTTCGACGGTCTCCAGCAGGGTTTCATAACTGAGGCCCGAACGGGGCTTGCGCAGAATCGCCAGTGAGCCGACATACATCGGGGTCGAGGTGTTTTCCAGGTGATAGAACGACGCATCCGATGCCGACAACCGAGTCACCATCGTCGTGACATTCCCCTCATCTACTACTCCCCCACCCACTCCGTCTCGACACGGTAACCGCCCACCCCCGACCGCCGCATCGCGGGTGCATACGCCGATGCCGCGAGTGTGCCATCATGTCGCCATCGGCTTGCCCCTCTCCGGCAGCCGGTCCCACCGACCGAGCACCGGAGAGTGTCTATGTCCTGCGTCATTCCCGTCGTCGACTACGAACCGCCCGTGCTTCAGACAGCACCCCGGCAGACTCGTCTGTTGCGCCCCCGCGCCGACGCCCTACCGCGGCCGCCGGCACCACGGCCAACTCGGGCCACACCGATGCGCGCCGCCGCCGGGTTCGCCGACGCGGCCCTCCGCCGGGTGCTCGAGGTGATCGACCGGCGGCGGCCGCTATCCCAATTGCGCCCGCTGCTGGCGGCAGGATTGGTCGATTCACTGCTGCCGGCGGTGACCCGCCACGAGGGCCGCGGCGCCGCGCGGCTGCGCCGGCTACGGATACAGCCGGTCGACTCCGAGGGGTCCGCCGCCGAGGTGGCCGCCAGCTACAGCCGAGACGACCGCATCCATGCCATCGCCTGCCGAGTCGAGCAAGTGGCCACCCCGACCGGGGTGCGCTGGCAGGTGGTCGCGCTACACATCGGCTAGTGCCAATCGTCGGACTCCTCAGCGGCTCACTTCGCTGCGCCGCATCGTCGCCCAACTAGCCGCGCCGCAGACTCCTGCTCTCCTTGGCCTGCTTGCGAGCCGCCTCGCGACGTTCTTTGCGGCTGGTGCCCGGCGCGGGTGCGGCGTGCTTGCCGCCGCCGTTGCGCTGCAGTTCGGCCGAACCATCTTCGGCGGGCCCCGAGTAGGTCAGCTTGCGCGAGTCTTCGTCCTCGATCCCCTTGGCGCGCAATGCCGGCGCTGGCTCCTGTTGCTGGGCACCGAGATCGGCCAGCCCTTGCGGAGTCTGGACGGGGGCCACCGCGGGTGCCGGTGTCGCCTCGACCTGGACGTTGAACAGGAAGCCGACCGACTCTTCTTTCAGGCCCTCGAGCATGCCGACGAACATGTCGTAGCCCTCACGCTGGTACTCGACCAACGGGTCGCGCTGCGCCATCGCCCGCAGGCCGATGCCTTCCTTGAGGTAGTCCATCTCGTAGAGATGTTCACGCCACTTGCGGTCGATGACGTTGAGCAGCACATTGCGCTCCAGCTGCCGCATGGCCCCTTCGCCGGCGAGTCCCGTGATCTCAGCTTCCCGTGTGGCGTAGGCCTTTTCGGCGTCTTCGACCAGCGTGTCGAGCAGTTCCTCACGAGTCAGCTCGCCTGCTTCGCCGACGGCGTCGGTATCGATCAGGTCGTGGTAGTCGATGCCCACCGGGTAGAGCTGCTTGAGCGCGGTCCACAGCTGCTCGAGATCCCAGTCCTCGGCGTAGCCCTCGGCGGTGGCGCCGTCGACATAGGCGGTGATCACGTCGACCAGCATGTCGTGGGCCTGCTGCTGCAGGTTCTCACCCTCCAGGATCCGGCGGCGCTCGTCGTAGATGACCTTGCGCTGCTGGTTCATCACCTCGTCGTACTTGAGGACGTTCTTGCGGATCTCGAAGTTCTGCTGCTCGACCTGGGTCTGCGCGCTCTTGATGGCACGGGTCACCATCTTGGCCTCGATCGGCACGTCGTCAGGCAGGTTGAGCCTCGTCAACAGACTCTCCAGCGTCGCGCCGTTGAATCGCCGCATGAGTTCGTCGCCCAGCGACAGATAGAACCGGGACTCACCGGGGTCGCCCTGACGCCCGGAGCGACCGCGCAGCTGGTTGTCGATACGACGAGACTCGTGCCGCTCGGTGCCCAGCACGTACAGCCCACCGACCTCGATGACGTGCTCAGCCTCCTCGGCGGCCTCGGCCTTGACCTTGGGCAGTTCCTCGTGCCAGGCCGCCTCGTACTCGTCCGGGGTTTCGACGGGATCCAGGCCCCGATCCCGCAGCCGCTTGTCGACCAGGAAGTCGACGTTGCCGCCCAGCACGATGTCGGTACCGCGGCCGGCCATGTTGGTGGCCACCGTGATCGCGCCGCGCCGGCCGGCCTCGGCGATGATGCTGGCCTCCTGCTCGTGGTACTTGGCGTTGAGCACGTTGTGCGGGACGCGCCGCTTCTGGAACTGGCGGCTCAGGTACTCGGAGCGCTCCACGCTGGTGGTGCCGATCAGGACGGGCTGGCCCTTTTCGTAGCGCTCGGTGACGTCGTCGACGACCGCGATGTACTTGGCTTCCTCGGTCTTGTAGATCAGGTCGGTCTGGTCCTTGCGGACCATCGCGCGGTTCGTGGGGATCGCGACCACACCGAGCTTGTAGATCTCGTGCAGCTCGGCGGCCTCGGTCTCGGCGGTGCCGGTCATGCCGGAGAGCTTGTCGTAGAGCCGGAAGTAGTTCTGCAGGGTGATCGTGGCCAGGGTTTGGTTCTCGGCCTTGATCTCGACGTTCTCCTTGGCCTCGATGGCCTGGTGCATGCCCTCGTTGTAGCGGCGCCCGATCAGCACACGGCCGGTGAACTCGTCGACGATCAGCACCTCGCCGTTGCGGACGATGTACTCCTTGTCGCGCTCGAACAGCTCCTTGGCCTTGAGCGCATTGTTGAGGTAGCTGACCAGCGGTGAGTTCGCCGCCTCGTACAGGTTGTCGATGCCGAGCTGGTCCTCGACGAACTCCACACCCAACTCGTGCACACCGACGGTGCGCTTCTTCAGGTCGACCTCGTAGTGGGTGTCCTTCTTCATCAGCGGCGCCAGGCGGGCGAACTCGGTGTACCAGTGCGAGGCACCATCGGCGGGGCCGGAGATGATCAGCGGGGTGCGGGCCTCGTCGATCAGGATCGAGTCGACCTCGTCGACGACGGCGAAGTTGTGGCCGCGCTGCACCATCTCCTCGACCGAGTGGGCCATGTTGTCGCGCAGGTAGTCGAAACCGAATTCGTTGTTCGTGCCGTAGGTGATGTCGGCGGCATAAGCCGCCCTGCGCTCATCAGGGGTCAAGCCCGAAAGGATCACGCCGACCTCGAGCCCGAGGAAGCGGTGCACGCGGCCCATCCACTCGCTGTCACGTTTGGCCAGGTAGTCGTTGACCGTGACCACGTGTACGCCATCCCCGGACAGCGCGTTCAGGTAGGCCGGAAGCACACAGGTCAGGGTCTTGCCCTCACCGGTCTTCATCTCCGCGACGTTGCCGAAGTGCAGGGCCGCGCCGCCCATCACCTGGACGTCGAAGTGGCGCTGGCTCAGCACCCGCCAGGCCGCCTCGCGCGCCACGGCGAAAGCCTCGGGCAACAGGTCATCGAGGCCTTCGCCGTCCGCGACGCGCTTCTTGAACTCGTCGGTCTTGGCCCGCAGCTCCCCGTCGGACAGCTTCTCTACGTCGTCAGACAAGGTGTTGACATAGTCAGCCACCCCCTTGAGGCGCTTGACCATGCGACCTTCGCCGAGGCGCAGCAACTTCGACAGCACGTTTATCCCTTTGGATTGGAGGCTTGGGCGCCCTCCATCCTAGGTGACGCGCTGGTCGAGCCCGGGCAGCCGGCGATCAGCCCAGCCGGATCAACCCGTAGTCGTAGGCGTGCCGGCGATAGACGACCGACGGACGATCCGTCTCCTTGTCCTGGAACAGGAAGAAATCGTGCCCTACCAGCTCCATCTCGTAGAGCGCATCGTCAACGGTCATCGGCTTGGCGGGATGTTCCTTGGTGCGCACGATGCGTCCCGGCTCGTGGTCGTCGACCACCGGTTCCTGGGCGGCCGGCTTCTCGGGCTTGAACGCCGCGGCCGCGTCGATCGGGGGTGTCGCCGCGGTGGCCTCGTGCAGTGATACCGGCGTCTTGTCGCCGTAGTGGACCTTGCGCCGGTCCTTGGTGCGCCGCAGCCGGTTCTCGAGTTTGTGAACGGCGGCTTCGAAGGCCCCGTAGAAGCTGTCCGCGCAGGCTTCACCACGGACGACCGGCCCGCGCCCGCGCGCGGTGATCTCGACGTGCTGACAGTTCTTGCGCTGGCGCCGGTTGCGCTCGTGCTCGAGCTCGACGTCGAAGCGGTAGATGGAGCGGTCGAACCGTTCGAGGCGAGCGAGCTTCTGCGCGACATAGACGCGGTAGTGATCGGGGATCTCGACGTTGCGACCGCACACCTGCACCTCGGCGTTGGCTTGGTCTTCGGCAAGGTCGTCATCCGTCAGGAGCTGACCGGAATTCACGGAATCGATTGACATGCTTGACAACTCGTTTCTCTTACGGGTTGCACGCACTCAGGCGTGCCGGCCTGTATGGGGAGCTGCGCCGACAGGGGTGGCACGAGTTTCACCCGCCGGCGCCAGGGGTCGAGGAACCTCACCTCCTACCGTGGTCGGCGAAGTGGCGGGCCTGTGGTGTAGACCCCGCCCCGTGATGTGTTCACGGTGTGTTGGCCCCGACGGTAGTCGTTGTTCACGGCGCCGTGCCACCTTTTTGGCGCACCTGTTTCCAAGTCTTTCGACCCTTGTTACAAGGACGTACTAGCGGACCTGGTCAGGCCTGCGCGAGGGTCAGCACAGCGGTCACTTTGGCCCCGGCTTTCTCAAGCACCCGGACGGCTTCGCGGGCCGTCGCGCCGGTGGTGACGATGTCGTCCACGAGCAGGATTTCGCCGCTGACCGGGCGCCTCAGCTTGATGCGGCCCGTCACGTTGCGTTCACGGGCGGCACCGGTGAGACCGACGGAGTCGCGAACCATGGCGCGGGTACGCAGCGCCTGGGTGACGTCGATCTCCGGGTGATCTCGGGTGGCCCGCGCCGCGATCCGGGTTATCGGATCGCCGCCGCGGCGGCGGGCGGCCGCGGCGCGGGTCGGGGCCGGGACGACGGTGAACGGGGTGTCCAGGATGCCCCAGCTGACCAGCTGGTGAATGCCCAGGGCCAGGGCGCGGGCCAGCGGTGCGACGAGATCGCGGCGCCCGCGTTCCTTGACCGCGACGATGGCCTGTCGCCGCGGACCGGCGTAGCGGCCGAGGGCGAAGACGGGTGGACCCGGGTCGATGCGCGGCGTGACGAGGTGAGGTTCGTCGGCGTGGACCGCCAGTATCGCCGCGCAGGCGTCACACCACGTGGTCGAGGGCGTGCCGCAGCCTCCGCATTCCAGCGGCAGGATGAGGTCGAGCATGGCCTCGAGTGTGGCGGTTGCGGCCGACACACCCGGTGTCCTGTCCACAGGACATGGCTGGGACGACCGGATTCGTCGAGGCGAAGGGGCTGACGTTCGCCTACATCGAGGAGGGCTCCGGGCCCCTCGTGCTCATGCTCCACGGCTTCCCGGACACGGCGCACACTTGGGACGATCTGCGCCCGCGCATCGCCGCGAAGGGGTACCACGCCGTCTCGCCGCTCATGCGTGGGTACCACCCGAGCGGAGTGCCTGCGGTGGATGCCGATCAGGAAACGCTGGCCCGCGATCCGCTTGCCCTGATCGACGCACTGGGGGCTTCTGAGGCGGTGTTGATCGGCCACGACTGGGGCGCGGCGGCGGCATACGGTGCGGCAGCGCTGGGCCCTGGCCGCGTGACCAAACTGATCACTCTCGCCATTCCACACCCGGCGACATTGAAGCCGTCGCCCAAGAAGCTCTGGGGTGCGAGGCATTTCGCGGCATACAAACTTCCGGGCGCTGCGGAACGCTTCGCCCGCAACGACTTCGCGGCGTTGCCCGCCATCTACCGGCGATGGTCACCGACGTGGACTCCCCCTTCAGAGGAGTTCGACGCCATCCGTGATTGTTTCTCCCATCCGGGGAGCCTCGACGCGGCTTTCGGCTATTACCGCAAGCTGTCCCCACTCCCGTCGCCGTCACTGAAGGCGAGGATCACCGTGCCGACCATCGTCTTTGCCGGACTTGATGATCCGGTCGCCGAGGTGTCCGACTACCGTCGCGCTTCCCGGATGTTCACCGACGGCTACACCATCGAGGAAGTGCCCGGCGGGCACTTCATGCACCGGGAACATCCGGAGGCGTTCGCTGAGCGGGTGTTGGCTCACCTTTGAGGGATCTGTTTTGAGTTCCTAACTGAAGTCAAGCTACTTGTGGGCTCGTCGTAGGCTTGGGTATAGCGGGCTGGGATGTTGGAGCGCTTGGCGACTCCTGTGACTCCTGGCCCGCCTTGTT
>NZ_JAPJDO010000049.1 GCF_026242045.1 Mycobacterium pinniadriaticum
TCGAACGTCCCACCGACATCACCCCGCCGGAATCGGCCACCACCGAGGCGACATCAGCCGGAACGGAGGTCGCCTGAAACACCCCAATCCACAGGTATTGACAATTCCTCCTACCGCACCTGGCCTGCGCGACTCACTGCGGAGGCCTTCCGTTGCCCCGACATCCACGGAAGGGCCGACCCGCGACCGCTGCACAGGTCAACGTAGCCAATCTCGCTAACCAATCACACCGGCCTCACGAAGATTGGCGAGGTCCTCACTTCGGTAACCGAGCTCGACCAGTACAGATTCAGTGTGTTCACCAATCGAAGGTATCGGGTCCATCCGCGGGGACCACCCCGGCGCTACCGGCGGTGGGAGCAACGAGCGGATCGGACCCACGGGTGATTCGACATCGCGCCAACGATTCCGAGCGGCTAGCTGAGGGTGCTCCAGCAGTTCACTCGGCCCGTTGAGCTGTGCATATGCAATCTCTGCGGCATCCAGTCTAGCGGCCGCCTCAGCAAACGTATGATTGCCGAACCACCGCGCACATTCGGCGGACACGGTGTCGCGCCGTGCAACACGGCCATTATTTGTAGCGAGGCTTGCGTCTTGGGCCAAGTCGAAGCGATGCATCACATCAGCCACGAGTCGGACCCACTCGCGGTCGTTTTGCACGGCAATAACAATTGTGAGTCCGTCCGAGGTTTCGAATGCCTCGTACGGCGAAAGCGACGGGTGTCCTACGCCAGACGGCAGGTGCGGCAGACCTGAGTAGCCCGAATAATAGATCGTGTACCCCATCCATTCACAGATTGCGTCGAACAGACTCACTGACACCGCACAGCCGACCCCGGTGCGCTCGCGCGCATAAAGGCCGGCGAGGATACTGCTGAACGCATACATCCCTGCCCCAATGTCCGCGATCGCAATGCCGGGCTTCGCCGGGCGCCCAGGCCATCCTGTAACGCTGATCGATGCACTCTCGGCTTGCACGAGAAGGTCGTAGGCCCGCCGTGTTCCCAACGGTCCGCCCGCACCATAGCCACTGATATCGCAGGCCACTATCCGTGGATTACGGGCGTGCACGGCAGCTGCCGATAGACCCATACGATCGGAAGTATCGGGCGCGAGGTTATGGATGAAAACATCGGCGGAATCCAGCAGCCGGTCAAGAACCTCCCTGCCATGAGCGTTCTTGATGTCGATCGCCACTGATTCCTTGTTGCGGTTGATCCACACGAAATGGCTCGCCATACCGTTGACGACTTGGTCGTAATCTCGCGCGAAGTCGCCAACCCCTGGGCGTTCAATCTTGAACACGCGGGCACCCAGGTCTGCCAACTGTCGAGATGCAAACGGCGCGGCGACCGCTTGCTCAACACTTACCACCCGTAGGTTGTCCAGTGGTCCAGACATCAGCGGTAGTACCTGCCGATCGTCTCGGCGATACATGCAGGGCGAGTCGCGTCACCGATCTCGACCGTTGTCTTCAACACGTACTGCACGGTCGCGGGGTCAACAACTTTCGTATCCAGCAACTCCGTGTTCGCCCGTACCATCGATCCCACCTTGACAGGGGTGATGAAGCGAACTTTGTTGAGGCCATAGTTAATCGCCATCCGCACACCGTTGACCCTGAATATCTGTGCAACCAGAGAGGGCAGCAGCGAGAGAGTCAGGTACCCATGGGCGATGGTTGAACCATAGGGGCCTGATGCTGCCTCGGCTGGAGATGTGTGGATCCACTGGTGATCGCCGGTGGCGTCTGCGAATAGATCAATCCGCTCCTGTTCGATGGTGACCCAGTCGCTGACGCCCAGCGGCCGGCCCGTTGCGGCCAGAAAGTCGTCAAGATCGGAGAACTCCCTCATTCCCAAGTCCTCAGTACGGCTTCAGGCCCATGCTTCGGGCGATACCGTTGCGTTGGATCTGGCTAGTCCCACCGGAGATGGGTGCCACGATTGACTCGCGCCACCGGAAGCTCATCACGCTCTCAGTCGAAAACCCGTGGCCGGCAAGGAGCTGCATTCCCAGCCGCGCTGCAGCCACGTATGTCTCCGAGCCCTTGAGCTTCGCCATGGCGCCTTCACGGCTGCACGGCATCCCCTTGGCAAGCATCCAGGCCGCACGCTGGGCCAGCAAGCGCGCACAGTCGATCTCAACCTGGAGGTTCGCGAGGTCATGCGCGATCGACTGGAAGTCGCCAATTCTTCGTCCGAACGCTTGGCGTTGCTTCACATAGCCAAGCGCCTCGTCGAGGGTGGACTGGGCGACGCCAACGTAGGCCCCGCTCATCAGCACCCGCTCGAGTTCGAGATTGGCAAGCATCACCCTCCAGGCGTCCCCTTCCTCGCCCACGCGTGCGGATTTCGGTACCTTGACGTCGGTGAGGTACACCTCATAGGTGCCAAGGATGTGCCTGGCGAGCGTGGGCATCATCCGCAACTCCACACCCGGGGAGCTGGGATCGATCAACAGCAGTGTCAGTCCGTCATGTTTGCGTTCCGTGCGGCTGGTCCTGACGTAGGTCATGAGAGTGGTCTCAGGCAGTCCGGCACCGGTGCACCACATCTTTTGCCCGTTGACGACGTAATGGTCGCCGCAGTCAACGGCACTGGTGCGCAGCGCTGCGGCATCCGAACCTGTGTCAGGTTCGGAGATGGCAACTGCGTAGCGTCCGGTCGAGCGAAGCATGCTGTCACGGATTTGGGCGCGCTGCTCTTCAGTCCCCCAGCGGAAAATCGTCAGCGCAGGGATGAGAGTGCCCACATAGCACATCGCGATGTCGAGGCTCGCCGTGCCAAGCTGCTCCGCGAGGATCGTCAATTCCTCTGCACTGCCCCCGTCCCCGCCCCACTCCTCGGGAAACGCCAGCGCCAGCCAACCCATGTCGACCAGTCCTTTGAACAGCTCCTCCGGATATTCGCCGGCTTCGTCCCACCTCTTGGCGGTTTCCGGGGGACAGACACGTTGCACGAATTCACTTGCGACGCTTCGCAACAGAGTCTGTTCCTCGGTCAATCCGAAATCCACAGCGCCCTCCGACTACTACTAGGTGGTCCGTGGCAAGCACGGCCACATCAACAACGACAACACATATTCAGAATGAACAGATCGATTCCCCAGCTACCCCGCACCTGCAACTTGCAGCTTCAGAGCACCTAGGATCTCAACGAATAGCTCCTCGTCACGCGGGTATGGAGTGTAAAATGAAATCCGATCGACAAGCCCTTCCCATCGTGCGGCGAGCGCATTCGCAACATCGGCGGGTTCCGCCACGATGGCGAACTCATGCAACACCTCATCAGTGACTGCGTCACCCATCCGCGTCCATTTGTCCGCCTGGTCGGAGCGAGAGAGCTCGTGCAGCTCGATACCCAACGCACTCCAGCCGTGTAGATCGAGCACACCCCTATAGGCCGGTGTGCTTGCGTAGAAAGCGACCTGTTCCCGCACGGCACGCACTGCCTGAGCCATTTCCTCCTCGGTTCGAGCGGTTGCCACCAAGGGATTATGAGCAATCTGAAAGTCCGCACGTCGACGACCTGAGCGGCTTATGCCACGTTCCACCGCGGGCAGAGTCACCTCACGCATGTATCGCGCAGTGGTGAATGGGTGGGGGAACAACCCATCGCATACCTCGCCGGCGACCTCCGTCATCGACCCGCCCACAGCAGCGACGAATACCTTCGGCGCTCCGAAGGTATTGCGCGGTGGTGAGAAGAACGGGGTCATCAGTGTGTGTCTGTAGAAGTCCCCGGTGAAATTCAGCTCGCCACCTGTCTGCCAACTCGTCCAGACCGCCCTCATCGCCAAGACAAACTCGCGCATACGAGCCGCAGGCCGACTCCAAGGCATCGAAAACCGTCGCTCGACGTGTGCCTGCACCTGGCTGCCCAAACCCAGGATGAACCTCCCCTCAGCAAGGGCGTTGAGGTCCCAGGCTGAGTACGCTGTGGTCATCGGCGAGCGGGCAAACGCGACGGCAATTGAAGTTCCGAGGGTGAGGCCCGTCGTGTGCTCTGCCGCTAGTACGAGCGGGAGGAACGGATCGTGAGCCGACTCAGAACTCCAAGCGCCGTCGTAACCGTTTGACTCGTGCTGACACGCGGATGCTGTGATGCTGGCAATGCTGTCTCCCTTGATCTTTCCGTCGATCAGCATCTACTCCACCACCGCCTGCATCCGCAACGTCATCCTGTCTTCTGTGGGTAGAAGTGAGCAGCCCATTCGCGAAATGCGCTGTAGGACTTCGCTTCCTCGGGCGGGAAGGGGGGGCGCGCAATGTAGTGCATGTGCTCCCACACCCGGAGATCGTGGTCGATCTGCTTGAGCTGGTGTTGAAGTCGGCTCAACGCAGATCCGCTGGGCGTGTCAGGATGCCCTGGCTCCTTCGGGATCAGCACTGTCATCCGCAGATCGCAAAACTCGTGATCCACCGGAGTCTGAGTCTGAACGTGAACCGATCCGTCCGTGTCGGCGAATCGCCCAAGGGCAGTGCCCATCCCCCAGACCTCTATGTCCATATGCCCAACTGTCTGGCCTCCTGGCGTCAGCCAGGTCGCATCTTTGCCTTGGCCGTACACGAACCGCATTCGCGAATGCCATCGATCTCCATCTGGACCGAACTCGAGCACCTCCGGAACTTCGGTGGAGCGATGCACATACTTCTGGTGTGCCGCGTCAACGGCGTTCTCCGCTAGGTACTGCGGCTTCATCCGCCGCTTTTCCCATACCCGCGTGCAAGTCGGATAAGGGACATACCGGTCATCTAGGTAGGCCTCCGGAATATGCGGCGGATCCCATTGCGGTGGCTCACCAGATGTGTCGTACCAGATCATGATCATGCAGCTGGCTTCACGCACCGACCAAACCTTGAGCTTCTGCCCGGGGTTCGGACGTTTGCTGTACGGAATTTCGACATTTCGTCCCTCAGAACTCCACAGCCAGCCGTGGAAGGGGCATTGGATGTTCTCACCACATACAGTGCCGCCGTATCCGAGATGAGCGCCTAAATGGGGGCAGAACGCATCGAACACTCGGAGCTCGCCGCTTTCGGTCCGCCAAAGGACGAGGTCGCGAGCGAAGTATCGCAGCGGGCGAACGTCGCCGGGGCGGATTTCATCAGACCAGGCCACTTGATACCAACCGGTCGCGAAGTCAGTGTATGGGAAACTATCGTCGTTCTGCATGGTTGATTCCACTCACTCGTAGACGGGATCGAGGCTTGTCATGACATCGAGGATGCGTGTGAACGCACCCATGTTCTTGAGCAGGTAGGTCTGCTTACCTTTCACCTTCAGCTTTCCGGTTGCCATCGCAGTGGCAGGCTTGACTTCCTTCTGCATGACTGCGCGCCAGGACTCCCCGGTGCCGCTGACGACGAATTGAGCGGCTCGCTCCTCAAGGGAGGACAACTCGGTGACGTCGTATACCTTGCCGCCTTCGAACCGCATGTAGAAATACCTATTGATTGGCTCCCCGTAGGCGTAGATCATCGTCGCCTCGAGTGCCTTTCCACGTTCAGCCCACTCCGGATCGGCGTTCAACGCTTCCGCCATCGCGACGTAGAACCCAAGAGTTCCGAAGACCGGCTTACTTTCACCCATATTCTTATCCTTTCGATGATCCCGCTGCTGCGTGCGCAGTCAGCCAAGCCATTCCGCGAGCACCGCATCGGTGTCTTCACCTAATCCCGGCGCGGGAGAGGATGAGTCGGCACGATCGGAGGAATGGCGCCGCTTGATCGGACTCGCGATACGCACACCATCAGGTCCTCGCCGTACGAGAGCGCGAGCGGTGGTGTGCGGGTGTTTCAGAACTTCACTACGGGACAGCACGATGCTGGCCGGAATACCCCATTCGACGAAGCGCTTCTCCCACACTGCAGCGGTCTCGGATGCGAAGATCGCCACCAATTCGCTAGCGAGATCATCGCTGCCGAAGTCCACGTCTGTTCCAGACCACTTTGCGATCAGATCTGTCCGCCCGACCTCCTCACAGAATCGCACCCAGAACCGTTCTTCGATGGCGCCAAACATCACAAGCTCGTTGTCCGCCGTGATGTAGACGTCATACAGCGGGCCAAGGTCCGCGACCGCCGGCATGGTCTGACCCGTATCACTTTGGAAGGCCAAGGCGACTCGGTCCGCTTCGACAGCGGCGTCCCAGCAGGAGATCTCGATCCACTCACCGCGACCGGTTCGACGCGCTTCAACGAGCGCCGAGGCAATCGCCAAAGCGGCATTGACCCCGCCCAATTCGACGCTGATCGAGATGTCACTGGCGATCGCCGGGCCACGATGGTCGTTACTGACCGGAAGGATTCCAGCCCACGCATCCATGTTCATGCCATGGGCCGGCAACTCAGACAGCGGCCCACCTGGACCGAATCCTGTAATGGTACAGATGACCAATTGCGGTCGCCGGGCATGTAGCGCGGCCAGGTCGATAGCCCGCGTGGACTCGGTGGAGCGGGACACCTCAACGATGACATCCGCTCGGCTGGCTAGGTCGGACAACGTCTTCACACCCGCTTCAGTCGTCAAATCGGCTGTGACACTTCGCTTGCCGCGGTTGAGGACCCGATGCATGATCCCAACACCATCCACCAGAGGCGGGATGGTTCGTAGATAGTCTCCCCGACGCGGGTCTTCGATCTTCACGACATCCGCCCCCAAGTCGGCCAGGCGCTTGGTGGCAAGAGCCCCGGCGGCGAGTCTCGAGAGATCAAGAACGCGAATGCCCTTGAGCGGCTGGAAAGGCATGTTGCTAGCTCTCGAGGTCGATGTAGACGTTCTTGCTTTGTACGAACTCACGGATACCGTCGCTGCCGCCTTCCCGTCCGTAGCCGCTCTGCTTGACCCCTCCAAACGGGGCGTTCGGAGGCATGAGGGCGAATCCGTTGACACCGATATAGCCCGCGTCAAGCCTCCTGACGACGTTGTGAGCGGTCGTCAGGTTGGTTGTGTGCACGAATGCGCCCAAGCCGTACTTGGTGTCGTTGGCTAGCGACACGGCTTCGTCCTCGTTGCGGAATCGCAGAACGGACAGAACCGGTCCGAAGATTTCCTCTTGCGCCAGATGGGAGCGATTGTCGACGTCACCGAAAATCGTTGGCTGCAGATAGTACCCGCCCGAGAGTTCGCCCCCCACGCGCTCGCCGCCGGTTAGAAGCTCACCGGCGCCTTCCTGGCGAGCTCGCGCGATCACACCTTCAATCCGCGAGCAGTGGTGGGCGCTGACAACCGGACCCACGACCGTTGCCGGATCCCAGGGATCACCGACGGTGAGGCTTTCAGTAAGGTCCACAACCTGTTCGATCACTTCGTCGTAGACGCTGTCCTGAACGATCAGCCTGGTCGGCAAGACGCACCCTTGACCGCTCAGCGTCGCGACACTCGTCTGTACCGCCATCGCAACGGCTTTGTCGAGATCCGCATCTTCGAAAACCAGGTTCGCCGACTTGCCGCCGAGTTCCAGAATGACGGGAGTCAAGCTCTTCGCGGCCCCCTGCAAAACCTTCGTTGCAGTTGCACCACCACCGGTGAAGCTGATCTTGTCCACCCCAGGGTGCGAAACCAGGGCTTCGCCTCCCTTCGGGCCACCGGGTACCACATTCAGAACACCCGGGGGAAGACCGGCTTCAAGACAAAGTTCGGCAAACCTCAGACTTGTGAACGGAGCCAGCTCCGATGGCTTGAGAACCACACAGTTACCCGCTGCCAGCGCGGCCGCCACCTTCTGCCCAATCGATGTCAAGGGCCCGTTCCACGGGATGATAACCGCGACAACACCATAGGGTTCTGGGATTGTGTAGTCCAGCGCCTGCATGGGATAGACCGGGATCGCCTCGCCACACAATTTATCCACCCACCCGCCGTAGTAGGTGAAGTACTCGGCGGGCAGTTCACCCGCAAGGATCGGCGTGAAGGTCGAGGGCGCCCCGTTTTCTAATGTGGCAATCCCGGCCAGCTCGTCAGTGTCGCGACGCAACAGCTCCGCTATGCGGAGCATGATGTCGCGCCGCTGATTTGATGGCAACGCTTTCCACTTTGGGAAAGCTGTCCGCGCAGCGGCAACGGCGCGGTCGATCTCGCTGGGACCAGCCAAGGCAATTGATCGCTGGACTTTCCCAGTAGCGGGATTCACGTGGTCATAACGACCCCCAGTACCCTCCGAGATCCACTCGGCTCCAATAAGCATGTCGTTGGTTGGCAATGCGCTCTCACGCTGTGCCGTGTCGGGAGACAACAGTTCCGCCTTTCAAGCAGAGTTTCGAGTTCGGGCCTGAGTCAGCCAAGCTTGACGCCGCCGCCATCGACTACGAGGACCTGGCCAGTGATGTAGCTGGACGCGTCACTGGCGAAGAAGAGCACTGGCCCGATCAGGTCATCGGTTCCACCGCGGCGCTTCAGACACTGGGTAGCCTCGAGCGAATCGAGGAGCTCGTCGCCGACGTTACTCAGCGTCGCCTCGGTCTCGATGATGCCCGGAGCAATCGCGTTGACCCGGATGTTGGCGTCGCCGAAGTCGACGGCAAGAGCACGAGTGAGGCCATTCACAGCGGCCTTGGATGCGCAGTAATGCGACAACGCTGGGCCACCAAGATAGGCACCAACCGAGGATTGGTTGATAATGGTCCCGCCACCACGACGTTCCATGACAGGTGCGACGGCACGGGCGACCAGCCAGGAACCCGTGAAATTGACTGACTGCACCTTGTTCCAGAGCTCGAGGCTGATGTCCTCAGGGCTGTCGAACTCGAGTCCACCCCAGATCCCGGCGTTGTTCACCAGGATGTCCACACCGCCAAATTGGGCCACAGTAGACGCGACCATGTTCGCGACGCTCTCCTCGTTGGCGACGTCGGTCTTGACGAAAAGCGCTACGCCGCCTTCTTTCTCGATGATTGCCGCCGTCTCAGCTCCGTTGACCTCATCCCACTCTGCGACGACGCACGAGGCACCTGCTTTGGCCAATGCTCGGGCGTACTCGCGACCAATGCCACGGCCCGCACCTGTGATGATCGCGACCTTGCCGGTGATGCCATCCACTGCCACGTTGAACTCCTTCTGGGTTTGGTTATTAGTCGGAACTGGGTGATCAACGTGCGACAACAAATCCAGCGGCATCCCGATCCCAATCACGGTCGGTGACACCATGCTCTTTGAGCTTGAACTTCTGCACCTTGCCGGTCGGGGTGCGCGGGAATCCCTCCACAAACTCGATATAGCGAGGGACGAGGTAGTAGGGCGCATTGTGAGCGATGAACAGTGCGATGTCCTCGGCCGTCGCGATCTCGCCTTCGCGGAGCAGGACACAAAGCTTGGGTTCGTCCTCGAATTCGAGTTCTTGACTCTTGACCCCGTAGACCACCGCCTCCGCCACTGCGGGATGGCGGGAAACAAGACACTCGATCTCGAACGAGGAAATGTTTCGTCCCTTGTAACGCATGAAATCGTGCTTGCGATCGACGAAGAACAGCTCGCCATCCTCGTCAAACCGACCCAAGTCACCGCTGTGGTACCAAAGGTTCCGAAACGCCTTGAGCGTTGCCTCAGGTTGTCCGAAGTACCCCGAAAAGATGACACCAGGTCGTTTCGGACGAATGCAGATTTCGCCAACCTGCCCTACCGGGACCTCTTCGTCGTTGTCGTCGAGCGCGCGAACATCGAGATCGTCGCGCGGTGTGCCGCACGAACCCGGCTTGTATAAGCGCCCTCGGTGGGTGATCGACCAGGGCATGACTTCGCTCTGCCCGAATCCTTGCCATACATAGTCCACACCGAATCGCCGTCGGAACTCTGCAGCTGCATCGGGCGGGATTGGAATCAGGCCTGCTACCCGGACGTTGTTGTTCAGATCTGATTCAGACGGCTTCTGCTGAAGCAGATGCATGTGCATCGCCCCGAGTGTGAAGATTTGCGTGGCCTCATATTTCCGGCACCTGTTCCAGAAGTCGCTGACCGAGAACCGCGGATCGATGGCGCACTGCGTTCCACTTACCAGCGATGCGTAGAGGCTTGTCACCCAGGCCCCGGAGTTGTACATCGGAACACAGCAGTAGAAGACGTCACCTTCCGCTGTGTCATAGCCTCGTGCCATCGTGAGCGCACCAGCCAACCAGGCGCTGTGACTCTGACAGACGCCTTTGGACCGGCCTGTGGTACCAGATGTCCACATGACAGCACTCGTGCTGAAACAGTTTGCCGTCGAAGGGAGTTCGGGAATACCTTGGCCGGCGGCCAATTCCTCCCAGCTGAGCACACCGGCCGGGACGGGTACATCATCCGGACAGGGACCATTGACGACGATGTAGTCGAATGGCACATCGTTCAGGTCGAGAACCCTTGGCAGGTACGCCGCGTCCACTACTAGAACACGTGCGCGTCCATCTGCGAATGTATCGGCCAACCACTGGCCCTTGTAGGCGGTATTGGTCGGACTCCAGATCGCTCCAGCCTTGTTCACCCCGAATGTCGTCTGGGCCAATTCCAAGGAGTTCTCCATGAGAATCGCGACTGTGTCACCGATCTCCACGCCGAGTTGTTTCAGCCCTGCACCAATGGCGTTGGCACGAGAGTTAATCTCCCCATAGGAGAGGCAGCGATCGTCGAAACGCAGGAACACGTCGTCACCAACGTGGTCAGCCTGGTCGCGCAAGATATCACCGATCACCAGCCCCGAGGTAACGCTCGGATCTATCCATCGCATGGATTGTTCTCACTTCCCTCGAAATGTGAGCCCGACGAACGTGGGCAGGTCGTCGCGGCAGGATTAACTCAGAAGGTGATGGGCAGTTTCGAGATGGCGAACACCAGAGCGGAGTCTGGGTAGCGCTCCATCGAGCGCCCTGGAGCGAGCTGGTAGTTAGGCAGCCTGCCGATGAATTCGCATAGCGCAGCCGTCACTATCACTCGCGCGAGGTTAGAACCGATGCATCGATGCAGTCCCACACCAAATGACATATGTGGGTTAGCATCTCGGTCCAGGTCGAGTTGCTCGGGATCGGCGAATTTGGCCGGGTCACGGTTGGCGGACGCCCAAAGTAACCAAACCTTTTCACCCGCCTTGAGCTGATGGCCGCCGAGTTCGGTGTCGTGCACCACAGTCCGGGCGAGCCCCTGGACAGGTGCCTCGTAGCGAAGGATCTCCTCCAGCGCCGCATCAAGCGCGTCCGGATCCTCAAGGAGACGTTCGCGCTCAGCGGGGCGGTCCGCCAGGTGATACAGCGCGCTGGCGATCGTCGAGCCGGTTGTGTCGAGCCCGCCGAACAGCATCAGCAGCGCCATATCCAGCATTTCTTCGTCATTGATCAGGCCATCTCGTTCGGCGCGCCCGAGGATGCTCAGAATGTCGTCACCCGTCAGCCCTTCCTCGACGCGTTGCTCATACGCTTCGGCAATCGCCGCGCACACCTCGGTTATCAGCTCGACTGCGCGATCGAGATCTACCGCGGACTGATGAACTCCGTAGTGGATTCGTTCGAGGAACCACTCCCACCGCGAGTCATCCATGCCGAGCAGCCGCAGGGTGACCCGCGCCGGGAGCGCCACCGCGAACTCGGCTGCGGCATCTACTTCGCCGCGGTCAATGAAGCCATCCACTAGTTCTGCAGTGATGGACTCGATCATCGGTTGGTAGCGGCGAGCTGCACCTGGCGAGAACAACGGGTTGAGCAATTTGCGATACACCTGCAGGCGCGGCGGGTCGGACTCGATCGGCAGCAGTGGACGCGACTGACCCGCGGGTGGCAATGCGACCCCTTCGCCTGAACAGAAGGTCGCGTCGTCGAGTGCGACACGCTGAACAAGGTCGTAGCTCGAGATGACCCAAAACCCGCCCCATGCGTCGGTCCAAGTCATCCCGCCCGCCGCGCGGAGTTCCGCGTACTTGGGATAAGGGTCTGCGGCGATTTCCGCGCTGTGATGGTCAAACGGGCAAGTCACCGCCGCACGCGAGGCGGGCTCGGCCGGACGTTCGTCATGGATCGTCACTACGTGCTCCTTCATCGATTCTCGAGGATGATTGCCCGCTCGGGACACGCTCGCGCTGCGCGATCGACCTTGCGCTCGACGTCGGCCGGCACGTGGGTAACCAGGACAACGGCGTGGCCGTCCTCTTCGCGCGCCGCGAACACCTCCGGCGCGATCTTGCTGCAGCGCGCATGCCCCTGACAACGATCCGCGTCAACGCGTACTTCCACTTGTCGGCCTTTCGATCACATCCCGCCTGCTGGAGATCGGGATACCAACGGCTCCGCGGGCTAATTCGCCAAAAGATTAAACTCATTATTTGGATGCTGTCAAGGTCTGGATCCAACCGCCAACACCGTCTCGAAACCCGCCGGTGTTCGTCTTCGGCGGCGCCCCGACGTACAATGGTGCTCGGTCATGCCATGCACATCGGAATCTCAGAAAGCATCGCCGCGTGACAGGTACGTCGTCGCGACTCGGTAATCTTCCGGTCGAGTCGAGTAGCTTTGTTGGTCGCCGCGGCGAGCTTGCAGATGTCAAGCGCCTGCTATCAGTTGGGCGACTCGTCACCATTACCGGATTCGGTGGTGTCGGCAAGACTCGACTGGCGCTGCGTGCCGCTTCGGAACTGCAGCGCGATTTTCCTGATGGCGTGTGGGTTGCCGAGCTGGGAGCGGTGAGCGACCCGGGTCTCGTCACCCAGACAGTGCTTGACGCGCTTGGGATACGGGACCGGTCGACTCGCGCCCCCTCGGTGGTGCTCTCGGAGTTCGTGGCCAAGCGGCGTCTTCTCTTGGTCATCGACAACGCCGAGCACGTCATCGATTCCGTCGCCGTACTAGCGCACAACCTCTTGTCGACTTCAGCCGATCTGCGCATCCTCACGACAAGCCGTCAACCCCTGTGCATAACGGCCGAGCATGTCTACACATTGGCCCCGCTGAGCCTCCCCGAACCTGACCAGCCGATTCCCACGGGCAGCGCCGAGGCCTACGGCGCCGTGTTGCTCTTTCGCGATCGGGCCGTGGCCGCGCAGCCAGACTTCAAGATCACCGCCGCCAACGAAGCAGCTGTCGTACGCCTCTGCCAGGAACTCGACGGGGTGCCCCTGGCAATCGAATTGGCAGCGGTTCGGCTGCGCGCGCTAACGGTGACCGAACTCCTGGCACGCCTCGACGACCGCTACCGGATCCTGACTGGCGGAAGCAGGACCGCACTTCAACGCCACCAGACACTACGAGCCACTGTCGACTGGAGCTTCGACCTTTGTTCAGCCGAGGAGAAATCAATATGGGCCCGCCTCTCGGTGTTCGTCGGCGGATTCACTCTGCCCGCCGCCGAGGCCGTCTGTTCTGATATGGATATGGGCGTCGAGCACGTCCTTGACCTCATTGCAGCCTTGGTCGACAAGTCGATCATCATCAAAGACGACAAGTCTGGTCGAACGCGATACCGAATGCTGGCAACGATTCGCGAATACGGGCGCGACCGGCTCCGCGAATCTGAGCTGCTTCATGCCTCGCAGCTCAGATTCGTGGCTTGGTATGCGCAACTTGTCGATCAGGCTAACGCTGACTGGGCCAGCCCACGCCAGCTCGGATGGTTCCATACGCTCAGCGCAGAACATGCCAACCTCAGAGCTGCTTTGGAGTACTGCCTGGCCGATCCAGACCATCGCAACATCGGTCTTCGGATGGCTGGGGGTCTTTGGCCATATTGGATTCCGGCCGGCTTCCTCGCCGAAGGCGCCCGCTGGCTGGACCGGTTCTTGAGCAGCGATTCGCAGACGACAGCCATCCAGGGGAGGGCCTTGTGGGTCCGCAGCCTCATCGCCGTCGAGCAAGGCGATCCCACCGCAGCTGCCGCAAACGCTGCGGAATGTCGGGCGCTGGCCAGCGCACTCAACGACCAGAAACTTGCCGCGCACGCGGCCGAACTATCCGGCTTTGTCGCCTTCATGGGCGGCGACATGCAGCAAATGGAGAAGCATCTCAAAGCAGCTGCGTCACTGTTCGAAGCGACCGAAGGGGATAAAGGTACGCTCGCCGTCCTCACCCTCGTCGGGCTCGGCTGCTCACTGAGCTTTCAGTCCCTGACCAAAGAAGCCATTTCAGCCCTCGAGCAATCCTTGGCCACTACAACAATCACCGGAGACCTGTGGAGCCGTTCCTGGGCCCAAATCTTTCTCGGACTCGCGCACCTGCTTGCGGGCGACGCGCTGATCGCGATGGAGCAACTAAGCGCAGCGCTTCGCATCAAGCGGGAGTTCGACGACACGTTCGGCATCGCGGTCGGAATCGAATTGATTGCTTGGTGTCTCGTCGAGACAGGCGAGGCCGAGCGCGCCGCTCGGTTCTTGGGCGCCCTCGGCAACATGTGGCCGACGATCGGTGTGCCATTGTTGAGCTCGCCGCAGTTGTCGGAACTGCACACGATATACCTCGATCGGATTACCGGGCAGATCGGGGCAACAACGCTGGCATCCCAACTGGCCCAAGGCGCCGAGATCTCGATTTCGGAGCTTGTAGAGCTTGCTGTGACTGGCATTTCACAGGAGGAGCCCCGTTCGACGGGCGATACGTCCGGCGGCCTGACGAGCCGGCAGCTTGAGATCGCCGACCTCGTGGCCGCTGGCTTATCGAACAAGCAGATCGCTGCCCGACTGTTCATCTCTCCACGAACCGCGGAGGGCCATGTTGAACGGATCCTCTCACGATTGGAACTCACTTCCCGCACTCAACTCGCGGCTTGGGTTGTGGCGAACCGACCATCCCGCGCATCCCATTGAGGAAGCACGTACGCCTAGAAACCGTCAGGTTGCAAGCTCCACCCCCGCTCGCTCTCCTGAAATGCTCACGGCTACTTGGCCGCGGGCACATGGTTGGCCGTCGCCTCTGAGAACCACGACTTCGGAGAAGTGGATTCGACCGCCGCGCTTGACACAATGGCCCCGCGCCGTTAAATCACCGGCCGCCACCGAAAGGTAGTTGAGGGCAAGCGATACGGTCGACGAACGGCTGCCCTTTGCATAGTCGTGCCCCGCCATCACAGCACCCACACCCGCTGTGTCAACCAATGCCGCAACAACGCCACCATGGAAGACACCGTCGTGCGCCGACAGCTGCTCGCTGTACGGCAGCCGGATTTCCACCAGGTCGGGCCGCCATGTCACGATGTGCAAACCACATAAAGCGTTGAATTTGACCCCGTGTTCCCAGTGACGTCTGAAGAATTCGCGTCTGCGGCGCTGTTCATCTTCGTTCAGTGTCTTGGTCACCGTGCGGTTCCTTCCTCAACTGCTACGAGCACTTTCGGCTCGTCACCATCTGGGCCTGAACGGGCAGTGAGCGAAAATGCCCCGGCTCGGCTCATGGATACGAAATGGAGACTGACGATGTGACCGGCACCGCCTGGCAGGCGAGAATCAATCCACTAGCGATGTCTTCGGCATCGAGAATCTCGTTGTGTAGCATTTCGACCTCGCCCGAGACAAGGTTGCAGGCGCACGCACTGCAGCTGCCCTCTCGACACGAGTACGGTGCATCTAACCCGTTCTGCAACAACACATCCAGCAGAACAGCTCCTCGGGGCCATGCGAGGACGCAATTGCTCCCCTCGAAGTCCACAGTTAATTGTGTCTGAGCTCCTTCTACCTGAGCCATCTCACCATGCGCCGGAGCGGACGCAATCTCAAACGGGTTTCCCACAAGTGAGACGAACCGCTCCTTGTGGATCCGGTCGCCTTGCACCCCCAATTCGTGCAGCGCCAACGTAGCGCAGTCCATATACGGTGCAGGGCCGCATACAAAGATGTCACGCTCGGCGAATGGTGCCAGTAGCTCCCGCAATCCCTCAACTGTGGGTATCCCACGCTCGGACTCGAGCCAGTGGTAAACCCTAACCCGTGACCCGTACTGCCGTGTCAGGCTGTCGAGTTCGCGGCCAAAGATGACGCTGCCCACATCGCGGTTGGCGTAGACCAACGCAACTTGGCCGGCATGGTCCCATAGTGCGGACTTCAGGATGGACATCAGTGGTGTGATCCCACTGCCACCAGCAACCAGCAGCAGGTCCCGATCAAATGACCGTGGTGTGAACACCCCGGCCGGCTTCAGAACTTCGAGTTCTGTCCCGGCGCGCACGTTGTCACACAACCAGTTCGACCCATACCCACCGGGGACACGTTTGACAGTGATGGTCAATGGCTCCGACTCGGGCGACGCACTCGATATCGAGTAACACCGCGCGACGGATCCGACCGAACTGCTTGGAATCTTGACTATGAGGAACTGACCCGGGAGATGCACGACGACGTCGACCTGCTCGGGAGCGACATCGAATACGAATGAACAGGCATCTGGGGTCTCCGTCACGACCTCGCGGACGCGTAGCCGGTGCACTGCACCAGACTGTCCCTTCGATTCACTCACCGCGATGACATCCTTTCGATGCGCAGGACGCACATACCGATTTAGTGCAATAGTTTAGTTATATGACGCCGACGGCGCCCAGCGCAAACGGTCGTGCAATCCATCCCGTGCCGCTGCGTTTCGAGCTCTTCCGGCAGGTGTGGCCGTGGCGGCCATGGCGGCGTGCCAGGTTTGGCATGGGCCTGTTGATCGACCGGGGCCGGTCGAGGGGCGCGCAACGACTGTCGCCGATTCCATCCACGCGCGGCACCTGTTACGACGCGCCAGGGGGACATGCCTGCACCACGCCACGTAGACGGTCAGGATCTGAGACCAGCCGGATTCGAGCTTGAAGAAGCCGCTTGGCGCCCGCGCCTCGCCCGGGGTACAGTTATATCGCTCATTTATTTAACCTTTTGGAGAACCATGCGACGCCAGATATTCGATGAGTTCCACGAAGAGTTTCGCGGTCTGTGTCGCTCGTTCTTCGAGCGCGAATGCGTCCCGCATACGGAGAAATGGGAAGCAGATGGCCAGGTAAGCCGCGAGGCATGGCTGCAGGCCGGTCGACTTGGCCTCCTTGCGTGGGACGTACCAGAGGAGTTTGGAGGCGCCGGCACCACCGACTTCCGGTTGAACGCAGTTCAAGCTGAGGAGTTCTGGGCGACGGGTACAGTCGGAATTGGCCTTGGCATCCAGAATGACGTCATCCCGCCATATCTCATCGACTTGACCACCAGCGAACAGAAAGCGCGATGGCTTCCAGGGGTGGTGTCCGGAGAGACGATCACTGCAATCGCGATCTCCGAGCCAGGCGCCGGATCTGACATCCGCTCGATCGCGACGACGGCCCATCGCGAAGGCGACGAGTACGTCATTCATGGCTCGAAGACGTTCATCAGCAACGGATTCATGGCCGATCTGGTCGTCGTCGCATGCAAGACGCGTCCCGAGGACGGCCACCGCGGGATCAGTCTCATTGCGGTTGAATCGGGCAGACCCGGGTTTGAACGCGGCCGCAAGCTAGACAAGATCGGCCAGCACGCGCGCGACACGGCGGAACTCTCCTTTCAAGATGTTCGCGTGCCGGTTGAAAACCTCATAGGGGAAGAGGGCGAAGGCTTCTACTACATGATGCGGAACTTGCCGAGAGAGCGGCTCGGGATTGCGGTCCATGGCGCTGCGGCAGCCCAACGTGCCTACCAGATCACGCTTGACTACGCGCGCAATCGAGAAGCTTTCGGCACACCGATCTCGAATTTCCAGGTCAATCGCCACGCGCTTGCCGAGATGCACACCAAACTGCAGGTACTTCAAACATATCTCGACCAGTGCACGGTGGCGCTCAATACCGGTGATCTAACCGCCGCAGAAGCTGCCGGAGCTAAGTGGTGGTCTACCGAGACTCAATGGGAGATCATCGACCGTTGCCTACAGATGTACGGTGGCTACGGATATGTCAATGAATACGAAATCGCCCGAATCTGGCGCGACTCTCGCGTTCAACGCATCTATGGCGGGACAAACGAGATCATGAAGGACCTCATCGGTCGTGCGTTGGGATGCTGAGCTAACGGCCAGGTCAACTCCCACAGATATCCGCAACTTGAGAAGGCCTTCCTGAAGTCACGTCAGGGTCTTCTTCGCTGAAGGGATGCAACGATTGATCTCTGACAGTCAGCTCGCGTGGCTGTTGGCCGATACTGCGGGCCACCTCCTCGGCGCTAATGAGCGCGATCGGCTATTCGTCGAAATCGGCAGCGCGAATTACCTTTCAGCGATCGAGCGCTTGATCACGGCGATGGCGCACTCGAACGTGTCCCCGGAGGCATCCCTCTTGAGCACTATTGTCGCTTGGCTCGACCGCTACCCCGGCTTCGGTCACGAGCGGCGCCTTCGGCCCCTCGTCCAGCAGATGTCTGATGCCTAAGGGCTGCTGAGGCGACTTCGTGTTTCATCGATGAAATGGAGGGGCGAAAGCGGGTTAACGACCAGTGCTTTGCCACGGGGTAAATGATCGTTGCCGCAGTGAAGTTTCAGTAGCCGGCAAGCGCTCAATGTCTCGTTGTCATCCACGATGTGAGAGCTCTTGCGCGGCGGCCGAATGTACGGTTCCTGTTGCCACTGCGCCCGACTGAATCAATGCGGCGATTTCCTGCTCGCTTATCCCGAGGTGCTCGGCCAGCACGGCGGCGGTGTCGTCACCGAGTGCCGGCGCCGGCTGGGGCGCACAGTGCACACCGTCGATCGACATCGGCAGCCCCGGAGCCAGATACGTGCCGATCCGGGGTTGCTCGAGGGTGGTGAACAGCGGGTTCGCGGTGACCCGTGGGTGCTCGACGACCTCAGCGAAGCTCAGATAGCGGTCCCACAACACCGAACTCGACGACAGGGCGGCGGTGACCTCGTCGGCGGTGTGGCAGCGGAACCACGTGGCAAACAAGCCGGACAACACGTCACGGTGCTCGTAGCGCTGGCCTTCGTCGTTGAAGTCTGCGTCGAGGGCCTCCCCCACGGCAGCAACGGCTTTCGCTGTTCCCGTCAGCTCGGCCAGATCCCGGAAGTGGCGGCCGGTAAGCGCCACGACCATGAACGCGACCCCGTCACCGCTGGTGAAGTTCTGGCCGTACTGGCCGAAGAGGCTATTGCCGAGGCGGGGCCGCTGCGTGCCGTTGACCATGACCTCGGTGAGGAATCCGAGGTTGGCCGCGGTAGCCAGGGCGACATCGTCTAACGGCAGCCGGATGCTGCCGCCCTGCCCGGTCACGTCGCGGCGGCGCAGGGCAGCGAAGATCGCCAGCACCGCGTACAGCCCGCAGCTGACATCCCACGCGGGCAAGACGTGATTGACAGGCTCGCACTGTGACGCAGGGCCCGTCACCAGCGGGAACCCGGTAGCCGCATTGACGGTGTAATCCACGCCGGTCGATCCATCGCCACGGCCGATCACCTCCAGATGGATCAGATCGGCCCTCTCGGCGCGCAGTGTCTCGTAGGAATGCCACTGCCGCCCGGCCACATTCGTGATTAGGACTCCGGCATCGGCGATCAGGCGTGCGACCAGGCGCTGCCCCTCTGGGGCGCGAATGTCGGCGGCCACCGAGCGCTTGCCCTTGTTCAGTCCGGCCCAGTAGATACTCTCACCGCCCTCGGCCAGCGGCCAGCGGTGATAGTCGGCCGCCCCGCCGACGGGATCGACTCTGATGACCTCGGCGCCCAATTGGGCCAGTGTCATGCCGGCCAGGGGCACGGCCACGAAGCTGGAGATCTCGACGATGCGTACACCGGCCAACGGCTGGCAGGAAGAAGCGCTCACCTGACGAGTATGGCAGGCAGCATTCACGATCAATGAACGGAGGAGTCTGCCGTCCTCCGCATGAACCGAGACAGGCTTCCTCCACCGGCCCAACTGGTCAGGATCGAGCCGAAGTCCACCTCCGTTGGGCACTCCTTGTGCATGGCGCACCTGCGCAGGTCCCTGCCGGGCTGCGTTGGCCCAATGAGGATGCTCGGGACACCACCGGTATCGGTCCAACAGCACGTCTGCGCGGCTTCCGGGGCGGGTGTCCGTGACCACGGCTTGTCAGGATTCCTGTTCCTAGGCAACGGCTTCGAGCTGACAAGCCCAGAGGTCTCTAGCATTTCTCATCCACGACGGTCATAATGAGTGGGGCTTAGGCTCTCAATTTTCGTGCTTGCCTGCCCTTGTGATATGTCGTTATACGCGGATGGCCAGACGCTGCAACTGACTCGTTGTCATTTGAACTCAGCCCTAGCCGAATTGACGGCCGACGAGCAAGACAAGTTGATCGAGGAGGCACAGTTGATGGATCACAGCCGCGAGGAACTAAGGCGTGTCGGGGCGGCTCGGCGACAACGAGCGCAAGGCGCCAAACACGAAGCGCTGCAGTCATCCTTGATGGCCATCGATGCCAATCTGGCCCAATGGTCAGACGAGTTCGTCTTCGGTCAGGTATGGACTGATTCTGACCTTGCCTGGCGAGAGCAGATGCTCGTCGCGATCACGGCGCTGGCCGCCCTCGGGCACCACGCACAATTGCGGAACTACCTACATGGTGCGTTCCAAGGAGGCATCGAGGAGTCAGCGCTGCGGCACGCATTGTCGATGCTGACCGTGTATGCGGGATTTCCAGTAGCCATTCAAGCACTCAATGTTCTCCGTGAGGTCGTCGCACGCGAGCTGTCTGCTGCTGCCGCCGACACCGCACCCCAGCGAATAGTAGCGTTCTGCGCCGGAATGCTGACGCGGCTCTTCGAAAGACGCCAACCTACCTGAGCTGGTCGCTGAAGCTAAGGTCGTCTTGCGCTGTGCTGCATCATCTTCCTGTGAAAACCGGGGCGCGCTTCTCGGCGAAAGCCGCGGCTGCTTCACGGTGATCCTCCGAACACAGCAAGGGCACCTGTAGCTCAATTTCCCACTGCAGCGCATCGCTGAAGGTGGCGGGTAGCGCATTGAATGCCTGGCTGATCGCCGTGATGGCCAGGGGTGGTCCTGCCGCCAATGTGGCCGCCACATCGATCGCGGTAGGCAGAACATCGTCGGCGGATTCCGCCAACTTGTCGATAAGCCCAATCCGCAGCGCTTCCTCTGCGCACACAGTCTCTGACAACAGCATCATGGTTCGGGCACGAGCCGGCCCAACGCGTTGCGGCAGTGTGAAAAGTACTCCGTTGTCAGCGCATAGACCTACCTTGACGAATCCCCCGGCAAACCGGGCGCTCGGACCGGCGACGATATAATCGCAGGCCAATGCGATTCCCATCCCGAGCCCGACCGCTGCGCCATCGACAGCAGCGATTTGAGGCTTGGGGCCCTCGGCCATGACCCGCGCTATCTCCTGGGCTGCCTGAATGCGTTCGTAGGCGGCGCCGCCATCGGCTGAACGGACCATCTTCTTGATATCTGCCCCGGCGCAGAAATCGCCGCCGGCCCCAGTGAAGACAATCGCCCTCACCTGAGGGTTGGCATGAGACTCAACGATGAGATCGGCGAACTGCCGCCGCGTCTCGACGTCCAAGGCGTTCTTGCGTTCAGGACGATTGATGGTGATACACCGAACAGCGCCGTCGTCGTGCACGCAAATACCATCAGACATAAACACTCCTGCTCGCGTCTACCTTGTTCGCTCGGCGGCACGTTGCCTGGCCGTCGCGGTTGATCGTTACAACCCCAGCGACTTGCTGATAATCGACTTCATCACTTCGCTTGTCCCGCCATAGATCCGGCTCACACGAGCATCGCTGTAGAGTCGAGCGATCGGGTACTCGAGGATGTAGCCGTAGCCTCCGTGCAGCTGCAGGCAACGGTCTACGGTGCGAGCCTGCATCTCGGTGCAGAACAATTTGACTTTCGCGGCGTCAGCCCCGCTGAGTTGGCCCTCGATCAGCTGTCGGATGCCGAGGTCACACATCGCCTGCGCCGCCTCGATCTCGGCGGCAACGGCGGCGATTTCGAACTTGGTGTTCTGCATGGCCGCCACGGTGGTTCCAAACACGTTGCGATTCTTGACATAGTCGATCGTCATCTCCATGGCCGCCCGACTCTGTGCCACCGAGCCGACGGCGATAGCCAGCCGCTCCTGGGCAAGATTGTGCCCCAAATAGGAGAATCCGTGATCGACTTCGCCGAGCACATTGTCCGCCGGAACTCGGACGTCTTCGAAGGACAACTCCACGGTGTCCTGCACCTTGATCCCGATTTTCGGCAGGCGGCGACCTTTCGTGAAGCCCGGAGTACCGGACTCCACGATGATCAGGCTCAATCCGGTGCGGCGGTTCCCATCGACCGGCTCACTGGTCCGCGCGAGTACGATGACCAGATCTGCATGCTCACCACCGGTGATGAAGGTCTTGGCGCCGTTGAGGATGTAGTCGTCGCCGTCGCGTTTGGCAGTAGTCTTGACTCCAGCAAGATCTGAGCCTGTGCCGGGTTCGGTCATCGCGATGGCAAGTAGGAGTTCCCCGCTGGCCAGCCCCGGGAACCATTGGTCCCGCTGCTCGTCGTTGGCGTATTTCAACATATAGGGCACCACGACGTCGAGGTGGGTACGTAGTGTTCCCAACGTCACGTTCGCGCGGGCTGATTCCTCCTGCAAGACGACGTTGTACCGGTAGTCGTCAACACCGCCGCCACCGTATGTCGCAGGAAAACCAAACCCCATTGCTCCGATGGCGCCGAGTTGGAGGTACAGGTCGCGCGGAACGATCCCCGCGGTGGTCCACTCGTCGTAGTGTGGAACGACCTGCTTGGCGATGAAATCCCGCACGACCTGACGGAAATCTTCGTGTTCCTGCTCAAAAAGCGTTCGCTGCACTACCCTCAACTCCTCCGATCATCGTTCGGCAGTCATCGCGTCGCCATCGCCTCAGTGGGCGTGACTCCCTGGGCGCTCTCGAACACCCCACGACGTACAAGTTCGGCCACGACCACGCGGGCCATGGTGGTCGACCGGTCTTCACACGCGGCGCGTGCGGCGACCGGATCGCGGCGCAAGATCGCCGCATGCTCGAGTTCGTAATAGGGCAACATGATCGCCTGATTGCCTTTGTAGTTCACCCAGAACGCGGCGGGGATGAAGCTCTGCGATGCCCGGATCGCCGCCTGCAGCCGGGGTCCCGCATATTCGTAGTTGATCGCCCGGCGGTACGCCCACGTCGTCTGCTCGAAGCGCTCGGATCCACAGGCTTCACGGAGTTCCCGCACCAACTCGCTGAGGGTGTCGATGATGCGCGGCGTGGGGTAGACGGCTGCACGCGCCGACGCCATGCCGCTGAGCACGCCGTAGACTTCATGGTGTTCCAGGACCGTGGCTGGGTCGAATCGTTCGACGAAGGAACCACGATGATAGCGCGATGTGACGATGCCGTCGTGCTCGAGCTGACCGATCGCCTCGGTGACAGGCAACCGACTCAGGCTGAGCTCACGGGCGATCTCGTTTCGGTCGATCCGCTCGCCCGTACGCAGCTTGCCGATGAGGAGCTGACCGATGATGTGGTCGACGACCTGGTCCTTCTCCTTGGCTCCGTACCGTTTGGGCATCAGCTTTCCCTCATGAGTCTCTCAATGGCCCGATAGTCAGGCTTGCCGACGGGAGTCCGCGGAATGCCGTCGACACGCAGCCACTGCCTCGGGCACTTGTACGCCGAAAGCTTCTCACGACAATGCTTTGTCAACATCGCATCGCTGAGATCAGCCCCCTCAGCTAGTTTCAGAACTCCCGCGACGCGTTGGCCCCAGCGTTCGTCTGGCCGACCCACTACCACCACGTCGAGCACCCCCGGGATGGTCCGCAACACTGCCTCGACCTCATCGGGCCATACTTTCTCGCCGCCGGTATTGATGACAGCGCTGCCCCGACCCAGCAGCGTGATCCGTCCATTCGGCTCCACCCGAGCCTCGTCGCCCGTCACCGCGTACCGGCGGTCATTGATGGTTCGGAACGTCTCGGCCGTCTTCTGCGGTTCGCCCAAATAGCCAAGGGGCAGATGGCCCGTGACCGCGACCATTCCGACTTCCCCCGGGCCTGCCGGTTTTCCTTCTTTGCCGATCACGATGATTCCACCACCTGGATCAGTCGACTGGTCTCCGCTCACATCGCGGGCGACGAGCGCCTCGGTGGATCCAAAGTTGCTGACCAGCTTGACGTTAGGCAGCAACTCGGCCATCCGATCCCGGATCGACGAACTCCACGCCGCGCCCGCCGATGAGATCGCCCTAAGCGAGGGTAAGGCTCCGGTCCATCGACCCGTTTCTAGCTCAGTCAACATTGGGTGTGCGAAAGCGTCCCCGACAATGCCGAGCACTGCCACGTTGTGTCGTTGCACCATCTCGAAAGTCGCTGCAGCGTCGAATGCGAGGCTGTCCGATACGACCACCGTTCCACCACCGTTGAGCGTGTTCAGCATGAGCGATAGCCCAGCCGCATGCAGAATCGGTGAACACGGAAGTGCCGTCGGTGCTCTTCTGCCGGAGGCAGTCAAAGACTCGGGAGTCGGCGGCGGCGCGCCAGTTTTAACCATCTGCCAGATCATCTGGAAATGGTCGCCGACAAGCCATTCCACGGCACGTGGCACACCTGTCGTGCCTCCAGTGTAGATAAGTAACCGGTCGTCTCCGCATAGCTCGCGATCGAACGGAGCACCGGAGTCCAGCGCGGCCTTCCACGAAGTGCCGGCCATCTCGAGTACGAAGGGAGGCTGCCCCATACCAGAGACCGCTTCGGCCAGCGCCGGCGCACTCGCCGCGTCGAACAACACGGCCGCCGCCGAGCAATTCTCAAGTACGTAACGAACTTCATGCGCCGTATAACGCGGATTGACGTTGGCAGGCAGCGCACCGAGCACAAGTGCTGCGTAAAACCCCTCGATTAGTTCCGCGCTGTTCGCGGCCATCACGGCGACCGGAGTGTCCCGCGCCACCCCCCGTGTCGTTAGATAGCTGGCCAAGGACTCCGCGTGGGCTAGGAGTTCTGCAAACGTGACCGATCGCGCCGGTGTTGAGATTGCGATGTCGGCCGGCCGCTGGTGGGCGAAATGACGCAGGCTGGCGACATAGTGATGGGGTACGAGCCCGATGCCCTCGTGACCCTGGTACGGGTGTAGATCACGCCCTGATTGAGGGCCGAATCCGACCGCGGGTTGGCCGGTCATTTCGGCGGGGACTGACAATCGTCGTCAACAAGCGGATCGGGCGCCGGCAGCGTACAACCTCTTGCGAGCGCGCGCCCCAGGTCAGCCGACAGCTCGTTCGGCCGCCCGTAGAGGGCGTTGAGTGCGCTTCCTCTTCGGACCCAGGTGTGTAGTGGATGCTCCCAGCTCAAGCCCATTCCGCCGCACACCTGGTTGGCACTCGCCGAGGCGATCTCGAAAGCGCGGCCCGCCAGCGCCTTTGCCGCCATTGCCAGTGCCGCCATGTCGTCCTGGCGGGCCGTACTCGCCACGCACAGCCAGACGGATTCGATAACCGGACGTGCGGCCTGGATTGCAACGTGTGTCTCGGCAAGCCTGTGTCGGACACTCTGAAAGCTGCCGAGCGCCTTGCCGAACTGATGCCGGCTGGTCACGTGCTCAACGGCCAGTTCGTTGATCTTCTGGGCAATTCCGCATAGTTCGCTGGCCAGGGCGGCGCGCACAACAGGGCGGGCGAATGTTGCGCCATTGCGTACCCGAATGTCCGAGTCCTGTAGAGACACGTTGCCGCGCAACCGTATCCAATCACCGGCGATGTCGAATCCCGGCGCCGATGATCGCTCCAGACCTGCCGTGGGAATCAACACGACATCCTCGCCGCACAACACGAGTAACGTGCCAGCGCGTTCACCTCGGCCACCGCAGCGCGCCATCAGATCGACGTCGAGCCCACCGTCCGCACGGAGGCTGGGCACCTCCCCTCCGGGTATCGGATAGCTCATCGACGGGGCGTCGGATCCAGCGATGGCCAAGGTGTGTGCAACGACCAGGTCAGCCAAACGATTAGCCAGACCAATCCGGCCGAACTCCTCGAAGAATACCGCCGCAACCGCACTGTCCTCGACCAGCACATCTTCGAAGCCGACTTCGGTGGCCACTGCATCCGCGTCGCCACTACGTCGTGCCGATAACCGGATCCCTTCCCTCAGCGCCTCCACGTCTGCGGTACTCAACTGCGTTGAACGCATCGTTCATGCCTCCTCAGGAAGTTTCAGCAGCCGGTCGGCGATGATCCCCCGCTGAACTTCGCCGGCGCCGCCGTAGATAGATGCCGCCCGGCTGTAGTACCACTCAGACCTCCATACCTCGAACTTCTCATCGGGGTCGAACAGAAAGTGGCCAGGAAGTAAGTCACGGAAGGCGTCGTTGAGCGGCTGTTCGGCCTGTGCGATCAGGATCTTGTCGATTGACGCTTCTGGTCCGATCCGTTCCCCGGCGAACAACCGCCGCACCGTCTCGCCGGACCGTAGTCGCAGGGCAAGGTTGGCCAGCCAACAGTCGCCCAGCACGGTCGCGGTGGCGCGGTCCGGATCGTCTATCTCACTGACGAGTTCGCGCAGGCGCCGGGCGAGGTGCGCCTGGCGCAGCCAGCCATAGTTCGCCCGCTCGAACTGCAGCAGATACATGGCTACGTCCCAGCCGCGGTTGACTTCTCCAATTACGTTGTTGACCGGTACGCGCACGTGATCGAAGAAAACGTCGGCGCATTCGTCGGTCCCGTTCGCAAGTCGAAGTGGCCGCACCTCGATGCCTGGAGATCGCAAGTCGACGAGGATCATGGTGATGCCGCGGTGACGCGACTCGGCCGACCCCGTCCGGGTGAGCACCCCCATCCACTGTGCCGATACCCCGTAGCTCGTCCATGTCTTCTGGCCGGTGATAACCCACTCATCGCCTTCCAGAACGGCTTTGCAACGCAGGGAAGCCAGATCACTGCCAGCCTCAGGTTCGGAGAATCCTTGTGCCCACATTTCGTCGCCGCGCAACGCAGCAGGCAGACGAGCTTCTGCGAACGCAGGGGCGAACTTCATGAATGCCTCGCCCTGCAGCTCGATCTGGATCACAAACTCCGGAACTCGATATCCCGCACTTTCAAGTTCGTCGTAGAGGACGTTGCGCAACACCGAAGGGCCTCCGAGCCCGCCGTACTCCACAGGCCACCCGTAGCGAATCCATCCGGCGTCATACAGCACGCGCATGAAACGGGCGTCGCGCGCCCAGCGATCCTCAACCGGCTCGGCGTGGTGATGGCGGAACTCGTCGAGGCTGTCGGCGGTGGCGACCAGCCACTCCCTCAACGCAGCCCGAACCACAGGTACCGAGGTGTCCAGTGTTGGCGCCTCCATGGGCCCTCCCGTATCTCATCACATCGCAATTACCGAACGCGGACATGGCAGCATATTGCATGCAAACATAGTGGACTGCGCGGTGGAATCAAAACCACCTTGACCTGGGTTCTTTGGAACACTTCTCCTGATCTACGCTCAAGCAGCCGCGATCTATCTGGCAGTATGCATTCAAATTAGTCGGGTAAACGCCCATCGTGGGGCGACTTGGATGCAGCGGACGAGATGGAGACAGTCGCTATCGCCCGATGCATCCCGGGTTGGTATCCGCAGGGCCCACGGGTTAGCAAACGAGTCCCGATACGACAACGCACGTCTCTTGGCGTTTCGTTACGACAACTGTCGCCCAACCTGTCAGATGCAGGCCCCCGGTTTGCCGGGTACAACCAAGCTCGAGGTCTACTAAGCGCTCGTCGTTCACTTCACGTCGGTCTGTGACCATTGCGGTATAAGTCAGTTCGTCCCCCGGCCAGGCTTGTTCCTTGAACCGAACACCGAATTTCCGAATATTCTGCGGCCCAAGCCAATCGGACACGTAGGCAGCCAAGCTCCCTGCACCCAGCATTCCCACGGCGAATACTTGTGGATAACCTGCCTTGGCAGCGACGGCAGGGTCGTGATGAATAGGGTTGAAGTCCCCGGAAGCGCCTTGGTAACGAACAAAATCGGTTACCCGTAAGGGCTTGTCGGTTCGCGGTGGCGGCGCGTATCCGATGACCAAGTCGTCCCACGAACTCATGTACCCGCCCCTGTCGACTTCGACGTCTCCACCAGCGTGTTGCGTACTTCTGCCACCAGATTTCCCGCCTCGTCACGGTATTCGGAGACCATGACCGTGAAGGTCATCATTCCTCCGCGTTTGCCCTCCTTGGTGTAGGAGTCTTCGATACGTTGCAGACCGCTAAGTCGATCACCGGCACGCGGAGGCCCCTTGGGGAACACAAATTCCTGACTGGCGTGCAGCACTCGGCTCATGTCCCGTCCCGCCGGCCACACTCTGTGTTGCGGACCCTGCCAGAACTGCGCTGTCATGAGAAATGTCGTCGGTGAGACGGCGCCTTCCTTCAAGTAGTGCTGGGGATCCCTTGCGCCGACGGCCCGCGCGAACTCCTGAACTTTGCCGCGCTCGATCGGCAATTCGAAAGGTTCAGCCACTTGTTCCTCCATGGTTCATGCCTCTCTTGGTGCCTCACGGCGCGACAACCGCGTGCAGCGGAGGAGCATCGCCGTGCGCCATCGCGCCCAGCAACTCCCCCACATCCGCCGCGTCGAGTGGCGCCACGTCGTGCGGGATCGCCGAGAAGCGATCATCATCGGCGAGTAGCTCCAGCGCGCGCGCGTAAGCCGGGCCGTCGACACCGCGAGCGCCAATGAGCGTAAGCTCCTTGGCCACAAGACGATCCGGGTTGAATCGGTCGATTGTGTGAACGCCTCTCGTGCCGGCGACCACGATCGTTCCGCCCGGCCTTGCAAGTTCGATGGCCTGAAGGAATGCTGCTGGCGCGGCGGCAGTGACGTCAACGACGATGTCGGCAAGCCCCCCGGTCTCCTGCTTGAGTAGCGTCTTGGCATCGCTGATGCGAACATCCACTGCGACGTTCGCGCCTAATCTCTCACCGAGCTTCAACCGGGTGCGATCACGAGCACCGGCGCCGGTGAGCAGAATGAAGCCAGCGCCGGCATTGCTGACCGCCGCTACCGAACTCAACCCACGCAATCCCGGACCCAGAACGGCAACGACGTCTCCGACTCCAACATTCGGTAAGGTTTGTCCCCAGCGGATTCCGGCCCCCAGTGGGTTGAACAAGGTGGCATAGACCGGATCCATGCCCTTTGGCACCTGGTGCACAAGTGAGTCAGCGGTCAATATGGCATGGGTCGCATAGCCGCCCCACAACCCACAACCCAACGAGATGGGCGCACTGCCGTAGGAGTCACCCATTCCATGCTTGCGGCACAGCGGATAGGCGCCTCGCCGGCAGGACTTGCATTGACCACAACGCTGGAATACCTCGACGGCGACGACATCCCCTTCATCAAGACCACGAGAGCAAAGAAAATCGTCAGTCGCGTGCTCGATGCGTCCGACCATCTCGTGCCCTGGAATCAAAGGAAGATTGGCGGGCATTGTCCCGTCGAACATTTCATGGTCAGTTCCACACAGACCGCAAGCCTCCACAGCGAGAATCGCTTCGCCTGGGGCCAAGGCAGGGATGGGGAACTCGCGGGTCACCAACCACCCTGGCCCCTCGAGTACCAGCGCTGTAGCGATCCTCGGAGGCGACATCACGGGGCAATCCTGTATATCAGTGACGCGGTCGCGACGATGCGTTCGGACTCAGAGGCCACCGACACCTCGACGAAATTGAGCTCCTTGGCACGGCGCACACAATGTGCCGCAGCCTGTATGGCCTCGCCCCGTCCAGAGGCAACGTAGTTCACGGTCATCGACACGGTGGCGCCGCGGGTGCCGTTGGCGTAATCGTGACCGTTCCATGCGGCGGCCGCACCGGCAACGTCGATGAGGGTAGCGATCGCGCCCCCGTGATGAGTTTGTCCGCTGTTGTCCACGGTCTCGCTGTAGGGCAGGCTCACGACAGCCCGATCCGGTTCAGACCAGTCGACGAGCCGCAGGCCGACGAATTTGGTGAACGGCACCCTCGTGAACATGAAGTTCAACGACTTCTCATGGCGCTCGCGGTCCGCCGGGGTTGTCACGACACGACCGTACCAAATAGATTCATTATGTCCCTATATGTGGCTTCTAGCAATGAAAATAGCAGCTCAACGGGCAGTAAGTTGCATCCGTTTCTTGCAGGGAAAGCTTTGATCCGGCTGACTCTCAGTTCCTCGCAGCAGCACGGCCACTCCTGAGAATCAAAGGCGACGTCACGACGTGGCCTGACACCTCACGGCGCCCGCTGCGGTGGCTGCAGCGTTCGGAGCCGCCACGACCGCCGCGGTCCATGTCATCGCGACACTGAACACCCAGATCGACGAACTCGAGACCGCCTTGGCCGCACATCTTGAGAAACACCCGGACGCCGACATCTGTCGCTCCCTGCCAGGACTTGGTTGTTGTGCTCGGCGCCCGATTGCTCGGTGAGTTCGGGGACGACCCGATCAGATACACCAGCGCCAAGCGTCACACGAATTACGCCGAAACATCACCATTGACCATCGCCTCAGGCCCCAAGAGAGCCGTACTGGCCCGCCACGTCCGCAACAAACGCCTACACGACGCGCTCGATGAACGGACGTTCTGCGCGCTGACCCGAAGTCCTGGTGCCCGCACCTTCTACGCCCAGCACCGCGCCAACGGAGATCTCCATTACCGAGCCCTACGCGCCCTCGGCAACCGACTCGTCGGCATCCTCCATGGCTGCCTACGCCGCCACACGCTCTACGACGAGCGCAAAGCCTGGGCACACCGTCAGACCGGCGCCGCTCGACAACTTAAGCACCTGGGATGTCTAGCCAGTCCCGTCATCTCTGCTGCTGCGTGGTGATGGGCACCTCGTCAGCGGCGCTGGCTCGTCGGGTTGACCGCTTACGACCAGGCGGTCAAAGCTCGCCGCGGTCGCAGAGTTCATCGCGGTGACGAGCAGTGCGATGAAAACCGTCTACGCCCTAGGTGCCATCGTCATCGTCTGTGCCGCAGCGCGACACCACCGAGCCCGGGGCACATCAGCCTCTCCGGACGTCCCAGGCGGTTCAGCACCCCCACATGCGAAATTCGCACCAGCGATTGCGCGGCAGTGTCACCCGTCGTGATCGATCTGATGGCCGAGATGGCGCCCGGCGTCACGGCTGACGTCATCGAGGCCTACGCTCGCGTCAGCGGGCGCCTACAAGACCTCGCCGAAGGCGACCGCGGTCTGGCCCTGGCGCTGCTGGGCAGCATCGATCCGTTGTGCATCTATGTGACCGCCGAGGGTGAGCTAGTGTCCAGTGGCCGGCACCGCATCTGCGCGGCCCGCTGGGCCGGTGTCACTGCCCTGCCGGTGTGGCACGACGCCACGCGTGCAACACTGCCCGCCACCGCACAGCCACTGCAGCACGGCACTATCACCGAGGCACACAACTGAGCGTCCCCGCCGCCCTTCACCACAGCGTCGGCTGATCACCGACCAGGGCCGCCGCCGCCGCGCATCCGCGCCATCCGAATCATGTTGTCGCCCTGGCTGCCTTGGACCACGTGTTCGGCGGCAACCTTGACGCACAACGTCACTTCTTCGGGATGTCAGCCTGTTGCAGCCGAAGTTTGTGGTCACGGCGGTAGCGTTCGGTCGGATGACCCAGGCAGCTGATGATTGCCGCGAGTGGATGTTGACGTGGGCACGGTCCGGTATCAGACCGCCGGAGACGTTCCACCCGATGGCGGACGAGTACGCCGCGATTGATGACTTGGAGCGCGGTATCGATATTCCGGTCGGTACACCAGTTCTGATTGATCCGGACGGTGGTTGCGACCTTGCGCTGAGCGAGTTTTTTCGCTCCCCCCATTTCGTTCGACTGCTCGCCGAATGAGCTGTTCGAGCCGTACGTGGAAATGCAGGCCGCCGCCTCAGCGAACGCGCCGCGTCCACGCGATCTGGGTGTGACGCCGGGTAAGCCGGTCGCCAAACGGATTCGGATCGTCCAGGACGACGATGGCCCGTCCCCGCAAACCTGAAGACCGCCAGCGCTGGCCGATCGGATGCGCCCGATGCCGTGGCCACTACGAACTGGTGGCCACCTGGCCGGACGGACCGATCTGTGGATACTGCTACCAGGCGGCCAAACGGATCACCGGCATCTGCGCCTGCGGTCACCAGGGCGTGCTGCCAGGCCTCCTCGATGAGCGGCCCGCCTGCCGGCGCTGCAGCGGGGTCAGGCTCAACCTCGACTGCATCGGCTGCGGCGCCGAAGCCGAACTCTACAGCGGCGGACGTTGCCAGCGGTGCGTGCTGCGCGCCACCGCTTCACGGTTGCTCACCAACCCCGACACCGGCGCGATCGCGCCCCAGCTGCAGGTCATCGTCGACGCACTCGCCGCGATGGCCCGGCCCAACAGTGGCCTGACGTGGATCCGCCAACCCCACGTAGCCCACGTTCTGCAGGAACTGGCTCGCCACCCGACCCTCACCCACGACGTACTTGACCAGTTCCCGCCGGGTCGTACGACCGACTACATGCGCAGCCTGCTCGTCGAGCACGACGCCCTTGCGTCACGTGACGAGAGACTGGCCCGGTTCCAGTCCTGGGCTGTCCTAGCCCAGCAGCGGATCACCACCGACGAGCACCGCAAAGTCATCGCCCGGTTCATCCGGTGGAGTCTGGAGAAACGACTTCGATCGATGCACCCCGTCACCGACTCGGCGTTCCTGCGGGCCAAACAAACGGTCACCGTCACCATTGAGTTCTGCAACTGGCTCGCAGTCGAGCACGACGTCACCGTCGAGCAGCTCAGCCAGGCCCACATCGATCTGTGGCAATCGACCGGCCCTACCACCCGCGAGCACATCATCCGTTTCATCCGGTGGGCCATCAAGGCCCGGCTCATATCCTTCGATCTGGACGTGACACCGCATCGCCGCGGGACCGCACCAAGGATGCCCGTCACGAAGCAGAACGCCGTCATCGAAAAGGTCGCTCACCAGCAGACGCTTCACCCCCGCGACCGGCTCGCCGCTATCCTGGTCATCGTCTTCGCGCAACGCGCAGAAGACATTGCCGCGCTGACCTGGAACCAAGTCACGATCACCGCCGACACGGTGAGCATCGACCTGGCCGGCATGCCGATCGATCTTCCTCCGCCGCTTGATGCACCCGTTCGCACGCTGGCCGCCAGCACCTACAACAACCAAACCGCCGCACATCCCAACTCTCCATGGGTATTTCGCGGTTACCGGCCCGGCATGCACATCACGCCAACGCATCTCCGCAGTCATCTACGACCGGTTCTCGCCGCCCTCGAGGCCCGGTTGGGCACCCTCAACGAACTCACCCAAACCACGCCGATCGCCATCCTGGCCGAGACACTCGGCTACAGCCCGCAGACGTTAGAAGCCCACGCAAGAGCGTCGGCATCAACCTACGCGCGGTACATTGCCACTCGACTAGACTGACAGTCCTTCCGCGCCAGGGAAAGCCGTTTCGTCGCGGCGTGCGATCGACGATCGGCGGCGACGTGCCGGGCAAGATCGACCCACACTCGTGCAACGAGCCCGAGACGCGGACGGCACACGTAGGCGCGTCACCGGGCGGCCAGAGCGCCGATCTGCTGCATGACCCCCAGGAGGTGAAAGTCCCAGTCGCCCCGCCCTGTAGACGGCGATTGACTACCCGCCCTCCCTCTCCGCGTGCCACCACCGATACGTCACTGTGACGAATTGGCTTGTGGCGCAGGGCTATTCAAGCGTTGCGGCGGGCTGACAGTCGGCCAGCCTTCGGACGGTCGCCGGCATGGCTGAGGAACTGTCCGGATTCATTCCACCGGTTCCGCGCACCGATGGCGTTTCGCCGCTTCGAGCTGACGAGACCGTGTTCAACGCGATGGTCGATGGATGGCGCGCTCCGATGCTCGCACGTGGCCTGGCTACCGACACCACAGCAACGGGAGCAATTTGCACAATGTAATTCGATATCGTATTATCCGAAATCATGAAGTCCGAAACCGTACCGCAGGCTCAGTCGGCGCTGCTCACGTTCCAGCGAGCCGCCCACGCACTTTTGCAGCTGATCGCTACCGAATTGGTCGACCTCGACCTGACCGCGTCCGAGATCAACGCCCTGGCCAACCTCGCCGACGGGCAAGGCCGCACCGTGTCCCAGTTGGGATCCGCGGTCGGCACCCGCCCTACCACGTTGACCAGCGTGCTCGACCGGCTAGAGCGACGCGGCCACATCACTCGCGGCACGCTCGCCGGCGACCGCCGCTCCGTGCTCATCGAACTCACCGACTCGGGGCGCGCGGCGGCCGCCGTCATCACCGGGGCGCTGACCGAGATCGAGAACCGTGCGCTGCAGAACCTGCCCGCCGACGCCGTCACCGGGTTCCGCGAAGTCATGGATGCGCTCATCAAGGAAGGTTCATGACCACGCGCGGCCCGCGGCTGCACTCAGCCCGAACGGCGTACCCTCGTAGACTGCTCAAGAGGTTGATCGACCCGGCCAAACGACTCATCGTCATGCGCGCTGTGGCGTCAATGCAGCAGACGCAGGAGTCATCGCCGTTCGCTGAGCTGATGGACGAGGTGATGGCCACTGCCGACACTTTTGGCCATCGCGAGCACGTCCACCTGACCTGGCTCGCAGTCCGACGCTACGACACCGATACGGCGGTCGAGCTGGTCAGCGACGGCATCCAGTCCACCGCCCGCTACGCGAAGATCCCCTGGAAGTACAACGCCACGGTCAGCCGGGCCTGGGTCGAGCTGGTGGGCCACCACGCGCGGCAGTCGGGCATCACGGATTTCGACGCCTTCATCCACCAGTACCCAGAACTGCTCGACAAGAAGCTGCTCACCCGCTTCTACCGGTCCTCCACCCTTGCCAGTCCGGCGGCCAGGACCGGATGGGTCGAGCCTGATATCGCCCCCCTACCCGGGAAGCGATCAGACAACAAATGAGATGCCCCTGAACTCATCGGCGCCGTCCGCGTCCTGGCACGGCCCAACCGTGCTCACGCTCACGACGATTATTTGGCATCAGCTCGTTCGCCTCGACTGACAGTGACGGCAGAACGCCCCATCCTGACCCGCAACGAAATATCTCCGGTCGCCGAGCTGGGACTGCCAGATTAACGGCCCCTAGTGCCCCGATCTGGGCGTTGGTGGCCCCGGGCAGCACGATGCGCAGCTCACGCCGGACCTCGGCGACATCGAATCGGTTCCTGAACCTGTGCACCGCGACGTCGGTGGCGGTGGCCACACCAAGGTCGACGAAACCCGGCACGTCAGTGTCATCGACGTAGCGGGGCCGGGCGAACATCAGCGTGGCCGGGGTGCCGGCCACTGCGGCGCGTTCCAGGGCGCGGTAGCCGCGACCGTCACGTGACCAGCCGCGGTTGAGCGCGCGGTCCTGGACGAACAGGTTCGGCCCGTACTGTCCGCCGCCGGTATACGGAATGAGATGACCACGGTCCACGGGTCGGCCAGCTAACAGGTCGGGTAGTGGGTAGCCCCGCTGGTAGACCACGTCGCGGACCTCGCGCGGCGTTTCGGGGTGACCGACCGCCAGTAGCGTCCGGTCGGCATGCGAGGTGCCGGCCTGCGCGAACAGAAACGTGGCCGGGCCGTCGTCGAATTCGACCAGCGGTCCCGGACCCGAGTCGCGCTGATGATCCTCGGCCACCGACTGCATCAACAGTTCGATCAGCACTTTGTGGTCGATCTCCCTGTCGCCGCGGCGAGCGGCAGCGACCAGCTCCGCGTACTGACCGTCCGGTACAGCGTTGTGCGGCCACCTCACGTCCTCTCCCGCCCCGCGAATCTAGGTGCGGTCGGTGGGCGCGTCGCGGGCAGCGGGTACCGGCACCGCGCCCAAGCGCCGCGCGATGTCGTTGAACGTTCGGTCCGCGCCCCACGCCGAGGCCGCCACCCAGGCCAATTCCCGTTCCGTTTCCCGGTCCAGTGCGGCGCCCTTGTAGCCGAGATCGTGCTGCGGTTCGGCCCAGGCATGCATGAACAGGGTGCGCACCTGAAGTTCGAAGGTGGTCGGCATCTCCGCGATCTCCGCCCAACCTTCGGGTTTGTGATGTTCGGGGATCACGCAGACGAAATGCTCTGACTCGTAATCGAATTCCTTGGGACCTTCGGGTTCCTTCGTGCGTTGTTCCACCGGTCCGAACCAGTCGGTCAACGCTGCGCACACCACGGCAATGTCGTCGCGGAAGAACGTGATCACCCGCCCTGCCACCTGATCCTCCAACTCCGAGAGAGGATGGCGGTACTTGGGCTGGGCGGCCTTCTTCACGAACGACCCTTGCGCTTTGACACGGAACGCAATCCGGTCGATGTGGGCCACCGGCTCGAGGGCGGCCATCGCCCCTGCCTGCAACTTTGCTGCCAGTGTGTCCAGGAGGGGCCGGCGCTGTCTGTATGCCGCCACCAGTTCGGCCTCATCCACGGCTTCTCACCTGCTCTTCCTGAATCTCGCCCTCGGCGCGCAGCCGGCGTTTGCCGTTCACCTCGAACAGTTCCACTCCGCCCGGGGTGTCCATCTCAACAAAGGGTGCCGACACGATCACGCCGTTGTCGAGAACGAAGCGGGTGTAGCGGATCAACCGGTCGAAGGTGTCGTTGTCCAGAGCGAACATGGCCGTCCGTTCCTCGGGGCCCAGACCGTGGACCAAAGCGCTGGCCGCGGTGTCACCGAGGTGATAGGTCGCTGAGACCTGATCGATCGACCATCGCCGCGGTGGAGCGACCCGCAACCCGAGGATGGCGGCGTTGATCTGATCTTGGGCGGCGGGGTCATCGCCGGTCCTGGTGTGCGCGGAGCGCAACGCGTGCGCCAGCAACCGGGTTCCTTCTGCGGCGCTCATCTGCAGCCGTGCATCCAGGAATCCCACGATCCACAAGTCCGCGGCCGCCCGCTCGGCGTTGGTGGCCTGAAAGTCGCGCACCCGAGCAGTCAGCATTCCGGTCGGCATGTTCTGGCCCTCCACCATCGCCACCTTGCGCAGATTCGACTCGGTGGTGAAGGCGTCCATGACCTCCAGACTCGTTGTGCCGTCGGCAACGGTCAGATTGAACACCTCCTGCTGCGGGAAGGTCCACAGCATCAACCGCTTGTCCTGTGGCGACGCGCAGGCGTGCACGCTGGCCATCAACAGCGAGGGTTTGGAGCGGTGATCCATCGCCTCCGCCAACCTGTCGGCCAGCACTTCGACGACCTCGGGACGAGCGACGTCGGCGAACGAGATCGCAAGTGCCGCATCGCGCACCGGGTGCGCCCGTGTGGGTGAGGCGTTGTCCACCTGAAAATTCACCACCGGGCCCTCGGCGATCTTGGACCGGTCGAACCGCGAATCCAGCGCCGCCTGCAGCTGTACGGTCAGCGGCACTACACCACCGGCGTAGGCGCTGGACTGCCGTGGCGCGACCTCATAAGCATAGGCCCAGAGCAGCTCACCAGCTGCCATCGTGACACCCCTCCCCCGCGACCAGATGCCGAGTCATCTTGTCAGTCCAACCCCGGTTGCGCGGACGTTTGCCGGTGCTGGCGGCCTCGACGCGTCACCCCCACCGGTGGGGCGAGCCGCAGATGTCCAGGGGCTGGACGGCTGGGCGCCTGTCGAGGGACGCGACGGCATCCTCGAACTGGGACCTCAGCTCGAAACGGTCGAGGCCGTCGACAGAAGCGGATGCGACCTTGGGTTTCATACGGAGAATTTCTAGCGGCTCCGTGTAGACGCGACGAAGAAAGCGCTGGAGGCGGATCATGGATATCCGCTGATATCCATGAGGGACGGCACGTCGGCGTCGCGTCCGAAAGGCGATGTAAAAGCACAGCCCGGCTCGTCGCCTCGCCGTCAGACCGGACCCCGCCACCGAGCAGCTCTAGAACGGATGGCAAACGCTGATCTGTGGTCGGCATTTGGTCGGTGGATCCGCGACACGCCGTGGTTTGAAGTGGTGCCGAATGACGCTAAATCGCCAGTTCAAAACACCTTTCGGGACCGCGACGAGGAGGGCTTGCAGGCTCTCCTAAAGCCGGTGTCGCAGGTTCGAATCCTGCCGGGGGCACCACTTCCGATGTATGACCTCGGTTGATGCTTGACGATTTGTCTTCGGATGATGGGCGACAGTGTTTCGGCTGATGGTTTACACCTACTTCGGTTGATCCTTGACACTCCCTGAATGAGGGAGTTAAGCGTGGCTGAGCAGCGGTATCAGGCTGTGTTAGCGGTGATCAGCGATGGTTTGTCGATTTCGCAGGTCGCTTCAAAGGTGGGGGTGTCGCGCCAGACGCTGCATTCCTGGTTGGCCCGCTATGAGGCTGAGGGCCTGGAGGGGCTTGAACTTCCCCCGAGACCGTGGAGGCATCAACAATAGGGATCGAGATGCCAGAGAAACGGAAGAAGTACGACCGGGAGTTCCGTGAGGGTGCTGTCCGGATCGTCGAAGAG
>NZ_JAPJDO010000050.1 GCF_026242045.1 Mycobacterium pinniadriaticum
CTGGCGCTGCTGGCAGGACAACACCACCTACGACCCCACCAAACATCGCGCCCTCCAGAAGCTGATCAACCACGATCAACCCGGGGCGGCTTGACACAGGGCAACTCATGCGTCCTCCCGACCCAGGACGAGTGTCGCGTTGCCCATCCTCGTGCTCAGCCAGCCGCCGGTGCCGTGGGCCAGCGCCAGGCTGCAGTCGCGGACCTGCACGGCGGGATGGGCTTCGCCCCGCAACTGGCGGACCGCCTCGATGATCTTGGTCATCCCGCCGCGGTTGGCCGGGTGGTTGTTGCACAGCGAGCCACCGTCGGTGTTGAACGGCAATCGGCCACCAGGGGCTTGTAATGCGCCATCCAACACGAACTTGCCGCCGTCACCCTTAGCGCAGAATCCCAAGTCCTCGAGCGCCAGCAAGACGGTAATGGTGAACGAGTCGTAGAGACCGACGTAATCGATGTCGGCGGGACGCACACGTGCTTCGGCGAACGCGTCCGCGCCTGAGCGCACCCCGCCGGTCACGGTGATGTCCTGCCAGCCGCCGCGAGTGTGTTCGACCGCCTCGCCATGCCCCAAGACCTTCACGCAGTCACGGTCCAGTGCGGCGGCGACGTCGTCCGCGACGACGACAAGCGCGCCGCCGCCGTCGGTGACCACGCAGCAGTCAAGTCGATGCAGCGGCGAGGACACCATCGCGGAGTTCACCACATCCTCGACCGTCACGACGTTGCGGAGCATCGCGTGCGGATTGTGCTGGGCGTGCGTGGATGCGGCCACCTTGATCTCGGCCAGCTGCTCGCTGGTGGTCCCGTACTGGTGCATGTGCCGTTGTGCGGCCAGCGCGTACAGTGCGCTGACGTTCGCGCCGAAGATCGGCTCGAAGGACTTCTCGGGAGGCTCACCCATCAGTTGGCCGGGCGCCCGCAACGACGTCGTGCGTGGGCGTCCGCCCAACGTGATGAGCGCGACCCGGCATTTGCCGGCGGCGATCGCCGCGGCTGCATGCCCGACGTGGGACATGTACACCGATCCACCCATATCGGAGCTATCCACGTAGCGGAGCTTGAGGGCGAGGTAGTCGGCCATCGCCAGCCCACCCAGCCCGGGCGCATCGCCCCCGCAGAAGTAGCCGTCCACGTCGGCAAGATCAAGGCCGGCGTCGGCCAGCGCGCCCAGCGCCACCTCAGCATGGATCTGCGGAATCGACTTGTCGGGCAGTTCGCGGCCCGGGTGTTCGTAAGCTCCGGCGATGAACGCCTTTCCCCTGACCGACATCAGACGAACGGGTTCGGCGGCGCCGCCTCGGTGATCGGACGGAATTGCGACTCCACCTCTTTGGCCATTTCATCCAGGTCCCACGGGCCGTCCGAGCGCAGGGTCACCAGCGGCTCGGGGTCGCTGTAGAGCGAGACCTCATAGCCCCGGGCGTGAATCACGTGACCGTTGAGCCAACCCGAGTGCTCGGAGGCCAAATAGGCCGCGATCGGGGCGATACTGTCGGGCGATAACTCATTCGCCCCCGAACTGTAGGCATCGTCTCGGATGGTGGCCGTCATCCGGGTCGCCGCGGCGGGCGACACGGCGTTAGTGGTGACGCCGTACCTGCGCAGCGCCACCGCACACGAGTAAGTCAGCCCGACGATTCCCATCTTCGCCGCCGAATAGTTGGGCTGCCCCGGCGCGCCATGCAGTCCGGCCCTGGAGGTGTAGTTGATGATCCTGTTCTGGGCATCGGGATCACCGATCTTGCGCCAATGCGCAGCAGCGGGCTTGATGGTGTTGAAATGCCCCTTCAGGTGGACCCTGATGACGGCGTCCCACTCCTCCTCAGACATGTTGAAGATCATCCGGTCACGCAGAATTCCCGCCACGTTGACCAGGACATCGAGTTTGCCGAACCGGTCAATGGTCGACTCCACCAGATCGCGGGCGGCTTCATGGTCGGAAATGTCGGCACCATTGGTCACCGCGGTGCCGCCGGCGGCCTCGATATCACGAACCAGTTCACTCGCGGGGTTGCCGTCGCTTTGCAGTCCACTCAGTGAAGCACCGATGTCGTTGACGACGACGGTCGCTCCCTCGCGAGCGAAGAGCTTGGCCACCGCCCCGCCGATGCCGCGGCCGCCCCCGGTGATGATGGCGACGCGTCCATCCAGAGTTCCCGAAGTATCCGCCGACGCCCGCTCGGCGATGTCGCGACTATTCATGGTGCGGCTCCTGTCTGAAATCACTCGCCCGGCGCATGGGCGCTACGTGGCCCGTCGCCGGGGACGACCCAGGCCCGGCCACGCATGCCCTGTCGAAATCTACATGAGATTGGTTTCTAAATCCTACGTAGATTTAGAACTGCACCGTTTCTATCCCGGACCTCCCTGCGCTGTCAAGCGCGTCACACTACGACCGCATTGTGCCAGGCACACGATGCGCCGACCGGTCAGGGCCTCGGCCGATCGACACCGCAGTCGGAGACTGTTTGGTGCTATAGAATCGGTTTTGGTTTAGACTCTCCCGGGAAGCGTGTAGGAGGTGCTGATCGTGGTGAAAGTAACGTACATACGGTCCGGCGGTGAAGAGGTCATCGTCGAGGTCACCGAGGGAACCTCGGTCATGCAAGCGGCGGTGGCCAACAACATTTCCGAGATCGTTGCCGAATGTGGCGGCACCCTGGCGTGTGCGACGTGTCACGTCTACGTTGACGACGATGATTTGGGCCGCCTCAGCGCGGCCAGCGCCGACGAGGAGGAGATGCTTGACTACACTGCCTCTCCCCGCCAGGCCAACTCCCGACTCAGTTGCCAGATCAAGGCGGGACCCGAACTGGACGGTCTCGTTGTGCGAGTGCCACCGACGCAGTTATGACCAGGACTTCCAGGACTTCCGAGACTTCCACCATCGTCATCGCCGGTGCAGGGCAATCGGGTTCCCATACGGCCGCCTCCTTGCGCGAGTTTGGGTTCAAGGGTCGGATCGTGCTTGTCGGCGACGAACCGTTCCTGCCCTATCAGCGGCCACCGCTGTCCAAAGGCCACCTCACCGGTGCATCTGCGCGCGAGAGCCTTTGGCTGCACCCTGGCAGCTTCTACGAGCAGCACGGTATCGAGCTACTGCTGGCCGAAACGGTGAGCAGCATCGATCGCACAAACTGCCGCGTCCAACTCCGCGGCGGCGCTTGGCTGGCCTACGACCACCTGGTGCTTGCGCTGGGTGCCCACAACCGCGCCCTGCCAGTCGCGGGAACCGAGCTCGACGGTGTCGTCGGGCTGCGAAACCTCGCCGAAGCCGACGACATCCGCGACCGGTTGGACCGCGCCCGCCACGTTGTGGTGCTAGGTGGCGGCTTCATCGGACTCGAGGTCGCGGCGACCGCGACCAGGCTCGGCCTCGATGCGGTCGTCATCGAGATTTCCGATCGCCTGATGGGTCGTGTGCTGTCTCCCCAGATGGCCGGCTTCCTCCTCGACGCTCACCGCTCCCGAGGCCTCGGCATCGAACTCGGCACCAGCGTGGCCGGTTTGACCGGCGCAGCCGGCCGGGTCAGCGCTGTGACAACGACCGAGGGCCGCGAATTCCCCGCCGACATGGTCCTCGTCGGCATCGGAGCGGTGCCGAACACCGACCTCGCCGAGGACGCCGGCCTTCGGATCGACAACGGGATCGTTGTCGACGAATACCTGGCCACCGACGACGACCGAATCTCTGCGGTCGGCGACTGCACGTCATGCCCCAACCGCTACGCCGGCGGGCTCCGGGTGCGCCTGGAGTCGGTGCACAACGCCACAGCACAGGCCCGCGTTCTGGCCGCCCGACTCGTCGGACGGCCAGAACCCTACGACAGCGTCCCCTGGTTCTGGAGCGATCAGGCCGACCTCAAGTTGCAGATCGCCGGACTCAGCACACAACCCGGCCGGGCCGTGCTTCGCGGAGACCCTGCCAGCGGTCGCTTTTCGGTCTTCTGCTTCCAAAACGACGTGCTACGTAGCGTCGAGTCACTCAACCGACCCGGCGACCACATGGCCGCCCGCAAATTGCTTGCTCTCGGCGATTGTCTGACCCCCGAGCAGGCCAACGACCTCAACTTTGACCTGCGCGCGCACATCACGGCCTCAACCGGCGAGCCTGAGGTCAGGGAGCACCGCGCACCGGCGCCGGGCTGACTCGGTTGCGGTCGACTCTCGGCAGGACTGGCTCGCATCGGACATCGCCCAGTCACCGCCGTCGACGGTCATCGCGGGCGACCACAAGACCCAGCTTCTCAAAGTCGAGCGTGGTTTCGGTGATGCCCCGCTCGCGCAACTTGAACTTCTGCACCCGGCCGTTGACGTTGACCGGAAGCGACTCGAGCACCTCGACGTACCGCGGAATCGCGTAGTAGGGCATTGACTTTCGGAAGAACTCGAACAATTCCCGCGGTTGAATCTCACATCCTTGGGCCAACACCAGGCAAACTTTGACGTCGTCCTCGCTGAGCTCGGAGGGTACGGCGTGCACGGCTGCTTGTGCGATCGAGGGATGGGCGACGATGGCCTGCTCGAGTTCGATCGAGGATACATTCTCGCCACGACGGCGCAACGAGTCCTTTTTCCTGTCGGCGAACCAGAAATATCCCTCGGCGTCGATACGGGCGCAATCCCCTGTGTGGTGCCAGAGGTTCCGAAATGTGCGTACCGTCGCCGCATCGTCGTTCCAATACCCAGAGAACATGCGGAACGGCTCGTCGGGTCGAACGATCATCTCGCCGGCCTCCCCCACCGCCACCTCACGGTCGTGATCGTCGACGATCTTCACCTGCAGCCCTCTGGTCAGCTTGCCCATGCTGCCGGGGTGGCGTTCATCACGCGGATCGCCCAGCAGCACCGGCCAGCACTCCGACTGGCCGAAAACCTCGGAAAACGGGGCTATTCCGAAGCGCTTCTCGAACTGCTCGATGAATTCAGGTGTCGACGGCGTGAAGGTGATGTGGCGCAGCTTGTGGTTGCGGTCGTCCTCGTGGGGCGGCTGGGCCATGATCGCCATGCCCATCGCTCCCATACCGAGCGCAGCAGTGGCACCGGTCTCCCGAATGCGTGCCATGTAGGTGCTTGCGTGGAACGCAGGCTCAACGATCGCCGATCCGCGAACAGCCAATGCCGCTGCGACGAGCCAGGTTTGGCCGCTGAAGTGGAACAGCGGAGTGGCTCCGAAGATGATGTCACCCTTCTCATACCAACCGTGCTCGACGAACACGTTGATGAGGTTGCAGTAGTAGCCGTGGGTGGTGGTGCAGCCCTTCGAGGGCCCCGTCGTGCCCGACGTGTAGACGATCGCACACACGTCGGCGGGGTCGATCTCTGGCTCCACAAGAGCTACACCGCAGTCCTGCAGCTGCGTGTAGTGCAGGTCGGGCTGAAGCGTTGCGTCCTGCGAGCGCTGCCCTACCAGCACCAGTCGCGGCCGCTCGGTGAGCGTCGCAAGGATCGGTGAGAGCAAGTCAACGGCTTCGCTGTCACCGATGTAAACCTTGGGGGACGTCTGAATAAGCTGGTGGTGCAGAAAATCTCCCCGCAGGTAGGTGTTGAGCGGGACCTGGATGGCACCTGCCTTGGCTACCGCATAGATGAGCACGATGTTCTCGATGCGGTTGGGCAGATTGATCGCGACCCGGTCGCCCTTGCCCACTCCCGCCGCCTGCAGTCCTGCAGCGACGCGATCGGACTGCTCGTCGAGTTCGCCGAGAGTGACCCAGTCGCTGTCACATTGGACGAAGGGCCGGCCGGGGTCCAGTGCAGCTTCCTCGCGCAGCCATGCGCCCAGGGTCCGTCCAAAGCGGTGATCATCGTGAGCCATTGGTCACTCCATTCGGGTTGGGTCGCGCACCGAGGATGAGCTCGGCCGCCCGTTCGCCGATCATCATCGAGGGGGCGTTGGTGTTGCCCGTGGTGATGGTGGGCATGATGCTGGCATCGGCGACGCGCAGGTTGGCGATGCCGTGTACGCTGAGTTCAGGATCGACCACCGCGAGGTCGTCGATGCCCATTTTGCAGGTCCCCACCGGGTGGTACGACGGTGTCACGGTGCGGCGCACGTACTGCTCCCAGTCGGCATCGGTGGAACACAGCGCCTCAGGTTCGAGCTGTCCGTCGGTGATCGCTGCCATCGCCGGCTGAGCCATCACGCGCTGCACTTCGCGCAACCCACGCACGCAGTCTCGCAGGTCGTCCAGGTCGGCCAGGAACTGGTAGGAGATGCGCGGCATGGCGTCAGCAGCCGATCCACGTAACGTGATCGATCCACGGGCGCGCGGCCGAAGGAAAGTCGAGGCCGCCAAAAATCCCTCCTCCTTGGCCGGTTGCACGTTGAACATTCCGTTCTCGTCAACTGCACGAGTGATGGCAAAAGGAACGAACTGCAGCTGCAGATCGGGAGCCTCGAGACCGGGATCGGTGCGCGCCATGCACTGCACCTGCACCATCGTCATCGCCAGCAGACCGCTGCCGTTGCGCACGTAGTCCATGAGCCCTTCGACGGCAGTGCCGATGCGCATCTTGTTGATCGTGGGGATCTTTGAGCGCCAGCGCTGCATCAGGTAGGGATGCTCGTGCAGGTTCTGGCCCACTCCGGGCAGGTGCACCACAGTTTCCACCGCGGCATCCGACAGCGCCGAATGAGGCCCGATGCCGGACAGCTGCAACAACCGGGGAGAGCCGATCGAGCCGGCACTGATCACCACTTCCTCGCGGGCCCTGGCCTGCGTGACCGTGCCCTGGTGCCGATACTGCACTCCGACTGCCCTATTGCCCTCCAGCACGATGCGATACACGTAGCTGTGGGTACGAACGGTGAGCTTGCCTTTGGGTGCGACGCTCCGAAGGTACTCCCGCGACGCTTGTGAGCGAGTGCCGCGACGATGATTGACCTGAGCCAACCCGACACCGTCCTGATAGGCGCCGTTGTAATCCGGGTTGGACGGATAACCCGCCTGCAGGCAGGCCTTCATGTACGCCATGTTGGCCTGACCGCGGTTGGTCTGCACGTTCACCGAAATGGGACCCGAACCACCGCGCAACTCGCTTGGACCACCCTCCCACGTCTCCATCCGTTTGAATGCGGGCAGGACCGAGTCGTAGTCCCAGCCGGTGCATCCGTTCTTGGCCCAGCCGTCGTAGTCGGCCCGGTTGCCGCGGACGAAAACGCACGAATTGATCGAGCCGCCACCGCCCATCACCTTTCCGGCCATCCAGGCTTCGGGATTGCCGGTGCGCGTCGGGTCCGGCTCAGCCGGGTATTTCCAGTTCACTTTCTGGTAGGCGATAGCGACGGCGGCAGGGATCCGAACGTCGATGCGCCGATCGCTACCGCCGGCTTCCAGCAGCAGCACGTCGGCACCGGCTCGAGCCAGCCGGGCCGCCACCACGGATCCAGAGGAGCCCCCACCAACGACGACGTAGTCGAAGTTGTCACCGCTCGTAGTCACCTGTCGGCCTTCCTTCCTGAACAACACCGAGGCCTAATAGCTCTTGGGCAGGCCGAGGACGTGTTGGCTGATGTAGGCCAAGATCAGCTCTTGCGGAATCGGTGCGATCTTCATCAGCCGCGCTTCGCGCCAGTACCGCGCGATGTGGTATTCCTCGGCGTAGCCGAATCCACCGTGCACCTGCATGGCCGTGTCCGCAGCCTGGAAGCCGGCGTCGGCGCCCAGCAACTTGGCCATGTTCGCTTCTGCGCCGCTGGGCAGCCCGCGATCCAGCATCCAGCCGGCACGCCGGGTGAACAACTCGGCGGCCTCCAGCCGGGCATGGGCCTCGGCCAGCGGGAACGCGACACCCTGGTTTTGGCCGATAGGTCTGCCGTACACCACGCGTTGGTTGGCGTAGCCGACCGCGCGGCGCAGTGCCGCCTGGCCGGTACCAATCGCCTCCGACGCGATCAGCACACGCTCAGCGTTGAGCCCGTCGAGAAGGTAATAAAAGCCCTTGTCCTGCTCGCCGACACGGTCGTCGACCGATACCACCACGTCGTTGTACACCGTCTCGCACGAGGACACCGCGTTGCGGCCGGCCTTGGCGATCGGGGTGATGGTGACGGCGGGGTCATGCAAGTCCACCATGAACAGAGTCAGCCCGTCGGTACGGCGCTTACACTGCTCGACAGGCGTCGTCCGGGCCAGCAGCAGCACCCGGTCGGCGTCTTGGGCCTTGGAGGTCCACACCTTCTGTCCGCGAATGACATACGAGTCGCCATCGCGGACAGCGCGGGTCTTGATGGCCAGTGTTTCGGTACCGGCGTCGGGTTCGGTCACCCCGAAGGCCACATGCAGGTCTCCGGAGGCGACTCGGGGAAGATACCGCTGCTTGATGTCCTCCGAGCCGTGCAGGATGAGCGGATGCATGCCGAAGATCGACAGGTGGATGGCGCTGCATCCGTTCATCGCAGCGCCGGACGCGGCGACCTCCTGCAGGATGACCGAGGCCTCCAGCAGCCCCCGCCCGCTGCCGCCGTAGGCCTCGGGTATCGCGATACCGATCCAACCGCCTTCGGCCAGCGCCCGGTAGAAGTCCCACGGGAACTCGTGGCGGCGATCGCGCTCGGCCCAGTAGTCGTCGTCGAACTTTGTGCAGATCGCGCCGATGCCCTCGCGTATCAGGTCAAGATCGGTGTCGGCCGAGAAGTCCACTTCTGACGCCCTCCCGTCACGGTTCAGCCGGCGCGCCCTGCACCGACTTCAGCTCGTAGAACTCGACCAGTCCGTAATGGCCGAGCTCCCGACCGTTGCCCGACTGCTTGTAGCCGCCAAACGGGGCCAGCATGTTGAAGAAGGAGCCGTTGATGTCCACCGCTCCGGTACGCATCCGGCGCGCGATTCGAAGCGCCCGGTCGTGATCGGCCGACCACACGGCACCGGCCAAGCCGTACTCGGTGTCGTTGGCGATGTGGACGGCATCGTCTTCGGTGTCGTAGGGCAGGATCGAAAGCACCGGCCCGAAGATCTCCTCACGGGCGATGCGCATGTCCTGACGCACATTTGAAAACGCGGTGGGCGTGACGAAAAACCCTGTCGGCACGTCTGTCGGCTCGTCGAGCCCACCGTAGATGAGGTCTGCGCCCTCAGCGATACCGACGCGGATGTAGTCGCGCACCCTGTCGCGCTGCGCGGCCGAAGCCAGCGGCCCCATCGTCGTGGACGGGTCCAGTGGATCTCCGAGTGTGTAGGCGGCCAGCCGGGCGCGGACGAGATCCTCCACCTGGGCGAGCTGCGTTCGGGAAACGAGCATGCGGGTCAGTGCCGTGCAGGTTTGGCCGGTGTTGGTGAAGCAGTTGGCCACCCCGACCTTGACCGCTTGAGCCAGGTCCGCGTCGTCGAGAATGATGTTGGCCGACTTGCCACCCAGCTCCAAGGCCACTCGTTTGACCGTGCGTGCCGCAACTTCCCCGATCCGCCGACCCGCCACCGTCGAACCGGTGAATGTCACCATGTCGACATCGGGGTGAGCGACGAGTTCCTCGCCCACAGTGCCCCCGCGTCCCGACACCAAGTTGAAAACTCCGGGCGGAAGCCCGATCTCGTCGATGATGTCGGCAACCACGAACGCGCTGAGCGGTGCGACTTCTGAGGGCTTGAGCACCACGGTGCAGCCGGTCGCCAAGGCCGCCGCGATCTTGCCCAGCACCTGCTGCAGCGGGTAATTCCACGCGGTGATCGCGGCCACGACGCCGATCGGTTCTCGCAGTACCAGCGAGTCACCGATGCGTTCTTGGAGCTCAAATCTGGCCATGAGGTCGCGGTAACTCTCCAGCACGCGGCGCGGTAGCCCGACCTGCACCGCCGTCGACACCCGCAGCGGTGTGCCGACCTCGCAGCTGATCAGCCGGGTCAGTTCATCGGCGCGGTCGTCGACCTTCTTGGCCAACAGCGTAAGGTACTGCAGCCGACTGTCGACCGTCGCTTGCGACCACGCCGGAAATGCCGCGCGCGCGGCCGCCACGGCATCCGCTACCTCGGGGGGCGTGCTATCGGGAACCCGGCCCATAACCGCACCGGTGATGGCGGACTGGACCTCGATGACACCGCCTGCGGAACGCCGCCAGCTTCCCCCGATGTACACCTCGTCGCGGTCGTGGATGCTCATGACGCCAGCCCGGGGGTCTTGGCATGTAGCTTGCGCATTTTGGCGATCCATTCGTCGTAGTCGGCGGCCTTGCCGCGGAAGTACTTCTCCACCTGCGGGTGGGTGAGAATGAGGAACTGTTCTTTTCTCATCCCTTCAACGACGCAGTCGGCCGCTTCCTCGGCGGTGATCGCGCCGGCCACCGCGAACCACTCGCCCTGTGCGCCGCGCAGCATGGCCGTACGCACGCCTTCGGCGACGACGCAGGACACCCGAATGCCGTTGCCCCCATAGTGGATCGACAGCCATTCGGTCAGTCCGAGAACGGCGTGCTTGCTGGTTGCGTAGGGAGCGTTGCCGAGCGCAGTCAAAAGGCCTGCCGCGGAGGCATTCTGGATGAGATAGCCAGAGGCCCGCTCAACCATATGCGGCAGAACCGCCCGTGCCGCGTAGACCTGCGGCATGACGTTGACATCCCATACCCGCTGCCACGCCTGGTTGGAGGCCCACGGGTTGCCCCGCTCGTGCAGCGGTGTCACGCCATCGTGCGGTTCGCCCCACAGCACTCCGGCGTTGGATACGAAGACATCGATGCGGCCGAACTCGGCGAGGGCGGTTTGGACGAGCTCGATAACTTGTGCTTCGTCAGAGACATCGGTGACGACACCCAAGCCGCCGATCTCCTCGGCGACGAGCGCGGTGCGTGGCGCGTCAATGTCGGCGACGACCACCGCGGCGCCAAGGGCGGCAAACCGCCGACACATCGCCTCCCCCATGCCGGCGGCACCACCGGTGACGACAATGACTTTGCCTGCTGGTTCCACCGGCTTAGGCCAGCTTCGTCAGTTTCGCCGCGTTGTCCCACATGACCTTGCGCTCGGAAACGGGATCGTTGAGCTCGGCGGCGACCTTCTCGTACTGGCGCGGCTCGGCCAGGCCCTCCGGGTGCGGATAATCCGAGCCGAACAGCACCTGGTCGACGCCCAGATACTTGACCACCTCCAGGAGGTTGTCCTCCCAGAACGGGGCCACCCACACATGCTCGCGAAACTGCTCAACGGGATCCGAGGCGAAGTAGCCCGGGCGTTGGAACCCGGCACGGTTGAGCCCGGAAATCGAAAGCGGCAGGAACTCCGCTCCGTTCTCCACCGAGGCGATGTTCAGGTTCGGGAAACGCTCGAAGAGCTTGTCGCACGTCACCGCCGCCAGATAGCTGGCGATCGCCCGCTCATGTCCGACGGCGATCTGCAGCGGGGAGGCGATCTCGCCGATGATGTTGGTGCGGTGTTCGACGTACTTGTCGAGGCCGGCGCCGCCGACCTCGCCAACGTGTACGACCGTGATGGCCCCGGCTTCCTCGAGACGGGCCCAGATCGGGTCGAAGATCTGATCACCGGGAGAACGCCACCCTCCGTCGGTGTAGGTAGCCTGTGCGCGCACCACGAAGATGCGTGCACCGTTGGCCAGCCCGTGTTCGACCTCGTCGATCGCGGCGGGGATATCCGCGAACGTCAGGTAGGGCGAACTGAAGATCCGGTCCTTGTAGTTGTAGCCCCAGTCATCAAGCAGCCAGCGATTGAAGGCTTTGAACGCCTGTGCGGCGGCTGGTGGATCGTACTGCAGCCCCTCTTCGTAGCCCATCGCCAGCGACGGCAGCATCCACACCGCCTGCAGGCCCTGCTCGTCAATCTTGGCCAGCCGGTCGTCACGGTTGCGGTAATGGCCCGGAATCGGTTCACGTTCGGACAGGATGTCGAGAAGCGAACGCTTCTGCGGATTGCCGCGGAAGTAGTCCGTCATCGCCCCCGGCTTCACGATGGGGTCGAAGGTGGGGTTGGTGACAGTACGGTCGATCTTGCCGCCGACGATCTGGCGGGTGCGGCCGTCGATGACCGCGGTCTGTACGGTGCGCTCGCGCCACGCCTTGGGGCAGTGCCGGGTAAAGGCGTCGAGAGGTTCGTAGTAGTGCTGGTCGACGTCCAGCACGGGGAGACGGTCAGTGCCAATCACGTGGTCCTCCAAAGGTTGACGGGGTCTCAGGGATGCGTACCGCAGCGCGTCGCATTAGCCGAAATGTTCGCTTCTTGTCTTCTAAATCTACTCAGAATTTGGTAGCTCTACAAGAGTCGGCGTGGGTGTTCGAACACACAAAGCATCGACGATCGTGCCGCCGCTCTTGTCGACGATTGCGGGGTTGACCTCGATCTCTGACAACCCCTGTTCGGTGAGCAGAGCAGCCATCCGATTCAGCGTGTCGCCGATCCATGATTCATCTACCGGCTCGCCCCCACGGAAACCGAAAAGTAATTCGGCTAGCCGCAGCCGGGTCAGTGCCTTGTGCAACGTGTCCGGATCGCACGGCAGCGGGACATGCTCCACGTCACGGTGCACCTCCACGGCAGCGCCGCCAATCCCCACGGTGCCGAACACCCCGAGATCGTCAGCCGTGCGCACGGTCAGGATCAGCTCCACTCCGGCGGTCACCATTTTCTGCATGAGCCAGGTCGGGTCCGGGGCCCCACAGCGAGCCGCCATCCGCGCCACCGCTTGCCCGACCTGGTCGGCGTTGGACAGGTTGACCGCGACCAGGCCAAGCTCGGTGCGGTGCGTGATGTCCTCATCGGCGGACTTCACGACTACGGGGTAGCCGAGCCCCTCAGCCGCACGTGGTGCAGAAGAGCTGTCGCACACCGTCATCGGCGCGACATCCAGGCCGTAGTCGGCCAACAATTGCAGCGCTTGGGCGCCACCGACCGTCATCGCACGACCGGCCGGCTCGCCGTCCGGGGCGGGGTCGGGTTCCAGCACTCGCTCCGGTCCGAGGAGCGCGCGGACCAGCCGGCCGAGATCCGAGGGGCTCTGGGCCACCAGCACTCCAGCCGCGCGCAGCTCTTTGATGTAGGGGTCGACGGCGCGCCCCCCGTACCACAGCACGATGCACGGCTTGCCGGTATCGCGGCCCACCGCCAGGATGTCGGCGACGCTTTGAGCGTTCCACCCTCGCGCTCCCATCGGCAGCGGCACGCACACCGCCTCGATTGCCGGATCCTCGGCCACAGCCGCCAGGTAGCCGCCGAACTGCACGGGCATTGAACCGGGGCCGACGTCGAGCGGGTTGGGGATGGCGGCGAAGCTGGGCAACTGCTCTTTGAGCCGCTCGATGGTCGACTGTCCCAGCGGGGGAAATACCACCCCGGCGCTGGCCAGCTGCTCGGTAGCCAACACCGCCATGCCTCCGGAGTAGGCGACCATGCCCCACTTGCGCGGGAACTGCCGGTGCCGGGGTGCGCTCATCGCCCCCAATACCCACAAGTCGTCGGGGTCGTCGACCACAGTGACATCAAGCGCCCGCAGCAGCGCCAGCTCGAGCGCTCCGCGGCCGATGATCTTGCCGGTATGGCTGGCTGCAGCCTGTTCACCGGCCGCGGTACGGCCGCCGAGATAGGTGATCAGCCGCTTGCCCGCACCATGCAACTCGCGCACTGCGGCAGAAAACCGCCGGCCGTCGCGGATGGATTCCAGGTACAGCGCGACGGTGTGGACTTCCGGCAGCCCCGCGAAATACGACACGAAGTCGGGGATGTCCATGTCCCTTTGATTACCGGTGCTGACGATGTGGGAGATTCCCACACCGGCGTCGCGGGCCCTCTCCACGACGGTGCTGCCGATCGCACCGCTCTGCGCGATCACGGCGATTCCGCCGGCGGCGATGGGGACACCTTCGGTGAGTACGGAGGTCATGCTCATGGCAAGCCCGGTCCGGACGTTGACCAGTCCGGTGCTGTTCGGGCCGACGATTCGAATTGCGTTGTCGCGGGCGAAGTCCAGCAGGGAGCGCTCCAGTTCGTGGCCGGCCACACCCATGTCGGCGAATCCAGCGGTCAAGATCAATGCTTGTCGCGCGCCGACCTCTGCACATTCAGCCAATACTGCTTGCACGGCCGCGGCCGGTACCGCGATGACCACAACATCAGGGACCGTGGGAAGGTCACGAAGCGACGGGAACCCCGGAACACCGTCGACGGACGTTGCCGTTGGGTGGATCACGGCGACCTCACCGGTGTAGCCGTAGACCTTGAGGTGTTCGAGGACGGCTCGCCCGCCCGCCTTGTAAGCCTGCCCGGTGCTGGTCGAGACGCCGACTATGGCGACCGAGGCCGGCTCGAGGAAGCGCTTCGCGACGTCAGCGCGCGGGCCGGCGATGGTTGCCAGTGCCTCAGTCACGCCATGTCCTGAACGGCAACGTGATCAAGCTGCGCGTCTGGCCGCCATACGCGGCAAGCTGGGCGTGCTCGGGAATGGAGAACTTCGGGATCTTCCGGAAGATCTCCTCAAAGGCGATGGTCAGCTCGAGCCGTGCCAGGTGTGAACCGACGCAGCGGTGATTTCCGGCGCCGAAGATCATCGACTTGTCGGCGTGCCGGTCGATCAGGATCTGGTCAGCGTCAGGGTAGGCGTCTTCGTCGCGATGTGCCGAGGCCAGCGGTATGACCACGCGGTCGCCGGGGTGTAATTCGACCCCGTTGATGGCGGTTTCTTCGGTGACGGTGCGGCTGCCGTGAACGATCGGTTCATAACGCAGAAGTTCCTCGATCGCCGACGGAATCAATGACGGATCGGCAGCGAGGCGGTCTTGGAGATCCGGTCGACGAGCTAGATGCAGGAAGCTGAATCCAATTGCCGTGGAGACGGTGTCCAGTCCGGCCAGCACCATCACGTAGGCGAAGTTGAGGATTTCGCGGTAGTCGAGCTTGCGGGCGCCCGGCATCTCCGCGGTCGTCAGATAAGAAATGATGTCGTCACCGGGATTGGCGAGGCGTTCGTCGAGCAAGGCGCGGAGGAAGTTGTTGAGCGCCTTGCCGGCCTGCAGACGCGCGGAAGTCTGGGCCTCGACGTCGCCGTGCTCGACTCCGTTGGTCGTGGTGTGCAGAATAGTGCTGGCCCAGCTGCACAACTGATCACGTTGGGCCACATCGAAGTCCAGCCCGACCAGCCGAAGGAACACCGAACTCGGGAAGGGCTCGGCGAATTCGGTCATGAAGTCGAATTCGCGTTTGGCGACCATGGTGTCGACCAGCTCAGCCGCGTAACGGCGCACCTCGTCGGCGATGTGCTCGATGGCCTTGGGCCGGAACAACGGGTCGATGATCGTGCGGTAGCGGCGATGTTCGGGGGGATCGACTTCCAGCGGGATCAGCGCACGGGTGTGACCGGGCGTCGGCGGGGTGTCAGCCGGCCATGACGAGAACACTTGAGCATTGAGCAGGACGGCGGATATGTCCTCGTACTTCGTGATCACGTAGAACCCACCGTAGTTATCGGTTTGCGCCACTGGACATTTGGCCCGAAGTGCCGTGTAGTCCGCATGCGGGTCTAGCGCGAACTGCGGGTCGTAGTGGTCATAGTCGTGACCCAACGCCTCTAGCGCAGTGCAACGGCCAGGGTGTGTACCGGGTTGTTGATCGCTCACGTGAGCTCACCTCGATTCGTGTGGGAAGTGTCGATCGGGGACGCGCCAGGCGCCGCTGGGGCCAAGTCGGAGCCGACCGGTTCGCGGCAGAGTTCAGTCAGGGCGCCTGGCTCCTTGTAGTGCACGTCGACGCGCACGATCTTGGCGTCCCGCAGCCGGTAGATGTCGACGCACTCGACGGGCATGCTGCGCCCGGTACCCCGCGAAGTGAACGTGCCGTGTACCACGACAGCGACCCAGTCGTCAGTCCCGGCGATCTCCGGGGGTTCCAGCCTTACCCGGAAATCCCGGCTCACCGCCGCCAGCATCCGCCGGAATCCGTCGATGCCGACGTATTCACCACCGAACGGCAGGCTGGGCGCCTCGGAGAACACGTTCGTGTGGTCGAGCAACGCCGCGCAGGCGTCGATGTCTCCGGCGCGCAAGCCCTCGGTGAATCTGCGCACGATCTCTACGTTGTGCGGTCCAGGCACCGACAGCCCCCTTCCTGGATCGCTCAGCTTGTGGACACGCAAGTGCATATCTGAATCTTTTTCTACACAGATTTTGGTAGTTCGTCAACGGTCAGCGTGCTCGATTGCCCAGAATAGTCTGTGTTAAATTAGATTGTCGCCGAGCACAGGAGAAGACTGTTGACATTCGCGCCGACGGAGGAGCAGCGCCAACTGCAGCAGCTGGTCCGTAAGTTCTGTGAGGCCAAGTCGCCGGTCGCCGAGGTGCGACGGTTGATGGACACCGAGGAGGGCTTCGACCCTGCGGTGTGGCACCAGCTCGGCAGCGAGTTGGGCCTGCAGTCGCTCGCCATCCCGGAGCGCTTCGGCGGTGCCGGCTTCTCCCTGGTCGAGTTGTGCTTGGCGATGGAGGAAATGGGCCGCGCACTGCTGTGTGCGCCGTTCCTGTCTTCGATTGTCTTGGGCGCCAATGCAATACTCGTCGGCGGCACCGATGAGAATCGTGAGCACCTACTTCCCGCCATCGCCTCCGGTGACCTACGCGCGGCGCTGGCCTTCACCGAGCGCACCGACGTCTGGGCGCCGTACGACACAGCTACCGAGGCCACCGTGGACGGCGCGCAATACCGGCTGCACGGCGCAAAGACCCTCGTTGTCGACGGCCATACCGCCCAGCTGATCATCGTGTCCGCGCGACGCCCCGGTACCGGGGCGGTCTCCTTGTTTACCGTGGATGCGTCCACCGCCCAGGGTCTGCAGCGCACGTCACTGCCGACGCTGGACCAGACCCGCAAGCTGGCCGAACTGCGCTTCGAGGGGACACCGGCGCAGCTGCTGGGCGGCCCAGACGCTGATGGGGCGGCCGCATTGCAGCGCACACTGCAGCAGGCGGCGGTCTGTCTGGCCGCAGAGCAGCTCGGCGGTGCGGCGCACTGCCTGGACGCCTCTGTCGAGTACGCCCGGATCCGTACCCAGTTCGGTCGGCCCATCGGCTCCTTCCAGGCGATCAAGCACCGGTGCGCCGACATGCTGCTCGACGTCGAATCGGCCCGCTCCGCGGCCTACTACGCGATGACCTCCGCTGCCGACGACACCGACGCGGCACTGGCGTCGTCGCTGGCCCACGCGTATTGCTCGGAGGTCTTCTCGCGATCAGCCGGCGCGATGCTCCAAATCCACGGCGGCGTCGGCTACACCTGGGAACACGACGCGCACCTGTACCTGAAACGGGCCAAGGCCTCCGAGGCGCTGTTGGGTGGTGTCCACTATCACCGCGACGTGGTGGCCGCATCGATGAACCTGTGAATTGACCGCGTCAGACCGAGTATCCGCCGTCGACCCGAAGGGTCTGTCCGGTGACATAGGCCGAGCGGGTCCCGGCAAGAAAGGCCACCACCTCGGCAAGTTCCTGGGCTGACCCGAATCGGCGCATCGGAATCGCACGCCGCGCGGCCTCGAGGGCCTCTTGGTGGTAGTCGCCGCTGTCGATCAGGTCGTCCAACACCCCGGCCGCGATCACCCCGACACCCACACAGTTGGCACGCACACCGTTCTTGCCTTCCTCCGCGGCGATGGCGCGCACCAACTGTTCGACGGCGCCCTTCGGTGCTGCCGACAGCAGGTCGCGAGTGGCATAGCGCAGTAGTGCGGTCGTCACCAGGGCCACCATCGAGCCTTGGCTGACTCGCAGCCGCTCGATCGCGGGTTGCAGCAGGTTGAAACATGCCGCGGCGTCCGCCGCGAGCTGGTGAGCGAACTCCTGGGGTGTGATTTGGGCGGTGTAGCGCATCGGAATCGACGGTCCGGCGGCATAGATGACGGTGTCCAGCCTCGGCACTGCGAGGACCAATGCGGCCGTGGCCTCAATGTCGGTGAGGTCCACCTGGTGCACCCACGCCGTGGCGCCAAGGGCTCGCACGGCCTCGGCTGTGCGGTTGGCAGCCTCGACGTTGTGCCGGTAAGTCAGCGCGACGTCGAAGCCATCCCGGGCCAGCGCCTGGCAGATGGCTGATCCGATACCACCGCTGCCACCAGCAACCAGGGCCAATCGTTCATCCATGGCTACCGCCGCTCCCGCAGCCGCGCGTAGCCCGCCATGACCGGCTCACCGTCCTGATTTACCGTCGACACGTCCAACTCCACGATGCGCAACCCACCCTCGTCCCGGTCCTCGGTCGCGGTGACCGTGGCGGTCGCGGTGAGAGTGTCGCCGGGCCACACCTGCCGCTGGAAACGCACACCGAAACCTGTGAGCTCACCGTCCTCGATCCAGTCGGTGATGACCTTGACCGTCAGGCCCATGGTGAGCTGGCCGTGGGCGATGACGCTGGGATAGCCGGCCACCTTCATGGCGTAGACCTCGTCCGTGTGCAACGGGTTGTAATCACCCGACGCGCCGGCATACATGACGATCTGGGTTCGGGAAAGTTCCTCGACCACCGTTGCTTCGCGCCGGTCGCCGACCGACAATTCGGCAATCTTCACTGGTCTACCGCCCGCTCGGTGACCACCCGCACCCGCCGAGCCGTCACGGCGAGTTCTCCGCGCTGGTTGACGAAGCGGGTGATCTCCTCGGAGAACCGCAATGTTCCGCCGCGTGCACTCTGCTTCTCCCAGGTTTCTCCGGCTTCCCGCGCAACCGTCAGGACGTCACCGGGACGCAGGGGAACGTGGAATTCGTAATGCTGCTCGGCATGCAAGCTGGTGCCACCCCCGGACGAGGCGGGGGCGAAGCCGGGTCCGCGACCCGAGCCGTTCCACTCGGCGCCCGGCCTTGGGCGGTAAGGCCACTCGGGATCGAACTGCGCCGCGCCGGCCACGAACGTCGGAGGGGCGACCAGTCCGCCACATCGGCGCGTGCTCTCGTGGCCTTCATCGAAGTAGACGGGATTATCGTCGCCCAACGCCCGCGCGAACATCAGGATGTGCCCGCGCTCCACGGGAAACCGGAAGCTCTTCTCCCCCGGAGCTGGCACATCGCCGCTCATGAGCGCTGCCCTTCGGGCACTCGGGGCTCGCGGGGCAGCCCCAGTACGTGCTCGCCGATGATGTTTCGTTGCACTTCAGAAGTACCGGCGTAGATGGTGCCGGAATGAGCAACAAGGAATGTGTCCTGCCACGGGTCCAGGGCATAGTCAGGGCCCGCAGGCCGGACCATCGCGGCAGGTCCTGCGATCTCCAGGGCAAGCGCTCCGAGCCGCAGATGGTATTCGCTCCACGCCAGCTTCCACGTCGACATCTGGGCTCCTGGCTGCACACCGGCGGCGACCTCTGCCACGGTCCGCTGCCAGCTGCTGCGCAAAATGGTGACCTGGGTCTTGGCCCAGGCCAGCTCCCGGCGCACGAGAGGGTCGCGATGCCGCCCCTGTCGTCGGGCGTACTCCACCAGCTGTTCGAGTTCACGTTCGCGGGCCTGCAGCACCATGGTGGTCGCGCGTCCGGCTCCGCCGCGCTCGAATCCCAGGGTGGACTGCACGACCTGCCATCCCTGACCGAGCCCACCGATCACCCCTGACAACGGTGCCGTGGTGTTGTCGAAGAAGATCTCGGCGAACTCCGCCGCCCCGGTGATTTGCCGGATCGGGCGAACCTCGATGCCGTTGCTTCCGGGGGTGAACTCGGTGATCGCATAGGACAATCCGCGGTGCTTCGACGCCGTGGGGTCGGTGCGGCACAGCACGAAAATCATGTTTGCGGTGTTGAAGCGGGAGGTCCACACCTTCTGCCCGCTGATCGCGAGGTGATCGCCCTCCACGACTGCGCGGGTCCGTACCGAGGCCAAGTCCGATCCCGATTCGGGCTCAGAGAATCCCTGGCAGTACCGGTGCTCTCCGGAAATGATCCGCGGCAGGTAATGAGCCTTCTGTTCTGCGGTGCCGTGCAGGATGATCGAGGGACCGACCATCGACTCCCCCTGCACGCGGTCGATACGCGGCACCCCGGCCTGATAGAACTCTTCGTCAAGAATTGTCATCTGCGGTGCATCCCAGCCGCGTCCCCCGTATTCGGTGGGCCACGCGGGACAAATCAGCCGCGCCTCTGCGCAGCGTTGCTCCCACTCTTGGAACAAGGGGTGGTTGTGGGCATCGGCGAGCTCGGATTCGCTTTGCCGGCTGCTCACCGAACCGGGGAGGTCGGCCCGAAGGCGCCAATCAATCAAGTCCGCTAATCCGGCCGGAGCATTGTCGGCGATCCAATCGCGCAACCGTGGCCGCAACTCCTCGAGGGGCACCTCAAGGCCAGTCATCGGGTCACCGTCGCGAGTTCACCGTCCCCTTGTGCGGCCTGAGCGCAGCCGGCTAACGCCTGAACGGTGCGCGATACGCACGGCTTGCCGAGCTGTGCGGCCATCCACAGGCTGACCGACACCAGCTCGCCGAGGTCGACACCCGTGTGGATGCCCAGCCCCTCCAACATCCACACCAGGTCTTCGGTGGCCAGGTTTCCGGCCGAACTGTCTGCAAACGGACAACCACCCAGTCCGCCTGCCGAGCTGTCGATGATGCTCACCCCGGATTGCAGCGCCGCAAGTACGTTGGCCAGAGCCTGTCCGTAGGTGTCGTGGAAATGCACCGCGATCGAGCCGACGTCGATGCCCGCAGACACTACGGCCTCGACCAGTGCCTTGACCTGGCCGGGAGTGCCGACACCGATGGTGTCGCCCAACGCCAGCTGGGTGCAGCCCAGGTCCATCATTCGGGTGGCGACGTCTCTCACTTGTGTGATGGGCACTGTTCCTTCCCAGGGGTCTCCGCAGCACATCGAGACGTAGCCGCGTACGCCGGCCCCGGCCTCGCGCGCCCGCGCGACCACCGGGCCGAACATCGCCAACGATTCGTCGATAGTGCGGCCCAGGTTGCGCTGCGAGAACGTTTCGGTCGCGCTCGCGAACACGGCGATATCACGAACGCCACGACTGAACGCTCGATCCAGCCCACTGACCGTCGGTACGAGCACCGGGTAGCGTCGGCCGGCATCGAGGTCCAGGGCATCAATGACCGCTTCGGCGTCAGCGAGTTGCGGCACCCGTGCCGGATGCACGAAGCCCGCCGCCTCGATGGTGTGCAGTCCCGCGGCGCCGAGCCGCTCAATGAACTCAACTTTCACATCGGTCGGGATGACGCCCTTTTCGTTCTGCAGGCCATCCCGGGGCCCCACCTCATAGATCATCACCCGTTCCGGCAGGCCTGTAACTGGCACGGGGCTTGGCCTACGCATCACCACGGGGCGCCTCACACCACGCCACGGTTGTGCAACGCTGCAACGTCCTCGGCGCTGTACCCAATCTCGGCGAGCACTTCGTTGGTGTGTTCGCCCAGCGCGGGCGCCGGATGCATGATGTCGAAGGGTTGACCGCTGACCGGGGCCGGCCAGCCGGTGCTCGTGTAGGGACCGGCCACCGGATGTTCAGAGTGATGAACGATCTCGCGGGCGACCAGATGGGCGTCGGTCAAGGTGTCGGTCTTCGAGTTCGCCGGACACAGCGGGATGTCGTACATCCGCGCGATGTCAATCCATTCCGCGACCGTGCGGGAGCGGAAGACCGGAATCAGTTCGTCGAGCAGGTCGGCTTTACCGCCGTCAGCGAAGTCGACCGCGAACGTCTTGTTCTGCGCGTCGCGTAGGTCGTCGCGATCGATCGCCCGGCAGAAGTTATCCCAGAACTTGTGCTCGATGGCGGCGAGCAGCACGATCTTGTCGTCCTTGGTCTGGTAGTAGGTGTACTTCGGGCGACGACGCGGATCCAGACCGACCGGTGGCGGAGGGTTTCGCCGGTCGGTGATCCGGTCCTTATTCCAGGCGAGCACCGCATCCAGGCTTTGATTGGCTAGCACTGCATCGGCTCCTGCGGCATCGATGTAGCACCCCTGGCCCGTCTTATCGCGATAGCGCAGCGCCGCGGCTGCGGTGAGGGCCGCGTAGAGCGCAGTCGACAAAGGTCCGTCAACATTGCCGGAGAAGTACAGGCCTTCAGGGTCGACGACCTCGGTGACGACACCGTCATCGGAGACCCGAAACTCAGACTGACCGGCCACCGCACCCATCATGTAGCCGTGCACCGGGATCTGGCTGTAACTCCCGCGCGTTCCGAATCCATTGGCCTGGCAGTAGATGATGTCGGGCTTGACAGTGCGCTGCGCGTCGTAGCCGATGCCGAGCTTGTCGCACGCGTCGCCGGCGAATCCGTCGACGAATATGTCGGCCGTCTGGAGAAGTTCGAAGAAGATCTTGCGACCCTCATCGTTGCGGAGGTTCACCTCGATACTGCGCTTGTTGCGGTTGCAGAAGAGGTGAAAGACGCTGTTCTGGTCGGTGATGCGGTCACCGAGTTCACGCAGGTAATCGCCGGTCCCCGGCCGCTCGATCTTGATGACGTCGGCACCGAGGTCCCCGAGCAGTCTGCTGGTCTGGTCGCCGGTGGGCAGCATGGCGCACTCGAGCACCCGAATGCCCTCCAACAGCTTGATCATGTGCTTCAACACTCCCTTCCGGCGCAATTAACCAGGCGCAACGCGTATTCTAACCTAATTCAGATTAGGGTCAACGGCCAGGGGGTACTGCGAGACTCCGGCCAGCGCCGTCGGCCGTCGCAGAGAATCCGCAGCATGCGGTGACACTCACACTGCACCTGAGTGATGTATCGACCAAAACTCACATAGAATCAACAATCGTGCGGAAGACCGGAGTTCGGGATAAGTGGAGCGTGAGGTGCACTGATGGCTAACAAACGCGTCCGCCCCGGCAAGAAGGGCGTGGCGACCCGGGCGCGGATTCTGGATTCGGCCGCCCTCACGTTCCGCAACAAAGGGTATGCCGGCACCCGGCTGTCTGATGTCGCCGCGGCCGCGAACACCCAAGCCGGCAGCCTGTACTATCACTTTCCCTCGCGAGAGGAACTCGTCGAAGAGGTCCTGCGGGTCGGCCAAGAACGCACCAGCGGCTTCGTGCGGCGACGTGTCGCCGCACTCTCCGACGGCGCGTCTGCCCTCGACCGGCTTCGCGAAGCCATCTCCGCGCACCTTGACACCGTCCTGGAAATTGGCGACTACACCGCGGCGACAATCCGAATAATCGGCCAAGTTCCCGACGAAATTCGCAAGCGCCGAATCCACGAACAGCGCGAATACGGGGAATTCTGGCGTTCACTTGTGAATTCTACGCAAGGCTCGGACGAAATCCGCACAGACCTCAACAGTTCGGTGATGCGGATGCTGCTGCTCGGCGCGATGAACTCCGTGCCCGAGTGGTTCCGACCGCGCGCCGACGGAATGTCCACGACCGAGCTCAAGGCACAATTCGATTCGCTGTTCCTCGAAGGCCTTGCGGTACGTCGCCAAGCGTCCCGGTCGATCGACAACAACCTCGCCGCCATCGCCATCGCGGAGGAGCAGGTCCTTCGCGCTAGCCGAGCGGATGGCACCAAGTCCGAGGGTGCCCAACGAATCCTTGATGCGGCCGCCAACGTCTTCCGGGAAAAGGGTTACGCCGGCGCCCGGCTGGCCGATGTCGCGGCAGCCGCTGGGATCCAGACGGGTAGCATGTACTACTACTTCAAGTCCCGTGAGCACCTTGTGGTCGAAATGGTGCTGGTCGCCTGGAAACGCACCGACAATCTGGCCCGCCTGAGCGTCGACGCACTCCCCATCGATGCCACAGCGCTGGACCGGTTATCCACCGCAATGACCGCCCATCTGCTATCTGTGCTGCGAAACACCATGTACACCTCGGCCCTCGTGCGCATCCTGGGTCAGATCCCCGACACCGTCCGCGACCAGACCGTCAACCACCAGCGTGCCTATCTGGAGTATTGGCACGGACTCATCGAGGACGCCATCACCTCCGGTGAGATCAGGAAGAACACCGACTCCTCGGTCACCACCATGTTGATCACAGGCGCGTTGAACTGGGCGGTCGAGTGGTACCACCCTGACGGTGCCCTGAGCCCCGAAGAACTGGCGCGCCAAGTCGCAACTTTGGTATTCGACGGAGTCACCAAAGTCCCCGCCGAACAACACAGCATCCAAGGCTCATCAACCGCCAGCGATCGACAGAAGCGTGCACCGCGGTCAACCGCTGCGTCCAGGAAGTCGCGGGTCCGCTAGAGACCCAGGTCGCGCCCGATGATGTCCTTCATGATCTCGGTGGTGCCCCCAAAGATGGTCTGGATCCGGGTGTCGACGTAGTCTTTAGCCACCCTGTACTCGTTGATGTAGCCGTACCCACCGTGCAGTTGTACGCAGGCGTCGACGACCTTCTTCGCAAGCTCAGTGCACCACCACTTCGCCTTCGCGGCCTGCACCGCGGTCAGCTCGTTGTCCACTACGGCGCGTAGGCACCGGTCGATGTACTGCTCGGCGATGTCCAACTCGGTGTCCAGTTCGGCGAGCACGAACCGGTTGTGCTGAAAACTGCCGATCGGCTGCCCAAACGCCTTGCGGTCCTTAGCGTATTCGACTGTCTGCCGCCACGTTTCGCGCGCACCGGCAACCGCGCCGACCGCAATGGACAACCGCTCCGAGGGCAGGTTGTGCATCAGGTGGTAGAAGCCGCGATTCTGCTCGCCCAGCAGATTGCGGCCGGGTATCCGCACACCATCGAAGTGCAACTCGGCAGTGTCCTGGGCGTGTTGACCCATCTTGTCCAGCTTGCGCCCGCGGCTGAAACCCTCCATACCGCGCTCGACGACCAACAACGAGAACCCTTGATGACCCGCGTCGGGATCGGTGCGGGCCACCACGATGACCACATCGGAGTTAACCCCGGCTGAGATGAACGTCTTGGAGCCGTTGAGAATCCAGTCATCGCCGTCACGCGTGGCCGTAGTTCGGATACCGGCCAGGTCACTGCCCGCCCCGGGCTCACTCATCGCGATCGCACCGATGATCTCGCCGGTGATGTAGCCGGGCAGCCAGCGCGCCTGCTGCTCCTCGTTGGCCAACGATTTCAGGTATGGGGCGACGATGTCGTTCTGCAAACTCAGCGCCGGAGTCACGGAGCCGAACTTCGCCAGCTCCTCCACGATCACCGCATTGAACCGAAAATCATCCGATCCGCCGCCGCCGAACCGCTCGGGCAGATTGAATCCGATGAGCCCGTACTTGCCGGCCTCCACGTAGGCGGCGCGATCCACGAGACGTTGCTGTTCCCATTTCTCCGCCTGTGGGGCCACAACAGACTCGATGTACTGTCGTGTTGTTTCGCGCAGCTGTTCGTGTTCGGTTTCGAAAACCAGTCGCTTCATCGGTATGCCTTTCCAACGGGGCTGTCGTCTGCGGACCGCTGCTCTGGGCGTTGCACCGATCACGGCTTCGGCCGTGAGTTCTTCTCCGCACTCGTCCGCCCTGCGGCGTTCGATTGAAATCTAACCAGAATCAGATTAGATTGCATATTCATGCCGTCTCAACGAAGCAGCGCCGCGACGGGTGTTGTGGCCTGCGCGGCCTACCTTCCGTTTCATCGTCTGCAGCTGAGTGAGATCGGATCGGTGCTCGGTGGCGCTCAACCCCCCGGCACCCGATCGGTGGCCTCCTACGACGAGGACACCACCTCAATGGCCGTCGAGGCCGCGCGCGCTGTTCTGCGTGGCCTTCCGCCGGAATCGATGCCGCCGCGGGTGTACTTCGCCACGACCGATCCGGCATATCTCGACAAGACCAATGCCGCAGTCATTCACGCCGCCCTCAACTTGCCTCGCAGCACCTTGGCGGTCGATCTCGGTGGGGCACCACGCTCAGCGCTGGGTGCGCTTCTGGCCGCTGCCGACAGCCCCGAGGGTGCTCTGGCCGTCTTGGCAGACATGCGCACCGGCCTTCCCGGGAGCGCCGACGAACGGCAGGGCGGTGATGCCGCCGCGGCGGTTCTGTTCGGTCCCGGTACTGCCGAGGCTCCGATACTGGCTGAACTGATCACCAGCGCGTCGGTCACCGAGGAGTTTCTCGATCGCTGGCGCGTCCCGGGAGCACCGACGTCGCGGGTATGGGAAGAGCGGTTCGGGGAGCATGTCTACGTCCCGTTGGCCATGGATTCGTTTACGGCCGCACTTAAACAGGCCGATCTGACCCCTGATGGTGTCGATCACCTGGTCGTGTGCGGCCTGTCGCCTCGGGCGAACCGACAGTTCGCGGGCGCCAGCGGTGTCCCACGCGGGGCCCTCAGCTCGGATTTGACTTCAGCGATCGGCAACCCGGGAACCGCCCAACCCGGTGTACTTCTCGCCGACGTGCTCGAACGCGCGCAACCCGATCAAGTGATCGCGCTCACTGTGCTGGCCGACGGTGCTTCGACACTGATCCTGCGCACCACCGACGCACTTGACGGCCATCAACACACGGCACCGACGGTGGCCGATCAGATTGCGGCGGCCGACGACTCACTCAGTTACGGCACCTTCCTGACCTGGCGAGGCATGCTGCGGCGCGAACCGCCCCGCAGGCCCGAACCCGAGGCGCCCGCGGGGCCGCCCAGTCATCGATCCGAGCAGTGGAAGTACGGCTTCGTAGGTTCTCGCTGCGAAGAATGCGGCACCGTTCACCTGCCGCCGGTACGAGTGTGCTTCAAGTGTGGCTCTGCTGATCGTATGCATCGCCAACCGATGGCCGACATGCCGGCGCGGGTGGCGACTTACACCATCGACCGGCTCGCCTACACCCCCAGCCCGCCGATGATCGCGGTGGTCGTCGACTTCGTTGGCGGCGGACGTTTTCGCTGTGAACTCACCGACAGCCCTCCTGAGGTGTCGATCGGAGGCCAGGTCGAAATGACCTTTCGACGCCTGACCACATCGGGAGGCGGGGTCCATAACTACTTCTGGAAAGCCCGCCCGGCCCGCCACAAGACCGAGGAGAGCTGACATGGCTACACACGGAATCTGTGACCGCGTGGCGATCATCGCGATGGGCTGCACCGACTTTGGGGAGCATTGGGACCGCTCGGTCGATGACTTACTGATCGATGCGGTGAACTGCACGACCGCAAGTGCCGGGGTCGCTCTGAACGATATCGACGCGTTCTGGCTCGGGACCTACACCTCGGGCCTGTCAGGACTGAGCCTGAGTCGCCCCCTACGATTGCACGGCAAGCCAGTGAGCCGCGTGGAGAACATGTGCACCACCGGCTCGGAGGCGCTGCGCAACGCCTCCTACGCCGTAGCCAGTGGCGCCTACGACATGGCGATGGCGGTCGGCGTCGAAAAACTCAAGGACTCAGGCTTCTCCGGACTGCTGCGCCCCTCGATACCCTCTGACGGCACCGGTGGCACCCTCGGAACAACCAGTGCGCCAGCCAATTTCAGCCTGCTTGGTCCGGCGTACGCGGAGAAGTACGGGGTCGACCCCGGCGAGCTCAAGGAAGTCATCACTCGCATTGCCTGGAAGAACCACCACAACGGTGCCCGCAACCCGCGCGCGCAATTCCGCAAAGAGGTCTCCACAGAGACGATCTCATGCTCCCCATTGGTCGCCGGACAACTCGGCGTGTTCGACTGCTCGGGTGTATCTGACGGCGCCGCCGCCGCTATCGTCGTTCGAGCCGAAGACGCCCATCGATACACCGACAAACCGCTATTCATCAAGGCGCTCTCACTGGTCTCCGGGGCCGCCGACGGCAATGTCGACCCCGGCTACGACTTCACGACGTTCCCGGAGGTGGTTGCCTCGGCGCACAACGCCTACGCCGAAGCCGGGATAACCGACCCGCCGTCCGAGATCGCGATGGCCGAGGTACACGACTGCTTCACCATCACCGAGCTGGTACTGATGGAGGATCTCGGCTTCGCCGAGCGCGGCACCGCCTGGAAGGCCGTACTGGCGGGCACTTTCGACCTCGACGGCAGTTTACCGGTCAACCCCGACGGTGGGCTCAAGGCCTTCGGCCACCCCGTGGGCGCCAGTGGGCTGCGGATGATCTTCGAGTGCTGGCTGCAACTCCGTGGCGAAGCACCTGAGGACAGGCGGATTCACGCAGTCAGCGCCGGCAGAACCATCGGCCTTACCCACAACCTCGGTGGCGGTCCCGGTGAATGTGTCTCATTCGTGTCCCTCGTCGGCACGGAACCGAACTCCTATGCCTGAGCTTCGCGGCTCACCGGGACATCCGGGCACGGCAACCACGCCATCGGATCTCACCTGACCGGACCTTCTGAATTGGTCTGAACTGGTCGATCTGGATCAATGAACGTTGACGGGTACGGCCCCGCGGTCGCGGAGTCGGGCCAGCTGTGCTGGGCGGCTCCAAACCGCGGCGTAGTGAGGGCAGACGTCGCCGACACAAACACAAACCGTCGCCGACGAGTGAAATCGGTGACGCCGCTGAGGGTTAACGCGCGATGCGCACTGGGAGGCTCACCGGACCGCGGGCGATTGAAACGCGGAAGGTGGGCTTGAAATCGGCGGGTATCTCAAACACGCTCAGGGCGCAGATCGCCCGAATCATCGCTTTCACTTCGCGTCGGGCAAGGTGGTTGCCCAGGCAGCGGTGGATACCCCCGCCGAAGGCCACGTGGGATGCGGCATTGGCCCGCTCGAAGTCGAGGTGGTCAGGGTTCGGGAACTGCGCGGGGTCACGGTTGGCGGCGGCCCAGTTGATCACGATCCGATCGCCTGCATGCATTGGGCAGCCACTCATCTCGACATCCTTCGTCAGGGTACGGCCCGCTGCGGTCACCGGCGCTTCAAGACGCAAGAACTCGTCCGCCGCGCGGTCCAAAAGTTGCTCACCGCCATCGATGAGCGTTTGTCTCACTTCGGGTTGCTGGGCGACGCTGAGCGCGATGCTGGCAATACCACCCATCGTGGTTTCCATACCAGCCATGATCATGAGGTTGAGGGTTTCCACTCGCTGCCGCTCGTCGAGTTCGAGCCCATCTGACCCGTCGAGGCCGAGATGGGCTATCACACCCGGCACGTCGTCCCGGCGACCTTCCTGGCGCCGCTTTTCGAGTAGTTCGGCATCCCACATCAACAGTCGCGGCGCCAATTCCAGTGCTCGTTCCGGCGCAGAAATGAGATCTTGCAGAGTCTCGATGATCCAATCGAGCTCATCTTCTTTCTGACCGAGGAACCCGACAAAGAACACCAGCGGAGGCAGACGCTGGGTGAACTCGGCGATGAAGTCGACCGTGCCGTCGCCGGCGGCAGCGATCGCCAGGCATCGATCGATAAGTCCGGCGACGATGTCCTTGATCTCGCCTTCCCGTGCCTGTAACGCGTCCGGGGTAAAGAACGGATTTAGCGCCTTGCGGATTTCTCGGTGCAATGGGGGGTCGGTTTCGAGAGGGATCATGCGCAAGATGTCGAGATTGAACTGGACCGGCGATGCGCCCTGGGCACTCGAAAATGCCCGCCAGTTGGTCGCCGCGGCCATGACGTCAGCGTAATCGTTGATGAACCAGTATCCGGAGTCCGAATCGCTCCACGGTTGATCACTCCAGCCCACCGGGCAACGTTCGCGGAGATCATTGACCTTGGGCCAGAAGTCGGCCACCAACTCCGGATCCAGGATGTGGAACTGGCTCGGTTCGATGCGAGACGAAGCGGCGGTTCGCTCGGTGGAACTGGTCATGGCGGACTCCTTTGGGCGAGGGAACTCCCGTGCCACTTGGGGCGGTGTATGTCCAAATTTTAACATGAATCTAAGCAGAATTAGGTGAAAAAATTAGATCTTGCGAGCAAGTTCGAAGGCCTGACGGGTGGCAAAGGAGATCCGGCGCGGCGCGTACGCGTCGCCAAGTACGTGGAGCGAGGGTACGCGGCCTGTGAGATCGTCATAGAGCCCCGCGTCGGAGACACCACCACAGGCCAGCACCACCGAGTCGAAGTCACAGACCGAACTCGGCGCGCCCGAATAGATGTTCCGCAGCATCAAACGATCGGTTTCGACGGAGACCAGTCGTTGGCAGACCGTAATCTCCGCACCCGCGCGGGAAAGTTTGGCAAGCGGGGCGCCGATCGAATATGGGCCGACAAGCGGAGCAATCGACGGCGAGGCATAGATAAGTCGGACGTGTTTGCCAAGATCGGCAAGAAAGCCGGCGATGGTCAGCGGCTGCATGTGGTCTTCCATCGCGATGACGACCACTCGGTTGCCGACGTCGACCTTGCCGTCCAAAACGTCGCGTCCCTCAATGATGTGCGGCAAGTCGATGCCGGGCACGGTGGGCCGCCGCGGCGTCGCTCCCGTCGCCACAGCGACGACCGTGAAGCCCGCGGCCAGGACGCGCTCGGAAGTGGCGGTGTATCCGGTCTGCACGGTCACGTCGAGCCGTTCGAGCTGGCGCCGCTGGAAGTCGAGATATTGCAGGTACGAAGATCGGTTCTCAGCGGCACGGGCGGCCGTGCGCACCTGGCCTCCGAGTTCAGCTTCACGCTCCCAGAGACTCACGGAATGGCCCTTCGCCGCCAGTAGTGCGGCCAGTTCCAACCCGGCGGGCCCACCGCCGGCGACGAGTACCAACTGGGGCCCGCCGGCCGGAACCGGCTCGGGTTCTGTTTCGCGCCCGACTCCGGGGTTGACTGAACACCCGAACCGCAACCCCTCCACGGTGACTCTATGAATGCAGTCATTGGTCCCGATGCAGGGTCGAATCCCGCCCAGGTTTCCTTCGGCTGCCTTGGACACGAACTGGTCCTCGGCAAGCATCGCCCGGGCGATACCCACCACATCGGCGTGGCCGGCTCTAATGACGGCCGCCGCGGTCTGCGGATCGTTGATCCGGCCGGTGTAGACAACGGGGACGGTCACCAGCTGGCGAATGTGGCCTGCGGCTTCAGCCCACTGCGCAGGTCGGTAGTGGTGGGTCTGGAGATAACTTGGTGCACCCCAGTTGTTTCCGACAACGAAGCTGAGGTAGTCCACCAGACCAGTAGCTCCAAGGGTTGCTGCGATCTCGGCGCCACCACGGAGGTCATAGCCTCCGTCGAACATCTCGTCGAGAGATAGTCGCACACCGACGGTGAAGTCCGTCCCGACGTCGTCGCGGATGGCCTGCAAAACGTCGGTGATCAGTCGAAGGCGCCGCGCGGGGTCACCGCCGTAGGCATCCGCACGCAGATTGGTCGCCGGCGAGAGGAACAGTTGCAGCAGGTCACCGTGATTCGCATGCAACTCGACTCCATCGAGTCCGGACACCTGGCACTCGCGCGCCGAGAACGCATATTCCAAGATGAGGAACTTGATCTCGTCGTGGCCCAGAACGTGTGGAACCACGTTGGAGGCGTAGGTCGCCAGCATCGGCGATGGGGCGAACGGGGCACCGCCTTGCACGGTGAGCTGGGCGGTGGCGTAGGCGCCCGCCGCGTGGATGGCCTCAGCGTATTGGGCGGCGCGTTCCCGGAAGACCGGCAGTCGGAAGTCACCCCGTCGGGCCCCGATCCCACCCGGTTCGAAGCCGGGAATGAGTGGTTTGTCGACGTAGCAATTCAGACCGCCAATCCAGGCTGCCCCATCACGGGCGCGATGTTGGAAGTAGGTGACGAATCGGTTTGCTTCCTTGGTGGTTCCGAAGGGATTGCCGATAAGCCGGGCGTGCGGCGGCAGCATCACCCGGTTGCGCAACTGCATGGTCCCGATTCGGATCGGCTCAAACAGCGCCGCGATGTCGGCGGCCGGCTCGGTCATTGCGGGCTCCTGGTCGTTCAGACTGTTGGCGTGGTTGACATTGGCGGCAGCGCACGACCTGCGGTCTCGCCGCCATCGATCACCAGGTCCGCGCCGGTGATGTAACCGGACTGCGGGCTTGCCAGGAACACAACCAACGCACTGATCTCGGTGTCGTCTGCAGCGCGGTGCAGCGCGACTTGAGTCTGATCCTCTTCGTGACCGGCGGTCATCGGTGTGCGGACTACGCCGGGATGTACGGCGTTGACCCGAATTCCGTGGGGCCCAAGATCTAGCGCTGCGTTCTTCGTCAGCCCGCGCAGCGCCCACTTTGAAGCTGTGTAGCCGGGCAGTCTCGGGAAACCAGTCATGGCTGCCACCGAGCCCACGTTGACGATGGATCCACCCCCCGCGCGCTTCATCGACGGCGCCGTGGCCTGGATGCCGTTGAATGCGCCCATCAAATTGACCTCGAGATCGGACCAGAACAGCTCTGCCTTGTAGTCCACTATGTTGCCCGTGCGCAGGATTGCGGCATTGTTTACCAGCGCAGTCACGCATCCGAAGCAGTCTTCAGTGACTGCGACAGCGTTGCGCCAATGATCGCGGTCGGTGACGTCGAGATGCACATAGCGACCCGCACTCCCGAGCTCCGCGGCGACGATGGAACCCTGGGTATCGCGGATGTCGGCAAGGACCACGCGGGCGCCTTCGGCTGCGAAGGCGCGGGCGTGGGCGGCCCCCATACCGCGGGCCGCGCCGGTGATCAGCGCAACCGTGCCGTCAAGCTGTCCCATTACGCGATGCCCATCATCGTCGATCCACCTTCTCGCCGAATGGCATTCATCAACCCGGCCAGTCCGACTGCGCTCCAAGACCTTCCAGCGCTAGGCCCAACGACAGCCCCTCGGCAAGCGCTTGCTTAATCCGATGGGTGATTGCATGTCGGGTGTAGCGGAGCACCAGGTCGGGCTTGGCGGCTAAGCTGCGCGCGATTTCATGGGCGCGAGTCAGCAACTGCTCCCGAGGCAGGACCTCCCCGACGACATCGAGTTCGTGAGCTTGCTGGGCGCTAAGACGCTCACCAGTGAGCAGGAAGTAGCGGCCGCGGTTCGGCCCGAGCAGCATCGGCCAGATGATGTGGACGCCGTCACCGGCGACGATGCCGTTTTTGAAATGGATGGGGTCGCCGATGACCGCGTCCGCCGAAGCCAGTACGACGTCCGAGAGCACCGCAAGTTCAGCGTGCAGAAGTGCTTTGCCCTGAATCGCGCCGATCACCGGCACCTCGATGTCGAGCAGATTGCGCAGCAGGCGATTGCCGTGGTGGAACATGAGGTCCCACTTCTCCGGCGTCATTGGACCGGCCCAGCTGTCATCGATTCTGGCGCAGAAGTCTTGTCCCGTACCGGTCAGCACGACGACACGGTTCTCCCGATCGGAAGCGACGTCAGCGAAGCAATAGGAAAGCTCGGTATGTGGACCTTCACCCCAGATCAGCGGTCCCCCGTCGGTGTGAAGCGTGAGCTGCAGCACGCCCAGATCGTCACGTGTCATTGCGACGTGGCGATAACGCTGCGAATAGTCATCGAACCTCAAGACCGCCACTGCGACGTAATCCTCCGATTTGTCCGTGTTTCGCACATCGCCACGGTACGAACTGCGGCGACGCCACCCGTCGAAACCCACATTACTTTTCTAGACTAGGCATTCTAGTTTCTTTTCGAAAATGAGTCAACAAGTCTCGCATCCGATCTCCGGCATGCCCGTATAACTCCTGCTCAATAGCCTTCATATCTGATATCACCCGCCAAATCGAGATCAAACTTAGCGCCGATTTTTTACTAGCATGGCTGGTAGTGACTGTCGCCGGGGGACGCCACGGAGCTGAAGCGGTTGCGCGTCGAGAACGCCCAGGTGCTGATGGAATGTGATGTTCTAAAACGATGAGTAGTTCTCTTCTACTGACGTTGTAGTGGGTCACTTCCGCCCTGGTACGTGCTGGACAAAGGCCGCCTCACAGGGTGCTGCAGTGTGCGCACGGTGAGTTGGTGTCGCGCCCAAGCCGAACAGATCGGCCCCGGTGCGGTGGCGATCGTCGCGGAACTCTCCACCATCAACGCCATCCACAGGCTGCGTGCCATTCAGGGCATCATCCGATTCCGCGAACGCTACGGCGATGCCCGCCTCGATCCCGAACAGTCGGCGGAATTCGTTGACGGTCAAGGGAATCAGATCCTGTGGGGTGTTCTCGACGGCGCGTTGGGCGGTGGTGGCCACGACGAGGAACGCGTGCGCGAGCATGGCCAGCGTGACCCACCGGTGCCGGGAGGTCCACCGGCGGACCTGGTGTTCACACCGCTCTCCGAAGAGGGGGCGGCGTTGGTGTTGGCATGCAGAATTCGAGGAAATGCTGAGGCGTCGGCGACGCGGAGCGCCTCCACGCCTCGAACACGCAGGCGGCCCTGATCAAGCTTGGTGTCGACCCGGTAGATTCGGCGGCATCGCGATTGTCTGTGTGAACCCGTAGCCCGCAGGGCGATACGGGCTCGCTGCGACTCGAGACGCACGGGTACCGATCAGACGTCCCATTCGAATTCCAGCCGCTCCGGGCGGTGAAAGATCATCCCCTCTTGCACCTGGATCGTCTGATCGGGAACGAGCCTCAAGTTGGGCAGGCGGGTGATGGCCGTCTCGATCGCCACCTTCATGTCCAGGCGCGCCACCGAGATCCCGATGCAGGTATGCGGCCCAAGACCGAAGTGCATGCTCTTGCGCATCTCGGCGGCATCCCGGTCGATATTGAACTGTTCGGGGCAGGTGAACTCGGTCTCGTCGTTGTTGGCCGACTGCACGAGCGCGAAGATGTTAGACCCCTTCGCAATTCGGTGCCCCCGGATCTCAACGTCTTCCTTGACGCGACGTACGATGCCGCGGGCAGGGGTGAGTCGCCGCAACGACTCCTCGACCACCTTCGGCACCAGGGTCAAATCTTCGCGCACCCTAGCCAGCAGCTGGCGATCCTCGCATAATTTGTACAGCGAGAAGCTGATCCCGCCGGCGCTCGTCTCAAATCCCGCGATCACCAGCTGCCCGACCACACCGAGGACCTCACGGTCGGTGAGGCTCTTCTCACTCTGCTCCTGCGCCAGGATCAATCCGCTGATCAGGTCATCGCCGGGTGATTTCCGGCGCCGCGCGATGGCGTCGAGGAGGTAGTCGTTGAAGTGCACCTGCTCGCGGGCCAACTCCAGGCGCCGCGCATCCGAGATGGACGGAACGAACAGTTCGGTGATGCCTAGGGTCCAGTCTCGGAACTTGTTGTGGTCTTCGGCTGGCACGCCGAGGATCTTGATCAGCACATGCACCGGCATCGGTGTCGCGAAGCTGTCGACAAGGTCGGCGCGACCGTCGGCGACGAACTTGTCGACGAGGTCGTTGGCTGCTTGACGGATCACGCCCTCACGGACCTTGACCGCCGCAGGCGTCAGCGGTTTGGCGGCCAGCTTGCGAATCCGGTTGTGCTCGGGCGGGTCGGTGTTGATCAAAGCGGGCTGCCACGGTGCATAGCCGTGCGGCAGAGCCTCTTTGAGTTCATCGGGAACTTCCCCGACTAAGTCGTCGGGCATGCAGCCGAAACGGTCCAAGTCTTTGACGATCGCCAACACATCGTCGTACCGGCTGATCACCCACGCGTCGAGTTCCGGCACGTGCAGCACAGGCGCATGCTCGCGCAACTGTCCGAACAGCGGGCACGTATCCCAGGTACTGCGGAACACGTCCATCATCGACGGTTGCGCATCGGTCTGGGTTTGCTCACTCATGGTGTGGTTCCTTCAACTAACTCATACGGTGGATAGTCGGCAGATTGCGGAAAGCAGTGCAGGAGTCCCGGGTCCTCATCGAGCAGCTTCCGCCAGTACCGGCGATAGTGCTTGAAGTTCATGAAGTCTTGGTCGTTGCCGTAGACCACCTGGCCGTCGTATTCCCACTTCACCAACGACCACCAGTTGAGGATGTCGCTGTTGATCGGCCATTTCAGCCAGTTCATGGTCTGGCCGACCGCGTGCAGTTCGCGGCCGAGCTCGTCGACGCAGTCAATGACCTGGGTCAGCACTCGGCCGTCGCGCCCACGTTCGGCTCGCCGCGTGCCGCCCACGACCTGGGCCTTGATCCCATCCCGAATGTAGAACCCGGTGGTCACTGTCTCCGTGGTCCCCTCGATGGGATCTTCATCCAACGACAGGACCGTCTGCGGGTCGTACAGATGCCAGGCGCTCTCGGGGGAGGCGAACACGTACGGCCACCCGGCGCGTAGCGGGTCGGAGACGTCGGCATGTCGCGGCCCCCAACCACGATCGCGGAGCGCGCCGCAGTCGATCTCGATTCGCTCTCCTTCGATCTCGAGAGCTCCGGTGAACCAACCGGATTGCTCATAGTGGCCGACCGAGAACTCGCCCTCCTTCTTGACCCAGTTCTTGATGCCCGGGTCCTCGTCCCCACTCTTGGACAGCTTCATGTAGTGCGGTTCCGACATCGCCTTCCAGGTCAGGTCGAACTTCACACCGTTGCGGTCATAGCCGAAGCGGTACTCCTGCTGCGGTGTGATCATCCTGCAGCTCAACGAATTCGACAGTTCGAAGTTGAACATCTCGGCGCCGTCCGGAATCGCAAGGTGCTGGTCCCAGCCGTAGTAAAGGCAGTTGTAGACATCTTCGCCGGTGTGGTCCCAGATCGCCGGACCAGCCACCACGAGGTTCATGTTGGGTCGCCAGTAGAAGTAGATGAACCCGCTGAGGTTCCGCTCCGGCACGTTGAACCCGAGCAGGCTGTTCTCGCTCCAGTACGGATCGTCACTGCGCTCATGAAACTGCTCGTCTGCCAGGTCGATCTGGTCGTTCCAGCCCATGGCTGCTCCTAGTGGTGGTGGGTCTTCCGCGCCTGCAAGGGAGCGAATTTCATAACAGGCCGGCGGCTTGGGGCGCCTCGAGATCGAGAGCCATATCGGCGTACCGCTTTATCTGATCGACGATGACCCGGTCGCCACGTTCGGTGGACTCCACCTGGCTTGCCATACCGACGAACAAGAACACCGCATACATCGCACCTTCGCGGTACGACGCCCAGCACTGGTCAAAATCGAACCCTTCGACACCCGCATCCACCAGACGCTGGTGATAGTCCTTGATCAATGCGCGCTCCGACGCGCGCCGCTCCGCCGTGGGAAGGGACGACCCCAGGAAGTACGCTGCGTCCAGGCCGGGCGGGCCCAACCGAACGGTCTGAAAGTCGATGACGCCGACCCGATCGGAGTCGGGATCAGTCGCGAACATCAGGTTATCGCTGCGAAAGTCGCCGTGTTGCACCACAGTCGGCGCGGTCCAGCCGCGGACCCACTCACCCGCGCGGGGCACGACTGATTCGAATAGCGCGACGTGCTTCGGATCGAGGTAATCGCCGAAGCGCGCCAGGAAAGGCTCCAGACCCGCGGGGAGGGCGTCGAAGACGCCGATCGTGCGGCGTGGATCGGCAAGCCATTCGAGTTTGGACAGCACGTCCGAATTCCACAGCGGGGATTGAAATTTCACCAGCTCGCCCAGCCCGCGGGCACATTCCTCCAACGTGCTGGCCGTCAGCACGTCACCCGGGCGAAGTTCGGCGCTGAGGTCCTCCAAGACGAGATTGAAAGTAGCCGCGTCCGCCGACAACTGGGCGAAGTAGCAGGTCGGCGTACCCATCTCGGGGACCATCGGCGCGATGTCCTGGTAGAACCGGGTTTCCAGCTCATACATGCCCATCGCCAGCGCTAGGCCAAGGCTCCCGGGATCATCCGTCGGGAATTTCACCACCACTGACCGCGGCGCGGTGGTCGGGCCGTCGTAGGTGAAAGTAGCCCGAACCATCCGCGCGATGAGACCCCCGCCGACTGGCTCGAGCTCTACCGCCGACAGTCCGGCATCGGTGAGCAGCCCAGCCCGATCCAAGACTGCCCTGAACCAATCCACCGTCAACTGATCGACGTTGGTGGCGATCGCGATCGCCGGTTGAGATGACACCTCAGTGTCGATGGAAGGGGTGGTGGCCTGCGTCATCGAAAGCGCCTCCTGGATTGATCGAAACATGTCTGACAAGTCCGAGCTGGCTGAACTCGGGGCTGCGCACCAGTTCAGCAAACGAACCTATGAGTCCGGTCGAAGTCCGCGCGCACATGACTGCTATCCCACTACGCGCAGAGCCGGACGTATTATTCGAACATTATGTATGAGTTGGATGGTGTTGTCAATCACACCGCCGCTTCGATCACGCCGGCTACGCTGGGACGTGCCTGCGGCAGCTCAAATAGACTCTGCGATAGATCTTTCCGAGGGACGCAGTTACGACCTCCTCGGGCGGAGGGATCGGCAAGCTTTCCTGGATTGCCCTCCGTCTTCACACCAGCCGGGCATTGAGCGACACAGAATCGCGGATCCAGCCAATACCTCTTGACAACTAGATTCTAATCACGATTAATATCTGCAGGTATCTGCGAGCAAACTAAGCACTGGCGGCTCGTGGTCTTGGTCTCACACCGCTTTTCATGCTGGACGGAGATGGGCAAATGAACAAGGGTGCGCAGCTCGCTTGTGCGTGGTGCGGCGTGATCATGGTGGTCATCTGGGTGGTGAGCTTCATCGTGCTGGCGGGATTCATTCCGCCGCCGTCGCCGCAGAGCAGTGAGCAG
>NZ_JAPJDO010000051.1 GCF_026242045.1 Mycobacterium pinniadriaticum
AACTGGAAACCTTGGGGTACAAAGTCACTCTCGAACCCCGCACCAACGCCGCCTAGCACCAGCGAGCAACCGCTCACCCAGCTTGGGTCACCCAATTTTCGAGAGAGACGCGAACGTACCCGACACGCCGTGAGAAATGGGACGTTTGCGTCTGCTCGCCCAGGGCCTAGGCCGCCGACCCGACCGCCGCGGTCAGCGAACCGAAGCCGCGCGCGCGCAGTCGCGCGGCGATGCCGTCGTGAATCTCCTTGGCCCACGCGCCGCCGCCATAGATGAACCCGGTGTAGCCCTGCAGTAGCGCCGCGCCGGCGGTGATGCGCTCCCAGGCGTCGTCGGCGGTCTCGATGCCGCCCACGCTGATCAGTACCAGATCCGCACCGACCCGCCGGTACAGCCGGCGCAGGATCTCCAGCGACCGGCGCGCCACCGGCGGCCCCGAGATTCCGCCGGGCCCGAGATCGTCCACACCGGGTGTGCGCAGGCCGGCCCGCGAAATCGTGGTGTTGGCCGCCACGATGCCGGCCAGCCCCAGCTCCACCGCCAGATCCGCGACGGCGTCGACGTCCTCGTCGGACAGATCGGGGGCGATCTTGACCAGCACCGGGGTCGACGTTTCGGCCAGCACGGCCGACAGGATGGGCCGCAGGGACTCAACCGCCTGCAGGTCGCGCAGCCCCGGGGTGTTGGGGGAGCTGACGTTGACCACCAGGTAATCGGCCAGCGGACCCAGCAGCCGTGCGCTGGCCCGGTAGTCCTCGGCGGCAAGTTCCGGGGGCGTGACCTTCGACTTGCCGATGTTCACCCCGACGGGTGTGTCGGGCCGGTGCCGGGCCAGCTGCAGCGCCAGTGCTCCGGCGCCGTGGTTGTTGAACCCCATCCGGTTGAGCAGCGCGCGGTCCTGCGGTAGGCGGAACAACCGCGGCTGGGGGTTGCCCGGCTGCGGCTGGGCAGTCACGGTACCCACCTCGGCGTAGCCGAATCCCAGTGCGCCCCAGGTCTTCAAGCCGAGGCCGTCCTTGTCGAAGCCCGCCGCCAGCCCGAGCGGGCCGGGGAAGCGGACCCCGAACACCGTGCTTTCCAGCACCGGGTCGCGCGGGGCGAGCCGGCGGCGCAGCGCCTTGCGGGTCATCGAGGTGGCCGTGGCGGCGCGCAGGCCGCCGAACACCAGCGTGTGGATGCGTTCGGGGGGCACCAGGAAGAATGCCCGCCGCAGCGCCGCGTACATCACAGGCCGGGCTGGTCGGCGCTCTGGCCGTTGAGGCGGGACTTCTTGCGCCGCAAGAGAACCCGACGGCTTCCATCGGTGTACAGCCGCACCCGGGTCAGCTCCCAACCCCGATATTCGGCCTCGATGGACAACCGCGTCGAGGCGCTGATCCGGGTGACGTCCGGCGGTAGCCGCAGCGGAATCCACTCGTAGTCGTCGGACAGCTCGATCTCCCAGCTGGCCGGCATCGGGCCCCGGTGCGCGGCACTCACCGGGCACCGGCCGCGTTGCGAATCACCTGGACGCCGGCGCCGGTTGCCGACACGACGTAGAGCGTGTCGGACGTGTCGTCGAAAGCCAGCGAGTTCGGTTGCTGCACGGTCGGGTAACGCACCTTCTCCACGGGAATGCCAGTCGTCAGATCGTAACCAACCACCATATTCGCCGCGGTCTGAGAAACCCACGCCAAATTCCGTGATCCGGCCAGCCCGTAGGGCGCCTCCGGAACCGGGTAGGCCTGCCGTTCGATCAACGGATCGACGCCGAACACCAGGAGCTGCCCGCCGCGGGTGTCGGCCACCAGGACCCGGCCCAGCGGGTCGGCCGCCAGGGTGGTGGCCCCTTCGCCGGCGCGTAACGCCTGTTGGGTGCGGCCGTCGCTGTTCAGCGTGGTCACCGAGGTCTGCCCCCGGTCGAGGACAACGGCGGTGTCTCCTTCGGTGACGATGGCGTCGACACGCGCGAAGACCTTCACCTTCTCGGCCACCGCGGTCGGCGAGCCCAGGGTGAAGGCGGTGCCGTCGGCGCTGCCGAGCACCACCCGACCGTCGGCGCGCCGGGCGATCGCGGTGAAGTCGGTGCCGGCCTCACCATCGACCGACACCGCGGCCGCGGCGCCCGCGGCCAGGTCGACGGTGAAGTAGCCGCCAAGGGTCGACAGATATGCCGAGCCCAGGCCGTCACCACAGATCGCGGTTGCCGGGCCCGGCAGGGCGAGTTCGTGGGTCTGGCCCGAGGCCGGCAACAGCGTCAGCGTCGCGGGCGACTGGGCGTCGGCGCCGGGGGTCAACACCACCAGGGAACGGGTGCTTTCGTCGAAGATCGCGGCCTGAGGCGTGCCGCGCAGGGGTAACAGTTCACCCGCCGGGCGGGTTGCCTCCGGCGGGGACACCGCGGGCGCGGCGGGCTCGACCGTCGGCGGCGGCGCGGTCAGCGGGTTCGAGGAACAGCCGGCCGCGACGACGGTGAGCACCAAAAACGTGGCCGTCGACCTGCGCAAACCGGCCCTGTTTCGGAGCATTGGCAACGGGTAGCCCTCGGACGTGTTCAAGATCGAGCGAGCATGTCGCCCTCTGTCGATCAGGAATTCTAGGCGCGCCCAGCGAAGACATTTTGCCGTGTTTGTCTTTTCTCTCGCCGTAACTGGCGTTATGGTTGGCTCATGACGTTGGCCGTGACTCCAGAGTCCGACACGCGCGAGTTTGCTATCGAAGACATGTCCACTGGCGTTTTCGCCAGTGGATTCGGTCACCTCGGCGATGGCCGTAGCTTCTCCTTCCAGGTCCACCGCGGCCAGCTGATGGTCGAGGTGTACCACCCTCGCCTCGTCGGGCCGGTGCCACATGAGGAGGACGTGGTGGCGACCGCCGCCCGCAGCCTCACCGACTTCGATGTCGACGACGAGCGCAGCCTGGCGGCAGTCGTGCGCGATGCGGTGGCCACCGCCCAGCCGGTGCGCTGAATTACCAGGTCCATCCAGTACGGTCGGCGGCGTGGATGTCGCGCCGATGTCGTGGTTGCAGGTCGTTGTTCTGTCGATCGTGCAGGGCCTGACGGAGTTCCTGCCGATCTCCTCCTCGAGCCACCTGGCGATCGTGTCCCGGGTTTTCTTCTCGGCCGATGCGGGTGCCTCGTTCACCGCGGTGTCCCAGCTGGGGACCGAGGCCGCCGTGGTGATCTACTTCGCCCGCGATATCTGGCGCATCCTCAAAGCCTGGTTCAACGGGCTCTTCGTCAAGGCGCACCGGAACAACATCGACTACCGCATGGGCTGGTACGTCATCATCGGCACGGTGCCGATTGTCGTGATCGGTCTGGCGTTCAAGGAAGCCATCCGGGGCGAGGTCCGCAATCTGTGGGTGATCGCCACCGCGATGCTGCTGTTCTCGGCCGTGATCGCCGCCGCCGAGTACATGGGCAAGCAGACCCGCCATGTCGAGCAACTGACCTGGAAGGACGGCCTGCTGGTGGGCATCGCCCAGTGTCTGGCCCTGATTCCCGGGGTGTCTCGGTCCGGCTCGACGATCAGTGCCGGCCTGTTCCTCGGCCTCGATCGCCCGCTGTCGGCGAGGTTTGGCTTCCTGCTTGGTATTCCGGCGGTCTTGGCCTCTGGGCTGTTCTCGCTGCCCGACGCCTTCCACCCGGTGACCGAGGGGATGAGCGCCACCGGGGCGCAACTGCTGGTGTCGGTGATCATCACGTTCGTCGTCGGCTACGCGGCGATCGCCTGGCTGCTGCGCTTCGTCGCCCACCACGCCATGTACTGGTTTGTCGGCTACCGGGTCGTCTTGGCCCTGGTGGTGATGGCGTTGTTGACGACGGGCGTGGTCGCGGCGGGGTGATCCGGTGACCGTCATACTTCTGCGGCACGGCCGCTCGACTTCCAACACCGCGCACACGCTGGCCGGCCGGACCGAGGGTGTCGAACTCGACGAGAAGGGGCTGGGCCAGGCCCGGGCGCTGGCGGGGCGGGTGAAGGGCCTGCCGATCAAGGCGGTGGTCCGGTCGCCGCTGCTGCGCTGCCGACTCACCGTGGAGCCGTTGGCCGCCGAGCTGGGCCTGGAACCGCTGATCGACGACCGGCTCGCGGAGGTCGACTACGGGCAGTGGACCGGTCGCGCGCTGAAGGATCTGGTGCAGGAGCCGCTGTGGTCGGTGGTGCAGCATCAGCCGAGCGCGGCGGTGTTCCCCGGCGGAGAGGGCCTGGCGCAGGTGCAGGCGCGCGCGGTGGCCGCCGTCCGTGAACATGACCGCCGACTGGCCGAGGAGCACGGCAATGATGTGCTGTGGATTGCTTGTACGCACGGGGATGTGATCAAGGCGGTCGTCGCCGACGCGCTGGGCACACACCTGGACAGTTTCCAGCGGATCACCGCCGACCCGGCGTCGATGAGTGTGATCCGGTACACGCCGATTCGGCCCTTCGTGGTGCATGTCAACCACACCGGCGCCGAACTCGCATCGGCGCTGTCCGCGCCTCCGCCGCCGGCCGGCGACAAGACCGCCGACGACGCCGTCGTGGGCGGATCGACGGACTGACTGTGCCCGTTCCACCCGACCCGCTGGATTACGGCTCAGCGGCTTGAAGCCGGTATTTTGGAAACAACATGGCCCGCGCAATTCACGTCTTCCGCACACCCGACCGATTCGTCGCCGGGACCGTAGGGCAGCCCGGAAACCGGACCTTCTACCTGCAGGCGGTGCACGATAGCCGGGTGATCTCCGTGATCCTGGAGAAACAGCAGGTGGCGGTGTTGGCCGAGCGTATCGGGGCGCTGCTGGTCGAGATCAATCGCCGGTTCGGCACCCCCTTGCCGCCGGAGGCCGAGGTCGAAGACCTCAGCCCCCTGATCACTCCGGTGGACGCCGAGTTCCGGGTCGGCACGATGGGCCTGGGCTGGGATTCAGAGGCGCAGACCGTCGTCGTCGAACTGCTGGCGGTCACCGACACCGAATTCGACGCCTCAGTGGTGCTCGACGACGCCGAGGAGGGCCCCGACGCGGTGCGGGTCTTCCTCACTCCGGAGTCGGCCCGCCAGTTCGCCTCCCGGTCGAACCGGGTGATCTCGGCCGGCCGCCCACCCTGTCCGCTGTGTGACGAGCCGCTCGATCCCGAGGGACACATCTGTGTGCGCACCAACGGATATCGCCGGGGCGCATTCGGCGAGACCGACGACGATCTGGACTCGTGACGGGCGCCGACGGGGTGTCCGCCGGCGAGGCGTTGCGCTGCGGTGAACTGACCATCCTCGGGCGGATCCGCTCGGCGAGCAACGCGACCTTCCTGTGTGAGGCGACCTGGTCACAACACAGCGTGCACTGCGTCTACAAGCCGGTCGCCGGCGAACAACCGCTGTGGGATTTCCCGGACGGCACACTGGCCGGCCGCGAGCTGGGCGCCTATCTGGTGTCGACCGCGTTGGGCTGGAATATCGTGCCGCACACCATTATTCGTGATGGGCCAGCCGGCCCGGGCATGCTGCAGCTGTGGGTCGATCAGCCCGGCGACGGCGACGACAGTGAACCGGCCGGGCCGGATCTGGTCGATTTGTGCCCACCGGGATCGGTTCCGCCGGGCTATCTTTCGGTGCTGCGCGCCTACGACTACGCCGGCAACGACGTCACGCTCGTGCACGCCGACGACCCACGGCTGCGGCGGATGGCGATCTTCGACGTGATCGTCAACAACGCTGACCGCAAGGGTGGACACATCCTGGCCGGGGTCGACAACCGGGTCTACGGGGTCGATCACGGAGTCTCGCTGCATGTCCAGGACAAGCTGCGCACGGTGCTGTGGGGCTGGGCCGGAAAGCCGATCGACGACGAGACACTGGAATCAGTGGCCGCCCTCGGCGCCCAACTGGCCGGGCCGCTGGCCGACGAGCTGTGCGAGCACATCACCGCCGCCGAGGTCGCCGCCCTACGCCGGCGGGTCCGGTCGCTGCTGAGCGAACCGGTGATGCCGGGCCCCGATCGGCACCGGCCGATTCCCTGGCCGGCTTTCTGAGGCCTCCACCCGCGGGCCGAGCGACGTGACTGATCATGATTCGGCGATACTGGCTGGGTGAGCATGACCGACGCGGCGCTGGCCGCCGACCTTGCCGAGGAGGCGGGCCGGCTGCTGCTTTCGGTGCGTGACGAGATCGGCTTCGACTTTCCGCCCGCGCTGGGTGACGCCGGTGATGTGCGGGCCAACGCCCTGATTCTGCGCCGTCTGCGCGCCGAGCGGCCCGGTGACGCGGTGTTGTCCGAGGAGGCGTACGACGACCTGAAAAGGCTCAACGCCGACCGGGTGTGGATCATCGACCCGCTCGACGGCACCCGCGAGTTCTCGATGCCGCGCCGTACGGACTGGGCGGTGCACGTCGCCCTGTGGCAGCGAACCGGAGGGCCCGATGGCGCGATCACCGATGCCGCGGTGGCGCTGCCGGCAATGGGGGAGGTGCATCGGTCGGACACCGTGAGCGCCCCGCCGCAGCCGCATCCGGGTCCCATCCGCATCACCGCCAGCTCCAACCGCCCGCCCGCGGTGTTGTGGCGGCTCCGTGACCGCCTCGACATCGAGTTCATCCGGATCGGGTCGGCCGGCGCGAAGGCGATGGCAGTGGTCCGCGGTGACGCTGACGCCTACATCCACGCCGGCGGCCAGTGGGAATGGGATTCGGCCGCACCCGCGGGGGTGGTTCAGGCCGCCGGCCTGCATGCCACCCGGATCGACGGGTCGCCCCTGCGCTACAACCGGCCCGACCCCTACCTTCCCGACCTGCTCATGTGCCGGGCCGACGTGGCCGACCTGCTGCTCGACGCCATGTGGTTGGCCAGTTGAGGAATGGATACGGTCCCGGCGTTGTCACTGTATGGCGAGACAGCCGGTCCCCTCACCACCTGAGAGCGCAGTGAACAGCCAACCCCCTAGAGTCGAGGCCATGCAGTCCTGGCCGGCCGTCGACCTCCCGCAGCTGCCCGGCCGTGCGCCGGCGCTGCGCCTCTACGACACCGCCGATCGCCAGGTCCGCCCGACCGCGCCGGGACCGACCGCGACGATGTACGTCTGCGGAATCACGCCCTACGACGCGACCCACCTCGGCCACGCCGCCACCTACCTGGCCTTCGACCTCGTCCACCGGATCTGGCTCGACAGCGGCCACCGCGTCCATTACGTGCAGAACATCACCGACGTGGACGACCCACTGTTCGAACGGGCTAATCGGGACGGCGTCGACTGGCGCGAACTCGGCGCCCGGGAAACCCAGCTCTTCCGAGAGGACATGACCGCGCTGCGGGTGCTGCCGCCGCGCGACTACGTCGCGGCCACCGACACTGTCGGCGAGGTCGTCGAGCTGGTGGAGAAGATGCTGGCGTCCGGTGCGGCCTACGTCGTGGACGACGACGAGTACCCCGACATCTACTACCGGGCCGACGCCACCACACAGTTCGGCTACGAGTCGGGCTACGACCACGACACGATGATGCGGCTGTTCGCCGAGCGCGGCGGAGATCCGGACCGCGCGGGCAAGGCCGACCCGCTCGACGCACTGCTGTGGCGGGCGGCCCGTCCCGACGAGCCCAGCTGGCCCGCCTCGTTCGGCGCCGGCCGGCCCGGCTGGCACGTCGAGTGCGCGGCGATCGCGTTGAACCGCATCGGCTTCGGATTCGACGTTCAGGGCGGCGGTAGCGACCTGGTCTTCCCGCACCACGAGTTCTCCGCCGCCCACGCCGAATGCGTCACGGGGGAGCGCAGATTCGCGCGGCACTACGTGCACGCGGGCATGATCGGCTGGGACGGGCACAAGATGTCCAAGAGTCGCGGCAACCTGGTGCTGGTGTCCCGGTTGCGCGGCCAGGGCGTGGACCCGGCGGCCATCCGGCTCGGACTGCTGGCCGGGCACTACCGCAGCGACCGGTTCTGGAGCGATGCGGTGCTCGACGAGGCGCAGGCTCGGTTGCATCGCTGGCGGGCGGCTGCGGCGCTGTCCTCGGGTCCGGATGCCGCCGACGTGGTCGGCCGGCTGCGCCAATATCTGGCTGATGACCTGGACACCCCTAAAGCGCTTGCCGCCGTTGATGGCTGGGTCACCGATGCACTGGAGTACGGTGGCCACGACGAGGCCGCACCCGCTGCCGTCGCGGCCGCGGTCGACGCGCTACTGGGGGTTCCGCTGTAGCTCTCCGGCCGGCGTCAGCGCGGCGGCGTTGTCGGTGCCGGGGTGGCTGTCGGCGTGGGGGTCGGTATCGCACTGACCAACAGGCCGCCGGACACCCACTGAATCGTGATCATCGCCTGGGGCAGGGTGGTCCGCAGGTCGGCCTCCAACTCGACGACGTCGGGCGCCTCACGCCCGATCAGGGTGACCGTGACCTCCCTGGCGGATCCGGTGACACCGAGCACCGCGGTGTCAGGGCGGCTCGCCGCCCAGCTGGTGGCGGTCGAGCGCGCCGCCGCGAGTGCGGTTTCGTCGTCGGTGGGTCCGTTCGCCTCGGGGGCGCTGGTCCAACCGAGGCTGATCGGAATCTCCTGGCCGAAAAGGTCTTTCAGTCGGGCCGCCAGCTTGGCGGAGCTTTCCGGCGGACGCGGCCCCGCGGTCGCGACCACCAGTGTCCCGGCCTCGAAGCTCAGTCCCTTGAGAGTCAGGGATTGCTCGGTCAACCACGTCTCGACCGCCGGGGCCAGCGCGCTCAGCGGCGGAGGCGGCGTTTTGGGTTTCTGCTCCTGGGGAGTCTCGACGGGTATCCAGCCGAGCTGCACCGTGACCGGTCGGCCCAACGCGTTGCTGAGTTTGGCGGCCACGTCCTGCACCGATGGTGGATGGGTGGGACCGATGATCTCGGCCCGCACGGTGTCGCCGGTCGTGGTGATCCGGCCGAGGGTGTTGCCGGCGCCGAGCATGTTCGTGATGGTCTGGGTCGCGGTCTCGAGATCGCGGGCATGGCCGGTGAGGGCGACGAACCGGGGGACCAGGATGAGGGCGACCGCGACCGCTGCCGCTGCCGCGGCCGCCAGCGATACCAGGATCTGCGGGCGCCGTTCGCGGAAGGTGCGCAGCGGGACCAGGCCGCTCACCAGGAAGACGAGCGCGGCCATCAAGATGATGCCGACCAGGTTGGTGACGAACAGCAACGCCGCGCCCCGCGCCAGGTCCGGTTGACCGCGCCCCAGTAGCACCCCCACCGCCGCCAGTGGAGGCACCACCGCGACCGCGACCGCGACCCCGGGTAGCGCTACCGAGATCTCCTTGTGAACGGTGGCGAACGCGCCGGCGGCGCCGGCTCCGAGTGCCACCAGGAGGTCACGAATGTCGGGGCTGCACCGGGCCACGACTTCCGCGGGCAGCCCGACTCCGGTGGACGCCAGCAGGGTCGCGAACGCCCAGCCCACCCCGACGGCCCCGATGGCCGACACCAACACCAGCGCCAGCCCCTGCAGGAGTCGCCGCCCCCATCCCATGACCAGTGAGGCGGCGACGCCCATGATGGGTGACATCAACGGTGCGATCATCATCGCGCCGATGACGACCGCCGCGGAATTCTGTAGCAGACCGATGGCGGCGACCAGGCTGGACAGGAACATCAGCACCGCGAATCGCGCCACTGCCGCACCGGTCGGCACCACCATGAGGGCGTCGATGAGTGTTCTGCGGTCTTTGATCCGCAACGGGTGCGGCCACCACTGGGCCATCCGGCGGCCACCCACGGCCGCGAGCCCGGTGTCGGAAGAGCCTGATCCGGTCATGTCGAGTTCACCGTAATGGGCCCGGCATCCCGAGCCATGTCGGCGCGCTGGGATCGTGGTGCTCTACAGCGTGACGACCCCGTAGGCGCCCACCTGCGCGCTCAGGAACCGCAGCTGATCGGTCGCCGAGCCGAGGGTCTGGTCGATGGCCGTCAGCCGCGCGGCGTAGTGGGCCACCGGGTATTCCGCGGTCACGCCGATCCCACCGTGCATCTGGATGGACTCCTGGGCGATGTGGCGCCCCGATCGACCGATCTGCATCTTCGCCCTGGCGGCGACCACCGGATCCAGCCGGCCGTCGGTGATGCACATCGCCGCGTAATAGTTCATGCTGCGCGCCAGCTCCAGCGAGACGTACATGTCCGCCGCCCGCTGCGTCAGAGTCTGAAAAGTCTTGAGCGGCACGCCGAATTGCTTGCGGGTGTTCAGGTACTCCGTGGTCAGGCGCAGCGATTCGTCCATCGCGCCGACGGCCTCGGCGCACAGCGCGGAGGAGTAGCGGATCAGCGCCGCGTGGACGCGGTCGGAGACATCACCGCCGTCGCCGAGCGGTTGTGCCGGGGCGCTGTCGAAGTCGATCTCGGCGCCGCGCTGCCCGTCGAAGGTCCGGTACGAACGGCGGGTGGTCGCCGCGGCGTCCACCAGGAAGACACCGACCCCGCCGTCGGGGAGGCCGGCGGTGACGACGAGGACGTCGGCGCTGCCGCCGGCCAGCACGGGATTCTTGCGCCCGGTGACGGTCCAGTCGCCACCGGATTGGGTTGCGCGGGTGGATAGTTCGTCCCGGCCGCGCAGACCCTTCTCGGTATGCGCCAGTGCGAGCAGTCGTGCGCCGGAGGCGACGTCATCGAGCAGTGCGCGCTGTTCGTCGCTGCCCAGGTCGGCGATGACGCCACCCGGGATCAGCGCGGCGGTCGCGACCGGTTCCAGTGCCAGGCGACGACCGATCTCGGTCATCACGACCATGATCTCGATCTGGCCGGATTCCTCAGGGTCGAAGCCGAGGCCGAGGATGCCGATGTCGGCCAATTGCCGCCACACGTCGCGGCTCCAGCCGAGCTCGGAGTCGGCGATCTTGTTGCGGCTCTCGATGTCATAGCTGCGGGAGAACACCTCGCGGGCGGTGTCGGCCAGCAGTTGTTGTTCGTCGGTCAGGTCGAAGTTCATGGCCGGCCCTCTCCAGAATTAGATGTCACAGTCCCAGGATCGTCGAGGAGATGATGGTGCGCTGGACCTCATTGCTTCCGCCGTAGATCGAGGTCTTGCGGTAGTTCAGATATTTGGGAGCGGCGTGCTGCGCCCACAGTGGCGAGTCGATGTCGGGGCCGCCGTCGAACGGCAGCGCATCGGGTCCGGCCACTTCCACAGCCAGCTCGGTGATCGCCTGCTGCAGCTGGCTGCCCCGTAGCTTCAGGATCGACGACGCCGGGTTCGGCTTGCCGGTTCCCTCGTCGCCGCTGACCCGCAGCTGCGTGAGTTCCAGTGCCAGCAACTCGTTTTCGATCTCGGCGACCTTGGCCGCGAACAGCTGATCATCGAGCAGAGTGCCGGCGCCGACTCTGGTCTGCGCGGCGTATTCCTTGACGCCGGCGAGCCACAGCTTGGTGGTACCGATGCGTGCGATGCCGGTCCGTTCGTTGGACAGCAGGAACTTGGCGTAGCTCCAACCCTGGTTCTCCTCGCCGACGAGCTGGTTGGCGGGCACCCGCACGTCGGAGAAGAACACCTCGTTGACCTCGTAGCTGCCGTCGATCAGCTTGATCGGCCGCAGGGTGATCCCCGGTGTGGACATCTCGACGAGGATGAATGAGATCCCGGCCTGTTTCTTGGGGGCCTCGGGATTGGTGCGGGCCAGCACGAAGATCCAGTCGGCGAACTGGCCCAGTGTCGTCCAGGTCTTCTGGCCGTTGATGACGTACTCGTCGCCGTCGCGGATCGCGGTGGTTCGCAGCGAGGCCAGATCCGAGCCGGCTTCCGGCTCGGAAAAGCCCTGGCACCACCAGATGTCGAGATTGGCGGTGGGGGGCAGGAAACGTTCCTTGATCTCCTGGGAACCGAAGTGCGCGATCACCGGTCCGACCATGCTGGCGTTGAAGGCCAGCGGCTCGGGCACACAGGCCAACCGCATCTCGTCGGCCCAGATCTGGCGCTGCAGGGGTGTCCAGTCCTTGCCGCCCCACTCCACGGGCCAGTTGGGCACTCCCAGGCCGGCCTTGTTGAGGATCCGCTGGGTCTCGATCATGTCGTCGGGGTAGCGCAGGGTGTCGGTGCGGGCCCGCTCGCGGATCTCGGCGGGAACCTCGGTGGTGAAGAATTCGCGCAACTCGTCGCGGAACGACGCGTCGGCGTCACTCAGTGCCAGTCTCACGAGCGCAACCTCGATTCGTTGTTACTCGGCGGTATCCACTGAACGTTAGCGCAGCCCTACCAACTGGTCGGCAGGACCTCCCGACGACTTCGAATTCGTGGGGCGGAATCCCCCGGGTGGCCATGCGTGCTAGTCTCAGGACGTTCGTACAGGGCGATCGCCCTAATACATCTCGGGAGGTGCTCGGCGGTGAACTCCCCGGCAGCGCAGCGCGGACAGGAGGTACGCCGGCGATTGCTTGCCGCCGCCGCCGAACTGATCGGGGAACGGGGCTGGAGCGCGGTGAGCACCCGCGTGCTGGCTGAACGCGCCGGCGTCACCCCGTCGGTCGTGCACTACCACTTCCCCTCGGTGCAGGCACTCCTGCGCGAGGCGGTCGTCACGGGTATGTCCGCGGCCGTCGCCGAACTCGCCGTGTTCCTCGACGGTGCGCACGGTGCCGGGGATCTCGTCGAGGCGATGTTGGCTTCGGTGGCCTCCTATTCCGGCACCGATCCGACGTCGATGTTGTTCATCGAGGCATATCTGGCCGCCACCCGCGATGAGGTGCTGCGCGAGCAGATTGCCGACGCCTTGGGTGGCCTGCGGCTCAGCCTCGGCCGCCGGCTGGCGGATCGCGGGGTGGCCGATCCCGACGGGACCGCCGCGGTGCTGCTGGCAGCCCTCGACGGTGTGCTGCTGCACCGCGGACTGGGCGGCGGGGTGGACGGTCAGGCCGCCGCGATGATCCTGCGCCGGCTGGTCACCTGATCGGCAACGACGCGAGAAGCACTCCACGACAAGGAGGTACAACAGGAGATGAAGATCGCAATCTGTGGAGCGGGAATGGCCGGGCTGGCCCTGGCCAACAGGATCCGGGCCACCGGCGGTGAAGCGGTCGTGCTGGAACGGGCGCCGGGACCGCGGGCTCAGGGGTACATGATCGACTTCTTCGGCCCCGGCTTCGACGCAGCCGAAGCCATGGGCCTGGTGCCGGCGATCGACGAGGTCGCCTACCCGATCGATGAGGTGAGTCTGGTCGACGAGCATGGACGCCGGCGGGCGGGATTGCCGTACCGGCAGTTCGCCGACGCGGTGGGCGGCCGGTTGCGCAGCTTGATGCGACCGGACCTGGAGAAGGTCCTCCGCGACAGCCTCGACGCGGGTGTCGATCTGCGATTCGGTTGCGAGGTAGCCGGTTTCGACGACCACGGCGACGGTGTGACCGTGCACCTGGGCGACGGCGCACCGATCGAGGCCGACCTTCTGGTCGGCGCCGACGGAATTCATTCGACGGTGCGACGGCTCGCATTCGGCGAGGAGTCGAATTTCCTGCGCTACCTCGGCTTCCACACGGCGGCGTTCGTGTTCGACGACCCGGAGATCCGGCAGCTGACCGCCGGCCGCTTCGTCTTGACCGACACCGTGGGCAAGCAGATGGGGTTCTACACGTTGCGTGACGGGCGCATCGCGGTGTTCGCGGTGCATCGTCAGTCTGATCCCGCATTGCCGGACGACGTCCGCTCGGCGGTTCAGCACACCTACCGAGATCTCGGATGGTTGGCTCCCCGTGCTCTCGATCGGTGCCCGCCCGCCGACGACATCTACTACGACCAGGTCGCCCAGATCCAGCTGCCCCGGTGGAGCAGCGGCCGGGTGGTGCTGCTCGGAGATGCCTGCTTCGCCGTGTCGCTGCTGGCCGGGCAGGGCGCGTCGATGGGCATCGCCGGCGCCTACGTGCTTGCCGACCGGCTGCAGCGGGTGACGTCGATCGAACAGGCGCTGGCCGACTACGAACGGTTGTGGCGCCCGGTGGCCGAGGAGAAACAGGCCAGTGGCCGCAACGCTGCGCGCTGGTTCCTGCCCAAGTCCGCCCTCGGGCTGTGGGTGCGCCGCACCGCGCTGGCGGCGGCCGCCCGGGTGCCGCTGGCAAACCGGTACGTCGGGGCCGCCCTGGCGGGGAAGTCCACCGGGCTGATCGCCAGCCTGCGTGCCGGCGGTCACTCGTGGCGGGAGGCGGTCAGATGAGCCAGTGGAGCCCGGGGCGGGTGACTCACGCATTGTTCCGCGCCCCGGCGTGGTTCTACGGCCACGGGCTGGGGTGGCTGCTCACCGGCCGGATGCTGTGCTTGACCCATGTCGGCCGGCGCTACCGCACGGTGCTCGAAGTCGTCGGCCGGCGCGGCGACGAGATCTACGTCGTCGCCGGGTGGGGCTCATCGTCGGACTGGTACCGCAATATCCAGGCCACCCCGCCGGTCGAGGTGGCCAGCGGTCGGCGCGCGTTCGTGCCGGCCTGGCGGCGGCTGGACGCCGCCGAGGCGGAGGTGGTGATCGCCGACTACGAACGGCGCAACCGGCTGATCACGCCCGTGGTGCGGTTGGGTTTGTCCAAATTGGTGGGCTGGCGATACGACGGCACCCCGGCAGCGCGCGAGCGGCTGGTCAGCGAACTACCGTTGCTCGGCTTTCGTCCGCGCTGAGTCAGCCCTTGAAGCCGGGACCGCGCCTGCGCAGGTAGCGCTCGAACTCGGCGGCCAGGGCGTCGCCGTCCACCTTCGACAGGGCCTCGTTCATGTCCACCTCGGCGTCGCCGCGCTGCTCGAGGGAGGCCACATACTCGGCGATCTCCTCGTCCTCGGTGGTCATCTCGGTGACGGCCTGCTCCCACTCCTCGGCCTGCGCCGGCAGGTCGGCCAGCGGCACCTCGATATCGAGCACGTCTTCGACCCGCCGCAGCAGCGCGACGGTGGCCTTCGGATTGGGCGGCTGCGACACGTAGTGCGGAACCGCGGCCCAGAACGTCACCGCGGGGATGCCGGCGGCGACGCAGGCGTCCTGGAACACCCCGGCGATGCCCGTCGGCCCCTCGTAGCGGGTCTCTTCCAGGCCGAAGAACTTCGCCGAGTCGGGGGAGTAGGCCGCGCCCGACACCGGGACGGGCCGGGTGTGGGGCGTGTCGGCCAGCAGGGCCCCGAGGATGACGACGGTGTCGGCGTTCAGCTTGTCGGCGATCGCGAGCAACTCGGCGCAGAATGTGCGCCACCGCATGTTGGGCTCCACCCCGTGCATGAGCACGATGTCGCGGTCCGAGCCCGGCGGACGGCAGTGCGATATCCGCATCGACGGCCACACCAGTTCCCGCGTCACACCGTCCACCTGCCGGATCACCGGCCGATTTACCTGGTAGTCGTAGTAGGCCTCGTCGTCGATCTCGATGATCGTCTCGGCCTCCCAGATGGCGTCGAGGTGTTCGAGAGCGTCGCTGGCGGCATCGCCGGCATCGTTCCAGCCTTCGAAGGCCGCGACGATGATGGTGTTCTGCAGTTCGGGCAGATCCGGGCCTTTCGCGCCGCTGAAGTTCGACGGGGTCACGAGTTCAGCGTAAGGCCTGCTCGCCCGCGATGAGCCCTGTCGGACCGACTGCGCTGGTGTGGTGTCGGGCGCAAACGATCGGGGCTATGGCACCGGCCTGCCGGACGCCCCGCGCCGATGACTCCCATCGGGGCGAAATACCTTCGCCTGCAATCTGGTTAACGTTGACGAATGCCACGTTCCCGGCGACATCGGCGGGTCGTCCCCGTCGATGAGGTAGGTGTCCGGACGTCGGTCAGGTGACGACGTAGACTTTTCACCGTCGAGAGGCGTTGCAACGGTTGTCCGGTTCCTGCCGGTATCCGCCACGCTCGGCAGAAGCAAGGACGCCTTCCGCTACGGAAGGACGGACGTGAGCACCCCCGTGAACTCCATGAAACCCAACATCCGCCCCGACTGCACCGACGAGCTGACGGCAACCCTGCGCCAGCGGATCATGGTGATCGACGGGGCGATGGGCACGGCGATCCAGCGCGACCGCCCGGACGAGGCCGGCTACCGGGGCGAGCGGTTCAAGGACTGGCCCAGCGATCTGGTGGGTAACAACGACCTGCTCAACCTCACCCAACCGCACATCATCTCCGGCATCCACCGCGAGTACCTCGAAGCGGGCGCGGACATCCTGGAGACCAACACGTTCAACGCGAACGCGGTCTCGTTGTCCGACTACGGCATGGCGGAGTTGAGCTACGAACTGAACTATGCCGGCGCCGCCTTGGCCCGTCAGGCCGCCGACGAGTTCAGCACCGCGGACCGGCCCCGCTACGTCGCCGGCGCGCTGGGGCCCACGACGCGGACCGCGTCGATCTCGCCGGACGTCAACGACCCGGGAGCCCGTAACGTCTCCTACGATCAGCTGGTTGCCGCCTACCTGGAATCCGCCAACGGTCTGGTGGACGGGGGCGCCGACCTCATCATCGTCGAGACGATCTTCGACTCGCTGAACGCCAAGGCAGCGGTGTTCGCCCTCGAGACGCTGTTCGAGGACCGTGGGCGGCGCTGGCCGGTGATCATCTCGGGCACCATCACCGATGCCTCCGGCCGGACGTTGTCCGGTCAGGTCACCGAAGCATTCTGGAACGCCATCAGGCACGCGAAACCGATTGCGGTAGGCCTCAACTGCGCCCTCGGCGCCCCGGAGATGCGACCGTATATCGCCGAGATGGCGCGGATCGCGGACACCTTCGTGTCCTGCTACCCGAACGCCGGCCTGCCCAACGCCTTCGGCGAGTACGACGAGTCCCCGGTGTGCCAGGCCGGCTACATCGCCGAGTTCGCCGAGGCCGGCCTGGTCAATCTGGTCGGTGGTTGCTGTGGAACCGGACCGGAGCACATCGCCGAGATCGCGAAGTCCGTCGAGGGCACGCCGCCGCGCGAGGTGCCGCGGATTCCGGTGGCCACCCGGCTATCGGGGCTGGAGCCGCTCAACATCACCGACGACTCGCTGTTCGTGAACATCGGTGAGCGCACGAACATCACCGGCTCCGCCCGGTTCCGCAACCTGATCAAGGCCGGAGACTACGACACCGCACTGTCGGTCGCCCTGCAGCAGGTGGAGGTCGGTGCGCAGGTCATCGACATCAACATGGACGAGGGCATGATCGACGGCGTCGCCGCGATGGACCGGTTCACCAAGCTGATCGCGTCCGAGCCGGACATCAGCCGCGTCCCGGTGATGATCGACTCCTCCAAATGGGAGGTCATCGAGGCGGGCCTGAAGAACGTGCAGGGCAAGCCGATCGTCAACTCGATCTCCTTGAAGGAGGGCGAGGAGAAGTTCATCCGCGAGGCACGGCTGTGCCGCAAATACGGTGCCGCCGTGGTCGTGATGGCGTTCGACGAGCAGGGGCAGGCCGACAACCTGGAGCGACGCAAACAGATCTGCGGGCGCGCCTACCGGATCCTGACCGAAGAGGTCGGGTTCCCCGCCGAGGACATCATCTTCGACCCGAACTGCTTCGCGCTGGCGACCGGGATCGAGGAGCACGCAACCTACGGCATCGACTTCATCGAGGCGTGTGCCTGGATCAAGGAGAACCTTCCCGGTGTGCACATCTCCGGCGGTATCTCGAACGTGTCGTTCTCCTTCCGGGGCAACAACCCGGTCCGCGAGGCGATCCATTCGGTGTTCCTGTTCCACGCCATCAAGGCCGGCCTGGACATGGGCATCGTCAACGCCGGCGCGCTGGTGCCCTACGACTCGATCGACCCCGAGCTGCGCGACCGCATCGAGGACGTCGTCCTGAACCGCCGCGAGGATGCGGCCGAACGGCTCCTGGAAATCGCCGAGCGGTTCAACCGGAAGGACGAGGCCGAGGACGCGGCGGCAGCCGAATGGCGCAGCCTGCCGGTGCGCGAGCGGATCACACACGCCCTGGTCAAGGGCATCGACGCCGATGTTGACGCCGACACCGAGGAATTGCGGGCCGAGATCGCCGACGCCGGTGGCCGCCCGATCGAGGTGATCGAGGGCCCGCTGATGGACGGCATGAACGTCGTCGGTGACCTGTTCGGCTCGGGCAAGATGTTCCTGCCCCAGGTGGTGAAGTCGGCCCGGGTGATGAAGAAGGCCGTCGCCTACTTGTTGCCCTTCATCGAGGCCGAGAAGGAAGAGAACGGTTCCGCTGGCTCGAAGGACACCAACGGCACGATCATCATGGCCACCGTCAAGGGTGACGTCCACGACATCGGCAAGAACATCGTCGGGGTCGTCCTGCAGTGCAACAACTTCGAAGTGATCGACCTCGGGGTGATGGTGCCGGCGAGCAAGATCCTGGACGCGGCCAAGGAGCACAACGCCGACATCATCGGCCTGTCCGGCCTGATCACCCCGTCGCTGGACGAGATGGTCAACTTCGCCGTCGAGATGGAACGCGAGGGGCTGGACATCCCGCTGCTGATCGGCGGCGCGACCACCTCGCGCGCTCACACGGCGGTGAAGGTGGCGCCGCGCCGCAGCGGTCCGGTCGTCTGGGTCAAGGACGCGTCCCGTTCGGTGCCGGTCGCTGCCGCGCTCCTGGACGACAAGCAACGTCCAAGTCTGCTGGAGGCCACGGAGAAGGATTACGCAGCACTGCGTGAACGGCACGCCCAGAAGAGCGAGCGACCGATGCTGACGTTGGAGAAGGCCCGCGCGAACCGGACGCCGATCGAGTGGGACGGCTACACGCCGCCGGTGCCCGAGATCGGTGCGGGAGTACGAGAATTTCTGGACTACGACCTCGCCGAGCTGCGCGAGTACATCGACTGGCAGCCGTTCTTCAACGCCTGGGAGATGAAGGGTCGCTTCCCCGACATCCTCAACAACCCGGCCTCGGGCGAGGCTGCCCGCAAGCTGTACGACGACGCCCAGGAAATGCTCGACACCCTGATCAAGGAGAAGTGGCTGACCGCCAACGGGGTGATCGGGTTCTTCCCCGCCAACGCCGTCGGTGACGACATCGAGGTGTACACCGACGACACCCGTACCGAGGTGCTGACCACCCTGCACAACCTGCGCCAGCAGGGCGAGCACCGGGACGGCATCCCGCACCGGTCACTGGGCGACTACGTCGCGCCCAAGGAAACCGGTCTGGCCGACTACATCGGCGCCTTCGCCGTCACCGCGGGGCTCGGCGGCGCCGAGAAGATCGCGGAGTTCAAGGCGGCCCACGACGACTACAGCGCAATCCTGCTGGAGTCGATCGCCGATCGGCTGGCCGAGGCTTTCGCCGAACGGATGCACCAACGGGTCCGCGAGGAATTCTGGGGTTACCAGCCCGACGAGAATTTGGACAACGACGCGCTGATCGGCGAGAAGTACGTGGGAATCCGTCCCGCCCCCGGCTACCCGGCCTGCCCGGAGCACACCGAGAAGGTGACGCTCTGGTCGTTGATGGACGTCAAGGCGCGGACCGGCATCGAGCTGACCGAGTCGATGGCGATGTGGCCCGGTGCCGCCGTCAGCGGCTGGTACTTCTCGCATCCGCAGTCGCAGTACTTCGTGGTCGGCCGGTTGGCCCAGGACCAGGTCGCCGACTACGCGAAGCGCAAGGGCTGGACGTTGGCCGAAGCCGAGCGCTGGCTCGGCCCCAATCTCGGCTACAACCCGGAGGACTAGGTCCTGAGCCCCCGGTTACGTTCACCCCGCCCTGAAGTAGAGCTTGCCCCGGTACTGGAGCAGCAGGGCGACGGTCGCGGTCCAGCCGGTCTGGTGACTGGCCCCCAGCCCCCTGCCGGTATCCCCGTCGAAGTACTCGTGGAACGGCACCAGGTCACGCCAGTGCGGGTCGGTCTGGAAATACTCGTTGTCGCCGAACACCGCTCGCCGACCGCGCTCGTCGCGGACCAGGAGACCGGTGAGTTGCCGGGCCAGTCGGTCGGCCACCACCTGTAGTGACACCAGATCGGCCGAGCCCGCGGGATCAGGAACGCGGTAGGTGTCGCCGAGGAACCGGGCGTAGGAATTGAGCGCTTGAACCAGCAGAAAGTTGGTCGGCAGCCAGACCGGCCCGCGCCAGTTGGAGTTTCCGCCGAACATCCGGCTGCGTGATTCGGCCGGCTGGTAGTCGACGACATAGTCGGCGCCGTCGACGTGATAGCTGTACGGGTGGTCCCGGTGGTATCGCGACAGTGAGCGAATTCCGTTGGGGGAGAGGAACTGTTCGGGGTCCAGTAATCGGCGCAAGATCGGCGTGAGTCGATCCTGGTGGACGACGCCGATCATGAGGTGGCTACCGTCGCCGCCCGTCATCAACAACTGGACATCGTCGTCGGTGTGCTCGTAGGTCCGCGCCAGTATGTCGAGGCAGTCCCGCAGGGTCGATACCACCTCGGTCGCGCTGTTGGGAATGGCGATCGCGGCGAACAGCGGAACGATCGCCTGAATGGAGAACACTTCCAGCGATCTGCTTGTGCCGTCTGGCATCTCGATGACGTCGTGATAGAAGTTCGTGTCGTCGTTCCAGAAGCTGACCTGATAGGTGCCCTTCTCCAGCGAGTTGGCGACCAGCCACGCATCCCACACCCAGCGGCTGAACATGTCGGTGTAGCTCGGATCCTGATGGGACAGTTCAATCGCCATCTCCAGCAGATGGAATGTCAGTGCCGCCATCCATGCGGTGCCGTCGACTTCGGCGAGTTGACCACCGGTCGGAAGCGGCTCGTCGCGGTCGAACACCCCGATGTTGTCCATGCCGAGGAACCCGCCCCCGAACACACCCCGGTTGGTGTCGTCCTTCTGATTGAGCCACCACATGGCATTGAGGGTGGCCGATCGGTACGCGCTGGCCAGGAAGTCCCAGTCCCCGACGCCGCTGCGGAGTTGGTCGAGTTGGTAGATCTGCCAGGACGCCCAGGCATGGACGGGTGGGTTGGTGTCTCCGAACTTCCATTCGTAGGCCGGGATCTGGCCGTGCGGGTGCTGCGCGGTGGAATCGTGCAGCACAAGTATCTGCGCCTTGGCGAACTCGGGATCGATGAGCGCCATGGCGACGCAGTGGAAGGCCAGGTCCCAGGCGGCGAACCAGGGGTACTCCCACGCGTCGGGCATCAGGATGACGTCGGTGACGGCGAAGTGTTGCCAGTCCTTGTTGCGGCCGGCCCAGCGTTCGCGTGGCGGCGTCGGTTGTCCGGGATCGCCCTTGAGCCAGCGCCGAACCGGGTAGTTGTAGAACTGTTTGCACCACAGCAGTCCCGCCAACGCCTGGCGTTGCACGAGCCGCTCGTCGTCGCTCAGTTCTGCCGCCGCGACGGAAAGGTAGAACTCGTCGGACTCACGTTTGCGTTGTGCGAGAACCACATCGGCATGGTCGGGTGGATGGGTGGCATCGGTCGTGGAGAAATGCACGGTGACGGTGAATGTTTCGCCGGATTGCACGGTCGTCGACACGTCGGCCGCGACCTTGCTGCCCTCGTTCGTGTCGACGGCGTCCGATATCCCGTTGACGACGTAGTCGTTGATGCCGTTCTTGGTGGTGGCTGATGTGTTGGCCGAGGAGAACAACTGGCGATTGTCGGTCTCGTTCTCACAGAACACCAAGTGCGGGGTGTCGTCGCGGGAGGTGGTGACCGTGAACCACCGCCGGCCGAGCTTCGGGTGCCAGGTGCATGCTGCACCGTCACCGCAGGCGGTGATCCTTCCCCGAGGTTGGTCCGGTTCCCAGGACCAGGTGTTGCGATACCAGAGTTGGGGAAGGACGTGGACCGGTGCGGCGTCGGGCCCTCGGTTGGTCACCGTGATCCGGCAATAGACGTCCTCGGGGCCATCCTTCGCGTAGGCCACTTCGACGTCGAAATAGCGTTGTTGGAGCCATTGTTGGCGCAAAGCGTCGAACAATTCGTATTCGTCGTCGTCGGAACCGCGTTGCAAATTGGTGTGCAGCAGATCCGCATACGGGAACGCGGCGTGCGGGTACTTGTAGACCATGGACGCATAGGCGTGGGAGGGCAGGTTATCGGTGTAGAACCAATAGTCCTTGACGTCCTCGCCGTGGTTGCCTTCCTCGTTGGCCACCCCGTAGGGCCGCTCCTTGAGGATGGGGTCGTGTCCGTTCCACAGTGCGACGCCCAGGCAGATGGTCTGCTCGTCGTCACACCAGCCAGCCAGGCCGTCCTCGCTCCACCGGTAGGCCCTCCTGTGGGCGTGGTCGAACGGGAGGTACGCCCAGGCGTCGCCGTCGGTGCTGTAGTCCTCCCGGACGGTGCCCCAGGCGCGCTCGCTCAGGTAGGTTCCCCAGCGGCGCCACGGCGAGAGTCCGGCGTTGGCCTCGTCGAGGCGTTTCTGCTCGGCTGTGCTCACTGGTGCGCTGGCAACCAGGGCTGGCGCCAGGCCGGGAATCCGGCGACCAGGGTGTCGGTACCCGACGGTCCCCACGAGCCCGGCTGGTAGACCTCGACCGGCGGCGGAGATTCCAGCAGCGGCTGCACGATCCGCCAGGTCTCCTCGACGGCGTCCTCCCTGATGAACTGGCTGGAGTCGCCGTGCATGGCATCGAAGAGCAGCCGCTCGTAGGGCTCGGGCGCCTCGGTCATCTCCTCGGCGAACACCAAGGACAGGTTCACGGCACGGGTGGCGTCGGCGCCGCTGTCCTTGGCCTGCAACACCAGATCGACACCGGGATTGGGATCGATCCGGAAGATGAGCTCGTTGGGCTCTTTCACCTTCGGTAGGAACGGCAGCGGCGGCGGTCGCTTGAAGATCACCCGAATCTCGGTGGCCCGCAACGGGAGAGCTTTGCCTGCTCGGATGAAGAAGGGCACACCCGACCAGCGCCAGTTGTCGATGTGCAACTTCAACGCCGCGAAGGTCTCGGTCGCAGAACCCGGCGCGACACCGTCGACGTCGAGGTAGCCGGCGTACTGGCCACGCACGTAGTGGCTGGGGTCGGCGGGGCGGATGCACTTGAACAGCTCGGCCCGCTTGTCCCGGAACCCGTCCGGTCCGCCGCTGGAGGGTTCGGAGGCGATCAGTCCGATCAATTGCAGTAGATGATTCTGCACGACGTCGCGCAACGCGCCGACCGGGTCGTAGAAGTGGCCGCGATCCGCCACGCCGAAGTTCTCGGCCATCGTGATCTGCACGGCTTCGATCCGGTCACGATTCCACAGCGGCTCGATGATGGAGTTGGAGAACCGGATGTAGCGGATATCCATCGCCGGTTCCTTGCCCAGGAAGTGGTCGATGCGGTAGATCTGCCACTCCTGCAGGTGGGCACTCAACTGGTCGTTGAGCGCCTTGGCCGAAGAAAGGTCATGCCCGAACGGCTTCTCCACCACGACCCTGGCGTTTCCGGTGAGGCCGGCACCGGCCAGGCCGTCGACCACCCGTCCGAACAGAGACGGCGGAATCTCCAGATAGAAAACCGGATTCGCGCTTCCGCTGATGGCTGCGGCCACCTTGTCGTAGGTAGCCGCGTCGGCGAAGTCACCGGACACCATCGACAGCCGATCCGCGAATCGGGCGAAGATGTCGTCATCCACGGGTTCGCCGGTTGCCGCGATAGCCTCCCGCGCATGCTTGCGCAGCTCGGCGGCGGACCAGTCGTCGAACGCCACGCCGACGACCGGGCAGCCGAGCAGGCCGCGCCGCTCCAGGCGGTACAGCGACCGGAAGGTCATCTTCTTTGCCAGGTCTCCGGTGATGCCGAAGACCACGAGTACGTCGGCGGGACCGGGGTTCTGCGCGCTCGAGGGCGTCACTTCTTCTCCGCGTGACCGCCGAACTCGCTGCGCATCGCCGAGAGTATCTGGTCGGTGAACTCTCCGAGCTGACGGGATTGGAAGCGCTCGTAGAGCGCGGTGGTGATCACCGAGGCGGGGATGCCTTCATCCACAGCGGCGAGCACCGTCCACCGTCCTTCGCCGGAATCGGATACCCGCCCGGAGAATTGGTCGAGATCAGGCGAGGCGGCGAACGCGTCGGCGATCAGGTCCACCAGCCAGGATCCCACCACCGAGCCGCGGCGCCAGACCTCGGCGACCTCGCCGACATTGATGTCGTACTGGTAGGCCCACGGGTCGCGCAGGGGGGTGGTCTCGGCGTCGATCACTCGATCCACCTTGCCGGCATTCGCGTGCTTGATGATGCTCAGCCCCTCCGCGATCGCCGCCATCATCCCGTACTCGACACCGTTGTGGACCATCTTCACGAAGTGCCCGGCGCCGTTGGGTCCGCAGTGCAGATAGCCCTCGGGTGCGGTACCGGTCGCGTCCGCCGGCCGGCTGGGGGTGGGTTCGGCCGTCCCGATCCCCGGTGCGATGGTCTTGAAGATCGGATCGAGGCGGGTCACCACGTCGGTCTCCCCGCCGATCATCAGACAGTAGCCGCGGTCCAGCCCCCACACGCCGCCACTGGTACCGCAATCGACGTAATGCAGGCCACTCTTGGCGAGCGTCTGTGCCCGGGTGATGTCGTCGCGATAGTACGAGTTCCCGCCGTCGATCACGGCGTCCCCGGGCGCCAGCAGCGGGACGAGGGCATCGAGGGTCGAATCGACGATCGCGGCCGGCAGCATCAGCCAGATGGCCCGGGGCGCGTCGAGTTTGCCGACCAGATCCTCGAGGGTGGCGGCGCCGGTTGCGCCTTCGGCCGCCAGTTCGCTCACGGCGGCCGCGTTCACGTCGTAGACGACGCATCTGTGTCCGTCTCGCATCAAGCGTCGAACGAGGTTCGCCCCCATCCGTCCCAGCCCGATCATGCCCAGCTGCATCGGTGCCGCACTGACCACGGTGTCTCCCTCGCGTTGTGTGTTGACGATTTCGGCGGTTTCTGACGGTCGGTACCCCTGATCGATACCTTAGTGCAGCAAATTCGCTCGGATTCGAGGTCAGGGCATGTTGGGTGGCACAATCGTGGGCGTGCGCGCGGTCTTGTGGGATATGGACGGCACACTCGTCGACTCCGAAAAGCTGTGGGACGTTGCGATCAACGAGTTGTACGCACGACACGGCCGGGTGCTGACGCCCGAGGTCCGCGAGGCCACGGTGGGTGGTTCGGCCGAGGGCGTGATCCGCATCGTGTTCGACGATCTGGGTCTGGACCCCGACCCGGGCCGGATGGTCGAGGTCGCCGACTGGATGCACGACTACGTCGGTGAATTGTTCACGACCGGGCTGCCGTGGTGTCCTGGCGCGCGGGAGCTGCTCGACGCGCTGTCGGGCTCGGGAGTTCCGATGGCACTGGTGACCAACACCCGCAGGAAGCTGACCGAGAACGCACTGAACAGCATTGGCAGGGAATACTTTTCGGTTACCGTCTGCGCCGACGAAGTGATGGAGGGTAAACCCGCCCCCGACGTGTATCTGCGGGCGGCCGAACTGCTGGGCGTGGTCGCGGGCGAGTGCCTGGCCATCGAGGACTCCGTCACCGGGGCGGCCGCGGCCGAGGATGCCGGATGCCCGGTGTTGGTGGTGCCCAACGACGTGGATGTACCCGCCAGCCCCCGCCGGCGCCACGTTTCGTCGCTGACCGGGCTGGGCATCCCGCAGTTGCGACAGATCTACGCGGACCTGCGCCTCGGGCTCGGCGAACGCTCGGCCTGAACTGCTGGCCGATATCGCCGTGCCGCGGCTGCGTCTGTGCAATCGTAGTTGCCACCAGGTTTCGCAGCGCTGCGGAGAGGACGTCTCATGGCCGGCCAGGGACCACCCAGTGACACACCGTCGGCCTTCGAGGACGACAACTACTCATCCGGCGGCACGGCCGTCCGAATCGCCTCCGTAGCAGCACTCGGCGGCCTGCTCTTCGGCTACGACAGCGCGGTCATCAACGGTGCGGTGGCCTCCATCCAGAGTCACTTCGGGATCAACAACGCCTCACTCGGATTCGCTGTCGCCTCGGCGTTGCTGGGTGCGGCCGCCGGCGCCATGACCGCGGGCCGGATGGCCGACCGGCTGGGCCGCATCGCCGTCATGAAGATCGCCGCGGTGCTGTTCCTCATCAGCGCCATCGGGACCGGCTTCGCCACCAGTGTGTGGGTGATCGTGGTGTTCCGGATCGTCGGTGGTATCGGCGTCGGTGTGGCCTCGGTGATCGCGCCGGCCTACATCGCCGAGACATCCCCGCCGCGCATCCGGGGCCGGCTCGGCTCGCTGCAACAGCTGGCCATCGTGTCCGGCATCTTCCTGTCGCTGGCGGTCGACTACGCGCTGGCGCACATCGCCGGTGGCGCCACCGAGGAGCTGTGGCTGGGCATGGAGGCCTGGCGATGGATGTTCCTGGCGATGGCGCTTCCCGCGATCCTGTACGGCGTGCTGGCGTTCACCATTCCGGAGTCTCCGCGGTACCTCGTTGCCACCCATCGCATTCCAGAAGCCCGCAAGGTGTTGACGATGCTGCTGGGGGAGAAGAACCTCGAGATCACCATCAGCCGCATCCAGACCACACTCGATCGTGAGGACAAGCCGTCGTGGCGGGACCTGCGAAAGCCCGCCGGCGGACTGTACGGCATCGTGTGGGTGGGTCTCGGCCTGTCGATCTTCCAGCAGTTCGTCGGGATCAACGTGATCTTCTACTACTCCAACGTGTTGTGGGAGGCGGTCGGATTCGACGAGAGCTCGTCGTTCGTGATCACGGTCATCACGTCGATCGTCAACATCCTGACCACCCTGATCGCCATCGCGCTGATCGACAAGATCGGCCGCAAGCCGCTGCTGCTGATCGGATCGAGTGGCATGGCGATCACACTGGCCACCATGGCTGTCATTTTCGGCACCGCGACGCAGGTGGACGGCTCGCCGCAGCTCGGGGACGTGACGGGGCCGATCGCACTGATCGCCGCCAACCTGTTCGTGGTGGCGTTCGGTATGTCGTGGGGCCCGGTGGTGTGGGTGCTGCTCGGCGAGATGTTCCCCAACCGCATCCGGGCGGCCGCGCTCGGCCTGGCCGCGGCCGGGCAGTGGGCCGCCAACTGGCTGATCACCGTGACCTTCCCGGCGCTGCGCGATGTCCTGGGCATGGCGTACGGCTTCTACGCGCTGTGCGCCATCCTGTCGGGGTTGTTCGTGTGGAAGTGGGTCATGGAGACCAAGGGTGTCGCGCTGGAAGACATGCACGCCGAGTTGCTGCATGAGGACAAGCCCGTCACGCACTGAGGAGCCCGGGTCGATCCCGCTGGTTGCGGCCGGCGTTCGCTTCGGGTCCGGCGACGGGTGCCACGGCAGCGATCACAGTACGGTGTCGGATATAGCCATTCACCATGTGTTCGGCCGCGTGTTCGCGTTAACTAACTTCCCATCGACAGACCGGTTGACGCGTGCGGTAAATCCACCTGTGAGCGGCACCGGCGCAGGGCGGGGCTAGGCGGGGGCAGGCGTTTTGGGCGACAGGATCCGAGTGTCGCGCGAAGCCGCAGCGATCGCGGCTCCGGTCGCGGTGGTCGTGGTCCTGGCGGTGGTTCTGGTTGCTGGGCGTGGCGCGGCCTGGATGACGGTGGTCGACGACATCCTGTTCGTCGGCCTTGCGACGTACGCCGGGTGGTGTTCGGTCGTAGCGGCCAGAGCGGCCAGAGCGGCCGACGGTCGGATTCGGCGGGCATGGGCCACGCTGGCCGTCGCAATGTTTGCCTGGGCCATCGGCGACGCGATCTGGCTGATCTATGACCTGCGGATGACATCACCGCCGTCGCCGTCGCCCGCGGATGTCTTCTATCTGACGTTCACCGCCGCGGCAATTGCAGCGATGGCTCAATTCGTCACGGCTCCTTCGCGGGCGGCCCGCGTCAAATTGGTGCTCGACGCATTGTCGGTGGCCTTTTGCCTGCTGCTCCTCGGCTGGATCCTGGTTCTGCATCGAGTGTTCGATACTTACCGCGACGGCCGGGTCGAGATGAGCGTGGCGCTGATCAGCCCGGTGGGCGATCTGGTGATTCTGACGCTCGCCGTCGTCGCGATGGTTCGAGCACAGGGGCGGCAACTGTTCGCACTGATCGTTCTCACCGTCGCCGCCGCGCTCACCACGATCGGGGACAGCGCGTATGTGTATCTGGTGGTCGAGGGAAGCTACGACACCGGAAATCTCCTCGACATCGTGTGGGCGGCCGGACTGGCGGCCTTCGCCGCCGCCGCGGTGCTGGGCCGTCGGCCATCGGCGCTCCGAAATACCGGGCCGTCGGTCCCATCGGGATCTTCGCTGTGGTTGCCGTACGTTCCGCTTCTGCTCGCCGGGACGATCGGCCCTGCGTTTGTGATGTCGGGGTTCGAGCAATTCCTGGTTCCCATCATCGTCACCGTTGTCTGCGCGCGGCAGGTGATGGCCGCCGTGGAGAATCGGCAATTCCTCGCCGAGGCCGCCAACGAAGCGCTCCGAGACCCGCTGACCGGGCTGGCCAACCGGACACTGTTTCGTGATCGCCTCGAGCACGCGATGATGGTGCGGTCCCGGGACGGGCGGCCGGTCAGCGTGTTATCGATCGACCTCGACGATTTCAAACTGGTCAACGACAGCCTCGGCCACCCCGTCGCGGACCGGCTGTTGGTCGACACGGGCAAACGGTTGGTCGAATGCCTGCGTGCCGGCGACACCGTCGCCCGCGTGGGCGGGGACGAATTCGCAGTGTTGCTCGAAGGCGGCACCGATGATCACCACCAAGTCGCCCAACGCATCATCGACGCGTTTGCGAGGCCGTTTCTGGTGGGCGGTCAGGAGATCATCCTTCGCCCGAGCATCGGGCTGGCCGAGGCGCCCGACGACGAAGAGGGGTTGTCGGCACTGACACTGGCCGAGCGGGCCGATATCGCGATGTACGCCGCCAAGCGTTCGCGGTCGGCCGAAGTCCGGACCTTCAACGCGGAGTTGGCGTTGGCAAGTCCGCACGTCGCGGACCTCGTCGCCGGATCACGACGGTCTGCCGAAGACGGGGCGGCCCAGGTGCGACTGCTCGGCGAGTTGCGGCACGCCGTCGACGCGGGCCGGCTGGATGTGGTCTACCAGCCCGAGGTCGATCTGGTAACCGGGAAAGTCATCGGGGTCGAGGCGCTGCTCCGATGGCCACATCCGCGGCTTGGGACGCTGCATCCGGAGACGTTCCTGGCATTGGTACGCCAGCACGGTCTGATGTTGCCGGTGACTGATCTGGTGTTGTCGAAGGTGCTTGACGACGCGTTGAGGTGGTCGGCGCAGGGACTGGACATGCCGGTGGCGATCAACTTGTTCGCTCCGCTCTTGCGGGATACCGATCTACCGGACCGCCTGTGCCGTGGCATGGACGCGCGTGGCTTGTCGCACGGCCTGCTCACGGTCGAGATCACCGAAGACGTGGTGCTGACGGAATTCGATACCGTCACGACGGTGCTGCGAGAACTGCGCTCCCGGGGCATCCGGGTCGCGATCGACGATTTCGGCAGCGGCTACTCGGCGCTGTCCTATCTGCGTGACCTCGCGGTTGACGAAGTGAAACTGGACCGCCACTTCATCGCGTCCGTCACGTCGGACAGGCGGGCGGCCGCCGTCGTCGATGCGGTGATCAGTCTGACCCACAAACTGGGGGTTCTCGTGGTCGCCGAAGGTGTCGAGGACGTCGAAACCGCACGGTGGCTGGTGGACCACCGGTGTGACCGGGGACAGGGGTACTACTTCGGCAGGCCGGTCGAGTCGGCGCGGATGCGCGCGCTGGTCTCCCAGATCGACGCGCAGAGCGTCCCCGGCTGACACGTGCGTCGGGCACCGATCAGGGAACGTCGGTGTACTGCCAGCTCGCTCCGGAATCAGAGAATGTGAAGCCCTGTGACGTCTGCTCGCTCAGGCAGGAGATGCCGACCTCCTGCTGAGCGTTGCAACGGAATCCGGCTGCCGCGAGGATCTTGTTGTACGGCAACGTCTTCGTCGTCCCCGATGGTGGCTTGAATTGGGCGGTGGGCACCGCGGCAAATCGAGCTTCGCCGAGGGTGTGCACCACGATCGAGTTCGGGGCGGCGCTGGCCCCGGTGTCGTCGGTCACGCTCGGCGGCGCACCCTTGATGCCGATGCGCCCGGTCCCGCTGCTCGACTGGCAGCCGGCCCAGGAACGGGGCACGATCACGCAGCGCCAGCTGCCGCTCGGACTGGTGAAGTAGTAGCCGGCGTGGATGTCGTCGGTCCTGGTGTAGTAGTCGAACGCGTTGACCAGTTTGTCATTGCTAGGACGCGTAGATGGTGCTGTGGTAGCAGGTGGAGCCGTTTGCTGATTGGTGTCATCGGTGGTGATGATCGGGTTCGAACACGCCGTCAGTGCCGCCGCGGCGGCACCCACGGCGATCATCGCCCGGGATCCTCGCACAGGACGCCAGCCTAGTCGCTGGTCCTGGGTCGAGGAGAAACCGCCGTGACGGCGCATCGACCCGCATGGAACAATCGCACGCCGTGAAGACCTTCGAGGAGCTGTTCGCCGAACTCGGGGAGCGTGCGCGCACCCGGCCCCCGGGCAGCGCCACCGTCGCCGCGTTGGATGCCGGCGTGCACGCGCTGGGCAAGAAGATCCTCGAAGAGGCCGGCGAGGTCTGGCTGGCCGCCGAGCACGAACCGGACGAGGCTTTGGCCGAGGAGATCAGCCAGCTGCTGTACTGGACCCAGGTGCTGATGGTCGCCCGTGGGCTCAGTCTCGATGACATCTACTCCAAGCTCTAGGTGGCTGACATGTTGCGCGTCGCCGTCCCCAACAAGGGAGCGCTGTCCGAACCCGCCGCCGAGATCCTGTCGGAGGCCGGCTACCGACGGCGCACCGACCCGAAGGATCTCACCGTCATCGACCCGGCCAACGGGGTCGAGTTCTTCTTCCTGCGCCCCAAGGATATCGCGATCTACGTAGGATCCGGCCAGCTCGACTTCGGCATCACCGGCCGGGACCTGGCCGCCGAATCCGACGCTCCGGTGGACGAACGGCTCGCCCTGGGCTTCGGATCCTCCAGCTTCCGCTATGCCGCGCCGGCCGGGCGGGACTGGACCATCGCGGATCTGGCCGGCAAGCGGATCGCCACCGCATACCCGCACCTCGTTCGGAAAGACTTGGCGAGCAGGGGGATCGAGGCGACGGTCATTCGGCTCGACGGTGCGGTCGAGATCTCGGTTCAGCTCGGTGTCGCCGACGCGATCGCTGACGTGGTCGGTTCCGGGCGAACGCTGCGGCTGCACGATCTGGTGGCTTTCGGTGACTCGCTGTGTGATTCGGAAGCGGTGCTGATCGAGCGGGCCGGTAACGGTGACGATCCCAACCGGGCTGCGCGCGATCAGCTGGCGGCGCGCGTGCAGGGTGTGGTGTTCGGCCAGCAGTACTTGATGCTCGACTACGACTGCCCGCGTTCGTTGCTCGAGCGCGCGACCGAGATCACTCCCGGCCTGGAGTCGCCGACCATCGCGCCGCTGGCCGACCCGGACTGGGTGGCGGTGCGCGCACTGGTGCCGCGCCGCACCGTCAACACGATCATGGACGAACTCGCCGCCATCGGGGCCAAGGCAATTCTGGCGTCCGATATCAGGTTCTGCCGCTTCTGAGGTTAGGCAGGCCTTCAACCCCGCGGCGTGTTAGCGTCCCGTTGTCGTGTCCGCCGGCCGAGAGGTTCGTCATGACGCAAGTCCTTGTCCTGCTGCTGGCCTTGCTGATCGGCGTCGTGGCGGGTCTGCGGGCGCTGACCGTTCCGGCCGTGGTGGCCTGGGGTGCGGCCCTCGGCTGGATCAACGTCGACGGAAAGTGGTCCGAGTGGGTCGCGCACCCGGTCACGGTCACCATCCTGACGATCCTGCTGCTGGTCGAACTCGTCACCGACCAGTTGCCGAAGACTCCGAGCCGCAAGACACCCATGCAGTTCAGCGCCCGACTGCTGACGGGTGCCTTCGCCGGTGCCGTCATCGGCAGCGCGTCCTTTCACACGTTCAGCGCGCTGGGCACCGGCATCATCGGCGCGGTGCTCGGTACCCTCGGCGGCTACGAGGCCCGGCGCCGGCTGGTTGCCGTCAACGGCGGACGGGACCTTCCGATCGCGCTGCTCGAAGATGCCGTGGCGGTCGGCGGCGGGTTCCTGGTCGTCTATCTGGTCAGCCTGGTCTGACGCCGGCATGGCGGACCCGGCGGGCAGGAGCGGAGCGACACGGGGAATGACCAAGTTCGACGCGATCATCGTCGGCGCCGGGCAGGCCGGTCCGTCGTTGGCGGGCCGGCTCACGGCGGCGGGCCAGACCGTTGCGGTGGTCGAACGCAAATTCGTCGGCGGGACATGCGTCAACTCCGGCTGCATCCCCACCAAGACTCTGGTGGCCAGCGCGCACACCGCCCACACCGCACGCCGGGGAGCCGACTACGGTGTGTCCACCGGCGAGGTGTCCGTCGACATGGCAAAGGTCAAGGCGCGCAAGGACGGGATCGTGCTAGGTGATCGCAGCGGCGTCGAGTCGTGGCTGGAATCGATGGCCGGCTGCACCCTGATCCGCGGTCACGCCCGTTTCACCGACCCACACACCCTCACGGTCGGCGACCGGGTCTTGCACGCCGACCGGATCTTCCTCAATGTCGGTGGCCGGGCGGTGGCGCCCGACCTGCCGGGGCTGTCCGAGATCGACTACCTGACCAATGTCGGCATCCTCGAGCTGGACACGCTGCCCGAGCACTTGGTCGTCATCGGGGGCAGCTATATCGGGCTGGAATTCGCCCAGATGTACCGCCGGTTCGGCGCGCGGGTCACCGTGCTCCAGCGGGGTCCGCGACTGACCCCCCGGGAAGACGAAGACGTCTCGGCGGCGATCGAAGACATTCTCACCGCCGAGGGCATCACCGTCGTCACCGGAGCCGACAGTCTGCATTTCAGCAAGCGGGACAACGGGTTCGACGTCACCCCCGTCGACGGTGCGGCGCCGATCGCCGGCTCGCACCTGCTGGTGGCGGTAGGGCGCCGGCCCAACACCGACGATCTCGGCCTTGAGCTGGCCGGTGTCGAGGTCGACGGCCGCGGTTACATCGTCGTCGATGACCAGTTGCGCACCAGCGCCGAGCACATCTGGGCGATGGGGGACTGCAACGGCAAGGGCGCGTTCACCCACACCTCGTACAACGACTACGAGATCGTGGCGGCCAATCTGCTCGATGACGACCCGCGCCGGGTCAGCGACCGGGTGCCCACCTATGCGCTGTACATCGACCCTCCGCTCGGCCGGGCCGGGATGACCGTCGCCCAGGTCCGCGCCTCGGGGCGGCGGGCCCTGGTCGGGAAGCGGCCGATGACCCGGGTGGGCCGGGCGGTGGAAAAGGGTGAGACACAAGGCTTCATGCAGATCGTGGTCGACGCCGACACCGAGGAGATTCTCGGAGCGGCCATCCTCGGGGTCGGCGGCGACGAGGTCATCCATTCGATCCTCGACATCATGTCGGCCAAGAAACCCTATACCGCGATATCGCGCACCATGCACATCCATCCGACGGTCAGCGAGCTGGTGCCGACCATGCTGCAGGAGATGACCCCGCTCACCTAGAGGTGGCCAAGGCCCGCCCGGCGAGCAGTTGCCCGGCGACCGTGGCGACTCGTTGCCCGAGGTGTTCACAGGTGCGCAGGTCCGCGTCGTGCACCGCCGAAGCGTCGGCATCGACTTCGGTGGAAGCGCCTGCGCCCAGCCAGAACCCGAGCCGGTTGAGCTCGAATTCGCTTGCGCCGCTGGTATTCCACCCGGGAGGCAGGCCGAGGTTGACCCAGTGCATGTGACGTTGGGCCGCGAATACGGTGAGCGCGCTGAGTGTCTGCAACTTGTCACCGGCCTTGGAACCGGAGTTGGTGAACCCGGCGGCGACTTTGTCGCGCCAGGTTCCTTCCAAGCAGCGCCTGCCGGTGCGTTCGGCGAAGCTCTGGAAGCCCGCCGACACGTTGCCCATGTAGGTCGGGCAGCTGAAGATGATCGCGTCAGCGGCGTCGAGCTCGGCCCAGTCCTGCTCGTCCACGGTGTCGACCGCGATCAGGCTCACCTTGGCGCCCGGCGCCGGGTCGGTGATCGCGGCCCACACCCGTTCGGCCAGTCGACGACGGACGTCGTGGACGGACTAGGTGTGATGTCCAGGGAGGTTGGTCAGTCGGGTGACCGGTGGCTGGCCTCCGAGGGCGGAGTGGGCTCGGTGATGATTGTAAAAGTGCAACCAGCCTGGGTAGTCAGTACACCAGTCATGACCTGGCCAAAGCCTGTTCCGATCACGGCCTGCGCCGCTCTATGGGCGCCACCGGCATATGCTGGGACAACGCCGGGTCCGAATCGCTGTGGTCGACGGTCAAGCACGAGTACTACAAACGGCACGCCTTCACGTCGTATGCGAATCTTACTGCAGGACTTGACAATTACCTTCGCTACTACAACCATGACAGGCGGCACAGCTCACTGGGAATGATCTCGCCCATCGACTTCGAGATCGCTTCACGGATCAATCAGCAATCAAGCTAACCGTGTCCACTTTTTCGGGGGAACCCCAGCAGACGATCTGGACCTGGCATCGACGGATGAGCGCTGATGGCACCTGGGATCTGGTGTTGGCGCGGTTGCTGGCGGCCGCAGATGAAGCCGGGGTCATCGACTGGGCCGT
>NZ_JAPJDO010000052.1 GCF_026242045.1 Mycobacterium pinniadriaticum
AAGGCGGGCCAGGAGTCACAGGAGTCGCCAAGCGCTCCAACATCCCAGCCCGCTATACCCAAGCCTACGACGAGCCCACAAGTAGCTTGACTTCAGTTAGGAACTCAAGTTTCGGCCACCGAAGCCGCAACCACGAATTCTGAACTTAGATCAGGACTTCGGCTCGCCGGTCGGCTCGTCGTCGGTGGGCTTGCTGCTGGGCACGATGATGCGCTTGGTGGCCACCGGCTTGCCGTCGACTTTCTTGGTGACCTGGGGTGCAGGCGGCGGTGTGGTGATCCGGCCCTGAACGGGTGCACCGTTCTTCACGGTCGGAACGGACACCCGTTTGGTATCGGGTTTGTCTTTGGCGTCCGCCTCCGCACCGCCGGCACCGCGCATCGCACCGGGCGGAACCATCGGCATACCGGTCATGCCGCCGGTCGGCGCCGAACTGGGTGCGGGCACCCGCGGCGGCGGGGTTCCCGTCATGCCCGACGATGGTGACGTGCCGGCCGAGGGCACCGGCGGCGGGCCCAGCATCGCGGTCGGCGCGGTGCCGCCGATGCCGCCGCCCCCGCCGCCAGCTCCACCGCCCGAGTCCAATTCTCCTGGTGTCTCACCGAATCCGTCGAGTAGCGGGTCGCTGAGGCTGGCCTTGTCGAGCTGTGCTGCCGAACCGCCGGCCTGCTGCATCATGCCCATACCCGTCTGCATGGCCTGCTGGGCGCCCTGCGCGACCTGTTGGGGGATCTGGGCCAGCGGTTGCAGCGCACCGCCCAACGCTCCGGCCAGGGCGCCGGCGATGCCGGAAGCCATCTGCGGGAGTTGCTGTGCCATCTGCCCGGCTTCGCCCTGTCCGGCGACGCTCTTCATCTCGGCGCTGGCCTGTTCGTCCTGCGCGGGGAACTTCGCCGCTGCCTCAGCGGTCTTGGAGTCGCGTTTGGCGTGTTCTTCGATGCTTTCGGTGTTGTCCTTGGGATCACCGAGATTGGCGGCCAGACCCAGCACCCGAAGCAACTGCTCGATGGGCGTCATACCCGCGACGAGCGGGTCGGACGTGATGGGCGGCGGCGCCAGATTCATCCCGTTGGCAGCCAGATAATCGCTCGCGTTCGCGTTGAGCTGTCCACCAGTCATCGGTGCACCTCTCCTTTCAGTGCCAGATTCATGGCCTGAAACCACGCGAAGTGATAGTTGGCGCCGGTCTTTTCGCCCTTGATGAGCGCGTCGATCGTCGACAACAACTGCCAGTTGCCGACCTTAGCGGCGTCGACATGATCGGGGTAGTCAGTGAGGACGTGGCGGGCGATGGCGGCGAGGTGTTCGCGCAGCAGGTCGACTTCGGAGTCCAGATAGCCGGTGCCGGTGGTGGCGGCTTTGGCCAGAGTGTGGGCCAAGCGGGGGAGGCCGTCGCGCCATTTGGTGGCTTGGGAGAGTTCCCAGCCGAGGTCTTCGACTTGATCGGTGTCGCGGGCGCGGATGGACATCGAAACGGGTTCGGCGTCCTCGGCGGGCGGGAGGTATTGGCCGGGGGTGTAGGCGGCGGTCAGCGCGGTTTCGCCGAGCAACGCCTCCAGGGTGCGGCTGCGGCGGCCGGGGGAGAGCAGCTTGATGCCGGTGGGGATTTCGACGTGTGGTGGGATCCAACCGCTGGCGAGGTCGGTGGCCAGCACGGTGGTGCCGTCCTCGCGGTCACCGATTGCCCAACCTAGTTTGGGTTCCTGACGGGCGACGGCATCGAGGAGACGCTGCAAGCGCTGCTGTTCCTGGGTCTGTGCAGCGCCGGCACCGGCGAGGGCGCCGGTAGTGGTTGCGGCAAAGGCATTTTCGGTGATTCCGGTGGGTGTTGGGGATGCGGTGGGCGCGCCGGCCGGGGTCTGTCGGACGACGGCGGGCTGGCCGAGCTGGCTGGCGCTCGACGAGTGGACGGGTGCTGACGCCGGAGCTGCCGGTGAGGGAGCGGGGGCAGGGCTTGCGGGGGCGGTTGCCGCCGGAGGGCGGAGGTCTGCGCCGTAGGCGGGTAGAGGACCTGCCGGTGCAGCGGGTGCAGCGGTGGAGGGCATAACGGGTGCTGCTTGGGCTGCCGGTGCGGCCACGTAGGTCTGCGGAGTGTCGACGGCCGGAGCCGCGGGAGCCGGGGTGGTGTCGAAGGTGCTTGCAGCGTGGGCATTCTCGAAGACTGGTCCGCCTGCGGATGGCGCGGTCGGCGCCATCGGCGGCGTTGCCATGGTGTCGGGGTGAAACGGGACTTGCGGCTGCATGGCGTGGGCCGCGCTGCTGGAAAGTCCTTCGGTGCCTGCTGACACGGGGTTGCCTGCTTGTGCGCCGCTATTGAAGTTCTGCGCGAAGCCTTCGGGGGAGAGGGCGTTTGTGGGGGTGGTGGAGGGGGTGGATGACGCGGTCGGCTGTGGCGTACTCAGGCTTGGAGATGCTTGCCCGGCGGAGCTAACTGTCGGGTTACTTGGCAGGCCTGGAGTTGGAACGCTTGCTTGGGGCGGAGGTGGAAGAAATGGGGATGGGCTCTCCGCTCTCGCATACAGCGCGGCGTCGGTATCGCCCGGTTGCGCCGCTGGAAGTTGCACATCTGTCGTCGTACTTTGTGCTTTGACGTAAAGCTGGCCCGAGTCACCATCCGACGGGCCGGGGAGATCGGAAGTTCTTGGTGTGGGCGGGGGTGGTGCATTCTCAGCGGCGCCGTAGAGGTTTGGTGACCCGGATGCCGACCCAGTCGACGATCGCTGGTCCAGCATCTGTGTCACCTGACTTCGCAGAGCATCCCGGTCCTGCGCGCCGTACGTCGCGTCAAGATCGATTCCGTTCGACTTTGCAAAGTTGTGCGTCGAAGTGTCAACGCCATTCCTTTGAAGCACCGCCTGTATAGCACTCGACACGTTTCCGATGTGAGTCGCAGCCTTGCCGTTCGCATCCGACTGCGCAGACACGACGACCCCGACGATCTTCTCTACTTTCGTGGGAAGCGGTTCCCCAGAATTCTGGATTTGTTCGATCTCTGTGTTTCCCCGGGTCGCTATCTCCGTCAGGTCCGAACGCAACTGATTCGTTGACTGCTCCGCTGACTTGTAACTTTTCGCAAGTACAAAGTGTTTAGTAGAAAGATCTCGGGCGTGCCGTTCGCCCGCTTGGAACGCTGCTCGGGTGTCATCGGCGGTCGCCCCTTCTTGTGCTCCGAGCGGCCCTCCTGTAATCGATTTCAGGACATCTGCGTAAGTATCGAATGCATGACCACTCACATCTCGGTTTGCCGACGCAGACTCGATTATTTGGACCGAAGAATCGCTAGGCCATTGATGGCCCACCAGTATCGGGGACCATTGTCCTGGTGGAATATCTGTCATTTGCAGACCTGGGAAATCTTCGATGTGAGGGAGTCCGCGTTCCGGTAGTCGGCATCCAGTGTCGCTCTATCAGCATTGCCAATCTGGTCAAGAACCATGCCTTGATATTGGTCGGCAAGTGCTCTTACTGGGGTGGTCAGTTCGCCCGGCGTAGCAGGATTTTGGCTGAGCACGGTCGTGAGAAACGTTCCTGCGGCGTGAATGGCTATGCGGGAGTTGGCGATCACCGCTAGCGCTTCGTTGGGGTTGTCCAGCTGGCGACTATTTTCGGTAAGTGCGTTGAACGCTTTGTCGTATGCCTCGCAAACAGCATTCTTCGCATCCGCGACCTCTTGCTCGCTGTACGTCTTGGCCGCAGGTGCCTCAGGCTTGGGCGCGGGTCGGAACCACGCGCCGATGGCAACCGCAATCGCGATCACCGCGATGACGATGGCGATGATCGTCGGCACACGCGACGGGCCGCTCGAAGGGGGAGCTCCCTGCCACGGAGCTGGTCCTGTGGGCCCGGGTCCGTACGGCATTTGCGACATGTCGCGATCGTATCCTTTGCGTTTGCCGGAGCGCTATTCACCAATTGTGGCAATACCCGCTCCGACCTGGCTGTACACGCAGTTCAGATACGCCGAGCACCGGTGAAAACCAGGGCAATCGCCGACGTCGCGTCACCGTAGCCGTCGCCACACCGTTAGCTGGCCCAGACCAAACCGTGGCCCAACCTTGACTTGACCCGCGCAAAGCCCGGCGTAGACCATGAACCGATGCGTCGAGCCGCCGTTTCGATCTGTGCTGCCTTCAGCGCGGCAGTCCTCGCGCTGTCCTCGGCCCCGCCGAGCCATGCCGAGACCCCGTGGTTTCAGGCCAACGTTGGCAACGCGACCCAGGTACTGTCCGTCGTCAGCACCGGTGTCTCCACCGCGAACATGGACGTCTGGCAGCGCGGACCCAGCGGCTGGCAACCCATCGCCACCGCCATCCCCACCCACGTTGGCGCCAACGGCATGGTCCCGCAATCCCACGACGGCGAAATGAAGACGCCGATGGGCATCTTCACCCTCGACTTCGCCTTCGGCACCAAACCCAACCCGGGCGGCGGCCTGCAATACGTCCAGGTGACCCCGGACTACTGGTGGGACGGCGATATGAAGAGCCCCACCTACAACACGATGCAGGTCTGCAAGAAAGCCGACTGCCCCTTCGACACCAACCCGGCCAGCGGCACCGAGAACCTCTACATCCCGCAGTACGCCCACGCCATCGTGATGGGTGTCAACAAAGCCCGCGTGCCCGGCAACGGCGGTGCCTTCTTCGTCCACACCACCGACGGCGGACCCACCGCCGGCTGCGTCTCCCTCGACGACGGCACCTTGGTCAAGATCATGCGCTGGCTGCAACCCGGCGCGTTGATCGCTGTCGCCAAATAGCGGCATTGCGCCGAGCGTGGGGATTGTCGTCGACACCGACGACGATCGTCACCGACGAGCCGCACGCTCGGCGTTCGGGTCCGCAGCCCGCTAAGTAGAGACCGCTAAGTGACCGTGGCGATCGCCGCGCCTGCGGTCGCCTTGAAGTTCAGCGCCTCCGTCGACATCGTCACCTCGTAGGTGCGGTCGTATCCGGTCTTGCAGATCTTCCACCCGTCAGGCGTCTTGCGGTAGCGGTCGCGGTAGAACGCCGCGCCCTCCAGCATGAAGTTGAACTCCGGCACGATCACCCGGTCCTGCAGGTACCAGATGGCCTCCGCCTCGTCGCCGTCCACACTGATCTCCGGATGGGTCACGCGATGCTCGGTGAGCACACCGGCCGGCATTGCCTTGCGCATGAACTCCACCAGGTCGGTGCGGTTGGTGAAGTGATGCTCCTCGCCCAGTGAGGATCCGTAGTCACCGACGATGTCCTCGGTCAGGGTGTCGGCGAAGTCGTCCCAATGCTTGGTGTCCAGCGCCCGCAGGTAGCGGTACTTCACCTGTTTGATCGCTTCGATTGCTTCCGCGTCAGCCATGCCGGTCATTGCAGCACACCGAATGTGTCGACGGGGCGGGTTGTCCCGGTGACAATGATCCAAGCCTGGGGCAAACCACGATCAGGAGTCGCCGATGTCCGAACGGGATCAACCCGAGGCCAGTGACGCTGGGGCCGCCGTCCCACGAACCAACTTCATCGAAGGCCTCCTGCGGTCCCCGTTCTCCGGCATCGCGCCCTGGATCCTCATGGCGATCATGTCGGGACCGGGCCGCTTCGGCCAGGCCGCGGCCGCCGCACTGGCATTGAACCTCATCGTGATGTGGGTCGGCAGCCGGCGCGGCATCAGGGTCCATTCCCTCGAAGTGTTCGGCGCGGTGGTTTTCGCCGTCTTCGTCGGATTGGGAATCCTGGGCTCACCGACACTCGTCGACTGGCTCGAACTGTGGGCCGGCGAGATCACCAATGGAACGCTGGCTGCCTACGCGCTGGCCACCCTGGTGATTCGCCGCCCGTTCACCATGGGCTACGCCCGCGACACCGTCGAACCCGAACACTGGAGCAGCCCGCTCTTCATTCGGGTCAACTACATCTTGACCTCGGTGTGGGCCGGGGCATTCGTCATCAACACGCTCGTCGGCTCATTCGGCGACGCCGTGTTGCACGACGGCGACAACTTCTGGACCGGCTGGATCGTGCAACTCGCCGTCACCTTCCTCGCCGTCGCGATCACCGAGTTCTATCCCGACTACGTGCAGGCGAAATCTCTGGCCGCCGCCGGCGAATCAGATAGCCCGCCACCGTCATTCGCACGATTGCTGGACTGGCTTCCCGGTTTCGTCGTCGGTATCGGGATCGCCGGCTTGATCAGTGATTCGTTCGCCGTCGGCATCGGGATCGCCCTGATCGTCATCGGCCTGGTGGTCGGTGCCGTCACAAGAAAACGATTTCCGCAGGACAAGGAGGGAACCGCATGACGAAACTCGCCGTCATCTACTATTCGGCAACCGGTCACGGCACCAAGATGGCCAACAAGGTCGTCGCCGCCGCCGAATCGGCGGGAGCCGAAGTGCGCCTTCGGCATATCGCCGAGACTCGCGACCCGGCGACCTTCGCCCAGAACCCGGCCTGGACGGCCAACTACGAAGCGACCAAGGACAAGCCGGTTGCTTCCGGCGACGATATCGTCTGGGCTGACGCGGTCATCTTCGGTACGCCCACCCGATTCGGTTCTCCTGCAGCGCAATTCCGTACGTTCATCGACTCGCTCGGCGGCTTGTGGGCACAGGGCAAGCTCGCCGACAAGATCTACGCGGCGTTCACGTCGTCGCAGACTGCCCACGGTGGCCAAGAGACCACCCTGCTCGCCCTCTACATCACGCTCATGCACTTCGGCGGCATCCTCGTATCACCCGGCTACACCGATCCGGTCAAGTTCGGCGACGGTAACCCCTATGGGGTTGGCCATATCACCGGCCCGGAGAACAAGAATGAGATCGACGACGCTACCGCGGCCGCCCTCGAGCATTTGGCGCGCCGGGTGGTCACCGTCGCCGGACGGCTTCACGCCGTCTCAAACGAGTGACCCCCGGCGCGGTGCTAACTCAGTGTCAGCGCAGGTCGTCGTCGTAGCGCTGGGCGATGGCGACGAGCTCCTCGCGAACCGTTGACTGGGGAAGCGCGTTGATCCGCGCGTACAGGCGCCGCCGCCGCACGGCCCGCTTCACATCACTGCGAAACTGTGCAATCGACATGGTGTTCTCAACTCCTAGTTCACCCCTGGATCTACAGGGGTTTGTTTGCTATTTGCGGTCGCCATTCAGGGATCGCCTGTTCTGACAACCCCACGATCGTGCTTGTTAATTCCATGTAAAGCAACCTATTACGTGTGAGTTTGGATACAGAACGGCATTGCCGCAGGACAGCTTTCGTTGATCTGTGATGCCCGACACCCGGAGGGCCGGCCTGTGACGGCGTTCGCTGAACCTAGTCCTGCAGGTAGCGCGTGACCATGTCGACCAGAATCTGACGTTCCCGCTGCCACTCCAGATGTGAGTTGACGATCATCTCGACCAGCACCATCCCGCGCAACGATGACCAGATCACCTCGGCGACCCCGGGATCGTCGGAGATCAGTCGCCCGAGCTCGTTGATCGCGTTGTTGATCTCCAGCAGGTGCCGTTTGGCGCTGTCGCCGTGGGTGCCGCGAGTGGCGCGCAGAATCTCGAACGCCGCCAATGATGTCGGGCTGCTGTAACAGCGGAACGCGGTGTCGACGACGACCTCGATCCGTTCCCGCAGCCCCAGGTCGGCGACATCAGCCTCGCCGAGACTCGCCAGCAGCCCGGCCACGCCCTCGTCCACCACCGCCATCAGCAGACCGTTGCGGTCACCGAAGTGGTACTGGATCACCCCCCAGGTGACCCCGGCGCGCTCGGCGACATGTTTGGCGGTCGCGGCGGGAAATCCCTCCTCGACCACGCACCGGACGGTTTCGTCGATGATCAACGCCCGGGTGTCATCGCCCCGCTTGCGCGGCGCCTGGGTTTGCCGCGTAGGAGGAGTGCCGAGCGCCTTCACATCGTTGACTTTATAACATTGACACGACTATGTTTCGCGTATGAGCCAGCCCCTCAGCCGCTACGCCCAGTTGTCCCGGGCCGAGCTAGCCGTCCTCGTGCCCGAATTGCTGCTGATCGGCCAGCTGATCGACCGTTCCGGTATGGCCTGGTGCATCCAGTCGTTCGGGCGGCCCGAAATGCTGCAGATCGCCATCGAGGAATGGGCCGGCGCCAGCCCGATCTACACCAAGCGCATGCAGAAGGCCCTCAAGTACGAGGGCACCGACATCGTCACCATCTTCAAAGGCCTTCAGCTCGACATCGGCGCCCCGCCGCAATTCATGGACTTCCGCTACACCGTCCACGACCGCTGGCACGGCGAGTTCCACCTCGACCACTGCGGCGCCCTGCTCGACGTCGAGCCGATGGGGCCGGACTACGTCAAGGGCATGTGCCACGACATCGAGGACCCCACCTTCGACGCGACCGCGGTGGCCACCAACGCCAAGGCGCAGGTGCGCCCCATCCACCGCCCGCCCCGCACTCCCGCCGACCGCCACCCGCATTGCGCGTGGACCGTCATCATCGACGAGTCCTACCCCGAGGTCACCGGTATCCCGGCACTGGACATCGTGGCCCAAACCAAGGCGGCGACTTGGGAACTGGAGCCAATCGATCCGGACGACGAAGGCCAAGGCGACTATTCGGGCGCGCTGCTGTCCGACGTCGACTTCGCGGCGTTCTCACACTCCGCGTTGGTGCGCATCGCCGACGAAGTGGTGCTGCAGATGCACCTGCTGAACCTGTCGTTCGGCATCGCGGTGCGCGCCCGCGCCGGCGACAACACCGAGCTGGCCACCGAGATCTGCACCAAGCAGCTCACCGGCATCGCCGGGGTGTCAGCCGAGCGGATCAAACGAGCCCTGAAGCTGCCCAACGACTTCGACGGCCTCGCCAAGGTCATCGAACTGCACCCGCTGTTCAACCCCGCCGGATATGTCGTCGCCGACACCGAAGGCGGCCGGCTGCACGTGCACCCCTCGCCCGCACACGACGACGGGTCCTGGATTTCGCTGTGTTCGCCGGCGTCCCCACGACCGTTGCAGGCCATCGCCACCGCCGTCGACCCGCACATCGTGGTGAGCATCTCCGGAACCGACCAGGACTGGACCGCCGAATTCGAGAAGACCGAGACCGCCGTCAAGGATTCGCCCGAGGTGGAAGTCACCAAGTTCAGCCAGGGCGCCACCTTCGAGTTCGAAGAGCGGCGTTCCCTTCCGCTGACGGTGGTGTAGCCCATGGTCTACCGCGTCGTGCAATGGGGCACCGGGGCGGTGGGAGTCGAAGCCATCCGGGGCATCCTCGACCATCCGGATCTGGACCTGGTCGGGGTCAAGGTCTACTCCGCGCAGAAGGCCGGGGCGGATGCCGGAGTGCTCGCCGGACGTGACCCGGTCGGCGTCACCGCCACCATCGACATCGACACCGCCGACGTGGACGCGGTCCTCTACGCCCCACGCCACCCCTCGGTCGACGACGCGGTCGCGATCCTGGCGTGCGGTGCCAACCTCATCACCACCGCGTTCGCGTTCCACCCCGCCCGGATGTCGCCGCACGACCGTGACCGACTCCAGCAGGCGTGCACGGAAGGGGACAGCTCCCTGCACGGCACCGGTCTGAACCCGGGCAACCTCGGCGTCGTCATCCCGCTGGCCCTGACCGGAATGTCGCGAAACATCGAACACGTCCGGGTCCAGGAGCGCGCCGACTGGTCGGTCTACGACAGCGTGGAGATCACCTTCGACCAGATGCATTTCGGCAGTCCGCTGGACGAGGTCGACGCGCAGACCGACGGGCTGCGGTTCACCAGTCAGCTTTTCCAGGAACAGGTTTGGCTACTCGGAGACGCCCTGGGTCTGGGCGTCGACCAGGTCACCACCGAGTTGGAAGTGATTCCGGCCAGTGCCGATCGCGATGTGTGCGGCCGTACCCTGCGCGCCGGTACCGTCGCCGGGCAGCACTGGCGCTGGTCGGGCCGTCGCAACGGTGAGCCGGTCGTCGAGGTGGAAACCCTGTGGACGGTGGGGGAACCCCAACCGAAACACTGGCCGGCCCCCCAGCACGGCTGGACCGTGACCATCGAGGGCACGCCCTCAATGCAGGCGCATCTGATGACGCTGGCCAGCTTCCGCCGCGACGTGCCGCTGGTCGAGCACGTCCGGTCGGCCAGCGTGGCGACCGCGATGCAGGCGGTGAACGCCATCGGTCCGGTGTGCGATTCCGGCGCGGGCTTCGTCACCATGGCGGACCTGCCGCTGAGTCTGTACCGCCGCTGAGAACTTTCGCTGGCCGCGAAGGTCCAAGGTGTCGACTCCGGCCACCAACTGAGCGCACACTGGCAGTCATGGAGAACAACGGACCGTTCGGGTTCGATCCCGACGATATCGATCGGGTGGTGCGTGAGGCCAGTGAAGGCCTTCGGGACGCCTTTGGACGCTTCCTGAACAACTCCGGAGGGGGCGCCGCGTTCGGCGGGCTGTTCGACGAGTTCACCCGCGGTTCGCGGCCCCGCTCGCAGCCGGAGACCGCGGGGGAGGCCGGTGACGGGGTGTGGGCCATCTACACCACCGACGCCGGCGGCAAGGCACACGTCGAGCAGGTCTATCAGAGCGAGCTCGAGGCGCTGCGGGCCAACAAGCGCAACACCGACGCCAACCGCAGCGTGCGGTTTCTGCCCTATGGCATCGACGTCAGTGTCCTGGACGGACCCACCAGTGCCGACGACGAGACCGGCGACACCGACTAACTACATCGTCAGGACCATGCGGTAGCGCGCACGGCCCTCGTCCATCGCGGCGTAGGCTTCCGCGGCCTCGGCCAGCGGCCGCTCCTGGATGCGCGCCCGCACCCCGGACAGCACCGCGAAATGCAGGGTGTCCTCGATGTCGGCCGAGGTGCCCGATGGATGGCCGACCACACTGATATTGCCGAACAGCAGATCGCCCGGAGAGATGGGCAGCGGATCGAATGTCGCCCCGATGATCACCAATTTCCCTTGGGGCGCAAGCCCGCCCACGGTCGCCGCCATGGCCGCCGAATTGGCCGCCGTGGCCAGCACCACCTGGGCGCCACCGAGCGCCTGCAACGCCTGGCCGACGTCACCGGCCGTCGAGTCGACGTAGTGGTGGGCACCCAACTCCTTGGCGTCGTTCTCCTTGCCCGCCCCACGGGCGATCGCGATGGTCTCGAAGCCCATGGCGCGGGACCACTGGACGCCCAGATGTCCGAGCCCGCCGATGCCCAGGACCGCGACGCGGTCCCCGGCCACCGCGCGGGTGGTGCGCAGCGCGTTGTACGTCGTCACTCCGGCGCACCCCATCGGGGCGGCCTCGGCGAACGACAACTCGTCGGGGATGCGGGCCAGTGCGGTGCGCGGCGCGACGACCGACTCGGCATAGCCGCCCGGATAGTTCCAGCTCGGCACCTGCAGATTCGCGCACTGCATGAACTGCCCCTTGCGGCAGGGCAGGCACGTGTTGCAGTTGCCGCCGAACCAACCCACCGCCACCCGGTCACCGACAGCGAAGCCCTCGACACCCGAGCCCAGCTCGGCGATCGTTCCGGCGATCTCGTGTCCGGGGGTGACCGGCCAGCTCAGATTGGGGAAGGCGCCGGTGACGAAGGCGTGGTCGGTGCCGCACACCCCGCAGGCATTGACCGCGATGCGCACATGGTCCGGGGGTGGTGACGTGGTTTCCACGTCCGCCAATTCGAGCGGTTCCCCGGGTGATTTCACGTGTACAGCGCGGTGATTTGCCATCGGTTCCCCTCGAATTCGCCATGATGCTGGGTCTGCTCAGATTAACTCAGCAGAAAGGGTCTTTGACCCCTATTCTCGGGGCCGTCCCGGCCTTACGATCCCCGCATCTGGGAGAGGCGTGGGCATGACCGGAACACTGGACCAACCACACATTCAGACCGACGACGTCCGCCGGAGCGAGATCGACGCGATCGTCGACAGGGCCGCCGATGCCGCGCGGGAATTCCGAAAACTCGACCAGGAGCAGGTCGATCGGATCGTCGAGGCGATGGTCCGCGCCGGTGTGCGTGCAGCCGGTGAGCTCGCCGCGCTGGCCATCGAGGAAACCGGCTTCGGGGTCTTCGAGGACAAGGTCGTCAAGAACTACGTGGCCACCGAGTTCCTGCACGACTACTTGCGTGACAAGAAGTCCGTCGGGGTCATCGACGAAGACGTCGAGCACAACATCGTCTATGTCGCCGAACCGATCGGTGTCGTACTGGCCATCACCCCGGTCACCAACCCGACGTCCACCGTGTTGTTCAAGGCGATCGTCGCGGCCAAGACGCGCAACGCGGTGCTGTTCCGCCCTTCCCCCTATGCGGTGCGCTGCTGCGAGCGCAGCGTGGAGATCTTGCGCGAGGCAGCCGAAGCGGCCGGGATGCCGCCCGGCGCTTTACAGGTGATTCCCGACGCCGCCCACGAAGTGACGCACTACCTGTTCAAGCATCCCGAGGTCGACTTCATCTGGGTGACCGGCGGCCCGAAAATCGTTGCGCTGGCCAACCAGGCCGGCAAGCCCGCGTTGAGCGTCGGGCCCGGCAATGCGCCGATCTACATCCACAAGACGGCCGACCTGCGGGGTGCGGTGGTCGATGTTCTGATCTCCAAAACCTTTGACTCGTCCGTGATCTGCCCGGCTGAGCAGACCTGCATCATCGATGGCGAGATCTACGACGCGATGCTCGCCGAATTCGAGAAGATGGGGGCACACCTGCTGACCAAGGCGCAGGCGGCCAAAATCACCGAGTTCGCGTTCGGGTGCGGTGACAAGGTGGCGATGGATGCGGTGGGCCAGAAGGCCCCGGAGTTGGCCGCCAGGGCGGGATTCAGCGTTGCGCCCACCGTCAAGGTGCTGCTGGCGCCGCTACCGGCCGACCTCGACGCACTGGCCGCCCATCCGTTGATCGCCGAGAAGCTGATGCCGGTGCTCGGGGTGGTGCGTGCCCGCACCGTCCAGCACGCCATCGACATCGCAGTTCTGGTGACCGAACACGGCGGCCTGGGCCACACGTCGGCGATCTACGCCGACGACCAGGCGGTGATCGATGCCTACAGCCTGGCCGTGCGCACCGGCCGCATCCTGGTCAACGCGCCCACGGCGGTCGGAGCGCTGGGCGGGGTGTACAACAACCTCACGCCGACGTTCTCACTGGGCTGCGGCACCTGGGGCGGGTCGAGCACCACCGAGAACGTGAACTACCGCCAGTTGCTCAACATCAAGACCGTGGCGCATCGGCGCACCCCGCCGCAGTGGTTCCGGGTGCCGTCCAACACCTACTTCAACGCCGGGGCGCTGGACAACCTGCGCGAACTCGATTGTGAGACAGTCGTTGTGGTGACCGACGCGCTGTCCGACGAGCGGGGTGTGACCGATCTGCTGCGTAGCAAGCTCGGCAGCCGGCACGTGCAGGTGTTCTCCGAAGTCACCCCCGAACCGGACGAGGTGACAATCCGCCGCGGCGTCGCGTTGATGCAACGGGTGCAACCCGAGGTCCTCATCGCGGTCGGCGGTGGCTCCGTTCTGGACGCCGGCAAGGCGATGCGGCTGTTCTACGAACACCCCGAGAAGAGTCTCGACGAGTTGACGATGCCGTTCCTGGACCCCCGTAAACGCGTCGCCGACTACCCGACGGATCGACACCGAGTCCAATTGGTGGCCATCCCCACCACTTCCGGTACCGGATCGGAGGTATCCCCGGCCGCAGTGCTGACTGTGGGCGGCAGGAAGCAGACGCTGGTCGACTACAGCCTGGTGCCCGAGATGGCGATCGTCGACCCGCTGTTGACGTCCACGATGCCGGCCAATCTAACCGCCGATACCGGGGTGGACGCGCTGACCCACGCGCTGGAAGCCGCCGTGTCGATCTTCGCCTCGCCCTATACCGACGCGCTGTGCGCGCAGGCCGCTCGGCTGATCTTCGACGCGCTGCCGCGGGCTCACCGCGACCCCGACGACATCGATGCCCGCACCCAGATGTCCAACGCGGCGACGCTGGCCGGACTGGCGTTCTCCAACGCCTTCGTCGGGACCAACCATGCCCTGGCGCATGCGACCGGCGCGGCATTCGGCATCCCGCACGGCAGAGCGAACGGCATATTCCTGCCACATGTGTTGCAGTACAACGCGAGTCTGCCCAGCAAGTTCATGCCCGCACCCGGCTACTCCGCCTACGTCGCACCGCAGAAGTATGCTCAGATCGGCGCGCTGATCTTCGGCGGCCACAGCCCCGAGGACAGTCGGAACCGGCTCTTCACCGGAGTCGACCAGCTACTCGACGAGCTGGCCATGCCACGATCACTGCGTGAATTCGGGGTCCGCGAAGACGCGTTCACCGAGGCACTTCCCGGGCTGGCCATGACCGCGTTCGAGGATCTGTCCAACCGCACGAACCCACGGATGCCGTTGGTCAGCGAGATCACCGAATTGCTGACGCTCGGCTACTACGGCACCGACTGATCCCTCAGTCGAGGATGCGACGGGCGACGTTGGTGCTCACCAGGTCCAGCAGCTCGTCGGCCCGGCCGGCGAAGATGGTGCGGATCGCGTAGAGGGTGAACCCCTTGGCCTGCTCAGCGGAAATGGCCGGCGGAATGGACATCTCCTGACGTGCCACCACCACGTCGATCAGTGCCGGACCGTCGTGCGCCAGCGCCTCGGCGATTGCCTGCTCCAGATCGGCGGGGTGTTCGACCCGGCGACCGAAGAGCCCGATCGCTCGCGCGACGGCTCCGAAGTCCGGGTTCTTCAGGTCGGTGCCGAAGTTGACCACCCCGGCGGCCTTCATCTCCAGTTCGACGAAGTTCAACGACGAGTTGTTGAAGACGATCACCTTCACCGGCAGGTTGTTCTGCACCAGCGTGAGCAGCTCACCGAACGACATCGTCAGTCCGCCGTCGCCGGCCAGCGCGATCACCTGCCGTCCCGGGTACGCGGTCTGGGCTCCGATCGCGTGCGGCAGCGCACAGGCCATCGTGCCGTGGGTGAACGACCCGGTGATTCGTCGCCTGCCGTTCATCGTCAGGTATCGCGCTGTCCAGATGGTCGGCGAGCCGACGTCGAAGGTGAAGACGGCGTCCTCGGTGGCGAGGCGATCCACCACGCCGGCAACATATTCCGGACGTATCGGCGCCTTGTCGCGGTCGTTGACGGCCAGCGCGTCCAGCGATTTGCGGGTGCGCTGATAGTGATTGAGCGCCCGATCCAGATGCGTCCGATCCGCCTTGTGCATCAGCAGTGGAAGAAGGGCGTCGATCGTGTCTTTCACCGACCCGACCAACCCGAGATCAACCGGAGTGCGCCGCCCGAGGTGGGCACCGCGAATGTCGACCTGGATGATCCGCGCGTTGTCGGGGTAGAACTGCGAGTACGGGAAGTCGGTGCCCAGCATCAGCAGCACGTCGGCTTCCTTGATCGCCTTGTATCCGGAGGCGAATCCGAGCAGGCCGGTCATCCCGACGTCGAAGGGGTTGTCGTATTCGATGTGCTCCTTGCCGCGGAACGCGTGCACGATGGGCGAATTGAGCGTTTCGGCGAGTCGGATCAGTTCTGGGTGTGCGCCCGCGGTTCCCGCACCGCCGAGAATGGTCACTCGCGAACCCGCGTTCAGGATCTCTGCCGCGCGACGCAGCGAGTCGTCGTCGGGGCGCAGGACCGAACTCGTCGGCAGCACCGGTCGGGTGTTCCATGCGTCGTCGGGCAGCGTGGCCAGGAACACCTCGCCCGGAATCACCAGTACCGCAACGCCGTTCTCCTCGACCGCGGTCCGCATGGCGATCTCGACCAGACGTGGCGCCATTTCCGGGGTGCTGACCAACTCGCAGTACACGCTGCACTCCCGGAACAACTCCTGCGGATGCGTCTCCTGGAAATAGCCCGTCCCGACCTCGTTGAGCGGGATATGCGCGGCGATCGCCAGCACCGGCACCCGGGTGCGCTGAGCGTCGTAGAGGCCGTTGATCAGATGCGTATTACCGGGTCCGCAGCTTCCCGCGCACACCGCCAGCTCACCGGTCAGCGCCGCGTCGGCAGTGGCGGCGAAGGCCGCCGTCTCTTCGTGTCGGACGTGTTCCCAGGTGATCCCCTCGGAGCGCCGGATCGCGTCGGTGAACCCGTTGAGGCTGTCGCCGGGCAGCCCGTAGACACGGCTGACGCCGCTGGACTGCAATGCCGCCAGGATGTGCTGTGCGACGGTCGGCACGGCTAGATCTCGCCGGACGCGGTGGCGGGGATCAATTCGCCTTCGGAGCGACGGCGATCGACCGCGAAGCAGAGCAGGCTGGCCAGAAAGGTGACGACGGTGACCGTTGCCGCTATGCCCGACGCGCCGGGACCGGTGGTCCCCAACGTGCTCAGCAACAGGGCGAACGCCACCACTGCGGTGAGGTTCAGCACGAGTCCCACAGTACGGAGAACCTCACCTGCTGCGTGTCGATTTCAGCGCGGGGTGCTTTCGCCTGGCCTCAGACGGTCTGCAGGCCCGAGTGTCCCGGCACGTGCAGGTAGCCGTTGGGATCGACCTCGTCCCACACCGCGGCGTAGATCTCCGCCTTCAGTGCCTGCGCGTCCTCTTCGACGTTCAGCAGGTCGGCGAGCTCGTCGTAGCCGTAGTACAGAATCGACAGAGGTGTGGTGGTCAGCAGCACGGCGTTGATGGCGGCCTGGGAGGTGTCTTTGTGACCGAGTGCTGCCTGAAGCAGCGAGGGCAGTAGTTCGGCGACCGGCACCACGGCGTTCAGGCTCGGGGTCATCTGCGACACCCGCCAGCTCAGCTCGTAAAGCTCCCGCACGACCGGCTGCACGTCAGCGGGAAACAGTGCGACCAAACCCTTTTCGATGCTGTATATCGCGGCGGGCATCCCGATGGGTGCCGGATCGTCGGCGGGGAACGGATCGATCTGGTCGGGGAAGTCGATGGTCGTCGACGGGGCGTCGCTGGCCGACGGTGTCACCGCAGCGGCAAGCGTGGTGGCGGCGGCCGACTCCGGCGTGACCTGATCCGGCGGCGGGGTCGTCGTCGACAGTGGCAGGCCGGACTCGCCGCGGTTGTGCAGCAATGCGAACGGGTCGAAGAGGTTCCACAACGAGGAGATGAACCACTCCTGCAGCTGCAGGGCCGGGGCTTCCAGGTTGAGGACGTCGGCGACCTCGTTGTAGCCGTAGTACAGGACTGCGACCGGGTGGATCGTGACGATCAGGTTGTTGATGACGCGCTGGGCGGCGGCCTTGTCGCCGTCGAAGGCGGCGGGCAGGTCGGTGGCGATGTTGGTGAACGGGACGATGATGTTGACCCACGGAATCATCTGGGTGAGGCGGTAGCCCAACTCGAATCCTTCACGGCCGACGGCCTTTATGTCGTTCGGGAACACGCTCATGAAGGACAGTTCGAGGGTCCAGATCGGGCCGGGCATATCCTGCGGTGCCGGCTCCGGCGGCATCCACCGGAACGGGTTCCAGAACGCCGTCGCGGGATTGACGGTGGCGGCGGCGGTCGCCGCGGCGGTGGTTTCGGTGGTCTCTGTGCTCTCGGTGGTAGCCGCGGCCGTCGACGTGGTGTCGGTGCTCTCGGTGGCAGCCGCCGGCCTCGGCGCCGAGTGCCCGGTGCCCTTGAAGAGGCCCTCCAGTTTTTCGACCTGGGTGGACTCGAACGAGGCGGCGGTGGTCTTGGCGCTGGTCGGTGTCGACGCGGCGGACTTGGTGTTGGCGGCGGCGCTGGTGACCGTGCCGTTGAGCTTGGACACCGGCTTGGTGCGCTTGCTGGTGCCGGTCGCCGACTTCTTCGGCCCGCTATCGGACTTCGCCGAATCGGAGCTGCTCGACGAACCGGAGTTGCCGGTGTCGGCGCTTGCTACGCCCTGGCTTGCCGCGGCAATGGCCGCGCCCACCCCGACCGCAACAGCGACCCCGCCGACATAACCGACATACTTACTCGACCCCATTTGCTGCCCCTTCGCTGGTTCTAGGGCATCGTAGACGAGCGGGCAGGTCAGGACCACCCAACCGGTTAATGGCACGATTACGGATGCTTGCCCTTGGCCGACGTACGGGTTACCCGGCGTCCTCGCGGATGTCGGTGTTCGCTACCGAATCCGGGCCAGAGTCCGAGGTCACCGCACATTTGCGCCGGGGCAGCCGGGCGGCGCCGTCGTTGCTCGAACGCGGGGTTTCCGGACTGCGGTGGGGGCGGGTGCCCGTCGGCGTGGCGCCGTCCTTGATGGTCGGCGCGTCCCGCCGCCCACAGGTGGCCGGCGGGTCGGCTTTGCCGGAACGGTGGTGACGGTGCCGGTCGACAGGTGTGCATCGGTACCTGACCGGCCGCCGCCGAGTACGGCCACTACCGACGCAGCACAGTTCTTTGCTGGCCGGTTGGCCGGCCCAACGAAGCGGATGTGCGCAGTTCAGCGGGTGTCCCGGTGGGTCGGTCGGGATGGTGAACGGCAAAGGTGACGCCACGATGGCCCCACTAAGCCCCCAGATACCTGCCCCGCCGGGTTTCGGCTCTATGGTTTAGCGGTGCCTGATTTTGATCGTCGAAGTCTGATGCTGATGGCGGGATTCGGTGCCGTCGCCGCCGCGCTGCCGATGCCGAGTGCGGGAGCCACACCGATCCGCCCGCAAGCGCCGGCACCCAATGCCGCGGCCCCGGCCTACCTCTTCCACGACGAGTTCGACGGTCCGGCCGGCTCGGCCCCGGACCCGGCCAAGTGGAACATCGCCAAGGCGCGCGAGCTCATCAAGAACCCGGTGTTCTGGGATCGGCCCGAGAACATGGGCCAGTACCGCGACAACCGTCAGCATGTCTTCCTGGACGGCAATTCGAATCTCGTCATCCGCGCGACGCGTGATGCCAACAAGTACGTCAGCGGCAAGGTCGTCGGAACCTGGTGGGGCGGACTCGGAACCACGTGGGAAGCCCGGATCAAGTTCAACTGCCTCACGGCGGGATGCTGGCCGGCCTGGTGGCTGATGAACGACCATCCGGTGGCCGGTGGCGAGGTCGACCTCGTCGAGTGGTATGGCAACGGCGAATGGCCCTCCGGCACAACAGTTCACGCCCGTCTTGACGGGACTTCGTTCGCGACCCAGCCGGTCGGCGTGGACAGCAACTGGCACACCTGGCGAGTCACGTGGAACGACGCCGGGATGTACTTCTGGCAGGACTACGTCGACGGGGCCGAGCCGTATTTCACGGTTCCGGCGTTCTCCCTTGACGACTGGCCCTTCAACCTGCCTGAGTACCGGATGTTCCCGGTGCTCAACCTCGCGGTCAGCGGCTCGGGCGGCGGGGATCCGCGGCCGGGCACCTATCCGGCGGAGATGCTCGTCGACTACGTGCGGGTCTGGTAGGAGTTTCGTTTCAGCAAACCGCCGAATGTGTCACTGATGTGAACAGTTGATGCTCGGCCAGCGCTGATGCGTTTCGTCGGTCACTATGTGGCAATGCGGTGGAAGTCGTGGAAGAGCTCTTTGGCGGTCGTGGCACTCGGCGCCGTGGGCGCGCTGGCTGTCGGTACGGTGGCGAACGAGCGTGAGCCCGTCGTGATGGCGGAGAAGTGCTCGCCCGGGGAGACCCTCGACCCGGCAACCGACGTCTGCATGCCGGCGTTGCCAACCGACGTCGTCGAGGTGACGACCCCGGTGGGTGGCGGGCTGCCCGAGGTCGACGGCGTGCCCTGCACCGGCTCGAACACCAACGAGTGCATAGGCCTGGGCGAGCAGGAGTTGGCCGCCGGCCCGACGGTGGAGGCGAGTTCCACGCTGACCGCTGAGTCGGTCGACGAGAAACCGACCACGGTTTCCCTCGCGCCCCCGGCGTAGCGGCCGAGTCAGCTCGCGCCCGCCGTGATCACCTCGTCCACCTCGACTGCCCGGGCCGCCATCTCGGCGTGCGCCTTGTCCAGCGCCTCGGCCTGATCCTCGTCGGCTTTCATCAGCGCTTCGATGTCGAAGCCGGCCATATCGTGAACACCCATGTCCCGGAAGGCTTTCTGTACCTTGTCACCCCACAGTCCGATGTCCTTGACGATCGGCACGATGCGGCTGAACAGGTGCGAGCGGAACTGGATCATCAATGGTGAGGTGTCGACCCACTCGGCGCACGCTTTGACGTCCATGCCGAGGGTTTCGAAGACCTCCTCGCCGCGGAACCGATCGCGCATGAGGTAGCAGGCGTCTACGACGAACTCTTCCCGCTCGTCCCGCTCGGCCGTGGTCAGCGCGGAGTAGTAGTCCTTGAGCGAGATGCGGCCGAACGCGACGTGTCGGGCCTCGTCCTGCATGACATAGGCCAGCACCTGCTTGGCCAGCGAATCCGGAGCCGCCATATCGCGCAGCACCCCGAACGCGGCGAGGGCGAGGCCCTCGATGAGCACCTGCATGCCCAGGTAGGGCATGTCCCATCTCGAGTCGCGCAGGGTGTCTTCCAGCAGGGAGGTCAGGTTTGTGTTGATCGGGTAGACCAGATCGACCTTCTCCTGCAGGAACCGGGAGAACGCCTCGACGTGCCGGGCCTCGTCCATCGTCTGGGTGGCCGCGTAGAACTTCGCGTCCATGTCCGGGACGACCTCGACGATCTTGGCCGCACACACCATCGCGCCCTGCTCGCCGTGCAGGAACTGCGAGAACTGCCAGGCCTGGAAGTGCTGACGCATCACCGCGCGACGCGCGTCGTCGGCAGCGTCCCACATCGGGCTGCCGAACAGGGGATGGAACTCGTCGGGCAGACCGACCGGGTTCATCGGGTCGACGTCCTGAGCCCAGTCGATGCGGGATTGCGCGTCCCACTGCTTGTCCTTGCCCTTCTGATACAGCGAAAGGAGTCGAGCGCGCCCCTCGTCGTACTCCCAGGTGAAGCGCGCGTCGCCGCCGCTGGGCATATCCAACGAGTACGGGTCGGGCACTTCGGTGTACTTGTCCTTCGTGGTCATGAACCGCCGCCTCTCGCCTGATACCCGGTGACGTATATCACAGTGCGCCGGGTTCGACCGTGCCGTCAAGGCCGGCAGCCGACGGACCATACCCGACGGCCGGCCCGCACCCGGCGGGTCGAACGAGCATTTGTCAGACCGCGAAGGTTGCACATTGCTACCCTGATCGAGCGATCAGTGAGGTATCGGGGACGCATATGGCTGCACAACACCGTGCGACACGGCGGACCAAGGTGAACGCGCAGCGCACCGCGGGCCGCCACCGCGCTCAAGGCAGTCACGCTGACGTATCCCTCTTGCTCGGGGCCGGAGCCCTCACCGTCGGTGTCTACGCGTCGCTGGCCGTCACAACCGGGGTTGCCCACGCCGAGCCCTCGACCGGCGGGACCGGTGGATCCCCCTCATCGAGCCACGACGCCAAGGGGCCCGCGGTCGGCGCCAGCGGCCGCTCCACGCCGGCGAGACACAACGCCAGGCGACCCACCAGCACGCTACGAGCGACCGGCAGCATTCGACCGACGCGGCCCGCCGCCACCACGGTGCCCAAGACGTCGACCGCCGCGCGTGGTGCCACGAGCCCCGCCGCGGCGCGCTCGGCGGCCGGCAGTCCCACCGCTGTCCGGGCGGTGGGACACGTCGCACCCTCCGCCCCAGACCGTCACGTCTCGACGAAATCGGCCACCCCGGCCACACTCGCGGCGGCGGCGCCCGCTGCCGCGAGCACCCCGGTGGCGGCGGCCACCATAACGAGCACGTTCCCGACTGTGCAGCAGATACTGTGCAACCTCGCCCAGGGGGTGATCGATAACACCGGTCCCACCCTGCTGAGCATCCTGGGGCCTCGACAGCAGTTCAGCATCGAGGACGTCATCGTCGCGATCGTCACCAACGAGTGGGATGGGCGGCAGATCGTCGGCAATGGCGCCGACGGTACCGCGGACAGCCCGGACGGCAAGGTCGGCGGATGGTTGATCGGCAACGGCGGCAACGGTTATTCCCCGCCGGCCGGGTCCGGCCTGGCCGGCGGCAACGGCGGCAACGGGGGACTGATCGGCAACGGCGGCACCGGCGGCGCCGGCGCGGACGGGCTCGGCACCGACAACGGCCAGGACGGTGGCACCGGCGGGGCGGCGTTCCTGTTCGGCACCGGAGGTACCGGCGGGGCGGGCGGTGCCGGCGGCACCGGCGCTACCGGTGGTAACGGTGGAGCCGGCGGGACGGGCGGGCTGATCGCCGGTTCCGGCGGGACGGGTGGCGCAGGCGGTACCGGCGCTACTGGCGGCAACGGCGGTGCGGGCGGAGCCGTGCTCAGTCTGGGGCTCGGATACTTCACCGGTTCTTCGAGTCTGTTCGGCAGGGCTTACCAGGCCGGAACCGTGATCGGCGGTACCGGCGGGGCGGGCGGTACCGGCACGGCCGGCGCCGGGGGCAACGGCGGGGCCGGCGGTGCGGCGATGATCTGGGACTGGTCCTACACCAACTACTACGTGGCCGCGACGACGCAGTTCACCGGTCTCGGCGGGAATCCGCTGACCGCCATCGGCGGAACGGGCGGGGCCGGCGGCGACGGCACGCTGCTCGGCGGCGCGGGTGGCACCGGCGGTGATGCCTACGACTTCTTGGACAGCGGATCCCTGGTCGCGGGTCAGGCGATCGGCGGAACGGGCGGGGCCGGCGGCGACGCCACGGACCTACTGGGGCTGGGTGGGGCCGGCGGCAACGGTGGCAACGGCTACGCGAATTTTCCGGATACCGCCTCCGGCGGGGCCGGCGGTGCTGCGGGGAGCGGTTTGGCCGGTCTGGGCGTGCCGGGCCTGCCGGGCGTCGGCCTCTCGGTGCCGGCCCTGTCGACCATCACCTGCCTGGTGAATCTCTGCCCGGCGTGAGCAGTCACTAAGCTCGCTGTCCATGGCTGCGCTGGAGGGTCGGGTCGCGTTCATCACCGGCGGAGCACGCGGGCAAGGGCGCGCGCATGCCTTGGCGTTGGCCGCCGAAGGCGCGAAGGTCGTCATCGCCGACGTGCCCCGTCCGATGAACCTGACGTATCCACTGGCCACCGAGGACGATCTTCGCAACACCGCCAAAGAGGTCGAAGAGCTTGGCGGCCTCTGCCTTCCGATCGTGTTGGATGTGCGGGACGCGGACGCGCTGCGTGCGGCCATCGAGGAGACCGTCAGCACCTTGGGAAGCCTTGACATCCTGGTCGCCAACGCCGGTGTTGTGAGCACCGGACCGCTGGACGAGGTAACCGACCAGGTGTGGGAACAGCTGGTGGGCACCAATCTGACGGGCGTGTTCCACACTCTGCGGGCGGCCACCCCGGTGATGCGGCGGCAGCGATTCGGTCGCATCGTCGTCACGTCTTCTATGGGCGGTCGGATGGGCATCCCGGAGTTGGCGGCGTACAACGCCACCAAGTGGGGAGTCATCGGCCTGGCGAAGTCGTTGGCGTTGGAGCTCGCCAAGGACGGCATCACGGTCAATGTCATCTGCCCGACGACGGTGCACACGCCCATGGTGCAGCCGGTGGACAGCGACGGTGTTCCCGACGAGTTGATCCAACGGATGATGCGGGCCAATCCCATACCCCAGCCGTGGATCGAACCCGAGGACGTCAGCCGTGGGCTCCTCTATCTGGTCACCGACCCCGGTGTCGTCACCGGCAGCGTGCTGGAGATCGGCTTGGGCGGCAGCGCTCGACTGCACTGACGAACCGGCGCCGCTACTTCCAGTGCTCGTCGAGCAACGTCGACCAGGCGTGGTCGACCTGCTGCCATTCCTCCGGGCACCCCGCGGCGCGGTCTTCGGGAAGCTCACCGTCAGTGACCATGTCGGCATTGGCCTCGGGGTTGGATCCGTAGATCCAGCATTGGAGGTTGTAGACGCGCTGTGCGTCCAACGAGTGGACGTCGGCCATATCGTCCGCGCTCAGTTCGGTCCGGGCTGCGGCGGATGCGGCGAATGCCCGCGCGAAATCCTTGACGGCCGCCACCGACTCGGAATCGACTGTGCCGTCGTCACCGGGCGTCAGGAGGAGGTAGGCGGCCAGCTGATCAGCGGCGTCCTCCTCCTTTCCGGTGATCGGCAGGTCGTACAGGGTGATCGCCATGTGGCCGGTCTCGTGATAGAAGGTCGCGTCCTCGGAACCGATGGCCGACGCGATCGGGTCCGGATCGCCGGCCTGGGTGAAGATTTTCTCGCCCAGGTCCGCGTCCTCGTAGCAGATGGTGATGGTCTTCTCGCTCGGGCTCCAGAAGGCGTTCGCCTCATCGCACTGCGATCCGTGCAGCGGAATGTCGGTGGGCAGCTTCAACGACCGGTTGATGTCGGCGGCGAGGTCTTCGAGCACCTGGTTGTCCTCCAGCAGCTTCTTGCCGTTGATCGCCTCAGGACTCGTGGCGTCGTCGTAGGTGACGATCATCTCTCCGCCGGCCTCTGGTGTCTGAGTTTCGCCGGGGCCCTTGGCTTTTGGTGTCTCCGATGCGGTGGAGTCGCCGGCCGAATCGGCCTTCTCCTCGGTGCTGCTGCCGCCGCATCCGACCACAATGAAACCCACCGCAACCACCGCCAGGACTCGAGTGCGCATTGCCCCAACTTTCGTGAAAGCGATCTGGTGATTGACAAGATCGCAGATCCAACGGCCGGAGATGACGCTTTTCTCAATTCGCCGACGTGGTGACCAGGAAGTTCGCCAACTCAGCGTCGAACAATTCGCGGTTTTCCAGGAACGGGAAATGGGTGCCGCCATCGCGGGCGGCGACACGTGCGAACCGTGCGCCGGGAATCTGGCGACTCACCCACCGTTGCGAGGCGATCGGAACATTCACCGAGTCGCCGGCGACCACAAGCGTCGGCAGACCGATGTGCGGTATCAGGGCGCGCCAATCGTGGGTGGCGACGTCGAACAGAAGATCGGCGGCGAGTCGGCGATCGAACCTGACGCCCTGCTCGATGAGCCAGGCGAGGTCATCGCGGCCGAACCCCGGTGAGGTCACCTCGGTGAGGAAGTCGATCCTCGGGTCGTGGTCGTCGCTGCGCAGCTGCCCGGTGAACGCGAACAGCCCCGCGGCATCCATCGTCGCGCCCGCCTGAAGAGCGGTCTCATCGGTCCAGGCGGGATCCCTTAGAGCACAAGGCATCTGGTCGACCAGGATCAGTGCGGCAAGCCTCTCTCTGCCGAACAGTTCGAGATAGGACCAGATGACCGCGCACCCCATCGAGTGCCCGAGCAGCCGGACGTCGTCAAGGTCGTTGGCGCTCAACACATCATGCAGATCCGCGGCGAGCCGATGAATGTGATAGCCGACCTCGGGAACCGAAGACGCACCGTGACCCCGGTGGTCGATGGCGAATACCCGCCACGACTCCGAGAAGCTCTTGAGCTGCCCGGTGAATATCTGCGCCGTCTGCGACCAGCCGGGCAACATCACCAGCGGCGGGCCGTTGCCCGCGGTGAGGTGGGCGATGACGGTGCCATCGGCACACGTCGTCTCTCCGGTGCGGGTCCCGGTCACTTGAATGCCTCCGCTGTCCCCACAACGATCACCCCGTCCCATTCGCCATGTCCTTTTGCATTGTCTCTCCCGGAGAGGCAGTGCGTCGGGCGCTGAGCCGATAGCCTCGTTCGCATGCTCGACGGAGCGATGTTGTTGTGGTGGATCCTCACGGTGCCGTCCTTCTTGTTCGTCGTTGTCGACATCTGGCGGACGACGCCGGAGTCCAACGTCCTCAAGTGGGCGTTCGTGATCATCACCCTGTTCACCGGCCCGATCGGGGCCTTCTTGTACGTCCTCGGGTGCCGGGAACCGCTTCCGGGAACCCATGAGCAGTACATCTCGGCGCGCTGGCGCCAAGTGCTCGGTTCGACCATGCACTGCGTCGCCGGAGACGGTGTCGGAATCGTGGTCGGCGCCGCGATCGGGGCCGGGCTGGCGCTGTCTTTCGGGCCTGATTTCCTGCTTGAGTATGTGTTGGGGTTCGGGTTCGGATGGGCGTTCTTCCAGGCGTTCGCCATGCGTGACATGGCGGGCGGGTCGTATCTGACCTCGCTGAGGATGACGTTCCTGCCCGAGCTGCTGTCGATGAACCTGCTGATGACGGGCATGATCGTGACCTCCCGGTTCGCGATGAGCGCGATCCCCGGTGGTGACGACCCCACCCGTCCGGAGTTCTGGTTCATCATGTCGATGGCCCTGACGGCCGGTTTCGCCTGCGCGTATCCGATCAACTGGTGGCTGGTGGCCAATCACATGAAGCACGGGATGCTCACCGTGCGGCGGTCCACGTCTGAGTCGGCGGACGAGCCCGCCATGGCCGGCATGTCCGGCGGGCATGACATGGCGGACATGCCCGAAACCTCCGCGGCGGAGCCGGCCCAACCCAGCGCCGGTGTGAAGGCCGCGATGACCGTGTTCACCTTCGCCGTGCTCGGCGTCGCCCTGTGGATCGTCGTTCAGTTCGCGCTCTGAGCCGGCTATCCCAAGGTGCGTTGGTAGCGGCGCATCCCGGCGATCCAGCGCTCGTAGTCGGCGCCCTTCTGCCGATACATGGTCAGCACCTCGGGGTGCGGTAGTACCAGGAAGGTCTGATCGGAGATGGCTTGGACCACGAGCGCGGCGACGTCGTCGGGACCGATCACCGCACCGGCGCTGGTGACGGCGGCGCCGGCCACCCGAATCGCCTCGTCGGTCGAGTCGGACATGCCGCGCAGCAGCGGAGTGTCCACACCCATCGGGCACACGCAACTCACGCCGATTCCCCTGTCGCCGTATGTGATAGACAACCATTCGGCGAACCCGACAGCGGCGTGCTTGGTCACGCTGTAGGGCGCCGCGCCGAGCTGAGTCAGCAGTCCGGCCGCTGAAGCGACGGCGACGAAATATCCGCTGCCACGCTCAAGCCATTCCGGCACAACAGCTTTGGCAGCGCGGATGTGAGCACGCAGGTTGACGTCGATGATGCGATCCCAGGCAGCTTCGTCGTCGCCGAGGCCGGGCTGGCCGGTGATGCCGGCGTTGGCGACGTAGATGTCGACCGGCCCGAACGCCCGGCGTGCGGTGTCGAGCAGGATTGCAATGCCCTCGGCGCTCGCGGCGTCCACGGTCGTTGCGACGCCCCCGGTCATTTCGGCGGTCTCGGCGGCCGAATCCGCGTCGATGTCGGCGGCCACCACCTTCGCTCCCGCCGATGCCAGCGCCACCGCGATGGACCTGCCGATACCCGAGCCCGCTCCGGTGACCACCGCCACCGATCCGTCGACCTTCACGGCACATGTCTACCGCATGGGTTACGGCGGCGATGGGGGAGTAACGCGATAGACATCGATTTCTTCGGGCAAGCCCTTGAGGCGTTGTGGACCAAGGCATTCGAATATCAGGCACCAAGCTCCCTTTCGGTCGGCCGGGTACAACACGATCAATCCGGCAGGTATTCGAGACTGCGCCGATCAAGAGGCAGACCTGACTAGGTTGTCGGTATGCGGCTGACGCTCTTCATCAACCCGGAGCATCCCCCGGGTGATCCGCTCGACTGCGGTTGGCCGAACATGTGGAGCAGGTGTCCATCGCGCAGGCCGGGGGCTACGACGGCGTCACGATCGGAACCCACCTTTCGTATGGTTCGGCGGCCTGGTTGCCGCCCTTCCCGACGCTGGCCCGTCTTGCCCCCGCGGCGGCCGGGATGTCGCTGTCGACCTGCATGCTGGTCCTGCCGTATCACCACCCGCTGCAGGTCGCGATCGATGGTGCGTTCCTCGATGTGCTGTGTGGTGGCGCTTTCACTCTGGGAGTGTCGGCGGGCTGGGCGCGGGATGAATTCGCCCAACTCGGTATCGACCGTCGCGAACGGGTCTGCCGATTCACCGAATCCCTCGACCTCATCGACCGGCTGTGGTCGCAGGACCGGGTGTCCTTCGAGGGCAAGTACTACCGCGTCGACGATGTGTCGTTGGCGCTGCGGCCCGTCCGGTCCCCGCGACCGCCGGTATGGTTGGGCGGCAGCGTGACCCGCTCGGTTCAACGGGCGGCCGAGCTGGCCGACACCGCGATCGGCGATACCTGGGTGGCCTCCTCACATCTGACCGAGGCGGTGATCGTCGAGCAGGCCGAGACGTTCGGCGCCAGGCTGGCTGAGCTGGGCAAGCCGCGACCGGCGGACTTTCCGCTGCTGCGCAACATCGTGGTGGCCGAAGACCGTTCCACGGCGCTGCGCGAGGCGGTGCCCTACCTGCAGGCCAGCTACCAGGTGTTCGACCGCTGGGGTTTGTTCAGCGAGGTGGTCGGCGATCCCGGTGCCGCGGACGAGATCCCCGAATTGCTGGCGGGCCGGGTGATCATCGGCTCACCCGAGGATTGCGCCGAACAATTGGTGCGGCTGGCGCGCTCGACCGGTTTCACCCGCCTGATTGCGCGGGTTCAGTGGATGGGGATGGAACAGCGGATCGTCTGCCGCACGATCGAACTGCTCGCCCACGATGTGTGGCCGATGGTGGAGCGGGAGCTCGGCTGAGGATAAGGATCGCCAACCCGCGTTTACCTGTTGCATAACGGAATTCGGCCAGCACCAGCTGGGAACGACTAGGTGCGCGCCGCCCCGGAGGTCTTTTTCCGCCAACCCAGGTAGGCGAATAGCAGCGTGAGTGCGGAATAGAGCACAACTTCACCCCAGATGTACCCGAGGCTCCAGGTCCTGCCGAAGAATCGCAGAGTATCCATGTCGGCGAACAAGGCGAAACCGAGGTGGATGATCGCGAACCCGGCGAAGAGGCCGGCCAGGAATTTGTACATGGTTCCCTCCTCATGTCTCCGTGTATCCGAGCGTCGCCCCTTGCGTTGGTCCGGACTAGGGTCGAAGGTCATTCCCGAGTCCCGCCGGGGTGTGGTCGTCAGCGCGAATTACGGCTGGAGGACCATTGCTCGGGGTCGCCGTCGGATCTCGAACAAGAGCGCGACCGGGGGAAGCTACCAGTGTGCCTTCAGGCAGCGTGACACTGGCGGCGCACCGCGCTTGCGACGAAAGAGCACCAGGGCAAGAGCGATCGCCGTCAGCGGTATGACCGTCATGATCAGATCCAGCGCATCTGCCGCGTCGAGCATGCTTGAGGTTGCCTGGGAGATCACCCACGCAGTGCGCTCCGGATCGAGTGTGGCGCTACTCGTGGCGTCGCCCGTTGCGCCCAGGATGTCGCCGGCCCGCCGGGCACTGATGCCGGAGCCGGCCAGCTTCGATTCGGCGTCGCGAATGAAGAACATGATGCCGAACATCGAAAAGAGCGCCGAACCGAGGCCGTAGAGGGTTCGAACAGTTCGAGCACCGTTCGCGCTGTTCAAGGTGGAGCCGATGACGGGAATCGAACCCGCGCATTCAGCTTGGGAAGCTGCACGGAGCATCCCCCGTTCTAGAGAGCCGTCCTCTCATGGGTGTGTGACGAGGTACGTTTCGTTGTCCAGCCCGGCAGTGAGTTCCTCAATGTCGAAGGGCAGGTCGAGTCGTGCGTTCAACGCCTTCGGGTCGACAAGCAGACTAATCTCGGCGGTTTGGCGGGCGAGGAGTCGTCCAATGAACGGGTAGAGCCGACGCATAATCGCCCGCTCTGCGGAGGTGCAGCGTGACGCGCAGTAGCCAACGTGGCCGATTTCGTCGGTAAGGATTTCCTTGTAGAGCAGTTCAATCCGTTCGGAGACTTTGGGTTCGTCGGCGAAGAGTTCGACGCCAACGCGGCGGAGTTCGTCGAACATTATGCAGCCCGCCATCTCTCCGGCCCCGACGACCGAAAATCCGAGTCGCTGGGGGAGGAACACGCCTGTCTTGACGAACTGCCGAAGCACGAAAGGCGGTGGGACAACCTGGAAGGTCAGATCGAAGACCTCGAGAGCATATGCCAGCAGACGGGTGTGGTAGTGCTCTTCCAGTTCGAGGTAAACGTTCTCGAGCGGCAGATTTTCATCACTGTTGCGCCCATAGGTTTCGCCGAGTCCCACACCGAACCGTTCAGCCTGATTCAGTTTGGCGGTTGCCAGCAGAAACAACATCTTCCTGTCCAGGCCTGGTTCGGGTCGTCGACGGCGCAGATTGCGAAGGAACGTTGATCGATCTGCGGGATGGGCTGAGCGCACGGAGTTCGCTTCAAGGTCGTTGAAAAACTGCTCTCGATTCGCCAACCGTCTATTGAGCAGGTCGGCTTCCCCGTCGCGCTTGACCAAGAAATCCCTGTAGCCCTCGATGCCCGTGCGATTCATCGGTTCTCCATTCCCTTCACAATCGTTGTCACATAACGACTTAACAGGGCAGCATCGTGTGCCCCGGTGGCGAGCAATGCGAACATCCCGGTAAGGAAAAACGTGGCAAGTTCCGCAGCATCGCGGTCGGAGGACACGCGTCCTGCGTCTTGCGACCGGCTGATCACGCCCACCACAAACTCTCCGAGCGGGTGCTGCGCTAATTCGTCTTCGACCGGACGCGTTGAGGAGAAATGCAAGCCGAGCATGTCCCGGAAAACGACGCTGCCCACCCGACGCTCAGCGCGGAGTACCTGATGGACAACTTCTGCAAGCACCGACGCCAGATCGCCTTCGGGCTCGCCGAGTTCACTGATGATCCGATTCTCCTCGTAGCGCTCCGCCTCAAGAAGAACGTGCTCCTTTGTTGGAAAGTGGAAGTAGAACGTTCCCCTCACCACCCCCGCCGCAGCGGCGATGGCAGTGACATCAGCGGCGGCCAACCCGCGTTGCGAAATCTCCGCCAACGCGGCGTCGAACAAGCGGGCCCGGGTTTCGAGTCGGCGAGCCTCCCTGACGCCCCCGGCTGTCGATTCGGCCACTGATACGGCGTGCGGTGGCCTCATGGCGGCCACCCTACGCTC
>NZ_JAPJDO010000053.1 GCF_026242045.1 Mycobacterium pinniadriaticum
CAAGACTCCTCCAACGAGCTCGTAATCCTTTGTCTCCCAATGATCATGCTCAGATGTGGTAGTCGTACCACTTGAGGTAACCGCCGCCGTCCACGCGCAGCTGCATTCCGGTCACGAAGCGCGCCTCGTCGGAGGCCAGCCATAACACGGCGTTGCTGATGTCGAGGGGCTCGATGAACCGAATGGGCATGGCCTGCTGAACGGCGAACAGCGGCTCGGAGTCCTCCCGGGTTGGATTCTCCAGGTCAGGCCGGAACGCGCGATACATCGGTTCGCTCTGGAGCATGTCGGTGTTGCAGTTGGTCGGGTGGATGACGTTGGCCCGGATTCCCCGCGGTGCCAACTCGGTAGCCAGATCGTGCACGAACTGGGACAGCAGCCGCTTGGACGTGATGTACGCCATGCCCCCGGTATCTGCGCCGGGATTGTCGTTCTTGGAAGTGTCCATCAGTGCCGCGGTGGATCCGGTGGCGACGATCGAGGCGCCCTCGGTCAGATGGGGCAGTGCGGTGTGGATGGCGTTGATCGTTCCGATCAGATTCGTCTCGATTGTGTCCCGCCAGGCCTGCAGCGGCGGGTTGCCGAACATACCGGCGACCCCTGCCTGGGCGACGACGATGTCGAGGCGGGAGAACTGGTCGAGGCCTCGCTGGACTGCCTGGGCCAGTTGGGCTCCGTCACGGACGTCAGCCTGTGCGGCGACCACCCGGCGGCCTGTCTTCTCGATCAGATCCGCGGTTTCCTCGAGATCCTCGGGCCTGGCCATCGGGTAACCGATGGAGTCGAAATCGGAGCACACGTCAACAGCAATAATGTCGGCGCCTTCCTCGGCCAGTCGCAGCGCGTGACTGCGGCCCTGCCCTCGACCTGCACCGGTGACAAAGGCGACCTTGCCTTGAACCCGTCCCATCAACGTCCTTCCTCCTTCACAGTGAGCGTGTGCCCTAATCCCGAATCTGGTAGCGGAGAGAACGTCCCCTCGGCGTCGGGCGCGCGACTCCACTTCCCGTTCCACCGTTGGCGGCATTGCCCGATGCAGGGTATGTCGAACACCTAACCTGAGACAGACGACCGAGTCAACTATTTAGCTTGAGTTATTGGTTGCCATATGTATGATTCGCCGGTGAGTGAGAACGGCGTTTCTCGAACTGATCTCGGGAGGTTTCATGCCCACTAAAGACGCGACCGTGACCGCGGTGAGTGGCGGGCAGACGAAGGGCGACGATGTGGCTGGCGCGCATGTTGATCGGCACATGCTGATCGACGGTGAGCTCGTGGGCGGGACGTCTTCCTTCCCGTCGATCAACCCGGCGAACGGGGAGGTTGTTGGTTACGCACCCGATGGCACGATCGCTGATGCCGAGCGCGCGATCGCGGCAGCCCGCCGCACGTTCGATACCACCGACTGGGCGACGAACGTCGAGCTACGCATTCGGTGCCTGGAGCAACTCCATGCGGCACTGGTGGAACACAGCGAGGAGCTTCGAGAGCTGACAATCGCGGAGGTCGGTGCCGCGCGCTCCGCGACGGAAGGAGCACACCTCGATGCGCCGGTCGCGATCGCCGGATACTACGCCGAACTGCTCAAGACCTACCCGATGTCGGAAGATCTCGACGATCTCGAGTACATGGGTATGCGAAACCGGCGCTGGGTGGAGAAGGAGCCCGCCGGTGTCGTCGCGGCGATCATCGCCTACAACTACCCGACTCAGCTGGCGCTGGCCAAGGTGATTCCCGCCTTGGCAGCCGGGTGCACCGTCGTGCTCAAGGGTGCCCCGGACACTCCGTTGATCACCCTGGCGCTGGGGGAGATCATCGCCAAATACACTGACATCCCGGCCGGGGTCGTCAATGTCATCAGCTCGACGAATCCCGAGGTCGGTGCGGTGCTCACCACCAGTCCCGACATCGACATGGTCACGTTCACCGGATCGACGGCCACCGGTCGCAAGATCATGGCGGCCGCCAGCGACACTATCAAGAAGGTTTTCCTGGAATTGGGTGGCAAGTCGGCGATGATCGTGCTCGACGACGCAGACTTCGCGATGGCGGCGATGATGGCGGCCTTCATGATCACCTCGCATGCCGGCCAGGGCTGCGCCCTGACATCCCGGATGCTCGTGCCCCGGGAACGCCACGACGAAATCGTCGAGCTCGTCAAACAGAACCTGGCGATGGTGGTCTGTGGCGACCCGGCCGATCCGGCCACCTACATGGGCCCGCTGATCAGCGAACGGCAACGGGACAAGGTCGACGCCATGGTCAAACGCGCCACCGAGGCCGGCGCGACCCTGGTCATGGGCGGGAAGGCCATTGAAGGTCCCGGCTATTTCTATGAGGCCACCCTGTTGACCGACGTGAACCCCGACAGCGAGATCGCTCAAGAAGAGGTGTTCGGGCCGGTCCTGACGGTGATCCCCTACGACGACGAGGATGACGCGGTGTCGATTGCCAACAACTCGATCTTCGGATTGTCAGGCGCCGTACTCGGAGCTCACGACCGTGCCGTCGCGGTGGCGCGACGGGTACGCACCGGCACGTTCAGCATCAACGGGGGTAACTACTCCGCTCCGGACAGCCCCTTCGGAGGATACAAACAGTCCGGAATCGGGCGCGAGATGGGCGTTTCCGGTTTGGAAGAGTTCTTGGAGCGCAAGACGTTTGCCGCGGTTGTTGGATGAAGCCGCTGGAGGGTTTCCGCGTTCTCGAGGTCGCGATGTATGGCTTCGTGCCAGCCTGCGGTGCGGTGCTCCGCGAGTGGGGGGCCGAGGTGATCAAGGTCGAACACGCCGTTGCCGGCGACCCGCAGCGGGGGCTGCGGCAGACCGGGGCTTTGGTGGTCACCGACGACCCCAATCCCAATTTCGAGAATGCGAATCGAGGTAAGCGAAGCCTGGGCTTGGACATGTCGGTACCGGAGGGCCGGGAAGTCCTCTACGAATTGGTCCGCTGTTGCGATGTGTTCGTCACCAGTTTTCTGCCGGCCGCACGCGCGAAGTTCGGCATCGATGTAGACGACATCCGCGCGGTCAACCCGAACATCATCTACGCCCGCGGCAGTGCCCTCGGTCCGCGCGGCCCCGAGGCCGACAAGGGTGGTTACGACCTGACGGCCTTCTGGTGCCGGGCGGGAGCGGCGGCAACGGTCACACCGCCGGGTTTCGGCGGAACGGTGTCGCTGCCGGGTCCGGCATTCGGCGACACCATCTCGGGCACGAACCTGGCCGGCGGGATCACCGCTGCGCTCCTCAAACGCGAGCGCACCGGGGAGCCATCGGTCGTCGATGTCTCCTTGCTGAGCAGCGGGACCTGGGCGATGGGGCACACCATCGCGCTGACTAACCATTTAGGCCAGCTCCTGGTGCAGCCCCCACCGGGCTCGGGCGGCTCGCCGGTGAACCCTCTGGTGGGCATGTACGTGACCGCCGATGACCGCTACATCTCGTTCGTGATGATGCAGCCGACCAAGTTCTGGGCCGACGTGTGCCGCCACATGGAACTCGACGAACTGATCGATGATCCAAGGTTCACCAGTGCTGAGACTATCGGGGCCAACACGCCCGAAGCGGTGCGGATCCTGTCGGAGACGATGGCCAAACGTACGCTCGCGGAGTGGACCGAACGGTTCGCGACACTCGCCGGACCGTGGGCACCGGTACAGGACACCCTGCAGGTCGCTGAGGATGCGCAAGTGCGCGCCAACGAGTACCTGATCCATGCCGGGGAACTCGACCTGATCGCCAATCCGGTCCAATTCGACCTGACCGCGCCGCAGGCTGGACCTGCTCCAGGATTCGCCGAGCAGACCGACGAAATTCTGGAAGAACTCGGCTTCGACTGGGACCGGATCATCGAACTCAAGACGTCGGGTGCCGTCACGTAGACTCGACGCGTCTTCAGCGGCCAGGCTTCGTCGGCGGAACTCGCTGTGTGCGTTGGACTGTGCGGTTACTCTCTGCCTTGAGTGATTGCACTGCCAGGAGATCTCATGACCGAATTCGACTCATTGGCGTTGTTCTCCGATCAGGAGCTTGCTCGTCGATCCATACCTGCCCAGGTGTGCCGTTGGCGCGGGCTGAAGGCTATATCAGCCTGGAACACATCTTGGGGCGGATGGCCGATATCAGGATCGCCGAAGCCGAACACGGTCCGGCCGGTCAGCGCCGCTATCGTTATGAGCCGATGTTCATCATGCGCGGCCTGAAAAGACTTCACATCGAATTCGACCCAATCAGAGCATGATCGGCCACATGACAAACGATCATCTGGACTGCGGAGTGTGACGTGGCAGATGAGCGGCTCACCCGTATCGACGCGCTCCTCGAGCGCCAGGACATCGTGGACTGCCTGACCCGATTCAGCCGCGGAATGGACCGTTTCGACCGACAACTGGTTCTCTCCGCATTCCATGCCGATGCCGTGATCGCTGCCGGCGACTTCGTCGGGGGACCGGTGGAACTGTGCGAATGGGCCTTCCGCATGCACTCGGAAGCCCAGATCGCCACTCAACACAATCTGCTCAACAACACCTGCGAGGTCGACGGGGATGTTGCGCATTGCGAGACCTACTATCTGTTCGCGGCGCGAAATCGTGACCACACCAATTGGCTCGCCGGAGGTCGCTATTTCGACCGCATGGAACGGCGTGCCGGGTCCTGGCGGATCGCCGTGCGAACCAATGCCATCGAATGGTCGGGCATAGTGCCGACGATGCCCATCCCGTTCGCCGCTGTCCCTGACATCCACAGCAACGGCGCCCCCTCGCGCGACCGTTCCGATCCGTCGTATCAACGCCCGCTGGTCAATCGACGAGCCCTGCACAATCCGCTGGCCGACGCGTAAAGGCAGATTGCGAGAGTTCGCCCGATTCGCCACACCCCCCGGTCGAGGCGATAGACGGTTGAAGATCCGCAGGTTTCCTTGCCGGCCCGCAGCTCGAGTATAGGGGGATCGTGCTGTCTTAGCTGTGATTTGGCACAGGTTTTCAAAAATAGTTGACTCTGTCGTTTGTCTGCGGTTAGCTTGCCGCAGTCACGCCGATCGGACGAGGGAGAGTTGCTGGTAATGCCCCGAGATGGTGTGCGTCCGCTGGTCGGCGTGGTGACCGTAGCCATCATCATGGGGATTGTGGTGGTGGCCGCGAATTTGTTTCGTGGCAGCTATACGGAGACGGTTCCGTTGACCGTTGTGACACCGCGTGCCGGGCTGATGATGTATCCCGGTGCCAAGGTGCAGATGCGCGGCGTTCAGGTCGGCAAGGTCGCCTCGATCGAGTCGCTGTCGGGCGGCGGCGCCGTCCTTCACCTCGCAATAGATCCTTCCCAGCTGGACCTGATTCCCGCCAACGTGGGGGCGGATATCGCCTCCAGCACGGTCTTCGGGGCCAAATCCGTTCAGTTGGTGCCGCCGGCAGATCCGTCGCAGGAGAGCATCCATGCTGGACAGGTTCTCCAGGGTGAGCACGTCACCGTTGAGATCAACACCATCTTTGAACATCTCACCTCGGTGCTGGCCAAGATCGATCCCGTGAAGCTCAATGAGTCGCTGGGTGCGATAGCCACGGCGTTCGACGGACGCGGCCAACGACTCGGGCAGTCCCTTGATGATCTGAATACTTATCTCGCTAAATTGGACCCGAGCCTGCCTAATCTCCGCCACGACATCGCTGCTGCACCGGCGGTGGCGAGTGCGTACGCGGATGCGGCACCTGATCTGATTCGGATCGTGGACAACACTTCTCGTCTGGGCCAGAGCGTCGTCGAGGAGCAACAGAACCTCGATGCTTTTCTGGTCAACATGACCGGTCTTGCCGACGTCGGAAACGATGTGATCGGTGGCAATCGGCAGGCATTGACCGATGTGGTGCACCTGCTCGTCCCGACCACGGACCTCGCCAACAGGTACAACGAAGGACTGTGGTGCAGTCTGGCCGGCCTACTGCCGCTGGCGCATACCCCGCCGAGTCCGCTGCCCTCGGTTGTCGTTTCGGTGAATTTCACGGCCGGCGTCGAGCGGTATCGGTATCCGCAGGATTTGCCGAAGGTGGCGGCGACGGGTGGGCCGCACTGTCAGGACATGGGTCTGCCGAATATCCCGTTCGAATCGCGTCCAAAATTCTTGGTCACTGACATCGGTAACAATCCGTGGGCGTACGGGAACCAAGGCGTGATCCTCAATTCGGATGGGCTCAAGCAGTTCCTGTTCGGGCCCATCGACGGTCCGCCCCGCAACACCACTCAGTTCGGTCAGCCCGGATGACGCGTTTGAACAGCTCGGCCAGAAACTTTCTGATCTTCGGCGTCGTGATGGCGCTGTTGACTGGTGTCCTCTTCATGACGTTCAGTCAGTACCGTTCAGGTTCGACGAACGGGTATTCGGCGGTATTCGTCGACGCGTCACGAATCAAGACTGGGGATACGGTCCGGGTTGCCGGGATCAGGGTCGGTACAGTGCAGAACGTCAAGCTGCGGGCGGACAACACTGTCGAGGTTTCGTTCGGCGTCGATCCCAAGGTCATGGTCACGGCCGGGACCAAGGTCGCGGTCCGTTATCTCAATCTCGTCGGTGATCGCTATCTGGCGCTGGTTGACGGGCCGGGATCGCCTCAGCGGCTACCCGTCGGATCCCAGATTCCCGCTGATCGCACCGTGCCCGCGCTGGATCTGGATCTATTGTTGGGTGGTCTCAAACCTGTTGTTCAGGGCCTTAATCCGACGGATGTCAACTCGCTGACCGCTGCGCTGCTTCGTGTTCTGCAGGGCCAGGGTGGGGCGCTTCAGTCGCTGTTGTCGGAATCGTCGTCGTTCACCGATTCGCTGGCCGACAACAGTCAGGTGGTTCAGGAGTTGATCGACAACTTGCGCACCACGTTGGTGACCCTGGCCAAGGACGGCGAGAAGGTCAGTGCCTCGGTCGACAAGCTCGATCGGCTAGTGAGTGTCCTGTCGCGAGACCGCGAGTCCACCGGTGCGGCTATCGACGCGCTGGACAGGGGTACGGCATCACTGGCCGATCTGTTGACAGATGCGCGTCCACCACTGGCCGAGACGGTCAATCAACTCAATCGTGTCGCGCCCCTGCTGGATCAGGACAAAGATCGTTTGGACGCTGCTCTGCAACGTGCGCCGGGAAACTATCGCAAACTTGCCCGGATGGGCTCGTATGGCAGCTTCGTGCAGTTCTACCTGTGTGGCTTGTCGGTTCGGGTCACTGATCTTCAGGGGCGTACTGCGGAATTCCCTTGGATCAAGCAGGATTTGGGAAGGTGTAGTGACTCCTGATGCTGAAGTATCGCGGGGGACACTTAGTCAGGGCAGGCGTGATTGGCGCGGTTCTCGTCATCTTGGTGATCTTGGTCGGTCTCTCGCCGCAGCAGATCACGTCCTGGGGCAATTCGGTTCGCTACCAAGCGCTGTTCACTGAGGCCGCCGGACTGGACGTCGACAACGATGTCACTTTGTCTGGTATGAAGGTCGGCTCGGTGCGTTCGATCGCGCTCGACCGCGGGAAGGCGTTGGTCACCTTTTCGATCGTCGGAACCGTGCGACTGGGCTCGGACACCACCGCGCACATACGCACCGGATCCCTACTGGGCAAGCGGGTTCTGACCCTCGAGTCGGCGGGTGCCGGCACAATGCACCCGCTTTCGGTCATTCCGCTCACGAGGACGTCGGCGCCATACTCGTTGACCGATGCGATGAATGATCTGACGACCAACGTCGCGGGCACGGACACGAAGTCGCTGAACGCGTCCCTGGATACGTTGTCGCAGACACTTGACCAGATCGCGCCGGAACTCGGTCCGACCTTCGACGGCCTGACCCGGTTGTCGCGCGCGATAAACGGTCGCAACGAGCAACTGAGCGAACTACTCAAGAGCGCCAGTGACGTGACGGGCATTCTCTCCGACCGCAGCCAGGAGATCAACCGGTTGATTCTCAACGCCAACGATCTGGTCGGGGTGTTCAACGACCGCCGCAGGGCGATCGTTGAATTGCTGGCCAACATCTCGGCGGTGTCAAAGCAGCTGTCCGGTGTGGTACTCGACAACGAGCAGAAATTGGCACCGGCTCTACGGCGTCTGAACTCAGTGACGGCGATGCTGGAAAAGAATCGTGACAATCTGGACAAGGCCCTTCCCGGATTGGCGAAGTACATGCGTACCCAGGGCGAGGTCGTCTCCAGTGGCGCGAACTACTACGCCTTCGTGCCCAATATCGGTATGCCCGAAATGATGCAGCCCTTCATCGACTATGCGTTCGGCTTCCGGCGCGGAGTCGACGCTGGCCAACCACCTGATAACGCCGGTCCGCGTGCTGAATTCCCGTTCCCGTACAACGCGATACCGCAGTCTAATGAACGATGGGGCCAACCATGAGCCGACGTCGCGCCCTCACCAGCACTGCTGTGCTGCTGGCCATTCTTCTCGTCGCGGGCGTGGTCGTGCTGGTCCGGCAGGTCGTGCTGCGTCCCATGACGATCAATGCCTACTTCACCAGCACGGCCGGTATCTACCCGGGCGATGACGTCCGGGTAGCCGGGATCAAGGTCGGCAGCATCGACTCGATTGAACCCATGGGCACACGAAGCAGGGTGACCATGCAGGTCGATCACGGTGTTCCCATCCCGGCAGACGCTCGTGCCATCCTGGTGGCCCCGAATCTAGTCGCCGCCCGCTATGTGCAACTCGCTCCGGCCTATGAGGACAGCGGGCCCAAGATGGCCGATGGCGCCGACATCCCGAACGATCGCACCGCGGTTCCCGTCGAGTGGGACGACGTGAAGACGCAACTCATGCGACTGGCGACCGAGCTGGGACCCGGCACCGATCTGTCCACTTCGTCAGTCGGCCGGTTCATCGACAGCGCGGCCAACGCGATGGGCGGCAACGGGGACAAGCTGCGCGAGACGATCAGCCAGTTGGCCGGAGTGGGACGAATCCTGGCCGACGGCAGCGGCAATATCGTCGACACGATCCGAAATCTGCAGGCGTTCGTCAGTGCACTTCGTGACAGCGGCGAGCAAATAGTGACGTTCCAAGGCCGGTTGGCCACGCTGAGCGAAATGCTCGATGACAACCGGTCCGATTTGGATGCTGCGCTGACGGATCTGTCTGTCGCCGTCGGCGATATCCAAGACTTCGTCGCCGGCGCCCGCGATGCGACGTCCGAGCAGGTTCAACGGTTGGCGAACGTGACTCAGATCTTGGTGGACAAAAAGATGGTGCTGAAGAACATTCTTCATACCGCGCCGAACGCCTTCGCCAACGGCTACAACATCTACAACCCCGACACCGGCGCTGTCTCGGGTCAGTTCGTGTTCAACAACTTTACGAACCCGGTGCAGTTCATCTGTTCGGCCATCGGTGGCCTGGAGAACGTCACCGCACCGGAGTCGGCGAAGTTGTGCGCTCAGTATCTGGGCCCCGCACTGAAGTTGCTCAACTTCAACTTCCAGCCGCTCAATTTCAATCCCTATCTGCGGAAGTCGGCGAGTCCGGAGAACATCATCTATTCGGACCCGAAACTGGCTCCGGGCGGTTCTGGCGCGGCGCCGGTGCCGCCTGAAGAAGGGCCGGCCGTATCGGCCTACACGGGAATGGGTGACGTGCCGCCGCCTCCCGGGTACGGAGCGCCGCCCGCCATCGGGCCAGGCCCGACCGCGCCGGATCACCTGCCGGCGGCTCCGTCGCCAGCCCTGTATCCGGGAGCACCGGCGCCCGGACCGTCGACCGTATCGGGGATGCTGTTGCCGGCAGAAGGGCCGACGCCGTGAGGCGGGCGCGGCCTCGCATCGGGCGAAGGTTGATCGTGATCGGCGGCATCGGGATGGTCGTTGTGTCCGGATGTTCATTCCAGGGCTGGAACTCGTTGCCGCTGCCGGGAGCCGTCGGCCGTGGACACGGTGCCAGTGTGTATCACGTCGAGGTCAACGATGTGGGTACCCTTGAATCGAATTCACCGGTGATGGTCAACAATGTGGTCGTCGGCAGTGTGGGCGACATGACGGTGAATGGCTGGCACGCTGACGTCGAGGTCTCGGTGAAGCCGGGGGTTGTGGTCCCCGCCAACGCGGTCGCCACGGTGGGTCAGACCAGCTTGCTCGGCTCCATGCACCTGTCGCTGGATCCGCCTGTTGGACAACAACCCACCGGCCGGCTCCAACCGGGGGCGACCGTTCCGTTGGACCGGTCCTCGACGTATCCCTCGACGGAGCGCACCCTTTCGTCGTTGTCGGCCGTCGTCAACGGCGGTGGTCTGGGCCAGATCGGCGACGTGATCCACAACTTCAACGCAGCCCTGGCCGGACACCAAGATGCGATCCGAGAGCTTCTCGGCCGACTCGATAGGTTCGTCGGGATGCTGAACGACCAGCGAGATGACATCATCGCCACGATTCGGGACCTGAATCGGTTCGCGGGAACACTTGCGAACCAACGCGATGTGATTTCGACAGCGCTGCAGCGAATCCCGCCGGCCTTGGATGTCCTGATCCGTGAGGAACCTCGCCTGACGACGACGCTCGACAGGCTCCGCACCTTCAGTGACACAGCGAACCAACTTGTCGGTGACACGAAAGTCGATCTTGTGCGCAATCTGCAGAACCTGGGCCCGACGATCCGTGCGCTGGCCGATGTAGGTCCCGAACTCGATACCGCACTCGCGTACGCCCTGACGTTTCCCTACACCCAGGGCCTTATCGACCGCGCTATCCGCGGGGACTACATGAATCTGAGCGCCGTCATCGATCTGACCATTCCCCGCCTCAAGCGAACGCTGTTTCTCGGCACCCGCTGGGGTCAAGAGGGCGCAAAACTGGTACCGGCACCCGGCGATCCGTGGTACCTGAACTACACCTATGAACCGCTCAACGTCGGCATCGCCCCTGCGGTCCCAACCCCCGATGCGGCGCCCGGGACACCAGCAGCTAGGCCCATGGTCACGACCAGCGAGCCGGTTCTCCCGATTGCGCCACCACCTTTCACGCAGCAAGGACCGCCGCCGCCAGCCGATTCATCGCAGTCCATCTTCGCCGGGCCATACCCCGCCGACGCCGTTCAGGGAGGCGGCCGCTGATGTTGACGCGATTCATCCGGATTCAGCTGGTCATCTTCGCTGTCATCTCTGTCGTCGGTCTCGCCACCATGGTCATCGTCTACCTTCAGGCCCCTACCTTGTTGGGAATCGGTCGCATCACCGTCAAGCTTGAACTGCCAGCCAGTGGGGGGCTGTATCGCTTCAGCAACGTGACGTATCGCGGTACCGAGGTCGGCAAGGTGACCGGGGTCAAGCTCACGCGCACCGGCGCGGAGGCGACCATGTCGTTGGCGTCCCAGCCCAAGATCCCCGCGGACTTGCGCGCCAACGTCCGCAGTGTCTCGGCGGTAGGGGAGCAGTACATCGACCTGCTTCCACGTGTGGACTCCGGACCGTATCTCGTCGAGGGGTCGATTATCCCGGTGGGCGCCACCACTATTCCTCAGCAGGTTGGTCCCCTGCTCGACCGGGTGGACAAATTGGTCAACACGATTCCCAAAGACAAGCTCAGCGACCTCCTCGACGAGTCCTTCAAGGCGTTCAACGGCGCCGGCTACGACATCGGCTCGCTGCTCGACTCGTCGGCGACGATCACTCATGACATGAACGGTGTCGTGGACCCGACTCGACGACTCATCGACGACGGTGTGCCCTTGCTGGACGCACAGGCGAATTCCGCAGATGCACTACGTGTTTGGACGCGAAGCCTCGCGGGGGTGAGTGAACAGCTCGTGCAGAACGATCCGCAGATTCGCACCCTGCTCAGCAGGGGAGTTCCTGCCGCTCAGGAAGTTTCACAGCTGCTTAGCCAAGTGAAGCCGACCCTGCCGGTACTGTTGGCCAATCTGACCACTATCGGTCAGATCGCGGTCACCTATAACGCCGGACTCGAGCAGCTCCTGGTGTTGTTCCCGCCTTACGTGGCAAGCACGCAGTCGCAGAGTTTGATCAATAATCCAACGGGTTTGCCGTTGGGTGACTTCGCGATGGCAATGGGCGATCCGCCACCGTGCACCGTGGGGTATCTGCCGCCATCCGCATGGCGGTCGCCCAATGACACCGCCGATATCGACACCCCAGACGGTCTGTACTGCAAGCTACCTCAGGATTCGCCAAGCGCAGTTCGTGGTGCTCGCAACTACCCCTGCGCCGGCAAGCCTGGAAAGCGGGCACCCACAGTCGAAATCTGCGAAAGCGACAAACCGTACGAACCACTGGCAATGCGACAGCATGTCACCGGCCCATATCCCATTGATCCCAATCTCGTGTCACAGGGCATCCCTCCTGACAATCGGGTGACCGACAATGAGCACATTTTCGGTCCGCTCGAGGGCACTCCCCGGCCTGGTGATGCCGTACCCCCACCGGAACCGGGACCGCTTCCGCCGACCCCGGCCGATGCCGAACCGCCTGGGCCCGTGCAGAATCCGCCGGCACAACCGGGGAGTGGCGGGGATCCCGGTGCGGCCCGGGCAGCCCCCAGCGCATTCACCCCGGGAGCCCAGGAACACCCGACCGTCGTCATCGCGCAGTACAACCCACGGACCGGCCGGTACATGAACGATGGTCAGCTCTACCAGCAAGCAGATTTGGTGGAGGGCGCTATCCCGAAGTCGTGGAAGGACATGATGCCGATCTGAAGTCGCTCCCGTCGGCCGGCGTCGCTGCGCTCAACTGAGGATCGGGAAATTGGGCCGACCTACGTTACCCACCATGAATATTTGGCATTTGGAAGGAGATCACACCGATGAACAGGCTGCCGTACCCATTGTTCGACGCCGACAATCATCTGTACGAGACGCGAGACTCGCTGACGCAATTCCTGCCCAAGGTGTACAAGGACGTCATCAAGTATGTGGAAGTCGATGGCCGTACGAAGATTGCGATTCGCGGTCAGATCAGTGACTACATCCCGAATCCGACATTCGATGTCGTGGCCCGGCCGGGTGCGATGGAGGAGTATTTCAAGCACGGAAACCCAGAGGGCAAGAGCCGCCGCGAAATCTTCGGCGAGCCGATGAAGGCCCTGTCGGCGTTTCGCGAGCCGGGCCCGCGGCTGGAACTGATGAACGAACTCGGTGTCGACCGCACGCTCATGTTCCCGACGCTGGCCAGCCTGATCGAGGAGCGAATGCGCGATGATCCGGCACTCATCCACATCGTGGTGCATGCGTTGAATCAGTGGCTCGACGAGGTGTGGGGCTTCAACAACCAGGGTCGGATCTTCACGACTCCGGTGATTAGCCTGCCGATCGTGGAGAAAGCCATCGAAGAGTTGGACTGGGTAGTCTCCCGTGGAGCCCGGGCGATCCTGGTGCGCCCTGCGCCCGTGCCCGGTTACCGCGGACCGCGTTCGTTCGCGCTGCCCGAGTTCGATCCGTTCTGGCAGCGCTGCGTCGACCACGATGTGCTGGTGGCCATGCACGTCTCGGACAGCGGCTATTCCCGCTACAACGCCGAATGGGACGGTGCCGACCGGGAGATGCTGCCGTTCAAGACCAACGCCTTCTACATGGTCAATGAGTGGCGCCCGATCCAGGACGCGGTCTACTCGTGGGTGATTCACGGTGCGTTGTACCGGGTTCCACAGCTCAAGGTCGCTATCGCCGAGGCGGGTTGTTCATGGCTCTTCCCGCTGATGGACACCCTGGCTGACGTGTACAAGAAGACGCCGGAGAGCTTCCCCGGCGGCAGTCCCGTCGAAGAGATCAAGAACCGCATCTACATCAGCCCGTTCCCTGAAGAAGGCGTGACGGACTTGATCAACACCATGGGTGTGGACAACGTGCTCTTCGGCTCGGACTATCCGCATCCGGAGGGTCTGGCTCGGCCGGCCGACTACGCGAATGCGTTGGGAAGCCTCAGCATCGACGATCAAGCCAAGATCATGGGAGGAAATCTTTCCCGGTTGATCACTGTTTGAGACAACCTGCTCGCACTGTTGTGGCACACGGCCGCCGGCTGTTTGGGTCGGCGGCCGTATCTTGCTGAAGCAAGTCTGATTGCCCGGTGTCCTCGTGGTCCTTGCCTGCGGTCTTTGGCTTGGGTATGGTCCCGGTTAGGCATTCGACTAAATACTCGGGTCGCGACGATGTTCGCTATCCGGCCAACCGAATGTGCCGACCGAATCGTTGGCTGAAGTGAACGGGATGGGGTGATCATGACCGTCGATACCCAGAGCGCCGGTGTTGCCACGGGTGCGCAGGATCGACCGCTCGTTGTCGGTATCGGTGGAACGTTGCGCCAAGACTCGTCTACTGAGCGTGCCCTGCGGCACTGCCTGGAGCAGGTGGAACGCCAGGGTGGACGAACCATGCTGTTCTGTGGTGCCGACCTGGACCTGCCGATGTACGGACCGCACGAGCTGGAACGCGCCCCGAAGGCCGCTGCTCTGGTGGATGCCCTCAGGCAAGCTGATGCCGTCATCGTCGCTTCACCCGGCTACCACGGTGCGGTGTCGGGGTTGGTCAAGAATGCGCTGGATTATTTCGAAGATCTCCGTGGCGACCCACGTGCCTACCTCGACAACACTCCTTGGGGCTGCATCAGTTGCGCCTATGGCTGGCAGGCGGCAGTGGGCACGCTCAGTCAGCTACGCGTGATCGGACACGCCCTTCGCGCCTGGCCCACTCCGCTTGGTGTGGCGATCAACTCGGCGGACCCGATTTGGGACGACAAGGGGCAGCTGGCCGATTCGGGCGTACGAACGCAGCTGGAGTTGCTTGCCACCCAGGTGTTGTCGTTCGCCTCTTCGGCCGAGCTTCCGACGTGACGGTACCGACGAGCAATGACCTGCTGGCCGGCGTCTCAGACGCAGTCGATGCTCTTCGTCGCGGGCAGATGGTCATCGTCGTCGATGACGCAGACCGCGAGAACGAAGGTGATTTCGTCCTGGCGGCTGACTTCGTCTCACCTCAGGCCGTCAATTTCATGGCGACCCAAGGCCGGGGTCTGATCTGTGTTCCCATGCTGACCGAAAGGTTGGATGCTCTCGATATACCACCCGCGGTGGCCAACAACACAGACTCCCACCAGACTGCCTTCAGGGTGTCGGTGGACCATGCGAGGCTGACCACGACGGGAATATCGGCGAAGGACCGAGCGCACACTATTCGCGCGCTAGCTGATCCGAATAGCAAACCAACGGATTTCACCCGTCCCGGACACGTATTCCCACTCGGTTACCGCCACGGCGGTGTCCTGAGGCGGCCGGGGCACACTGAGGCGGCCGTAGACCTCACCGTACTTGCCGGGCTTACGCCGGCCGGAGTTATTTGCGAAATCTGCAGCGCTGATGGCGAAATGGCCCGCCTGCCGGAATTGATGGAAATCGGCCGCAGGCATGGCCTCCCTGTTCTCAGAATCGCCGACCTGGTTGCCTACCGGCAGCGCGAGTTGTCCCGGGTTACCCGGGTAACTGAGGCGCGCCTTCCGTTGGCGGCCGGCGTCTTCCGTGCCATCGGCTTCGTGGACGGCGGGGGCCGCGAACATATCGCTCTGGTCAAGGGCCAAGCCGATTCAGGTCCCGTCCCACTGGTCAGTGTGTACGCCGAGAACCTGGTGGGCGATGTGTTCGGCTTGGGTCGAGTGGGTTTGGAGTCCATGCTCCAACGGATCGCTGACAACGGCAATGGAGCTCTTATCTACTTGCGCACTGCGAAGAGTGCCGCCGTGTCGCTGTCGACCTGTGTACCACCATCTCCGGCCTATGACGAATGCATCGCTCAGGAGATCCTCGCCGATTTGGGGATTCGACACTTTCGCCGAATAGCCATCACGACGCTCGGCAAGCACACCGAACACCCGCAATCCGCATAAGACCAACTAAGCCGGCCGCACTCAGAAAGGTTGACATGCAGGAATACGACATCGTGGTCATCGGTGCCGGACACAATGGGCTGGTTGCAGCAAACTATCTGCGTGACGCGGGCTTCAGCGTGGTGGTCATCGAATCGAACGAACGCATCGGCGGCATGACGTCGACCAGCGCGCCGATCGCATCTGCTCCCGATCACCAGATCAACAACTTCTCGATCGACTCGTTCTTCTGGGACTCCTTTCCTCCTTCTCGTGATCTGCAGTTGCATCGGTACGGACTGCGAATGGTCGAATTCAATCCGGGCCATCTCTACCTCCATCCAGACGGCGGATCGATTGCCTTCTTCAAGGACCCGGCCCGTACTGCCGACGATATCCGGCGGTTCTCGATCCGCGATGCTCGCGCCTATCTGGAGTTCGTCCCGGCGGCCCAGGCCTTCGCCGAACTGGCGATGCAGATGGGCAAGACCAATCCCACCAGACCGGATATGGCCACCTTGGCCGACACTGTGCGCCGCGCCTTCGGGCTCCGGCACGAGCTCGGTGAGCTCGCACCCCTTGCGCTGAATTCCATCTCGGACACGATCGCCGAACGCTTCGGTCATCAGGTGGTCCGCGATGCTCTGCACGCCTCGTCGGGGTCGACGATCCCCAACGACATCAGTGGGACCGGGGTGGCATTCGTATGGATCGGAAACATGCATCGCTATGCGTGCCGTCGGGCCATCGGTGGAATCCAGGCACTTCCTGACGCATTGGCGAACCGCCTAACCAGCAAGGGCGGAGCGGTGCACACCGGAGCAGCGGTCGCGGAGGTCACCGTCGACCAGAATCGAGCCACCGGTGTGCTCCTGGTCGACGGATCGCACATCCGTGCGCGCCAAGCAGTATTGGCTACGTGCGATCCGCGGACCACGCTCGACAAGTTGCTTCCCGATGGCGTCCTGTCCGAGTCCAGCCGGGCTGCGGTGAATTCCATTCCGGTCAACAACCTCGGCTATGGACAGATGAAGGTGGACCTCGCCCTGTCGGGACGGACCACGATGAAGCGCCATCAAGCATGGCGCGAAGACGACATCGATGTGCGCAAGCCGACGCACATGATCGGCACCGAAGAAGGCATGCGTCGACTGTTCGCGCGTTCGGGGGCGGGGCTCGTGCCCGATCCCGGCGATTACCTGCTCTGGCCCGTCATCCCGACATCGCTTGATCCGAGCCAGGCCCCGGACGGCCAGGACACCGTATACCTGTACAGCTCCGTCGTGCCGTCGTCCCCAGAGGGTGGCTGGGCGGCGGCGAAAGACAAAGTCGCGCAAGGAATTGTGGAGACTGCGTCGATGTACTACGACGACCTCGATTCGCTCGAGATCGGCCGCCAGGTTCTCAACAATGAGGACATCGCTGATCTGACCCACGCTACCGCGGGCAACATCACCCATGTCGATACGGTGCTGAGCCGCTTCGGCCCCTTGCGTCCCGCGCGCGGGCTCGGCGGCTACCGGACTCCGGTGGCCGGGCTGTACATGGGAGGGGCAGGATCCCACCCGGGCGGCGGGATCAGTGGTGGCCCTGGATATGTCAGCTCTCAAACGGTGATCAAGGATCTTCACAAAGCACAAGGCCTGGGTCGGGGTGCGCAGCGTTGGACCTCACTCCAGCGCAGGCTTCGTCGCGCCTGATTGCCATAGCAGTGGCGCGATCGCGGTGCGGCCGCGCCGGATTCAACAACAACGACAACGATGTCAACGAGAGGCGGTTTGTGAATGTCTCACCAGCCCAATGCAGTCGAGGGTCAATCCTCTGGTCCGAGACGTGTGGCGATGGAATTCAAGCTCCAGCGGATTGGCGCCTGGTGCGGCCCTATCGGAATGCTCTTGTACGGGGTCAGCTATGCCGGCGTTGCGCGAATGTTTCCGCCCTTGCCGCCGACCTGGTCACCCGAACAGGTCACCGAGTTTTTCATCGACCACAAGATCTGGGTGCGGGTCGGGATCGCGGCGGCCCTGGTGTTCGCCGCCAGCATGTTCCCGTTCCTCGCGACGCTCGTCCAGCGCATCCGCCGGGCGGAGGGCCACTGGGGCATGCTGACGATGGTTCAACTGTTCTCGGCGATGATCTTCGCCCTGCCGATGATGTTCTCGTTGTTTCTGGTAGCGGTTGCCGCCTACCGTCCAGAGAGTCGGCCGCCGGAGATCATGCAGACACTCAACGACCTGTTCTGGATGTCGATCGTCGCCATCGTCGGACCGTTCATATTGCAGAACATCACGCTGGCGATCGCCTCCTTCGTCGAAACCGCAAACCCGCCGGTCTTCACGCGGTGGTATGGCTACTTCAACCTGTGGGTTGCGCTGCTGTCACTACCGGCTGGCGCACTGGTGATTTTCAACGACGGACCGCTGGCCTGGAATGGCGTCTTCGCCTTCTACCTCTCGGTCACTGCGACCTTCGTGTGGATCATCGTGACCACCCGCCTTATGCTGCGCGGCATCAATGCCGAGGAACGTGCTCTGAAGGCCGAGCAAGCCAACCTCGCGACGGCATGACGACGACCGCGACGTCGCCACCGTCCGGCACGCCGGACCGGCGGATTCCCGGTGAGCAGGGCACCTGGGTCTTTCTGTTCGGCGACATGATCGTGTTCGCGGTGTTCTTCGCGACCTTCCTCGTCGAGCGGTCCCGCGCGCCTGATGCGTTCGACATCGCGCGCCGCACGCTGCATACCGGTGTCGGGATCACCAATACCCTGGTGCTGCTGACCAGTTCGATCTTGGTCTTCGTGGCCGTCAGCGCGATTCGAGCAGGGGCGAGGCCGTTGGCCGCGCGAAGCTTGGCCGCGGCAGTCGGCTGTGGTCTGCTCTTCGTGGCGTTGAAGGTCTTCGAGTATTCGTCGCTGGCCCTGGCGGGCCACGGGCCCGGCGCTCATCATTTCTATCTTTACTACTTCATCCTCACCGGGGTCCACCTGCTACATGTTGTCGTCGGCATCTGTGTTCTCGCGTTTCTGATCACACAGGCACGTCGCCCCGAATTGAGCGCAACTCGACTGGCGATAGTCGAGGGTGGCGCGTGCTTCTGGCATCTGGTCGACCTGCTGTGGATCGTGCTGTTTCCGCTGTTGTATCTGGTGAGCTGATGACCACTCAACTGTTGCGCCAATTCCTTTGCAGTCGAGCAGGACTGAGCTGGCTGATCTTGATGGGCTTGACGCTGGTGTCCTGGGTGGTCGGAGCCGAACATGGTGTCGGTTCGTTCGCCGCGGTGGTCGTTTTGGCGATTGCCGCGGCGAAGATCCGCCTGGTCGGCCTCGATTTCATGGAGTTGCGACACGCTCCGATCCCGCTGCGCGCCGCATTCGAGGGGTATTGCGTTGTCTTGTGGGCGGTTCTGTCGGGCTTGTATCTACTGCTGTAGACGGGTGGAAGTGGTAACCGCCGAACCTCACGTGGTGCAGGCCGCGTCGAGCTCCTGGGCGACACGCTGTAAAATAGCTGACTAGGTCATATGCTGTGCGTGGTTCGGTGGCGCAAGCGGCTCCCCCGGCGGGGTGGAGCGAGTGGACCGTTGGCTGTGAGGGAACGAAGTTGGCAGATGAACAGACAGGTCGGACCAGTGTCCACCGTCGCGGCGCTTCCGTTGGCGAACAACCGGGTGGCCCTGAGGGAGGCGAAATCAGGCGTGGACGATGCAACAGAGACTCCCCGGTCCGATAGGGCCGCCTTGCCTTCCAAGGTCGACGAAGGTGCACAACCCCACGGGGTCCCGGGCCAGGGTGGAGACAACATGAGGTATCGGCTCGACGTCCTCGCCGGCAGCGTGGCCGACGTCGTCGAAGCTGCCGGTGGCTGGCTCTTCGACCGCAGGATGGCGGGGTGGGATGTGACGGTGCTTGTCCCTGAGGACGAGGATGTGCACGCGCTGCGGATTCTGGGCGTTGACATCCTTCCTGTTGGGCGTACTTGGGTGCGCTGGGAGGAACGGCCCCATGCGCAGGGACTGGCTGTCGGCGCAGACCTGTTCGAGCGGGACTCTCGGGTGCGGCAGGGCGTATTTCATGCGCTGGAGCAGGGCCTTCCCGAAGTCATCGTGTGGGGACGTGGTTGGCCTCAGGACTTGGTCTGCAATGACAACGAGGTCCGTCATGATCTCAGTGGCGCCGCGAGGATGTTCAAGTCCTATGCGGTGAATGCCGCGTCGGGTCGAGAGCCCGTTTCAGCCGACGAGGTCGAGATATTCCAATGTGGGACGATCGAGGCGCCGTCACCGTTGGTTCGCAGACGTCGCCGCCGGCGAATGCTGCGGCACGGTCAAACGGTTTGAGATTGCGCTGCCGTCACTTGCGGTAGCACGGCCGCTCGAGTGGCCGTGGGTGGAAGGGAAATCCAGGGGATGCCGGATCTGAGCGGCAAAGTCGCCGTCGTAACGGGCGCTTCACGCGGTATCGGTAAGGGGGTCGCACTGGCGCTCGGGGAACAGGGCGCCACGGTCTACGTCACCGGGCGCACGGTGAGCACGGACAGCAACGGACTGCCCGGTACGGTCGCACAGACCGCAGAGGAGGTCAACCGGCGTGGTGGTCGCGGAGTGGCTGTCCCGGTGGACCATTCCAACGACGACCAGGTTGCCGATCTTTTCGACCAAGTGAGAAGCGAGCAAGGCAGACTCGACATCCTGGTCAACAACGCCTTCGCCCTCCCGGAGGATCTCACGGTGCCGAAGCCGTTTTGGGAGAAGCCGCTGAGCAACTGGGAGATGGTCGATGTCGGCGTCCGTTCGAACTTCGTCGCCGCGTGGCATGCGGCCAAGCTGATGGTGCCGCAGCGATCGGGACTGATGGTGGCGATCTCCGGATACACCGGCGTCGCCTATACCTACGGTGTGCTTTTCGGGATGTGCAAGGCGGCCGTCGACCGGATGGCCCGGGATATGGCTGTTGAACTCCAGCCGTATAACATCGCATCCCTCTCGCTGTGGCAGGGACTCGTCTATACCGAACGGGCGCAACGCAATCTGTCGCGAAATCCCGAAATGACGAAGACTGCCGTCACCAATCCCGTTGGTGGATGTTCCCCCGAGTTTCCCGGCCGGGTGATCGCCGCCCTCGCCACCGACCCTGAACTCATGCGCCGTTCGGGCGGCACATTCATCACCGCCGAACTTGCGCCTGAGTACGGCGTCACCGATGTGGACGGCGCAGTGGTGCCGTCGATGCGCGCGGAGCGCGGGTCACCCATCTGGGATCCGATCGCGCAGCCCGAGCGAGGTTGAGGCCTGCGCAATTGGAGCCTCCCGGCTTCGGTGAGAGACCGCCGGTCTCGTGGGGTCTTGCCTGGGATGCGGGGCCTCGGTATCGTGCCGGTTAGGCGAATGACTAATTGCTGTGGTCGTGCGCCAAGGGCGTCGCGGGCGTGACGCGAATGTTTGGAAAAACTGGAGGAGATCGAACGTGTCGGTGATGGTTCCGAGCGATCTGTATTACGACCCGTTTGACCCGGTCATCGACGCGGATCCGTACCCCGTCTACCGCAGACTGCGGGAAGAAGCGCCGCTCTACTACAACGAACGCCACGATTTCTACGCGGTCAGCCGTGCCGATGACGTCGACCGGGTTCTGCTGGAAAACGAAACCTTCATCTCGGGCCGCGGCGGGATCTTGGACTTCATCCGCGCCAATCTCACGATGCCGCCAGCGATGTTCATCTTCACCGACCCGCCGAGTCACACTCGCTATCGGAAGGTCCTGCACGGCGTCTTCACTCCGCGCCGGGTCGCTGAACTCGAGCCGAAGATTCGTGCGTTCACCGCCAAAAGCCTGGACGCCGTCGTCGGGACGGGACGGTTCGACTTCATGACCGACCTTGGCACCCAAGTGCCGATGCGGACGATAGGCATGCTGCTCGGCATTCCGGAGTCCGAGCAGGACCACCATCGTCAGGACACCGACCGGGCGCTTCGCGCCGAACCGGGTGAGTTGCTGAAGCCCGCTGATGATTTCGCCGACGGGACAAAGTTCGCCGAGTACATCGACTGGCGCGCGCAGCATCCCTCCGACGACCTCATGACCGATCTGCTCAACGCCGAGCTCGAAGTGGGGGATGGGACGACCCGGCGGCTGACCCGTGAAGAGGTGCTCACCTACACGTCGCTGCTCGCCAGCGCAGGCGCCGAGACGACCGGGCATTTGATCAGCTGGAGCGGGAAGGTACTGGGCGATCATCCCGATCAGCGACGCGAACTCGTCGAGAATCCTGCGCTCATCCCCAAGGCCATCGAGGAAGTCCTGCGCCTGGAATCCCCGGCGCAGCAGTTCGCCCGCTATGTCAACAAAGACACCGAGTTCTACGGCGAGACGGTGCCGGAGGGCAGCGTCATGCTCTTCCTGCTCGGCGCCGCCAACCACGACGACCGCCGCTTCCCCGACGGTGACCGCTTCGACATCCACCGCGCCAACACCAAGCATGTGTCGTTCGGCATCGGCGCCCACTACTGCATGGGGGCGGCGCTCGCCCGGCTGGAAGGGCGCATCGCTCTTGAGGAGATCTTTAAGCGATTCCCCGAATGGGAAATCGACATCGCCAACGCCCGCATGGCCTCGTCGCCGGCGCTGCGAGGCTGGGATTCGTTGCCCGCGTTCATTCCCTGACCCGACATTGGAGAGATCGTGACGATCCGCGTCGTGCAGTGGACGACAGGTGTCGTTGCCCAGGCGGCGGTCCGTGCGGTCTTGGCGCACCCCGACCTCGAGTTGGTCGGTTGCCATGTCTGGAGCGAGGAGAAGGTCGGCAAAGATGTCGGGGAGCTGTGCGGCCTTGCCCCGCTTGGCATCGCGGCGACCGGAGATATCGAGGCCGTTGTCGCCCTTGAGCCGGATGCGGTGCTCTACATGCCGATGTTGTGGAACGTCGACGACATGGTGCGCCTTCTCGATGCGGGCATAAATGTCATCTCGACGGCCGGCTTCATCACCGGTCATTCCTATGGCGAAGTCGACATGAGACGACTGCACGACGCGGCCGAGCGCGGCGGAGCCTCGCTCTACGGCACCGGGATCAATCCCGGGCTGGCAAGCGTCGTCGCGCTGACCTCGGCGGCCGCGTGCCGCGAAATCGAGCGGATTTCGATCCATGAGGCGGTCGACTGCACGCCGTACGCCTCGCCGGAGACCTGGACGGCGCTGGGGTTCGGCTCCCCGCCGGACACCCCCGGCCTCACTGAGGCGATCCGGGTGCGGATTCTCGCGTTCGCCGATGCCATCGAGATGATGGCGAGCGCGCTGCACGTCGTCCTCGACGAGGTCCGGTTCGTCTCGCAGCTCGGTGTCGCGACCAAACACTTGGACCTTGGCTACATGGAAATCGCGGAAGGCACCGTCTGCGGTATGAAGGCCATGTTCCAGGGGATGAAAGACGGTGCGCCTCTGCTGGAGATGGATCTGCTCTGGCGCCTCGGCGACGCGATGGAGCCTGACTGGCCGATCGACCACGGCTATGTGATGGAAATCCGGGGCGTGCCGAACGTCCGCATCCGCTACGAACCGGAATTCGGAGGGGACGACGAGGAATACGTTGCCGCGCCGACCGCCAATCCCGCGGTCAACGCGATACCCGCGGTCGTTGCAGCTGACCCGGGGTTGGTCACCGCTGCCGACCTGCCGCTGATCACGGCGGGCTCGGTCAGGCTTGCCGGAACGCCGGGATGACCTCGTGAGCGAAAAGCTCCATCCCGGAACGGATCTGCTCGACCGGCATACCCGGTAGTGCCATCGCGCACACAAGGTGAGTCAGCCGCGACCGAGAGCGATATTCCTCGATCTGCTCGATGACATCCTTCGGGCTGCCCACCAGGGCCGGTTCCCCGAAGAAGTCCATCGACTGCCCGGCGACGATGTCGTCCACCGAGGGCAGCGCCGCCAAGTCGGCCTCGCCGGCGTTGTTCGCCTGCGATGTCCACTCCACATAGCCGGATGCCATGTAGTGCAACGATTCAGCGGCAATCTCCCACGCCTGCTCGCGTGTGGGCGCGACGTACGTCGGTATCGTCGCAGCGACGTTGAAGTCGGCAGGGTCGCGCCCGCAGTCACGTAGCGCGTTGTCGTAGACCTCGACTGATCCCGGCCCGCCGCTGAGGAAGTGGAAGCCCATCCGTGCCGCCCGCTCGATGGCCTTGGGTGCTGATCCGCCTACCCAGATGGGCGGATGCGGTTGCTGCAGCGCGGGTGGTGAGATACGGATGTCGCGGAGGCTGTTGTACCTGCCCTCGAACGTCACCGCCTCGCCGGCGAGTAGTTGGCGCACCAAGGTCAGCCCTTCCTGCATGCGTCCCGCGCGCTCCCGGACGGGAATGCCTTGGTCGTCGAACTCGGCGGCCCGATAGCCCAGTCCGACACCGAGATCGAATCGGCCCTCGGAGATCAGGTCCACCGTGGCGGTGTCCTCGGCGACCCGAACCGGGTTGTGCAGTGGCAGCAGCAGAAGGAATGTTCCGATCCGAATGTGCTTCGTGCGCGCGGCGACAGCGGCGCCGATCGGCAGCAACGATGGTGAGTAGCCGTCGTCGACGAAGTGATGCTCGGTCAGCCAGGCGTTGTCGAACCCCATAAGTTCGGAATCCGCGATCAGGTCGAGGTGCGATTGGTAGAACTCGTCCCATGGAATACGTTCCGGACCCGGATTCCGGAACGGCCACAACACACCGAACTTCAGGCTCATCGACGCTTTCGCCGCTGCACGCGTTGTCCTTCCACTTCAGTGATCAGCCGCTCCACCACGCCGGTGGCCTGGGCGTGGCCCAGGCTCAGGCCATACGAGCGCTCCTCGCCCATGAAACGGGCAGCCCCATCCAGCAGGACCGTTATGGCTTCGACCGGCCACTGCTCGGTGTCGATGTCGTAGCGCCCTAGGATCGCCGTCATGGCCTCGAATTGCTGACGTCGAAACTGGATCGAAAAGTTCTTCATCTCCGCTTGCACGATTTTGCGGTGGTTGCCCAGTGCCAGGAATTCCAGATTCATGCCGGTGTTGGTCTGGTCCCGGATCAGGTCCCACAACGCCCACAACGGCTGCTCGGCGGCGAGCGCCTTGGCCTGCTGCTCCAGCATGCGGGCCGCGCTGCGCCGGAACACCTCCACGAATAGGTTGTCCATCGGCCCGAAGTAGTAGTACACCAGACCCGCATTCACACCTGCCTCGGCTGCCACTCGGCGCGACGTCACGGCGGCGTAGCCGTCGCTGAGCATCAGTCTTTCGACCGCGTCCAGCATTGCGGTGCGCGCGTCGGTTTCGTCTGCGCCGTGGGGTGTGGTCGCCATAGATGCAAGGTAGCCCACCCTGAGCTGGCTACGTCATCCGTGCGCCGGGATCGCCGGGGGCCACGCCCATCCCCAGCAGCCAGCGCGCATACCGATCCATCATCACGTCGTATTCGCCATGCACAGCGTGAGTGGACAACATGGCGATGTCGGCGGACATCCGGCGCAGATGATTGTCTGACCGGTAGCCACTGGAGCCGTTGCCGTCGACGAGTTCGCGCAACGTTTCGCGCACCATCCGAAGGATCGTGCCGCTGTGGAGGCCACCGCTCGCCTCCTCTTCGAGGGTCTGCGGCGTACCCCGGCGGGCGATCTCGATCGCCTCCTGGGCCGCGGCGTCGCGCACGAGATGCATCACGCGGGCGGTCTGGAATGCGTTCACCCAACGCACCCGAGCGTGTGGCCGCTCGATGCGTGGCGGGCTGTTGAAGCCCGATGCGGTGTTGAGCCGCTCGCGGGTCATCTCCACGGCGGCGTCGAGCGCGCCGACATACAGCGATGAGATGGCGAACTTCAGCGCGGAGAAGGGAAGTCGCATGACCTCCTCCTCGTGGAAGGTGCCTTCATGGTCTGTGGCCGACATCATCTTGGCGAAGGGCATGGCCCAGGTCTCCGGGATGACGGCATCTTTGGCGACGATGGTCACGCTTTCGGTGGCCGCCATCGCTGCGACATCCCAGTCGTCGATGATCTCCAGCTGCTCCCTGGGAACGATCACCCAATACAGCGCGTCCTCGATACCGACCGGCACCAGCGCATGCGACGCGTGCAGCATGCCCGTCGCATAGCCCCACCGCCCGTTGACGCGCAGCTTCCCCTCGACCCGCGCCGCCGTCCCCGGAAACGACAAAATCGCCGCACAGCGGACCGAGGAGCGGCCGGCGTACAGCTCTTCCTGAATCTCCAGGGGGAACCGGCACAGGAACCAGTTGTGGAAGTTGTAGAAGCCGGTGACCCACGCTGTGGAGATATCGCCCTGAGCGATGGTCTCGATCACCTCGTTGAGTTCGTGCGGGCCCAGACCGGCACCGCCCCAGCGCTTCGGCACGATCACCGAGAACAATCCGGCGGCTTCCATGTCTTCGACCAGATCGTCGTCGAGCTTGCGGTCGAGTTCCATCTGCCGTGCCAGGTCCCTGACCCTCGGCACGAACCCGCGGGCGACCTCCGCGAGGGGCGTTCGGGGCGCCGAGCTGTCAGAGCTGGAGATCCGGTCGACGACCGTCATCGTGTACTCCCTTGAGTTAGTCAGTTGCCTAACTTTAGAACATACCGATGCTGGTGCGCCTGAGGCAAGGCTCGCACCGATGCAATGTCTCGATACAAAAGAGTTGACTCGGTCGGATGTCTCGGGTTAGCTACGCGAGGATATAAGCGATCGTCCGGAAGTCCTGTCCGCCTTGGGTGCCGACGAGCGGACCGAACGGGAAATGGAGAGACCTGATGAAGGCCACTGCCGACCTGCTTGATATGACCGGCAAGGTCGCCGTCATAACCGGGGGCAGCCAGGGGATCGGGCGAGCGGTCGCCGAAGGTTTCGCTCTGGCTGGTGCTGACGTCGTCATCGCCAGTCGCAAGATGGAGAACTGCGAGATCGCTGCAAAGGAAATCGAAGCGGCGACAGGTCGTCGTGCATTGCCGGTGGGTTGCCATGTGGGCCGCTGGGAGGACGCCGACCTTCTGCTCGACACGGTGTACGACGCCTTCGGCCGCTGCGATGTCCTGGTGAACAACGCCGGTACCGCGCCGCCGTACGCGGATCTGGCGTCGGTGAGCCAGGACCTGTACGACAAGGTGCACGCCGTCAATGCGCGCGGTCCTTTTCGGCTGAGCATTCTCTTCGGAAACCGCATGGCCGAACAGGACGGGGGCACCATCCTCAATGTCACCTCGGCCGGCACGCTGCGTCCGGATCTCGCCGATCTTCCCTACGCCATGGCCAAAGCGGGGCTGAACGCGCTCACCCTGGCGCTGGCCGGAGCCTGGGCGCCGAAGGTGCGGGCAAACCTGGTCATGCCCGGCGCGTTCGACACCAAGATGTCGGCGGCCTGGGGCCCGGAAGGGCAGGCTCAGGCGGCGTCGATGAATCCGATGAAGCGACTCGGGGTGCCCGAGGATCTGGCCGGCCTGTGTGTGTTCTTGGCCAGCGATGCCGCGAGCTACATCAACGGCGCACAGATCCTCGTCGACGGCGGCCTGTTCCGCACGCTCTGAACCAACCACAATCAATCGCAGGTGACTCGAGGAGGCGTCGTGACCGGCCGTATGGAGAGCAAGGTTTCGTTCATCACCGGAGCCGGCCGCGGCCAAGGCCGCGCGCACGCGGTGCTGCAGGCTCGTGAGGGCGCCGACATCATCGCGGTCGACATCTGCGAGGACATCAAGTCCAATCCGTATCCCATGGCCAGCTGGGATGACCTGATGGACACCAAGAAGCTCGTCGAGGAGACGGGTCGGCGGTGCGTGGCCGTCCAAGCCGACGTGCGTGACCGCGACGGACTCCGCGAGGCTGTGAACCGGGGAGTTGCGGAATTCGGACGGGTAACGACCGTGATGGCCAATGCGGGGATCCTGCCCCTGGCCATGGGCGATCCCGATCCGATGGACTTCCAGGACGCCGTCGACGTCGACCTGATCGGCGTGATGAACACCGTCGCGGTCACCGTGCCGCACCTGATCGCCGGCGGTGCGGGCGGCTCGATCGTCATCACCGGTTCGACTGCGGCCATGATCCCCAACACGACGTCCTCGGCCGACCCCCGCGGCATCATGGGGCCGGGCGGGGCGGGCTACAGCTTCTCCAAGCAGACTCTGGTGGCTTATACCCAACAACTGGCTCTGCATCTGGCGCCCAGTGCGATTCGGGTGAACATCGTGCACCCGACGAACTGCAATACCCATCTGATGAATGCTCAAGGCATCTACCAGGTATTCCGTCCTGACCTTGAAGGCGAGGTCACCAAGGAGGATTTCCGGCCGGCGTCGGAGTTCTACCACGCCCTGCCGTCGCCGTGGCTCGAACCCGAGGACGTCGCCGAATTGGTGCTGTTCCTGGCCTCCGACGCTTCGAAGCACATGACCGGGACCAGCATCCCGATCGACCTGGGCTGCATGATCAAGTGGCCGAACGGCCCTGGCCAGTAGCCGGCTGGGTGATTTTACCTATCCGCGTTGTCGGTGCCGGCGGCCGCAGCCGGGCTCAGGGCGTCGACCATGAGAGCAAGATAGCGACGGCGGAGCGGCTTGGGTTGATCCATCGCCACGGATGCGGTGGTGATCATGGCGACGAAAGTCGCCACCTCTTCGGCGGTGAAGTCGGTCCGGAGGTTACCTCGCTCTTGCGATCGCGCGACGAACTCCTCGAGAAGCTCACGGTCGCGGAGGATCAGCTCTGTGGTGACGCTCGCGAGGTCGTCCAGGGTGGCGATCAGCGGACGTTGCGCGAACATCACGTCCTCCAGGAGCGCCAGGACATCGATGAACGCTTCGGGCGGCGCGTCAGCCAGCGCGAGAATCGCCGGCTTGACTTCGGCATCAAAGACACTTGCGTATACGGCTGCTGCGAGGGCCTGCCGGTTCGGAAAGTGCCGATACAGCGTTGCGTCGGCGACCCCGGCGACCGTGGCGATCTGACTCAGCGTGGTCGAGGCGCCGTCGCGGGCGAATTCCGCACGGGCAGCAGCGACGATCCTGGCGATGTTCGCGGACGCGTCGGACCGTCGCGGGCCGGTCAGTGCAGCCGCCTCATGTCGCATTACCCCGCCTTATCTGCCTCACAGCGATCTCCGCGTCGGCAAAATTTCGTGAGAATACTAGCTAATCAGCAAGTGGGAGTTTACTCTCACTACGTCCGCATCTTTTCGCGATTTGGGGTCGCCGACTCCGAGGAGGGCGCGCCTGTGACCGAGTTCAAAACCATGGAATTTCTTTCCGACCCAGCATTGATCGTCGACCCGTACGACTACATTGCCCAGCGGCGGGCCGAGTGTCCGGTGAGCATCGATCCTGGCCAGGGCGGGATGATGGCTGTGTTGGGCTATGACGCGACGATGGCCGTCTACAAAGACACCGAGGGCTTCTCGGCGTGCAACGCCGTGGCCGGTCCGTTCGCACCGCTGCCGTTCACCCCCGAGGGCGACGACATCTCTGACCAGATCGTCGCGCATCGCAAGGACATGGCGTTCGGCGACTTTATGGCCGTTCTCGACCCGCCCCAGCACGGCCGTGCCCGCGGTCTGCTCAGCCGTCTGCTCACACCGCGTCGGCTCAAGGAGAACGAGGAGTTCATGTGGGCGTTCGCCGACAAGCAACTCGACACCATCGTCAGATCGGGCAGCTGTGAATTCCTCGGGCAATACGCCCAGCCGTTCGCCTTGCTGGTGATTGCGGATCTGCTCGGAGTCCCACAGGAGGACCACGGCGCATTCCTCGGGCAAATGGCCACGACTCACAACAATATGGCTGAGACCCAAGGCGTTCCGCAGAATCCGCTGCAGTTCCTCGAGGATCGGTTCACCGCCTACGTCGAGGACCGGCGGTGCGAGCCCCGCGAAGATGCACTCACCGTGCTGGCGCACGCCAAGTATCCCGACGAGTCGATCCCCGAGGTCATCGACGTGGTGCGGCTGGCCACCTTCCTGTTCGCCGCCGGCCAGGAAACCACCACCAAGCTGCTCACGTTCGCGATGCAGATTCTCGGTGAGAACCCGGACCTGCAAACGCAATTGCGCGGGGATCTTAGCCTCATCCCGAATTTCCTCGAGGAAACGTTGCGGCTGGAGAGTCCGATCAAGAGCCATTTCCGGTTGGCCGCCAAGTCCACGACGATCGACGGCGTGCCGGCGAAGGCGGGCACCACCATGATGCTGATGCCCGGCGCGGCCAATCGCGATCCGAACAAATTCGACAACCCCGATGAGTTTCGTTTGGATCGTCACAATGTTCGGGAGCATCTGACCTTCGGCCGCGGTGTGCACACCTGTCCCGGTGCAGCAATGGCACGGATGGAAGGTGTGGTGAGCCTGGAGAGGATTCTGTCCCGAATGGGCGACATCCGGATCGCCGAAGCCCACCACGGTCCCGCAAGCGCCCGTCGCTACACCTATGATCCGTCGTTCATGATGCGCGGGCTGACCGATCTGCATCTTGAGTTCACCCCGATCGACTCCTGACCGAACGCGAAAATCGAAGGTAGTCA
>NZ_JAPJDO010000054.1 GCF_026242045.1 Mycobacterium pinniadriaticum
GTCAAACGCCACATCGCTCGCGCCGTCTACCGTGCTCTACTCACCGACCACAACACCCGCCACCAAGCACCGCAATCAGCCGCGGCTTGACATAGGAGCTATTGCTCGCCGCAGAAGGTGGGCGCGCCTAGACTGGGCTCGTGCTGATCGGTTCCCATGTCCACACCGACGATCCGCTGGCGTCCGCCGCAGCTGACGGCGCCGAGGTCGTCCAGTTCTTCCTCGGCAACCCGCAGAGCTGGAAGAAGCCCAAGCCGCGTGACGACGCCGAGACGCTCAAGGCGTCGCGTATTCCGCTGTATGTGCATGCCCCGTACCTGATCAATGTGGCGTCGGCGAACAACCGGGTCCGCATACCGTCGCGCAAGATCCTGCAGGACACCTGCGATGCCGCCGCCGAGATCGACGCGACCGCGGTGATCGTGCACGGAGGCCACGCTGACGACGACGACATGGAGGCCGGCTTCGAGCGTTGGGCGAAAGCCCTGGCGCAGCTGGAAACCGACGTTCCGGTGTATCTGGAGAACACCGCCGGCGGCGACCATGCGATGGCCCGCCATTTCGACACCATCGCACGGCTCTGGGAGCGCATCGCCGACACCGGCATTGGCTTTTGTCTGGACACCTGCCATGCCTGGGCGGCCGGTGAGGAGTTGATCGACGCCGTCGAGCGGGTAAGAGCCATCACCGGACGCATCGACCTGGTGCACTGCAACGACTCGCGGGACGCCAAGGGTTCCGGAGCCGATCGGCACGCCAATTTCGGTGCGGGACAGATTGATCCACAGCTACTCGTCGCGGTGGTCCATGCCGCGGATGCACCGGTGATCTGTGAGACGGCCGACGAGGGCCGGAAAGACGATATCGCCTTTCTCCGCGAACACCTGGGCTAGCTGTGTCAGCCCGCCGAGTCGCGTTGCTGGGGGCCGTCTTGCTGCTCTCGGCCTGCGCGCCGTCGGGCGCGGCGTCGGCGGCGTCATTGGTCGTGATGCTGCACGGCTGGACGGGCTGTGCGGCACAGGCCGGATGGGCGTACGGCTGGAACCAGTTCGCCGACTCCGCCAAGTTCGTGATGGCCTATAAATTAGCTTGCAACAGTGCGGTTTTCGCGGCTATCGGGCCGGGCGCGGCGACTCAGCTCGACCCGTGTCCGGCGCCGGGGGAGGGTACGAGTCGCCGTCGTTCGCCACGAAGCGGCTGTGGGACTTCTTCGCCGACCATCCCGATTGAGGCCGACCGATGGTAGCAGGATTGAGACGCGGCGAGCGCCGGAAGGTCGAGCGGGACATCTGGCGGGCCAAATGGGCGACGGAGGACTCGATACGAGCCCGTCAGGAGCGACGGCTCAGTGACCTGTTGTCCTTCGCGCGCGAGCATTCTCGCTTCTATCGGGACCTGTACGCGGACCTGCCCGATGAACTCGAGGCACTTCCGGTGGTCACCAAGCCGATGTTGATGGCGAACTTCGACGACGTCGTCACCGACCCGGCAGTCAGCTGGTCAGGCGTCAGCGACTTCCTTGCCGAGGGCACCAACATCGGTCGGCGCCATCTGGGCCGATATCCGGTGTGGACCACCTCGGGTACCACGGGCGAGCCGGGAGTGTTCGTCCAGGATGACCTGTCACTCATCCTGGTCGGCACGGTCCCGGATCGGTGGACCACTCCTGCTCTGCTGAACCCGAGGATGCTTGCCCGGCTGATCCGCAACAACCTACGGGGGGCCGAGATCGCGGTAACCGGAGGGCATTTCGCCGGTGCATCCGGTTTCGAGCTGATCCGGCGGGAGTCCCGATTCCTTCGAGAGCGACTCCGGATGTTCTCGCCCGGCCAGCCGATTGACGACGTCGTCGCCGGGTTGAATGCCTTCCGGCCGGCGTTCATCACGGGCTATTCGACCGTGCTGGTCGAACTGGGACGGGCCCAGCGCGACGGACGGCTGGCGATCACGCCCGCGATGATCGCCGCCAGCGGCGAGCCGATCTCGGTCGACGCCAAGCGGGCGTTACGGGACGTCTTCGGGTGCGTCGTGCGTGAGATGTACGGCGCAACTGAGGCCGTCCCGCTTGCCGTTGAGTGCCACCGCGGAAGCCTGCACCTCAACGCAGACTGGTTCGTGTTGGAGCCGGTGGACAAGACCCACAGTCCGGTGCGCCCCGGCCAGATTGGTGACACCGTGTTGTTGACGCACTTGGGAAATCGCATCCAGCCGCTGATTCGCTACGACCTCGGCGACAGCGTCGGGCTGCATACGGATCGGTGTTCGTGTGGCAGTGCGTTTCCCGTGCTCGAGATTCGAGGCCGCCAGGGTGAGGTCCTGTGGTTCACCGACGCGGACGGCCGTCAGGTGCCGCTTTTTCCGCTTGCGTTGACGACTGTGGTCGAAGGGGTGCCTGGGGTGCGGCGGTGCCAGATCATCCGAATAGGCCCGTCGACTGTCGAGATTCGCTTCGACGTGCTTGCCGACGCCGACCGTGAGACTACGTGGCCCCTCATCCGGGCCGCTTTGTTGCGGTTCTTCGCCTCGCAGGCGATCCCCGGCGTTGCGATCGAACAGGGTGCGCAACCCCCGCGGCGACATCAGCGCAGTGGGAAGTTCCGGCATGTGTGGACCGCGACAACCGGACTGACCTAGCTCAGGTACACCTTGCGCAGCGTCTCGGTCACCGTCCACACGGTCTTGGCGCCCTGCGTCAGACGCACCACGTCGCCGGGCCCCAGCGTCAGTGCCGGGCTGCCGTCGTCGAATTCGACGGTGGCGGCTCCGGAGAGCACCACGAACAACTCCTCGGCCTCGACATCGCGCATGACGCCGGGCGTCATCTCCCACACCCCGGCCTGTAGGCCGCCGAACTCACCTAGTTCGGCGATCCCGGTCTGCGGCTCACCACTGACGGACTGGTCATTTCCCACCGGCTCGTGCTCGAGCCACAACGCGGCGGCGTGGACGACAGAGTTCGAATTCACGCGTTCCAGCCTGCCATATTACGCATCTTGTGCGATTGTCGGAAAAATGTAATATAAGAGGCATGTCGGACACGCATGTCGTCACCAATCAGGTTCCGCCGCTGGTGGATCACAATCCCGCGAGTTCCCCGGTGCTGATCGAAGCGCTTATTCGGGAGGGCGGTCAGTGGGGCCTCGAGGAGGTCACCGAACTCGGCGCGCTCTCGGGCAGCGCGCAGGCTCAGCGCTGGGGCGACCTGGCCGATCGCAATCAGCCGATCCTGCACACCCATGATCGCTATGGCTACCGCGTCGACGAGATCGAGTACGACCCCGCATACCACGAGCTGATGCGCACGGCGATCGCCCATGGCGTGCATGCCGCCCCGTGGGCCGACGAGCGCCCGGGCGCCCACGTGGTTCGCGCGGCCAAGATGGGGGTGTGGACTCCCGAGCCCGGCCACATCTGCCCGATCTCGATGACCTACGCCGTTGTGCCCGCGCTACGTCACAACCCCGAGCTCGCCAAGGTCTACGAGCCGCTGCTGACCAGTCGTGTCTACGACCCCGACCTGTTGGTGCCCACCACCAAGGCGGGGATCACCGCGGGGATGTCGATGACCGAGAAGCAGGGCGGGTCCGATGTCCGGGCCGGCACCACCCAAGCCGTTCCCAATGGCGACGGCAGCTACCGCCTCACCGGCCACAAGTGGTTCACCTCCGCGGCGATGAGCGACATCTTCCTGGTGCTGGCCCAAGCACCCGGCGGCCTGAGTTGTTTCATGTTGCCGCGCGTGCTTCCCGACGGCACCCGCAACCGGATGTTCCTGCAGCGCCTCAAGGACAAGCTCGGCAATCACGCCAACGCCTCCAGCGAGGTCGAATACGACGGTGCCGTGGCATGGCTGGTCGGCGAGGAGGGCCGTGGGGTGCCCACCATCATCGAGATGGTCAACCTCACCCGACTGGACTGCACGCTGGGCAGCGCCACCAGCATGCGCAGCGGGCTGACCCGGGCCGTGCACCACGCCCAGCACCGAAAGGCGTTCGGCGCCTATCTGATCGACCAGCCGCTGATGCGTAACGTGCTGGCCGATCTCGCGGTCGAGGCCGAGGCGGCCACCATCATCGCGATGCGGATGGCCGGCGCCACCGACGCCGCTGTTCGGGGTGACGAGCGGGAGACGTTGTTGCGCCGGATCGGCCTGGCTGCCGCCAAGTACTGGGTGTGCAAGCGCGCCACTCCGCACGCCGCCGAGGCGATGGAATGCCTGGGCGGCAACGGTTATGCCGAAGAGTCTGGTATGCCTCGGCTCTACCGGGAGGCGCCGCTGATGGGCATCTGGGAGGGCTCGGGCAACGTCAGTGCGCTGGACACGTTGCGGGCCATGGCAACCCGGCCCGAATGCGTCGATGTCTTGTTCGACGAACTCGCCGGCACCGCGGGTCAGGATGTCCGCCTGGATACCCACGTTGCCGGATTGCGCGCGGAGCTGGGCGACCTCGACGCCGTCGAGTACCGGGCCCGTAAGGTCGCCGAGGACATCGCCCTCGCGCTGCAGGGTTCGCTGCTGGTCCGCCACGGCCATCCCGCGGTCGCCGAGGCCTTCCTGGCCACCCGGATGGCCGGCAACTGGGGCGGTGCTTTCGGCACGCTGCCGGCCGGGCTCGATCTCGCGCCGATCCTCGAACGCTGCCTGGTGAAGGGGTGACCGACCTGAAGACGATGACCTACGAGGTCACCGATCGGGTCGCCCGCATCACCTTCAACCGTCCGGAAAAAGGTAACGCCATCGTTGCCGACACCCCGTTGGAACTGGCGGCGTTGGTCGAACGAGCCGACCTGGACCCCAATGTTCACGTGATCCTCGTTTCCGGCCGCGGCGACGGCTTTTGTGCCGGGTTCGACCTGGGTGCCTACGCCGACGGCTCCTCCTCGGCAGGCGGTGGAAACCGCGAGGGAACCGTGCTCGATGGGAAGACGCAAGCGGTCAATCACCGCCCGGACCAGCCGTGGGATCCGATGATCGACTACCAGATGATGAGTCGGTTCGTGCGCGGCTTCTCCAGCCTGATGCACGCCGACAAGCCGACAGTGGTCAAGATCCACGGGTATTGCGTGGCCGGTGGCACGGACATCGCGCTGCACGCCGATCAGGTGATCGCCGCCGCCGACGCCAAGATCGGCTATCCCCCCACCCGCGTGTGGGGGGTGCCCGCCGCAGGTCTGTGGGCGCACCGTCTCGGTGATCAGCGAGCCAAACGCCTTCTGCTGACCGGTGATTGCATAACCGGTGCGCAGGCCGCGGAGTGGGGTCTGGCGATCGAGGCGCCCGATGCGGCCGATCTCGACGAGCGCACCGAGCGGCTCGTCGAGCGCATCGCCGCGGTCCCGGTCAACCAGCTGATCATGGTGAAGCTGGCGATGAACACCGCGCTGTACCAACAGGGCGTGGCGACAAGTCGGATGGTCAGCACCGTGTTCGACGGTATTGCCCGGCATACCCCTGAGGGGCACGCGTTCGTCGCCGATGCCCGCGCACAGGGGTTCCGTGAGGCGGTACGTCACCGCGACGAGCCGTTCGGCGATCACGGGCGCCGCGCGTCGGGGGTATGAGGTGCCGCAGACGCTGTCGAAGATGACCGCGCGGTCGGTGGTGCTGAGCGTGCTGCTCGGAGCCCACCCGGCGTGGGCCACTTCGGCCGAAATGCTGCGACTGACGTCGGATTTCGGCATCCGGGAGCAAACGCTGCGAGTGGCGTTGACCCGCATGGTCGCCGCCGGCGACCTGGTGCGTTCCGATGACGGGTACCGGCTGTCCGACCGACTGCTGACCCGTCAACGCCGCCAGGACGACGCGCTGCACCCGCGGACCCGCGAGTGGGACGGCAGCTGGATCACGGTGATCATCACGGCAGTCGGTATGGATGCCCGGGCGCGAGCGGCACTGCGAAACGCATTGCAGATCAAGCGGTTCGGCGAACTCAGGGAAGGTGTCTGGCTACGTCCGGGCAATCTCGACGACGAACTGCCCGCCGAGGTCGCCGGCCGAGTGCGGGTGCTGCATGCGCGCGACGACGACCCAGCCGAGCTGGCGCGGTGTCTGTGGGATCTGCCCGGATGGGCGCGCACCGGCGATCGACTGCTGGACGACATCGCCGCCGCCGGTGATGTTCCAGGGCGGTTCCGCGCGGCCGCCGGCATCGTGCGGCATCTGCTCACCGATCCGGTACTGCCCGAGGAACTGCTGCCGGCCGGTTGGCCGGGCGCCGCACTCCGACGGGCCTACGCAGACTTCGCCGCCGAACTGGTCGTGCGGCGGGACGAGGGACGACTGGTGGAGGCGAAATGACGGGTTCGGCGGGCAGGAGCGAAGCGACCCGGGAATCAGTACGGGTGGAGAAAAGCGGGCCTGTCACGACGGTGATCCTCGACCGCCCGCATGCCCGCAACGCGGTCGACGGCCCGACCGCGAGGGCGCTGTTCGCTGCGTTCGACGAGTTTGACCGCGACGAGTCGGCGTCGGTGGCCGTCCTCTGGGGCGATCATGGAACGTTCTGCGCCGGAGCCGATCTGAAAGCGATGGCAACACCCGATGCCAACCCGCTCCATCGGCCCCGAGTGGGGTCTGATGTCGACGACCCTGCGGCCATGGGCCCCATGGGACCTAGCCGCATGGTGTTGTCCAAGCCGGTGATCGCGGCGGTGAGTGGCTACGCCGTGGCCGGCGGTCTCGAGTTGGCGTTGTGGTGCGATTTGCGGGTTGCCGAGAAGGACGCGGTGTTCGGCGTGTTCTGCCGACGCTGGGGAGTGCCGCTGATCGACGGCGGCACGGTGCGCCTGCCCCGGCTCATCGGGCACAGCCGGGCGATGGATCTGATCCTGACCGGCCGCGCCGTCGACGCCGACGAGGCGCTCGCCATCGGGCTGGCGAACCGGGTGGTGCCCAACGGCGAGGCCCGGCGCGCCGCCGAGGAATTGGCCGCCGAGTTGGCGCAGCTACCGCAGCTGTGTCTGCGTTCGGATCGGATGTCGATGCTGCATCAGTGGGGGCAGGCCGAGGCCGAGGCCTTGGACTTCGAGTTCGGCAGCCTGTCGCGGGTGGCCGCCGAGTCGCTGGCCGGGGCCGCGAGGTTCGCCGAGGGCGCGGGCCGGCACGGTTCGAAGGCCTGATCCCGGGCCATGCACGCCGGCCCGGAGCCGGTCAGCTCTTGTTGAGGGTGTTACCCGAGCCGAGGTTGTTGACCTTGGGATCGCCCGTGTAGGTGACGGTGTTGTTCAAACCGACGACGGAGAGTTCCTTGTCGATCTTGTCGAAGGTGATCTTGTTGTCCGCGCCGCCGATGTTGACCGACGCGCATGTGCCCTTGACCGTCAGGGTGTTATTCGAGCCGCCGACGTTGAGTGACTTCCCGTCGGCGCAATCGATCTCGGCGGTAGTGCCGAACGAGCCGTAATTGATGGTGTTGCCTACTTCCACCTGGGCTCCCGACTCTCCGGCCGTGGCCGTCGGGGGGTTGTTCTCCTTGCTGGTGGATCCGCAGCCTGCCAGGGTGAGTGCGGCGAGCACGCTGATCCCAGCGATGAGGGTGGGGGAGTGCATCGATCACGTCCTTTGCGCTACGCCGGAACGCGGTCGATCCGGTTCGTCATTCCCAACTGTCGTTGACGACGTTATCGGCGATACCGGTGTTCGACGACCCCTGGGTGGTCACGGCCGGGCGCTACCCGGTCGCGGTGCGCTGGATCCGCAGCGGTGTGCCCAGCTCATCGGCGTGCCCTCTTCATCCCCAACCCGAGCTGGTACCTACGTGGCGGCCGGTCGGTCAACTAGAGTTCTTCGTCGATCCATATTGAAAGGCCTCGTGATGACATTTGAGCCGGAACCGGACGCGGCGGGTGGTCGACCGCGCGCCGGCAGTCGGCCGTCGGCGAGGTCGGCCAAACTCAGCCGCGAGGTCATCGTCAACGCGGCACTGACCTTCCTCGACCGCGAGGGCTGGGACGGCCTGACCATCAACGCCCTGGCCACCCAGCTGGGCACCAAGGGCCCGTCGCTGTACAACCACGTGCACAGTCTGGACGACCTGCGCCGAACCGTTCGGATGCACGTCATCGACGACATCTTGCAGATGTTGTCCACCGTGGGGCAGGGCCGTACCCGCGACGACGCCGTGATGGCGATGGCCAGCGCCTACCGCAGCTATGCCCACCACCACCCCGGGCGCTATTCGGCGTTCACCCGGATGCCGCTGGGTGGTGACGACCCCGAGTTCACCGCCGCATCGCACGCCGCTGCGGCCCCGGTCATCAAGGTGCTGACGTCCTACGGCCTGGACGGCGACGATGCGTTCTACGCCTCGCTGGAATTCTGGGCGGCGTTGCACGGGTTCGTGCTGTTGGAGATGACCGGCGTGATGGAAACCGTCGACACCGACGCCGTGTTCTCCGACATGGTGCTGCGGCTGGCCGCGGGGATGGCGCGGCGCACCGGAACACACAGCTGACCCCGTCACCGCGCCCCAAGCGGCGGGCTGTCGGGAACCGGTGCCGGCATTCACACGTTGACCTGCAGTAAGGCGCCGTACACCGAGTTTGGAGGGGCGTGCCGCGCCTGGTATCGTGGAAACTCGTGCCTGGCCGACAGGGGCGCAAGCGGGAGCGCATGCGCGCACGCCGGGCCAATTCGCATGTCCAGTATGCATCGGATCAAGCCGGTGCGCAGTGCGTGCGACACGCCCGGCAGCGGGGTACGCGGCGGGGCTGAAACTGCAGTACAGAGACTTGAGAACCACCGAAAGACGAACGAGAGAAGAAAGCCGGTAATGCCAACCATTCAGCAGCTGGTCCGCAAGGGTCGCCGCGACAAGATCGCCAAGGTGAAGACCGCGGCCCTCAAGGGCAGCCCGCAGCGACGCGGCGTGTGCACGCGCGTGTACACGACCACGCCGAAGAAGCCGAACTCGGCCCTTCGCAAGGTCGCTCGCGTGAAGCTGACCAGCCAGGTCGAGGTCACCGCCTATATCCCCGGCGAGGGCCACAACCTGCAGGAGCACTCCATGGTGCTGGTGCGCGGCGGTCGTGTGAAGGACTTGCCCGGCGTTCGTTACAAGATCATCCGCGGTTCGCTGGACACCCAGGGTGTCAAGAACCGCAAGCAGGCCCGCAGCCGCTACGGCGCGAAGAAGGAGAAGAGCTGATGCCGCGCAAGGGCCCCGCTCCCAAACGTCCTCTCGTCAACGACCCCGTCTACGGGTCGCAGTTGGTCACTCAGCTGGTCAACAAAGTTCTGCTGGATGGGAAGAAATCCCTGGCGGAACGCATCGTCTACGGTGCGCTCGAACAGGCTCGTGACAAGACCGGCACCGATCCGGTCGTCACCCTCAAGCGCGCCCTGGACAACGTCAAGCCCGCCCTCGAGGTGCGCAGCCGACGTGTCGGTGGTGCCACCTATCAGGTTCCCGTCGAGGTGCGTCCCGATCGTTCGACCACGCTGGCTCTGCGCTGGCTGGTGAGCTTTTCGAAGGCGCGCCGGGAGAAGACCATGATCGAGCGGCTGGCCAACGAGATCCTCGACGCCAGCAATGGCCTGGGTGCCGCCGTGAAGCGGCGTGAGGACACCCACAAGATGGCCGAGGCGAACCGGGCCTTCGCGCACTACCGCTGGTGATTGCGAGTCGCCGGCGGCAGCGAAGAGGCTGCGGGCGGTGGCCATTGACTACACCGAATTGAGAAGCGAAAGAGTGGGAATCTAGCCGTGGCACAGGACGTGCTGACCGACCTGAACAAGGTCCGCAACATCGGCATCATGGCGCACATCGATGCCGGCAAGACGACGACGACCGAGCGCATCCTCTACTACACCGGTATCAGCTACAAAATCGGTGAGGTGCACGACGGTGCCGCCACGATGGACTGGATGGAGCAGGAGCAGGAGCGGGGTATCACCATCACCTCGGCCGCGACCACCTGCTTCTGGAACGGCAACCAGATCAACATCATCGACACCCCCGGCCACGTCGACTTCACCGTCGAGGTGGAGCGTTCGTTGCGCGTGCTCGACGGTGCCGTTGCCGTGTTCGACGGCAAAGAGGGTGTGGAGCCGCAGTCCGAGCAGGTCTGGCGGCAGGCCGACAAGTACGACGTTCCGCGTATCTGCTTCGTCAACAAGATGGACAAGATCGGCGCGGACTTCTACTTCTCGGTGAAGACGATGGAAGACCGCCTGGGTGCCAACGTCATCCCGATCCAGATCCCGATCGGCGCCGAGGGCGATTTCGCCGGTGTCGTCGACCTGGTCGAGATGAAGGCCAAGGTGTGGAGCGCCGAAGCCAAGCTCGGCGAGAAGTACGACGTCGTCGAGATCCCGGCCGATCTTCAGGAGAAGGCCGACGAGTACCGCACCAAGCTGCTCGAGGCGGTCGCCGAGACCGACGAGGCCCTGCTGGAGAAGTACTTCGGTGGCGAGGAACTCACCGTCGAGGAGATCAAGGGCGCCATCCGCAAGCTGACGATCAGCTCCGAGGCGTACCCGGTGCTGTGCGGCAGCGCGTTCAAGAACAAGGGCGTGCAGCCCATGCTGGATGCGGTCATCGACTACTTGCCCTCGCCGCTCGACGTGCCCGCGGCCGTCGGCCACGCGCCGGGCAAGGAGGATGTCGAGGTCATCCGCAAGCCGTCCACCGACGAGCCGTTCTCCGGTCTGGCGTTCAAGGTCGCCACGCACCCGTTCTTCGGCAAGCTGACCTACGTCCGGGTGTACTCGGGCAAGGTCGACTCCGGCTCGCAGGTCATCAACGCCACCAAGGGCAAGAAGGAGCGGCTGGGCAAGCTGTTCCAGATGCACTCCAACAAGGAGAACCCGGTGGACACGGCGTCGGCCGGACACATCTACGCGGTGATCGGCCTCAAGGACACCACGACCGGTGACACCCTGAGCGACCCCAACGACCAGGTGGTGCTGGAGTCGATGACCTTCCCCGACCCGGTTATCGAGGTCGCCATCGAGCCCAAGACCAAGAGTGACCAGGAGAAGCTGAGCCTCTCGATCCAGAAGCTCGCCGAGGAGGATCCGACCTTCAAGGTGCACCTGGATCAGGAGACCGGCCAGACCGTCATCGGCGGTATGGGCGAGCTGCACCTGGACATCCTGGTGGACCGGATGCGCCGCGAGTTCAAGGTCGAGGCCAACGTCGGCAAGCCGCAGGTGGCCTACAAGGAGACCATCAAGCGCCCGGCCACCAACGTCGAATTCACCCACAAGAAGCAGACCGGTGGTTCGGGCCAGTTCGCGAAGGTCATCATCAACCTCGAGCCGTTCGTCGGCGAGGACGGTGCGACCTATGAATTCGAGAACAAGGTCACCGGTGGCCGCATCCCGCGTGAGTACATCCCGTCGGTGGATGCCGGTGCGCAGGACGCCATGCAGTACGGCGTGCTGGCCGGCTACCCGCTGGTGAACCTGAAGGTCGTGCTTCTCGACGGTGCCTACCACGACGTCGACTCGTCGGAAATGGCCTTCAAGATCGCCGGTTCCCAGGTTCTGAAAAAGGCCGCCGCGATGGCGCAGCCGGTCATCCTGGAACCGATCATGGCCGTTGAGGTCACCACCCCCGAGGACTACATGGGTGACGTGATCGGTGACCTGAACTCCCGCCGTGGTCAGATCCAGGCCATGGAGGAGCGCAGCGGTGCGCGCGTCGTCAAGGCGCAGGTGCCGCTGTCGGAGATGTTCGGCTATGTCGGCGACCTCCGGTCGAAGACACAGGGCCGGGCTAACTACTCCATGGTGTTCGACTCGTACGCCGAGGTTCCGGCGAACGTGTCGAAGGAGATCATCGCCAAAGCCACGGGCCAGTAGGCTCGCCCGGCTTGGCGGACCACACAACTGAAAACAGTTTCTTTCCAGCACATCTGCTTAACCCAAGCACCAACAAGTCCAGGAGGACACAGAAGTGGCGAAGGCGAAGTTCGAGCGGACGAAGCCGCACGTCAACATCGGGACCATCGGTCACGTTGACCACGGCAAGACCACGCTGACTGCAGCAATCACCAAGGTTCTGCACGACAAGTACCCCGAGTTGAACGAGTCGCGCGCATTCGACCAGATCGACAATGCGCCCGAGGAGCGTCAGCGCGGTATCACCATCAACATCTCCCACGTGGAGTACCAGACCGAGAAGCGTCACTACGCGCACGTCGACGCCCCCGGCCACGCTGACTACATCAAGAACATGATCACCGGTGCCGCCCAGATGGACGGCGCGATCCTGGTGGTCGCCGCCACCGACGGTCCGATGCCGCAGACCCGCGAGCACGTGCTGCTGGCCCGCCAGGTCGGTGTCCCCTACATCCTGGTGGCGCTGAACAAGGCCGACATGGTCGACGACGAGGAGCTTCTCGAGCTCGTCGAGATGGAGGTCCGCGAGCTGCTGGCCGCCCAGGAGTTCGACGAGGAAGCCCCGGTCATCAAGGTGTCCGCGCTGAAGGCTCTCGAGGGTGACCCGACCTGGGTCAAGTCCGTCGAGGATCTGATGGACGCCGTCGACGAGTCGATCCCGGACCCGGTCCGCGACACCGACAAGCCGTTCCTGATGCCCGTCGAGGATGTCTTCACGATCACCGGCCGCGGCACCGTGGTCACCGGTCGTGTCGAGCGCGGCGTGATCAACGTGAACGAGGAAGTCGAGATCGTCGGCATCCGCCCCACCACCACCAAGACCACGGTCACCGGTGTGGAGATGTTCCGCAAGCTGCTCGACCAGGGCCAGGCCGGTGACAACGTCGGTCTGCTGGTTCGTGGCGTCAAGCGTGAGGACGTCGAGCGCGGCCAGGTCGTCGTGAAGCCCGGCACCACCACCCCGCACACCGAGTTCGAGGGCAGCGTCTACATCCTGTCCAAGGACGAGGGCGGTCGGCACACGCCGTTCTTCAACAACTACCGTCCGCAGTTCTACTTCCGCACCACGGACGTGACCGGCGTCGTGACCCTGCCCGAGGGCACCGAGATGGTGATGCCCGGTGACAACACCGACATCTCCGTCAAGCTGATCCAGCCCGTCGCCATGGACGAGGGCCTGCGCTTCGCGATCCGCGAGGGTGGCCGTACCGTCGGCGCCGGCCGGGTTACCAAGATCATCAAGTGATCTGAGAGTTCAACGCAGTACCGCGAAGCGGCGCTCACCTACGGGTGGGCGCCGCTTTCGTTTGCGCCGTTCGCCGCCGGTCAGGGTGTTACGCTTCGGCATCTCACAACGGGGTGGGCAGGTGGACGACGACGATTTCCAGCCAAAGGCGTACCCACCGTCGATTCTGATCGGCGGTGCGGGACTGGTGGTCGTCCTCACCGGAATCGTCGTGTCGGTGTTGATGGTCAGCGCCGCCAGCGTCGACCATGAGCACACGTCGCCGAGGGCGCGTACACCGCACCCCGCGTCGACATCGGCGGCGACGGCCACAGCGGTGGCCGGAGAACCGAGCCCACAGAACGGACTCGAGGGCTTCATCGCCCGGCTGACCCCGCAGCTACCAGCCCTCGACCGCCTGGTGCAGGCGCCCTGACGGGGCCACCGGCAGCGTCTTTATTGGGTTCGGTAGCTGGGCCGACGGGGCTAGTCTGAGTCCCGACATTGCGGGTCGTAGAGGGGACATGGCAAATGTTGGGGCGGTATCTCAAAGCGCAATTGACAGTGCTGCTGTTCGGCGGCTTGGTCGGTCCGATCTTCCTGATCGTCTACTTCGCCCTCGGCCCGATGGCGCGGCCCTACCTCAACTGGATGTTCTGGGTCGGTCTGCTCATCACGGCCGGCGATGTGCTCGTCGCACTCTGGCTGACCAACGCCGGCACCAAGTCGGCGGCCCGGCATGAGGAACTCGCCCAGCGCGGTGTGTTGGTGCTGGCCCATATCACCGGGATCTCGGACACTTCCTGGTTTGTCAACGATCAGCAGATGATCAAGGTGAACCTCCACTTCGACGTGCCCGGGCATCCGGGATTCGACGCCCAGGAAACGATGGCGTCCAGTCCGGCACGTATGCAGATCCTCAACGCCCACAAATTGGTCGCGCTCGTCGAGCCTGGCACGCAGAAGTACGAAATCGACTGGAACGCCAGCGCTTTGATTGCGGGCACGGTACCCGCACAGTTCACCCTGGCCGAGGATAACAAGACCTACGACCTGCGGGGCCAGGCCGGACCGTTGATGGAGATCCTGCAGATTCTGCGGGCCAACAACGTTCCGATGAACGGCACCATCGATATCCGGTCCAATCCGGTTGTGCGCCAACAGGTGATGGATGTCGTCCGCCGCTCGGCCGCCGCCGCGCCGGCGGCGCCTGCTGCGGCGCCGAGCCCGCCCGCTCCGCCACCGTACGTGCCGCCGACTATGCCGCAAGTCTCGACTGCGCAGCGGCTGCAGGAGCTCGAGACGTTGCGTGCCACGGGTTCGATAACGGAGGCCGAGTACACCGCTAAGCGGCAGCAGATTCTGTCCGACCTCTAGAAGGAGCTACCGATGGCGTCGCCATCCGCCGGGACGTTGGCGCGGTGGTGTCACTGCATGACCTGCCCGATCATCCGCCACCCAGTCGAATATTGAACCGCCCGGTCGCCATGGCCGAGGTGTGGACGGGTTCTTAGAACACGTTCCAGTTGGCTTGCTAGCCTGACCTGAGCTGAGCGAAAGGACCAATGATGACACCATCGTCGGGGACGCTTGAGGGACGAGTGGCGTTCGTGACCGGTGCCGCCCGCGGCCAGGGTCGCGCCCACGCGGTGCGGCTCGCCAGCGAGGGCGCCGACGTCATCATTTCCGACGTCTGCGCCACCGTCAGCGACACCATTCCCTATCCGGGCACGACCCCCGAAGACCTCGCCGAGACGGTGCGGTTGGTGGAAGCCCAGGGGCGCAAGGTGCTGGCCCGCGAGGTCGACGTTCGCGATGACGCCGCTCTGCGCCAACTGGTGGCCGACGGTGTCGAGCAGTTCGGCCGGCTCGACGTCCTGGTCGCCAATGCCGGCGTGCTGTCCTGGGGCCGGCTGTGGGAGCTGACCGACGAGCAGTGGAACACCGTGATCGACGTCAACCTCACCGGTACCTGGCGCACGCTGCGCGCGGTGGTCCCGGCGATGATCGATGCGGGCAATGGCGGTTCGATCATCGTGGTGAGTTCGTCAGCGGGCCTCAAGGCCACCCCGGGAAACAGCCATTACGCCGCGTCCAAGCACGGGCTGACCGCGCTGACGAATTCCCTTGCCCTGGAGGCCGGTGAGTACGGCATCCGGGTCAACTCGATTCATCCGTACTCGGTGGCCACTCCGATGACCGAAAATGATGCCATGATGGGCGTTTTCGCCGCCCACCCCAGCTATCTGCACGGCTTCGCCCCGATGCCCTACCTCCCGGTGGGCCAGAGCGCGACCGGCAAGCGGTCCGATTTCATGAGTGTCGACGAGGTTGCCGACGTCGTGGTGTGGTTGGCCGGTGACAACTCGGCGACACTGTCCGGCTCGCAGATCAGCGTCGACCGCGGCGTGATGAAGTACTAGGCATGACGATGCGCCGCAGCGTAGCGAGGCGCTGAGGAGTGGCTACATCGGGCTCAGTCCGGCTCAGCCGGGCAGCACCAGCACCGGAACGGGGCTGTGCCGCATGATCTTCGAGCCACGTGAACCCAGGAACACCCGGGCGATGTCGCCGCGCGGCGAGGTGCCCAGCGCCAACACTTCGCCGTCCTCCCATTCGGCGGCGTCGAGGGCCTGATCCCAGCCGTTGCCGCTGACAACCTGAAGCAGCGCGTCATCGCCCACCACGCCGTCGGTGCGCAGCTTGGCGAGCATCTCGCGGGCGTGCGCCTCCCAGGCGGCCAGGATCGAATCCTCGGCGTGCAGACCTACTTCCGGTGGATACATCGTGCGACCACGCACCGCAAAGGTGATCACCCGTAGTGGTACATCGAACCGCTCGGCCAGGTCGGCGACTCGCTTGACCACATGGACCGACTCCGACGTGCCCGGGTAGCCACAGGTGATCCGGGTCAGCACCGGCGTGCGGGCCGACCGGTAGCCGCGGGGGGCTATCGCCACCGGGATGGGCGCCGAGTGCAGCAGCCGGTCGGCGGTGGACCCGACGACGACCTGACCGAGCTGGCCGTTGGCCGACGAGCCCAGCACCAGCAGTTCGGCGTCGAGTTCCTCGACCACCTCGACGAGTCCGCCGGACACCGAGCGGTGCGCATGGCTGTGGTAGGCGATCTCGACGCCGGAGGCCAGGCTGGTCAGGTAGCGCTTTGCCTCCTTGGCGGAGTCGCTGGCGAGTTGGTCTGCCCAGGCGGCGTATTCGGCGTCGATGCGGGCCGGAGACGGTGTGGTCCACGGCTTGGGCACGATGGTCGCCACGGTCAGCGACGTGTGCAGGGTGCGCGCGGCACCGAGGGCCAGGGTCAGCGGCGCGGTCCCGCTCTTGCCCGCCAGATAGCCGGCGACGACCGTCATGACGCGTCCTGGGGTGGCTTGACCATCTCGACGTCCTCGACTTCCGGTGGGGTACCGGCGGCCACGCCACCACTGTTGAGCGCGCTGTGGTGGCGGCCCCAGATGAAGTAGAACACCAGCACCACCGCGACCCAGGAGGAGAACGCGATCCAGGTGTACCAGTGCAGGCTGTAGAGAATGTAGCCGCAGGCCAACACCGAGAGGACCGGTGTCACGGGATAGCCGGGCACCTTGAAACCGCGTGGCAGGTCGGGTTCGCGCACCCGGAGGATGATCACTCCGACCGAGACGACGATGAACGCCACCAGGGTGCCGATCGACACCATGTCCGCCAGATAGTCCAACGGGACGACGCCGGCCAGGATGCTGACCACGATCGCCACGATGATGGTGTTGTTGACCGGTGTCATGCTGCGCGTGTTGACCTTGGCGAACATCGACGGCAGGAGTCCGTCGCGGCCCATCGCGAACAGGATGCGGGTCTGGCCGTACAACGTCACCAGCGTCACCGAGAAGATCGAGATGACCGCGCCTGCGGCCAGGACCGTGCCCCAGTACTGGCCGCCGGTGACGTTGTCCAGGATGGTGGCCAGGCCGGCCTCCTGGCCCTCGAAACCGGTCCAAGTCTGCGCCCCGAGGGCGGCGATGGTGACCAGGATGTAGACCGCCGTCACGGTGATCAGCGCGGCCAGGATCGCGCGGGGCATGGTCTTCTGGGGGTTCTTGACCTCGTCGCCGGCGGTGGAGACGGCGTCCAAGCCGATGTAGGAGAAGAAGATGGTGCCAGCGGCTGACCCGATGCCGGCGACGCCCAACGGTGCGAAGTTGGCGAAGTTGTCGGCATCGAAAGCGGTGAACGCGATCACCGCGAACATCACCAGCACGCCGAGCTTGATCAGCACCATGATCGTGTTGACGGTGGCCGACTCGCTGGCTCCGCGAATCAGCAGCAACGCGCACATCACGACCAGCACGACCGCCGGTAGGTTCACAATTCCCGGTGTGCTGGCCCATGGTGCCGCCGAAATCGCTTGCGGCAAGGGGTGTCCGAAGAAGTTGTCCAAGAGTTTGTTGACGTACTGACTCCAGCCGACGGCGACCGCTGCGGTGGACACCCCGTATTCGAGCAGCAGGCAGGCGGCCACGCCCATCGCCACGACCTCGCCGAGCGTGGTGTAGGCGTAGGAGTAGGTGGACCCGGAGACGGGCACCGCCGAGGCCAGTTCGGCATAACAGATCGCTGCCAGCCCGGCCGCGATACCGGCGATGATGAACGAGACGACGACGCCGGGGCCGGCCTCCGGAACCGCCTCCGACAGCACGAAGAAAATGCCGGTGCCCACGGTGGCGCCGACGCCGAACATGGTCAGCTGGAATGTGCCGATCGTCCGTTTCAGGTGGTTGGAGGCACCGTGCGCGACCGGGGCGCCGAGGACGGGCCGTCGGCGCAGCATTTGCTCGGTCAGATTGATCGACGGTGCCGTCATGGGCGTCTCCTGGGTCGGGGGAGATTTAGCCGATTATGAGCCCGCCTCGGCCAGTACGCTCGCGAAGTGGTCAACAGCCCAGTCGATCTCCTCGGCCGTGATCACCAGCGGCGGGGCGAATCGCAAGGTCGAACCATGGGTGTCCTTGACCAGCACGCCGCGTTCGGCCAGAGCCATGCTGAGCCGTTTGCCGGTTCCCAGCCGGGTATCGATGTCGACTCCGGCCCACAGTCCCATCCCGCGGACCGCGAGGACACCGTGGCCGATCAGCGACCGCAGCCGGGCGTGCAGGTGCAGCCCGAGTTCGGCTGAGCGGGACTGGAATTCACCTCGGCGCAGGATGTCGACCACGGTCGAGCCGATGGCGGCGGCCAGCGGGTTACCCCCGAAGGTGGAACCGTGCTCACCGGGGTTGAGCACACCGAGAACGTCGCGGTCAGCGGCGACCGCAGACAGCGGAACGACGCCGCCGCCGAGAGCCTTGCCGAGCAGATAGACATCCGGTGTCACGTCCCAGTGATCGCAGGCGAAGGTGTGACCGGTGCGCGCCAGCCCGGATTGGATTTCGTCGGCGATCAGCAGCACGTTGTGCCGGGTGCACAACGTGCGTAACCGGGGCAGGTAGTCGTCGGGTGGGACGATGATGCCGGCCTCGCCCTGGATGGGTTCGACGAGGACCGCGACGGTGTTTTCGTCGATGGCGGCGGCGACGGCGTCGGCGTCGCCGAACGGCACGGATCGGAATCCGGGGGTGAAGGGACCGAAGCCGCCGCGGGCGGTGGCATCGGAGGAGAAGCTGACGATACTGATCGTGCGGCCGTGGAAGTTGTTGTCGGCCACAATGATGTTGGCCATCCCCTCGGCGACACCCTTGGTATCGGTGCCCCATTTCCGGGCGATCTTCAGCCCGCTTTCCACCGCTTCGGCCCCGCTGTTCATGGGCAGCACCATGTCCTTGCCGCACAGCCCGGCCAGCGCAGCGCAGAACGGGCCGAGTTGATCGGAGTGGAATGCCCGGCTGACCAGGGTCACCGCGTCGAGCTGGTGGTGGGCGGTGGCAATGATCTCCTCGTTGTGGTGGCCGAAGTTGACGGCGGAATAGGCGGCCAGGCAGTCCAGGTAGCGGCGACCTTCGACGTCGGTGATCCACGCCCCACGGGCGCTGGCGGCCACCACCGGCAGTGGCGAATAGTTATGCGCGGTGTGGGCGCTCTCGACCGCGATGGCGGCCTCGGTCGATGTCCGGTCGGTGGCGGCCATGGTCATGAAAACACCTCCAGTGTGCAGCATTTCACCGATCCACCACCCTTGAGAAGTTCGGACAGGTCGACGCCGATGGGATGGAAGCCGGCCTGGTAGAGCTGTTCGGCGAAGGTGGTGGCCTGGGCGGGGTGCACGACGTGCTTGCCGTCGGACACCGCGTTGAGGCCCAGCACGTAGGCATCGGTGCTGGCCACTTCGATGGCGTCGGGGAACAATGCGCCCAACCGGGCCCGGGCGGCGTCGGTGAATGCCGGCGGGTAGTAGGCGATCGTGGTGTCGTCGAGCACCGTCAGCGCGGTGTCGAGGTGGTAGAAGCGCGGATCGATGAGTTCCAGTGACACCACGGGCATTCCGGTGATGGCGGCCACCTCGGCATGTGCCTGCGGGTGAGTGCGAAAACCCGTACCGGCCAGGATTGTTGAACCCACCACCAGCAGATCGCCCTGTCCCTCGTTCACGTGGCGGGTGGGGACGGGTTTGTGGCCGAGCCGATCCATCCATGCCGCGTAGGCGGCGGATTCGCCATGCCGCTCGGGGTGCTTGAATCGGGCGACGATCGCCGAACCGTTGATGATCAGTCCGGCGTTGGCGGCGTAGACCATGTCCGGGAGGCCGGGAACCGGTTCGACGAGGTCCACGGTGTGGCCCAGACGGCGATAGGTGTCCCGCAGGTTTTCCCACTGGGCGATGGCGAGGTCGACATCGACCGCTGTGCTGGTGTCCATCCACGGGTTGATGGCGTATTCGACGGCGAAGAACGTCGGTGGGGTCATTGCGTAGTGGCGAAGTCGCTGGCTGCGCGGTGTCCTCGTTGACTCGGCGGCGACATCTGGAGATATCGTCATAAAAATAACGATAGAAGCCCATCTGGGCGCAATCAATCAATGTCTATTGCTTTATGACCGCCGATCTATTGCGCCAGGCTTGGGATGATGGTGATCTGTTAAGCAGAGAGTGGGAGATGGCGATGGACCGGTTGGACGACACCGACGAGCGGATTCTGGCCGAGCTCGCCGAGCACGCTCGCGCGACGTTCGCCGAGATCGGCGCGCGGGTGAATCTCTCGGCCCCCGCGGTGAAACGCCGGGTCGACCGGATGCTGGACAACGGTGTGATCCGCGGGTTCACCACGGTCATCGACCGCAGCGCGCTGGGGTGGAACACCGAGGCCTACGTTCAGGTGTACTGCCACGGCACTATCGCGCCAGATCAGTTGCGCGCGGCCTGGATTGACATTCCCGAGGTCATCAGCGCGGCCACCGTGACCGGTACCTCCGATGCCATCCTGCATGTGCTCGCCCGCGACATGCGCCATCTGGAGGCGGCGCTGGAGCGGATCCGGTCCAGCGCCGACATCGAACGAAGCGAGAGCATCGTGGTGTTGTCCAACCTGATCGATCGTTCACGGGCGTGACCGCCAACCCAGTGGTTGGTAACGGCAGGCTGGCGCGCACTTCGCGAGTGCGATCGTGTAAGAACACCACGTGAGCACGAGCGAAAACGGCCCCGAAAAAGGCATCGTCATCGTCGGCGGCGGGCTGGCCGCCACCCGAGCTGCCGAACAGCTGCGTAAGTCGGGCTACACCGGTCCGGTCACGATCGTCAGTGACGAGGTGCACCTGCCCTACGACCGCCCGCCGCTGTCCAAGGACGTGCTGCACGCCGACCTCGACGACGTCACGCTCAAACCCGCCGAGTTCTACACCGAGAACGACATCACCATGCGACTCGGCAGCGCGGTCACGTCGCTGGACACCGCCGCTCAGACCGTGACACTGGCCGACGGTGCGGTGCTGGGCTACGACGAGCTAGTGATCGCGACCGGACTGGTACCCAAGCGCATCCCGTCGTTCCCCGACCTGGAGGGCATTCGGGTGCTGCGGTCGCTCGATGAGGCGTTGGCGCTGCGCGCTCATGCCGGGTCGGCTCGCCAGGCGGTGATCATCGGCGCCGGCTTCATCGGCTGCGAGGTGGCGGCGAGCCTGCGCAAGCTCGGCGTCGACGTGGTCCTGGTGGAGCCGCAACCCGCCCCGCTGGCCTCGGTGCTGGGTGAGCAGGTCGGAAACCTGGTCACCCGATTGCACCGCGCCGAGGGGGTGGACGTGCGCACCGGTATCGGGGTGGCCGAGGTCCGCGGCGACAACGGGCAGGTGACAGGCGTGGTGCTGTCCGACGGCAGTGAGCTGCCGGCCGACCTGGTTGTCGTCGGCATCGGGTCGCGCCCGGCCACCGACTGGCTGGAGGGCAGCGGAGTGGCCCTCGACAACGGTGTGGTGTGCAACGAGGCGGGCCGCACCAGCGCGCCGCACGTCTGGGCGCTGGGCGACGTCGCGTCGTGGCGCGATGCGACCGGACATCAAGTCCGCGTTGAGCATTGGAGCAATGTCGCCGAGCAGGCTCGCGTCATCGTGCCGGCGATGCTGGGCCAGGAGGCGCCGTCGGTGATCGTCGTGCCGTATTTCTGGAGCGACCAGTACGACGTCAAGATCCAGTGCCTGGGCGAGCCGGAAGCCACCGATATCGTGCACATCGCCGAGGACGACGGACGCAAATTCCTGGCGTTCTACGAGCGCGACGGCGTGGTGGCCGGCGTGGTCGGGGGCGGGATGCCCGGCAAGGTCATGAAGACCCGCGCCAAGATCGCCTCCGGCGCTCCGATTTCCGACGTCCTGCCCGAATCCTGAGCGATTTCGGCGCGCTTTCCGTCGCTGAGCGAACGAAAGCGCGCCGAAATCACTGGCTGTCGAGATCATCGAGGCCGTGCGCGACGACGTCGAAGGCATCTCCGAGTGCCTGGGGCAGCGACACCTCCTCGTCGGCCAGCCAATACTCATAGGCCGACAGGGCCACGCCGAGCATCAGCCAGGCGACGGACTGGGGGACCAGATCGCTGGGCCTGCCGCCGGTGCGGGTGGCCACGAAGTCCGCGACCACCCCTCGCCAGCCGGCGTACATGGTCATCGAGTGGGCCTGCAGCTCGGCGGTCTGCAGGATCACCCGCATCCGCTGCCGGTGTCGTTCGGTCTCTGAATCGTCAAAAGTGTTGAATGCCAGCAGTGCTGAGCGAAGCGCCGCGCTGACGGGCGCCGCCACGTCGGCCTGTTCGAACAGGTCCCGGAAGTGCTCCAGATGGGCGTCGAAGTCGCCCCAGGGGATCGCATTCTTCGATCGGTAATAGCGGAACAGGGTTCGGCGCGCGATGCCCGACGCCTGGGCGACGTCGTCGACGCTCACCGAGTCGAACCCGAAGTTCGCGAACAGGTCGAGCGCGACGTCGGTGATGTGGTCCTGGGTGGTGGAGCGGCGCCGGCCCACTCGGGGGCCGGCGGAGCCCGCCGAACCGCTTGTCATCGACCCGCCCCTTCCTTTTCGGCACTCGATGCCATATTCTTGCGATCTCGATCACAATTGTCGAGAACCTGGCCGACGAAAGGGTGCTTTTCATGGAGCCGAGCCACGCAAGTGAGACCGAGACCGAACTCGTGACCGAGACGCTGGTCGAAGAGGTCTCCATCGACGGGATGTGCGGGGTCTACTGACCGTGCCCGCCCACGCAGTGGGCGATCCGGCTGTGGCCGGGTCGGACTTCGACCCGGCACTCAGCTGGCGCCTGCATCCGCAGGTCGCCGTGCGACCCGAACCCTTCGGCGCACTGCTGTACCACTTCGGCACCAGGAAGCTGTCGTTCCTGAAGAACCGCACGATCCTGGCCGTGGTGAACTCGCTAGCCGAACACCCCGATGTGCGCGCCGCCCTGCGGGCGGCCGGCGTCGACGAGCCCGACGAGGCACCCTATCTGCATGCGCTGAGCGTGCTGGTGACCTCGAATATGTTGATCTGCAAGGATTCCCAATGACTTCGGTGGCACCGGTACCCCGGTTGATCGAGCAGTTCGAGCGCGGCCTCGACGCGCCGATCTGCCTGACCTGGGAGCTGACCTACGCCTGCAATCTGGCCTGCGTGCACTGTCTGTCCTCCTCGGGTAAGCGCGACCCCCGCGAGCTGTCCACGGCTGAGTGCATGGACATCATCGATGAGCTCGAGCGTATGCAGGTCTTCTACGTCAACATCGGCGGTGGCGAACCCACTGTGCGGCCGGACTTTTGGGAGTTGGTCGACTACGCGACCGCGCACCACGTCGGGGTCAAGTTCTCCACCAACGGCGTCCGCATCACCCCGGAGGTGGCGGGACGGCTGGCCGCCAGCGACTACGTCGACGTGCAGATCTCATTGGACGGCGCCACCGCGGAGGTGAACGATGCCGTCCGTGGACCGGGCTCGTTCGACATGGCGACTCGGGCCCTGGAGAACCTGGCCGCCGCCGGCTTCAAAGACGCCAAGATCTCGGTGGTGGTCACCCGGCACAACGTCGACCAGCTTGACGACTTCAAGGCGCTCGCCGACCGGTACGGCGCGACCCTGCGCATCACCCGGCTGCGCCCCTCCGGACGCGGCGCCGACGTGTGGGACGAACTGCATCCCACCCCCGAGCAGCAGGTGACCCTCTACGACTGGCTGGTGGCCAAGGGGGAGCGGGTGCTGACCGGTGACTCGTTCTTCCACTTGTCCGGCCTCGGCGCCCCCGGTGCGCTGGCCGGGCTGAACATGTGCGGCGCCGGCCGGGTGGTGTGCCTGATCGACCCGGTCGGTGACGTCTACGCGTGTCCGTTCGCCATCCACGACCGGTTTCTGGCCGGGAACATCGTGCGGGACAACGGCTTCGACAACGTATGGAAGAACGCGCCGCTATTCCGCGAACTGCGCGAGCCGCAATCGGCGGGTGCCTGCGGCAGCTGCGGGCACTATGACGCCTGCCGGGGCGGCTGCATGGCGGCGAAGTTCTTCACCGGCCTTCCGCTGGATGGCCCCGATCCGGAGTGCGTCGAGGGCTATGGGACCCCGGCGCTTGCCGCCGAGCGCGACAAGCCCCGCCCGAGCGCCGACCACTCCCGCGGCAAGCCGATCATGCTCACCCTGTCCACCCGGCCCCCGGCCAAGCCCTGCAACGAAAGTCCGATCTAGTCATGGCACGCGACACCTGGTTCGAAACCGTCGCCCTCGCACAGGAGCGCGCGCGCAAGCGCCTTCCCAAGTCCGCGTACGGCGCACTCATCGGCGGCAGTGAGAAGGGGCTGACCGTCAACGGCAACAACGAGGCCTTCAACGAGCTCGGCTTCGCACCGCACGTCATCGGCGCCCTCGAAAAGCGGGACATGGCAACCACCGTCATGGGGCAAGAGGTTTCGCTGCCCGTTCTGATCTCCCCGACCGGCGTACAGGCCGTGCACCCCGACGGCGAAGTAGCCGTGGCCCGCGCGGCCGCGGCCCGCGGCACCGCGATGGGGCTGTCATCGTTTGCCAGCAAGCCCATCGAAGAGGTCGTCGCGGCCAATCCCAAGACGTTCTTCCAGATCTATTGGCTGGGCGATCGGGAGGCCATCGCCGCACGCGCCGAGCGGGCCCGCGCGGCCGGGGCGGTCGGGCTCATCGTGACCACCGACTGGAGCTTCAGCCACGGGCGCGACTGGGGCAGCCCGAAGATCCCGGAGAAGATGGATCTCAAGACCATGCTCAAGATGAGCCCCGAGGCCATGACCAGGCCGCGATGGTTCTTGCAGTGGGCCAAGACCCTGCGTCCGCCCGCGCTGTCGGTGCCGAATCAGGCCGCCAAGGGGGAGGCCGGTCCGCCGTTCTTCGCCGCGTATGGGGAGTGGATGGGGACCCCCCCGCCGACCTGGGACGATATCGCCTGGCTCCGCGAGCTCTGGGGCGGGCCCTTCATGCTCAAGGGCGTGATGCGTGTTGACGATGCCAAACGGGCTGTGGATGCTGGTGTTTCGGCGATCTCGGTGTCCAACCACGGCGGCAACAACCTAGACGGCACCCCGGCCTCGATCCGCGCGCTGCCCGCGATCGCGGCAGCGGTCGGTGACCAGGTCGAGGTGCTGCTCGACGGCGGTATCCGGCGGGGGAGTGACGTGGTCAAGGCGCTGGCACTCGGCGCGCGCGCGGTGATGATCGGACGGGCCTACCTGTGGGGCCTGGCCGCCAACGGGCAGGCGGGTGTGGAGAACGTCCTCGACATCCTGACCGGAGGTATCGACTCGGCGCTGCGGGGACTGGGGAAGGCATCGGTTCACGACCTGACGGTTGAGGACGTCCTCGTCCCAGACGGCTTCATCCGGGCACTCGGGGTGCCTCCCGGTGAGGTGAGCTGATCCCGGCGTAAGCGAGGTTGTGGGGCTGGCGTGACTGACGGGACGGCGGTAAACGCCCCTGGCGGGCCCAGCGGACCCGAATACGAAAGAAATTTGTATTCTCCCCGAACAATTGACGCACGGCAGATGAATTCGGCCTACCATCGGCGCGTGGCTTTTCGGAGCGAGTTGGGCAGTTCGACATCGAGACAACTCCGCGACTCCTCACCCACGATCTTGATCCCGGTGGGCTCGACCGAGCAGCACGGTCCGCATCTGCCGCTGGACACCGACACCCGTATCGCCACCGCGGTGGCCCGGACCGCGGCCGAGGATCTCAACCGCCGCGATCATGATCACTATTTGCTCGCTCCCGCGATCGCCTACGGCGCCTCCGGCGAGCACGAGGGCTTTGCCGGGACGGTGTCGATCGGCACCGAGGCGCTGATCGCGGTGCTGGTCGAGTACGGCCGTTCGGCCTGCGGCTGGGCTCGGCGGATCGTCTTCGTCAACGGACACGGCGGCAACGTCGAGGCGATGCGCTCGGCGGTGCGCCGCCTGCGTACCGAGGGCCGGGACGCCGCCTGGTGCCCGTGCGTCGCGGAGGGCGGCGATGCCCACGCCGGGCACACGGAAACGTCTGTATTGCTACATATTTCACCGGCCGACGTGCAGACCGACGCCTGGTGTAGCGGGAACCGGGCGCCACTGGCTACCCTTTTGCCGCAGATGCGTCACGGCGGGGTGGCTGCAGTCAGTGAGGTGGGCGTGTTGGGTGACCCGACAACGGCGACACCGATGGAGGGGGCGCGCATCTTCGAACAGATGGTCGCCGAGTGTTCGCGGCGTATCGATCGGTGGCGCCCGGCTGATGACGGGATGCTGACATGACCCAGCCCCGGCTGCCGGACGGATTTGCCGTACAGGTCGACCGACGCGTGCGCACCCTGGCCGAGGGCTCGGCTCTGCTCGGCGGGTCGCCCACCCGGCTGCTGCGGCTGGCGCCGTCGGCCCAGACGCTGCTGGACGACGGTCGCCTCGAGGTGCGCGACGCCATGAGTGCCCAGCTGGCCCGCACTCTGCTCGATGCCACCGTCGCACACCCACGGCCGGCGGGCGGTCCGTCACATCGCGATGTCACAGTCGTGATTCCGGTGCGCAACAATCCTTTTGGGCTCTATCGCCTGGTGATGTCATTGCGGGGGATGCGGGTGGTCGTCGTCGACGACGGTTCGGAAACTCCAGTGCAGTCGAGCGACTTCGCCGGTGCGCGTTGCGAGATCGAGGTGCTGCGGCACTCCCGCAGCAAGGGGCCGGCGGCTGCGCGCAACACCGGACTAGCCTCGTGTACAACAGATTTCGTTGCCTTCCTGGATTCCGACGTCGTGCCGCGCCGGGGCTGGCTGGAGGCGCTGCTGGGTCACTTCTGCGACCCGGCGGTCGCGTTGGTCGCCCCCCGCATCGTGGGGCTCGGACACAGCGATCAGCTGATCGCCCGCTACGAAGCGGTGCGGTCATCGCTCGACCTCGGCGAGCGGGAGGCGCCGGTGGTGCCCTACGGGCCGGTGTCCTACGTGCCCAGCGCTGCGATCATCTGCCGGCGGGCCGCGCTGCAGGAATTGGGCGGGTTCGATGAGACCCTGCCGTCCGGAGAGGACGTCGACCTGTGCTGGCGGCTCATCGAGTCCGGTTCCCGGATGCGCTACGAGCCGATCGCACTGGTCGCTCACGAACACCGCACCGAGATGCGGGCGTGGCTGCAGCGCAAGGCTTTCTACGGAAGTTCGGCCGCTCCACTGTCGATCCGCCACCCAGACAAGACCGCGCCGGTGGTGATCTCCGCCTGGAGCCTGCTGGTGTGGTTGCTGATGGCGCTGGGATCGGCGACGGGCTATCTTGCCTCACTGGTCTTCGCCGGGGTGACCACGCGCCGCACCGCCAAGGCGATGCAGAACACCGATGCCGGGATCTTCGACGTGGTATTCCTGGCCCTGCGGGGTATCGGGGCGGCCGCCCTGCAATTGTCGGCAGCGGTCTGTCGTCACTACTGGCCGCTGGCATTGGTGGCGGCTCTGCTGTCCCGCCGGTGCCGGCAGGCGATCGTGGTGGCCGCGATCCTCGACGGAGTTCAGGACTGGATTACCCGCAACCGCAATAACGACGTCGAGGGTAAGCCGATCGGTCTGGTCGCCTACCTGCTGCTCAAGCGGCTCGACGACCTGGCCTACGGCGCCGGCTTATGGACGGGTGTGGTCCGCGAGCGCACGTTGCGGCCGCTGAAACCTCAGATCAAAACCTGACTCGGTGGTCGACCACATCGCGCGCAGCGACGTGCTGATCGTCGGCGCCGGTAGCGCCGGATCTGTCCTCGCCGAACGCCTCTCGGCCGATCCCGCACGCCGGGTCACCGTGCTGGAAGCCGGTCCAGGGCCCGACGAGCCCGGAGTCCGGGAGCTCACCCACAACGGTCTGCAACTGCCGATCGGCGCGGCCAGCCCGCTGGCCCAGCGATACCGGACGTCGTTGACCGACGACCCACGCCGTGGCGCCGACATCGTGCGGGGTCTGACTGTGGGCGGTTCCGGCGCGGTCAACGGCGGCTATTTCTGTCGGGCACTACCCGCCGATTTCGACGGACCCAGTGTCCCCGGCTGGTCCTGGCCGGAGGTTCGGCCGCACTACCGGGCGATCCAGGACGACCTCGATTTCCCCGATCGGGCCGATGGCGGCCCCATCGCGATCCGGCGTACTCACGAATTTCTCGGCAGCACAGCGTCGTTCGTAACCGCTGCCGCCGGCGCCGGGCTGCGCTGGCTGCCCGACCTCAATGCCGAACCGCACGGCGACAACGCGCCGCCGGGAATCGGGGCGGTGCCGTTGAACATCGTGGACGGCGTCCGCACCGGCCCCGGCGCGGCCTTCCTCGAGCCCGCAGCCGCCCGGCCCAACCTGACCGTGCTCACCCGCAGCCGCGCACAGAGAATCCGGATCTCCGGCGGCCGGGCGGTTGCCGTCGAGGTCCTCGGACCGGCCGGGCCGGTCGTCGTCGAGGCCGATCGCATCGTGCTGTCGGCGGGTGCCATCGGGTCAGCGCACCTGCTGATGCTCTCCGGCGTCGGGCCGGCGGCGGACCTACGTTCGGCGGGTATCACCGTGGCGGCTGACCTGCCGGTGGGGCAGCGTACCTTCGACCACCCCGAATGGGTGCTGCCGACCACCTGGACCGTCGCTCCGCAACGTCCGGTGCTCGAAGTGGTGCTGGTCATGGATGGGCTCGAGATTCGGCCGTACACGGGCGGGTTCATCTCGATGGTCGGCGACGGGACGCTCGGCCGTCCGGATTGGCCCCATCTGGGCGTGGCGTTGATGACGCCTCGCGGCCACGGACGGGTCGCGTTGCTGTCGCCCGATCCGGCGGTCGCCCCGCTGATCGAACACCGCTACGACCACGCTCCCGAAGACGTGGTAGCGCTGCGCCGCGGGTGTCAGCTCGCCAGTGAAATTTTCGGAGCCACAACCCAGCTCGGCGAACCGATATGGTCGACCTCGCAGCATCTCTGCGGCACGGCCCCGATGGGCACCGATGACGACGAGCACGCAGTCATCGACCCGCGGTGCCGGGTGAGGGGTATCGATAATCTCTGGGTGGTGGACGGCTCGGTGCTGCCGCGCATCACCAGTCGGGGGCCACACGCGACCATCGCGATGATCGGCCGCCGCGCTGCGGAATTTGTGGCGTGAAACCACCGGTTCCACCGGGCTGGAATCGGGGTCAACGGCCGAGTGGAGACGTCACGCGACCGCGAGTCGGTACCCTGGTCGGGCCGGATCAGCGCGCCCGCGCGGTGGCACTCCTTCGGTTACAGTCATTCGTTCGGGACCATCAGTCTCGAAAACGGCCAGACGTGGGAATCGTCGCGGGAGAGGATTTGGGGCGATGACGGGCCGACGCAGCGATCCGAGACCGGCGCGCTCACGCGCCCGGTTACTGGACGCGGCAACGGCATTGCTGCGCACCGGCGGACCGAGCGCGGTGACCGTCGACGCGGTCACGCGCGGCGCGAACGTTGCCAGGGCGACCCTGTACCGGCACTTTCCCAGTGGGAACGACCTGCTGGCGGCGGCTTTCCACAGCCTGATTCCGCCCGCGCCGATGCCGCCGGAGTCGGGATCGCTGCGGGACCGCCTCGTCGCACTGATGCAGGCGCAGGCCGACCTCATCTGCGATACCCCGATCCTGCTGACGGCCACCTATTGGCTGGCGCTGGGTCCGGATATGGAACATCTGCCGGGCAGGACCGAGGGTGTCGACAGCCCTGAAGTGCGTACGTTACGGGAGCGGGTCGCCCAGCAGTATGGAGCGCCGTTCGATGCGATTTTCGACAGCCCCGATGCGAAACGTGAACTCGGTGACGTCGACCGGGCGCAGGCGATCATGTTGCTGATCGGCCCGCTTGTCGCCGGGCGGATCAGCACACTGGCCGATTTTGATTACCGCGAATGTGCGCGCGCCGCGGTGGACGGGTTCCTGGCCGTCCACCGGGCCAATGAAATCACTTCAGCGAGTAGCGGATCGGCAGGTGTTTGAGACCGCCGACGAAGGTGGTGGCCATCAACTCGGGTTCGCCGGCCAGTTCGATGGATGTGATGCGGGGGACGAGTTCGGTGAAGAAGCTGTTCATCTCCATGCGGGCCAGGGCC
>NZ_JAPJDO010000055.1 GCF_026242045.1 Mycobacterium pinniadriaticum
GGAGGACACCCCCGCAGCCCTGACCGCCTGAACCATCACCTCGAAGAATCATACGACGACGTCGTACACCACGTCCCTGGACTTGACCAGCGCGTGGCGTCCTCGCCTTGAGCCCACGGAAGCGGTTGCGCGGTAGGTGGCTTTAGGAAACTCAGTTGGCAGCGCACCGCGGCGGCGTCGATACCCTCGGCCGCACCCGCTTGCAGCCGATCCGCACCGGGCTGGCTGTTTACTTGTCGTAATGACCTTGTCGAACCTTTCCTGCCCACAGCGTTGGCCGAAAGGAAAGACCCTCATAAGCCATGGATCAACCGATCGGGGTCAGGCCACGGACAGTCTGGAATCCAGAGCGATCTCTCATTCTCAATAACCGCGGGATAGCCACCGTCGCGGCGATTATTAACAAAATGTATCGAAGGTTGCCAAGGAAATAGTTTGCACTAAACGACCAAAAGATAGCCGACATTCCTAACGATAAAGCTGGGATCGCGACCGTCCTGCCCTGTCGAGCCAGGCGCTGCGCGAACGTCGTTAATAATGCGAGTCCGAACGTAATGAAGAAAACTCCTAAAAGCCCAAAGTCGAGCCAGAAATTAAAAAACATCGTGCCGGTATTCGTGTGAAGTTCGACACCTGAAACCTCGATAGTTCGATAATCAAAGTCGAGTGGAGCGGCATGAACTGGAAAGTCGAGTCGGCGAAGCGTGATGAAGAAGTCGCTGAAAGTGTAACTTCCGGGGGTTGCCTGGACTATGACTGACGAGTCGCCGTCGAACGATACAGGGCCTCCGTCTGGGTTGTTGTCTCGGTAATTTAGTCCGCCCACACCTGCCAAATAGTACGGCAGCAGCAATTCTGGGGGAGACACGTGATTCGTCGTCCCCCGGTTTCGAAGATACTGGGGGTAGAATAGCACCAAGACGGAAAGTAATATTATCAAGACTGCCGCGACTCTGCGCCGCCTTTGCCTTGATTTATTCTTCGACAAGCCTACGCAGACTTCGCTTGTTGAGTCTGCAGGGACGCGTTCCGCGACTGGAGAAGCCCACTTAGTGGCAACGACCGAAAACAAGAACAGTGTAGCCAGCAACAGGAACGCGGATCGTTGGAGGGAAAAGATGCTGAAGGCCGCCGCGAGCATCAGAGGGACGGCTGCCAGGGCGCGCTTTTTGTTTAGCCACAGGCGGGCTCCGGTGAAGAGGCTTATGTTGCCGACAAAGAATAATATGTAGCTCACTAAGCCTTGAAGTATGGCTGCGCCGCCGATGCCGTAGCCGGATGAGTGCGCGAGATCTCGCGCTTCGAATGCTAAACTGCGGTATTGATGGCCTTCATTTCCGCTCGAGAAGTATATCGAGAGAATGTCGTTTAAGTTGATATTCAGCCGTTGTGGAATCAGATAGATCTGCCAAAGGAAGTAAAAAAAGAGCACAATGCAAAGTGCAACGTGAATCTTGATAAGCCTATCTACATCAACGGCTGACACGTGTTGCTCAATGTCTGATGGGGTGGCCGGATCGGAGAGGCGCCATATTGTAGCTAGAAATGTACCTAGAACGATTCCAGCAAGTGCTAGGAGCAGCAAAGTCCAAGTTCCATGGGTGAACCCCGGGAAAAGTACTCGAGGGTACGATCCAACAAGAATCAAGGGGATCCATACAGCAGAGAAAATCGTTAGAACATTTACTCGTGGAAGCCCAAGTCTGACAACGACGAAGGACCCGACTATAGCGACGATGGTGAAGAGAGCTACAAGCATCGCCCACCCCTAATTGACTCGTATATGCGATAAATTCCTCTGCGCGTAAGCATCATTACATATCCAAATATTGCCGATTTCGATTCCACTCGAGCGCGCCGCAGCAGCCCCGGCTGTGACTTTGGTGGATCTGAAGCCCGTTGTATCGACCGGGATGTTTGAACGGCGCGGCGGCGGCCCCCCGCTCCTGGTGAACTGACGCGCGCCGAGACGGCGGCGGATCTGGGCTGCGAATTCCTCAGGTGAGTGATGAGGTATTTGGCCCCTCTATTCGTTTTTGTCGTCGGCATTGCTATAGCCGTAGTAGCTATACGACGCGCTTCCGCGTGCCGGCGTCATGGTGAACACAGCGCCGAGCAATGAAGCGCCAACGTCCTTGAGGTTCCCAATTGCGTGTGCGAGTTGCTCACGCTTTGTCTGCCCAAATCGCGCAATTACAAGCACGCCGTCGGCGTTGGCTGCCAGAATCGCTGCATCGGTGACTGCAAGCAGTGGGGACGAATCTACGATGACGAAGTCGAATCGTTCACGCAGTTCACTCAGTACTTTCTGGGCGGTCAAAGACCCGAGGAGCTCGCTCGGATTGGGTGGGACAGTTCCTGAGGTAAGGACACTCAGTCGTGGGAACTTCGTGTTCTGCAACGCATCGGACAGCGATGCTCCGCCACTTACTACCGTGCTGAATCCGACTGGTCCGATCAGCTCGAGGTATTGAGCCAATGAAGGGCGACGCATATCTCCATCGACAAGCACTACATTGTGCTCGGCCTCCGCCAGCGCTAAGGCAATATTTATCGCCGTGGTGGATTTACCTTCGCTCGGGTTCGAACTAGTGACAACGATCAGGCGTGGTGGATTATCGACAGCGAGGAACTGCAGGTTCGTACGAAGCTTACGAAATGCTTCGGCGGCTATTGAATTATCGGTATCAAAAGATATCGCCGGTTCCTTCCTGCGTTCCTTGTCGAGCGGAACGTTGCCGACGAGCCCGACACCTGTAATCTCTTCGAGCACCCCTACGTTTTTGACGGTGTTATCGAGCAGATCGCGGAGTACGGCAAGGCCAATTCCCAAGGTCACACCTATAGCAAGGCCAACGACAACATTGCGAGCCTTCTTTGGAACCACAGGCTGAGCGGGAATGGATGCGCGTTGCTCGACGACAACGCGGGCATCGGGCGTGCCGCCTTTGTTTGGAGTTTCCAATTCGCGTATCAATATAACGAATTCGTCAGAAAGCGCGTTGGCAATGTCACGTGCCCGAACGGGTGACTCATCTTGGACTGCTACATCTATTAGGACGGTATCGCGTTTCGCGCTTGCATTAATATGTGCCTTTAGTTCGTCTGCGCTCATATCGAGACCGAGTTTGTCGATCGTTCGCTGGGCCAACGTCTCACCCATGAGCAACTCGGTGTATGAGAGCACGCGATCTTGTGACAGGCGATTACCTTGGTACAAATCGGATAGCGACGAGTTCGACGAAGTTGAGACGAAGAGCCTTGTCGAAGCCTGGTAGAGCGGGGTTGTCGCCAGGTTGAGGACGATAGCGCCGAGAACCGCGACAAGTGTGGTTACGCATACGGTAATCCATCGACTGCGTAACAGTTTAACAAAGTCCTGAAGACTCAAAGCGACCTCCTCACCGCTGAAGGCCCCCCGGTGGGCCGCCGTATGACGTTGAATTCAATGCCAGAATGCTGCTCATGTTTTTCTAGGCCCGCCAATTAGAGTCGCTGCGATGAGACTGAGAGTGGACGCGAGCGCCAGCGCCGGGCCTTCTTGGCTCATCCGGAGCTCCGATGATACGAGAGCTACGGGAAATACTAGTGCACGGGGCGGCGCAGGTTTGGCTGTGACAGATGCTATTGCGGTGCACACTTCTCCAGGCCACCGTGCACGCAAGCGCATCGTGTAACCCTGCAGGCCTGACGTTGTCCCAGCCCCTTCGCTTCATCATCTGACGGTATGATCTGGTGAGGTGTAATGTCCGTAACTCATCGCAACTCGCCTACCAGCAAATAGCGGCGGGGGTGATTGTGCCCGCCCGGTCCGGGACGTCTAGGGCCTATCCAGCGCACGTCGGCACCGACACTTTAGGTGTGGGGTTGTCCGCCAACGGCTGAACGGGAACCCGCGCTTCGCCTGGAGCCGTCGGCTCGGAGAGCCGGAACGTAATTTCCGCAGTCTTTCCGGGCTCTATGGCCACAATCGCTTCATAGCTTGGATGATTGCGCTCCGTCGCTCCGAAGACACGGACCCGTTTGCCATTAACGAGGACACTGATGACTTGTGCATCCGTGGTGGCGAGTAAACGTACCGAGGTGAGCATCGCGCCCCTGGGGATGTTCTCCGCGAGACCGGGAACGAACCCCAACTTCCCGGCGACGTAGTCCGGCAGCCCTGTCGGATCCGAGAGGGTGTTGGTCAACCGTACGGTGACCGTCGACATCCGCTTGTCGCCGTCACAGCCGTCGGCGACGTACTCGATCTGTCGATCCAAGTAGTAATCCATCTTGTTGCCGCCGAGATTGTTGATGACGATTTGGGCGTATGGGGCTGGATCGTCGGGAATCACGTGGGCCAAGGGAGTTTCCTCCAGGAGCTTCTGCTCATCGGGGTTGGAGCTCCAGACCGAGATTCGACGCTCGCTGACGGCGCGTCCCAAGGCATCGAACAACTTGCGGGGGGATTCCATCGGCCCACTGATCTTCTTGACCACCTCGGAAGCAATATCCTGCAAGTACTGCTTGCGGGCCGACTGGTCGGTGGGAAACCGGGTGTAGACCGTCGACTCAGTCAGCTCGACGACATTGTCCTTAGTCACCGTCTCACCGTCAGGCATTGTCACCGGCCCGGTAGCGCCGAGGATGTAGCTCAGGGCGATCGGGTCGATGGCGATGACCCCGTCGACATTCATTCCCGACTGTTGCGCCCACATCGACTTCCAGATCTGCGCCGCGTAGGGGAAGTGTGCACTCTGGTTGCTGTTGCGGATGTCAGTGGTCGGATGGGTGAACCCGTACTGTTGGTCGAATTCTGGGCTCAGAGACATCGGTGTGAATGGCCCGTTGAGTTCGGTGTTGCGCCCTAGAGTGTCCACACTCGGCTTGCCGTTGTCGAACCGCAGAATCCCAAAACCCCCGAGCAGGCCACCGGTGCCCCGGGCTTCGGCGTTCGTCTGGAAACCCATGAAATAGGTGCGGGGCCCGTCGGCACCCATCATCGACGGCGCCACGCGTGCGGCGAGGGCCGTGTTGCCCAGCAGTTGTGCGATATCAGCTGTCTGCGTTTGTAGTTGCGATCGGGCTTCGCCCAGCACGGAGAGATAGCCCGGCTCTGCAATCGCCTGTGCCTCAGCCTTGAGACGTGCTGCGTCCGCTGCGATCTTGCTCAGCGCTGGTTCTTCCTCGCGCAACGCCTCCACATTCAGCCGACCGTTCGCAAGCAATTGATGTGGAGCGACCGTGGTGCCGGCGTCCGCGGTTGGCTTCAATACGTCGGCGGTCAGACCCACCACGACGTCCGATATCTGTTGACCGGTCTTGAATGGGCTGCCCAACCACGGTACTGCGGCAACGATGTTCCACGGCAGGGAGTGGGTTGCGTCCCGTGCTGCCTGCGCATGAGATCCTGCATCAGCGGCAAAGCGTGATGCATCTGCTGTGTTTCCCTGTAGCAGTGCATCTTTGGTCTGCTGCGCACTGTGGCGGGCTTGTTCGAGGTTGGTCTTTGCTACCTGCGCTCGGATGCCGAGCCAGCCGCCGAAGGCGATGATGACGATGAGCACCGCGAGGCCCGTCCATACGACACTGCGACGCCGCAGCCAGTGTCGCTCGTCGTCAAGATCGTCGGTCAGAGTCGGATCGTCATCATTCGAGTCGTCGCTGGACTTGCGGCGTGAAAAGAGGCCCACTCAGTAAATTCCCCGTACTCCGGTGCGGTCTGCGCTAGACGCTAGCAGGCCGCAGCCACGATAGCTGGCCAAAACGGAACAACTCGCCAGCTGCCGGTATGGCATCAACTGACGAGTTGTGTCCGTGTCTAGCTATTCTCAGACGAGGTAGGGGCCCACGTGGAACGTTTCGGCAATTGTATTGCCGAAGGCGAGCACGCCATCGCCGACGTTGTCGAAGAAGTCGCCCACCGGTCCGGGGAGAATGCCACCGACGAACTTGAGAATCTCACCGGTGCCGTCGACCAGGACGTAGGCGACCGTCCCGACGTAGATGACCACTCCTCGGACGAGAGCCTGGGTTCCGGCGACAGCACCTTCAACCAGGTAGCAACCCAGGGCGCCCGGGGTGCACGAGGTGGTCGCGGATGCGGAGGGGATGACGACTGAATCGACCGACGCCGTGGCGGCACCGCCGAGGCTGGGCGCGGCCTGAGCGATCGCCGGAAGCGAAGCAGCGGCGGCGAGAGCCAAAGCTGCGGTACCCACCTGGAACTTGGTCGCGACTGCTGTAGTCATTGAGACCCCCCTAAGAATATGATGTTGAACCTGCGGTTCTTCCTGGACATAGCCTGAGAATTGATAACAGAATCGCATACCCCGGTGGCCTTGTCAACAGATAAAACCGCCTGTCGTCAGGCATTTTGTCGCATGTGCGCCGTAGTCGATGCTCCGCTACCAAGCCGACACCCTGCTGTAATGTGCCCGACTCAATTCGCGAGTGCACGCCTAACCACCAAGCGAGTACGCGAAGCCGCTGATATCCCGCACCGAGGCCGCGAAGACCTCCGGCATCAGGGCCGGGAACAGCAGATCCCCGCCATGGCAGGTGCCGACCACGATGCGGCCCGCCGCGGGCACTCCTGCGGCGAGCAGCCGCCGGTAGTAGAGCAGGCCCTCGTCGCGCAGGGGATCGAGTTCGTTCACCGAGATCACGTGCGGCGGTAGGCCGACCAGGTCTTCGTGGGTGGCCGATCCGGCCCAGCAGGTCGGATCCCCGACATGGGTTTTGCCCGGGTCGTAGATCGAGCCCAGCAGCGCCGCCTGCTGGCAGCTGATGAAGTAGCCGTCGTTCTCCCGCAGCGACGGCAGCTCATCGGGATAGTCCAGCCAGCGATTGGAGATATAAGGACATTGCGCATACGCACCGGAGATCTCGTCGATCCATCCCTCGCGTTTGGCCTTGTGCGTGACGGTCAGGGTCAGATTGCCGCCACCGGACTCACCAGCGACGATCAGGTGGCTGACCCCCAGATCCGTGGCGTTGGCGTGCACCCACCGGGTGGCCGCCGCACAGTCGTTGAGACCCGCGGGATAGGGATAGGCGCCGAGCCGGCCGCCCGAGTTGCGGAACTCCACCCCGACCACCACCAGGCCGGTGGCCGCCAGACTTTCCCGCAGGTGCCGGTAGGCGGCGTCCCCGGCGCTGGCGATCGCCATCGCCCCGCCGTGGAAGTGCACCACCGCCGGCAGCGGGCCATCGGCTCGATCCGGTCGGCTGACGAACAGCGTGAGCACATTGCCGTCGGCCCCGGGAATCGTCACTGTCGTCGTCGTGACACCTTCGGGTGCGGGCGCGGCCAGGGCGAACACGTCGAGCACGCCGCCGACCGCCTCCTCGGCGGCCGCGGCGTAGGCCAACCGGTCCGCCAGCGGCGAGTCGACGCTCAGCGGTGCGTCGGGAAGGGTGTCGGCCAGCCCGATCGGGGCGAACGCCGCCACCATCCGGGGATCTGATCGGGGATCGGTACCCAGCGTGCGATTCGGATCGGCGAGCCGGCCAACAAGCATGGGGCTGACACTAATCGGACGTCATCCGCCGCATTCGGAAATTCGCCGACGGAGAAATGCCCGCCCGGGTTCAGAGCCGTTGAGCTCCATCGCCTTCCGATACCAGGGGACCGCCTCCTCATACCGGCCCGCCCTACGCAACAGATCCGCGCGCACCGTCGGCACCAGATTGGAGCGGACCAGCCGCGGGTCGTGTGCCACCGGGTCCAGCGCCACCAAGCCGGCCTCCGGGCCGTCGCGAAAGCCAACGGCCAGCGCTCGGTTCGCGCGTACCACCGGAGAATCGGTCAACCGCACCAGCACGTCGTAGGCACGGCACACGGTCGCCCAGTCGGTGTTCTCCCAACTCGGAGCCGTCGCATGCGCCGCGGCGATCACCGCCTGGGCCAGGTACGGCCCGGTCGACCCTTCGGCCCGCCGCAACGCATCCAGGCCGCGCGCGATCCGGACCCGATCCCAGCGGCGCCGGTCCTGTTCTTCGAGCGGCACCAAGGCGCCGGCCGCGTCGACACGGGTGGCAAGTCGTGAATCATGCAGCAGCACAAGGGAATGCAAGGCGTGGGCTTCCAACTCCGCGGGCATCAGCACCCGCAGTTCACCGGCCAGGCGCACCCCTTCGTCGCACAGTTCGTCGCGGATCGCCGACGGCCCCGCCGTCGACCAGTATCCCTCGGTGAATACCGAATAGATGCACGACAGCACATGCGGCGTCCGCTCTCCCAGCAGCTCCGGCGGTGGCACCCGCAGCGGGATGTTGGCGTGGCGGATCTTCTGTTTGGTCCGGGTGATCCGCTGACCCACCGCGGCTTCGCTCACCAGCAGTGCACGCGCGATCTCCGGCACTGTCAGGCCCGACACCAGCCGCAACGTGAGCGCCAGTTGTGATAGCCGCTCCAGCGCCGGGTGCGCACAGGTGAACATCATCCGCAGCTCGTCGTCGCGGACCTGGTGCACCACCGTGGCATCGGCTGACTCGTTGCCCTGCACTGCCGCCAATTCCTTTCCCGGACGCATCGATTCGCGGCGAAACCGGTCTCGCGCCCGATTGCGCGCCACCGTGACCAGCCAGCCGCCCGGGTTGTCGGGCACGCCGTCGCGCGACCAGCTGCGAAGCGCCTCGGCACAGGTTCCCTGGACGGCGTCCTCGGCGATGCTCAGGTCACCCGACCAGCGCGCGATCGCGGCCACCGCCGGACCCCACTCTCGCCGGAAGACGCCGTCCAGGGAACGCATCTACAGCCCGGAAACCCCGGCCAGGCGGCGCAGCTCTACGGCCGACGCCGGGATCATCGAGGCCAGTTTCGTCGCGGTCGGCGGCCGGCAGGACGTAGTAGCCGTTGGCCACTTCGGCACCCTCGGCGAAGGGACCGTCGGTCAGGACCACTTCGCCGTCGCGCACACGTACCGTCGTCGCGGTCGAGGGCGGATGCAACGGCGCTCCACCCTGGATGTGCGCGCCGGCCGCCGCGCCGAACTCGACATGCCTGGCCGCGCCCTGCTCCCATTTGGGAGTGCCGGGGACGGTCACGGCGTCAGCCGGTTCGAGCAGCAGGGCCAGCCAGTCCGAATCGGTGGTGGGACGGCCCACCGGGCTCCAGTGCACCATCGGCCACACCTCGATCGCCCCGTACTCGGCGGCCGGAATCTGGCGGGCCAGCTGCAGCGCCTCGTCTAGGTTGGCCTCGAACATGTAGTAACCGCCGGCCACCTCGGCGCCTTCGGCGAACGGTCCGGCGGTCACCACCGGAGCGCTCGGGCCGCCGTCGATCCGGACGGCCTCGGCCGCCGAGCTCAGCGTGTCGCCGGCTCGGATCACCTCGGCCGCCGCGGTGGTGGAACGCCTGATAGGCCTGCATCTCGCGGGCACGCTCGTCGGCGGTGAGCTGACGTTCGGGGGTCTGCAGCAGCGCGAAGTAGTACAGGGTCGGATCCTTACCTGGTAGGGGAGTGAAACCCCGTCGGCTTTGCGGAACGAACCGGCCTGCCGCGCAAGCAGGCGAGCCACCCGTGGATGTCGCGGCCAAGGTAGGTGCGCGGCGGCCGGACATGATCTCCGACTGCGATTGTCACGTGGTGGCCATGCCGGGCCAGCTCGTCGGCGATCTGCACGGCGGAAGCCTGCGACGGGTTTCGCAGTGAAAATCGTTGAAACGGCCCGTTCTGGGGGCTTGGTGGCCACCCCCGTCGACCCTCCAGATCTACCTTGGGGTGCTTCTTCCCTGGTGGCTGGAACAGACGGGGCGAATCGCGCGGGGTTGTCAGTGGCCCGCGGTTGTCAGCCGCCGCAGTTACGAAGATTTTCGCAAGTTCCAGCAAGCCCCTGCGCGCGTGTGCCGGCAACGTCGGAATAGCGAAACGCGTAGCATGCACAGGTCATGTACCTGTCCCGCGACGACTTCGCACATGTCATCGGTCACTCGCCGCTCGTCAGCATCGACCTCGTTGTGCGCGACGAGAGCGGGCGTGTCCTCGTCGGACTGCGGCTCAACCGCCCTGCGCGGGGCTCCTGGTTTGTCCCCGGCGGGAGGATCTACAAAGACGAGCGGATCGACGACGCGTTCCTTCGTATCTCGCATGCGGAACTGGGTCGTGCGATTCCCCGCGAGGGGGCCAGTCTTCTCGGCGTCTACGAACATCTGTACGACGACAACGCGCTCGAGATCCCAGGCGTGAGCACGCATTACGTGGTCATCGCGTACCAGCTCCGCGTCGGCGCTGAGTCACTGGTGTTGCCAAACGGTCAGCACGAGCGTTTCCGATGGATGGAAGTCGACGAGATCCGCGACGATGCGGCCGTTCACCCGAACACAAAGGCGTATTTCGTATTGAGGTAGTCGGCCCAAGCTAAGGCCGGAGCAACCTTACCTGCGGCCGAGTAATCGTCGCTTGGCCGGTTTGATGCGATCCAAGTGGTGAGTAGTTCGATTGAGGGTCCTGCCACCACGGCGCATCGGTGCCACAATGTCCACTTATTGATATCTCTGTGACTGCCTTGAGTGCCGTAGCCGTGGTCCTCGGCGCACTCGCGTTGCTCATCGGAGGCCGGTGGGCGCTGGTCTTGCTGTCCGCTGGGTTATTTTCCCTCTTGGCAGCGTTTGCGGTTGGACTCAATGCTGAATGGTTGGCCGGACTCGATACCTCCGTTGCCGACTGGTTCGTCGCGCATAGATCCGCGCAATGGAGAGTGGACGCGGACGGGGCCTTCGGTGCGTTCGGCCGGCCCGGGTATGTCGCAAGCGTCGCATTGATTGGCGGCGCGCTGCTGTCATTGAGGGCGCGTTCGGCGGTTCCGGCCGTCCTCGTCGTTGGGTCGGTTGGAGTTGGCGTTGTCGTCGAGCAAATGCTCAAGATGGCGGTTAGGCGGGCCTCGACAACCGTAGCGGAACTCCAAGGTTTGCGCTTGGACGACTACGAGCACACGTTCCCCTCCGGTCATGTCACGGGTAGCGCTGCATTGCTCGGCATGTTAGCGGTGTGTGTCGGTGCCGGGTGCAGTCGTGCTGCGAAAGCGGCGTTGGCAGTCTTGGCGGCGGCCGGGGTGCTGTTCGTCGCTTTCCTTGCGCTGTACACCAAGGCACATACCTTTACCGATGTCATCGGAGGGATGATTCTCGGTGGAGCGATTGTGAGCCTGGGCGCCGCGATCCTGGGTGAGTTCACACCAAAAGATCATCGGGTGCGGGAGAGCCAGGTGAGGCCGCCATCGCAGAGGATGGCGGGCCGAGTCCCCGTTTGAGTTGCTCGACAGTTACCAAGGTCGTTCGATCAACCCGTTGACCCGCACTACGGGGATGCGTCGGCGACGACCGTCGAGATAGCCGGTGTTTGCTGCCGTCGTCACGTTTGACCAAGCGCCGATACTCCTGCCGCGTGCAGCAGTACTGCCTGCTCTGACGGGTCGGCGGCCATCTGCCAGCTGCGCTACGACGCGATCGCCTGTCACGGCCACACATCTCCTCTGTGTGAGCGGGCAGAGCGCCTGGCCTGGCCCGCCGCGTCAAGTCAACCGAGCCACTGGACTGATGCCGTCGTATCGGTTTGGGCGCTAGGCGGCCGCACCCGGCTTGAGGTAGGTCACCAGGCTGACATCGAGCGCCTCGTCGAGGTAGTAGTACTGGCAGCCGGCCAGGTACCGCATGTAGTTGTCGTAGCTCTCGACGCCGGCCGCTGCGATCGCTTCGTCCTTGTGCTGCTCGAGTCGAGCCGCCCAGATGCCAAGGGTCTTGATGTAGTGATTGCGCAGCGACAGCGGCTCGGGTACAACAAACCCAGCCTTCTCGCCGTGCTCGACCAGCATCTTGGTGCTCGGGATACGGCCCCCGGGGAAGATCACCTCGGCCATGAATTTGGCGAAGCGGGCCAGCTCGAACGTCAGCTTCTTGCCGCGCGCCGCCAGGTCGTCAGGGTGATAACCACAGCTGCTCTGGATCGTCATCCGGCCGTCGTCGGGCAGGATGTCGAAGCACGTCTTGTAGAAGTCGTCGAAGCGTTCGAAACCGAAGTGCTCGATCGCCTCGATCGAGACGATCCGGTCGACGGGGGTGTGGAATTGCTCCCAGCCCTCGAGGCGGACGTCGAACGTCCGATCGCTGTCGAGCTTTGACAAGAGTTGCTCGCAGTAGGCCTTCTGGTTCTTCGACAACGTCAGCCCGATGACGTTGACGTCGTACTTCTCCATCGCCCGCTGCAGCGTCAGGCCCCAGCCGCAGCCCACCTCGAGCAGGGTCATCCCGGGTTTGAGGTCCAAGCGGTCGAGGTGCTGATCGACGTTGGCGATCTGGGCTTCTGACAGCGTGACGTTCGGTCCGGTGTAGTAGGCGCAGCTGTACTTGCGGGTGGGGTCCTGAAACACGCCGAAGAAGTCGTCCGAGAGGTCGTAGTGCGCCTGGATGTCTTCGAAATGGGGCCGCATGTCCTTGGTTTCAGTTGCCTCGGGCATGAGCGTCAACGCCTTCCTGATTCTTCTTGCCTCACTTGACCACTGCCCCCGCGAATTGTTTTGCGCGCCAGTATGCACCATGTGATCTGGACCATACCGGTTTGCCCCACCGGAACGGCGGTCAAACAGTGCGTTATCCGTGCGTGTCCTCAGCGTGCTTCTCGAGCGTGAACTGGTCAACATCGATGTACCCGACCCGGAAGCCTCGCGCACACCCTGTGAGGTACTTCATGTACCGCTCATAAACCTCTTCGGACTGCACCTCGATGGCCTTCTCCCGATTAGCCTCCAGGGCTTCTGCCCAACAATCCAATGTCCGCGCATAGTGCGGTTGCAGCGACTGCACACGTGTCAGCCTGAAGCCGGCCCGGCTTGAATGGTCCTCGACCTTTTCGACCGATGGCAGCCGGCCGCCCGGGAAGATCTCGGTGAGCATGAACTTGACGAATCGCGCCACTTCGAACGTCAGCGGGATATTTTTCTCGGCCAGCTGGTCGAACGTGAACGACGTGATGGTGTGTAGCAGCATCACCCCGTCATCTGGCAACACCCGGTAGGCCATCGTGAAGAAGTCGTCGTAGCGGTCGAAGCCGAAATGCTCGAACGCGCCGATCGACACGATCCGGTCGACGGGTTCGTCGAATTGCTCCCAGCCCATGAGTTCGATGCGTTTGTCGCGCGGACTGGCGCATGCATCGAAGGTCCGCTCGACGTGGTCGTGCTGGTTCTTCGACAGCGTCAGTCCGATGACGTTGACGTCGTAGCGCTCCAGTGCGCGCAACATCGTGGCGCCCCACCCGCAGCCGACATCCAGCAGAGTCATCCCGGGCTGCAGGCCCAGCTTGCCCAGGGCCAGATCGATCTTGGCGATCTGGGCCTGTTCCAACGTCATGTCGTCACGTTCGAAATAGGCGCAGCTGTAGGTCTGCGTCGGGTCGAGGAAGAGCCGAAAGAAGTCGTCGGACAGGTCGTAGTGGGCCTGCACGTTCTCGAAATGAGGTTGGAGCCTTTTTGCCATGACGGCGTGCCTTTCGCATTGACTGCTTCAGGCAGCAACCACGTATCCCCCCCCGGTGGGATTGTGCGATCACCGCTTGTGCAGATCCGATGCTAGCCGCTCCGACGGGCAGCCGACGACTCGTTTGAACACCCTAATTACCTAGCTGACCTCGGCAAATGTGGTCTTGAGTTCGCCGACGACGTCGTCCCACAAGGCTTCCGGCAGGTCATGTGCCATGCCGTCGAACAGGACGAGTCGTGCGTTCGGGATTGTCGACGCGATCGACCGGCCTCCTGACGGGCGCATCAGTTTGTCGGCGCGACCATGGATCACGACGGTGGGCGCGCTGATCTGCCGGTCGTAGCGCTTCAGGCTGCCACTGCCTAGAACCGCGCCGAAATGCCGGGCGATGCCCTGCGGGTAGTGCGCCCGCTCGTAAGCCTCGATGGCGTCGGCCCGCGCCTGCGCGTCGGATATCGGATAGCCAGGGCTGCCGATGATCTTGCCGACCCGGATCGCGTTCTCGATGATTACCTCGCGCGGAGAGTCCGGCGACGGGCCGGTGATCAGCGAGAGCAGCGCCCGCGGAGCGGGGGGAGGCAGGAGCGCAGAGTTGTTGGACGAGAAGATGATTCCCAGCGCATTCGTGCGGTGAGCATGCCGTGCGGCGAAGATCTGGGCGATCATCCCGCCCATCGATGCCCCGACCACGTGCGCCCGCTCGAGCTCGAGATGGTCGAGCAGCGCCGCGGCGTCGTCGGCCATGTCCTCCAGTTTGTAGACCGACGGGCTCGGGCGCCCGAGATAGGAGCGAACCAGGTTGGGAAGCAGCGACCCGCCGGCTCGCTGTCCGTGCAGTTTGGACGACAGCCCGACGTCACGGTTGTCGTAGCGGATCACCCGATAGCCCTGGTCGACCAATTTCTCGCAGAAACCGTTGCGCCACAACAGAAGTTGGGCAGCCAGTCCCATCACAAGCAGCACCGGCGGGTCACCCGGGTTCCCGATGTCCTCGTAGCAGATCTCGAGGTCTTGGCCGACTTGAGCCCTGCCGGAACGAATCTCCATCAGACCTCGATGTCGCTCTGGTGCTCGCGGCTGACCTCGACCATGAAGTTGGCGAAGTACCCGGAGAACTGGGGGTCGTTCATCATCTGCCACTTGGGCGCCAGCAGTTTCATGTAGCGCTCGACATAGAGGAACTGCTTGCCGATCAACACCAGCTCCCTGGGCAGCTTGACGTCATAGGCGTCGGCCAGTGTGGAGAGCTGCTTGCCGATCTCGGCGTACGACATGTCCCCGAGCGTCTTCAGCGTCAGCGGGGCGGCGAACGCCTCGAGGTCCTTGGCGGCCTCGCGCTCCGGCTTGGTGGTGCCCACCGCGCCCAGCAGGACCACGATCTTGCCCGCGGTCGCATGGTCCTTCTTGACCAGCAACGCGTAAACCAGTTCGCGCAGCAGCCAGCGGGTGCGCGGGTCGATCCGGCCCATGATGCCGAAGTCCAGGAACACGATGCGACCGTCGTCGTCGACCAGGAGGTTGCCTGCGTGCAGGTCACCGTGGAACAGGCCGTGCCGTAGGCCGCCCTCGAAGGTGGCGAACAGCAGCGCCTTGACCAGCTCGGTACCGTCGAAACCCTTCTTGCGGATTTCCTTCACATCGTCGATGCGTACGCCGTGCACGCGCTCCATGGTCAGCACCCGCTCGCTGGTGAACTCCCAGTGCACCTGCGGCACCCGGATGTTGCGTCCCAACGGCGAACCATGCAGACCCGACACCCAGGCCTCCATCGACTGCGCTTCGATCCGGAAGTCGAGCTCCTCGGCGAGGTTGTCGGAGAAGTCCGCGACGACGTCCTGGGCGGAGAGCCGCCGGCCCAGCTTGGCCACCTCGACCAGCTGGGCGAAGCGCTTCAGGATCTGCAGGTCAGCGGCCACCCGGCGGCGGATACCCGGACGCTGGATCTTCACCACCACGTCCTGACCGCTGTGCAGGGTGGCGAAGTGCACCTGCGCGATCGAAGCCGATGCGAACGGCTCCTCGTCGAACGTGGCGAACAGCTCGGCGGGGTCGCCGCCGAGCTCTTGGCGGAGCAGGTTGTGCACCTCGGCGGTGTCGGCGGGCGGTACCGCGTCAAGCAGCCCGCGGAACTCCCGGCTCAGTGATTCGCCGAACGCACCCGGGCTGGACGCGATGATCTGGCCGAACTTGACGTAGGTGGGGCCCAGGTCGGCGAAGGTCTGCGGAATCTGCTTGATGACCTTGTCCTGCCAGCGTCCACGCCCGGGCAGTGTGCCGAGCACACGGGCGCCGGTGCGGGTGAGCTGCCAGCCGGTCATTCCCATTCGGGCGGCCTCGACCGGCAACGGAACGCGATCGAGCTTGGCTACTTCGCGGTGTTTGGTCGAACTCATTCTTGCCAGTGTGCCAAACGTGCACGTGGTAGGGCCAATTCGGCGGCGCCCGCGCTCCGAGACGTCACTTGTTGTACGCGTCGCCCGAGTGGACGCGCCAACAAGTGCGGTTTGGACGTCTCACGTGGGAGAGCCAGGCTCCTGCGGTTCGTAATGGCGGACTTGGTTCCCGCCGCTGCGTTTGGCTTTGTACATGGCGGTGTCGGCGGCAGAGATCAGATCGCGGACGAAATCTTCGTGTTCGGCCTCACCAGAGCCGTCGAGCGGGGCGGTCGCGGTGCCGACACTAGCGGTGACGTGGGCGGGGCAGGTGGAGATGGCGTCGCAGATCTGCCGGGCCAATGCCGAGGGGTCGTCGGGCGGAGCCGTGGTCAAGACGAGGAATTCCTCGCCGCCACTGCGAGAAACGATCGCCCTGCTGCCGGCGGCCTTCAGCAGCGCCCGAGCGACGTGGACCAGTGCCCGATCCCCGGCGTCGTGGCCGTAGCGGTCGTTGATGTGCTTGAACTTGTCCAAATCGATCAACGCCACGACGACTTCTGAGTCGGTGTCCGTCCGCGACATGAGCATCCCGATCGTCTTGGACAGGAACGCGCGACGGTTGTACAACCCGGTCAACGGGTCATGTTCGGCTTGGAGCAGGTCGCCGGCCAGTGCGCGGCCCATGATGTAAATGGCCAGTGGAACAACGATGTTGGCCAACACGACCAAGCCCAGCATCGCGACACTGAGGCTGGGGTGGCCGGCGGCCGCCAACCGCGCCGACTGGACCGCCGCCACGCACACCACGAGCGCGAAGTTGTAGAGCATCAAGGTGATGTTCTGGAAGAGGGCGAGGAAGGCGCCCGCGATCATCAGCCCATAGGTGTAGATCAAGCCGGCCTGCGGAGCCGGCACCAACACGGACACCACCGCGAGCCCACTGCAGGCGGACAGGGCGAAGATGCGGAACTGCGTCCGCGTCGGCCACCGCCAAATCCATAGCAGTGTGCTGCCCACGCCGATTGCCGCGGCCAGCCAGGTGAACGTCGACGCGACTCCGGTGGGCCCGTCCTTGCTGATCTGCATGACGATCACACACAGCGTGGGCACCGCCGTGATGACGGTCATCAGCGCGCGAGCGTGGCCGATGAGGCCGCGGGTGGCCAGATAGCCGGTCAACCAGTCGTACTGGTCGGCCCGCAGCCACCGAAGCAGCGAACTGGTCGACATCGATCAACCCCCGGCGTACCTAACGGACCTCGTGAGGAGGGTAACGCGCACTGGTGTGGCGTGAGTTGGCAACGCGGTGTCGTCGCACCCGGGGTCGGTATCGGTCCTGGTTTCGGCGGGGTACAGGCCAGGCGTGTCAGTCGTCACCGACGGTTTCCAAACCCGTCGAGGGGTCGGGTGCGCGGGCGACGGCCCGGCGCGGGACGATGGTGGTGTGGCGGTGTCTGCCGATCCCTCTGTGCGCACGGCATCGGCCATCGCAGCAACCCTGGATGTCGACCCGGTCGTCGGGCTCACCGCAGCCGAAGTCGATCGTCGCCGGGCCGTATACGGTCCCAACGAACTACGGCAAGCACGTCCGATCCCGGCGTGGCGAAAGCTCATCGAGCAGTTCCGTGACCCTCTGGTCTACCTGCTGATCGTCGCGGTCGCGATCTCGCTGGCGGCCTGGATCGCCGAAGGTGCTGCGGGAATCCCGATCGACGCCATGGTGATCTCCGCCGTCCTGCTTGTCAACGCGGTTCTGGGATATCTGCAGCAGGTCCGGGCCGAGAGCGCGGTGGCAGCGCTGCAGTCGATGGCCGAGGCCACCTCGACGGTGATGCGCGACGGGGTGCTGACGGTGGTGCCGTCGCGTGAGCTGGTCGTAGGCGATGTCCTGATGCTCACCGAAGGCGACGCGGTAGGCGCCGACGGGCGGTTGCTGACGGCCAACGCGCTGCGGGTCGCCGAGGCCGCACTCACCGGCGAGAGCGAACCCGTCGGCAAGTCGGCGGAATCGTTGGACGAGGCTAAACCCCTCGCCGAGCGCCGCAACATGGTCTACCGGGGCACCGCCGTCACGCAGGGCAGCGGACGTGTGGTGGTGACCGCGACCGGGATGGCCACCGAGATCGGTGCCATTGCCGAACTGCTGGAGGCCATCGAGTCCGAGCCCAGTCCGTTGCAGCGCGAGTTGGCACAGGTCGGGCGCTACCTGGGTCTGGCCGTCGTGGCGATCGCCGTCGCCGTGATCGCCGTCACCATCGCGCTCAGCGAGATCCGTACCCTCCACGACCTGGTCACGGTGCTGCTGCTCGGCGTCTCGCTGGCCGTGGCCGCCGTGCCTGAAGGACTGCCCGCCATCGTCTCGGTGGTCCTTGCCCTCGGCGTGCAGCGAATGGCCGCACGCAACGCGATCGTCAAGAGCCTTCATTCGGTGGAGACGCTCGGGTGCGCCACCGTCATCGCATCGGACAAAACCGGCACCCTGACGCAGAACCAGATGACCATCACCCGAGTCCGGACAGCCAGCGGCGAGGTGCAGCTCACCGGGGTCGGCTACGTCCCCGAGGGCCAGGCCCGCATCGGCGGCGACGAGCTGACCGACTCGCCGCTGGCGCGCGAAGCCGGCCTGGCGTTAGCAGTCGGTGCGCTGGCCAACAACGCCCGGCTGGAGATGACCGACGGTCGCTGGGACATCCATGGCGATCCCACCGAGGCGGCCTTCCTCGTCGCCGCCCACAAGCTGGCCGGAACCATCGAGCGAACCCGGCAGTTCACCCGCTACGCCGAAGTTCCGTTCACGTCCGAACGCAAGATGATGAGTGCCTTGGTCGCCGGCGATGGCGGAGGTGACGGATTGCTGGTGGCCAAGGGTGCACCCGATGTGCTGCTGGGGCGCTGCAGCCGTGTGCAGGTGGGTGAAGAGGTGCTGGTGCTGGATTCCCGGAGGCGGGCGGCGGCGCTGTCCGACATCGACGAGCTGTCCGGACATGCTTTCCGGACGCTGGCCGTCGCCTATCGTCCGGTGGGTGTCGATGATTGGCCGGATGACATCGGTGAGGTCGACGAGCGTGACCTCATCTACGTCGGCGTCGTCGGGATCATCGACCCACCGCGGCCGGGAGTGGCCGAGGCGGTAAACGACGCACAGCGCGCTGGTGTGCGGGTGCTGATGATCACCGGAGACCACCCGGCCACCGCCAGGCGGATTGCCGAGGACCTCGGCGTGGTCGAGCCCGGCGCCTGGGTGGTCAGCGGCCCCGACCTCGACGCGCTGACCGACACTGAGCTGCGTGACGCGGTCGGCGAGGCGTCGGTCTATGCCCGGGTCGCACCGGCGAACAAGCTGCAGATCGTCGAAGCGTTGGAGGCCGGCGGCGAAGTGGTCGCCATGACCGGTGACGGTGTCAACGACGCTCCCGCGCTCAAAGCCGCCGACATCGGAATCGCTATGGGCCACAATGGAACTGCCGTTGCCAGGCAAGCCGCCAGGATGATCCTGGCCGATGACAACTTCGCCACCATCGTCACCGCGGTGCGGCAAGGCCGGGTGATCTTCGACAACATCCGCAAATTCCTGCGCTACTTGCTGTCGTCGAACCTCGGCGAGGTGTTCACTGTCTTCTTCGGTGTTCTGCTGGCCGGTCACCTCGGCATGACGGCCGGCCCGCAGGAAAGTGTGGTCCTGCCCCTGCTCGCCACCCAGATTCTGTGGATCAACCTCGTCACGGACTCCGCGCCGGCGCTGGCAATGGGTGTGGATCCCGAGATCGACGACGTGATGGCCCGACCGCCGCGACGCCCGTCCGACCGGATCATCGGCGCCCGGATGTGGGGCGGGATCGTGTTCGTCGGCCTGGTGATGGCCATGGTCACGCTGCTGTCGATGGACCTGGTTCGGCCCGGGGGTATGGTCGCCGGCGACGGCTCACTCGAACAGGCCCGCACGGTCGGGTTCACCACCTTGGTGTTCGCCCAGTTGTTCAACACGTTGAACGCGCGCTCCGGCGTGGTCAGCGCATTTTCGCGCTTGTTCAGAAACCGGTGGCTATGGGTGTCGCTGGCGCTGGGCGTCGTCCTGCAAATTGCGGTGGTTGAACTGCCGTTCTTGCAGACCGCATTCGGGACCGAGTCGCTAAGCCCTGCGCAGTGGTTCACGGCGGCCGGATTGGCATCTGTGGTGCTGTGGTTCGAGGAGTTGCGCAAGCTGACGATGCGGACCCTGCGACGGGTACGCGGACGTCGGCCATCGCCGTGTCGCTCCGCTAAGGGGTGATTGCGTCGTAGATTGCTGGCGTGCGGGTTACCTCCGCGGAGTCGACGGAGTTGTTCGTCGGCCCGCCCGATGCGCCTCTGCAGGTGGTCCGAATCGGCTATAGCGGCGCCGGTGAATCGGAGTCGCTACAGGTCTCCGGCGACGCGCTGCGGTCCGACCCGGTCACGGTGGCGCGCGGCGACGGGGTCGTCGAAGTCCCGGTGCGCGTCGAGCAGCCCGTACCGGGCCAGCGGCGCGCGGCCCGTGCCGGTGCGGACTTCCCGTTCGAGTTCACCGTCGCCGAGCCGGGCTGGACGATGTACATGATCAGCCACTTCCACTACGACCCGGTCTGGTGGAACACCCAGGGCGCCTACACCAGTCTGTGGACCGAGGAGCCGCCCGGGCGGGCCCGGCAGAACAACGGGTTCGCCTTGGTGGCCGCCCACCTCGAAATGGCCCGCCGCGACCCGGATTACAAGTTCGTCCTCGCCGAGGTCGACTACCTCAAGCCTTATTTCGATACCCGCCCCGAGGACCGCGCGGACCTGCGCCGGTTCGTCGGCGGCGGTCGCGTCGAGGTGATGGGCGGAACCTACAACGAACCCAACACCAACCTCGTCGGCGCGGAGACCGCGATCCGCAACTTCGTGCATGGCATCGGCTATCAACGCGACGTCCTCGGTGCCGATCCGGCGACCGCCTGGCAACTGGACGTGTTCGGCCACGACCCGCAATTCCCGGGGATGGCCGCCGACGCGGGCCTGACATCGAGTTCGTGGGCCCGCGGCCCGCACCACCAATGGGGACCGATGGCCTCCAAAGACGGACAAGCCGGCGACCCGCGCCGCATGCAGTTCCGCAGCGAGTTCGAGTGGATCGCACCCTCGGGGCTCGGCCTGCTGACCCACTACATGCCGGCGCACTACTCGGCCGGCTGGTGGATGGATTCCGCGGAATCCCTGGCCGAGGCCGAGGAGGCCACGTATCGCCTGTTTTCGGAACTGAAGTCGGTGGCGTTGACCCGCAACGTGCTGCTGCCGGTCGGCACCGACTACACCCCGCCCAACTCCTGGGTCACCGAGATCCACCGCGACTGGAACGCCCGCTACGCCTGGCCGCGATTCGTCTGCGCCCTGCCGTCCGAGTTCTTCGCCGCCGTGCGCGCCGAGACGTCCCGGCGTGGGGTGACACCCTCGCCGCAGACCCGCGATATGAACCCGATCTACACCGGTAAGGACGTCTCCTACATCGACACCAAGCAGGCAAACCGGGCCGCCGAGGATGCGGTGCTCGGCGCCGAACGGTTCGCGGTGTTCGCGGCGTTGCTCTCGGGTGCGCGCTACCCCGAAGCCGCGCTGGCCAAGGCGTGGGTGCAGCTCGCTTACGGCGCCCACCACGACGGCATCACCGGATCGGAGTCCGACCAGGTCTACCTCGACCTGCTGACCAGCTGGCGGAACGCCTGGGAGCTGGGCTCGGCCGCAAGATCGGGGGCACTACGGCTGCTGTCGGGTGCCGTCGCCGCCGAAGAGGGCGGGGTGGTGGTGTGGAACCCGTTGGCGCACAGCCGAACCGACATCGTCACCGTCCAGTTGGACGCACCGGTCGGCCCGGGTGTGTCGGTCGTCGATTCCGCCGGTGTCTCCTGCCCCGCGCTGGTGTCCGACGACGGCCATCTGGTGACCTGGCGCGCCGACGGCGTCGACTCCCTGGGGTGGCGCAGCTACCGGTTGGTGGCGTCGGATCAGGCCGCGCGGTGGCAGGTGGTCGACGGGGCTCAGATCGCCAACGAGTATCACCGGCTGCGGGTCGACCCCGCCCGCGGCGGCGGGGTGGTGTCGCTGATCGAGCTGTCGGCCGACCGCGAGCTGATCGCCTCGGGCCGGCTCGGCAACGAGCTGGCCGTCTACGAGGAGTATCCGGCTCACCCGCAGGCAGGGGAGGGGCCCTGGCATCTGCTGCCCCGCGGACCGGTCACGTGTTCGACTGGCACGGCGGCGGATTCGGTGCAGGCCTACCGCAGTCCACTGGGCGAGCGACTCGTCGTGACCGGCCATATCGGCGAGCTGATGCGATACACCCAGGTGCTGACTCTATGGCACGGCATCGACCGGGTGGACGCCAGCACCACCATCGACGAATTCACCGGTGCTGACCGGTTGGTGCGGCTGCGGTGGCCCTGTCCGATACCCGGTGCGCTGCCGGTCAGCGAGGTCGGCGACGCCGTCATCGGTCGCGGGTTCGGGCTCATGCACGACCATGGCTCGGGTGCGGACCAGGCGATCGACTCCGCCGAACATCCATGGACACTGGACAATCCCGCCCACGGCTGGTTCGGGCTTTCCGCGGCGGCGCGGATCCGGGTAGGGCGGGGCGCTCGCGCGATGTCGGTGGCCGAGGTGGTGGTTCCCGCCGAGGACACCGCCGGCGCTCGCGACTTGATGGTGGCGCTGGTGCGTGCCGGGGTGACCGCGACCTGTAGCAGCGCGGAGCATCCCCGGTACGGCCACCTCGACGTCGACTCGAACCTGCCGGATACGCGGATTGCGTTGGGCGGCCCCGACGACAACGCCTTCATCGCCGCGGTGCTCGCCGCGGCCGACCACACGTACACCGCGGAATTGCATCGCCAACTCTCGGCCACCGGGCAGGCGCGGGTGTGGGTGCCCGCCGCCGAGCCGCTGGAGTCGGTGTGGCGGCGCGACGCCGATCTGCGAGGCGTACTCGCCCTACCGGTCCTCGTCATCGCCGGCCATTGGGCCGGCGGGTTGTCGGACGCCGTCGCGGCCGTCGTCGACGACCTCGACGATGCCCAGATCGACGTCACCCAGGACGCGCCATCGGGGTTGGACGAGTTCGAACCACGCACCCTGGCCCTGCTCAACCGCGGGATACCCGGCTGCGCCGTCGAACCCGATCACACCCTGCACACCTCCCTGATGCGCTCCTGCACCGGCTGGCCCTCGGGAGTGTGGATCGACCCCCCGCGACGCACGGTGCCGGACGAGTCCAACTTCGCGCTCCAGCACTGGACGCACACCTTCGACTTCGCGCTGGCATCCGGGACAGGTGACTGGCGGGATACGCGAATGCCATCCCGCAGTGCGGAATTCAATCATCCGATGGTGTGCGTCGTGGCCGGCGAAGGAGTCGGTGCGCTGGCCGCCGACGGGTCGCTGCTGCGTATCGAACCCGCCGGCGCGGTCCATCTCGCCGCGCTCAAGATCGGTGGTAACCCCACCGCCACCGGAAGTGCGGCCTCGGTGGACCCCCGGGACGTCACGATCCGGCTGGTCGAAACCCACGGCACCACAACCGAAGTGGCGATATCCTCCGACGTCGGCAGGGTTTCCGCGGTGATGTCAGCAGACCTGCTGGAGACCGCGCGCGACAACGGCGAGCCGCCGCTGCGGCTGCACGGGTACCAGATCGCGACCCTGCTGGCCCGCCTCGACGTCCCCGCGGTACTCGACGCCGACGGCACGGACCTGGCGCCGGACGCCGAAGAGGCCCAGCCGCTGTACGCCCGGTACTGGCTGCACAACCGCGGGCCGGCCCCGCTGGGCGGCCTGCCCGCGGTGGCGCATCTGCATCCCGAAGCCGTCACCGCCGAGGCCGGTGACGTGTTGCGGCTGCGACTGACCGCGGCCAGCGATTGCAGTGACGCCGCCCTGGCCGGGGACGTGCGGCTGCTCGGCCCACCCGGTTGGGCGTTGGAAACCGGCGTGCTGCCTTTCGAACTGCCCGCCGGCCAGCACCGCGAAGCCGAGATCGTCGTTCGGGTTCCGCCCGACGCACCGTCTGGTGACTATCCGATCCGCGCCCACCTCACCGTGCGCGGTGACGTGCCCGCAGCCTGGCGTCAGCGCGTCGAAGACGTCTGCATCGTTTCGGTGGGCGCGCCGGGCCGCGAGTTGGTGCGGCTGGTTTCCGAGCCCGCCGATGTCGTCGTCGCCGCCGGGGAACGGTCCCGGCTGGCCGTCACCGTCGGCAGCAGAGCCCACACCGACCTGGCGCTGGAAGCCCACCTCATCAGTCCGTGGGGCACGTGGGAGTGGATCGGCCCGGCGGTGCGCGGCGCCGTCTTGGGTGCCCGGTCCACAGCCGAGGTCGCCTTCGATATCGCCCCGCCGCCGTGGGTGCAGCCGGGCCGCTGGTGGGCGCTGATCCGGATCGGCTGCGCGGGCCGGCTGCTCTATACCCCGGCGGTTGCGGTGACGGTCCGATGACGGTGGCGGCCACCGTCGCCGGGATCAGCGTGGAGGTGGGAGAGGTCGACGCCCGCGAGGCGGTGCTGAGGGCCTCACCGCAAGTCTCAGCGCTGCCCCGCCCGCACACCAGCGAAGGCCGACAACTGCGGCGCTGGCTGACCCAACTGCTGGTGGCCGAAAAACTGGTGGCCCGCGAGGCTGACCGGCTCGGCGCCACCGTCACCGATGCCACCCCGGGGGTCGACGAGCTGCTCCCCGACTCGACCGCGCGCCTGGAGATCGGCAGCATCGCGGCGGCGGTGCTGGCCGATCCGATCGCGCGGGCGGTGTTCGCACAGGTGACCGGTGACGTGGCCGTCGCCGACGACTCCGTGGCCGACTTCTATGCCCGCAACCCGCGGAGGTTTCCGCGGTTCACCGCGAACTCGGGCTGGCAGGTGGCGTGCGAGCCGGATCTGGCCGCGGTGCGGCCGCTGATCGCCGCGCATCTGCTCGGTGCGGCCCGACGGCGCCGGTTCCGGATGTGGCTGGACCAGCGTCGCGCCGACCTGGTGTGGCTGGCGCCCGGATACGAGCACCCCGGCGACCCGCGCCAGCCCGACAACACCCATAAACACTGATGGCTGCCCAGACCCTCGCTATCGATATCGGCGGCACCAAGGTCGCCGCGGGCCTGGTCGATGTAGACGGGCGGCTGCGGTACGAGACCCGCCAGCCCACCCCGCACAGCGACGATCCCGACGAGGTGTGGGCCGCCGCCCGGCGAACCATCGCCGACGCCGTAGCGGCGACCGATGGCACGGTTTCCGGTGTCGGCATCTCCTCGGCGGGGCCCATCCATCTGCCCGACGGCACCGTCAGCCCGGTCAACATTCCGGCCTGGCTCGACTTCCCGATTCGCGATCGGGTGGCCGCCGCCGTTCCCGGTGTGCCGGTGCGGCTGGGCGGCGACGGGTTGTGCATGGCGATGGGGGAGCATTGGCGCGGAGCCGGACAAGGCGCGGCGTTTCTGCTCGGCATGGTGGTGTCCACCGGCATCGGCGGCGGCCTCGTCCTCGACGGCTCCCCGTACCACGGGCGCACCGGCAACGCCGGCCACGTCGGCCACGTCATCGTCGACCCCGACGGCCCGCCCTGCGTCTGCGGTGCCCGTGGCTGTGTGGAGGCGATCGCCAGCGGACCCCACCTTGCGGCGTGGGCCCGCTCGCAGGGGTGGGACGGCGCTGATGCCAAGGAACTCGCCGCCGCCGCGAGCTCCGGGAACGCCGTTGCGCTGCGGGCATTTCACCGCGGCGCCCGCGCGATCGCGGCGATGATCGCCTCGGTGGGCGCGGTCTGCGACCTGGACCTCGTCGTCGTCGGCGGTGGGGTGGCCCAGGCCGGTTCGCTGTTGTTCGACCCGCTGCGCGAGGAGTTGCGCGGCTACGCCGGACTGGACTTCCTGTCAGGTCTGCGGGTGGTGCCGGCCACGCTGGGCGGGGAGGCCGGGCTGGTCGGCGCGGCCGCCCTGCTGCGCGAGTGACCAGCCCGCGAGCAGACGCAGACTCGCACGCTAGAGGGCAATTTTGTGCGATTGTGCGTCTGCTCGGCGATTCAAGTGGCTGGCGATCCGTTGAGCGAGGCGTTGTGGTTGTCGGCGCGTGTCATCGACGGTAATGGGGATGACGGTCCAGCCCACCTCCTGCACCCCGGCGAATCTAGCCTTGTCCCTGAGCATTTCGTTTCTGCCCGCATGCCATTCCACGCTCTCGTATTCGGCCGCCACCCGAGCCTTCGGCCAGGCGAAGTCCACCCGCCACCGTCTGCCTCCGGGCGCACGGATCGTGAATTGCAGTTCGGGCGTGGGCAGGCCGTGGTCGATCATCACGAGTCGGGCCTCGCTTTCCATGGCTGACTCCGACCGGGCGTCGGCGAACGGCAGCAGTTGGCGGACGGCCGCGATGCCCCGTCGACCACGTTGACCGTGAACAGCCCGCTCGAGGTCGCCCCGAGTGCACCACAGTGAGTGCAGAGCAGCATCGAGCGTGGCCAGTGCCCTGGGCCGGCCCAGTTGGCGCGCCACCTCCACGGCGGTCCACGCCGGTGCGGTCGCTCGTCTGCTTGCGACCCACTGCAGAGGGGCACCGGTGCGTTGGTGCACCACAAGGTCAGCGTTGGATCGCATTCGGATGCCGGGGTCGAGCACATGAATTGTGGTCGTGTTCTCGGTATCGAAGCCGTAGAGAGCGGCCGCGGTGCCCATTGATGCCACCGCGGGCGCGCCCAGGAAGACGTCCAACGCCGCAAGCCGCCCCAACAAGTCCGGCTTGTCGCGCGCATACACCCCGTACCAAACGCGAACCAATTCGCCCTTGCGCACTTGAACGTCGAGTTGCTGACGGGTCATCACCGTCAGCAACTGCGCGGTGGTGGCAATCCCGCCATTGCGGGAGAGGATGTCGGCAGCTTCGGCATTCACCCGGCCAACACTGGCGCGGTCGGCTGCTTCACGTATGCAAGCCGCTTCTGTCGCTGTGGATGGCCCGCGAGCAGACGCAGACTCGCACGCTAGAGGGCAATTTTGTGCGATTGTGCGTCTCTCTCGAAAATTGGGTGACCCAAGCTGGGTGAGCGGTTGCTCGCTGGTGCTAGGCGGCGTTGGTGCGGGGTTCGAGAGTGACTTTGTACCCCAAGGTTTCCAGT
>NZ_JAPJDO010000056.1 GCF_026242045.1 Mycobacterium pinniadriaticum
GGGGCGCCCGCGCCCCAACCGCGCCCGTACCCGGCTGAGCCGGCACCAACGCCGCCGCCCAGCCCGAGCGAGTCCGCACCCGCGCCGCCTCCTGGACAGCCGGCGCCGCCGACGGCGGAGCCGGCCCCCGGCGGGCCGGCACCGGCGCCGGGCGCGCCCGCGCCCACACCGCCGGACCCGCGCAAGGATCTGGCCGCGCGCATCAAGTTCGAGAAGGAACTGCGGCAGAGCACCAACCAGAACCTGCTGCTGATCGCGGTGCAGTACATGGCGGGCAAGTGCGATCAGCCCGACATCCTGGCCGGCAACGACGATCCGAACCTGCCGCTGGTCGCCTGCTCGCAGGACCGCAAGTACATCTACGTGCTGGACAAGTCGATCATCAGCGGTGATCAGATCAAGGACGCGACGTCGGGCCTGGACAATCAGAGCGGCGCCTATGTCGTCGACCTGGAGTTCAAGGACAAAGCCGCGACCACGTGGGCCGACTTCACCGCCGCCAACATCGGCACCCAGACCGCCTTCACCCTCGACTCGGAGGTGGTCAGCGCCCCGCAGATCCGTGAGGCCATCCCCGGCGGGCGCACCCAGATCAGCGGTGGCAATCCGCCGTTCACGGCCGAGTCCGCCAAACAACTGGCCAACGTCCTCAAGTACGGATCACTGCCGTTGTCGTTCGAGTCCTCGGAGGCCGAAACCGTGTCCGCGACACTGGGATTGGCATCCCTTCGGGCGGGCCTGATCGCGGGCGCCATCGGATTGGGGCTGGTGCTGCTGTATTCGCTGCTGTACTACCGGGTGCTGGGACTGCTGACGGCGCTGTCGCTAGTCGCCTCCGGCGCCATGGTGTTCGGCATCCTGGTGCTGCTGGGTCGCTATATCAACTACACCCTCGACCTGGCCGGTATTGCCGGTCTGATCATCGGTATCGGCACCACCGCCGACTCCTTCGTGGTGTTCTTCGAACGCATCAAGGACGAGATCCGTGAAGGCCGTTCGTTCCGCTCGGCGGTGCCACGCGGTTGGGCCCGCGCCCGCAAGACGATTCTGTCCGGCAACGCGGTGACGTTCCTGGCCGCAGCGGTGCTCTATTTCCTGGCCGTCGGCCAGGTGAAGGGCTTCGCGTTCACGTTGGGCCTGACCACGATCCTCGACATCGTCGTGGTGTTCCTGGTGACCTGGCCGCTGGTGTACCTGGCATCGAAGTCGCCGACCATGGCCAAACCGGCCTTCAACGGTCTGGGCGCGGTACAGCAGATCGCCCGCGAACGTCGAGCGGCCGCGACAGCGACGGGACGGGGGTAACGGCATGGCCAAGGACATCGCAGAAGACACCGCATCCACCGCCGTCGAGGCGCCCGACCTGGAAGCCAGCGACGCCGGCGCACCCAAGCACGGCTTCTTCATCCGGCTCTACACCGGCACCGGTGCCTTCGAGGTCATCGGCAAGCGGAAAATGTGGTACGCGATCAGCGGCCTGATCGTCGTGGTATGCATCGTCAGCATCGCGCTGAAGGGTTTCACCTTCGGTATCGACTTCGAGGGCGGCACCAAGGTGTCGATGCCCACCACCGGCCAGAACGGCACCGTCACCACCCGGCAGGTGGAGGACGTGTTCACCAAGACGCTGGGCCGGGACCCGGCATCGGTCGTCATCGTCGGCAATGGCGAGTCGGCGACCGTGCAGATCCGCTCGGAGGCGCTCGACAATCAGCAGACCGAGCAGTTGCGGACCGCACTGTTCGACGCGTTCAAACCCAAGGGCGCCGACGGGGAGCCCAGCAAGGCGGCCATCAGCGACTCGGCGGTCTCGGAGACCTGGGGTGATCAGATCACCCGGAAGGCGCTGATCGCGCTGGCGGTGTTCCTGGTGCTGGCCGCTATCTACATCACCTTCCGCTACGAGCGGTACATGGCGATCTCTGCGTTGACAACGCTGATCTTCGACCTGGTCACCACGGCCGGGGTGTATTCGATCGTCGGCTTCGAGGTAACCCCCGCCACCGTGATCGGCCTGCTCACCATCCTGGGCTTCTCGCTCTACGACACGGTCATCGTGTTCGACAAGGTCGAGGAGAACACCCACGGCTTCGAACACACCACCCGCCGCACCTTCGCCGAACAGGCCAACCTCGCGGTCAACCAGACTTTCATGCGCTCGATCAACACCAGCCTGATCTCGGTGCTGCCGATCGTCGCGCTGATGGTGGTCGCGGTCTGGCTGCTCGGCGTCGGCACGCTGATGGACCTGGCGCTGGTGCAGCTGGTCGGCGTCATCGTCGGCACCTATTCGTCGATCTTCTTCGCCACCCCGCTGCTGGTGTCGCTGCGCGAGCGCACCGATCTGGTCCGCACGCACACCCGCCGGGTGATGCGGCGACGCGACGCCTCGGCTACCAAGGCTGATGCCGGCGACGCCACCGACCAGGACGAGGCCGCCGCCGTTCCGGCCGAAGCATCCGTCGGTGGCACCCCGGCGGTGGGCAACAAGCCCGCACCGGGCGCCCGCCCGGCCCGCCCGTCGAGCACGCGTGCGGGGCGGCCGACGGGCAAACGCAACACCCGAGGGCGATAGCGGGCCATGGCTGTCGGGCGCCGGCGCGCCGCCGCTGTCGCAGTGGCGGCCGTCGTGGGGATGATCGTGTCGGGCGTTCTGACGTCGTGCTCGGGCAGTCCGGCCGACCAGATCAACTACGCCGTCGACGGCGTGCTGATCACCTACAACACCAACACGGTGACCGGGGCCGCCTCGGCCGGTCCGCAGGCCTTCGCCCGGGTGCTGACCGGTTTCAACTTCCACGGACCCGATGGCCAGGTGCTGGCCGACCATGACTTCGGCTCGGTGTCGGTGGTCGGCCGGGATCCCCTGGTGCTGGACTACCAGATCTCCGACAAGGCCGTGTACTCCGACGGCAAGCCGGTGACCTGTGACGACATGGTGCTGGCCTGGGCCGCACAGTCCGGTCGGTTCCCCGCATTCGACGCCGCCAGCCGCGCCGGCTATCTCGACATCGACCGCATCGACTGCCAGCCGGGTCAGAAGAAGGCCCGGGTGACCTACCTGCCGGGCCGCGCCATCACCGACTACCTGCAGCTGTTCACCGCCACGTCGCTGATGCCGTCGCACGTCCTGGGTGACGTCCTCGGCCTCGATGTCACCCGCGCCATCGAGAGCGGCGACCTCGCTGCCATCGATCGCATCGCAACGGCCTGGAACACCGTGTGGGATCTGAAGCCCGGTGTCGACCTCAAACGGTTCCCGTCGTCGGGTCCCTACAAGATCGACTCGGTGCTGCCCGAGGGGGCGGTGGTGCTGACCGCCAACGACCGCTGGTGGGGCGCCAAGCCGATCACCAAGCGGATCACGGTGTGGCCGCGCGGCGTCGACGTGCAGGATCGCGTCAATAACGGCACCTTCCAGGTCGTCGATGTGGCCACCGGTTCGTCGGGCACCGTGACCACTCCTGACGACTACGACCGCCAGGAGCTGCCCTCGGGCGGCATCGAGCAGCTGATCTTCGCCCCGGTGGGACCGCTGGCCGCGACACCGGCTCGTCGCGCGGTGGCGTTGTGCACCCCGCGTGACCTCATCGCGTTGAACGCCGAGACACCGATTTCGAACGCAAGGCTGAACCCGGCCACCGACGATGCGTTCAGCGGTATCGAAGGCGTCGCGATCCCCGGCCAATTCGGCCCGGCCAATCCCGACGCCGCCCGCGACGCCCTGGGTGGCCAGCCGCTGACGGTGCGCATCGGCTACCAGGCACCCAACCCGCGATTGGCGGCCACCGTCGGCGCGATCACCAAATCCTGTGCCGCCGCGGGCATCACGATCGTGGACACCACATCCGACAGCACGGGTCCGCAGACCCTGCGCGACGGCCAGATCGACGTGCTGGTGGCCAGCACCGGCGGTGCCTCCGGCAGCGGATCTACCGGGTCGTCGGCGCTGGACGCCTACACGTTGTTCTCCGGCGACGGCAACAACCTGCCCCGCTATTTCAATCCGCAGATCGACGGCATCATCTCCGCGCTGGCGGTCACCGCCGACCCGAAGGAACAGGCCCGGCTGCTGGGGGACAGTTCACCGATCCTGTGGGGCGACATGCCGACCCTGCCGCTGTACCGTCAGCAGCGCACGGTGATGGCGTCGAAGAAGATGTACGCCGTCGAAGGCAATCCGACCAAGTGGGGCGCGGGCTGGAACATGGACCGATGGGTGTTCGAAAAATGACGCCGGAGCCGGGAGGCCGGCGACATCCGACCTCGGTTGCGGACGTCCTCAAGGCGCTGACCCGCGAGGTGCCCGACTTTCCCGAGCCGGGGATCCAGTTCAAGGACCTCACCCCGGTGCTGGCCGACCGCCAGGGTCTGGCCGTCGTCACCGGCGCGCTGGCCGAGATCGCCGAGGGGGCGGATCTGGTGGCCGGGATCGACGCGCGCGGCTTCCTGCTCGGCGGTGCGGTGGCGCACCTTCTGGGCATCGGGGTCCTGGCCATCCGCAAGGGCGGAAAGCTGCCCCCGCCGGTGCACAGCCAGACCTACACCCTCGAGTACGGGACGGCGACGCTGGAGATTCCCGCCGACGGGATCGAGCTGGCCGGGCAGCGCGTCGTCATCATCGACGATGTGCTGGCCACCGGCGGCACGCTGGCCGCGGCACGGGCACTGTTGGCGGCCAGCGGAGCTGAGGTACCCGCGGCCGCGGTGGTGCTGGAACTGCCGGCGCTCGGCGGCCGCGAGAAAGTCGCTCCGCTGCCGGTGACGAGCCTGCAGACCGTCTGAGGCAGGTTGATCGCCTCCACGGGGCAAGGCGATATCCTCGTGAAAGGAACGTGAACGTCCGGTGCGGAGGTGATCGAATTGGCTGACGACAACGGCGCCGTGACTGCGCCGCTGCCGATCGCCGAGATCCCGCTCGTCGAACCGCGGGCCGAGACCCCGAAAATCACCAGCAGCGCGTCCCGGCGGGTGCGGGCCCGGCTGGCGCGCCGGATGACCTCACAGCGGAGCACCATCAATCCGGTTCTCGAGCCGCTGGTGGCAGTGCACCGGGAGTTCTACCCCAAGGCTGATCTGGCGATTCTGCAGCGTGCCTACGAGGTCGCTGAGGCCAAGCATGCCGATCAGCTGCGCCGTTCCGGTGACCCCTACATCACCCATCCGCTGGCCGTCGCCAACATTCTGGCCGAGCTCGGCATGGACACCACCACGCTGGTGGCCGCGCTGTTGCACGACACCGTCGAGGACACCGGCTACGCAATGGAGGCGCTGACCGCCGACTTCGGCGACGAGGTGGCCCATCTGGTCGACGGCGTCACCAAGTTGGACAAGGTGGCGCTGGGCACCGCGGCCGAGGGCGAGACCATCCGCAAGATGATCATCGCGATGGCCCGCGACCCCCGGGTGCTGGTCATCAAGGTGGCCGACCGGCTGCACAACATGCGTACGATGCGGTTCCTGCCGCCGGAGAAGCAGGCCCGCAAGGCCCGCGAGACGCTGGAAGTCATTGCCCCGCTTGCCCATCGGCTGGGCATGGCCACGGTCAAATGGGAACTGGAGGACCTGTCCTTCGCGATCCTGCATCCCAAACGCTACGAGGAGATCGTGCGACTGGTCGCCGACCGGGCGCCATCACGGGACACCTACCTGGCCAAGGTCCGTGCCGAGATCACCTCGGCGCTGTCCCGGATGAAGATCAACGCCAGCGTCGAGGGCAGGCCCAAGCATTACTGGTCGATCTACCAGAAGATGATCGTCAAGGGCCGCGACTTCGATGACATCCACGATCTGGTGGGCGTGCGGATCCTGTGCGATGAGATCCGCGACTGCTATGCGGCTGTCGGCGTTGTGCATTCGCTGTGGCAACCGATGCCGGGACGGTTCAAGGACTACATCGCCCAGCCCCGGTTCGGGGTGTACCAGTCGCTGCACACCACCGTCGTCGGGCCGGAGGGTAAGCCGCTGGAGGTGCAGATCCGCACCGAGGCCATGCACAACACCGCCGAATTCGGTATCGCCGCGCACTGGCGTTACAAAGAAGCCAAGGGCCGCAACGGTGTCCCGCACCCGCTTGCCGCGGCCGAGATCGACGACATGGCCTGGATGCGTCAGCTGCTCGACTGGCAACGGGAGGCTGCCGACCCCGGTGAGTTCCTCGAGTCGCTGCGTTACGACCTTGCCGTACAAGAGATCTTCGTGTTCACCCCGAAGGGTGACGTGATCACGCTGCCGACCGGGTCGACTCCGGTTGACTTCGCCTACGCCGTGCACACCGAGGTGGGCCACCGCTGCATCGGTGCTCGGGTCAACGGCCGCCTGGTGGCACTGGAACGCAAACTCGAAAACGGGGAAGTGGTGGAGGTTTTCACCTCCAAGGCACCCAATGCCGGCCCGTCGCGCGACTGGCAGGGCTTTGTGGTGTCGCCGCGTGCCAAGGCCAAGATTCGGCAATGGTTCGCCAAGGAGCGCCGCGAAGAGGCGCTCGAGGCCGGTAAGGACTCCATCGCGAGGGAAGTCCGCCGGGGTGGGCTTCCGCTGCAGAAGCTGGTGAACGCCGAAGCGATGGGCGCACTGGCCCAGGAGCTGCGTTATGCTGACGTCTCGGCGTTGTACACGGCGGTCGGCGAAGGCCATGTCTCACCCCGGCACGTGGTGCAGCGGCTGCTAGCCCAGCTCGGCGGTGCCGAGAGCGCCGAAGACGAACTGGCCGAGCGCTCTACGCCGGCCACCATGCCGGTGCGCCAGCGCAGTACCGACGACACCGGGGTCGCGGTACCCGGCGCTCCCGGTGTCCTGACCAAGCTGGCCAAGTGCTGCACGCCGGTTCCCGGCGACAACATCATGGGATTCGTCACTCGCGGTGGCGGCGTCAGCGTGCACCGCACCGACTGCACCAACGCCGCCTCGCTGCAAGAGCAGGCCGAACGGATCATCGAAGTCACCTGGGCGCCGTCACCGACGTCGGTGTTCCTGGTCGCCATTCAGGTCGAGGCGCTCGACCGGCACCGGCTGCTCTCCGATGTCACCCGGGTGCTCGCCGACGAGCGGGTCAATATTCTGTCGGCTTCGGTGACCACCTCCAACGATCGAGTTGCCGTCAGCCGCTTCACTTTCGAAATGGGTGACCCGAAACACCTCGGCCACGTGCTCAACGCGGTCCGCAACGTCGAAGGTGTCTACGACGTCTATCGGGTGACGAGCGCGGCCTGACCGGGCGCGATCGCACCTTCATCGCAACTCTGCGCCGTCGACCTGGGCTGGCTCATGCCCGGTGTGAAGGTCTCCTGGATAGACCTCACGGGTTGTCGAACGCCTCTGTGCCGCAGATTATTTCAGCGAAACCGATGGAATATCCGTTCGGTGCCACGGACTTGTTACTGATTGCTAGACCGTCATCGGAAAGAGATTGAGCATGAAGCGATTTCACGTGTTGTCCGTCACCGTCGGAGCCGGTGCCCTCGTCTCGCTGGGTACATTCGCTGCGGTAACCGCTGACTCACAGACAGATTCCGGCACGTTCGTCAGTTCAGGAATGTCGACCGGCGTCACCGTCACGCAGTCGGCTGACCCGACTGCCGCTGACCTTCCCGTTGCGGTACCCGCCATCAAGGGTCCGGCGCCGCTGCCCACCGAAGAGCAGGGCCTTCCCGGCTGACCTCGCGAGCGTGACGAGCGGGCTCAGTCCAGCCGGATCGACTTGATCGTCGCCGGCCTCTTCGGCTTGCCGTCGCTTCCGCCTCCGGCGATACCCGCGGCGGCGATGTCTTCGACTGTGGCCAAACCGGTTTCGTCGACCCGACCGAACACCGTGTAGGTCGGCGGCAGCATCGAGTCGCGGTAGACGATGAAGAACTGGCTACCGTTGGTATCGGGCCCGGCGTTGGCCATCGCCAGCGTGCCGCGTGGATAGCGCACGGCCCGCTTGAGGGCCGTATCGAACGGTCGGTACTGGTTGGTCGGATACTCGTTGGCGAAGCGGTATCCCGGTCCGCCCGAGCCGCTGCCGGTCGGGTCGCCGCATTGCAGCACTGACATCGAGCGGGTGTCGGTGAGCCGATGGCAACCGGTGTTGTCGAAATAGCCCTGCTGAGCCAGGCTCACGAAGCTGTTGACGGTGCACGGCGCCTTGGCGTTGTCGAGCTGCAGGCCGATCACCCCGGCGTTGGTGGTCACCGTCGCGTCCACGGTCGCCGGCACGGTGGGCACCTTGCCGGTGCGCGGCGGCTTGTTCGGCTTGTCGGCGGGAGTGGCCGTCGCCGGGTAGGTGCAGTTGGCGCCGAGGGCGGCCGGCGGGTTGAACGGGGGTAACTCGTCGCCGCCGGGCCCGGGCGACTGAGCCCGCGGGATTCCGGCCCCGCCGCCGGTCCGCTCCAACTCCCGGGCCATCCACGAGAAGAACACCACCCCGACGACCAGGACCATGATGCTCAGGACGGTCACCAGGTAGCTGATCACCAGACCGGCGATCGCCAGCCCGCGACCCTCCTCACCGGATTTCTTGATCTGGGACAGCGAGATGTGGCCGAACACGATGCCCAGCGGTGCGAACACGAACGCACAGATCAGCGACGCGATCGCCATCCCGTTGGTCGGTGGTGGCGCCGGGTAGGGATAGGGCCCCGGGCCGTACGGCGAACCGTAGTACGGCGGGGGCGGGTAGTGCGGCGGAGGCTGGCTCATGCCGGCTAGTCCAGCAGGATCGACTTGATTTGCACGTCGGTCGCGGGTTTGCCGTCCTGGCGGCCGCCGGCCACACCCGCCGCGGCGATCTTGTCCAGCGTGGCCAGGCCGGTCGCGTCGATGGTGCCGAACGCGGTGTAGTTGGGTGGCAGCTGCGAATCCTTGTACACCAGGAAGAACTGGCTGCCGTTGGTGCCCGGCCCGGCGTTGGCCATGGCCAGCGTTCCGCGCGGGTAGGTCACCGGCTGCTGCAGTGCCGGGTCACCCTGGGGGTACTGGTCGGTGGGGTACTCGTTGGCGAACTGGTAGCCCGGCCCGCCGGTGCCGCTGCCGGTCGGGTCACCGCACTGCAGTACGGACAACGCCTCAGAGGTGGTCAACCGGTGGCAGGGGGTGTTGTCGAAGAAGCCCTTCTGCGCCAGGCTGGCGAAGCTGTTGACCGTGCACGGGGCTTTGGCGTTGTCCAGGATCAGTCCGAGGTTGCCTTGGTTGGTGCTCATGCTGGCGCTCACCGTCGCCGGGTCGGTGGGCACCTTGCCGCTGCGGGGCGGGTCGACCTTCTTGCTGGCCGGATCGGGCGACGCGGGGTACTGGCAGTTGGCGCCCAGGTTCGCGCTGGGCTTGAACGCCGGCAGCCCGCCGGTGGCGGGGGGAGCGGTGCTGGGTCCGCCCGGCTCGGCCGGGGCGCTGCTGGTTTCCGATGACGATGCACTACTCGCGGCGTCGTCGTCCCTGTCGGTCAGGACGAACGTGACGACCAGGGCCGCAGCCACGACGATCGCCACGATGCCACCGATCACGACGAGCAGGCGCCGACGCTTCTCCTGCTGGGCGCGCCGCTCCAGCTGCCGCTCGAGTTTGCGCTTGGCCGTCTCACGTCGCTGTTCGTTGGTGGGCACCGCGGTGGTCCTCCGGCTGTGTCGTGTGGCGCGGCTCCCGCGCGAGCCGTTGCGGCCCGCCTCTTCGCTCGCGCTGTCGGTTGAGTCGGGACCGAGTGTGCCAGTTGTTGCTGGGGGACGGTAAGGGCGGGCGTCACGCGCCGGACACCTGGCGCCCGTCACGACCACGCGAACGGGGATGGGAAACTGGACGGCGTGCTGCTCACCGGGTTCCCGGCCGGCATGTTGGCATGCAATTGCTACGTGCTGGCCCCACACGCCGGGGCCGACGCCGTCGTCGTCGACCCCGGCCAGCGGGCGATGGGCAACCTGCGCCGCATCCTCGACGAGAACCGGCTGACCCCGGCGGCCGTGCTGCTCACCCACGGGCACATCGACCACATCTGGTCGGCGCAGAAGGTCGGTGACACCTTCGGCTGTCCGGTCTACATCCACCCCGAGGACCGCTTCATGCTTGCCGATCCGATCCGCGGGTTCGGGCCACGACTGGGTCAGATCGCGCTCGGCGCGCTGTTCCGCGAACCCAAACAGGTCATCGAACTGGACCGCGACGGGGACAAGATCGATATCGGCGGCATCACCGTGATCGTCGACCACACCCCCGGTCATACCCGCGGCTCGGTGGTGTTCCGGGTCGAGCTGGGGCCGGACCCGCTTGCCTTTACCGGTGACACCCTGTTCAAGCAGTCGGTGGGCCGCACCGACCTGCCGGGCGGTAGCGGCCGGGCCCTGCTCGGCTCGATCGTCGAAAAATTACTGGTGCTCGACGACGACACCCTGGTACTACCGGGGCACGGTGAATCCACCACGATCGGACTCGAACGCCGTACCAACCCATTCCTCGAAGGTTTGACTCAGTGAGCGAATTCCAGGCCCCCAAGGGTGTCCCCGACTACCTGCCGCCGGAGTCGGCCGAGTTCGTCGCGGTCCGCGATGGCTTGTTGCGGACGGCCCGACTGGCCGGCTACGGCGATGTCGAGTTGCCCATCTTCGAGGACACCGGGCTGTTCGCCCGCGGTGTCGGCGAGTCCACCGATGTGGTGTCCAAGGAGATGTACACCTTCGCCGACCGTGGGGAGCGCTCGGTGACCCTGCGGCCCGAGGGCACCGCCGGAGTGATGCGTGCGGTCATCGAGCACGGCCTGGACCGCGGCGCGTTGCCGGTCAAACTCTGTTACGCCGGCCCGTTCTTCCGCTACGAACGTCCGCAGGCCGGCCGGTACCGGCAGCTGCAGCAGGTCGGGGTGGAGGCCATCGGCGTGGACGACCCGGCGCTGGACGCCGAGGTGATCGCGATCGCCGACGCGGGGTACCGCTCGCTGGGCCTGGACGGCTTCCGCCTGGAGATCACCTCGCTGGGTGACGACACCTGCCGTCCGCAGTATCGGGAGTTGCTGCAGAGCTTCCTGTTCAAGCTCGATCTCGATGAGGACACCAGGCGGCGCGCCGAGATCAACCCGCTGCGTGTGCTCGACGACAAACGCCCGCACATGCGGGAGATGACCGCCGGCGCCCCGGTGATGCTCGACCACCTGTCCGATGTCGCCAAGCAGCATTTCGAGACCGTGCTCGCCCACCTCGACGCGCTCGGGGTGCCGTATGTGATCAACCCGCGGATGGTGCGCGGGCTGGACTATTACACGAAGACCACCTTCGAATTCGTGCACGACGGCCTCGGCGCGCAGTCCGGGATCGGTGGCGGCGGACGCTACGACGGGTTGATGCGTCAGCTGGGCGGCCAGGACCTGTCGGGGATCGGCTTCGGGCTCGGTGTCGATCGCACCCTGCTCGCGTTGCGGGCCGAGGGGAAGACGGCCGGGAACCCCAGCCGCTGCGATGTGTTCGGGGTACCGCTGGGCGAGCAGGCCAAACTGGCGCTGGCGACGCTGGCGGCACGCCTGCGTGCGGCGGGCGTGCGGGTCGACCTGGCCTACGGCGACCGCGGCGTCAAGGGCGCGATGCGCGCCGCAGATCGCTCGGGCGCACGCATCGCCCTGGTCGCCGGCGACCGGGACATCGAGGCCGGCACCGTGGGCGTCAAGGATCTCGCCACCGGTGCACAGGTCGATGTTCCGGCCGATTCGGCCGTCGCCGAAGTGATAACGCGGCTGGCCTGAATCAGGCCAGCCGCGTTCGTGGTCCGTTGGTTAGCTGTCAGCCCGCCGGGCAAAGGTCGGTCTTGGCGAAGTTGATCGCCGCGTCGGCCTGGGCATGGCTGATCGAACCGGAATTCGTGTAGTAGGTCTGGGACAACTCATTGGGGTCGGCGCCCGCCGCGAGTGCCTCGCATATGGTCCAGCCGTCGGCCACCAGAGAAGCCTCGTCGCCGGCGATTCCGGCGCTGGTGAGGTCCTGGAGATAGTCGGCCTCGGCGTTGGTGATTGCGCCGGCAGACGGCGCGCCGATAAGTGCGATGGCGCCAGCGGCCGCGGCCACCGTCAACAAACTCTTGATCATTGCCCGTCCCTTTGTGTGTGCAGCGCAGTTACTGCTGCGGCAGAAGTTACTACCTTCTCAGCAAGTACGCAGAAAATGCCGAAAGATTTCCAGCGCTTCATTTCGCGCCAATCAATCGGCCATCGGGACGTTCATATTCAGTTGTGGTCGGACGTACCCCCATTTAACCAATTCTCATCGGATTCTTGGCGCAACCTTGGCGATTGTGGGAACCGTGTCGTTTGCGCGGCCCGTTGAACACCCATGACCACCGCGAACGGCATCGAACTCATCGAGGGCTACCTGCAGAGCCGGCAGGTGCGATATTTCCGCGGTCACCACGAGGACGAATCCTTCTTCCTCGTCAGCGCTTACCACGGCCGCTTGCATGTGCATCTGCGACCGTCCGGGCCAGGTGGTGCGGCGGTGCAGATCAGCATTACCGCGGACCGCTATTACCCGGCCGTTCGGCGCGCCCGGGTGGCCGCCATGGTCGAGCAGTGGACCAGCAGCGACCGGCGACTCGCCGCCACCGTGTTCGAATCCTCCGATCCGAGCCTGGTCGGCGTGCTGGCCGGATGCCGGTACCGTGCCGGCGCCGGTGATTTCGGCTCGTTCGTCGACCAGGCCGTCCAGTCGGCGATCGACCTGTTCGGCCGGCTGCGGGTGTTGGCTGCGTCGCCGTCCGCCGATACGGATCTGCTCGACGCGGGCTGAGTCTCAGCGCACCGATCGCCGTTGGCGCACCGTCCAGATCACCCCGACGGCCGCGGCCACGATGATCACGACGACCGTCGCGGCCACCGCCTGGACAAACGCGCCGACGTCGTCGGTGGCGTCGGCCTGCCGGATCACCCGCTGGTAGGGATCGTCGGTGGGTGCGGGACCGAAAACGAAATCGGTAGTGACCGAAGATGGTTCGCTGATCGTGGTCGAAATCCGGGTGAGATACGGATTCCGGCTGCTCAGTTCGGTCAGGACCGGGTCGGTGGTTCGGCCCTGGATGGGCCCCGCGTAATCGACGGAGACGTCCTGTGCGGCGGCATCGGCGTCGGTGCGTTCCATCCGGTGCTGCGCCAAGGTGTAGACGACCACCCGTTGAGCGTCCTTGGCGGCGGCCGACATCCGCATCGGGTACACCAGCTCGTCGGAAGCGAAGTCCAGCCGGACCGGGTCGAGTTGACCGCTGAGCGGTTCCTGGCCGGTGAGGCGCATCGCAACGAACGACCAGCCCTGCTTGAGGTATGGATCGAGTTGGGCGGTGACCTCCGGTCGCATCGTGTAGCCCGCGGCGTCCAACCACCGTTGCACGCCGGCGAGGTCACCACCGGTCAGCGTGGTCGCCTCCAGCGGACCGAGCTGTACCCGCGCGACGACGGTCGGGCCACCAGCCGCCACGGCGCCGGCCTCATCGAGATCGGTGCGTCCGCTTCGGTTGGGCTCGATCCGCGGTGCGGACAGGCGCTCGAGTTCGGGGAAAAGCCCGGGGTCGGCAGAGCTGGCGGTGGCTGGTGTCGGGGTCGGCACGATCAGCGCTGCGTTGTCGGCGACCGAGCTCAGATCCAGGCGCATGACCACGGTCTCGGCGTCGGCGTCGATGGCGACCAGGCTCTGCTCCCCGGTCACCCGGGCGTCGAGGTCGCGGCTCACGATGCCGCCGCAGGCGCAGGCACCCGCGGTCGCGCCCGGCCCGATGACGAGCATTCCCGCGGCCAGTACGGGCACACCGATCATCTTCATCCGGCGCATCGGCGTCTCCTGTCAGTCGACAGACATCATGCCCGCCTCAGCCCTGGTGCGGCGCGGCATCGGCCTTCCTCGCCTCGCGGCGGCGCCCGAACGCCATCCGGCTCAGCATCCGGTCACGCAGCGTGAGGGTGTGCAGTAGCACCGCCGACACGTGCGCGGCGATCGCCGCCACGAGCAGGTAGGCGAGTGTCGAGTGCGTCTGGCGTAGCAGGAAGTACAGGTCGGCGTCGAACGGTGCGATCGGCGGCAGGGTGAGCCGGCTGAACAGGACGACGGGGCGACCGCTCGCCGACACCATCGCCCACCCGACCAGCGGTTGGGCCAGCATCAGGAGGTAGAGCCCGATCTCAGAGCCGACGACCATACGGTGCTCGATGGATCCCACGGTCGCCGGCAACGGCGGTGTGCGATGGGTGAAGCGGTTGGCCGCGCGGACGACCACGAGCAGCAGGAGCAGCATCCCCAGTGTCATGTGCACACCGACCAGCGCGCCATAGCTACCCAGGGAGTTGACCATCACGAACCCGATGAACAATGCGCTGAACACCAGAACAGCGGTGAGCCAGTGCAGTATTCGGGTCCGGACAGGGTAGCGATCATCCTCTGTCATGCCCGAACCTCCGAAACCTGCACCGCGGACGGCGACTTCGGTTCGCCGGTGCGCTGCCGATACGACGCCGCGTAGATATCCGACCGGGCGGACAACAGCGGGTCCTCGGACGCTTCGATTCCACTGGGCAGCACCAGCGGATCGAAGTTGATGTCCCGAGCGTTGCCGGCCGCCTCGGTGGCCGCGGCCGTCAGGGTGAGGGTGCCGACGTCGATGCTGCGCCGGTCGTCGGGCCAGGGCAGCGTCGGGTCGTCCACCGGATCGCCGGCATCGGCGACGGTGATCAGCATCCGCCACCGCAGCGGCCCGTCGCGAAGTTGACCGACCAGCGCGTCGAACAATCCGTTGGCGTCCCCCTTCCGTGGTGCCAGTGCCGGCTGCTGCGGGACGAACGACCACCGGACCGGTGTGCGGGCGCCGGCCTCATTCACGAAATAGAAGGTGTTGAGGCCGCGGAAGATACTGTCGCCGAACCCAGCGGTCGGGGGGTGCTTCTTGATGACGGCCATCGCCGCCGCGGTTTCGGGATGGGCGGCTAGGAACGCCGTCGTGGCCGCGGGGTCGGGCTTGCCGGTTTCGGGATCGGCTTTTGCGGCCAGTAGTCGGTCGTAGAACCCGCGTGGTGAGTTGTCGGGAAAAACGGGCAGATTGAGCATCGCCGTTCGCCACTGCCAGCCCTGGGGAAAGCCGAACGCCAGGCCGAGGCCCCGGGCCGCGCCCGTTGCGTCGGCCATGTGCGGGTCACCGCCGGACAGAGAGAATCGGCCGACGACGGGGACCCGTCCCGTCCCGAACACGGCGGCGCTGCTGAGCTCCCGGCCGTTGCCGTTGCTGTCGAAATACCCGCTGACGACGACGCCCTTGGCGTGGTTCTTGCGGAATCCGAGCTGGCGTCCGTAGACCGTCAGGAAGCCGTTCAGGAACGTCGTGCGGGCGCCGTCGGGCCCGATCCACCTGTTGGCGTAGGCGACGGCGCCCAGATCGACTGCCAGGAAGGCTCCGACCGCCCCCAGCCCGGCCAGGACTGAGCGACGGCTCACAGTGGTGGGTACGGTCCAGCGTGGGCGATTGGTCACTTAATCCAGGACGCGCCGACAGCGGAATTTGTTCACCGTCGTGACACAGCTCACGACCGCCCGTCTAGATGGCCATCGCCGCGCGCACGTCGGCCTCTGATGCCGACCCACCGGTCCCGCTGGTGGTGACCCGCCCGGCTTCCAGAATGTAGTACTGCTGCGCCGACTCCAGCGCGAAGCCGATGTGCTGTTCCACCAGCAGCACGCCCAGATCGCCGCGGCGCGTCAGTGCGGTGATCGCCGCCTCGATCTCGGCGACCACGGAGGGCTGAATGCCTTCGGTGGGCTCGTCGAGAATCAGGATCTTCGGACTGGTGATCAGCGCCCGCGCGATCGCCAGCTGCTGGCGCTGGCCGCCGGAGAGCAGACCGGCCCGGCGTGTGAGTAGTTCCTTGAGCGCGGGGAACAGGTCGAGCTGCTCGTCGATCAACTGTTTGCCGTTCTTGCGGCCGTCGGCGACGACCTGGAGGTTCTCCGCGGTGGTCAGCTGGCCGAAGGACTGCTGCCCCTGCGGTACATAGGCCAAGCCGCGCGCCACCCGCGCGCTGGGCCGCAGCCGGGTCACGTCGTCGCCATGCAGCAGCACCTTGCCCGAGCTGCATTTCAGCAATCCGACCGCCGCACGCAGCAACGTGGTCTTGCCGGCGCCGTTGTGACCCATCACCGCGGCCACCCCGTCTGAGGGGACTTCGATGCTGACGCCGTGGATGACCTGAGATCGTCCGTATCCGGAGTGAACGTCGATGAGCTGCAGCATTATTCGTCTGCCTCCGAGTGAGACGTGCCCGCCGTGGCGGTCCCGAGGTAGACCTCCTGGACCTTGGGGTTGGCTTGGACCTCGGCGACCGAGCCTTCGGCGACAACCTGGCCGCGGGCGAGCACCGTCACCGAGGTGGCAAAGGCGCGCATGAAATCCATGTCATGTTCGACGACCACGACGGTGCGGGATGAACCGATGCGGCGCAACAGGTTTCCGGTCTCGTCGCGTTCTTCGCCGCTCATCCCGGCGACCGGTTCGTCGAGCAGCAACACGTCGGCGTTCTGCACCAGCAGCATGCCGATCTCCAGCCATTGCTTCTGGCCGTGGGCCAGCACGCCCGCCGGTCGGTCGGCCAGGTCGGTCAGGCCGATCGTTTCGAGCGCTTCTTCGATGGCGGGCAGTACCGCTTTGCGGCGGCGCAGCAGGGTGAGCCAGGACCGGCCCGCCCCCGCGGCGATATCGAGGTTCTGCAGCACGGTCAGCTGCTCGAACACGCTGGCGGTCTGGAAAGTTCGTCCCACGCCGAGCCGGGCGATCTGGTGGACCTTCTTGCCGAGCAGGTCCACCCCGGACTTGTTGATCGATCCGGTGGCCGGCACCAGCCCGGTGATGGCGTCGATGACGGTGGTCTTGCCGGCCCCGTTCGGGCCGATCAGGAATCGGAGGTCGCCCTGGAACAGGGTCAAATCAACCTCGCTGACCGCTTTGAACCCGTCGAAATCGACGGTCAGGCCACGGACTTCGAGGTATTGGGTGCCCATGCCGACATTTCCACCGGCCACCGGTTCGGCGAGTTCGGTCATGAAGCGGCTCCCACCGGTTCGGACTCGGGGCGTGGATCGGGGTCACCGCTCGGGTTGTCGGCCTTGGCGCGGCGCCGCCGCCGGAAGAGCACTCCGAGTCCGGCCAGGCCGGCGGGGAAGAAGCCGACGACCACAATGAACAGCAGACCCTGGGCGTACGTCCAGCCCGACGGGAACCGCTCGGAGAACGCGGTTTGCGCCCAGGCCACACCGATGGCACCCAGGATCGGCCCGAGCAGGGTGGTCCGGCCGCCGATCGCGACACCGATCAGGAATGCGATCGACGGCACGACGCCCACCTGGGCCGGGGTGATGAAACCGATGATGGGTGCGAACAACGCACCGGCGACGCTGGCGAACAACGCCGCGGCGGTATAGGCGACGACCTTGATCGTGGCCGGGTCGTAGCCCAGGAATCGCACCCGCTCCTCGCCATCGCGCACCGCGACCAGAAGCTCGCCGTAACGGCTCTGCATCAACTGGCGCACCACCGCGACGACGACGAGCAATGTTCCCGCGGCGATGAAGTAGAGCATCTGCCGGTTCACCGGATCGGCGAGCCGGAACCCGAAGAACGTCCGAAAGCCGTTGAGTCCGTTGCTGCCACCCAGCGTTGCTTGTCCGACGAGCAGGATGGCCAGCGCCGCGGCCAGGGCTTGCGACAGGATTGCGAAGTAGGCGCCCTTGACGCGGCGTTTGAACACACCGAGCCCGAGCAGTGCCGCGATGGCGGTCGGGATCACGACAATCGCCGCCAGCGTGAACACCGCGGACGAGAACGGCTGCCAATAGGACGGTAGTGCCGGAATTCCGGCGATCTGCATGAAGTCCGGTACCGCCTGTTTGCGAACCTCGGCGTCGGCGATCTTGAGGTGCATGCCCATCATGTAGGCACCCAGCCCGAAGAACACGCCCTGGCCCAGGGTGAGCATGCCGCCGCGGCCCCAGGCCAGCCCGATACCCGCCGCCACGATCGCATAGCACAGGTATTGGCCGAGAAGGCCGAGCCGGAAGCTGGACAGCACTGCTGGTGCCACACCGAAGAGCAGGATCGCGGCGACGGCGAAGCCAGCCCACGTCTGCCATCGACCCAACAGGGGCCTCATACCAAACTCCTTGTCCGCACTGTGAACAACCCTTGCGGCCGGACCTGCAGGAAAATGACGATGACGACGAACACGATCACCTTCGCCAACGACGCGGTAGTGCTGTATTCGATGAAGGAGTTCATCAAACCGAGCGCGAACGCGGCGATCACGGTGCCCTTGATCTGGCCCAGCCCGCCGACCACGACCACCAGGAACGCGTCGATCAGGTAGCTCTGCCCGATCGTCGAACTGGTGGATCCGATCAGGGTCAACGCGACGCCGGCCACGCTGGCCAGACCCGAGCCGATGAAGAACGTGGTGATATCGGTCTTGCGGCTCGAAATGCCGCTGGTTTCAGCCAGATCCCGGTTCTGTACGACGGCCCTGATTCGCCGGCCCATCGGGCTGAGTTTGAGCACCGCCGACAGCGCGATGACGCAGACCACTGCCAGCACCAGGATGAAGATGCGGGTCTTGGGTACCACCGCCCCGAGGATCTCCACGCCGCCGGACAGCCAGGTCGGCGCGGTGACGTTGACCGCGGGTGCGCCGAAGATGCTGCGGGCGGCCTGTTGCAGGATCAGCCCTACGCCGAAGGTCACCAACAGCGTGTCCAGTGGGCGGTCGTACATCCGTTGAATCAGGGTGACTTCCAGCAGAACTCCGAGGAGGCCACCGACCACGAATCCGACGACCAGCGAAACCAGTAGCGAGGCACCGGCATTCGAGACCACCGTCTGCACCACATAGGCTGTGTAGCAGCCGACCATGATGAATTCGCCGTGCGCCATGTTGATGACGCCCATCTGGCCGAATGTCAGCGCCAGGCCCAATGCCGCCAGCAACAGGATTGAGCCGAGGCTCAATCCTGTTGCCAGCTGTCCGACAAGGACATCCACTGTGTTAGTTTCCCGTCGCTTCGCTCGCCACTCTGCTAATTCCGCGTCGCTTCGCTCGCTCCCGTCAGCCCGAGAGGCCCTTGGCCCACGGGTAGGACTTCAGGTAGGGATCCGGCTCGATTGGCCCGGGGGACTCCCAGATGGTGTAGATGAGGCCGTCGGGATGGATCTCGCCGATCCGCGCGGTCTTGGTGATGTGATGGTTTTCACCGTCGATGGTGACCAGGCCTTCGGGAGCGTCGAACGTCACGCCGCCGGCGTTGTCCTGAATCGCCTTGACGTCGAAGGACTTCGCCTTTTCTACGGTGTTCTTCCACAGGTAGACCGAGACGTAGGCGGCCTCCATCGGATCAGAGGTGGGCTTGTTCTCGCCGTACTTGGCCTTGTATGCCGCGACGAACGCCTTGTTCACCGGATTGTCCAGCGTCTGGTAGTAGTCCCAGGCCGTCAGCTGGCCGGCGATGTTCTGCGCGCCGATGCCCTGGACCTCTTCCTCGGCGATCGATACCGAGACCACCGGCATCTTCTCCGGAGTGAGGCCGGCGTTGGTGTATTCCTTGAAGAAGGCGACGTTCGAGTCGCCGTTGAGGGTGTTGAACACGGCGTCGGCGTTGGACCCACGGACCTTGTTGACGATGGTGGAGAAGTCGGTGGAGCCCAGCGGGGTGTAGTCCTCACCCTTGATCTCGATGCCGTTGGCGTCCGCGTAGGCCTTGATGATGCGGTTGGCGGTCTGCGGGAACACGTAGTCGCTGCCCACCAGATAGAGCGATTTGACGCCCTTCTCCTTGAGGTAGTCCAGCGCCGGAACGATCTGCTGGTTGGTGGTTGCTCCGGTGTAGAAAATGTTCGGCGAGGACTCCAGGCCCTCGTACTGCACGGGGTAGTACAGCAGCGAGTTGTTGCTCTCGAAGACCGGCAGCATGGCCTTGCGACTCGACGAGGTCCACCCGCCGAACACCGCCGCCACACAGTCGTCCTTGATCAGCTTTTCGGCCTTCTGCGCGAATACCGCGGGGTCGGACGCGCCGTCCTCGCCGACGATCTCGATCTGCTTGCCCTCGACGCCCCCCTTGGCGTTGATCTCGTCGACGGCGAGTTTGATGGCGTCGCGCACGGTGACCTCGGAGATCGCCATGGTGCCCGACAGCGAGTTCAGCGAACCCACCTTGATGGTGGGTCCCGACGTGTCCACGCACGAATCGGACTTTGCTGCGTCGGTTTCGCCGGCCTTGCTGCCACAGCCGGACAGCACAAGGCCCGCGGTCACCATCACACTCGTCGCTGCCAATGCGGATCGATTCAGTGCAGAACGCCGGAGTTGCATAAAGGCCCTTTCGTATTGGGAACAGCAAGCATTGGGCCACGACAAGACCTGATGGCCCCCGACCCACGGTTGGTGTCGACGGGGACGTTAGAGCGAATAAGTTTCTGTGACATATCTGTGTGTGACGAACGCGTTAACCTGCAATTCATTCGCTGTCACCGGCCAGGTCCGGATCGGGGTAACGCCGTCGGTAGCGTGGCCGATATGGCGAATATGCGAAAAGTGACAGCAAGGGTCGGGGCGGCGCTGGTGATGGCGGCCGCCGGTGTTGCGGCCACGCACGCCACGTCGAGCGCCGATCCGGCGGCGCCCGGGCAGCAGGTGACCTACACGCTGGCGACGGCAGGACCGGCCGAATTCACCGTCACCTATCTGACGGCGCAGCCGCCGAGCAAAGAGGCCTTCAACGCGGACTCCGATGCGTTCATGAAGCGGGAGAACATCACCGTGTCACCGGATGCGCCGTGGGTCTTCCAGACCACTCTTGAGGATCCGCAGTGGGCATTCCTGCAGGTGGCGAGCACCACGCACGGCGGGCAGGCCGCCCCCAACGCACACTGTGAGGTCGCCATCGACGGCCAGGTCGCGATCGCGCAGGACGCCCCCTACAACCCACAGTGCTACTTGTCGAAGTGGTCCTGACGTCATAGCCGCTTACTGAAGAACACCCGCCGAAAGCCGTCCTGACCGCCGCGGTGCGTCTCGACGTAGCCGTAGCGCGGATACATGGCGATGTTCTCGGTCATCGCGGCATTGGTATAGAGGCGCACCTCGGTCAGGCCTGCGTCGTGGGCGTCGTCCTCGGCGCGGCGCAGCAGCAGTGCCCCGTATCCCTGGCCTTGGGCGTCCGGCGCGACGGCGATGGACTCGAGTAATACGTGGTCGTCCATCACGAGCGTGACCATGGTGGCGAGCAGCTGGTCGCCTCGGGTCAGCACCCACACGGTGGCAGTGTCGATGAGTGCGGCGTGGTCGGCGTCCATCGGCGCGGGCCGGCGCCCGATGCGGGCGATGTACTTCTCGTACGCCCGCTCGACGAGCGGCCCGATGGCGGCGGCATCGGCCGCGGTGGCCCGGCGTAGCGACGGTTCGGACATGAGTACACCGTAGGGCCGGTTGTACGTTGGGGGCGGTGGGCAGTTCAATAGCACTTGTCGGTCCCGGGGCGATCGGTTCCACCGTCGCCGCGCTGGTGCACGCGGCCGGTCACCGCGTGACGGTGTGCGGGCATACCCCGCGCGATCAGATCGAGGTCCGGCGCGACGGCGGCGAACCGATCGTGGTCCCGGGTCCGGTGATGACCGACCCGGACGACGTCGGAGGCCCCGTCGACTTGGTGTTCGTCGCGGTCAAGGACACCCACAACGAGCAGGCGGCCGGTTGGCTGCACCGGCTGTGCGACGACCACACAGTCGTCTGTGTGCTGCAGAACGGCGTCGAACAGGTCGAGCGGGTCGGCCGGGTGTGCCCGTCGACCCATATCGTGCCCGCCGTCGTGTGGTTCTCGGCGGAAACGCAGCCGGGCGGTTGGGTGCGGCTGCGCACCGGCGTCCGTCTGGTGCTGCCCGACGGCCGGGACGCGGAGGTCGTCGCGGCGGTACTGCGTCCCGCGGGGATGACGGTGGACCTGGACGCCGACTTCGGTACCGAGGCGTGGCGCAAGCTGTTGGTCAACGCGCTGGCCGGGTTCATGGTGCTGGCCGGTCGTCGATCCGGAATGTTCCGTCGCGCCGATATCGCCGCGTTGGCCCGCCGATATCTCGCCGAGTGTTTGGCGGTAGCCCGCGCCGAGGGCGCCGCGCTATCGGACACCGTGATCGACGAGATGACCGCGATGTTCGCCGCCGCCCCGGAGGATCTGACCACGTCGATGCTGTCGGATGCCGAAGCGCACCGCCGACTGGAGTGGGATATCCGCAACGGTGTCATCGTCCGCAAGGCCGCCGAACACGGGTTGGAGACGCCGATCAGCGACGTGGTGGTCCCACTGCTCGCCGCTGCCAGCGACGGACCCGGGTAGCCCGGCCGACGGCAGGTGGCATCCTGGCCATGTGGGGCTGATTTTCCGGCTGGTTGAGCTGCTTGTGATCATCGTGCCGTTGGCCGGCGCGATCTATGCGGCCGTGCGGGGGGTTTCCGCGCTCACCAAACGGCAGAGCGACCCCGACGCCCCCGAGCCCGTCACGGCGGGTGCGCAGCCGAAAAGCCAAGCAGCGCTGTGGCGCACGATCACGCGGGTGATTGACGAACACAGCCGCACCGACACCCGCTGGCTGGATTATGAACTCGATGCCGCCAAGCTGCTCGACTTTCCGGCGATGACCGACATGCGGGACCCGCTGACGGTGGAGTTTCACCGGGCCAAACTGCGCGCCGATCTGCTGCGGCCGGGAAAGGCCGAGGACCTGATCGACGACCCCGAGGCGGCGCGGCAGTATCGGGACGCCGTCGAGGTCTATGTGACCGCATTCGACGCCGCCGAGAATGAGGCCCGGCGGCGCCGGCGCAGTGACTTTTCCCGCGAAGATCAGCAGCGGATGTCTCGCGCCCAGAGCCTGCTGCGGGTGGCCGCGGATCGCGGCGCCACCCCGCAGGAGCGTGAACGGGCCTACCAGCTGGCCCGCGGTGAGCTCGACGGGCTGCTCGTCCTGCCCGACCGGACCACCGCCGCCCTCGAGCGGGGCATCGCCGGGGAGCTCGACAACTAGCGTTTCGTTGACATCCACTCGAACATGAGTTCGAATAGATGAATGCGGTGGAGCGGCCAGGGCGTTGCGGTCGACGATGGCGCACTGCCCGGCCTGCAGCGCATCGGGCTGGTGCGCACCGTGCGCACGCCGCAGTTCGAAGGGATCACCTTTCACGAGGTGTTGTGCAAAACGGCGTTGAACAAGATTCCCGCGGCCGCGCTGCTGCCGTTCCGGTTCACCGTCAACGGTTACCGCGGCTGCGCGCACGCCTGCCGGTACTGCTTCGCCCGACCCACGCACGAGTACCTGGAATTCGATCCCGGCGCGGATTTCGACAGTCAGATCGTGGTCAAGACCAACATCGTCGATGTATTGCGCCGCGAGCTTCGTCGGCCGTCATGGCGGCGGGAAGCGGTGGCGCTGGGCACCAGTACCGACCCGTATCAGCGGGCCGAGGGTCGCTACGGGTTGATGCCCGGCATCATCGGAGCGCTCGCGGATTCGGGCACACCATTGTCGATCCTGACGAAAGGCACGCTCCTGCGCCGCGATCTGGATCTTATTTCCAATGCGGCACAGCATGTTTCGCTGTCAGTCGCGATCTCGCTGGCAGTCGGTGATCCTGACCTGCACCGTGACGTCGAACCCGGAACCCCGTCGCCGCAGGCCCGGCTGGGTCTGATCACCGCGGTGCGCGAAGCGGGGTTGGACTGCCACGTGATGGTGGCCCCGGTGCTGCCGCACCTGACCGACTCGGTCGACCATCTCGACGGCCTGCTCGGTCAGATCGCGGCGGCTGGCGCCACCGGGGTCACGGTATTCGGTCTGCACCTGCGCAGCTCGACCCGAGGGGTCTTCATGAGCTGGCTGGCGCGCTCACATCCTGAACTCGTCATGTCCTACCGTCAGCTGTACCGGCGCGGAGCCTACCTGCCCGCCGAGTATCGCGACATGTTGCACCGGCGGGTGGCGCCGCTGGTGGCCAGGCACCGACTGACCGGTAGCCACCGGCCGTTCAGCGCGCCCCCGTCACCGTCGGTCGCCGCCGACCCGGAGCCGCAGCCCACACTCTTCTAGGTGCGGCCGCGCTTGACCTGATTGAACGGCACACCCTTGTCGGCGGCGAACTCCCGTGGGAACCCGAGAATGCGCTCGCTGATCACATTCCGGGCCATTTCGCTGCTCCCGCCGCCCAGGGAACCGGTCTGTCGCGACAGATACCGCACCCCGATTTCGAGCAGGTCGGAGAGCTCCCCGCCCTCGTCGATCACGCCTGCGGTACCGGCGATCGCCAGTGCGGTATCGACCTCGAGTTCGGTTGTCTCAGCGTGGAACAGGCGGATCAGCGTACCGGCATTGGGCGGCAGGGTGCCGTTGTCGATGGCGGATCCGACGTGGTCGATGAGTTGTTCTTTGACGATCCGGCGCACCAGTGCTCGTCCGGCGAGATCCTGCACCACCGGGTCGTCGCCCTGCCCGGTGAGTTCGGTGATACCGACATGATCCGGCGGCATCTCGCTGGCGTTCTCGGAGCCGGTCCCGCTGGCGAACTCCGATCCGCCGCCGACCGCGCGGCGTTCGTGGAACAGCTGACGGGACGCCACTTCCCAGCCCTTGTTGACCTCGCCGACCACGGCGTCGTCACCCAGTTCGAGGCCGTCGAAGAACTCCTCGCAGAACTCCTCGTTGCCGTTGACTTCCTTGATCCGGCGCATGGTGATGCCGGGGGAGTTCAGCGGCACCAGGAACATGGTCAGTCCCTCGTGTTTGGGCACGGTCCAGTCGGTGCGGGCCAGCATCAGACCGTAATCGGCGGCGAACGCACTGGTGCTCCACGTCTTGGCGCCGTTGATGACCCAGGTGTCGCCGCGACGGTCGGCGCGGGTGATGACGCCGGCCAGATCGGAGCCGCCGCTGGGCTCACTGAGCAGCTGGCAGAGCACCTCGTCACCGCGGATGGCGGCCGAAATACGTTCGCGTTTCTGGGTTTCGGTACCCATGTCCAGGATGGTCGCCGAACAGATGGTCAACGACGGCACATTGAGGATCAGCGGCATCTCATAGGTGCGGCACTCGGCGTTGAATGCTCTCTGATACGCATGGTCCAAGCCGAGTCCGCCGTATTCGCGGGGGAAGCAGATTCCGGCAAAACCACCCTCGTACAAGCGTTTCTGCAGTTCCTGGGCACGGTCCCACGAGGCTTGTTCGGCGCGCACCGAGAACGGTGGGTGGTCCGGGTCGATGGCCGGCATGTTCGCCGCCAGCCAGGTGCGGGCCCTGGCGGCGAAATCGGCGACCGATTCGGTGGTCGTGGAGATCGCGATGTCGGTCATGCCGAAGCCTCCTGTCGCATGGCGCTCAGTGCGTACACCGCGCGGTGGTGGTCGCCGGGTGAACCGTAGAGCGCCCGGTAGAGCTCGGTGCGGCGCAGGAACAAGTGCAGGTCGTGCTCCCAGGTGACGCCGATCCCACCGTGCAGCTGCACGCAATCCTGCAGCATCACCGGCGCTCGTTCGGCCACATAGGCTTTGGCGACGCTGACCAGCTTGGCCGCCTCGTCCGAGCGTGCCGAGACCGCGGCGACCGCACCCGCGGTGGTCGCCCTGCATGCCTCGAACCACATCTTCATATCGGCGAGGCGATGCTTGAGTGCCTGGTAGGACGCCAGTGGCCGGCCGAAACTATGCCGGTCGAACATCCACTGCGATGTCATCGCCAGCACGGTGTCCAGAATCCCGACGATCTCGGCGCATTGCAGCACCAAGGCGACCTGCCGCTGCCGTTCGATGATCGCCGGAGTTTGTGCGGCGCCGCCGACCGCAGCGGCCTCATCGACCTCGGTGCCGCTGAATTCCACTCGGGCATAACGCTTCACCATGTCCACCGAACGTTGTTCGGTGACGGTAGCGCGGTCGGCGGGTACCAGAAACTGGCGAGGACTGCCGCCGCAGTCGGCGACCACCAGGAAGACACCGGCTTCGGTGCCGGCCTCGACGCGGTCCTTCACCCCGTCGAGGCGGTAGCCGGCCTCGGTGCGCGTCGCGGTCAGGGTCGGCTGCAAGGGGGACAGCGTTCGGCGCGGTTCGTAGACCGCCCAGGAGGCCACGAGTTCGCCGGCCACCAGCGCTTCGATGGTGTCCTCATGTCCGTCCGGCGCCTCGACCAGGCCCGCGAGCACGATGCTGACCGGATGCAGCGGACCTGGTGCCACGCTGTGCCCGATCTGTTCGGCCACCAGCGCGAGATCGGCCAACCCGTCACCCGAAACACTGCCGCCGCCGAGTTCTTCGGGAACCAGCAGACTGGCCCAGCCGAGTTCGGCGGCCCGTTGCCACCACGAGCTGTCGAAGGAGGTGCCGGCGGCGTGCAGCTCGCGCACCCGGCTCAGTGATGCTCCCTTCTCCAGAAAGGCCTGTGTCGTCGACGCGAACAGCAGCTGTTCGGGATTGGCCACCTCGGTCATGGTGCCGTCCTCGCTTTCCTTACACAGCGGACGTGGGGGGCGGGGGGTGGGGCCGCCCCGCCCGGGCCCCAACAAAGCTAGGGGCAAAACAAGTACCGACCCCGGGCGGCCGGCGGGTGTGACGCCCAACAGGGGGGCCGGGAACCGAAGCCCACGGTGGCGC
>NZ_JAPJDO010000057.1 GCF_026242045.1 Mycobacterium pinniadriaticum
TCACCGAGAACACCACGGCCCCGCTCACCACACCGAGCGGGGCCGTTCTCATCGCCAGTTGATCACCAACGCCAATGACGCCGACATCCTCATCCACAGCGACGGGCAACAGACAGCAAGCTTCGCTCGGAGATCTTGAAGTGCCCCCATCACGGATCAGCCGATTTCGACATGGGGTTTCTGCGCGATGTAGGTCCGGTCATCTCGATGATCTCGTCTGGCGATGAAAGCGTGCGCAAGGAGTACATTCATCCGCGCGCAACCCTGATGGCCGCTTTGGGTCGTGCCTCGCGGCAGACACCGGCCATCATCTTCTGCACCGACCTAGCAGCGTTTTTTGCCTACCAAGGACCGTCACATGTCGACAAGACAAACAAACCTTTTGAGGGTTTCGACCGTCTGAACTTCGGCATCATCCATATCCGAACTGACGGCGAGCGGGTGTTGGCGTTCACCCATAGCGGCAAGCAAGGGCTCAACGAGGCCTACCGTTTCACCGTCACCCCCACTGGCACAGTGACTTTCGCTTCGAAAGTGTCCAAGCGCAGCGCCCCCGCGCGCTGACCACCGAGTAGTTGGTCCTTGGCTCAGTGGTCGTCCACGTCGAGCGAGTCATGCTTGCCGCGAAATGTCGTCTTGGCCCGAATGCGCCGGCCTTCTGGCGACTCGAGAAGTTGCCGGGCAGAGGTGCCGCGATCCGTACCGCGCCGCCTGGGACCGCCAGGCTCCGAGCGACGACCCGCAAGCTACTTGGTCAAGTCAATAATGGGAGCGTCCGGCGCGTTGTTCTTGACCGAGTCGATGCCGTTCCTCGCCCCAGTTTCGGTCTTGTACGACTCTCCCGTGGCAATAATCTCGCCATTACCAGCCTTGAGCCGAAACCTGAACTCGCCGCGAGAATCTTTGTACAGCTCGAACTTGCCAGCCATCCTGACTCCTTTGCCGTCTGGCCTGAACCTCATGAGCAGCTCAGACGTTAGCAACTGGCAGACCCCCGTGGAGATCTAATCGGGCGGTGAAGGCAGCCCGCTGACCAATTTTCCCGCGTCGATGTCCAGCCCCGCGGCGATCTTGAGAATCGTCTCGAGTCGCAAGCTGCGCTGGCCTCTCTCGATCTTGCCAAGTGCGCTCCAGTGGATCCCAATGCGATCGGCGGCCGCCTCTTGGCTGATCCCCAGTTGGTTGCGTCGGTCCCGCACCCGTTCGCCAAAGGCACGGGTGGTTTCGGTAAGCGCCTCCTTGGCGCCGTCGGCGGGCATCGGTCTACCACATAGGACTCGGCCGTAACAGGCCAGAGTGTCAATTGCCCATGTCTATTCAGCTTAGCTAGTTATCACTCTGTCGTAAATACCCCAGTTGTATTGACCTCAGCCATATTGACCCTTACGATGGCCTGACCGCCCCGCCAGACGGCCGGGACCGAACCGTTTTTATCCCCTGACCAGGGGAGAGAGGAGGGTGGCCGTGCAGGCCACGCTTACTTCCGCATGCCCTCAGACCGACTCAATCGCCGCGGGACACGCCAAGAGCCGCATGGCTCCGGGAGCGCTACTCAGTGCCATCGGCAAAGGTGTGTTCGTCGTCGCTGCAGGAGCTGCGATGGCTCTAGGCGGGGCCGCTGCGGCAGCTGCCCAGCCCGGCGTCGTCGATGTGCAGTCGGGAAGCTCTGTTGACTACGACGGCACACATGGCAGCTGGGGGTCAGCGACCAGTGGCGATCAACGTCCGCTGACTACGCAGGCTACTGACGGCCACGCGATTGTGAGTGATGCCTGCGCCATCACAGGGAAGGGCTGCTTGCCACCCGCTAGTTTTGACCCACGAACCATCTCGGCAACGACCGGCACCAGCGACGATCCCGACAGCGCACTCGACCCTGACGGCTTCCAGGCCGACGCAGTCAGGTAGCCCCACCGAGGCCGGTAATCACTACCCACCATCCCCCATCCCCCATCCGGCCTCTCTACCGGGGGGACAGGTGCCCAGGGCTCATCACGTATCGCCGACGCGGCATGCCCGGATGGTTGCCTCGATTGCGGTCCTCGGGTGCGTACAGCTTCTTGCGCTTGATCTTGTTCTGCGACATCGCGAGCGAGCGTTCCCGACGAGCCATCGGCCCCCCGATGTCACCTACCGTCGCTGTTGCAGGTCGTGGATTCTCCGTTCGGGGAGTTACAGCACCCCGATGCGTTACCGGGATGACCGTGCCGTCCGACCGCGATCTGGGTGGTGCCTGTGGCGAGTAGGCGCGGAACGCTGATGCCTTGTCAAGGACCTGGAAGGCAGATGTGATTTACCTGTAGGTAAATTTTTTGGCAACATAGCCGAAAAGCACGCGGTAGCCTGGTCGACTTTGCTAGGAGTATTGACTGCCGGCAACTAAGATCGCTCGACACGTGGTGGGGAGCTCGCATGGCGAATGGGCGCAGGTCGAAAAAATCAGCCAGCACTCACCGCAAGAACGGGCGTCATCGGCGCGCTCACCAGCGCCACACCGAGACCTACATCTGGCTCGGCGCAGGCGCGATCACATTAGGTGTCGGCGCGGCACTCGCCAGCGGCTCAGGGGTCGCACACGCCGACACCGGATCGAGCAACACACATGCGGGCTCGTCAAGCCACAGAACCCACTCGGCCAGAGCAGCGTCAGCGTCGCCGCGACCCGCCTTCGGGTCGGTGAAGACGCCCGTGGTGAACCACAGGGCATCGCTGGCCGGGCTGGTGGCTGCTGCTGTCGAATCCAAAGTCGCGGCCCTGTCGACTGCCACGCCACAGGAACGGGTGACCACCATATCTGCAACGGTCCGGAGCACGGGGTCGTTCAAGCCGCGACCGGCGGCGATGAAGGCATCGGGCACCACTGAACCCGCACCGAGCACACTGACACCCTCCGTGCCCCAGCAAGCCGAGGCGTCAGCACAGCCGACAACGGCTGCCGCCACACCAGCAGCCACACCTCCGACCGTCATTGCGACTGTCCCTGTCGGCGATGGTGTGGGGCAAATCGTGGCTAGCCCCGATGGCAGCCGGGTCTACGTCGGTAACCACGACGATGACACTGTGTCGGTGATTGATACGGCCACCAACACCACCGTGGGCGATCCCATCCCTGTCGGCGACGGTTCGGGGGAAGTGGCGGTCAGTCCCGACGGCCTCCGTGTCTACGTCGCGAACTGGGGGGCCGGCACTGTGTCGGTGATTGATACGGCCACCAACACCACCGTGGGCGATCCCATCCCTGTCGGCGACCTCCCGTCGGCGATCGCGGTGAGTCCCGACGGCCGCCGTGTCTATGTGGCCAACTACAGCAATGACACGGTGTCGGTGATTGATACGGCCACCAACACCATGGTGGGCACTCCCATCCCGGTCGGCGATGGCCCGTTGAGGCTAGCTGTCACTCCCAACGGCAGCAGGATCTACGTCACCAACAACTTGGACGGCACTGTGTCGGTAATCGATACTGCCGCGAACCCCACCGTGGTCGATCCCATCTCCCTCGGCTACGGGTGGGGCGTGGAGGTCAGTCCTGATGGGAGTCGCGTCTACGTCACCAACTCTTTGGGCGGCGTGTCGGTGATTGATACGGCCACCAACACCACCGTGGGCGATCCCATCCCGGTCGGCCACACCCCCTTAGAGATGGCAGTCAGTCCCGATGGCCGCCGTCTTTATGTAGCCAACTACAGCGATGACACGGTGTCGGTGATTGATACGGCCACCAACACCACCGTGGGCGATCCCATCCCGGTCGGCGATGGCCCGTGGGCGGTGGCTATCAGTCCCGACGGCAGCAGACTCTATGTCACCAACAACTTGGACGGCACGGTGTCGGTGATTGATACTGGCGTCTCAGCAGGATCCGGAGGCGATGGCACGGGCAAAGACATTGACTGGGAAAGCATTGAAAATGCATGGGAGGACTTTACTTTCTGGACTAGCTTTATTCCCGGTGTCGGAAGTTTTATGAGCGGAATTAACCTAGTAATCGACATAGGTCAGGCCATCGACGCATGGAACAGACACGACCCTGATGACCTCACTGACGAGATCGGCGACTTGATGAATGATGCCATTGGTTTGATTCCGTTTGGAAGGCAGCTGAGCAAGACCAACAAGGTGGTTGGTGATGCCGTGAAAAACGTTGGCGGTGAAGTCGCGAAATGGTTGATTGACCACTCGTTACGGTGGCCGTCAGCGGCCGTCGAACCCTCTGCCCTCGTAGTAAGTTACGAGAAGCTTCCACTAGCCATATGACGACGCTACACATAACTGAAAACACCCTGGGGATTGCGGACCCCAATAGAAGACAGTCCAAGCGGGGCGGGTTTTCGACCGGAGTCGACACCGCGTTCAATGCAGGTGACTTGCAATCGCTTTTAGTGCGCGGATTATCACCTTTCCAATAGAACGCAGTACTGCGCCCAACAGCACCATCGAAATTGCGACAAAGAGTAAAGCCGCGACCGCTAGTAGGAACAGGGTCAGCGGGAAGATCGCAATCGCAACGCCTCCTCCGGGATTAGAGTGCGCGACGCCAGTCAGGATAGCCGCGTTTATCGCGCCAAGGAGTACGGTTATGATACATATGATGATATACATCTTCAAATAGACCGCAATGGTCCGCGGAAATCTGGAATGCGTTTGTTGTCGCGTACTCGACACTTGGATTTTGATATCCATCCTAATGCAAGAATAACACGAGTCGGGTTAATAGTCTTAGTCTAAGAATAGCATTGTACTGAATCGGAAAATCGATTATATTAGAATTGCTAAACTTAAATAGGCGGGTCTTTGACACAGGCGAGAGTGTCAAAGCAAGGGCTTGAAGCGGGGGATGGTATTACACATGAGACACGAGGATTCACATCGGCCAAGTAATCAAGACCGTCTACCCGGCGGGGGAATGAAAAATTGGCGGGCACTGCTCATGCTGTCGCTAGCGGTTGTTTGCACAATTGCTGGCGTTTCCATCACCACCAGTGCCGAAACACGTCCGGGAGGCAGCGACAACGGCCTTACCTCGCACCTTCTCTCCCTCTCCGATACCCTCAACGGCCTCGGCTACGGCTCAACCTCCAACACACCCGATTGGGGCACCCACTGGAACCGCATTTCTACCGCTGCTCAGTGGACGCCATCCGGCACCGCCGATGCTAGTGACATTGCAAGCGGCAAGACGTTCTATAAAGACAGTCGTACACAACAGACAGGTACATATCCGAAGCCGGGAGCGTGTTCAACACAAGTAGTCGGTGACTCTGATGCGCCTGCTACTCAAACGAATAACTGTACGACAAGCGTTACCTGGACCACCCCATCAGATGGCGTAAGTGGTACCGACAAACAAGACCCGAGAACGGGGCTTATCTGGAGCAAGGTTCTGAGCGACAACGGTACCAGTGTTGTTTTTTCTAATACCTTTACGAATTACTTTAGCTATAGTGGTTCAGCAGGGAATGACTATGGGTATAACCATGGCAGAGACAGATTTCAACTTTGTACCGACAAAGGCAATGGCTGGCGGCTGCCAACGCAAAAAGAGTTTATGCAAGCATATATAGACGGTAGTTATTTTAATCTTACAACCCCTGAATATTGGTTTTGGACTTCAAGTTCTATCACCTTCTCAGGGACTGGTTACGTATACCTGGCATCGATGGGTTCAGGCCTGTTGTGGATGTATGGTTTCGGTACTGGCTCAATTGTACATGCGACTATTCGTTGTGTGAGGTAAAGGTTTCATTGTCGAATCGCAAAAATGGCGATGGAGTGATCTGTATAAATTGGGTATGGTACCACTGAAATGAAAATCCCAGGGGCGTCAACGAGCTCTCTGAGCACTGTTTTGCACGATAATCGGATCGCCCCGCGATCGAGACGGGTACGGCGGATGACGAGCTATCGCCAACGATGGCCCCATTTCCTTTATCCCTGACGTGCGATGCGGGCAGTTCGACCTGTTTCGCGTTCCGCACTTGGAGCGCACAATGCATTTCACTGTGTCAGATAGGGAAATGGGGCATGACTACCCACTGTATCGGGTAAGGCGTGATTCTCAGATATAAACCGAAGGGTAACTGAATTACGATACCTCATGACGGCCTACTCGATAACCCAATAGTTAAATTCATACACAGTGCTGTCGGCTCCTGCCGCACTCTTGTTGAACGTGATATTAAAACCAGTCGTTGCCTCGGAGGTGACATATATTTCACGATCGACCGCAGCGCCGTTTCCTTTGCCGACAATGATGATTGACTTTGGCGCAGCGCCGTATGGCTGCTGGAAGGTGATAGTGGCATCGCAGGTCGAAGATGTGCCGTCCGTACCGGTTGTAATCGTAAATGACCCGGCAGTATCAGTCGACCCGGCAGCGACAGCTGCCGTCGCCCCGGCGCCGCAGTTCGTCGGCGCGGCGATTGTCGGCGGAGTTGTCTGGGTCGATTTGAAGTGAGCGTCGGTTAGCGTCAGGCTGGCATAACTCGTATCCGACCCGGCGATGGTAATGATCATGTTCGTCGTGTCCGCGACGAATAGGTTCGCGAGCGAAGTATTCTGTATCCGGAAAGCGGTGACTGAGTTTACCTTGTTCGTCACCGTATTGGTAGCGGTCAGCGCACCGCTGACAGTCGCGGTACTACTAAATGTTGCAGCACCAGTTACAGACACGCTACTGGCAAAGGTTGCTGCACCCTGTATAGCTGCCGTACTGCTCATTGTTGTTGCTCCCTGGAGAGTAATTGCTGTTCCTGCCAGGGTGGTAGAGGTGGTTGTCGCGGACAGCACGTTGGTTCCGCCGAATCGCAATGATTGGCCGCTTGTCAGGTTGATGTCACCGTGGTCGATGTCAAGTTTATAGCTGGCTGAGCTCTTACCAATAGCTATATTACCCGTCACCGAGTCGAGATTAAACAGTGTCGCGCCATTGGTTGCATCCTGAATCCTGAATGCATGTGTCGAGTCTATGGTACTGCGAAATGTTGCCTGTCCTGTGTCGCTGATACTAAACATGGCATTGCCTGCATCTGCACCTGCCGGGTCGGTGAGGTAGGTGGCGTAGAAGCTAAAACCAAAATTATACGAGGAGCAGGATGTACCAAAATTTGTTGGCAGAGAGAGGCTGCCACTAGTGAGACAGACGGTACTTGAGGAACCACCCTGTGGAATGACTATTTGTCGAGGTAGGGCCATAACTATCCAGTAGCTTGTATACGGCTGCAAGGTAACGGGTGACACTGAAAGGGTGTTCCAACCAGTTACGGACGTACCCGACGCGCTAGTGAGCAGTGTGGTTGGTAGACTGTTCGGAGAATTGCCATTATCAGCATATAGTCCTAGATAAAAGGTATAGCCAGAATTTAGAAGAATGTATGTGGAAAGAGATTGGAGGGTGCCACCAGCGATACCGGTGGTAAACTTCATCGCCAGTCGACCCGTACCAGTTCTATAGGAAGTATTGTCAGACAGCACATTTGTTATACCTAGATTTACGTTAGTGCCAGCTGGCGACGACGAGCCGCTGCCATTGATCGCAAAGGTACTGTTGCCACTGCCAATGGCGATATCATTGTTCGTCGTGTTGACGTTGAGCAATGTATTGTCTGCCGCGTCTTTGACTTGTAGGGCATTCGAAGAGTCTGCTTGCGTTGTCAGCGTATTGTTAAACAGTGCGGCACCATTCACCGTCGTGGCCCCATTCAGCGTAGTGGCACCGGTCACCGTCGCGGTATCGCTGTTGAGAATGGAGATGTTTCCGCTATCGCTGTTAATGGTCGCGATGTTGCCGGTAGTCCCGTTGAGCGTGTCGCTATTGACCGTCGTAATAATGCCAGTCGTTCCATTCAGATCCGTCGCGTTCACCGTCGCTATATTCCCCGTCGTCCCATTGATCGTCTCAATATTCCCTGTACCGATAGAGGCGATACCCATGACGCCCGCCCCGTCGATATTAAAGTTCCCCGTCTGTACGGTTCCCGGCGTGTCGCCCTGGAGTAGCACTGCGTCAGGGTCGTCGTCAGGTGGCACTGCGGTGCTGTAGTTGTTGATAACGGTAGTATTCGTAACTTCCGCGACATTAGTAACATTGGTTGTACTACTTGCGCCGCCGCCCTGCAGGTACACGAAGTTGGCACCATTGTAATAACCCAGATTGTGACTTGCTTTGTCGTAATAAATCTGGCCCGCCTTTGGATTCGCGGGTTTTGCGCCAGGGTTAACCTGCAACGACCCCGCGACCGAAAGTTGTCCGTTGACGGTCAGCGTGCCCGGTGCGTCTTGACTGGCAGTCGAAACGGGTAAATCAAGAGAATTAAGATCAATCTGCTGAGACGCGAATGCGTTTTCCTGCGCAAGGCTCATTGGCTTGGTGTTCTGAAAAGCAGCGAATATCGTAGCAGCCGGCAGGCCAAGCATCGCGAGGATAAGAATAGGTATCGTGAGACGCGATATAGATGATTTCTTCTGCTTGATAGGTACAGACAAATGCGCGGTCGGTACTACGGGGGAATTCAGGGTAGCGTCAATAACATCCGAGCCGTCCCGGTTGTAGTCGTTCGGTAAATCATCCGCCCCTTCAAGGGAAGTCGTGTTTGTTTGGTCAGCCATTTTTGCTATTTGTTTCTGTGGTGGCTTGAATTTGATTGTAGGCCAAGCGTCCAATAAACACAATGGCCGCAGATGAAGATCTTACTTTTGCATATAGTCTTCGCAAGACTCCTGCCCAGTAGCTAATCGTAAATGGTGACTTCAACTCGTTCGCCTGGTGCTGCTCATCGGTGACGGGATTCGCTCTTTTAGCGTTTCGATTTCTTGGGCAACAGAAATGGGCACCATCCGGTCTCCCGGTTGCTCGGTCGAAGACCGATGAGTAAATGTCGAGCTCCGATTGGACCTGCGATCTGTCATACGAACAGTCGACTGATGTTCCATACAGCGACACAAGTGACCCATCCGCAATAACTCCGGCCCAGTAACCCGCCTGTTCGGTGCTACCCAGCGGGGTGACCCACGCCGGAATCTGCCGCCCGTCCAGCCAACCGAATCGAACGGCATCGCGATCGGGTCGCACTGCGCGCAGCCCTCGACTACTGACGTAGCGGTGACAAAGCCACGTTTGACGACCCCGCCCCGCCCGTTCGCACACGCTACTGGTGATCCCCACCCAGGGGCTGGTGGTTGGCATCGCCACGATGCCGACGGCGTCATCGAGTAGGACGGCCGCTAGTCGCTTCCTGGAAGCCTGCGAGCGTGGGCAACGCGGTGGATGATGGATCGATCCATCGCCAATGACTGTCCGCGTCGCTCACAACTACCAGCGTTTGTTGACCGTCCACTTCATTGGAGGACGCAATGCCAGCGACTACTGCCACGATACCCGACGGCGTCATCGAACTCGACGGCATGCTATGGAAGCCCAAGCGTGGTGCGACGACGACCGAGCCGTTGAGTACGAACACGCGATCGAGGTGATGAACCAGTGGCGCCGGGCGGAGCCAGGGCACCGAACGCTCTCCACCCGACAGCTCGAAACCCGCTGGGCCAAGCAGGATAAGCAGCGCGAGCGAGCCCTCGCCAAGGTCAAGGAGGAGCGCGAGGCCCGGAAGGCACTCTATGACGGAGAACGTTTCGATGCCCGGCTGACACTCGCCGAGCAACGGTCTCTGCTGGAGCGTGAAGAGACCGAGATGGCCGGTTACTGCGACGGCTCGCTGTTTCCGAAGATGGATTCGGTACGCCGCGATGAGAAGGTGGTGGTGCTGGAGCAGTCGATCGAACGGCGACGTGCTGAAGTCGAGCGCTTGGCCGCCATCGTCGGCGATCCCGAGGCGGTGGTCGACCAGAACGGCTGGCTACCCAACGAGCGGCGCGACTACATGCTGTTCCGCTACCGCATCAACCGGGAACGCGACGTGAAACAGCTCCGAATCGATATACCCGAACTCGTTGCCAGCGGGGAGCGGAAAGACCGGATCAAAGCCGACCTGAAGCGCCACCGACTCAACCAACTCCTGGCCGTACCGCCGCTCAACGCCGACGACATGTGCAGCGACTGCCCGACGCCGATCGCGAAGCACGGATGGGTAACGCCCGCCCTTTGACGGCCCGTGCCCGGCATGGCCGGGTTGGGCAGCCAGACTGCAGCATGCCCGCGAAATGATGGCGACCTTTGCCCGCTCAGCGCCGGCACCCACCGAGCCCCCAGCACCCAAGCCCCAGCCTCTGGCCGTCATTCCGTCCGGACTGCCAATTGCCGACATCACCAAGCGATTGCAAGAGCTGCAGAAGGAGTTCCCCGACGCGGAAGTCTTGCGCGGCCGGGCGAATCGGTGGGAGCTGTGGCCTAAAAGCTTGTGATGCAGCGTTCTAACGCAGCCGAGCGAGTTAGCGATGTCGGCGGAACGACTCGATCAATCGGCGGCTCAGCATGCTTCCGGCTTCAGGAGCGCCAGCGTCGAGAGCTGCGAGCGTCACCAACTCATCGGGCTCGGCCCGCAGAGGCTGATCGGACATCAATAGGAATTGTGCCGAATTGCGTGGCATGTCGGACATGTTGCCGATCGACAACGTTCTCACCGGCTCGACGCCCACAGCGATTGCAACGTACGGCGAGGAGAGAGCCTGCGTATGGCCAATCAAGCGCAGCATGCCCGCGATCTGCACTGGTAACTGCTCAGGATCAATCACCGCGCCGAGGCTATCTCGGGGTAACGACGCCCAAGCCGAGGTCTGACCGCTCCGGGCGATGCGCAGGCCCAGTGTCCGGCCTTCGACGGCGGAGTTCCAAGGCGAAGGAGCGTCGTCACTTAGCAGCAAGTAAATTGCGTCCTCGCCGGTTCGGGTCTCCAACGCAGCACGGTCATCGATCAGACCACTCCGGCGCACCCGTCCGGCCAGCGCGTCCCCCAGATCCGTCAGAGCCCGAGCCGATAGCAATCCCGACGAAGACGGCAGAACGTGGACTTCCAGCGCAGCTTGTGAAAACGCCTGCCCCTGGGTGCCTCGCTCAAACTGCTGGCGCCACTGGATAACTGGAGACTCCGTCATCGGCGCGAACGTCAAGGGACCGCTGCTCTTGCCCAGTTCGCGGATCTTGGCCGCCACCTTGGTCAGTAGTTCGGCCGTCGAACCGAACGAGTCACGGAACACTCCTGCCGCGTAGTCCTCGATCACCGCGACGAACGCCGCTTGGTCGGCATCCAGTTCCACACCGGCTTTGCGGTAGACCACTCGCGGTATCCCCGCCGCCGTAGCGGCCATCCATTCATCATGGGTGGCAGACTGTCCCGTGTCCTCGAAGACATGGCCGTAGTGTGGTCCGACCAACAGCACGTAGACGTCGGAACTCTTGACTCCCTCCAGACATGCCTCACGGCTCGGCACCGTTTGTGCGGTGAAATCCTCAAAACGCACCGGTGTGTGACCAATCGCCGAGATGAGTCCCGGTAGGGCGTCGCGCTCTTCCTCGAGCCCGTGCCGAACACTGCTGATGAAGACCCTCATTCCGCCCCTCCCGTAAGAATCGCCTTGCGCGCGACGGCGACAAATTCCTCCCAGCGCTCCCTCTTGGCTTGGTCGTCGAACCACGTCCTGATCCCGATGCGTTCGACGGTGGTGCCGAACGCAATCTCGATCGCCAGCGGCGTGAAGCGCAGATGACTGCCAAACTGGTCGGTCCATGACCGGTGGTAGACCCGTGTCACCGCGAACGATGTCGCGGTGCGGAGCGGCAGCATCCGAGCATTGATTGCCGTCGGTTCGACTGGATCATCGAAGCTCCCCCGGCGGCGGCGCTGGCGGTCTTCGAGTGCGTCGTATTCCCCGGGTGCGAACTCCGCCTCAACGCGCGCTAACCCGGACGGCGTGAACGCCCACGTCCGCCAGATTGTCGGAGCATCCAGTTTGTACTCGGTGTGGGACGCCGTGATCTGGTCGACATCGCCGACGAGGGTAGCCAGCGCCAGCATGACGACATCCGGCGCATTTCGGGCACCTGGGTATGGGTGGTCTGCGGCAGTGGTATGTCGAATGACCGTTTGCCACTGAGCTTCGGTAAGTTCCACGATCCTCCTTCGCAAGCGGCACCAACGCTACCGCTGGGAACTGACACTTTGCCCGCACCCAGATTTGCCCGAATCGGTGTGTTCGTACCCAACACCGCGATGTCGTCGCCGCCATAAAGTGTGCACGTGCCCGACCAGAACCATGAGAGCGACGACGATGAGGCCGCCGACCTTGATCCCTCCGCTGAACTCACACCCGGAACGTTCCTCACGCTCGGTCACATCCTCGCCGGAATCGGCGCGGAGCAGAGCCCTCCGATCGGCTTAGAAGACATCCATCTCGTCCGCCATAGTTTCAACACGGGCGACGATGAGGGACTACAAGGCCGGGAGGATCTGACTCAGGAACGAGTTCGGGAATACACACGCTTCCAAGGCATCTCGGCTCGGCAATTCCCCGCCGATCCCGCCCGGTACTGGGTGATCCTCATCGCCGATGGACAACGACGCTCCCGCCTGTATGGGACCTACGAGAACTTCGGAGAAGTTGTGGCGGAGAGAACAGCCACACGTAGGTATTTCGATCTGCGGCCCAGCAGCTTCCTGGCACCGCTGGCCGACCGGCTCGTCGTGGAGTGGGGCAATCCGCGGACCTGGCACAGACGGGCGACAAGCGCTGCAAAGCTACCCGTTCTGGAGATCGCAGATCGGGACACGGTTCCGTTTCCTGGCTTCGACCGCGTGCTGCTGACCCACCATGAGCTGGGCGAGATGGTCTCCGACCACCGCTACGCTGATTGGCGCGCCGCGCTGTCCGAAGTCCAAGGGATCTACCTCATCACCAACTCCTCGAACGGCAAGCAGTACGTCGGCAAGGCAGACGGAGCCGAACGCATCCTGGGCCGGTGGATGTCCTACGCACGTGACGGTCATGGCGGCAACATCGCCCTACGCGAACTCGCCTTCGCCAGCCTCGGCAGCCACGGGGCGAAGGTCAAAACGGATCACGCCCGAAATTTTCTGTTCAGCATCCTGCGGGTGTTCGGACCCAGCACGTCCTCCACAGAGGTCGACGCCGCCGAGTCCCACTACAAGCGCGCTCTGATGACGCGCGAGTTCGGCCTGAACCGGAACTGACAGGTAGGAACAGAATATTGAGGTCTCTGGAAATCTGCGTCAGACCGGCGTCAGCACTTCCGCGAATGTTTGGCGTCCTGCGATCCGGACGCGGTTGATGAGAGCCTTGGTTACCTCGTGTCCCAGCGTCGGATGCTCGGCGAGCCTGTCGATGCTTGTCCTGGTGTCGTCGTAGCGCTCTCGAACAGCAGCCCAGATCATCAAGGATGACAGGGCTTCCGGTGCTTGCTCGACCTTTTCAAGTAGCCCGTGCAAGTCTTGGCGCGAGGCTCTGCGGACGATTGTCCCTATAGCGACGCGTAGGCGGTTCGATCCAAGGCGAGCTTGACGACTCGTTATGGGTGCCAGCGTGTCGATAACCTCACAAAGGTACCGGCTGGCCTCTGGCACGTATCCAGCATCCACCAGGTGAGTGAGGTACAGCGATAAATTGCCCGCGCCAGTCATGTCGACGGCTCGCGATCCTGACAGTCGTGGCGCAAACGTCAGGGAAAACACTGTGTCCCAGTCGGATGGGCTCGGCGCCGTCTGGAATCCGAATGCTTCGAGCAGTGCATCGCGCGCTGCATCCACGATGACCGGGTTCGCAAGGCGCGGCCCCGGTGCCGCCCGAATCGTCGGTGTGGGGTCACGTTTGGTGCGGACGAGCGTGCGCAGGAACTGGATTGCGTCGTCGTTTCTCATCGTCTTCAGCGTCACACGTCCGATCGTGCGCACCACGTCTGCCTTTGCCTCGGGATGGGTCAGGCGCGGGTAGAGCGCGACGAGTTGCTCGAAATCGGCGCGGACGATGCCGTATGTGGCCAATTTGAGCAGAAGGCGTGCGCCGTCTCCTTGGCTGCGGTCGGGACCGCTGAGAAGTTGGCCGATCCACTCGATGATGCTGCTGGTGTGCTCACGTAGCGCTGGCTGGACTGAGTCGATGTCGGCCAGCGTGCGGATGATGGCGGACCGCCCGACACGGTGGGCGAGGTGAATCATCAGGGGCGCCAAGAGCTCAGGTTCCTGCTCGACACGATCGGTGGCGTTGTCGAGGAAGATGTTCGTTTCGGTATCGGGCAGCTCCAGGTCTTGGTCGCGGATGCGCGCGTAGACGCGCGTCGCGTCGGGGTCGCCTGCGGCGATGGCGGCGGGCGCGAGCCCGAGCAGCATGTCGCGCCGTGTCCAGAGCGGGACGCTGTCGGGGTATCGCCCGCGAGCCTGGGCTGTCACCGCCGCGACGTGCGCTGCGGGTATCCGCGAGTCCATGAGGCACGACCGGGCGACCGCCGCCCAGAGTTCGGCCCCGGGTTCAAATGCGTTGTAGTCGGCGGGGAGGCATGCTGCGAGTCGGGCGCCGAGCCGGTCGATGACCTCAGCGGTGGCCGGATAGTGGTTGATCAGCAAGTAGGCGATACTTCCCCGGGCTAGTTGCCGGGTTGCTGCCGGTCCCTTGAGGTCGAAAAGCTGATCAAGCGTGCCCACGACGCGCGGGTCATTCGGATCGATCGTCGCTACGACTCGTGCCACCGCGATGAGGCGGGCTCCCAGCACCGGGCTCTGGTCGCCGCGCATGGCCGCACTGTCTTCTGCTTCGCCAGCGTTGTCGGTGTCGTCATCGCCCGCTGATTTGGGCGTCCGGACAGGGATGTCCTCAAGTGCAATGCAGAGTTCCTGTATCTGCTGAAGCCAGTTGTCCGTGCGGGCGTCCGCGGGCAGCTGGTCGGTCAGCTGTATCCAGTGCTGCGCGATCACCTCGGAGAGAGCTTCGCGGACGAGTTTGGCATCGCTGTCGTTCGAACGCGATTGGATCGACTCGACGGTGTTTTCGACCTCGGCGAGGAATGCCGCCGATCCCGCGGCCGCCCACCGCACCGCAATGAGTCGAAGGCAGTTGGCAATCGTGGCCTTGCCCTCGGCGTCCGAGGCGAGCTTGTCAATCAAATCAATGGCAGCGGGACGCGCATAGTCCGGGTCGGCAACGAGCATGGCATCAAGGAGCAGCAGCGGAGTTGCGTTGGCACGGACCATCTTCCGGTGGCGTTCAGCTAGTTCACCGATTACGTCTTGCGATGCCACGAAAGCGGCTACCTGCGACGGCGAACGCCGTGCCAGGTAGGCGCAGGCATCGACGACTTTGGGCCGCAGCGGCTGACGGTGGTCCCAGATCCAGACGAGGTGATCGATGATGTCGTCAGCCGAACTGTGCACGCCGGGCACGACCCGGATGAACCGATCGATCGCCTCGGGGTGGACAGATTCTAGGTATTCCGGATCAACGCCGGGCAGAGCCGGATGGTGAGCCCAGACCATCATGGCGATCTCCACCAAGCTCGGTTGCTTGGTTCTGGATAGCCGCCGGACGGCTTCAGCGACCGCGTCCTGGGAGAGTTCGTCGTCGGCAAGCAGGATCAGGAGTTGCTCGATGACCGCCCCGAGGAAGAGGTCGTCAGGTGCCCCTTCGAGCCGATCGAGCAGTCTGGGCAATTCACGCTCACAGCCGCGGTTCGCGAGTCCCTGTGCTGCGGCGAATTCGAAGAGTGTTTGGTGCAGAAATCTGATTGAGCCGGCACTCTCGATCAGGACACCGCGCTGGCACAGCGTGTCGATTGCCGTTCGGATTTCCCCATTTCCGATGTGCAGGCCCGCGTTGGACGCGGCTTCGGTGGCGCGGCGGATCGCCGACTCGACCTTCACCTCTGGCCGTCCGGCCGCCACCATGACGATGCCGATGAGCCCAGCGTCTGTCGATAGGTCCGTCCCCTTCTGACGCAGCGCTCTGCCGGAGCGGGCGCGCAGGTCCGCTACGACGCGGTGGTCCCAGTACTGCCGATAAAGCCCCGTGACGTCGATCTCCAGCCGGGGAAAGCGCGGGGTTGCCAGTTCGAACATCAGCCGCAGCAGCAGGGGGCTGGAGCACACGCGGTCGACCACCAACCCCCGTGCGCGGGCTTGTTTGAGCGCCGCCGTGGCGTCCGTCGGCGTCTCGGTATTGGCAGGACAGTACGACTGGACCAGTTTTGGCACCGCGGCGGCGAGTTCGTCGTCGCTGTAGGCCGTCAGGTCGGTCCGGCGCCCGAGATCGGCCGGCAGCGACAGTGCTTCGCGAGGACGGGTCGCGATCACGGTCTGCACTCCGAGATCTGTCAGCCGTTCGAGCAATGCGACGGTTTGCTGCGTGGTGAATTCACTGTGCAGCAGGAGATCAGCGGTGTCGAGCAGTACGACGACATCGGCCGTGCCAGCTACCGCGTCGACCACGGCATCGGGCGTGAGTGCCTGATGGCCGTGGTCGTCGGGCTGGAACCACACCGCCGACAACAGGATCGGATGGCTGTGGCCGCTGAGCTTGCGGTGCAACGACCAAAGAAGCGTCGTCTTACCGTCGCCGGCCTCACCGACCACGATCTCGGTCTCGACCTCGCCGCTGCCCAAGCGGCGGAGAATCGCGGCTTCGACGTCGCGTTCGACGTATGCACCCTGGCTCAGTTTCAGCGCACCTTGCTTGTCGGCTTCGGCTGACCGATCGATCTCCGCGGCAAGCCGCTCAGACATCGAGTGCAGACGAGTCCACGACTCCGGTGATCCATCGGCATCTGCGGCCGCCCGTGTGGCGCGCCTCGGCCCACCTGTCATCGCCGCGTCGTTGGCCGGCCTGGTCCCGGCTTGATTCACATACTCACTGAATGACGTCGCGAAGGCATGGGCGTAACGCCCGATGCTGTTGGCGCCGCGGCGATCTGGCCTGAAAATGCCGACACTGACGTTGGTGCCCGCGACAGCAGCCTCCCGCCGTGCCACGATCTCGGTCGGCAGCCCGTCGTATAACCGGATGGCCCGTGCCACGACCGCAAGTTGGTTGGCGAGGCTCATGCCTTTCTTTCCCAGACCGGGTTCACGCTCGTCGCTGCCGTGGGTCGAGACAAAGTCGACCAGCAGTTTGCGGATCGCGCCGAGGTCATCGCCGTGTTCGTCACCGCGCCGCTTCCGATGAGCGGCAACGAGCGCCATCAGTGACCGCCGCTCACGCAGCAGAGCGTCGTCGCGAGCTCCCCCGCCAGGCACCATCAGGGCAAGGAGGTCTGCGGCGATCTTGTCGGCACTCGGCTGGGCGGACAATGGGCTCCTTCCAGGGAGAAGACAGTCTAACGGCGAGGTCTGACCCGGATCGGCGCACGGGTTCGAGCCATCTCGGCGCCAACCCAGAATCCCGGCAATTGTGACGCAAGACACAGGTCAAAGTTTGTCGAGCGCCGCCGCGGGGCCGGTGCTGGATGTTGTGACGTTTTTGTCGAACGCTTGTCAGAATCCGCCCGCGCATAGCCACGCTTGTCCAAACCTATTGTTGGACAGCTGATTTCGCTGCCTTTAGCGTCATCGACAAGCCTTCCGACGACAGCCAGGAGCAACTCCGATGATCGACGCAGACAGTTTCTTTCAGTTCGAGAACCTCGATTCGGCAATCGCCGAGTACGAGCACGCCACCCTTGCCGCCGGCCGTCACGTCAGTGAGCTGCTCGGCATCACCGTGTCGTCATCCGGGTCCGCGGCGAACACCCTGAATGAGCTTCGCCGCCAGATCGCACCTCGCCTACGGCACCGCGACAGCGACGTCGGGGTGATCACCACACCGGGCTTCGATGCCGAAACCGATATCTTCGCCAGTCCGGGACCGGCGGCAGCACGGTTCGCGCTGCGCTCGGCGATCCGGCTCACCCACAGCCTGGGGTTCACATCCCAAGCTGAGATCGCTGTCGGTGAAATGGCCGTCGCCGCGATCCGGGCGGCCGGGGGCTCCACGTCGCACTTGGCCTACCGCATCGCCGAGGCCGATCACATCGAAAGCGTTCGCGCCGCCCTCACCCTCGGCCGCCCCGTGCGCGTCCAGCGCAACTTCGTCGTGCGCTGCGCGGTCTTCGGGCTCGGAGAAGCGCTCAACGCCGAACACGACGCCGACGAGCCCGCCTCGACCGCTATCGAGACCTGGCTGGCGGAACAGCGCGCCTTCCGACGCCACCAACGATGACCATCTACCGGAAAAGGAGTCACTAATGTTCGAGCACAACACTATTCGTTCTATTGCCGCAACCGCGACAATCGTCATCTGCGCGGCGACGGGTTGCCACGGGGCAATCTCCGACTCGCTGGCCCACGCCGAGCAGGTCGCCGCATCCTGCCCCAGCGACGGCAGCAGGGTCGCAGCCCTGGTCGCCAGCGACGAATCGGGCAGCCGACACGGCGCAACCGCCCAACCGGCCCAGCAGCACGTACTGCAGACGGTCGCCGAGCGCACCGCGATCTGCGGAGGCCACCTGCGGGTGGTGATCTTCGCAGGCTCAACGGTCGGCCTCACCGTCTTCGACGAAGATCTCCAACTCGACGGCGCCACCGCCACTGCACGGCTGCGCAAGACGGCAGCTGCAGTCGATGCCGTCATGCAGCAGATCAACACGGCTTTGTCCGGTGTCGCCAACGAGCTCCCGGACGGTGCGACCGACGTGGTCGGGCAGTACCAGCCCGGCGCGGAGTATCTGTCGCAACTGTCCGTGTCTGAGGCCTACCGTCTGGAGGAGACCGTCCTGACCGACGGCATCCAGACCGCAGAACCCGACCTCAGCGATCCGGCCCTGACCAGCGCGCAGGCCGAAACGCTGGCCGCCACGGTCACCGTGCCCACGCTGCCCGGTGCCGACGTCCGCCTGATCGGGATCGGCCGGCAGACCGATGGCTCGCTGTTACCAACCCCGTACGTCGCGGCGCTGAGGGCCTTCCACACCGCGGTCTGCAAGCGCACCCAGGCCACCTGCACAGTCGTGACCGACGCGGCGGGAGCCTGACATGGCACGCATCCGTGACCTCGGCCGCAACAGGTCCGCCGACCACACTCCGCCGCGCAGCGGACCGCCCCGGCCCGAGGGCATCCGGCTGATCCCCGTCGACAGCGCCACGGCGACAGCCCGCCCAGACATCATCGCCGACACCTACCTGGAACTGGAACACCACGCCCGCGGCCTCGAACAGCAGCACTTGTTCGCCGCTGAAGGCGAGGTGAAAGCCCGCAAGGACGCCAGCACCGCCGGAGCGCTGGCTTTCGCGGTCAGCGAAACGAAAGCATCAGTCGCGCGGGCCAAGACCACTGCGGACGCGGCACTCGACCGACACCACCAGGTCCGCGACCAGCTAGGCCCATACGTCCGCCGCAAGGCGACCTCCTCCCGCGGCTACATCGCCCGCACCGCGGCGCTACTCGTTGGGGACATCGCCGGACTATCCGGTGCAACCATCGCACTCGGCGAATACCCGGTATTGGCTGTCACGCAGGCACTCTCGGCGGGGACGGCCACGATCACAGCAGGGCTGGCGGCCACCCACCTACGTCACCTGCAACAGGCAGCCGCACGCCGGCAAAACGATCTGCCCAAGGCGCTGGAGCCCTACCGACATCTGTTCGACGGCCCATCGAAGAGCACGCGCCTGCACGCTGTGGTGTTCGCGGTGGCAGCGCTGATCGCCATCCTTGTGGCAGTCGGAATCTTCGCGCTCAGAACGGCCATCGAGGGACCGCTGTCCGGGATGACCTTCGGCGGGCTTGCGGCAGCAATCGCGCTGGCGAGCTTCGTCAACAGTTGGTACCACGCCGACGCCGTCGCCGATGTCATCGAATCAGCCGAGCACGAGGCGCTGAAAGCCGATCACCGTCACCGACAGCTGGCAAGCGGGCGGCTTGTGCACCGAGCCGAACAGGCTGCCTCGCAGGAGAAGTCGATCATCACTGAATACACCCACCGCGGATTGGCCGCGGCGGCCCACATCGAGGCCGACAAGTACCGCGCACTCCTGGCCAGCCCCGATGTAGTGGGGCACGGCCCCGCGAAACAGGCACCGATCACACTGCCTCCCGTCAAGCGTGCGAGGTCAGCATGACCCGTCCGCCGCAGACGGCTCCATCCTTGCCCGCACACCTGCGCGACGGGCAACTGCTCCCGCCCGCAATCGTCCGCGCGGGGCATACCGCGGGAGTAAAGCAACGACCAGCGCGTGCCCGGGACGAGGCTGAGCACATCCGGCTCGGTGACCCGGGCCCGTGCCCGCCGGACGGTGCGACGGTGTTCATCGTCCTCGACGAGTCGGCCAGTGTCGCTTCCGGCGGCGGCAACGACCCGCTGTCACGACGTCACGAAGAAACCGCACTAGCGATCTGGCACGTCGCCGCAGCCTGCCAGTGCGGGCGCGATCGTGCGGCGCTGGTGCCGTTCGATATGAATTCAGCCGGACACGTCGCGCCCCAACCCTTCACCGCTCGCGGTCTTCGCCGGCTTGACCGCGGTCTGCATCGACTGTCTGGCGGATGCGGACTGTCCAGCGACCTCGGCCCGGCGCTGGATCGTGTCGAGGCATACGCCGGTCGGCAGTGCGAGAACAATGCCGTGGTGGTGTTCTCCGACTTCCTACTGACCGACGCCAACCCGAGCAATATCCTGTCGCGGCTCCGCACCTTGCCCGGCTACGTCCACGCCGTCGTCCTTGGCGCCGCGCCACCACGAGTCTTGGTTGCCGCCCCGGACGTCACCGTCACCCACCTCACACCCTCCTCACCACCAGGAAGTGCTGCCCGCGCGGTTTTCGACGGCCTGACGCACTTCCGCACCATCCTGGAATCCCGTGCGGGCCAGGCGTCGCCCCGATGCACGAAACCATCAACAGGAAGGAGCAATTCGCATGACCATACTTGACGACATCCGTCACCAGCTCGGCGACGACGTTCTCGATGCCGCCGAGGCTCTCTCGGCATTCATCGTGGACGCCGCTGCCAGGACAGCCGAGGAGGTGGGCTTCGATTACGTCCTCGTCCCTGACGCCCCAAACACTTTCCCCGCGCTAACCGAGGCCTACGGCCGGAGCGTGACCACCGGTGAATCACTGCCCATCTCGTCCGAGAACAGCGGTGACGTCATCTACACGCCAGCCAGTGTCAACGGCGCGCTGCGGTTCTGGCACGACGTCAACCACGTCCGCCGCCAGCTCGACTTCGGTCTGGTCGACGAGTTGGAGTTGTCGCTGTGGCACCTCGGCGAACTGGAGAAGGCCGGGCATCCACCGGGCTCGCTGGTGTGGCTGCTGCTGCATGCCGATCTCACCGGGCAGGCCTACGTCCAGGCCTTTGCGCAGCGGTTCCCTTTCGATCAGGGGCGCTTCGTCACCGGTTGCGTCACTGCGGGATTCGACCATGGGCTGCTGGCTGAACTGCGCAGCCAGGAGCCGACGTGAGCGATGATCCGGGGCATTGGGTCGACCGCATGATCGGCTGGTGCTTCGGCATTCTGCTAGGCGTGATCGCGCTCTACTGCGCGGTGAGCTTGATCGAGTCGATCCTGCCAACGCTGATTATCATCATCGGCATCGCGGCACTCATCGCGGCCATCATTGGCGCCATTGTTGTAATTTCTACATGGCGAAATAGATGGTGATTCTTAGCCCTCTTACCCCTATTGACAGAGTTTGAAAGTCATTGTGCCGCAGTCGAAAATCGTTGACTATTGATTCAATTCAATAGATAATGCAGTCACGGCATTGATTAAATTCAATGGCCGAAATCATTTAGCACGTAATTCCAAATGGAGGATACCTATGTCTAAAACAGGAAGAACCAATCACCGCCGCGGTTCACGCGGCACCCCGAAACCCGAACGGCAGATCATCGTGCGCAGCGTCCGCCGGGACCCGCCGGATCTGCGCAAGCTCAGCCGTGCGGTCATCGCCATGGCCCTGCGCGACGCCGAGGCCCAGGACGACGCGCGAGAAGCCATGAACGGCAACGCCGATCGGACCACGGATAGCACCAATAGCGCCGGGGAGGCCGCCAGTGCCTAACCCAGGTGATGCCACCGTGTCGGCGGGTTCGCTGGTCTGGCAGCAGTTGTTCTGGCCGCAGCCTCTTTCCGAGGCGACCGCGTTCGGACTGCTGCGCCACTGGGCAGCGCAAACTCACGCACCGCAACTCATTCTGGAAGCGCGCGCCGACGTGACCGGCGTGGAATACCTGATCGGTAGCCAGCTCCGGCACCAAGCGGCCGTCCGCCGTGCCGTCGAGCAGCTGGTCGGTGGCGCCATCGTCACCAGCTTCGACAGCACCGATCGCGAGTCCGTCAAGGCCGCGCGCCGAATCCAGCTGAGTACCAACGCCCGCCAGCTTGAGCCTGTCGACGCGGTGGCATCACATCGCTCCATTCTGCACGCACTGACCGCTACTCAGAAAGGCGAGCGCCTCACGATCCAGGTCGTGCTCGGCCCCCGCCAACACCCCAAAACCGTGCCGGCTGAACCTAAGACGGACAACCAGCAGGTGATCTCCAAGCTCCTCCATGGCGTCACCACCGACACCCGCCCCGGCGCACGCCAAGCGCTGGCACACAAACTCGGCCAGCACGCCTTTACTGCCGCCGTCCGGCTCGGCGTCCAGGCAGCGACAGCCGAACGGCGCAAGACACTACTACTTGGTCTGGCGGCCGCGATCGGCACGACCGAATCACCTGACGTGCGCATCACCCTGCGCCAGGAGAAGCCCGACCGCGTGAACACTCCGCGAGCATCGTGGTCGATCTTCACCCCGTCGCAGCGCCTGACCGTGACCGAGATCGCCCGGATGACCGGCTGGCCCATCGCCGATCACGACGAGCACTTCCCGGGCCAACCGCCACTCCATCCGCGCCCCGTTCGTCCAAGTAGCGCACTGCAATCCGGCACCCGCATAGTGGCCGACGCCTCAGCGCCCGGCGCGGGCGGCATCATCGGCTACGAGACGACCGACGCCCTCAGACACACCTGGGTCATTGGACCGAACGGGGTAGGCAAGTCGACGCTGCTGCTCAATCTCATCCTGCAGGATCTCGAGGCCGACCGACCGGTCGTGGTCATCGAGCCCAAGGACCTGATCGACGATCTGCTGGCCCGTATCCCGGAGAAGCGCAGGGGCGACATCGTTGTCCTTGACCCGTTCGACGAGGCGCCCGTGGGGATCAATCCGCTCGACGCATCCCATCGCCATGGCCGCTCCCCCGAGGTCGTCGCCGACAGCCTATTCGGCACGTTCAAATCAATCTGGGGCGACAGCCTCGGCCCCCGCAGCTCGGACATCTTGCGCAACTGCCTTGATCTGCTGGCCCGGCGCGACGACGCCACGCTCGTGATGTTGCCGCTGCTGCTGACCAATCCCGGTTTTCGCCGCCGCCTCACGCGTGGTGTCATGCAGTCCGATCCGTTTGCCGCCGGACCATTCTGGCAGTGGTTCGACAATCTGTCCCCTGAGGCCACCGCCACCACCATCGCCCCGCTGAGTAACAAGCTGCGCCCGCTGCTCAGCAAACCCATTCGCGACGTGCTCGCCCAGCAGCACCCAAAGTTCAACGTCCGCCAAGTCCTGCGCCAGAGAAGGGTGCTCTTGGTACCACTGCGGAAGGGCGTCATCGGGCCGGAGAACGCCCAACTCCTTGGCGCACTGGTCGTGGCCGAACTCTGGCAGGCCATCCGCGAGCGCGCCGGAACGCCGGAGAAAAACCGCGACCCGGTCATGGTCTACATCGACGAGGTGCAGGACTACTTGCGCCTGCCAACCGATCTCGGTGACGCCCTGGCGACCGCCCGCAGCCTCGGCGCTGGCTTTCATCTGGCGCACCAATACGAAAAGCAACTGCCGCCGGCGATGCTCGACGCGTTCAGAAACAACGCCCGCTCCCGCGTCTGCTTCCAACTGCAAGCAGGCGACGCCAAAGAGATGACCGCCGGCCAATCAGTGCTCGCCGTCGAGGACTTCACGAGACTGCCCGCGCACCACGTCTACGCCAGCCTCGTCCGCGACAACGCCGTACAGCCCTGGGCCTCCGGTGTCACCAAGCCCGCGCCTGCTCCGTCGAGCGATCCGGCAGCCATCCGCCGCCTCAGCCGCGAGCGCTACGGCCAGCCGCTTGCCGACATAGAGAACGGATTCGCCACGCTCATCAGAGGCGCTGCGGAGAGCGAAGATGCCACCGATATCGGCGGCCCACGCAGACGCAGGAGGGAGCCATGAGTGACTACCCCCTCGGTTACCCCCTCGCGTCGAACGCTTCCAGCGAGTCGCCCCTGGCAGATCGACCGCAAGCGCAAGAATTGGCAGCGAATGATGGTGCCCCAAGGGGCACCACACCTACACAGCCACGCCATCGTGCCCACATCACCACAGCCATCATCTGCGACATCGACCGGCAGCTCAGTGATCGTGACCGCGCGATACTGCGGTCGGTATCTGCCCATCAGTTTCTGACCGTCCGGCAGATCCGAATCCTGCATTTCGCCGAACTGGCACCAACCTCAGGCCGCCGCACGGCGAAGCGAGTGCTCGCCCGACTGCGCGATCTCCGCGTCTTGGGGGCGATGGCGCAACGTGTCGGTGGTGTCCGCGCAGGATCGGACGGCCTGGTGCACTACGTGGACGTAGCGGGCGAGCGCCTGCTGAACGAGCAGATCCGACGCAGCAGGAAACACCGGCACGAACCGACGGCCCGGTTTGTCAGCCACCGGCTGGCCGTCGCCGACGCTCATATCGGGCTTATCGGCGCCAACCGAGACAATTCGATCGAGCTGATCGACAGTGCCGTCGAACCAGTGGCTTGGCGCACATTCACCGGACTTGGCGCCGCACGGCGCACGCTGAAACCCGACCTGTTCGCCGAGACCGCCACCCATGACGGTCTGGTCCGCGCGTGGTTCATCGAGATCGATCTGAGCACCGAGAGCGTCCCCACGCTCCTTACCAAGTGCCGGGAGTACGAGGCCTACCGGCAGACTGGCGTCGAACAGGATCGCCACGGCTCGTTTCCGCTCGTCGTCTGGTCCATGACGCACCCGGACCTAGCAAAGGCCGAACGACGCCGCCACGCGCTCGCAGACGCCATAGACAAGGACCGCAACCTACCGAATGCATTGTTCCGCATCGTCACGCCGGAAGGGTTGCTGCCGCTCATCCAAAACGGAGATGCGCAATGAGTGCGCCAACGACACTGCCACGCAACCGGATCGCCGTTGGTGACGCCCTGACTCGGCTGCGCCGCCTGCCAGACGGCTCCCTCGACTGCGTGATCACCAGCCCGCCGTACTTCTCGCTACGCAATTACCAGGCGGACGGCCAGCTCGGATTGGAGCGGCACGTCGATCAGTGGGTGGAGCACATGGCAGCCATCAGCGAGCAGGTCCGCCGCGTCCTCGTGCCCACCGGCACCTACTGGCTCAACCTCGGCGACACCTACTCGGGCCACCCGTCCCAAGGTGCCGACCGCAAAGGCCTGTTGATGGCACCCGAGCGGCTGGCGCTGCGGCTGCAACGAGACGGCTGGATCATCCGCAACAAGATCATCTGGGCCAAGCCCAACCCGGTCCCGAGCAGCATCCCGGATCGACTCAACTGCACCTACGAGGTCATCTACATCCTGGCGAAGCAGCCGCGCTACTTCTTCGACCTCGATGCCATCCGCGTGCCGCATCGGTCCGCATCTGCGGCGAGCACAACGCGAAGCGTCAAATCGGTTGAGCGCGAAGACTGGCGCGGCCCCAACGGCATGGCGGCAACCGGACTGGTCGCTCTCAAAGCCCGCGGACAGGTGGGCCATCCGCTGGGCAAGAACCCCGGCGACGTCTGGACGATCACCCCTGGCGGCTACCGCAGCGCACACCACGCGATCTTTCCGCTGACTCTGGCCCAGCGCATGATCGCCGCCGGCTGCCCTGAAGCCCGCTGCACCCGTTGCCGCCTGCCCTGGCAACGACGGGTCATCCGAGGCCTCGGCCATACCGCCATTCGTAGTGCGCTCGCAGCGACCTGTACCTGCGAAGCGCCCGGTGAATCGGGCCTTGTCTGTGATCCGTTCATGGGGAGCGGCACCACGGCCGTCGCCGCCGAGAGGCTCGGCCGAGACTGGCTGGGCATCGAGCTCAACCCGCAGTTCGCCGCCGCCGCACGGGAGCGCATCACCGCATCCCGGCGGGAGCCACCCACCACATCACCCGAAAGGGCAGCCGCATGAAGCCGCGGCTGCCTCGTCGGTGTCATGCGGCCGTAAATGTAAGCGCATCCCGCGCTTACCGGCCGCAGCGCACCGAGGAGGTCGCAATGTCCACACCCGACGAGTTCACCAAAGGCGTCAAAACCCTTGGCATCAAACTCAAGCCCGACGTCCACGCTCAGCTGAGCTTCATCGCCCAGCTGCGTGACGGCACCATCACCGATGAGATCCAGATCGCCATCGCCGAGCACATCGCCCGTGCCAAGGACGATCCGGATCTGGCTAGCAAGGGCCCTGCCCCCGTGTGTTGGACACGCTTAATCCCGCAAGATTGGCGGGGGAAGCGAGATGATCCACCACGATGGCAAGGAAAAATTATCCCGACGAGTTTAAACGGGA
>NZ_JAPJDO010000058.1 GCF_026242045.1 Mycobacterium pinniadriaticum
CGGCAGACGCAAAGGGAGCCAGACACCAGGTGAAACGGAACCAACCACCGCACCACAGCCCTGTCATGCAGGCACGCCGTAACACGGCAACCAAAGACTGACACTGAGACGCAAAGGCTCCCGACACGCCGTTGTGTCGGGAGCCTTTGCGTCTGCTCGGCACTCAGAAATCGCCGGCGTGGTGACGCAACGTCTCGATCGATGCCACCAGCGCGCGCGCTTCGGCCGGTGATACCCCGATGTCGGCGAACACCTGCTCGTTGAGCGTCGCCGTGGCGTCCTCCACCGTCGAGCGGCCGAGGTCGGTGATCTGGACCAGCGTGGTGCGCCCGTCGGTGGGATGCGGCGCCCGCTTGACCAGCCCGTCGGCCTCCAGCCGCCGGATGGCGTGGGTGACGCTGGTGACATGCACCTGCAGCCGGTCGGACGCCTTGGTGATCGGCAGCGCACCGGTCCGGCTGAACGCCAGCAGGCGCAGCAGCTCGAACCGGGAGAAGCTCAGATCGTAGGGCCGCAGCGCATTCTCCACCCGGGCCAACAGGATCTGGTGGGCCCGCATCACCGAGGTCACCGCGACCATCCCCTCGGCGACATCGCCCCACCCGGCGCGCTCCCAATTCCGGCGCGCCGCGGCGATCGGGTCCGGCTTGTCAGAAGCGGCTGAATCGGCAGGCATCCGCCCATTCATACCGCATCGTCGTGCCGCCGCAGGGCACTACCGACACGCCCGCCACCGCAGGCCACGATCACCCGATCCGCACTGGCGCGAATCTCCCTATAGGGCGCTGCCATTCACTGCGAGTCGGGTGTCGAGGGTTTCGTAGGCGGCTGCGATGACATCGCGGAAGTACTCGGAGCCGGCGGGCCAGGAGGTGTCGAACCAGTCAGCGGTGACGAGGTTGACCTTGTCCTTGAAGTCGACTCGTATCCACTGCTGGTCGTAGGGGTGCGCGTTGGCCATGAATTCCTCCAGCGACCTGGTCCCGAGCCAGAGGATGCCCATCACGATGTTGGTCACGTTCTCGGTCGGCTCGCCGAACATGCCCCAGATCGACCCCGCCGGCCGAGAGTCGTAGTTCTGCCAGTTCGCGACGAGCAGCTCCTGCATCGACGGGGTGTTGGGCCATGGCCGATAAAGGGTGCTGTCGGCCCACAGATTCGGGTCGCCGGCGACGGTCGCACTGTTGTTGTAGACGACGATGATGTTCTTGTCGATGGCCCAATAGTCCTGCAGCGTGGCCGATGTGGTCATCGAGGCCGGCGCCATCCGGTCGCCGAAGTTGTCGTTGAGCATGTCGACGAATTCAGCATGGGTATCGGTATCGAAGTTCGTGAACCGCTGCGCATAGACGACGATCACTTCCTGCGGATGTGCGTAGGCGAAGTCGGCGATGTCCTGCAGCACGACGTCGATCGACGGACCCCGCAGACCGTGTTCGATGTAGATATTGCCGTCGGGCTCGTTGGACAGCCGCAGATCGAGGTAGCGGACGCCTTCGTTGAGCTGGCCGAGGATGTCCTCGGACTGCGTCTTGGACCACGCCGCCGCGATCGGCTTCACAATGTACTGCTCGATCAGCGGGGGCAGCTGCGCCAGCACCCCGAAGTCGGAAATCCCCGTCAGTGCCCACGGCGCCGAGGCCACGATCCCATAACTCCCCGAATCGTGGCTGCCCGGGATCGGCAGCTGGGTGAACGGCAGTGTGTCGATTCCCGGCAGCGTCGCCATCCAGTTCTCGGGGTCGACGTTCTGCGGCCCGATCGCATCCAGGCTGTAGCTGAACGTCACCGACACCGGCCGGTGATCGGACAGATCCGTGCCGTCACTGCTCAGGAAGTTCAGGCCCTCGTTGACGTAGCTGCTCACCGTCAGCTGCACCGGGCTCGACAGCGGATCGTTGGGATCCAACAGAGCGGCGTCGCGGTAGAAGACCTTGTCGGGCTGCTCGCAGTCGTTGTCGTAGGCGCATGACGGTGCGTCCGCGGGGGTGACACCTCCGTACTGACTCTCCACCCACGCGTCGGTCAGGCCATTGTCGGCGGCGAACTGGCTCAGTGTCTGACCGGCGTCGGAGTAGAGCTGACCGAAGTCGCCCATCACGATGACCGCGCGCCCGATCGAGTACGTCTGAATGAACGTCGACAACTGCTCGAGATCAGCGTTGGTCACAGAACCGCCGTTGGTGTCGATGTTGTAGAGATCGATCGAGGAGCCACCGGGAATGTGTATCCGCGAATACGTGAAACCGTCAGGGGTCAAAGGGTTCTGACCGAGATCCCACTCTTGGCGGGACAGACTCTCGATGCGGAAGGCCGAGAAGGTGTTGAGTCCATCGGAGAACAGCGCTCCGACGGGCCCCAGCCAGCTGGGGATCTGCGGCGCAGTCTGATCGGGAAAGACCGTCTTGGCCAGCAGGGCCATGTGGTAGGACACGTCCTCCTGGACGTTGACCACGTCAAACTTGTTCAACAGCGTACTGATTGCGAGGGTGTCCGCCAGACGCGAGACAGCCGCAACGGGGTTGAGCAGACCCGAATCGGCGACGTTGTAGGTCAGCACGCTGAAATCGCCAGTGACATCGGTGTATTGAGCGGTGTCGACATCCTTGATGTCGACGTTGTTGAAGATCGTCACCGTCGCCGTGTCGCGGTGTCCTCCGAGCAGACCGGTGTCGAGGATGCCGAAGGCAGCGTTGACCAGGTCCGCCCAGGCATGGAAATGGATGCTGGTCGCATCGCTGGCGATGAACGCGAAGCTGTCAGTGCCGGTGAACGTCTCGTCGGGGGTGTAGGTGAACGTTCCGGTGGCGTTGTCGACGACGACGGTTCCGTGGCTGGGACCGCCGGGCATGCCCTTATCGGGAACCGAGTAGAGCAGTCGGGTTCCGTCGGCGTCGGTGGCGGTGAACGTGATGGGGTCGCTGGTTTCGCCGTCGGCGAGGTCCAGTTCAACCTGCATCGGGCCGGCGACCGGAGTGGCGTGGAAGAAGATCGGCCGCAGCGGGGCGGGCAGCAGCGAACCGTCGTACCACGGCCGCAGATTCACATAGGTGCTCACCCACACCTGCGCCGCCTGGACATCGGCTTCGATCTGGGTGATGACCCCGCTGATCCAGCCCTGCCACGACCCCGGATTCAGCACATCGGGCACCGCGACGGCCGCGGCCGCCACCACCCGGCTGGCCGCGACCGGGCTGACCGGCGACGCTACGTCCTCGACCACACCGATCTCTCGGCGCGCAGAAGCGGCCAACGTCCACAACGCCGGCGAAGGAGCCGGCGAAGGAGCACCCGCAGGTGCCCCGCCGCCGAGCATGGCGGTCAACACATCGGACGCGGCCTTGAACACCGGAGGTGTCGCCACCTCGAGGTTGATCGGCCGCGCAACCGCAACCCGAGATGGCGAGGATGGCGCTGCGCTGTCGGACGACTCGACCGGCGAGCTCGCTTCGCCCTTGTCCTGGTCGCTGCTCGCCGCCGCCGGCTCGGTGTCGCCGTCTACCGTCACAATCGAGGTGCGCGCGCCGCCGGAGCTGCGCACCGTCATCGACGTCGGATGGCGGAGCCGAGGCGATCGTGAATCGGCGAGTCCCCCACGATGATTCGCGGTACCCGCTGTACCGGGTCGTTTTGAGTTGCCCCGCGCCGATTCGGTGCCGGTCGAGCTCCCCGCTGCCGACGACGTGTCCGACGCCCCCGGCGCGGCATAGCCGACGGCTGGATCCGCTACCGCCGCTGCCACTCCCAGGCCAACCGCTAGTGCCGCAATCTGACCGATAGATCTGGCGCAATGCACTACGGCATCCCCTTCGCTGACCCTACGGGTGGACGTCACGGGAGCAACGTTGCCCTACTGCGCGACGACGGACTGAGCGTAAACCATCGCGCACCGCTACACCGGTTTGCTGGGGCAGCGTTGAACAACTCGTCGGGTAGCTGTTGAATGCGATTCACCTGCACGCGGATTGACCACGGGGTCGTTGATCGCCAATGACAGCTGGGTGCTACAGGCTGTGCTGCAGTAGCACCTCACCGGTATCGAACGCGACCACTTGGACCGCAGCGATCTTCGCCATCGGCATCGATGTACTGCCGGTCGGCGACGCCGACTCGCCCTCATGGGCCATCCAGGTCGCCAGCTGAACACGGCTGCCGTCACGGCCGACCGCATACATCGCCAACTTGTCCCCGTCTTGCGCCTCTCCTGCGCCGGCGCCGCTCTCTTCGTGGTACATACACGTCATCTCGACGTGCGTGCCCCACCCCATGGGGGTCACCTCGACCGTCCCCTCGAAGGAGGACGGCATCACCGGCGTCATGGCAACTGCCGTCGTCGAAACCTGTTGGGCGGGATGCGGCGTCCCGAACGTCGCCGGCTTGATGGCGACGAGGATCCCGACGGCCAGAACGGCTGCGGCCGCCGCGGCCACCGTCCAGGTGATCCACCGCCCACGCCGGCGGCGACGGCGCACCTCGAAGAGCACGCCATCGAGCAGCTGCGGGCGCAGCGGCGGCGGTTCGGTATCGCCGGTGTCGATGGCGGCAACGTCGTCGGGGCTCAGCATGGCGAGCAGGGCGGGCATGCCGCTGAGCTCACCGACGGACGTTCGGCAGGAATCGCATCCGGCCAGATGCGTTTCGTACTCGCGGCGCTCGTTGCTCGACAGTGACCCCAGCACGTAGGCGGCATCCCACGTCTCGTACTGATCGTGCGGATCCTTCACCGGGTCACCCCCATCTCCTGCAGCGTCAGGCGAAGCGCGCGCACCGCGTAGTGCAGCCGCGACTTCACCGTTCCCTCGGCGATCTGAAGGTCGGCGGCGATCTGTGCCGTGGTCCAGCCAAGATAGTAGGAGCGGCGCACGACTGCCCGATGATCCGGCGAGAGCTGGGCCAACGCGTCACCGATGAGTAACCGGTCCAGCGCGGCATTGACCTCGTCGGGTCCGGCGGGTTCGGGTGCCCCCTCGGTGTCCAGCGAGTCGGTCTCCTTGCGAGACCGCGCGCTGCGGCGGTCGTCGATGATCATGTTGCGAGCCACCGTGAACAGCCATGCCCGCGCCGAACGCTCGGCATCGCCGGTCACCTCGGGGTGCTGCCAGGCCCGCAGCAGCGTCTCCTGCACCACGTCCTCGGCGCGCGCCGGATCCCCGGTGAGCCGTAGCGCGTAGCGCCACAGTGCGGCCGCGTGCTCCTGGTAGAGCACCCGGACCAGGGCTGCCTCCGGGTCGTCCATGATCAACCTCCCGGCGAAGACACGTAACCGGTGGACATCTGGTTCAAAGTGTGCCCCGCGGCGCGGGGTCCGGCCTCGAAATCGGGCTCAGGGTCGTGATGCGGGCCCATCAACAGCCATGGTGACGATCTCGGCAAACGCTAGACAGTAAGAATGCGCGGCCCGTCATCGGTCACCGCCACGGTGTGCTCCCAGTGCGCGGCACGCGACCCGTCGGCGGTGACGACGGTCCATTCGTCGGCCAGGATCCGGGTCTTGGTGGTGCCCAGGGTCAGCATCGGTTCGATCGCCAGTACCGATCCGGCCACCAGCATCGGCCCGCGACCGGGCTCGCCCTCGTTGGGCAGGAACGGGTCCATGTGCATCTGCCGGCCGATCCCGTGGCCGCCGTAGCCCGCGACGATGCCGAACTTCCGGCCGTAGGTCCGCTCGGCGGCGTGAGTGCCCGTCTCAATGGCGTGTGAGACGTCGGTGAGCCGGTTGCCCGGAACCATCGCCGCGATCCCGGCTTCCATCGACTGCTTGGTCGCCGCGGACAATGCCTCGTCGATCGCGATCAGCGGTCCGATCCCGAAGGTGACGGCCGCATCGCCGTGCCAGCCGTCGATGATCGCACCACAGTCGATCGACACCAGGTCACCGAGGGCGAGCTTCTCATCCGGCACCGGAATACCGTGCACCACACGGTCATTGACCGACGAACAGATGCTGGCCGGGTACCCGTGGTAGCCGAGGAACGACGGGATGCCGGCCGCCTCCCGGATCACCGTCTCGGCGACGTCGTCAAGCTCTTTGGTGGACACTCCGGGTGCGGCCGTGGCCTGGACCGCCCGCAGGGCGGCGGCCACCACGGCCCCGGCGGCGGCCATCGCATCCAGCTCACCCGGCGTGCGGGCGGGAACGGTTTTGCGATTGCGCAATCCGGGCAGCGAAACCATCGAGCGTCAGCGGCCGAGTGCGTGCAGCGCCCGGGCGAACACCTCGTCGAGGCCACCGACGGCGTCGACGGTCTTGAGTTCGTCCTGGTAGTAGTCCAGCAGCGGGGAGGTCTCGTCGCGGTAGACCTTGAACCGGTTGCGGATGGTGTCTTCGTTGTCGTCGTCGCGGCCGCGGGCCATCAGCCGGGTGACCAGCTCGTCCTCGGGCACCCGGAACTCCACGACCGCGTCCAACTTGAGGGCACGCCGTCCGAGCATCTGCTTGAGCGCCTCGGCCTGCTCGACCGAGCGGGGGAACCCGTCGAGGATGAAACCGCCGGCGACGTCGGCGTCGTCGAGCCGGTCATCGACCAGCGCATTGGTGAGCGTGGCCGGGACCAGGTCACCGGCGTCGAGGTACTTCTTGGCCTCCAGCCCGAGTTCGGTGCCGGTGCTGATGTTGTGCCGGAACAGGTCACCGGTGGAGATGTGCGGCACCCCGAGCTTGTCCGCCAGCTTGGCCGCCTGAGTTCCTTTTCCCGCGCCCGGCGGGCCAAGCAAAACGATTCTCACTTCAGGAACCCTTCGTAGTTGCGCTGCATGAGCTGGCTCTCGATTTGTTTGACCGTATCCAAACCGACGCCAATCATGATCAGAACCGCTGTACCGCCGAACGGCAAGTTCTGGACGCCACCGCTGTTCCCCATCTGCAGGAACACGTTCGGCAGGACGGCGATCACACCCAGGTAAATGGAGCCGGGAAGGGTGATCCGGTTCAACACAAAGCGGAGGTAGTCAGCGGTGGGCTTGCCGGGTCGGATGCCCGGGATGAAGCCACCGAACTTCTTCATCTCGTCGGCACGCTCGTCGGGGTTGAACGTGATCGACACATAGAAGTACGTGAAGAAGATGATCAGGCCGAAGTAGATGCTGATGTAGACGGGATCGGCGGGGTTCGTCAGATAGTTGGCGACGAAGCGGTCCCACCAGCCGTTACTCGGGGTGGTTCGTCCGCTCTGGATCAGCTGGGTGATCAGGTGCGGGATGTAGATCAGCGACGAGGCGAAGATGACCGGGATGACGCCGGCCTGGTTGACCTTCAGCGGCAGGTAGGTCGAGGTGCCGCCGTACATCCGCCGGCCGACCATGCGCTTGGCGTACTGGACGGGGATACGGCGCTGGCCCTGCTCGACGAAGACCACGCCGATGATGATCAGCAGCGCAGCGGCGCAGACCGCGGTGAACACCAGGCCGCCGCGGCTGTCCAGGATGCTCTTGCCCTCGGCGGGGATGCGGGCCGCAATGCCGGCGAAGATCAGCAGCGACATGCCGTTACCGATGCCACGCTCGGTCACGAGCTCGCCCATCCACATCACCAGGGCGGCGCCCGCGGTCATCACCAGCACGATGAGCACCAGGGCGAAGATGCTCTGGTCGTTGATGATGTCCAGCGTGCAGCCCTGCAGCAGACCGCCGTTGGCGGCCAGCGCAACGATGCTGGTGGCCTGCAGGATGGCCAGCGCGATCGACAGGTAGCGCGTGTACTGGGTCATCTTGGCCTGGCCGGCCTGACCTTCTTTGCGCAGCTGTTCGAAGCGCGGGATCACCACCGTCAGCAGCTGCACGATGATGCTGGCGGTGATGTAGGGCATTACGCCCACCGCGAACACCGTCAACTGCAGCAGCGCACCGCCGGAGAACAGGTTGATCAGCGAGTAGATCTGCGCCCCGGCGCCACCGCTGACCTGCTCGATGCACTGGTGGACGTTCTTGTAGTTGACCCCGGGGGACGGCAGTGACGCGCCGACTCGGTACAGGATCACGATCCCCAGCGTGAACAGGATCTTTCGCCTCAGGTCGACCGTCCTGAGCGAAGAGATGAAAGCCGAGAGCACTCTTCCTCCTGGGCAGCCGGACGGGAGTCTCAGCGTGCCAATGGGGCTGGTCTGGCCAGCGTTCGGGTAATCCTGCCTTGCACCGATCGCCGCCGGGTTTCGCACCTGCAGCATCGCGCGCTCAAACAGTCTACGAGAGTAACAGTAGGCCCAGGCAGGGCGGGAATCCGCGGATGGGCGCGGCCGGGGCGTGGTGCGCTCACAGCGGACCTACAGCGGGAATCGCGTACAGTCGCTAGTGGTTATACGAGCTAACTATAGGTTGCGGCAGTAGAGGGCTGAGGATGACGCGCACCGACAACGACACCTGGGACCTGGCATCCAGCGTGGGAGCCACCGCGACGCTGGTGGCCGCCGCCCGTGCCGCGGCGAGCCGGGAGACCGAACCTCTGATCGACGACCCCTTCGCCGAACCGCTCGTGCGGGCCGTCGGCATCGAGTTCTTCACCAAGATGGCCAGCGGCGCCCTCCCCGCCCCGGATGAGCAGACGGCCATGGGCGTGACCCGGATGACCGACAACATGGCGGTGCGGACCAAGTTCTTCGACGAGTTCTTCGTCGACGCGGCCGAGGCCGGGATCCGGCAGGTCGTCATCCTGGCCTCTGGACTCGACTCGCGCGCCTACCGGCTGGACTGGCCGGCCGACATGGTCGTCTTCGAGATCGACCAGCCGGAGGTCATCGCATTCAAGACCCAGGCCCTGGCCGCGCAGGGCGCCGCGCCGACGTGTGATCGCCGCACCGTGGCCATGGATCTGCGCTTCGACTGGGCCACCGCACTGCGGGAGGCGGGCTTCGACCCGCAGGCGCCGACGGCGTGGAGCGCCGAAGGTCTGCTGGGCTATCTCCCCCCGGAGGCACAGGACCGCCTGCTGGACACCGTGACCGAGCTGTCCGCACCGGGCAGCCGGATCGCCATCGACACCGCACCGCCGTCGAACCCGGCCGAACAAGAGGAGTCGCGCGAGCGGATGCAGGAGATCTCGGAGCAGTGGAGCAAGAACGGCTTCGACCTCGATTTCGGCAGCCTGGTGTACCTGGGTGAACGCAACGAGGCCAGCGAGTACCTGACCGGCCACGGCTGGCAGGTCGACACCGCCGGAGTCAACGACCTGCTGGCAGCCGGCCAGCGGGGCACCTTCGACGACGACGAGCCGATGGGCAAGCTCTACTACCTCAGCGCGGTGTACGGCGGTGCCCGGTGACCCGCAGCGACGCCGACTCCTGGGACCTGGCCACCAGCGTCGGAACCACCGCCACCATGGTGGCCGCGGCCCGCGCGGTGGCCAGCCGGGAAGAGAACGCCCTCATCGACGACCCGTTCGCCGCGCCGCTGGTGCGCGCCGTCGGCATCGACATCTTCACCAAGATTGTCGACGGCGACATCGACATGGCAGCCGTCGACACCGAGGGCACCGCACAAGTGATGACCGACGTGATGGCGGTGCGGACCCGCTTCTTCGACGATTTCTTCCTCGAGGCGGGTCGAGCCGGAGTGCGACAGGCCGTCATCCTGGCCTCCGGCCTGGATTCCCGGTCGTATCGGCTCGCCTGGCCGGCCGGCATGATGGTCTATGAGATCGACCAGCCCAAGGTCATCGAGTTCAAGACCGAAACGCTGGCCACACTGGGCGCCTCCCCCACCGCCGAACTCCGCATGGTGAGTGTCGACTTGCGGGAGGACTGGCCGGCCGCCCTGCGCGCCAAGGGTTTCGACGATACGAAGCCGACCGCGTGGAGCGCCGAGGGCCTGCTGGCCTATCTGCCGCCGGATGCGCAGGACCGGCTGTTCGACAACATCACCGCGCTGTCCGCGCCGGGCAGTCGGCTCGCCACCGAGTACCACCCGGACGGCGGCGCCGGTATCGCCGACCGATCGAAGATGATCAGCGACCGTTGGCGGGATTTGGGGCTGGACCTCAACATGGCCGACCTGTTCTACACCGGTGAGCGCAATGCCGTCCCCGGCTATCTGGAAGGGCAGGGCTGGCAGGTCAGCGCCCGCAGCCGCGCCGAGATGTTCGCCCTCCACGGTCGGGAGTTCGCAGCCGGTGACCTCAACGCCACACTGCGAAACTCCTCGTCCGTCACCGCAATTCGAAAGTAGCACCATGAGCGAGACTCAATCGATCCGATACGACGGCGACACCTGGGACCTGGCATCCAGTGTGGGCGCCACCGCGACGTCGGTGGCGGCGTCGCGGGCCCTGGCATCCCAGGGCCCGGGCGCACTGATCGACGACCCCTACGCCGACGCGCTGGTCAAAGCGGTTGGACTGGAATCGATGATCAAGGTGGCCAACGGCGAGGGAACCGTCGAGGACGACCCGATGCTCAACCGCCGCCGGATGACCGAGCAGATCGCGGTGCGGACCAGGTTCTTCGACGACGTCTTCACCAATGCCGCGCGCGACGGGGTGCGCCAGGCGGTGATCCTGGCCTCCGGGTTGGACACCCGCGCCTACCGAATGAGCTGGCCGGCCGGCGCGGTGGTGTTCGAACTCGACCAGCCCCAGGTCGTCGAGTTCAAGTCCCGCGTGCTGGCCGATCAGGGCGTCTCCCCGACCGCCGATCGCCGCGCCATCGGTATCGACCTGCGCGAGGACTGGCCTACCGCGTTACAGGCGAAGGGTTTCGATGCCACCCAACCGACGGCATGGATCGCCGAAGGCCTGCTGATCTACCTGCCACCTGAAGCCCAGGATCGGTTGTTGGACAACATCACTGCGCTGTCGGCCCCGGACAGCCGTTTCGCCACCGAGTTCATGGCCGCGGGCGTGACACTGCCGGACGCCTGGCGCGACCGGTTCAAGGACTGGTCGGCACGCATCGGCTCCGACATCGACCTGCCGGCACTGCTCTACGACGGCGAGCGCAATGCGGTCAGTGACTACCTGGGCGCACGCGGCTGGCGGATCAGCACGCAGACCACTCGGGAAGCCTATGCCGCCAACGGTTTCGAGCTTCCCGAAGACGAGCTGACACTCAAGTTCAGCGACAATGCGGGCTACCTGACCGCAACCCGCGTCAGGGAGCGGTGATGGCGCGTACCGACGGCGACACCTGGGATCTGGCGTCCGGAGTGGGCGCCACCGCGACGGCGGTTGCCGCATCCCGTGCGCTGGCCCACCGGGCAAACCTGATCGACGATCCGTGGGCCGAGCCGCTGGTCAAGGCGGTGGGCATGGAGATGTTCCTGCGAATCCTCGACGGACACATCGCCGGCGACCACACGGAAACCGACCTGCAACGGATGGCGCAGGGAATGGCCGTGCGCACACGGTATTTCGACGACTTCCTCATCGAGGCCGCTGCCGACGGCATCCGGCAGGCGGTCATCCTGGCATCGGGCCTCGACACCCGCTCCTATCGGCTGGCGTGGCCGGCCGACACCACAGTCTTCGAGATCGACCAGCCGGGGGTCATCGACTTCAAGACGTCCACCCTGCGCGGTCTCGGTGCCACGCCGACCGCCGGCCTGCACACGGTTGGCGTGGATCTCCGCGAGGACTGGCCCGGGGCGCTGCGCGCCAGCGGATTCGATCCGGCTCGGCCGACCGCGTGGATCGCCGAGGGCCTGCTGATCTACCTGCCACCGGAAGCCCAGGATCGGTTGTTCGACCACATCACCGCGCTCAGCCCGGTCGGCAGCAGGCTGGCCACCGAGTTCATGCCCAGCATGGGGGCGTTCACCGGTGAAACAGACGACGCGGATCGCGACGGCCAGGAGCGGTGGCGCAAGCTCGGATTCCACGACGACCTCGCCGACCTCGTCTACCACGGCGAACGCAGCCACGTGATCGACTACCTCGGCGTCCTGGGCTGGCGGGTCACCGGCGACCTGGTGCAGGAACTATTCGAGACCAATGGATTCGAGAGCAACGACGACGAAATGACCGAGCAGTTCAGCGGTTTCCAGTACATCTCGGCGACACTTTCCTAGGAGACGGCAATGACTCGCACTGACGACGACAGCTGGGACCTGACATCCAGCGTGGGCGCCACCGCGACGATGGTGGCGGCCGGTCGCGCGATGGCCACCAAGGATCCACTGCACCTGATCGACGACCCGTTCGCCGAGCCGCTGGTACGCGCCGTCGGCATCGACTTCTTCGTCAAGATGATGGACGGCGAGCTGGACCCGACCACGTTCGGCGATGTCACCCCCGAGCGGGTGCAGTCCATGATCAACGGGATGGCCATGCGCGCCAAGTTCTTCGACGACTACTTCACCTCGGCCACGGCCGGCGGTATCCGTCAGGCGGTGATCCTGGCTTCCGGCCTGGACGCACGCGCCTATCGGCTACCGTGGCCGGCGGGCACCACCGTGTATGAGATCGATCAGCCCAAGGTGATCGAGTTCAAGACCGGCGTGCTCGACGAACTCGGCGCGCAGCCCACCGCGCAGCGCCGCACCGTCGGCATCGACCTGCGCGAGGACTGGCCCGCCGCTCTGCAAGGCACCGGCTTCGACCCCAGTGTGCCCACCGCGTGGCTAGCCGAGGGATTACTGATCTACCTGCCGCCCGAAGCCCAGGACCGGCTGTTCGACACCATCACCTCGCTGAGCGCACCCGGCAGTGCCGTGGCGACCGAATACGTGCCCGGCATCATGGATTTCGATGCCGAGAAGGCCACCTCGATGACGGCTAACGTGCGCGATCAGGGCTTGGACCTGGACATGGCATCGCTGGTCTACTCCGGCCCGCGAAGCCACGTCATCGAGTACCTGCGCGCCACGGGCTGGGAGGTCACCGGGATCCCCACCGACGAACTGTTCGGCCAGAACGGATTGCGACCACCGGTGCGCGACGGCAACGATCCGCTCGGCGAGATCGTCTACGTCAGCGCCACTCTGGGGTGACCTGCCGCCGCGAGATCGCCGATCTCCGGCAAGTGGCGCGGCGGCTAGAACCGGCTGTCGCCCAGCCACAGCAGGCTATTACCGGACAACGCTCGCTCACCCTGGTCCAGCACGCCCTTGACCGACTGGCCGAGCAGCGCGGTCACCGCCTCGGGCAACGAGGCCGCCGCGGGTTGCGACGACGGCTTGGGACGCAGGAAATCCCGTAACGACGAGCCCGGATAGCTGATCAGGTCGACCTCGGCATCGACGTCGATGCCGGCGAGCACCTTCGCCCGTCGCACCGCCGTTCGCAGTCCACCGAGCTCGTCGACCAGGCCATGTCCCAGGGCGTCGGCGCCGGTCCACACCCGGCCCCGGGCCACCGCGTCGACCGCCTCCACCGACATGTGACGACCCTCGGCAACCCGCTGCACGAAATCGGTGTAGAACAGATCAGCCTCGGCCTCGACCAGGGCCTGCTGTTCGGGGGTGAACGGCGCGTTGACCGACCAGGCGTCGGCATTGTCGTTGGTGCGCACGCTGTCCGACCCGACCCCGAGCCGTTCCTTGAGCTCGCGGGCGACCAGCTTGCCGCTGAGCACACCAATGGAGCCGGTGATCGTTCCCGGGTTGGCAACGATCGCGTCGGCGCCCATCGCGACGTAGTAGCCGCCCGAAGCCGCCACCGCACCCATCGAGGCCACGACGGGCTTGCCCTTGGCCCGTACCCGGGTCACCTCCCGCCAGATCGTCTCCGAAGCCGTCACCGACCCGCCGGGACTGTCCACCCGCACCACCACCGCGGCCACCTCGTCGTCGGCGGCGACCTGCCGTAGCGCCGCGCCGATGGTGTCACCACCAGCGCTCGAGCGCCCGAACGGGAGGCCCTGTGGGCCGCCGCGGCCGCCGACGATGGACCCAGCGACCGTGACCACCGCGATCCTCGGGCGCTTCTTACGGCCGGGCATCGACGGGATCGGAGGCATCGGGACCGGCGCCCCGCTCTTGCGGGTCTGGGCATACCGGGACAGGTACAGCCGCGGCGGGGCGTTGTCATCGGAATCGGCATCACCGGTCTCCGGCGAGACCCCCTCCACCCCAACGAGTTCGGCGATGCGGCTGTAGGCCTCGTCGCGGAACCCGATGCGGTCGACCAGATGGCCGGTGACCGCGTCGTCGCGCAACAGGGGCGCCCGGTTGGCCAGCTCGTCGACGGCCGCGACATCAAGGTGCCGTGACTCGGCGATGGCCTGCCACACCTGGCTGTGCAAGCTGGCGATCAGTCGCGAGTCGGCTTCGCGGTGGGCCTCGGTGTAGTGGTCCTGGGTGAACAGGTTGGCCGCCGACTTGTACTCGCCTCTGGTGATGAACTGGGCTTCGATACCCGCCTTGCCCAGCGCGTCCCGCAGGAACAGCGCATTGGTGGCGAAACCGACCAGTCCCACGGTGCCCGTCGGCTGCATCCACACCTCGGCGAAACCCGAGGCCAGGTAGTAGGACAGGGTGCCCGGATAGGTTTCGGCCCACGCCAGCGAAGGCTTGGCCTCGGTAAAGGCCGCGATGGCCGCACGCAACTCCTGCACCGGCCCGGCAGGCGCGGCCGAAAGCTGTACCCGGGCAATCAGACCCGCTACCCGCGGATCTTCGGCGGCGCGGTGGATGGCGGCGACTGCGTCGCGCAGCAGCATCGTCCGCCCACCACCGGTGATGAAGGTGAGCGGATCGAAGCCGCTGGCCTCCGGCGGGATGGACTGCAGGTCGAGCTCCAGGACGCAGCCGTCGGGCACCCCGTGGTGCCGGGCGGTGTCGATGCGGCGCAGCGCGTCGCGGATGTCGTCGGCACCGGGAACGGCGGGCAGAAAGGCGAACATACTCTCGAGGCTACCGTGGCCGGCCCTGCCGCCCGGCACACGCAAAAGGCTCCCGACACGCCATGCGTGCGGGAGCCTTTGCGTCTGCTCGCGAGAACTTACAGCTCGGTGGCCGAACCGCCCGCAGCGGTGATGGCCTCGCGGGCGCTGCCGCTGAACTTGTGCGCGGTGACGTCGACCTTGGCGGTCAGCTTGCCGTCGCCGAGCACCTTGACGAGCACGTTCTTGCGAACCAGGCCCTTGTCCACCAGCTCGTCGACACCGACGGTGCCGCCCTGCGGGAAGGCCTTGTTGATGTCGCCCACGTTGACGACGGCGTACTCGGTGCGGAACCGGTTACGGAAACCCTTGAGCTTGGGCAGCCGCATGTGGATCGGCATCTGCCCGCCCTCGAAGGTCACCGGCACGTTCTTGCGGGCCTTGGTGCCCTTGGTGCCACGACCGGCCGTCTTACCCTTGGAGCCCTCACCGCGACCGACGCGAGTCTTCGCGGTCTTCGAGCCGGGAGCCGGCTTCAGGTCGTGCAGTTTGATGACGCTCATTTGACTTCCTCCACCTGAACGAGGTGGTGCACGACGTTGATGAGTCCGCGCGTCTGCGGGTTGTCCTCGCGAACCACCGACTGGCGAATCTTGCGCAGTCCCAGGGTCCGCAGGCTCTCGCGCTGCTTCCAGCGGGCACCAACGATGCCACGGACCTGGGTGATCTTCAGCTCTGCCATGGTTATGCGCTTCCTTCACGCGCGGCTGCAGCAGCCAGCGCTTCGCTCTCCCGACGCGCGCGCAGCATGCCGGCCGGCGCGACGTCTTCGATCGGCAGCCCCCGTCGGGCCGCCACCTCTTCGGGACGCTGCAGCAGCTTGAGCGCGGCGACGGTGGCATGCACCACGTTGATCGCATTATCACTGCCCAGCGACTTGGCCAGAACGTCGTGCACGCCAGCGCATTCCAGCACCGCACGGCACGCGCCACCGGCGATGACACCGGTACCGGGGCTGGCCGGGCGCAGCATGACGACACCGGCCGCTGCCTCGCCCTGGACGGGATGGGTAACGGTGCCACCGATCAGCGGGACGCGGAAGAAGTTCTTACGGGCTTCCTCGACACCCTTGGCGATCGCGGCCGGCACCTCTTTGGCCTTGCCGTAGCCGACGCCGACCAGACCATTGCCGTCGCCGACGATGACCAGGGCCGTAAAGCTGAATCGCCGACCACCCTTGACCACCTTGGAAACCCGGTTGATCGTGACAACCCGCTCCAGGTAGTTGCTCTTCTCGCCGCCGTCGCGTCCGCCGCGTCCGCGATCGCCACGATCATCGCGGCGGCCTCGGCCACCGCGGTCGTCGCGTCCGCCGCGCTGTGTGTCGGTGCGGGTGCCGGCTGAGGGGGCGCCGGTATCCGGCGTGCTGCCGGCTGCGGTCTCCTCCGCCATCATGCGGTCCTTCCCTTGATCATGGTCATTAGAATTTGAGTCCGTTCTCGCGGGCGGCATCGGCCAGCGCCGCGATCCGTCCGCCGTAGGTGTTGCCGCCGCGGTCGAAGACCACGGCCTCGACACCAACGGCCTTGGCACGCTCGGCGATCAGCTGACCGACCCGCACGCTGTGGGCCTTCTTGTCGCCCTCGACCGCGCGGACGTCGGCCTCGATCGACGAGGCCGCGGCGACCGTGATGCCCTCGGCATCGTTGACCAGCTGAACGTGGATGTGCCGCGACGAGCGGTTGACCACGAGGCGGGGCCGGGCGGCGGTGCCGACGACCTTCTTGCGCAGCCGGGCATGCCGACGCAGTCGCGAAACCCGGCGTGCCGCCGAGGCGCTCGTGCCGATCGGTGTGCGATCGGTGGCTGCTTTCTGTGCTTGAGCCATGGCTTACTTACCTGTCTTTCCGACCTTGCGGCGGATCTGCTCACCCTCGTAGCGCACGCCCTTGCCCTTGTACGGGTCCGGGCGACGCAGCCGACGGATGTTCGCCGAGATCTGGCCGACCTTTTGCTTGTCGATACCCGTGACCGAGAACTTGGTGGGCGTCTCCACCGCGAAGGTGATGCCCTCCGGTGCCTCGATGACCACGGGATGGCTATACCCGAGCGCGAACTCGAGGTTGCTGCCCTTGAGCTGCACGCGGTAACCGACGCCGAAGATCTCCATCTTGGTGGTGTAACCCTGGGTCACACCGGTCACCAGGTTGGACACCAGCGTGCGCGACAGCCCGTGCAGCGAGCGGCTGCGCCGCTCATCGTCGGGCCGGCTGACCACGATGGCGCCATCGTCGTTGCGCGACACGGTGATCGGCTCGGCGATCGCGAGCTGCAGCGTGCCCTTGGGGCCCTTGACCGACAGATTCTGACCGTCGATCGTCACATCAACACCGGCGGGAATCGTCACCGGCTGCTTTCCAATACGCGACATGTCCTAAGCCTCCCTCACCACACGTAAGCGAGGACTTCGCCGCCGACGCCCTGTCGGGACGCCTGGCGGTCGGTCAACAGGCCGGAGGACGTGGAGATGATCGCCACACCCAGGCCGCCAAGCACTCGCGGCAGATTGGTGGATTTCGCGTACACCCGCAGGCCGGGCTTGGACACCCGGCGCAACCCGGCGAGGCTGCGCTCCCGGTTGGGGCCGTACTTGAGTGAGACAACCAACGACTTGCCGACCCGAGCATCCTCGGTCCGGAAATCGTTGATGTAACCCTCGCGCTTGAGGATCTCGGCGATGTTCGCCTTGATCTTGCTGTGCGGCAGGGTCACCTCGTCGTGATACGCCGAATTGGCGTTGCGCAGACGTGTCAAGAAGTCTGCGATCGGGTCCGTCATGGTCATGACTGGGCCTGTCTACCTTCCTCGCAGCGGTTCCCGGTCTGGGCCTGCTGCGCACCTGTTCTGTAGGGGTCTGTTACCAGCTGGACTTCTGCACGCCGGGCAGTTCGCCGGCATGGGCCATCTCGCGCAAGCAGATTCGGCACAGGCCGAACTTGCGGTACACGGCATGCGGACGTCCGCACCTGTTGCAGCGGGTGTACGCCCGCACCGCGAACTTCGGCTTCTTATTGGCCTTGTTGACCAGTGCCTTCTTTGCCATCTGCTCAGTTCTCCTTGAAGGGGAAGCCCAGCGCGCGCAGCAGCGCCCGACCTTCGTCGTCGTTCGTCGCCGAGGTGACGACGGTGATGTCCATGCCGCGGGGCCGGTCGATGGAGTCCACGTCGATCTCGTGGAACACCGACTGTTCGGCGAGCCCGAAGGTGTAGTTGCCGTGGCCGTCGAACTGCTTGGGGCTCAGGCCGCGGAAGTCGCGGATACGCGGCAGTGCGATCGACACCAGCCGGTCGAGGAACTCCCACATCCGGTCGCCACGCAGGGTCACCCGCGCGCCGATCGGCATGCCCTCGCGCAGTTTGAACTGTGCGATCGACTTGCGGGCCTTGCGAATCTCGGGCTTCTGGCCGGTGATCAGCGCCAGATCGTTCACCGCGCCGTTGATCAACTTGGCGTCGCGGGCGGCGTCGCCGACACCCATGTTGACGACGACCTTGACCACGCCGGGGATCTGCATCACGTTGGCGTAGTTGAACTCGTTGTTGAGCGCATCGCGGATCTCTCCGCGGTAGCGCGCCTTCAGCCGGGGCTGAACCTTCTCTGCGGTCGTCATGCTCAGATGTCCTTGCCGTTGCGCTTGGAAATGCGAACCCGCTTGCCGGACTCCTCGTCGGTGCGGTAGCCGATGCGGGTCGGGTTGCCGTCGGAGTCGACCACCATCACGTTGGAAACGTGGATCGGCGCCTCCTGGGTGACGATGCCGCCCGACTGCGCGCCACGCTCGTTGGCGGACTGCGCGGTGTGCTTCTTGATGCGGTTGACGCCCTCGACGAGGACCCGGCTACGGGTCGGGTAAGCCTGCAGGACCTTGCCCTTGGCGCCCTTGTCCTTGCCTGCGATGACCAGCACGGTGTCGCCCTTGTGGACCTTCATTTACAAAACCTCCGGGGCCAGCGAGACGATCTTCATGAAGCGCTTCTCACGCAGCTCGCGCCCGACCGGGCCGAAGATGCGGGTGCCGCGCGGGTCGTTGTCGGGCTTGATGATGACCGCGGCGTTCTCGTCGAACTTGATGTAGCTGCCGTCGGCGCGGCGGCGCTCCTTGACGGTGCGCACGACGACGGCCTTGACCACGTCACCACGCTTGACGTTGCCACCGGGGATGGCGTCCTTGACGGTCGCCACGATGACATCGCCGATGCCGGCGTAGCGCCGCGACGAGCCACCCAGAACCCGGATGCACAAGATCTCCTTGGCGCCCGTGTTGTCGGCGACCTTGAGCCGCGATTCCTGCTGAATCACTAGATCTCCTCGACCTGGTTATTGTGTGCACGGCAGATACCGACCTGACGTGCGCGGTCTTGTTCTTGTCACCCAAAGAGCACGCGGGGTTTTCTCACGTGGAGATAACCGAGGTCTGCCCTAGGCAACCCCTAAATACTAGGTGACGAGCCCAAAAGCTCCAAATCCGTGCAGTTTCTTCCGCCCAAACCGACGATTGGCAGGCGAAGTGCGAGTGGATCGCGGCATTACGTCGATCTCGGTGCAGGTCAGGCGTCCACCACGCAGCGGAAGCCGATATGGGTGGTCGAGCTGTCCTGTGATTGCGGCGAACGCGCGGCCGGCCGGTACCGGTGGCAGTACTCCGGTGCGCACAGATGCGAACCGCCCTTGAGGGCCTGGCTGACGGCTGGATCAGGTTCGGTGGGGGGTGGACAGCAGGAATTCTTCTGCTCCACCCGATGATGGGCCGAGAACCGCGTCGTGGTCCATTCCCAGACGTTGCCGATCATGTCGACCAGGCCGTACCCGTTGGGTGGGAAGGTCCCCACCGGTGAGGTTCCCACCCATCCCAATGCGCCGTCGTTTTGATACGGAAAATGGCCCTGCCAGGTGTTGGCCATCAACGCTCCCCCGACCGTCGGCTCGTCACCCCAGGCGTAGAGGCTCGTACCGCCGGCCCGGGCCGCGTACTCCCACTCGGCTTCGCTCGGCAGCCGCCGGCCCGCCCAGCGGGCGTAGGCGATGGCGTCGGGATAAGCGACCTGAACGACCGGGTGGTCCGGCTTGTCGGCGATATCGCTGCCCGGCCCGAACGGGGCGCGCCAGCTCGCGCCGGGCGCCCAGTCCCACCACTGCCGCCAGTCGCGCAGATTCACCGGGCCCTGGGTCGGTCGGAACACCAACGCGCCGGGGGCCAGATCGGCCTCGGCGACGCCGGGGTACAACGCCGGGTCGAGGGGAGTCTCGGCAACGGTGACGTACCCGGTGGCGGCGACGAATTCGGCGAATTGGGCGTTGGTGACCGGATGCCGCTCGATCTCGAAAGCATCGACGGTCACGGTGTGGATCGGCGCTTCTTCGGGGTAAAAGCTGGTCGAACCCATCCGGAACGACCCGCCGGGCACCGCGACGAGCTCACTGAGCATGACTTCAGGGTATGACGACGCCGAAGTCGTCGGTCAACATCGAGGCGGCGGCGTCGAACCCGGGAGCCCCTGACGGTGCCTCCACGTGCACGGCGACCAGATAGTTCCCGTTGTTGGTCCAGATGTGGGCGATGCGGTCCTGATACTCCAGCGATTCGTCGGGATCCCTGGCCCAGGTGCCTATCAGTTTCTGCCCGCTGAAGCCGCAGAAATCGCCGGGCAGCAGGCTCAGCGTGCTGATCGGATACTTGGCCATCACGTCGTCGCCGTAGCGCGTGAAAGCGGCGGCCGGGTCTAGCGGAGTGGCGGCGATGGTGACGTCGGCGACCATGTCGTCCGGCCCGGATAACACGGCACCGACGTCACCGGTGCCTGGTGTCGACGACCATCCCGGCGGCACCCTCACCCTGATCTGGGGGGCGCCGCGGTCGGCGACCGCGGCCACCGCCGTCGGTCCGGGCTGCTCGCGCTGGCACACCGTCGTGTCCGGCGGGATGGGCACCCGGGTGGTCTCCAACACCCCCGGTTCCGACGACTCGGGGGCGTCGGTGTTGGTCGACGGTGACGTCGACGTCGACGCTTCGACACGCACCGCTGTCCCGTCACTGTTGCGCGCACACGCGGCAACGCCCGGGACGGCCAGCATCACGACCGCCGCGGCGGCGCACACCAGCCGAGTCACCCCACCAGTATGACGTGGCTGTCAGTCCCTGGCGAAGGCCGCCGCGAGTTGGCGCTCCGCGTCCACGTAGGGACTGCCCGACACGTCGACGACCACTCGGGCGATGGTTCCCCCGCTGAACTCGAACGGCGCCGCATACGCGGTGGACACCGCCTGGCCGAGGTTGCGGCCCACGCTGATCCCACCGCCGGCCAACCCGAAGGTGAAGGGATGAGCCCGCACGCCGGGCAGGGTGGCCACCGCGGCGCCGTCGACGTAGAGGGTGGCGTCGCCGAGCGGTGTGTGACTGCCGTCCACCGTGCCGGTCCGCACATAGCCCACACCGAGGATGTGGTCACCCAGCGGCAGCGGATCGGGCGCGGTCACCCGTTGTTCCTCTTCCCCGAAGAAGTTGTAGACGAACTGCAGCCGCCCGTCGGCGACGAACAACACGTACCCGCCGTGACCGGCGCCCTGCTTGAGCAGTACTCCCTGCACATCCGGGCTGGTGATACTGACCTCTGCCATCACCGAGAACGACCGGCCGGCGACCAACACGCAGGCACCCATCGCCACCGGAGCGGTGTTCGGGTAGTAGACGTAGCTGGGCCGGTCACCGGCCAGCGACGGCCGCAGACGGGCGATCATCTCGAACACGCCGAGATCGGACAGCGGTAGGCCGTTGTACTTCTCGGCCTCGGAGAACCACAGCTTCTGCAGCTCGGCGAGCTTGTCCGGGTGCTCGGCGGCGACGTCGTGACACTGACTGCGGTCGTTCTCGATGTGGTAGAGCTCCCAGCGGTCGGCGTCGAAATGCGACCAGCCCGACGGCGAGGCCGGGTGCACCGTGTTGGCAAACCAGCCCTTGTGCCAGATACCACGGGTTCCCAGCATCGTGTAGAACTGAGTCTCCTTACCGGTGTCGGCGGACGAACCATCCAGTGCCGCCTTGAAACTCACACCATCAATCGGCTTCTGGGTGATGCCCTTGACGGTCTGCGGCGCGGCAATACCAAGGAGGTCGTAGATCGTGGGCGTGATGTCGGAGACGTTGACATAGTTGTCGCGGACTTCACCGTGCGCCGCAATTCCGTTGGGCCAGGAGATGATCGCGGTGTCGGCGATACCGCCCTCATGGGACGCGTAGCGCTTGTAGAGCTTGTAAGGCGTGTTGAACGCCATCGCCCACCCGATCGGGTAGTGGCCGTATGTTGTCGGCGAACCCAATTCGTCAAAGAAGCGCATGCTCTCTTCGACGGTGTCGATATAGCCGTTGAAGAACTTGCCCTCATTGACCGATCCGTTCGGCCCGCCCTCACCACTGGCGCCGTTGTCGGAGATCACCACGATGATGGTGTTGTCCAGTTGCCCGGACTCCTCCAAGTAGTCGAGAACCCGGCCGATCTGGGCGTCGGTGTAGGAGAGGAACCCGGCGAACACCTCGGCCATCCGGGCGAACAGCCGCTTGTCCTCGTCATCGAGGGAATCCCAGGGGCGCACCGTGTCCTGCTCCGGCCACGGCTCACCGTTGGGCCCGGTCACATCCCCGTACGGGTTGACCCCGGACAACTCGGTCTCGGGCGGCACGATGCCGAGCTTCTTCTGGTTCTCCAGAACGATCTCGCGGTAGCGCTCGTAACCCATGTCGAACGCGCCGGCATAGTTGTCGGCCCACTCCTTGAACACGTGGTGCGGGGCATGGCCCGCACCCGGGCACAAGTAGGTGAACCACGGCTTGTCGGGGGCGACCATCGTGGAGTCCCTGATGAATTCGATTGCCTTGTCCGCCAGATCCTTCGAGAGGTGATAGCCCTCCTCCGGGGTCGCCGGCGGCTCCACGGGGTGGCCGTCGTAGACCAGTTCGGGATACCACTGGTCGGTCTCCCCACCCATGAAGCCGTAGAACCGCTCGAAGCCGCGCGACAGCGGCCAGTGCCTCCGGGTGGCCGCGAGATTGGACTCCTCGATCGGGGTGAGGTGCCATTTGCCGATGGCATACGTGTTGTAGCCGTGTTCGGCGAGCACCTCCGAAATCAGTGCGGTGTCATCGGGAATGCGACCGTTGATTCCGGGGAAACCTTCGGTGAACTCTTCGACCATGGCCATCCCCACCGTGGTGGCGTTGCGGCCCGTCAGCAGTGACGCCCGGGTCGGGGAACACAGTGCGGTGGTGTGGAACTGCGAGAGCCGCACACCGCGCTCGGCGATCCGCGTCATGGCCGGCATCGACACCAATCCGCCGAAACAGTCCCATGTCGCGATGCCGATGTCGTCCCACACCAGGTAGAGCACATTCGGCGCGCCCTCGGGCGCCGTCGGCGGCGCGTAGGGACCCCAGTCCGGCTCGGAATCACGAATGTCCAGCTCGATCTTGCCGTTGAACTCCTTGGCCATACGCGTTCCCCAATCCTCAAGACGACACCTGTGATGCCGAGCAGACACGAGTCTGGCATGACCACGAGCAGACGTAAACGGCCCCGACACGCTGGGCGTGTGGGGCCGTTTACGTCTCAGTGTCAGTCTTTGGTTGCCGTGTTACGGCGTGCCTGCATGACAGGGCTGTGGTGCGGTGGTTGGTTCCGTTTCACCTGGTGTCTGGCTCCCTTTGCGTCTGCCGCCGTTGGGTTGGCTTGGAGCAGTACTGCCGGCATCGGGTGGGACGGACCGACCGGCGTGACTTGATAGCGCCTCTGTGTGTCAAGCAGCACTGGGAAGAAGGTTCCGTTGGTCGCGTTTCAGTCGACGGTAGACGACGTTGGAGAGTCTGCGTTTGAGCGCGCGGCGGGCTTCTGCGGGTGTCTTTCCCTCGGCGATCTTGCGGCGGTAGTAGTCCTGACCAAGCCCGGGGTCGCGGATTTGGCAGGTGGCGATGATGTGCAGCACGCAGTTGAGAGATCGGTTCCCGCCGGTGTTGAGCCTGTGCCTGGTGGTGTTGCCGCTGGAGGCTTCCAGCGGTGCGCTGCCGGTGTAGCTGGCGAAGTGGTGTTCGGTCGGGAAGCGGTCGATGTCGCCGACGTGGCCGAGCACTTTCGCAGCCAGCACGGTGCTTATTCCGGGCAGGTCGGTCAGTGTGGTTCTGCTGGCGTCAACGGCATCTCGCATCTGGAGTTCGTTGTTCTTGATGGAGCTGTTCAGCCGACGCAGGTCGACGATGAGGTCGCGGGCGAGGTCTCGCCGGCAGCAGTCGGTGGCGGTGGCTGGCCGCAGCCGCCGGAGAATCTCAGCGGCCTTGGCGGCCGAAAGGTCCGTCGGGGCACCTCCGGGGGTCAGGTCGCGCAGCAGTACGTGGAGTCGGTTGAGCAGTCGGGTGCGTTCACTGACGAGGTCGTCTCGGCGTTCGGTGAGCAGCCGCAGGATCGTGGTCTGATCTTCAGCGCGCACCTGGTGAAGGTCGGGCCGAAACAACGCGACTTGGGCGACGTGAAGCGCATCGGCGGCATCGGTCTTACGGTCTCCACCGGTGCCCAGCATCCGGGCCCGCGCCGACAGCGTCGACGGCACATCGACGACGTGTTCACCGCCGGCAGCGAGCTGCTGAGCCAGGCCGCGGCCCAGACCGCGCGCACCCTCCACGGCGAACCGACGCTGCGGCCAGCGCTGCGACCACGCCATCAGCTGACCGAAAGTGCCTGCATGGACCGGGAATCGGCGCTGGGCGATCTTCTTGCCCGAACTGTCGATGGCTACCGCAGTGTGGGTGGATTTGTGCGGATCGATACCGATCAGGATCACAGGCGGCCGTCCTTACGCTTGAGGGAATTGGAGATACGCGGTGGGCAACCTGACTTCAAGTCGACGTGCTTGCATGCCTCTGTCGAGCCACACCGCGAGGGTGCCGGACGGCGGTGGCACGCTATCAATGGGCCAGCCCGTCGGGCGGCAAGGAGCAGTGCGAGCCAATGCCGTCCGGCACCCTTGGACGCTACGAGTCCAAAGATCCGTGCGGCGTCCGCCCTCGATTCAACAAGTCAGGAGCGTGGCATCGCCCCGACTGAGATGTGTCCGCCGGCCGGTCCAACCTCAACACCCATCCACGGAGTGAAGGAGGCAACCACCATGGTTGTTGTCGGAACCGATGTGC
>NZ_JAPJDO010000059.1 GCF_026242045.1 Mycobacterium pinniadriaticum
AACAGCATCGTGACCGGCAACAACACGTGGGTGACCAAACAGGAGCGGCACCGAGCCCGCCGCGGCCGCACCGGATCATCGAGTCCTTCAACCTGGCGGGACCGGGCATACCCCCAGCCGCCCAGCACGCCGTCAGGGCAGACCGGGCAGGCAATCGCGCCGGCCATCAACCGGGACTCGACGCGGACAGGATCGACCTCTACCGTCACCATCAGTGCCTCCGAGCACTACAGCGCGGCACCTCGCAAGCCCGCCAAGACTTCAGCGAGGTGCCGCGCACCCATCAGTTCCTCGTCACACTGACGGTGCACACGAACAAGATCAACCGGCCACGACAGCACCGGCCACATCACCACACTCAATGACGAATGGTTGCCCCGTGGTCGTCATCCCGAGAGACGGTCAACAGCCGTTGGGGCGGACAGAAGGAGTGTTTTGTGACGAAGACCACGCAGTTGCCGGCTGAGGAGAAGTCGGCCGCGCGGCGGCTGGCTGAGACGTTCTCGGCGGAGACGCTGGATTCGCTGATCAAGGATGCGGTGAAGTCGGGGACCCCGATCGACGGCGCGGACGGTTTGCTGAACGAGTTGACCAAGGCTGTGCTGGAGCGCTCGCTGCAGACCGAGATGACCCACCATCTGGGCTATGAATCCGGGGATCCGGCCGGGCGCGGCTCGGGTAATTCGCGCAATGGCTCGTCATCGAAGACGGTGACCACGGTCAACGGCCCGGTCGAGATCAGTGTGCCGCGCGACCGCAACGGGTCGTTCGAGCCGGCGATCGTGCCGAAGAAGGCGCGCCGGCTCAATAACATCAATTCTGTTGTGTTGTCGCTGTATTCGCGCGGAATGACCACCCGCGACATCGAAGCGCACCTCGAAGAGGTGTATGGGGCTGCGGTGTCGCGTGAGCTGATCTCCAACGTCACCGATGTCGTTGTTGATGAGATCAAGGCCTGGCAGTCCCGCCCGCTCGACGAGGTCTATCCGATCCTCTACATCGACGGTCTGCGGCTGCGCATCAAGGACAACGGGGTGGTCACCACCAAGGTCGCCTACCTGGCGATAGGGGTGGATCTGGAGGGCCGCAAACACGCTCTGGGGGTCTGGATCCAAGACTCCGAGGGGGCGAAATTCTGGCAGAAGGTGGTCATCGACCTGCGCAACCGCGGGGTGCACGACATCCTGATCGCCTGCTGCGACGGGTTGACCGGGCTGCCGGATGCGATCCGCTCGATCTACCCCGACACCGTGGTGCAGACCTGCGTGGTGCACGTGATCCGCAACGCCATGCGGTTCGTGTCCTACAAGGACCGCAAGAAGGTCGCCACGTCGATGCGCGCGATCTACACAGCCCCGACCACCGAGGCCGCCGAGCTCGCGCTCACCGACTTCGACACTACCTACGGCGCCCAGTATCCCGGCGCGATCGACGTGTGGCGCAACGCCTGGCCGGAGTTCGTGCCGTTCCTGGACTATCCGGTGGAGCTGCGCAAGATCGTCTACACCACCAACGCCATCGAGTCGATCAACTTCCAGCTGCGCAAGATCACCAAGAACCGCGGGCATTTCCCCGACCGCGACGCCGCGATGAAGTTGCTGTATCTGGGGTTGCGCAACATCTCCAGCGAGAGAGGAGGCTTCTCCGGGACGGGAACGCACAACTGGACTGTGGCATTGAACACACTCGCCAGACTCTTTCCCGGTCGAATTCCATTGTGTTAGAATACAATTCGTAGTCAACTCACCTCTGACTTACACAAAATTCGTGACAGGCTCGGTGAGGGTCTCAGACGTACGCAGTTCACTAAGCCCAGCGAAGTGATCCGCGTCGCCGTGGGTGATCACCATGGCATCCACTACGGCCGGCTCCCCGTCGCTGCTACCCGGGAACGCGGCAGCCACAAACCGGGCGAACAGCTTGTTATCGCCGCCGTCGATGAACACGACTTTGTCATCAGGAGTCTGGAGGATCAGGCCGTCGCCCTGCTGGACATCGACCATCGCCAGCCGCAGAAGACCCGACTCGCGAAGTCCGGTCTTGGCACGCACATAGCCCTCCACACCGGGACCACCGCCGGCACGCTGAGCCCGTACCCGCCACTTCCCGTCGACATCTTCGTCGGGAAGCCGACTGCATTCGTCGCCCCAGTAGAACTGTCTCGTGCTGCCGTCATCGAGTCGGACATCGATGATGTCATCGTCGAAATAGGTCGTTACTTCAGGCATGACTCAGCACCTCACTTTTGCAACAGTTTCGCCCGGCCAGTCGGGCCGAATGTTGCCCTGCCGATACCAGCCAGAGTCGCCGTCCAGCTTGGCGGACATCCTAGGCCCCCAACGTCTCGGCCGAGCGTGTCGACATGCACTCAGTCTGGGCTGTGATCGGCAGCCTGTATCGCATACTGCGGTACTTGTTTCGCACGTGTCGGCGTCGTCTGAAAACTGACTCCGACCCCCAACGATGTGGTCGTCTGTCCGCAGCCGGGCGCGCCAGTCACCAAGACAACGCGCATGAGTAGCCATGGTGACCGATCACGGTCCTGCTGGCAATCGAATTGCAGCGACACGAGGCAATCACCAAAAGCGCGTGCGACGGACTTTGGTGAGGTCATCAAACGCGTCCTCGTCACCGTGACGCCAGTGTCCGAGGGCTGCACGCAGTGCAACCCGATCGCGATAGCGCTCGACGCGATTTGACCGACGAGCCTCCCAGCCGGCATGACACATCCAGCATGAGCAGATCGCGGTACCGGTATAGCGGAACGACCAGTAGCAGTTTGTGTTTGGCCGCCAGGGTGGCCGAGTTGTGGGCGGACGCGGAGGGAGGTCGCAGTGGGCATGGTCAGACGCGTGCGTGGCCTCGATGGCAAGTTCGCCACGAGCGAGTCGGACCCAGAGCGGAGCGTGGGCATCGGTGCGGGACAAGGCAAGGCCTCCGGGGACATGGCCCCTGCCCGCTACCCCCGGATGAGGACGAACAGGGGCCGCGGTGTCTCCACGGAGTCCCGAGGCCTGTGCTGTCCGACGATCATGCGTGTGAATGTAACCTGGCGCGCCGACACGAAGCCAGCAGATTTCTGCAGCGGCCAGGCGGTGGCGGTGTTTATGGCCGGGGACGCGCGGCCTGCAACCACGCGTCCACGTCGCTGCGGCGGTACAGCACTCGGCGTCCGAGCTTGAACGACGGTGGCCCGGCGGTTCCGGTGTGTCGCCAATATCGCAGGGTGTCGGGCGATACCCGCGTCATTGCTGCTACCTCATCGATCGTCAGCAGTTCGCTGTCGGGGTGTTCGGGTGTCGGCGATGGCAACGACGGTCCAGGGGCTGTGGTGCGGGACCGCTTCGTTGCGAGCGCTTCTGCGATGGCGAGCAGCGCGTAGGTGCTCGCCAGCTTCCACGGTGCGGTGTGGCACGGGTCGATCTGTCCCGCTGGCTCGGTCGCTCGCTGGTACCAGTCAGACGGTGGCACTCGCACGAGGTCTGCGCGGCCGTCGACCTCTGTGAGCCAGCGTTCAATGTCGTTGCGTCGGTACAGCGTGCGTTTGCCGACCTTCATCGACTGCGGCCCCTGGTTGCTCTGTCGCCAGTAGCTCAGGGTGTGCACGGACACGTCGATGAGCTGTGCGACCTCGGCAAGCTGTCAAGTTGTCGCGTCCCAATGGCACGCGAGCGCCGTCACGCTCAACGAACTTCGGACAACCGCATTCGGATGCGGCACAGGATGATCCACCTGGGCGGCCACCACCACCGCCGTGATGAATGCTGGCGAAGTGCCCGCACTCCCCGCATTGGGCGGTTGCTTTGATCGAGCCGGGATCGCCGCTCACTGTGGACGTCGTTTCCGTGTCCGCGTTGGGGCGTTGAGGGGGCGCATCAGCTGTTCGTCGATCTCGTTTCGGTCGACCCGGATGGTGCGCTTCGACCGACCTAGTCGGTAGCCGGTCAACTCGCCGTCGTTGATCAAGCGGCGCACCGTGCGGTCACTGATCTGGAGGTATTCGGCGGCCTCGGCGACGGTCATGTAGTGCCGCGTCACGACGGCTGCCAGACGCGGACTCGTCCAAGCTCCAGCAATGAGTCACGGTCAATGCGGATGGCGCCGCTGGTGCCGATGCGACGGGCATCGAGCTGCTCATAAGCGATCATCCGGCGGATGAGGTGGGGACTGACCTGGTAGTAGTCGGCAGCCTGCGGGAGCGTCACCCAGCGCGGCAGCGTCGCAGCCGGGATGTCCGCGTGGCCGCACAGCCGCAGAACTGACCCGCGCTCGACCCGGATCAGCCGGCCCCACGGTGCGGCACCGCCGCGGACGCCGATGCGCCGGAAGTCGAGCTGCGGCAACAGGCGGTGATAGGCTTCGGCACGATCAACGCCGCACAGTTCTGCGACCTGCGCCGTAGTCAGCCAGGGCGCCAGCGCCGTCACGGCTCCCGGATTTTGGCAAGACACGCGGCGCACCGCACCGTTTCGGGGTCTTTGGGCTTCCCGCAAGACGGGCAGATCGTCTTGCGGCGCTTGCGAGCAGCGGCGGATTTCATCGCCATCCGCTGCATGTGTGCTTTGCGCGCCCACTCGGCACGTCTAGCACGCTCCTGCGGCGTGAGGACGCCATCGGGGTCGACTTCGCGCTCGAAACGATCAAGCGCGGCCTTTCGGGCGGGCCAGGTCCGTGCGCTGCGGTCCTCGGTCTTCGCCCAGGATTCATACGCGCCGAGCCGCCCACGCATGCTCCGCTGGCTCGGTGAGTCGTCACGTACCGACACCGGCGAAAGCTTATGGGCAACAGGGAAAGAGCGACAGAACGGCCGCTAGACAGTGCGTTGATTACAGGTGGCCGGATGGTCGACGTCACGGCGTGCCAGTGACGAGGCGACAGCGTCCAGCGCATCATTCAAGACGACCACTGCCGTGTGCCACAGGCGCGAACTCTCAATTGTTGGTCGACGGCAGTGGACTCTCCCGGAAGGTGTGTGCACCCGGCTGCAGAAGCGCGAGGCGGCGGTGCGTCTTAGCCATGCAATGAAGGCAGGCTAAAAATATGTTGCTGCACAACATAATATGCAGCTCACTTACGTGAACTGGCATTGCCAAAACCTTGTCATTGGGGTTCGAACAATTGTACGATCCGTAGATCCGTCGTGTCCATGGTTTCCGCACCGGCCGCACGTGCGGTTCCTCCGATTCCGGTCCCGAAAGGTGGTCTCATCATGTCTGCGCGTACACCCATCCGCCACGGCGAGATCCTGCTGCTTCCCGTCGCGACGGTGCCCTTTGGTGAAACCGAGCACGTGACTAGTTGCATTGTCGGGCATAGTGAATCGGGCCATCATCACGTGCTCGAAAGTGACGAGGTGTTCGCACAGATTGTCGCGATGAACGGGGATCTGTTCGTTGACTTGCCTGCTGATACCCCGCTTCGGCATCACAAGAATCACCAGCAGCACCGCGAGCTGATGGTCCCGGCCGGCACATGGAAGGTTGTCCGCAAGACCGAGTTCGATATCCGCTCGACGGTTGCGCCACGCCGGTACATCGCTGACTAGCGATGGCCTTTCGCCGCGACCGGGTGATTGAGCACGTCACCGATTACTACCGAGCCCACGGTGCCGACGAGGGAACCAAGTACGTCGTCATATCGAATCTCGATGATGCACTACGCCTGGCCGTCGTCCATGGTCCAGACGCACGCCTCTCGAATACGTCGCTACGACGGACTCCAACGGCGATACAGGATCTCGACGATGATCGGCACATCGTCCTCGGAGTGCATGATCGGGTCTTCGACCACGCTGTCCGACGGGAAGCGACACAGCGGCGCTTCCGAACCGGCGAGGTGTTCGTCCTCTCGGCAGACGCGATTGCGACGCTGCCAGGCGCCCTCCACGGTGCCTGCCGTGACGGGCTCGGTTGGCTGATTGCCGCAGACCACACCGCGATCATCGTGCCCAGCCCCGTTGTACGGCTTGCCGAGGGACGACCCGGCGTGCTCCACGACGACACTGGGCGCATGGCGGTCGTCTGGCCCGATGGCAACGGCTACTACTTCCTCCACGGGACCGAATTCGACAAGCGCCTGTACTTCCAGGTGATCGACCACCAACTACTCATTCAGGACGTCGCCGCTCTCGATAATGTCGATATGCGGGCAATCGCCCTGCAGTACATGACATTCGAGCAGTTGGTACTGGACTCCGACGCTCAATTGCTGGACCGCGGCGTGCGGGGGACCGTGCTCTACCGGCTGGAACTGCCGCCACCGTTGGCCCGCGACCGCAAGCCCAGCCACGGGCGGTACGACTACTTCATCCACCTGCGCGACGCCAGCCACCCCGAACGTGAGTTTATTGAATGGGTCGACCCCGAGATCGGCAAGCAGCGCCACGCCGAACTCTGCCAGGCCTATGCATTCGGGATCAGCCTCGACGATTGGCTGTCGATCGAGCAGGAGGGATGAGCGAGCCGGTGCGGACTGCAGATACCGGCACATCAATCGTTGGCATGCGGTCGATCCGATTGCATTGTGGGAGCCGCCACATTTGCCCTTGCGACAAGCCGAAGGGCAAGGTGTCACGATCGAGCAGGCACGGTGATCGATCCGGTCGTCCTCAACCGAGCGCTGCCCGACCAGCTTCGCGCGACCCTGCCCCGGTCAACTCTGCGCTGTCCGGCATCGCGTCCCAGGTACGCCCGTCCAGCTCGCGACCGCCTGACTTCGCACGAATACCGCCCCATTGCTTGAAGAAGAAGGCAACACCGGCACGCTCGCACTGGTCCCGCAAGCTGCGAACCCACATCGCATCGACCGGCCGGTACTTAGCTCCTGACTCTCCTCCGGCGATCAGCCAGTCGATGCCTGTGAGGTCGAGATCGACCGGGCCGATGAGGGGTTCCGCCGAAATGAACCGGACCGCTGACTCCACATGGCGCAGTTCATCGACTCGCCACGCCTCAGACTGGTCCTCTACCGAGACACCCATCCAGATGTTGCTCGTCCATGGCAACTTATCGGCCATCCGTGACAGTCGCCTCGGTCGCTTCGTGAGCAGTTGGTAGGTGTGCTGTGGCGTCTCGACCATCACGTCGAAGACTCGCTGGATGAAGGCATCGGGCACTCGCGCATGCCACAGGTCGGACATACTGTTGACGAACACGGTTCTTGGGCTGTGCCACCGTCGTGGCAGATCCAAGGCATCCTCGTGCACTTGCACGCCGAAGCCCGGTCCGCTCGTCCGCGGGTCTCCATCAACCTGGTACTTCGGATTGCCCATCGCCTTCAACCGCTTGGCGAGGGTCAACGCGTAGCAATTGTCGCAACCAGCGCTGATGCGGTCGCACCCGGTTGTGGGGTTCCACGTGGCCTCGGTCCACTCAATCGAACTCCTGTCAGCCACGCTTTGAGGGTACGGCGGCACTCCGACAATCGATGCCGCGCGGGCATCGCACGCCCAGGCGTGTCGGCCGCGGGCCGAAGATCATCGGGACTAGCGTCGCTGCGAAGCCGAACACTGAAAGCCGGTGCAGGATGTCGCCCAAGCCGAAGAAGGCCTTTGAACTTCGTGAATGCCCTCCGCACACTGCCGCGAAGCATGCACTCCTACGCCGCTACCTGGGCGCATGGTTTCCAATCATTGCGCGGTGGAACAAGCGGGTCGTTTACTACGACGCCTTCGCCGGCCCAGGCGAGTACCTCGGCGGCTCGCCGGGGTCGCCGATCATCGCGCTGCAGACGCTGATTGACCACTCGGCGTTCACGGCGATGAGCGCCACCGAGTTCGTCTTCCTGTTCAACGAACAAGACGGGGGCTGTGCCAACCATCTCGGGGAGCAGGTTGCGGCGTTCCAGGCCGCACATCAACCATGGCCAGCGAACGTCAATATCGACATCAACAACTCAACCTTCATCGATCTGACCACCGAAATCCTCGATGACATCGACAAGAGGGAGGCCAAGCTCGCTCCGATCTTCGCCTTCGTCGATCCGGTCGGAGTCAAGGCCACGCCGATGGCGATCCTGAAGCGTCTGACGGACTTTCCGAAAGCGGAGATGCTGGTCTACTTCGCCAACGAGGCGAGCGTGCGCTGGTCGGGCAGCGGTCAGATCGATAAGGCGCTTAAAGACCTATTCGGGACGGACGAGTTCAAGGGCGTCGCCACGCTCGCCCCCGGAGAGAGCGCCCATTTTGTCCACGACCTCTATAAGCAGCGACTTCACGACGAGTGCAACTTTCCGTACATCCAGAGCTTCACGATGTACGACGACCGCGGCAAACGTGTGTACGACCTCTTCTACTGCACTCGAGAGCCGATCGGCATGAGCCGAATGAAGGAAGCGATGTGGAAGGTCGCCCCGAGCGGCGACTACACCTTCCGGGATCGATTCGCCAACCAGGAGGTGATCTTCGCTGAGCTTGTCGACGCCGAGCCGCTGCGCAGGCACCTCATGGAATACTTCCGTGGTCAAGCCGTCACCATCGAAACGGTGATCGCGCACGTGATCGTCGCGACGCCATACCTCGAAACTCACGTGAAGACAAAGACGCTCAAGCCGATGCAAGTTGCGGGCCAGATCTCAAGCCCGAATCAGAACCGGCCAGGCACATTTCCCAAGGGGACAATTATCCAGTTCTCGGCCTAACGTCTGGTGTCATGGCTCAGGTGCGTGTCCTCGACGCTCAAGGGACCGACCGGCAGATCGGAGCGGTCGGCACTTTCGGCGCGTATGCCGTCGAGCATCACGGCGAGGTATCGGCGGTAGAGATCGGGTGACACGTCGCGGGTTTGCTCCATGATCGCGGACAGGCCTAGCTGAAGAAAATCAAGTCGCTCTGGTCGAAGTCTGGCCGAACCACACCTTGTGCCTTCGCGTTGTCGACCAGCGCGATGAGTATGGCGCGATGGCGGTCTCGGACCTCCGCGACGCGCTTGTCGCCGAGGGCGCGGTTGTTCATGGTCTCGTTCAGTCCGCGGTCGCCATAGCGCAAGTGCAGGGCTTCGCCCAGGTACATCACAAGCCCGTCCTACGCGTTCGGCTCGGCAAGAGCCCGTTGCGCTGCCTCTTCGACCACCTGCAGGCGCTGGTCGCTTCATCTACATGCGCGCCGCCAGTCATCCGAGCCCCAATTCATCGAATGGGCCGACCCCAAGATCGGATGCCAGCGTGACGCCGAACTGTGCCGAGCCACGCCTTCGGTATCACCCTCGACGATTGGCTGTCGATCGAGCAGGAGGATGAGCAGACGGGAACCTCAGGCCGACCCACTGTTAAGGCTCACACCTCGAACACCTTCATGACCTCGTCGCCGTAGTCGTTGATTACCTTGACTGCGATCCTGCCAGTCTCCGGAGTGGGGAATTCGCGCGACGTCGTTTGGTACAGGCTGGCCCAGGCGTCGGCGTCGATGTCGGTTTTAAGCGCGACCTTGAGTCGCTTGTACGGGTCGTTACCGCCAGTGAAGTAGCAGTGCCGGACGAAGAATGACTCTCCGTTGTAGTTGGTGTCGATCATCCACAACGCGATCTGGCCGGTGTCGTCGCTGCGGACGTCACCGGTGGTGGGGTCGTACACGTCGACGCCGTTGAGGTCGACGATCACGCCACCCGACTCGGCGCGGCGCAGGTCGATATCGGGTTCGCCGAACACGGTGAACAGGTTGCCCGATGCCGTCTTCTTGAGGTCCTCGCCCATGAGCAGGTCGGCGTTCATGCGGACAAGCAGCACCTTGATGCGGCCGAGTTTGCGTTCGGCGGCGACGTTCGCAAAGCCCTCGCCGCTGGCTTCGACGGTGACGCCGTCGGATTCGGTGACACCGGTGGCCTGCGGGTCGTAGGCGAAGGCGAGGATTGCAAGCAGGTCGACATCGGGCGCGGCAATCGCTTCGCGAGCAGCACCCTTGATGAACGTCGGGCTGACGGTGCCGTACTGGGGCCCGATTGCGACAGCTATGCGTCGTGCGCTGTCGTCGCTGTTCGCGGCGCGGTCGCCGATGGCTTGGATGTAAGACCCGGCGTGCGGGTCGACGGTCGCGAACCTGATGCGTTCGTTGCGCTTGCCGTTCTGGATGCCGGCCTTGGCGAGGTTGTCGAGAATCGTCTGCTCGAAACTGGGCGCGGAAGCGTCTGTGGCACCGGCGGATTCGCTGATCGACTCGCGGTTAGCGTCATCGACCATCGGGGTGAACGCGACCGCGCGATGCGGGGACAGGCTTTCGACGGTGAACGGCCCGCTGACGCGGACTTTCTTGTTGTCCTCGTAGGGACGGTCGTAGAGCCGCTCGAAGTCGGCGTGCCGTTTGACGGCGTCGTCAATCTCCTTGCGGCTCATGCCCTCCTTGATGTCGGGATTGTTCGCAATCGACTTGAGCGTGATGTGCTGGACGCGCTCGTAGACGAAGCCGTGCCGAATATCGTTGGCAGGAATGCCCGCCGGCGATGGCTTGCCGGTGACCCCCGCCTCTTTCGCCTTGCCCTCTACGGAGTCGGAGAGGTAGTAGTACGGATACTTCGCGCCCATGAGTCGCTGCCGGGCCAGTGCCAGTGCGACGCGGGAAGTGTCGATGGTGATCCAGCGGCGACCCCACTGCTCCGCGACGAAAGCCGTTGTGCCGGAGCCGCAGGTCGGGTCGAGGACCAGGTCGCCCGGATCGGTGCACATGAGCATGCAGCGCTCGATGACCTTGGTGTTGGTTTGGACGACATAGAGCTTGGGATCGCCGAAACCACTCTGACGCGTGTCGTCCCAAGCATTTGAATGCGCCTGAAGTGGAAAGTCTTCAAAGTAGCGGACGAAGGTCAGCGTCTTACCCAGGGGGAGGAGTCGTCCCGCAATTTTGAGGTTCTCCATGCCGGTCGTATTGGTCTTCCAGCCGCCCTTCGCCGGCGAGTAGGTGCGCCCATCAATCTCTACCGGGAACACTGTTGTCTGCCCGACACGAGTTGTTTGCGACGTCAGGGGATTTGCGCGGCATATGCGAGATCCGTTGCGGTGAAGGACGTCTACCTCGCGTTGCTCTTGTGGAGTAAGGGTCCGCAGGCTTCCCGCTTCATCAACGAACCGATAATTCCCGTCGTCGCGAATGCTTCGTTGCTGATACAACGTCCGGTACTTGATGCACTCAAGATCGCGCGCATACCAAACTATGTAATCAGTCACCGAGGCAAGGACGTTGGTTCCGCCCGCAAAGCTCCCCGCGCCGGTCGTTGTTCTAAACGAGATCAGCGAGACGAAGTTCTCCGAGCCGAACACCTCGTCCATCAAACTCCGCACCAGGTGAACATTCTCGTCGCCGATCTGTACAAAGCAGCTTCCGCTCTCCGTCAACAGATCTCTCGCCACGACGAGCCGATCCCGCAGGTATGACAGGTACGAGTGGATACCCAACTCCCAAGTGTCGCGAAATGCTTTGATCTGCTCGGCTTCTCGGGCGATATCCTCGTATTTGCCGTCCTTGACGTCGCGCTTGCGGGCCGTGGCCTGCCAATTGGAGCCGAATTTGATGCCGTACGGCGGGTCGAGGTAGACCATCTGCACCTTGCCGCGCAACAACTCTCGCTCCGCGAGTGACGCCATCACCTGCAGCGAGTCGCCGAGGATCATCCGGTTCGACCAGTTCGCCTGGTGCTGGTAGAACTCCAGCTGCGACAGTTCGTCGAGGCCGTCGAAGGTGTCAAACAGCGTGAACTCGGGTTCGTCCTCGGGACGGGCGGCGGTGGCGCGTAGGTTCTCGATCAGCACCCGCGGGTCGATTTTCTCCTGGATGTAGATCGGTGGCGCGTCGACAAACAGATCGGCGGAATCCTGCTCGTCTTTACCGCGCCACACCAGTTGCGGGTCGAGGCTCGGATCGCGCGGGTAGAAAACCTTCGTCGGCGACTCGATGACCGGGTCGACGAAATCGTGCGCGTCGGCGGTCGGGATGTTGGCCCTCTTATCCTGATGTTGAATCGATTTGACCTCCGTCGGCCCGGAGGCCGCAACCTTACGCGCCACGTCGCACCTCGTTGAAATCCATCAGCTCGGGGTCACCGATGATCGCCTGGTCGGCATACAACGCCGCAATGGCGTCGGCAAGCTTCCGCTTCACCGTCACCATATCCGTGACCTCGACATAACCCCATCGGCCATAATCGCCGTGATTGTTCACCGCCGGGCACCACACGTTCTTCGCGGTCCGTGCTTTCTCCTTCGTCGGGCCGGGACTCTTCTGCCCACCGGACACCTCGACGATCAACGTCCGAACGAAATCCTCATCCGCCAGGGGTACCAGCCGAACGAGGAAGTCCGGCACTTACGAATGTGTCCTGCCCTTGTGCACATAGGGGATCGCGAATCCCAAGTGGTCGTTCTTGACGTATGCCGCCACGTCCTTGTTCAGCTCGCATTCGTAGGAAAGGATCTGCTCCCAGGTGTTACCGCCCGTACCGTCCAGCACCACGTGGCTGACATGGGACTTGACCGTCTCCACCGCCACCTTGTGCGTGAGGAATCGGACGTCGGATGTCGACCCCTCTGGGTCGAAGCGCCGCATCAGTGCCCGCATGCGCGGGCGGCCGTCACCGGTCTGGCGCGCTATCGCGTTGTAGATGTCTTCGACCGCACGGTGCTGGCGTTCCGTGCTGTCCAACAGAACGCCGATGCTGTAACCCGGGTCGACCCGCACGCAGCCTTTGATCCATTCGCGGCAGATTCTCAGCAGTTGCGGGAAGCGCCACGGTTGGCGGTCACCGTCGAGCTCGAAATGGTTCTCCAGCAATCGCTTTGCCAGTGTGAAAGCCACTTCTTGCCGACGCGCGGCTGTCGTTATCTCCGTCCGTTCCGATTCACCGACGATGCCGGCTGACTCGGTCCACGTCGGCACCGTCGAGCGCCCGATGACGAACTCTGGCAGTCCCGTCAGGTCGAACGACAGTTCCAGGTCAGGGACTTCGAGGCGGTAGCCCTCGACTTTGGGGAAGATGATCCGCAGCGACTCACGGCCATCGACGGCCCCGACTTCGATAGCCGGTGGGCGCGGCATTGGTTCCTTTATCGCGCGATCGGACGGGATGAACGCAAACGGAATTCCGTACACGTTGGCATACTCGGGGTCGAAATGGCCGTCGTCGTTGACCGCGTATGACCGCCGCCGCAACCCGCGCCCAACCACCTGCTCACACAAGAGCTGACTACGGAAGGGCCGGATGCCGAGGATGTGTGTCACGGTGTTGGCGTCCCACCCCTCGGTCAGCATGGCCACGCTCACCACGCAGCGCACACCTGCGCCGAGTGTTCCCGGCTTGCCGACGGTATTCATGACCTCGCGCAGGATGTCTTGGTCAGTGAGCGATTCGGCGTCCGCGCCGGGATGGGCCAGCCGATACTGCGCTTTGAACGCCTCGATTTCGCCCGCCGCCGCGGTCTTGAAGTCTCCCGTCAACGCCTCGCCGGACTCCAACTGTGCGGAGTCGACCAGGATCGTGCGCGGACGGCCCAATGGCCTGCCGTCGATGATGTTGCTGAACTCAGCGAGATTGCCTGAGCGCGTGTCGGTTCCGGCGATCCAGTCGTACACCAATTTCGACACGAGAGTATTCGGACACACCACGATGTACACCGGTGGGGTGTGGCCTGCCGCAGCCAGGTTCCCCTGCCAGTATTGGAAGGATCGTATGTAGCTGCGGTACAGGCTGTTCAGCGCGCCTTCGAGCACCTCCGGCGGCACCCACTTCTCGTCGGTCACCGTCGACTTGCGCTTCGGGAGCTCCTCGCCAACGTGATCCCACAGCTGCAGATACGTGACCAGCTCGCCTGCAGCGTCGTCGTCGACCGGCGTTCGAGGGATCTTGACGATGCCCGACTCGATCGCGTCCATCAGCGAGAAGTCGCTGACCGTCCACGGGAAGATGTAGCCCTCGCTGTAGCCCGAGCCGGACAGATAGAAGGGCGTCGCTGACAGGTCGTAGACCTGTTTGACGCCAACGCGTTTCGCGATCGCCTGGATGCCCTTGAACCACACCCGGGCTTCCTCGTTGGCCTCGGACTGCTCCTTGGACAGCTTCGGCCCGGCGATCGGCTTGTCCTGGTAGCAGTGGTGGGCCTCGTCGTTTAGCACGACGACCTCGCCCTTGGCGCCGCCGAAATCCCGGAGCGCCCGTGCCACCATCGCATCCGGCGTCTCCCGGAACGGGTCGTTCCTGCCGTTGAGCAGCACCTTTCGCGTATTGGCGCTAACGCCTTTGATCTCCTTGGCATCCCGCAGGAGGAACGCATGGTAGTTCGTGACGATGATCTGCGCCTGGTACAGCGCGCCTCTCAGGTCCGGTGGGATCAGGTCGCGCTTGTCGTAATAGTTGTCCACGTCGCCGGGGAAGAGAACCCGTAGGCGGTCGCGGATCGTGATGCCCGGCGCGATAACGAGAAACCGCTTCGCGAACCGAGCGTCACGCGGACTGGTGACCTTGTTGAGCGTCTGCCACGCGATCAGCATCGCCATCACAACCGTCTTGCCCGAGCCCGTCGCCATCTTCAGCGCCACCCGCGGCAGGCCCGAGTTGTGGTCGGCGTTTGCCTCGTCTAGGCGTCGCCGCCAGTCCGTGTAGCCGTGGCGTCCGGCGACTTCGGCCAGGAAGATGGCCGTTTCCGCGGCCTCGCGCTGGCAGAACAGCACACGGTTCTCGCGGTCTGGGTCGGCCCAGTGCTGCAACAGCTTCCGAGTCACCGGAGTCACCCGTTCGTAGCCGAATTGCCGCCAGCGATCGACCTCGCTGCGCAGGTCGTTGACCAGGGTGTTCTTCTCGCGCCGCTCGTGGGTGCCCTCGAATTCGAACTCCGTCTGCTCCTTGGTCTTGCGCGTCGACGCGATCGGGATGAAGAACTCGCTCGGGCGTCGCCCGGCCCGGATTTCGCCCGTCGGACCGTTCGCGCCGATATCGAAATACCTGCTCGGCGGGTCGTACGGAGAATTCAGGATCGGATTGTCGATCGAGTCCCGCATACAATCCCTTCCGTATCGGTAGTAACTCTATGCGCGTGACGTCCGGTAATCCGGATTTCAGCAGCAGGCATATCACGCAGGCAGATGCGACACCGCCCAGCAAGCTTCAGAACGACATCCCCCGAGCTACACAGACTGCTCTTTGTTGTCGTTTCAGTCACGCGACCTCGATCGGTGTGAGCTCGCGGATCGTGTGTTGCGGGTTGGTGAGGTTTTCGCGGGCCCAAGTGGCCACCTGCTCCTCCTGGGTAAAGACAACCACCTGCCGGTTGTCAGCGACTCGCAGCAAGAGGTTGAGGATGTCGCGCGTGCGAGCGGCGTCAGCGTGCACCGTGGCATCATCGAGCAGGAGTGGACATGTGTCATGGCCTCTTGTCAGATGGTCGGCGAGCGCGACGCGCAGCAGTAGGTACACCTGCTCGGCGGTGCCGTACGAGAGCAGGTCTGCTCTACGCCACCGTCGCGATTTACCGCATACCTGCACCAGAAGCGACTCGGGGTCAACCATCACGTCCGTGTAACGATCATCCGTGATCGTCGGCAGCCAATCTTTCAGCGTCGCAGCCAGCAAGGGTGCAATGTCACGATGAACCCGATCCTGCGCATCCTTGAGGAACTTGCGCGTCAACTCCAGCGTCTCTTTGAGCTGCTGTAGTCGTTCTAGCTCATCCTCGGCTCTACTAAGGTCCTCTTCCGCCTCGGAGACATTGCCCATACTGGCTGCAAATAGCCGCAACTCACCTTCTTCGGCCGCTGCCTTGGTCTCGGCCTGGGATGCTTCTTGTCGCAGTGCAGGCAGCTGTTCGGCGGCTGACGACGCCACCACGGGCGCCAGCAGCGCCGAGTCGGCTGCGCCGAGTTGTTGCGCACGGGCGCTCGCCAACCGACTCGACTCTTCGAGCTCGACAAGTGACTTGCTATCGAGAAGGGTATGCAACTCCGCCCATTCCTGTTGTTTCGTCGCGAGTTCGTCGAGCCGATCTGTCCGCTGCTCCAACCACCGATACATGGAGGCGATCGCGTCCTCGGCTGTGGCACAAGCGATTCCGCAACGGCCCGCCGTCGAAATCACGAGATCGGTGGCGCGCGCGCGGATAACCTGGTCGCCTGTGGATCTAACTTCGGCGGCCTTCGTGTCGGACAGCTGTCGAACCAGGTCGCCACGGCGAGCCGCATTGGCAGCCTGCGCGGTGTTGTCCCGGCAGGCCTGCTGATAGTTGGTGGCGTCGGCCAACAGTGTCGCTTCGTCCCTGCCGCTTGGCGTATGGCCGCGAGCGGCCAGTGCTTCGCTGAGGTGCGCAGCCGCAGCCGAGGCCTGACTCCGTAAGGTTGCGTGTTGATTGGCCCATTCTTCGGCGTCATGCTGGTGCGCGGCGGCGTGCGCACGAGCCACCGGAACCGCGCGCAGCGCCGCCGGGTCGGCCGGGATCCCAAGTTGTGCGCAACGCGCTAAGGCCTGTTCATGCCGCCGCGCCATTTCCGCCCTTCGCGTCTGCGCCGTCTGAAGGGTTGTTTGCACCTCAGCAAGTTTGCGTGCCGAAGATGCGGTCGCACCGCTGAGGCGTAGCGCTGCGCCGGCGATAGACAGCCCGGTTCCCATCACAACAACAGCTATGCCGACGGCTAGCCCCACGGTCGTCAGCAGTAGCAGGGCGAGGGCGGCGATAGCAGCGCCTGCCACGATAAGGACCATTGATACCGGGCCACGGCTCCGCGCGCTGTTTACGGCGTTTCGTGCCGCAGCCTCACGCTCGACCAATTCCCGCGGTATAGAGGGCACCGGCGTCTCAAGCGTGCGAGCCAGGTCCAGCAGCTCGTCATCATCCGCGGAGACCTGGGGCGCGCTCGCGGTTGCAGACGGTCGTGACTTGGCTTGCAGTTCCAGCTGTGCTGAAGCGTGCTTTACCCGATCGATGGCTGTCAGCACGCTCGAATGGGGTTCGGTGTCACCTTGTGGTGGTGCGGGAAGCGCATCGATCTCCTCCTCTAGCTTTGCGCTGGACCGTTCCGGGAGCAGCGATGCTTCCGGACGCGATCGCCACTCGGTCAATGCCTCGGAGACCTGCCGGGCGAGGTCGTCATCATCGAGCGCCGAAGGGGGCGCTGTGGTGCCGTACTTGGCATACAACTCTTTTGCTCGCGATGTCCGCTTCGTCAGTTCGGCGGCTGTTTCGACAGCAGCTGCCGCCTCGTACGCGCACACCTTTGCGGCCGCCGCCGCCGCCATTTTGCGTAACTCCTCAGCCCGTGCGACGCGAGATACGTACTCTTCGTGAGCCTCAGTGCGCTCCTCTAACACCCGTTGGGCACGCTCGACGTAGAGTTGCGCGGTCCGCAGAGGCTTAGTGGAGTTGGCCCGGTCATGTCCGACCCGCTCCCTCAGGTAGTCGTCGATGCGCCCTAGTGCTTTGGCGGCAGTCGCTGCGGACCCCGCCGTTGCCGCGGCACGCTGAAGGTGATCCTGCAGCCCCGCAGCATCGTCACGGACGCGTCGCATCTGCCCCTGCTCGACACAGGCCGTCGCGACAAAGGAGGAGCGGTCCAATCCCAACCATTCCGACGCATCTGGAGCCCCATCATTCATGATCTCTGACGAGACGTCGCGACCCAGACCTAAGTCCTTGGCGTGACAATCGACCTTGCCGGCAAGATCCTGGCGCATTTCGATGTTTCGGCCGTCGTCAAGGATGATCTGCGAGGTGACAAGCCAGTCCTCGTGGTCCCATGGCTTATGTAGATCGATGAAACTCTGCTCATCCGCCCGGGGTTTACCCTTGCCGCGTCGTCTGCCACACAGCGCGGCGAAAATGGCAGCGTGCCACGAGGACTTCGCCGATTCATTGTTACCAAAGACTACGGTCATTCCGTCCGCGAAGGACAGCGTCTCGTCTCGCAATGGCCCGAATGCATGCGCGGTTACCGAACGGATCCGCATCAGTGCACCTCAAGGTCGTCTATGCGGTCGTTGAGTGCGCGCAGCCCAGTGACCAGTACCCGGTGGCGTTGATTGTCCGTGAGGTCTGCGCCGAGCACGTCGTGGACGAACTGCCCGCGCACTGTCTGCTCTTTCCTAAGGGTTTCGTAGTCGTCGGACAGTGCAACACGCACGGAGCCAAATTGAACAACAAGGGCATCCAGGTTTGCTGGACACAACTGTTCGAAATCCTGCAGGCGAACGTCGACATCGGGCCCGAGCGCGCCGCGCAGCGTGACGCGGACGTAGCCGGAAAGGTCGTCGACGGCGTCAAGAACTCTTTCCCGTACCTGGCCCTCGTGTGTCACACCAGTCAAGTCAACGCTGACATCGCTGACAATTGACGTCGCAACCGCGAAGTGTTCCCGGCTGATAGCCCCGTCTCCACCGACGGTGACGAGCACTGCTGCACCCTTCCACGTCTCGCCGAAACTAAGAGTGTCGGGATTGCCGGGGTAGGTGTAGTCGGACGCCTCAACGGGGTGGTGGAAATGCCCAAGAAGAGCATGGTGGAGCCCGGACCGCTCGATTTGCTCGACGCGGAACGGCGCGTGCGGTACTTTCCCCTTTTGCTGCATCCACAGGTCACCCTGAGCCGAGCCGTGAAACAGCGCAAGATGGACACCGCCGCGATCGACATGAAAGGCGTCGAGAAAGCCCGGCGTGTTCGCTGGCGCGCAGTGCGCCGCACCCCACAACGTGAGTCCGTCAGCTAATCCGATTGCGGAGAGTTCCGCAGTGTCAAAGACATGGACGTTGGGCGACCACTGGATCTGGCGATACAGGCTAACGGGCCCGAACCAGTCGTGGTTGCCAGGCGCGAGAAAGACCGGCAGAGGGGCGATCTCGGCGAACGTCGCGCGAAGAAACTCCGCCGTGTCGGGCGTGAACCTTTCCTGTTCGTATAGGTCGCCGCCGCAGGTAAGTGCATCCACCCGCTGCTCATCGGCCACCTGACAGATATGCATCAGCGTCTCGCGCAAAGCCCGCCGACGATTCCGCGCTTGTTGCGGGCTCGCCCAGCGAAACCGCGTGTCGAGATGCAAGTCAGCGAAGTGGAGCAACCTCATAACTCGCCTTCCTACTCCGGATCTGTTCCGCTACCTTAGTTGTTCGAACCGACAACCTTTAAGCGCAAGCGCCCGAGATGGCCGGTGTTTGTCGGTTTGAGACGGTTGTACCATCAGACCCTCCAAAACTAATACAATGGTGCACAGCACGAACTATTGTGCTACACCTTGGAGAAAGATGTTAGTATTCATATATGAGATTGAGGAAAGTCAAGATCCGAAATTTCCGCTGCTATATAGATGAGGTAGCGGTCGAGCTTGATTCTCTGACGTCGATTATCGGTCGAAACGATGCCGGCAAGTCAACTGTGCTTGAAGCGTTGGCAATATTTTTTGACCAGCAAAAGCCAGATAGCGACGATGCCGCAAAGGACGGGCAAAAGTCCGACATGTCTATCACATGTGAATTTGACGAACTCCCAGAGCAACTTATTGTTGATTCGACAAGTGCAACAACTCTCACCGAAGAATATTTGTTGAACGAGGATGGACACCTTGAGATCCGTCGTACCTTCAACGGAGAGCTGAAAACACCGACTTCAAAGGTCTTTATTCGTGCGAATCACCCGTCTGCAGATAACGTAGGTGACTTGCTCGCACTTAAAAATGCGGATCTGAAGAAGCGAGCCGTTGACCTCGGGGTCGATCTGACCTCAGTCAATCAGCGGATTAATGCCGAGCTACGTGCCGCGATCCGGGACCATGTGGGTGAACTAGACCTTCAGATTACCGAAATTGAGGTTGATATCGCTCCCGGAGCAAAGGAGCTTTACGCGCGACTGAAGGAGTCGCTTCCGGCATATTTCCTCTTTAGGTCAGATCGGCCGAGTACCGACCAAGATAGTGAAGCCCAGGATCCCATGAAGGTCGCCGTTCGGGTAGCTATCGAGGAGCAGCGTGCCGCACTTGACGAGATTGCGCTCAGCGTTCGCCAGCAAGTGCGTGAGCTGATCGACCAAACCTTACTCAAGATTAAGGCGCTATCGCCCGAGATCGCATCCGAGCTGAACCCTGAAATCTCGGACCCCAAGTGGGACTCTATCTTCAAGATTTCACTAACCGGGGAGTCGGCAATTCCACTCAATAAGCGTGGTAGTGGGGTTCGACGTCTTGTTCTTCTTGGATTCCTGCAGGCCCAGGCGGAGTCCCGGCGGGCCGTGAGCCCCGACACCGGAATTATCTATGCGATTGAGGAACCGGAGACAAGCCAGCACCCGGATACACAGCGAGTGTTACTCCAAGCGATCGAGGAGATCGCTCAGCAAGATGGCTATCAGGTTCTAATGACTACCCATACACCAATGCTTGGTCGACTATTGCCAACAAGAACGTTACGCTACGTAGCTGTCGGGCACGGCGGAGCTCGAGAAATTCACTACGGAGACGATAATACGATTCGAGAGGTTGCCAAGGCCCTCGGGGTGCTACCTGATCATGATGTTCGCGTATTTGTTGGTGTCGAAGGAAAGCATGACGAAAGCTTCTTAAAGCACGCCTCAAGAATTCTGAGTCAAGGGGATCCACAGATCGACTCCCTTGCTGATCTTGAATCGCAAGGAAAGTTGATATTTATCCCTGTTGGTGGATCGAATGTGGGGCTGTGGGTATCGCGGCTTCATCATCTGGATCGTCCTGAATACCATATCTTTGATCGTGATCACCAGCCACCAGCGCTGCCGCATTACGAGAGCCAAGCAGCCGCCATCAATGCGCGCCAAGGCTGTACGGCAGTACATACAACAAAGCGTGAGATTGAGAACTATCTTGATCGTGCAGCAATCGTCGCGGCGAGGCCGGAAGTGGCAATCCCAACTATCAACGATTTTGATGACGTTCCAGAGGTTGCGGCGCAAAAGATCCATGCTGCCGCTCCCGATGCTCCCGCGTGGGCTACGTTGAGCGCTGAGTCGAAACGCAAGAAACAAGCGCGAGCCAAGGGATGGCTGAACGATCAAGCAGCGGCTCTAATGACTCAAGAAATGTTTACTCAATCAGACCCGAACGGTGAGATTAGTGGTTGGCTCCGTGATATCACGGCGCTGGCACGCTCGGAATAGTGAAAGATGGCTTCCTTGACCTCCGGGGGGGGGGGGGGGGGTATAGGCAGACTATGTCTCCCCGTCGCAAAAGCAACCGTCCAAGAAAAGTGCATGTCTCAGCTCGCTCAAAAAACACGCAAGTTATCGTGTCGCGGAGCATCCGAAAAGACCCACCCGACTACAAGCGTCTCGCGCGGGCCCTGGTCCTCGTGGCGAAGGAGATGCAAGAGGCAAGGGAGTTAGGTGTCTCGGTCGAGGAGCTGCGCCGATCTAAGGAGAATGCTGGTTCGTCCCGTTCGGCCGCATGATCACCCCATGCTCCCGCAGTAGCTTGAGCACGCTGCCCTGGCTGAGGTTGTATCGGCGTCGCAGTGTCGGGGTTCCCACGCCGTCTCGGTAGGCCTGCACCAGTTCCGCAATCGTCTCCGCAGACAGCCGGCGATCGACCTTCTGGATCTGTGGCAGGGGAGACACCTCCCTGACCTGGGTTTTCGCCAGTTTTTCGACGATTTCCACGGTCTTGCGGATGCGTGACCCCTGGTACACGGGTTTCGAGTAGCGTCCCGCTAGCTCCACTTTGAAAAAACCCGCTCCGACTTCGGTCAGGGCGGTTTCTTGGGTTTGCTGTTTCCCTCGGGCTGGTTGAGCTTGACGACAACCGCGGCCTCATTGATGAAATGGGGTCCATCTGGGGTGTCCCCACACTGAGGTATTGAGACTTGGTGCCGTACGGGCGGCCTAAAAGGTGCCGCTCAGGACCGCCTTCACTTCGAAGGCTCAACTACAGATCACTGAGCTCTGCCAGCGATCTGCGTGTGCGTGGTGAGCGGCGGCGATGCGAATTGACTGATTCAGATCCTGCTATGTGACTGATTGAAGACCGAGCATGCGTCAGACCGAGCCCAACCCCCAACGCGTTCCGGACACCCCATCCGTTCGGTGTTCGGTATTGACCGAACACCGAACGTGAGAAACAATGATTCTGTGTTGAGCGCAGCCGACGCAGAACACGCGCTTGTTGAGGCGCTTGAAGCGGTGGGGCTGACGGCCTCTCTGACCGGCTCTGCTGGAGACGCTGCCGACATCGAGGTCCGAACTCCTGACGGCCGGACCCTGTTCATTGAAGCCAAATATCGGACGCTCGCGTCGGCGGATGTGCTCCCGCGACAGCTTGGCCAATACGCGCACCAGCTTGCTCGAACCCAAACCGGGGCTGGCAAGCACGTAGTTGGCGTGTTCGTTGCGGACCGGATCACCGAAGATGCGCGCGCGATGCTGGAAAGCGCCGGCTGGGGGTGGCTGGATCTGCGGGGCCGACTGCACCTGGCAGCACCCGGGATCTACGTCCATGCCGACATTGCGCCGGTAAACAAAGATGGGACGGCTCCTGACGATCCGTTCGCTGGTCGAGCTGGCCTGGAAGCCGCAGTCGAACTGCTGCTAAATCCGGGCCAGTCTGTCGGTGTGCGTTCCCTCGCTCACCGAATCGGCAGGGCGCCCAGCACTGTTTCAGAGGTCCTCGCGCGCCTTCGACGCGCGAATTTGATTGACACCGAGCATATTCCAATGATTCCGGACCTGTTCTGGGGTCTCACGTCGGCTTGGCGTCCGGCCTCAGTGGATGTTGCCTCGCTGCCGTCGCCGGCGGACAGGGCGGTTCGTGATGCGCTGCGTATTAATGACGACATCAACGCCGGAACCGGCTGGGCACTGACGGACACCACAGCGGCCGCATACTATCGGGCGCCCGTCGGGCTTCGCGCCGACCATCCGCCCGACTTCTATGTCCCCGACATGCGCACTCTGCGCCGCGCCGCACAGGTGCTTGGCGCGGCTACGGATCCGGGCACGCGCGCAGCAACGTTGAAGGCCGCCCCTGTAGTGGCCACGTGCGCAGCCCGGGTTCGGATCGGCGAATCTGAAGAGAGCTGGCCCATGGCTCGACCGCTGTTCGTAGCCTTGGACCTGGCCAAAGACCCGAGCCGCGGACACGAGATCCTCGCTCAGTGGACGCCGCCGGAACCGTGGGCGCGTGTCTGGTAGCGCGGGGCCTGTGCAGGTGGTGAACCTTGCCGGCACAGCGATGGAGCGGCTGGTCCACGTAATCCCGCGTATTGAGGCACAGACGTCACGACCGGTTGTGTTGATCGGCGGACTGGCGGTCGTGTGCCGATTAGGGCGACCTCATCGCGCGACCGCTGACCTGGACACCGTGGATCGGCGCCGCGACGATGAACCATCGCAGCTTGAACTGCTTCTCGATGCTGGCGCGACCCCGCGCGGTCCCGCGGGAGCGCTATTAGACACCTCGGACGGCGTTGTCGAGGTTGACGTTCTCGGGGTAACCGACGCGGCACTTCAAGATCTTCCTGACGACGCCACCGGGCGCCTTCATGTCATGGCCCACAACTGGGGCCGCCACCGCATCCCCAATGTCGCTGCAGACGCCAGGCTTCGCGCCGGTAACCGTGCGCGTCGCCGAGCCCGGGCCCCTCATCGCGATGAAGCTGCAATCACTGATGGACCGCGGCGCAGCCAAGGAGGCCAGTGACCTACTGGACATCGTCCGGTTGACACTCGATCCGGCTGCCGGTATCGCTGCACGACAACAACTTTCGAACGCCGATCTGCAGTTGCGGGCCGACTGCCTACTCCACGTGAAGCTTTGGCTGGTTACACACGCGAGACGGTCACTGAGCCGCGTCAGAAGTATTCCGGAAGGCCACGCGATGGCACTGGACGACATTGAACTCACTGCGGAGCTTCTCGTCGCTTCGGTACATCCCTAGCGTCCCGTGTGTGCTGAACGTGCTTTGGTCATCTCCGAGGGCGCCGGCAAGGCCTGACGACCAAATGCGGCCTGCAGGAGAGTCTCTGAGGTACCGGCCTCCTCACTCGGATGCGACCGCCCTGTCAGATGAGGGATCGGTTATAGGCAGACTCGGATCGGCGTTCCACTCCATCATGCTGGCGTCATAAACCGCGATGTCTTCGCGTCCGCAGAGCTTCAACGCGAATCCGGTCATGGTGGCGCCGATCCCGCCGCCGCAGTAGGTGATGATTTTTCCCTGATCGCCTATTCCGCTTGCCCCGAGAATCTCTCGGAGTTGGTCATCGGCGAGGAATTGTCCGTCGTCTGGGTCGACCAGTGATGCGAAGTAGATGGGGCCTTGCCCCGGTGTAGTGGACACGGGATTTGTGGTTACGCCGCTTGTGGCAGCGTAGCGAATGTGTGGTTGTTTTCGTAGGTGGCGGGGCTGGAATAGGCGCAGCG
>NZ_JAPJDO010000060.1 GCF_026242045.1 Mycobacterium pinniadriaticum
TCCTTAACCATGAGATGTACATATCCCATCTCGCACTACCGCCGTCAAGGAACCGCAGGAAAACGGCGTGTCGAGGACAGACGGATCTTCCGATTAGCCGGTTAAGAGAGGGTCGCTGGCGTGACAGAAATCCGGGGCGAACCCGTAATGGGAAGCCAGGCGGACGTAGTCCGGGGTCGGGACGACAACGTTGGCGACCACGCCGCCTTTGAGGCAGGCCATCCGGTCGGCCAGCACCTTGGCGGGCACGCCACCGGCGGCGGCCAAGGTCTCAGCGATCAACGCCAGCGTGGTCGAGGCCCGCTCGTTTGTGGCGAAGCGCACGAAGCGCCACCGCGAGAACGCCAGCACCGCGCAGAACAGGAACAACCCCGGTGCGACCTGAGCCCAGTCGATCACCAGATACTCACCCGGAGCCCACACCGCTGGGCGTCGTCCGCGGTGATTAGTGCTGCGTCACAACGCTTTTGCATCGGCGACGAGACGACGGAAGTTGCGGTCGGAGCCGGTGTATCCGGCAGCCCGAGCGATCGGGAGCAGCCGCTTGGCCGAGATCCGACCGTGTGACTTCTCCACGCGTTCGGCTACCAGATCGGCCACCGCATCGTAGTTGTGTGCCCGTTCGGCCCGCGGCGGACGCGGTACTCCGGCCTGGTCAGCCTCGAACCTGTCCACGGTCTTCTTGACGGTCTTGTGGGTGGTGCCGCACTTATCGGCGGCGGCTCGGTAGGACCCGAGCTCGTAGTAGGCGGAAATGATGTCCATTCGGTCCTTCGCAGATTTCAATGGAACTCCCCGATGGTGATGGCGATTGGTTGGCGCCTTCACCATCACCATCGGGGCCCGCAGTTCCTGATCGACACGACGAACACGGGGTGGATACTTTTACCTGGCCAAAAACGGATACCTCGACTTGGCCACCAGTGGGTACTTTTTCATGGCCACGGACACTCGCGGGGGTGTGAATTTCAGGCCGCGGTTGCGACTGGTGTGTGGAGCAGTTCGAACTCTATCGGGGTGAGCCTGCCGAGGGCGCGTTGCCGGCGGCGGCGGTGGTAGGTCCGCTCGATCCAGGTCACGATTGCCAGGCGTAGTTCGGCCCGAGTGGACCACCGTCGCCGGTCGAGGACGTTGCGTTGCAAGAGGGCGAAGAATGATTCCACGGCGGCGTTGTCTCCGCATGCGCCGACGCGGCCTATTGATCCGTGTAAACCGTTGTGCGACAGTGCGTGGACGAACCTTCGTGATCGAAATTGACTGCCTCTGTCGGTATGAACGATCGTCGCGATGGGTGAGCGCAACGCGACGGCATTCTCCAGGGCAGTCACCGCCAGCGTGGACTTCATGCGCGAGTCGATCGAGTAACCCACGATCCGGTTGGAGTAGACGTCTTTGATGGCGCAGAGGTAGATCTTGACTTCGGCGGTACGGTGCTCGGTGATGTCGGCCAGCCTCACCTGGTTGGCGCTTGAGCACCGAACTGGCGCTGCACGAGGTCGTCATGCACCGGCGGCCCGGATCGACGGTTCAGTCCGCGTTTCTTGGCGAAGATCGACCAGATGCCCTCCTGGGAACACAACCGTGCGACCCGGTTCTCGCCAGCGGTGATCCCGCGCCCCGGCAACTCATCAGCGATGAATCGGTAGCCGAAGGCGGGGTCATCGGCATGGATGTCGCGGGCGGCGTTGATCAGGTGCGCATCATCCCAATCACGCTGCGATAAAGGAGAGTTCCGCCGTTTGTGAAACGCCTGGGTGGAGAATCCCAGGACCCGGCAGGTCACCGTGACGGGTATCCCGTCGGCGGCAAGGTCGAGGACCAGCGGGTACATCATTTTGGGTTGGCGTCCCGCGACAGGTAACCGACTGCGCGGCGCATCACCTCGGCTTCCTGTTCGAGGAGTTTGATCCGCTTGTGCGCCTCACGCAGCTGCGCGGCCATGTCATCGGCGGCCGGTGACACGGGCCGCCCGCGGCCATCCTCACGGTCAGCGATCTTGAGCCAGCGATGCAAGCAAGCCTCCGAGATGCCGAAGTCCTTCGCGATCTGACGCAACGGCGCCTCACCCTTGCGGGCCACGGCAACGACATCGGCTCGGAACTCGGCAGGAAACGGTGTCGGCACGAGATTGATCCTTCCAGCAAGGACGAATCCTCACAGGTCAGGAGTCAACCAAACCGGGGGCAGTCCCCCGCGTGACGGCGCAACCTAGCGTGGCGCCCGGCCGCGCTCGATTGCCTACGGCCCACACAAAGCCTTCCGATCACCACGGCCCAGTCGACCTTGAGGACGAGGTGGTCATCGCGTCGCATCCGGATGCTGAAACTCCGAGCGAACCACACTGTCCACCCAGGACCTTCACGCTAACCGCGAAAGCTAGCAGAGGATAGGGATGGACGCGCGTCCCGCGAAGATCGGTAGTCTGTAGTCTCTACGTGATGCCCCATGCGGCGCCACACGGCGAGCATAGCGCCAGTCCGAATGCTCGAAATACCATGGGTCAATGCGTCCTGCTGCTGGGGCCGGTTGTCGACGAGACGAGGGAATGAGGGATGCGAGCTCAGGCCTTTGGCGCCACCTCGCGATTTGAGGTGCCGTTCGTGCCGTGCCACGGCGGGATGCCGTCGTACCGCGAGCGCCGGGCTCGCGGCGAGGATGTCGGAACGGCACTTGTGTGGCCGGATCTTCTATTGGTCCGGCCGATCTCACCTTGGCGGGAGCAGGCGGACGCGGTCTTTACTGCGGTTCGGGCGATGGACTGACGAGGGGCCATGGACGGTACGGCCGGAAGCGATGTGAGGCTCTTACTTATTGGCCCGATGCCCCCGCCTGTACATGGTCAGTCTTTGGTGACGTACAACATGGCTTCAGAACTCGCACCGCACTTTCACGGGATGCGAATAGCGGATACGAGCGAGCGGGATGCCGTCGGGTGGATCCGTCCGTTCACCAAGCTTCGCCGCTCAGCTCGTGCGTGGTGGTGGATTCCGCGCATGGACGCTGTGTACATCTCAGTCAACACTGGACATGGGATGTGGTTGACGACGGTTGCGGCGGGCTTGGCACGACTTGCAGGAGTTCAAATATTCCTGCACCACCACTCGTACGCATACCTCCGAGAGCGCAAGATTCGGATGGTAGCGCTGACGCGCGCTGCAGGGCCGCAGGCGCACCATATCGTCTTGTCTCAGTCGATGGCGGGTGATCTGACTTCGGTGATGCCAGAGATCCGTCGCCCCCTTGTTATTGGCAACGCCGCATTCATTGACAGAGCGCTGCTGGACTTACCGCTGAAAGCCGACGGCGACGATCTGGTCTTTGGCCACTTGAGCAATCTCAGCCGGGACAAAGGCATAGCTGAGGTCGTCGACCTAGCGTTGGCGCTTAACCGATCGGGGACTCAGGCTCGCCTCCTTGTCGGAGGTCCTACTGTGGACGGCGCGTCACGCCTGCACCTCGATCGCGCTGCGCGGGAACTCGGTGGACTGTTCGAGTATCGAGGGCAGCTAACCGGCGAGTCGAAACATGCATTCTTCGAAGAGATCACACACTTCATGTTCCCATCGCGCTACCATCACGAAGCGGTTCCTTTGGTTCTCTACGAGGCGATGGCGGCTGGCGTTATCTGCGTGGCCACTGGGCAGGGGTCGATAGCGGAACAGTTGGACGGCAGTCCCAGTGTGCTTACAGCGAGCGCAGATTCGTTCGTAGAGGAAGCGCGGCGAGCGCTCATGGGCGCGTCGGTGTCGACAAGTTCCTCTCGGGAATCCAGGCAGGCGTATTTGCATGCACTCGCCGAGAGTGAAATGCAGCTAGCGGTCATGATCGCGCTTCTCGCGAAACAGCTATAAGGATTTGACCATCTGTCTCGCCCCGGTCTGCTGCACAGGTAGGTGACAGTTTTGACCTGCCCTACCGTTCGGGTTCCAGATTCGCTGACTAACGGACCGCCTGTACGAAAGGCTGACCGTCGGCCCCGTCTCTACCCAGCCGAATTCCGGGCCCGAGCGATCGCGCTCGTGCGCGCAGGCAAGCCACGGAAGCAGACCGCCGACGACCTCGGGATACATCCGGTCACGCTGTCGAAGTGGATCAAGCAGGACGACATCGACCGCGGCGTGCGCCCGGCGTCCCGACGAGCGAATCAACAGAGTTGCGAGCGGCACGGCGACGGATCCGCGAGTTGGAAACCGAGCTGGCCACCGTGCGCCAGGGCTGCCACGTTCCTCGGTGAGGACAAGCTCCGCCCAAAAGGGTTTACCCGGTGATCGACCAACTCGTCGACGCCGGGGCACCTGTGGATCGCTGCTGCACGATTTTAGGTGTGACGCGCCAGAACTACTACAAACACAAGCGAAAACCGACCACAGCCACCCAGCTGCGCCGCCAATGGCTGACCGGACTGATCCGCGAAATCCACGTCGCCTCCCGTGGCACCTACGGCTACCGCCGCATCCACGCCGAACTCACCCTCGGCATGGAATCACAGTCTGCCCACGAACCGTGTCGGTCCTGATGACGCTCGCTGGCATCTACGGATTGCCCGGGCCAGTACGGGTGAAACGGTTACGCGGGGTGGTCACCGCCGATGATCTGGTCAACCGCAAGTTCCACCGTTTGACACCAAACGAGTTGTGGGTCACCGACATTACCCAGCACAGGACCCGGGAAGGCTGGCTGTACTGCTGCGCTGTGCTCGACGCGTTCAGCCGCTGGTCGATTGACTCGAAGGCCGACTCCACGTTGGTGGTCAATGCGTTGGATATGGCCATCCGCAACCGGCGCCCAGCCGCTGGCGGTATCGTTCACGCAGATCATGGAACCCAGTTCACCTCTTGGGTTTTCGGCGAGAAGATCCGCTCAGCCGGCCTTGTTCCCTCCTTCGGCACGATCGGCGATGGACTGGACAACGCCATGATGGAAAGCTTTTGGTCCTCCATGCAGATCGAACTTCTCGACCGCCAGAAATGGAAGACCCGGATCGAGCTGGCCAACGCGATCTTCGACTACCTGGAGATCTTCCACAACCGTCAGCGCCGTCACTCCGCACTCGGATACCGCACCCCGGTCGAATACGAACTATCCTTCAACAACGACACCCTCACCGCCGTCAGTTAGCCACTACGACTGGAACCCAACAGGTGGGTCACGTCAAGATGTCACCTATCTGTGCAGCAGACCCCACCGCACCCGCGACGCCATCGAAACCCACCTGGCCATCGTCTTCACCGCCCTAGCCGTAGCCCACAACATTCAAGATCGCACAGGCCTCGCTATCGGCAACGTCATCAAGCAACTCCGACCACTGCGCTCAGCGACCATCGCCATCAACAGAACCACCGAGACCTTCCCGCCCGAGATTCCCGAAGGCCTACGACAAATTCTGACCAGCCTCAACATCCCCGAACCAGTGCACTAAGCAAAATGTCCTAACTCGGGTCTAGCCCGGATTTTTCGTGGGATGTCGCCTGTAGGGGTGTGTAGATAAGCGAAAGTGCCTGTCCTGCAAGAGATAATTGGACTTGCTTAGGGTTCAACCATCCTGACGGGAAGGCACTTCGCAGGTGAAGAATATCGCGGTCGCATCGCGGGTGAAAGTGTCGGCGGACGGTCATGGTGTGGTGTCGCACGCTGGGATGGGCATGTTGCGTGAACTCGCCGACCGGACCGGGTTATCGGCGCAGGTCACGAATGCTTTGGCGGATACCTATCGTGGGCCGTGGGTGTATGCACCTGGCGATGTGTTCGCCGATCTGGCCGCGGCGATCGCCGACGTCGCGGACTGTATCGATGGGATCGGCCAGCTGTGCGGTGATCGTGAGCACGTGTTCGGCGCGAAGGCTTCGACGACCACGATGTGGCGGTTGATCGACGAGCGCATCGATTCCGCCCACCTGCCCGCGGTGCGGGCCGCCCGGGCCGCTGCCCGAGCGGCCGCCTGGACGGCCGGGGCGGCCCCCGTACCGGGTGGCTGGCTGCATATCGACATCGATGCCACCCTGGTGATCGATCACTCCGACAACAAGGCCGGGGCGACGCCGACCTGGAAGAAGTCCTTCGGGCATCATCCGCTGCTGGCGTTTCTGGACCGCCCCGAGATCTCCGGCGGGGAAGCCCTGGCCGGGCTGCTGCGCACCGGCAACGCTGGCTCCAACACCGCCGGTGACCACGTCATCGTCTTGGCCCAGGCGCTCGCTGCGCTGCCCGTGGGGTGGCGACCCGACCCCGGTAGGGGCGATGATCTGGACCGGCCGCAGGTGTTGGTGCGCTGCGACACCGCCGGAGCCACCCACGACTTCGCCGACGCCTGCCGGGCCGCTGGGGTGGGGTTCTCCTTCGGCTATCCCGTCGACTGGCGGGTCCAGGACGCGGTGGACACCCTCAACCTCGCCGACGGTTGGTATCCGGCGATCGACACCGACGGCGGCATCCGCGATGGCGCCTGGGTCGCCGAGGCCACGACCCTGGTCAACCTGTCGTCGTGGCCGCCGGGCACACGGCTGATCCTGCGCAAAGAGCGCCCGCATCCCGGCGCACAGTTGCGGTTCACCGACACCGACGGCATGCGGGTCACCGCATTCATCACCGACACCCCAACCGGTGTGGTGGCCGGCCAGGTCGCCGGGCTGGAACTGCGCCACCGTCAGCACGCCCGCGTCGAAGACCGCATCCGCGAACTCAAAGCCACCGGACTGCGCAACCTGCCCTGCCACGGTTTCTGGGCCAACGCCGCCTGGCTGGAAATCGCGCTGGCCGCCGCCGACCTGGTCACCTGGTGCCGACTTATCGGATTCCGCACCCACCTGGGCCTGGCCCGCGCCGAGATCGCCACCTTCCGCTACCGAGTCCTACACGTGGCCGCCCGTATCACCCGCAGCGCCCGCCAACGACGACTACGCCTGGATGCCACCTGGCGCTGGGCCGCCACGATCGCGACCGCCTGGCACAGGATCCGCACCGCCTTCGGATGACCAGGCAGCTCCTCAGACCAACGGATCACGAAAGACTCACCGGCCCTGGGAAAGCCCGCCCGCCCGACGACACGGGACGGCTCAACCGCGTTGCCACATCAGAATCATCACCCGGCAACCCAACTCAGCATCAAAAACCACTCGCGCCACCTACCACGCAAAATCCGGGCTAGCCCCGAACCGCAAACGCCGCGCAGCCACGATGCTGCGCGAGCGGTTCGGGGTTTCTCAACGTCGGGCGTATGCCGTGGTCGGCATCCACCGCTCCACCATGCGCTTACACCCCACGCCGGCTACCGCTGAAGACGAGCAGCTCTGGCTACGCCGGTTTTCCACCCAGCGGCCGCGGTGGGGCTGGTGGCGAGCAGCGGTGAGGGCGCGTCGAGCCGACTGGACGGTCAACAACAAGCGCGTCCGCCGGCTGTGGCGCCAGGCGAGCCTGCTCGTCCCGCGCCGCTGCAGAAAGAAACGCATGACCGGCATCGGGGTCACCGTCAGCGCGATGTCGCCGATCCGACCCAACGCCATCTGGGCGATGGATTTCCAATTCGACACCACCGCCGATGGCCGAACGCTGAAGATGCTCAACGTCATCGACGAATTCACCCACCACACCAAGCCGCACAGCGACTGGACCACCAAACGGGACCCCTTCAGCTGATCCTGGTCAACCAACAGCGCGGGCATAAACGTTCAAGACGTTGCGCGGCAGAAAACCAGCCTTCGCGGAAACTTCAAGCGCCCTGCCGATTGGTTTAGACAGGAAGCGGGGGAACCCAATGCTGTCTAGGTAGGATTCCATACGGAGACCGTAACCAATCTCCGACTTGATTGCTATAGGCATGAATCGTTCGCGCAGCAGGAGGGCCTCTATCCCGCGACGTGAATACTGACGCCGATGCTTTTCGTTTATTCGTCGATCAAAAACACTGCGGTACCGATCGCGTGTCAAACGGCGGAGCATTAGCGCAACTCGATCGATGGTGCAGTATCGAGGCGTGGAAAGGAACAACACACCGCCGGGGCGGAGAAGCGCTCGCGCCCCTCGCAAGAATTCGTCAGGATCGTCAACGTGCGCAATTACGCACCACATAGTAACTGCGTCGTGCCCACCGAAGTTAGCGGCAATTGCTTGAAGGTTGTCTCCGAGTGCTAGCCTAATGTCGTGGCGCCTTCGGCACTGGTCGATCGCCGGCTGCGATACCTCGTTCCCGGCAATACGAAATCCGCGTTCCCGTGCTTTTGCCAAAAAATTCCCAACACCTGCTCCGACGTCGAAGAGAGTTGGATCTTCAACGTCGGTTAGCAACAATCTCAGCGTTTCAAGTGTTTCTTCGTGACGTTGGGCCATTGATGATTCGTTAGCGTGTTCAATGTATCGCTCGTAACGAGCTTCATCGCTGTACTGGTCGTTATGGCTGACTTTGTTCGAGGCGCCGAAATAGAAGAATGCAGAGCCACATGACAGACACTGCTCGACATATTCGGGACGCGGTTCACTAAGTAGCCGCATCCCGGCATTCCCGCACGCAGGGCAAGGCTCTGTTGTGGATCGCCTAGTAGGCATGGGCCGCGTTCCCCTCCGAACCATTGGACTCCTCGCTGGCCAACCTGCTTAGCGGCCGGCCGACCTCTGTGATCGGCGATTCGCCTAGGTTATCCTCGGTCGACCCTGAGATACGGTCAAGCCCTAGAAGGCTCGTCTTCCCGCTTGCGATTGTGTTGGGGCGACATGAGGATTCAGGAAGCTGCTCTGCCAGGGTGTTCTTGGACTCGTGACAGTCCAATCTGCGAGTGGAGACCGGTTGCGGTCTCGATCGGTGGACGACGAAGCTGGCCCGCAGAAGCATTGCGCCAGCGCGATGTGGATCATGGGATTCCTGTGGTCCCAAAGCAGCGCGTCCGGTGAGCGCAGTCTGGTATCCATGGCCGAGCACCCGTATAGGCAGTATCAAGGCCCCGCTCGGAGGCGGCTTGGCTACCGATGTTACATCCACATCAACCCGGCCTGAGTGTCCATGCTATCCGTGTTGGGTGCCCTCGCGATCTGCTCGTGCACCGATGATCGTCATGATTTCACCTGGATTCGTTGCGCCAAACCGGCGCTGCACCGCCGAGGAGACGAGCGTTACAGAAGGGAGCGTTCCAAGACGCGTACGCCCGTTCCAAGACGCATACGCCAAGGCCACTGGGGCCGAGGTCCGGGTGCGGCGCCGCGCCTCCGTCTCAAGGGTTGATTCTCGTCTTCTTCTCGTCGCCATCGCCCCGTCTCAGGTTTACTAGCGAAGACTCCAAGGCCATGAGAGGATCGTCACGAGTTGGTCCCGTCGTTACGGGAAGACGAATGCTCGGTTGGGGGAGCGGGGGGGTATGACTGCATTAAATGATCGGCTGGCAGCCCCAGCCAACATTGGCCAAATAGCGAACACGGCTCCGACATGGCAGCGGGGGTATGCACGTCGCCTGGTGATCATTGACATGATCGGCGTCGTCATGTCGGTTGGCCTTGCCCACTGGTTGCGGTTCGGCGGAGGGCCTTGGGCCGACCACTACCAGCAGTACACTAACTATGTCGTAGTTTCCATCGTGATCGCGCTCGCCTGGATGCTGGCGTTATCGATCAATCACTCCCGCTCACCGCGTCTCATCGGTTCCGGCGCAGAGGAGTATCGGCGAGTGTGGCTAGCGACACTCACGGTGTTTGGCAGTGTGGCGATCGTCTCGATGTTGTTCAAACTTGAGATTGCCCGCGGCTATCTAATGATCGCATTACCTGCGGGCGTCGTGTTTCTTCTTCTGCTTCGATGGATAGCGCGTCGGGTAGTTGTGAGGGCGCGTCAAAGGCATGGGCGCTGCATCACCCGAGTTCTGGTGGTCGGCAATGCCCCAGCGGTTTGTGACCTCACCAAATCGCTAGCACGCGAGCGCTGGTCGGAGTATCAGATCGTCGGCGCGTGCATTCCCGGACCGGTCACGCGGACGAAGATCGAGGTCCCGGGAGTAGGGTCGATTCCTACTTTCGGCGATGAGTCGAACGTAGTCGGTGCTGTCACTGCGACCAGCAGCCATGCCGTAGCTGTAACGGCCACCGAGAGGCTTGACGGGCGAGGATTCCGAGATCTGTCGTGGGAGCTGGAGAAACTCAACATCGATCTGCTTGTCGCTCCGGGGGTCATCGACGTTGCTGGACCCCGTTTGCGGATGCGCCCTGTTGCCGGCCTGCCGCTGATCCATGTGGAGAAACCGCAATACAACGGCGCCAAGCGATTTGAGAAGCGGTTGTTCGACGTCGTGTTCTCCGGCATTGTTCTGTTCTGCGGACTTCCCCTCCTGATCGCGATCGCGATCGCGATCAAACTCACCAGCAAAGGTCCGATTTTCTACCGTTCCGAACGCATTGGGTTGGATGGCCAGCCCTTCGAGATGATCAAGTTCCGCACGATGGTCGATGGCGCGGACTTGATGGTTGATCAACTCATCGCGTTGAACGAAAGCGACCGCGGCATGCTGTTCAAGATCCGGAACGACCCCAGAGTGACGCCAGTGGGTCGGTTCCTGCGCAAGTACAGCCTCGATGAGCTGCCTCAGTTCATCAATGTCCTAAAACACGACATGAGTGTCGTCGGGCCGCGTCCTCCGTTGGCGAAGGAGGTTACCTCGTATGACGACTATGCGAGGCGGCGGCTACTCGTGCGTCCCGGCATCACCGGTCTGTGGCAGGTCAGCGGGCGTTCGGACTTATCCTGGGAGGACTCAGTGCGTCTCGACCTCTTCTACGTCGAGAACTGGTCGATGATCGCGGACGTGCTGATCGCCACAAAAACGGTCAAGGCGGTGTTCGGCCACCATGGCGCATACTGAGCCAGCGGGGAGCGGGCACGGATATCGGCCTGGCGCCTGCTCTCGATACGCGGATTGCCTCGAGACTGTTAGACTCAGCGGGACACATCTTTTCGGGTACGGGTATGTAGCCGAAAGAGTAACGATTCGTTCTAGCCGGGTTGCGTGTTCGGTGTTTGCCTTTGGGGCATTCGTAATGGGGGCATGATGAGGAAATCTGTCGTCAAAGGTATGTGTCTCGTTGCGAGCGTAGTCTTCGCGGCGGGGATATTCGGTGTTGGCGTGGCCTCTGCAGGCACGCGCTTTGCGGGTCAGACCTACGCAAAAGCCGCGGCAAAGCTCCAAAGCGAGGGCCTCACGCCTGTGATCGCGACGGTCATCGGTGGTGGTCTAGCGATTGACGACTGCATCGTCGCGCACTCTTACAGGCCTATGACTGTCAATCAAAGAGGCCGAAGAGTGGGTAAGGGAACATTTCTGCTGGATCTGAATTGCAATCGCGCTGTCGCCGCGCCGGGTAAGCCAGGCAACTCAGTAATGTCACCTGAGGGCAAGAGGGCCAAGGCTTTGGAGACCAGGGCAGAAGGTATGTATAAGAACATCACGACCGCCTTGGCCAATGGCAAAGTGCCCGGTTGCGGCACGAGCGCAGCTAAGGCCACGGAGTGCAAGAGCTTTTGCGATCGATCGGGGCTGTGCCCCGACGAGGTTCTCAAGTACTTGGCCAGCCTGTAATTCGCTGAAGGTGCGAAGGCCCCGCGGAGCGGGTCGGTTCACTCAGATGCACCAATTGCTATGCAATTTCGAAGTGCCGAGAATGTGTGGGGGTGGCGTGGGTTTGCGCATATCTCGTGTTGGATCGATTGCTTAACGCCAGTCAAACGGCTGGACCGTTCCTCTGAGTCCGGAGATTCTCTGATTTGAGGGCTCAAAATTGCCGTAGAAGTTTAGCGGGGTCCTGACTCTGGGAAACAATGAGGACGCAGGTATGCCGGAATCGTCATCAGAGAGGAAGCCGATTTGACTCGGCACACCCTTGGGGGGGAAGCAGCGACGGTGCGGATGCCCAGCACGGTCTCGCGGGGTGTGCCGGTGCGCTCCTAGGGCGACTTTGGAGGTGGCGAGTTTCTATCGCCTGGAAAGTTCGTCGTAGATCCACTTATACGTGAGTTCAAGTCCGTCGGCGAGGCGAATTGAAGGCTCCCAACCGTAGATTGCCTTGATCATGGTGTTGTCGCTGTTTCGTCCGCGTACGCCCAGCGGTGCATCCAATTTGTAATTGCGACGGACACTAATGCCGGCGATCTGTTCGATGATGCCGACCATCTGGTTGATGCTAACCAATTCCGAACTTCCGACATTGACCGGCTCCGTGCTATCGCCCTCGGCCACGCGTCGAGTCCCCTCTACGCAGTCGTCTACATACATGAAGCTCCGGGTTTGTTCGCCATCACCCCATATTTCAATCTCATGATTACCTGATAGCACAGCCGTTGCGATCTTGCGGCAAAGGGCCGCGGGTGCCTTCTCCCGCCCTCCATCAAATGTTCCGTAGGTGCCGTAGACATTGTGATAGCGGGCAACTCGTGTTTGGACGCCAAAATCCTCGTAAAAATGGCGGCACATGCGTTCGCTGAATAACTTTTCCCAACCGTAACCATCCTCAGGCATGGCGGGATAAGCGTCAGACTCCGCCAATGCCGTAACGTCCGCATCTACCTGCTTTTCAGCGTTGTAGACGCAGGCCGAACTCGAGAAAAAGTACCGGCCGGAGCCTGCTTTTTGTGCGGCCATAAGGAGATGGGTATTTATCAGGACCGAAAGCATGCATTCGGCTTTGTGTGTCTCGATGAACCCCATTCCACCCATGTCGGCAGCAAGGTTGTAGACCGTGTCGACGTCGCGAACCGCAATCTCACAGTCGGGGAGACGCGAGAGATCGAGTTGAAGCGCCTCGACTTTTGTCGGTAACTGACACCAGTCGTCCAGGGGTTTAATATCCACTGCGCGTACTTGGAGGCCTCTATCTACCAAGTCGGCGACGAGATGGCCACCAATGAAACCGCCTCCACCCGCAACGAGAACATGTCCATCGTTACTCATTCCGTACCCCTATGAAACGCATACGCTGGCACAATCACGGTATTCCCCCTCAATGTCAAATGTGCGGCTATAAGAGCATCAGCAAAGTCTAACCCAGCGGGTATGGCCCGATGCGGTGTGAATCAACATGAGTGTACCCCGCTTCGCGACCCGACGACCTGTGCGAATACGGCTTCGAAGTGATCGCCGACGGCATGTACGTCGAACGTCTTTTCGGCATAGTCACGCGCCGCATCTCCCAACTCCGAACACTTTGACGAATCTGACAAGAGTCGATTGACTTCTCGGGAGGCGATGGTGTGGTCCCCCGGTGGTACAACCACACCGGCTGCAGCTGATTCGATCATTAAAGCCACAGCGTTGTCAGCTGACAGCGAGGCAAGAATGGGGCGGCCCGCGCATAGGTAATTCAAAACTTTCGACGGCACCGAGTATCGGCTCGCATCTCGCTCTAATAGCGCAATCAGGACATCGGCACTGGCCAGCATATCTGGAAGTTGTTCATAGGGCTGGTAATCGAGTAGAAGCAGGCTGGGCACATCTTGAGCCCGACTCTCCAACCACTCTCGGCCTAAGCCCTGAGATACAACAACAACCCGTGCGCCCGCAGGCGCATCTTCGGCGAGCCGAAGCAGGGTCGACGGATCATGTTTCAGCCCTAGCGTTCCCGCATACATCGCCACTGGCACGCCGACCAAATTGTGGGCCTGTGCCCAAGCGTTGTCACGCGGGCGCAGGGGCATTTCGTCAATAGCGGCCCAGTTAGGAATCACATGAATGCGGCCTTTGTCTACTCGCCATGTCGCAAGCTGGGATGTGAATGCATCACTGATGGCGACAACAGCGCCCGAACGACGTGCAACGCGCCTCTCTGCTCGACTCGCTACCCACCCCACTATCGGGCCGGCGAGCCTAAGCCGCTTCCGGGCTACCACCCTGATGGCCTCGCTGTAGACATCCTGCTGCCAGAACACGTATGGCAGGCGGCGGATGTTGAGTGCAAGGGTGAGCAGGAAGAGTGCAAGTAGTGGCACGTTTGACAGAACTACCAAGTCGGGCTTGGCCGCCGATATCACGCGGTACGCGGCTCTCGAATACTGCAACTCCTGCTGAACCCTTAGCAACGGTGAGTAGCGTGCGAACTTCTTTCCGAGGGCAATGGGCCGAACCACAAGAGTGTCCGGGTCGTCAACACGCTTATCGGTCGCGCCACGCCCCGTGACGTACGACGCGCAGTATTGATGTTCAACATCGTGACCTCGCCGGGCCAACTCACGACTCAGGTGGACTTGCCCGGGATGGCCCGAATAGTCATGCACTACCAATCTCATTAAAGAGTAGTCTAACCGTTTCTTCGCATTTGTGCCGTGCGATGCGTGCAGGGGTCAGGTGGCGTACGCCCCCGACCGCCGCTCCGGCTAATGAGGCTCAATAGAATGGCGTTATGTGCTGTCAAAGCGAAGGCCCGCCCGTGAAGTCCCCCCGATAGCCTTTCCACATAGCTTTGGTTAGGACCCGTAATTCGCGGGGTCTTCGCGCAACAAGTGCCGCAACAAGAGTATACATCAGAAAAATGACTGAATTCGTATGATATAAGAGTTTCTCCCAGCGGGTAGTAGTCATTCTGCGTTCACGCCACGTTCGGTTGCGCACGTAATAGTAGTTACGAACTTCGTTCCAAGCGGTGAATAGTAGGGCTGGACCGCGCCCTGTTCCATTCGACGTCCATTTTGCATCTGCGTCCTCGATCAGCGACTCCCTGACAAGATACAGTCGTCCGCCAGCAGGCGCAATGCGACTAGTATATTCGGTGTCGTCATTGTAGAGGACGAGAAATTCGCTTGGCAGACCAATTGCCTCAATTGTCATTCTGTGTAATAATAAGCCACCATATGGCGCGAATGGAAGTTCTGTAAGTGCAGCACACGATCCATTTTCGCCACGTTTGTGCCATACCCACAGTCGGAAGAACCTGCGAAGGTCAAAATTCATTGACGAGCCTGGGGCCGGAAAGACGAGATGCGGGGGCATGCCACTCAATAGCAGGCTATGTGCGAGACAAGACTTACGTAGCGAACAAAGAGTCGGGGGAAGGTGGGCGAACTCGGTACCGAGGAGGCTCTCAAAATGTGTGATGAGTGTTGCCAAAGCATCGGGCTGCACCAGATTGTCGTCGTCTAGCAGCCAAAAGAGGTCTGCCTCTAACTCGAGCACCTTTGATATCCCCTTGGCAAAGCCACCTGCTGACCCCGAATTTACGTCGCACCGCGCGAGTAGCGCCTTGGGTTGGCCCTCGGCGTAGCTTCTTAGAATTTCTTCTGAGCGAGGAGTAACGCCATTCATTACTATTGCAATGCGGTCGATACCTGCACGGAGGGCGGAGTTGCACGTCTCAATGCATAATTCTGCCCGGTCCGCATACGTAACAGTTAGTCCGACAATCGTGTGCGAATTCATACTACTTCGACGCCCTTGTGATTAGCTCGATTTGGTTCTCTCCGAGCTATGGCAAACTCTGCGGACCCGCGCGCCTCCACTTGGGTCAATTCGTTTGGCTGGGCGGATGCAGCGTTGACAGGCATTTGGCGAATTCGCCATTGCACACGGTAGCGCCAGTGGAGGCTACACAACATGGTGAATCGGTGGCGCAGCATCAATCCAGAGGGCGCTGACGGGCATTTGACCGGCCTAACCAAATTTGACTCACCTGCCTCACAGTCAACCGCTGCACCGAGCCTACCGTTGCTCAACGAACTCTCGGTGACGAGTTGTGAGACAGTCGATAGCTGTGACTGGCTTGGGCCCGAATATCTTGAGGTAGCCGCCCTTCGTAAACGGCCTTTGGGCCGAGGATCCGCGGTTGGACGATGGTATTTGCAGCTGTCCTCCCGCGGCGTCAGTTTCTAGGTTTAACATCGAGGCAGTGTTCGACGAGAATTTCGAACTGCGGCAAGAATTATCAGGATCGGTGCGGCGCATGCGCTTTATTTGTCCGCTAAGCCTGGAGGCAAGCGGCTGGACGTCGTCGTGACAGATCACCGGTCAACCGTGTAACACTGGAACGTGGATTGAATTCCAGACTTTGCCCGCTTGGACCCTCCCGGCCCGTAAAGAAGACGGGATAGCGCGCAGTCCTGATAAACGTAGTAAAAAGGCCAGTTCAGCGCCTTTGTAGCGATACCCATATGCTTCCCCCGTAGGGCACTGATGACGCCAAATACGATGTTGGGAGCTTTGTTGCGGCTACCGCGCCCATCAGCATGTACCTAGCGCGAGGCGAGGGTGACCAGCGTTCCGCAAGGGAAGGCAATGACGTTTTCCGCATTCTCGCCCGAAAAGTCCGTGACGTGGCAAGGTTCTTTGCCGCGCTGAGCCGCGAGATTGGCTCTTCCTGGTAGTCAGTGACTCTCCACCCGTGACGGTGCGCCACCGCGCTAAATGAGGTGAAACACCATGTCGAGACATGATTTGGCGGCATATCCATCTGGCCGCCAGCTGCTTCGGTCCGTACTATGTGTGCGCCGTTTGGAACTGAAACGGCGACGAAACCATCTGGCGCGGTGAGGCGATCGAACGCATCAAACGCCGCATGTAGGTCAGCAAGATGCTCGAAGACCTGGTGGCCGCATACGACGGCATGGTTTTCCGCGGGAACTTCTCGAAAGTCGGCGGCGGTAACTCTCACACCGAGTTCCCGAAGTGCTTGACGTGCTTGGTCGTCGAACTCAGTCACGTGAAGTCGTGAGGGTGCAACCCCAGCTGCGATGACACTGCGTTGAAAGGCGCCATCACCCGCGCCGATCTCGAAGACCGTACCTGTAGTAGAGGCGACGAGCGCTTGCGTAAGTTTGTACTCCCAACGCGATGCTGGGTATCGATGAAATGATTGTCGGCCGTAAGCCAGGGAGTAAAATGTTTCATCGCCGGCTACAAAGGGGTCGGCACTCCGTAGACCACATCTGTCACACCGCACGAGGCGCGCTTCGGTAGTACCCCACAACGCGCTGATGCACTGCACGAGTTGATTATGCCTGGGCTCGTCTACCCAAGGTCGAACAAAATTCGAGGCCGCGTCCGACACGCTTATGAGATGTGTTTGGCGAGCGTCGCTCCCTCCACACGCCGGGCACCTCCACATAGACCAATCCTTCCCCCAAGTCCATGCTACAAAGTCTTTCACCCGCAACTGTTGTACGCGCGCCGCAGGAAAGTTCGGTGTGGGGCTCCACCGGCCAGCTAGTCGGATCCCCTCGCTGCGCAGCCTACATGAGCGAAAGGCGTGGGCCCCGACTTGTTGCGTCTATGCAGTCAAACGCGGGGACCGCAGCGTATTCGGTTGTCTTCACAACCTCTGGATAATCCCGCACGTCGTCCGTTCCGGTCCCCTCCGGTTTCGCAGCTTCTGTCCCCGCGGGAGTGACGTCTTCCTGTGCGCTGCGGCCGAGCATGCGCCATCCGGCGGCCGGCCAGGATCTTACCCACCTTCTTGACGATGACACGCGGTCACCGCGGACGCTCGTCGAACCCTGTCAGCATCGATCTACAGCTGCAGCAGTGTCGGGTCCACCCGCAAACGTAAAGTCCTCGGCCGATGATATGCCGGACCCCAGCAACGAATACGCTGTCGCGAGCCGCCTAAGCACGAATCCCGTGTCGACTGTATGAAGGCAACGCCCGCGGCCAAATTCAGCGGGGAGAATCTTGAGGTGCCGTAGGCCGAAACGCTACCGCTCGTGAATGATCACGATTGGAAGTAGCCTTTGTTGCGTTGGAACTCCGGTCACCACCACGCGTTTGCTGGGTAAATCGAAGCTAGGATCGTTCTACGATGCGAGCCGCACCTGATAATTGGGAGCCACGCCGATGGTCTTTGAATCCGTCGTCAACTGCCACCAGGCACTGGCACGGTCGCCAGTCTGTGATGGGTGCTTCCCGAAGCGAGGGCTTCCCAGCCTCGTCTGGATTCTGTGCAAGCAACAGCGTTCTGGTGAGCTCTGCCACTTCCTGGAATCTGTTGTCCCCTACGGCAGGAATGTGGTGGTTCCTGGCTGGCAAGTGGAATTCGGCGATGAAACCATCGTCTGGGATGTTGTCGGGGCCGACGTCGTGAGTACCCACGTGAGTTGGCGCTCCCATATCGATCTGAGCGCAAATGCCTTCAAGGCAAATGTGATTCAGCATCCGGTGCGATCTTCGGCGCATCATCGGGAGTGGGGGGTTCCATCCGCGCCGCCAACGGCGCCACATGGACGCGCGAAGCCGTACCTCGGCCAACTGCCGTGACCTCACGGTCCCTTATCGTTCGGCGGCTCGGGGCGTTCGGAGCGCTTCGGTCGCTTTCGCTGGTCAGTCCATTGATCGCGTTGCCAATCTTGGCCCGTGCTGCCACGGTCGATGAATGGGCTGCAATTGCAATCGGGCAGAGCGTGGGAGCCCTCGGAGCGATCGTGATCGGCGCGGGCTGGAGCATCACTGGACCTGCCGAGGCCGCTCGGTCATCTGTTGATGATCGCCCTCGGGTGCTTGTTGAAAGTATCAAAGCACGTCTCGTCGTGGCAGTGGTTGCTGCCGCGCCGCTGGCTGCTGTAGCTTTCGTGATCCCGGCGACAAGCAGCCATGTGCTTGCTGCGGCGGTCGCATTGGTGACTGCCCTTAACGGGCTCACCATCGGTTGGTACGCGGTGGGAACTGGCGATGTGAAGTTGCTGGCGATCTGGGAAGCAGTGCCACGCGTAGCGGCAAACCTGGGAGGGGCTGCGCTCGCATCGCTGTCCGGCTGGATCTACTTTTTTCCTCTGGTCTCTGGGTTATCGATCGTCATCCCAGTGACCCTTATCGCCTCCATCACCTCAAGGTCACTCCGCACCGCGGTTTCGTTCTCGGGCGCTGCGGCGCGCTTGCGTGAACAAGGTGCGGCGCTTGTGACTGATTTGGTCGCCGGCGCCTACACATTGGGCGCTAGCGCAATCGTCGGCGTCTTCGGCACAACGGTGGCGGTCGCGATCTTCAATTCGGGGTATCGGCTGGTGGCCTTTGGTGCCGCCGCCTTCGGGGCGTTGTCAAACGCGCTCCAAGGCTGGATCGCAGAGTCAGAAGGCCCCTCGTTTGCGCGGCGTGTCAAGACCTCGGTTCTCCTCCACACGATGGTTGGTCTTGCGGGCTTTGTGGCGTTTTCTTTTCTGGGCCCATCTATTTCTGGCACATTGTTCGGCCCAGCCCTTGCCGTTCCACAAGCAGCATGCATCCCGTTAGGAATGTTTTACGCGCTCTGGTCCATCGAGACAGTCACCGGCCGCCACGTTTTGGCGACGCGGGGAGAGACTCGAGCTCTGCTCGTAACGACGGCTCTTGGAAGCGCGATTGGCGTACCAGCGATCGCTGTCGGAGCTCGATTCGCGGGTGCCACTGGTGCCAGCTGGGGGCTCGCGGGGGCATTGGCGTTGATTGTGTTGCTCCAGAGCGTTGCTGCATTTCGAATTGTTCACGTGAACGCGAAGACCTAACCGGCAATGCCCATCGCCGCACAGATTGAAGCTGTGACGTATTCGGACCCTAGAGCCGTGGGATCGGTCACCACCAGCAGTGGAGGTGACGATCGGTTGCCTGCTGGCGTTTCGGGCTTGGAAAGTTGACTCTGGCAATCCCCGCAGCCCTTCTTTTCTCCAATGCAGCGTCGGCCGACCAAGCGTTTGATGGGTCGCTCGAGGTTCCTTGAGGCGCGTGGGTTGCGTCCAGCAGAGTGGTGTACGAGTCGGGCCTGATCAGGATGTCCGGCGTGTGTTGTAACCGAATGATTGAAGGTCATCGCGTGATTCTTCGAGAGACCGACCAAAGTCACTCGAGCAAAGGAATCGACGCGATGACCACCGCCCACAATATCGACCTGCCTACCGTGCTGGCCGAACGACTCACCACCTGCCACCCCGACGTGCTGCGCGAGCTGCTCGCCACCTTCATCCACACCCTGATGGGCGCTGAGGCCGACGCCCTATGCGGCGCCGGATACGGCGAGCGCAACACCGAGCGCGCCAACTCCCGCAACGGCTACCGACACCGCCAATTCGACACCCGCGCAGGGTCGTTGGATCTCGCGATCCCGAAGCTGCGGCACGGCTCCTACTTCCCAGACTGGCTGCTGGAACGACGCAAACGCGCCGAGCGGGCACTGACCACGGTGGTCGCGACGTGCTACCTGCTCGGTGTCTCGACGAGGCGGATGGACAAGCTGGTGGAGACCCTGGGGATCACGTCGCTGTCTAAGTCGCAGGTGTCGGTGATGGCCAAGGAACTCGATGCCGCCGTTGAGGCGTTCCGCACCCGCCCGCTGGATGCCGGGCCGTACACGTTCGTCGCCGCCGACGCGCTGGTCCTCAAGGTCCGCGAAGGTGGTCGGGTGGTCAACGTGCACGCCCTGATCGCGGTCGGGGTCAACAAGGAGGGCCACCGCGAAATCCTGGGCATCGACGTCACCACTGTTGACGACGGTTGAGAACCCGGCCAGTCGCGACGGTTGAAAAGTAGGCCACCCGATCAGATTGGATGGGTGATCTCCTTGGAAGACTGGGCGTTGATCCGGCATCTTCATCGCAGCGAGGGTTTATCGCAGCGGGCCATTGCACGGCAACTGAGCATCGCGCGAGACACGGTGGCCAGTGCGCTGGCGGGCGATGGGCCGCCGAAGTACCAGCGGGCCTCTTCGCCATCGGCGATCAAGGAGGTGGAGCCGCGGATGCGGGCGCTGTTGTCGGCCTATCCGCAGATGCCGGCGACGGTGATCGCCGAGCGGGTCCCTGACTTTTATCAAACTAGTGCGCACGTAGGTCGTGGATCTTGGCGAGGATTTCGGCGAGTTCGGGTGGTGGGGGTTCGGCGGCGGTGAGGGTCTGGTTGCCGGCCTGGATGGTGACGGTGCGGTAGCGACGTGCAGACCTGACGAATTTCTTGATGCTCCAGCCGGTTTGGGTTTCGATCCAGTGGCTTACGGCCATGGCGGCGAACACGACGCTGAGGTGGGCTTCGATGGAGTCGCGGGTGCGGTGATAAATCGGTCGTGCTTGCAGGTCGTGCTTGGACATCCGAAAGGCCTTCTCGATGCGCCACAGCTGGTGGTAGGCATCGATGACGAAGGTGGCGGGCTGGCCGACGAGGTTGGTGGTGTAGCTCTTCCAGCCGGCCAGAGCGCGGGTCTTGGCCTCCAACTCGCGGTTGACGCTCTTGGTCGCTCCGGTGAGCTTGATGAACCGGTTGCGTTTGACCGCGGCGTGTCCGTCGACGGCACGCTGAGCCTTGGCGACCTGCTCATCGATGCCGCGCAAGGTGCGTCGTGCCCGGTCGTGGCGGTACTGGTAGTGGATCACCCGATCCGGGATCCCGCGGGCCTTCTCACTGCTCGTTGACGGCCAGGGCTGGGTCAGCACCAGCCCGTCCGGTATCGCCTCCTCGGGGTGCTTGTCACGCCATTCATCGACCACACCGGGCAGGAACGGGATCCTCGCGCCGAGAATGTAGGTCAGCCCGGCGGCCTGCAACGCGACCTGGTTGGCTTCGGAGACCATCCCGGCGTCGGCGACCACGGTGACATCGGACAGTTGGTGGGCTGCTTTGAATGCGTTGATCACCGGCAGCATCGTGGCGGTCTCGGCCCGGTTGCCCTCGAACGCCGCCACCGACAGGGGCAGGCCGGCCGCGTCGGTGAGCAATCCGAGGGTGATTTGTGGGTCCAGCCGTCGTTCCTTGCTGAACCCCGGTTCGCGGAAGGGCCTTGCCCCGGTGTAGTGGACACGGGATTTGTGGTTACGCCGCTTGTGGCAGCGTAGCGAATGTGTGGTTGTTTTCGTAGGTGGCGGGGCTGGAATAGGCGCAGCGG
>NZ_JAPJDO010000061.1 GCF_026242045.1 Mycobacterium pinniadriaticum
CCAACGCCGGTCTTGATCGAATACCTGATTCCGTGATGATCATCCTCGGGAAGGTGCGCCCACTTTCACGCCACCTCGCCGAGCCTCATCCACAGGTATTGATCATTGCTCGGTGCGGTAGGCTGAATTAATATACGATATTGACCGGTGAAGCCGTGCCCGCGTGACAGCCGTAGGGCCTCGTCCCGTAGTGGTTTGAGGACAGAAAGGGCGCCGTGGCCGAGAAGGTAGCGCCAACCGTGGCGTTGATCGGTGACGTCATCCGTCCGCCGAAGGCTGCGGAGATGATTGCCGCCAGTCTGCGCCGCCAGATCGTCCGAGGTGATCTTGTCGAGGGCGATCCGCTGCCTCCCGAGGGAACGCTGATGCAACAGTTCAGCGTGTCACGCCCTACGCTTCGTGAGGCATTCCGTGTTTTGGAGGCTGAGTCGCTCATCACCATATCCCGTGGTGCACGCGGCGGCGCACGGGTTCACACACCGAACGGTGATGGGGCCGCGCGGTATGCAGGCCTGGTGCTCGAATATCAGGGAGCGACCCTTCGCGATGTTTTCGATGCGCGACTCGTAATCGAGCCAGGCTGTGTTGCGCTCCTCGCATTGAGCCGGACGAATGAAGACTTGGCGCTGTTGCGGGAGGCAGCTGCTAGAGCATCGGCTGCGATCAATGACCCGGTGAAGCTGATCAGAGAGCAAACAGAGTTCCACGCGCTGCTTATCGAGCTGTGCGGCAATCAGACGCTGCGACTGCTCTCGGACATGTTGCGACACATCGTCGACCGTGCGAACTGGCGCACCGTCGACGTCGATGCGGGGTCGACCGACAACGTGCGCGCGAATCGAAAGGGTCATCGCGCACACCATCGGGTGATTGACTTAATCGAAGCAAAAGATGATCGAGGCGCTGCGGAGTTGTGGCGCAAGCATCTCAAAGAAGCTGAGGCGTACATCCTCAGAGGACCTCTGTCAGAACAGACAGTGCTTGATCTGCTTGAGTGAATTCAGGTGTCGCGAGGCGATCCGGGCACACGCCTAGATCCGTTCGACAATTGTCCCGGTACCGAGACCGCCACCGCAGCACATGGTGATCAGTCCGTAACGTCCGCCGGTGCGAGCTAGCTCATGGACGGTTTTTGTGATGAGCATGGCGCCAGTGGCGCCGAGGGGATGGCCGAGCGCGATGGCGCCGCCGTTGACGTTAACTCGACGAATGTCGGCGCCGGTCGATGCGCGCCAGGCCAGCACGACGGATGCGAACGCTTCGTTGACCTCGAAGTGATCGATGTCGTCGATGCCCAGGCCATTGCGCCGCAACAACTTCTCTGTGGCCGGAATCGGCCCAGTCAGCATCAATACCGGGTCACTACCCACCAGCACCGTGTCCACAATGCGGGCAATCGGCCGAATGCCGAGTTGTTGTGCCCGTTGGGAGGTGCTGAGCAGCAGCGCCGATGCGCCATCGGCAATTTGTGATGACGTACCCGCTGTGTGCAGGGCGGGTGTGCGTTCTGCCATGGTCGGTTTGAGCGAGGCGAGACCCTCCAGTGTGCTCGGACGGGGACATTCGTCTCGATCGAAGATGCGGGTGTCGTTGTGTCCGCTCTCGCTCCCGGCAGGAACCGTTACGGGAACGACCTGCTCGGTGAACCGGCCCTCTGAGATTGCCGTGGCGGCTCGTTCCTGGGAAGCGAGGGCGAATTCATCGAGTTCGCTGCGGTCAAGTCCCCACCTCTCAGCGATCCGCTCAGCACCCTCGAATTGGGTTGTGACCTCGTACCAGCTCTTGTATCGATCGTTTCTGCCGGTGCCGTATTCCGGCACGGCAGATGCCTGCATCGGAACCTGGCTCATCGACTCGACGCCGGCTGCCACTGCGACCTCGAGGAGTTCCGAGCGGAGCAGAGCGTGGGCGAGAGTGGTCGCCTGTTGTGAAGACCCACACTGGGCATGGGTGGTTGAAGCGCCAGTAGTGAGCGGCAACCCGGCGCCCAGCCAAGCATTGCGGGCTATGTTGCCCGACTGTTGTCCGACTTGGTTCACGCACCCGACGATTACCTGTTCGACAAGTGCGGGGTCGAGATCAGTCCTAGCGAACATACCTATGAGTAGATCGCCCAGTAGATCTGGTGATTCGACCTTGGCAAGTGACCCGTTCCGCTTGCCGATGGGTGTGCGCACTGCCTCCAGGATGACGACGTCAGCCACTGAATCTCCTTAGATTGATCAATCGTTATGCTGCAAGAGCGATCGTTGGCAAGCTTCTGTGACTCCTGCCGTCTGCGACCACGCTTGGACCGAAAAGCGTCTGTACACACTCGACCCTGCTTGATCTGGTGCGATGCAAAGACTCCAATGATCACACTTTCCAATGACTTCCGGTCATGTCTGTTACGGCGCAGGTTGTTCGGCTGGATCAAATGCCAACTGCGGGTGACGGCGTTCCGAGGGGCACACTGCAACGAATGAACTCAATGATATAACTATTCATGGTCGGGAATCCACAATGGAGGTGTGATGGCGGGACCCTTTGCTCCTGAGCTTTTGGTCGAGGATGGCGCCAACGGCGTTCGCCTTGTAACGCTCAACCGGCCAGAGGCGCTGAATGCCGCCAACCAGCGACTGCACGAACACCTCGCAAAGGTGTGGACCTACCTCGCCGAGGACGATGCCGCCCGAGCGGTGGTGATCACCGGCGCCGGGGAGGCATTCAGCGCCGGCGGTGACATGCATCATCTGGTTCACCTCAGGCAGGATCGTTCCTTGCGACGGCGGGAGATCGCCGACGCTCGGCGGATGGTCCAAGCCATGATCGACTGCCCCCTTCCGATCGTCGCTGCGGTCAACGGGCCAGCCGTGGGTCTGGGCTGTAATCTGGCTATCCTGAGCGATGTTGTCTTGATCGCTGAGAATGCCTATCTCGCAGATCCCCACGTCTCAATCGGACTCACCGCTGCTGATGGCGGCGCGCCCATATGGCCAACGCTCGTTGGCTTGTTGCGGGCGAAGGAATATCTACTCACCGGTGACCGGATCCCTGCGCAACGCGCAGTGGAATTCGGATTGGCGACCCGATCGGTTTCGCATGAAGACCTGCATGCTGAGGCACTGCGGGTGGCTTATCGCCTTGCTGCACAGCCAATGCATGCCCTTCGTACGACGAAGCGGGCGCTCAATCTTCACATAGCGCGAGCTATGAGCGGCATCCTGGAGTATGCGCTTGCCGAAGAGTTCGCGTCGTTTGACACTGAAGAACATCAGAAAGTCGTGGATTCCTTTGTGGCGCGCAGTTCTCGACCATCCGAGCCATGCTCATGACCGCTGAAGCCTCGGAACGGCTCGACCCGAGTCTGTACCGTGGCGAGCTCAGTCGGTTTCTCGACCCAGAACAGATCTTCTTGGATCGGTGGCGCGTCTTCCTGCCGATCGTCGAGGAGACGGTGGCCGAGCACGCCGAACTTGTCCGGTTTCTCTGCCCTCCATCGGCTCTCTGAAGCGCATGCGGCGATCGCTCCCGCTGGGGCCCTTTGGATGCTGCATGGACCGACAGCCGACCCTGGGCTGCAACAATGGCGAAGCTGTGGGCGGGTTGCGTCCAACAGGAGCCCGCCAAGCGAGTGCTCCATGTCTGCGGTGCCATGGGGCTGACACGCGAGCACCCGCTCCGTGGTTACGTAGCCCGAGAAAATGGCCTTAGACGCGTTGTATGGTCCGTATCAGAGCCTTGCTGAGTGGACGGGTTGTGAACTGCTACTTGGAGCGAGGCGGGATGGCCCTCCCGTGTATCGCGCAGATCTGACAGCTGAGATGGGCAGCGCTGGTGCGGCACGGCCCTAATCGGTCAACAGCGAGCTGCGACTTGGCGAGTTCTGTGCGGACTTCGGCAGTACGGCATCGGGCTGCTAAACCCCCCTGCGCACCGCGCGACCGTAACGCTTCGACGATCCGGCCGGGCACGTCTACTCGACCTCCGTTGCGTAGCAGGACACGTAGTTTCCCCCTAGTCCAAAGCAGGGGTCCCGACCACGCTGAGGTCAAGCCAGCGATTCGCATGCTCTCGAATTCTCCATGCGGTATCAAAGGACGGCCCAACTAGAAGGTGGTACCGGTGGTCAAGCTCTTGAACCGCGTCGCAACCCTCGAATGTCCCGACACGGGGCCGCTCGACCCGGCGCAGAGTACCGAAGCAACCCTGGTCACTGCCGTAGTTGACCTCCTGCTCGACTGGGACTTGCTCGACATCGACATCGCACTCACTGAGCTCGCGGAATGGCTCGAGATCACTCCATTGACAGCTCGGCGCACCCTGCAGCGGCTGGGGATGCTGCCCGGAGCGCTGGTGAGCATCGATCAATCAGAGCAGGCCATGGTGCGGATCCGGATCGAAATGGACCGCTGCCCTCTGACCTGCTAGTGTCTCTAATTCGGTAAATTATTACATCTAATCTCGGATAGCCATCGGGAGGCTCCTGCATGACGTTGCTGGACGGGCGGGTTGTGATCGTCACGGGCGGAGGACGAGGCCTCGGTCGGGACCATTGCTTGGAGCTGGCTAGGCAAGGAGCCCGAGTCGTCGTCGACGACGTTGGCATCGCTCTCGGTGGTGAGGGGGCCGGCGAGAACATTCCCGCGGAGGGGGTCGTTGAAGAGATCCGCCAGATGGGTGGGGATGCTGTTGCCGAGTTCACCTCCGTGTCGGACTGGGCTGGAATGGCGGCCCTCGTCCAACGTACGGTTGGGCGTTGGGGTCGCCTGGACGCGATCGTCAACAACGCTGGCATCGTTCGCGACCGGATGATCACCTCGCTTGATGAAACCGACTGGGACGCAGTCATTGACGTTCATCTCAAGGGGACTTTCACCTTGACCAAACATGCCTGCGCATACTGGCGAACACAGGCGAAAGATGGACTGGCGGTAAGCGGACGCATCGTCAACACCACCTCGGGTGCTGGGCTCTTCGGGAACCTAGGGCAATCACCCTATGTGGCAGCAAAGGCTGGCATTGCTGCCCTCACGATCACGACCGCACTCGAGATGGCGAGGTATGGGGTGACTGCCAACGCGATCTCCCCAATTGCCCTGACGCGGATGACGGCAGGGTCGATCATGGTAGGACGCGAGCAGGTCGACGGCTGGGATCCGATGGATCCAGCCAATGCCTCTCCAGTAGTGGCGTGGATGTGTTCCGAGGCATCAGGCTGGTTGACTGGCTCGGTGCTGCGTGTCGAGGGAGATAGCATCGTGCGAGTCAACCCATGGTCGATAGACGAGCGCACGCGCGTCCGGTCGACGACCGGTCAGCGACTGGAAGCGCAAGAGATCGACCTTGGCCTGCGTCGTGGCTTGGGGGTGTTCCCGCAAGGGGCTCGATAGTAAATCGCCTGCGTCGATTCCGTCTGGACGACACTGATCGAGTATCCGAATCTGAAGCAGCGCGGCGCTTTCGGCGCAGTTTATCTCTCGAACCCCTTGACCGCTGGCCCACTGTCGACAGCTCAGGGATCGCAGGAAGGAAGGACCACAGAGGATGGGACCCCTGGAGGGTGTGCGCATCATTGAGATGGCTGGCCTCGGCGCGGTGCCATTTGCCGGGATGCTGTTGTCGGACATGGGCGCCGAGGTGATCCGCATCGATCGACTGGCTCAACCGCAACCGGGATCCGACGGATATGAAAGCCAATGGCGTTCCGCCGACCCGCATGCGTATGTGATGAATCGCGGACGTCGCTCAGTCGCTGTGGACCTGCGCATCGATGCGGGAAAGGAATTGGTGCTCGACTTGGCGGCGCGTGCGGATGTACTCATCGAGGGCTTTCGTCCTGGCGTCATGGAGCGACTGGGTTTGGGGCCAGATGTGTGTGGGCAACGAAATCTCCGCCTCGTGTATGCGCGGCTGACGGGGTGGGGCCAACAGGGACCCCTCGCGCAGACTGCCGGTCATGACCTGACCTATCTCGCAGTCACCGGGCTTCTGAGAACACTCGCGCGCCCCGGGGAGCGCCCCGTCACACCCACCGGCCTCTTGGCAGACCTGGCCGGTGGTGGCCTCATGGCCGCGTTCGGTGTGGTGTGTGCCCTACATGAGGTGAACAGGTCGGGACAAGGCCAGGTAGTCGATGCCGCGATGGTGGACGGTGTGGCATCGCTGACAGCGATGTTGCATAGCTTGATGGCGCAGGGCCGTTGGCGTGACGAGCCGGGCGTCAACTTTGCTGATGGAGGTGCACCGTTTTACGACGTCTACGAGGCTGCTGACGGCGGCTATGTTGTATTGGCCGCGCTCGAGACCAAGTTCTACGACGAGTTCCTTGAGCGGGCTGGCCTTGACGCCGGACAGATTCCATCACGGGACGACACCGAACAGTGGCCAGCGCTCCGAAAAATCCTTGCAGATGTGTTCAGGAAGCGAACGCGTGCCGAGTGGCAAGCAGTCTTCGATGACACCGATGCGTGTGTCGCGCCGGTGCTGTCTTTGACTGAGGCTCTTCAGCACCGACACCTTTCCGCGCGTGAAACCTTCACTACACGATGGGGTCTGGCGCAACCGGCACCATGTCCGCGATTCAGCCGGTCGCAGCCGGAGCTGAACCGTCCGCCTGCTATACCTGGTGCCGACAGTCGGTCGGTGCTGATCGACTGGGCGATTGACCCCTCAGTCGTTGACCATCTGCAGCAGCTGGGAGTGGTCTCGCCTCAGAACGAATGCTAACGCAGGTTGAAAGATCAGCGAGGTGCCAGTCGCACTCAGATGGTGTGCTAAGTTGCGTCCCAACGTTCAAGGGTTCGCCAGGACTGAGGTTCGCACCCTCGCATTGAAACCGAGGACGTGAGCCAGAACCCGTGATGTGACCGCTGATTGCGCACCCGTATTGACACCGATTCCCTCTAAGGGCGCCTCAAATGCAGGCAATCTGGTGTGACGTTCTAGATGGATGTCCATCCGGGAATCGATGGGAGTCCGCGGTGTCGTCCTAGAGCCGGTTGCGTTGCGCGTCTTTGACGAGTCCGCCTCCGATGATGAGGCGCTGAATTTCGCTGGTGCCCTCGTAAAGTCGTAACAGCCGGACCTCGCGGTAGATCCGCTCGACCGGTACGCCACGCATGTATCCCGCTCCGCCGTGGACCTGGACCGCGAGGTCGGCGACGTTGCCTGCCATTTCGGTGCAGAACAGCTTGGCCACCGACGGTGCGATCCTGCGGTCCTCGTCGTTGACCCACTTCTGTGCCGCGTCGCGAACCAGCGCGCGGCCGGCCATCACCCCGGTCTGCTGGTCGGCCAGCATCGCCTGCACCAGTTGGAAATTGCCGATCGGCGTGCCGCCCTGCGTCGCGGTTGCCGCGTAGGCGACGGACTCGTCGAGCGCACGTTGGGCGGAGCCGACCGCAAGCGCGGCGATGTGGATGCGCCCACGGGCCAGCGAGGTCATCGCCGCCCGGTAGCCGATGTCCTCGCTGCCGCCGATCAGGGTGTCGTCGCCGACCCGGACGTCGGTGAAGTTCACATCCGAGGTCCAGGCGCCCTCCTGGCCCATCTTGGCGTCCTTGACGCCGATCTCGACGCCGGGAGTGTCCGCGGGCACCAGGAACACGGCGATCCCCGCCCCGTTTGCGTCGGCGGGCCGGGTGCGGGCGAACACGATGAACAGGTTCGCCACCGGCGCGTTGGTGATGTATTGCTTGCGGCCGTTGATCACCCAACTCTGGCTGTCGCGAACGGCTTTCGTCTTCAGGCCGGACGGATTGGAGCCGGCGCCCGGCTCGGTCAGGGCGAACGACGCGATGACGTCGCCGGAGGCGATCGGCTCCAGCCAGCGTGCCCTCTGCTCGTCGGTGCCGAACCCGACGAGGACCTGCCCGGCGATGCCGTTGTTCGTGCCGAACATCGACCGCAGCGCCAGGCTCGTGTAGCCCAGTTCCATCGCGAGTTCGACGTCCTGGGCGATGTTCAAACCCAGCCCGCCCCAGTCCTGGGGGATCGCGTAACCGAAGAGGCCCATCTTCTTGGCCTGGTCGCGCAGATCGTCGGGCACTTTGTCCTCGGCGAGGATGTCCGCCTCCTTCGGCACCACGGCGGTCCGCACGAAGTGGCGAGTCTGGGTCAGGATCTCGCGGAAGTCGTCATCGCTGACGTCGGTCATCAGGCTCCTTCGGGTGGGGTGGATATCGCTCGACACTGGCGCCGAGTCCGATCACTAGTCGAGTGTGGACAACCTTCGACTGCCGGCATATAGTAGCGTAAATCGCTAAATCATTAATCTAGTCACTAGCAATGCGGCGGACCCCCTAGGGGTCACCGCCTGGTCGCCAGCAGCGAGTGCAATCACACGAACAGGGGGCTGAGTGAGGCTCGATGGAAAGGTCGCTGTGGTCACGGGCGCCGCCCGGGGCATCGGCGCCGCAATTGCCCGTGAACTTGCCGCTAAGGGCGCTGCCGTCGCCATCGCCGATCGTGATGCACACTCCGCACAACTGATTGCAGAGCAGCTCAACGAGCGGTCACCACATCGGGCGCTCGCCGTCGCGGTCGACATCACCGACGATGAGGCCATTCGCGCAGTGGTGGAACGTATTGGCCGCGACTTGGACTCCATCGATATCCTCGTCAATAACGCCGCAATCGACGTGATCCAGCCCTTCACCGACAACACTGCGGACACATGGGACCGGATCATCGCCGTAAATCTTCGAGGCACCATCGCGATGACCCGTGCAGTGCTGGATGGAATGATCGAACGGCAGCGGGGCCGGATAGTCCACATCGCCTCAGATGCCGGGCGCGTGGGATCCTCTGGAGAGGTCGTATACTCGGCTACCAAAGGCGGTGTCATTGCCTTCGGCAAGGCGCTCGCGCGAGAGACAGCCAAATCTGGGATCACAGTCAACACAGTGTGTCCCGGGCCTACCGAGACCGCGTTGCTCGAACAGGTAGCTTCGTACAGCCAGCGGATGTACCAGGCACTCTCCAAGGCGATTCCGGTCGGCAGGACTGGAAATCCTGAAGACGTCGCACCACTCGTGGCATTTCTTGTGTCAGATGAGGCCAGCTATATTACTGGGCAGACGATTTCAGTCAGCGGTGGCCTGACGATGATATGAGAGGCATCCTGTGCAGGACGTTCTGACAGTTGACCGTAACGACGGCATTGCCATACTAACGTTGTCGGAAGCTGCTCGCCGCAACCCGATTGGGACGGCGCTGCTGGCCCAGTTGGACCGGGCAATCGAATCGATGAGAACCGATGACAATGTCCGTGCGTTGGTCCTGTGCGGCGAGGGCGCGGCATTCTCGGCCGGAGCGGACTTGACCGAGATAGCAGCCTTTGGAACCGCGATTGAATTTCACAGCTTCATCGGGCGGATCTCCAGTACTCTAGATCGCTTGCAGGAGTTGTCCAAACCGTCGGTTGCGGCGCTGCATGGCTTTGCGCTGGGTGGTGGATTCGAACTGGCACTCGCGTGCGATCTACGAGTCGCAGAGCGGGGCACGCAACTTGGGCTTCCGGAGGTGAAACTGGGACTCCTACCAGGCGCCTCTGGCACTCAGCGCTTGACCCGGCTCGTGGCCCCGACGGTCGCACGGCAGATAATCCTGACCGGTGAGCCGCTCACGGCCGAGCGTGCCTACGAACTCGGCCTCATTGTAGATCTCGTCGACGCTGGTGAGTCGCGTCCTGCCGCAATTCGGCTGGCGCAGAGCCTTGCTGCGACAGCACCGTTAGCATTAGCGGCCGGTAAGCGCCTTATTGACGGCGGAGCAGCAATGAGCCTGGCTTCAGCAGTCGCCTACGAGCGCGAGGCTGTGTCGATGCTGTTCACATCGAGTGATCGCGATGAGGGTCTACGAGCATTTCGGGAACGACGCAAGCCTGTCTTCCGCGGTTGCTGAATTGCCGACTCGTCGTCACGTCAGGGATGATCTCAACCGTAACGACTGAGTGGCGATAATCACCTGCTGGATCTGGCTGGTGCCTTCGTACAAACGGAAAAGTCGCGCATCGCGGTAAATTCGTTCAACAGGGACGCCCTTGATATAACCTGACCCGCCGTGGATCTGGACTGCGCGGTCAGCGACACGGCCCACCATCTCGCTGCAAAAGTACTTCGCGCACGATGGGCCGATACGCGTGTCCGAACCGTCGTCCATGGCTCGCGCGGCTTCCAGGGCAAGAGCCCGTCCAGCATAAAGATCGGTCTGGCTGTCGGCGAGCATGCCCTGCACCAACTGAAAACTCCCGATCGGTCGTCCCGACTGGTGACGGTGGTTGGCGTAGTCCAGCGACTCATCGACTAGCCGCTGCGCCATTCCGACGCATAGTCCAGCAATGCGAGCCCGACCTGGCCCGAGACTCCGTAAGGCCGCACTGTACCCTTCTCCCTCGCCACCAATCATCGACGTCGCGGGCACCCTGACAGAGTCGAAGTGGACGTCCGCGGTGAGTTCACCAGCCTGACCCATCTTCTTGTCGCGCGGCCCGACACTGAGACCCGGGGTGCTTCTCTCCACCAAGAATGCCGAGATTCCTTGCACCGCGGCTGCATCGGGATCGGTGCGTGCGAACACCACGAACACATCCGCCACAGGTGAGTTGGTGATGAAGCGCTTGCTACCGTCGATCACCCAGTCCCCGCCTTCGCGCCGGGCTGAGGTTCGGAGTGTCGACGGGTCGGATCCGGCTGTCTCCTCGGTTAATGCAAAGGATGCAATCACCTCGCCTGACGCTATCCGGGGTAGCCAATCGCTCTTCTGATCTGCAGATCCTGCCTCGAGCAGGACCTGTCCGGCGATACCGTTATTCGTCCCGAACATGGCGCGAAGCGCGGGTGTGGTGTATCCGAGCTCAAACGCCAGACGGACTTCGCATTCCATCGACAGTCCCAAGCCCCCGTAGACGACTGGGATGGCAGAACCGAACAGGCCCATGGATCGGCTGATGGTCCGAAACTCGTCCGGGATTTCGTCATCCTGCTCGATCCGCGCCTCGGCCGGCACGACCCGATCGCGCACGAATGCCCTCACAACCAAGAGGGCTTGTTCAAACTCAGCCTCGTCCACGTCTGGTCCCGTCTCACTGATCGTTCATCAATTCCGAATGGACTATACAGTGCAATGATCAAACTATATAGTGACTCGGTCGCCCTTTCGAGTTGGAAGGTGGTCAGCGTTGCGGGCTCGCTCCGTGCGGTCACCACAAGGGATGACGGTGATCACCCTCGGGTGACGTTGAAAGGAACGATGGTGGCTAGACATGATCAGCGTGGATACGCTCAGGGGGCGCTCAATCAACTCGCCTATCCACCGCTGCTACCCGCGATAGCCACGTCTTTCACGATGATCGACCAAATCGAAGATCGTGTGGGGATGCTATGAGCGCGTCGTATGCACTCACCAAGCCGGTGCGTGCGATGGGCGGCTTCTTCGCCATGACCCTCGACACCTTCGTGTTGATGTTCAAACCACCATTCGCATGGCGAGAGTACTTACTCCAAACCTGGTTCGTCGCCCGAGTTTCTCTGCTGCCGACCCTCATGCTGACCATTCCGTACGCCGTGCTACTGGTCTTCACGTTCAACATCCTGTTGATCGAGTTCGGTGCGGCCGACTTCTCCGGCACCGGCGCCGCCGTCGGCACCGTGACACAAATCGGGCCACTGGCCACAGTGCTGGTCATCTCTGGAGCTGGCGCCACCGCCATGTGCGCGGACCTCGGATCCCGTACGATCCGGGAAGAACTGGATGCGCTGAAGGTGATGGGTATCAACCCCATTCAAGCACTGGTAGTTCCGCGGGTGTTGGCCGCCACCACGGTTGCAGTTGCACTGTCATCGACGACGATCCTGGTCGGGCTAACCGGCGGATACTTCTTCAGTATCTACGTCCAGCACGTATCGCCCGGCGCATACGTGGCCGGTTTGACACTCATTACGGGTGCCAGTGATGTTGTCATTTCCCTGATCAAAGGTGCCTTGTTCGGCATGGCGGCCGGCCTGATCGCCTGCTACAAGGGCATCTCCGTGGCCGGGGGGCCTGCGGGTGTCGGCAACGCCGTAAATGAGACGGTCGTCTTTGTATTCATGGCGTTGTTCGCGATCAACATCATCGCCACGGCTGTCGGCGTACAGGCGACACTATGACCCGAGGTGTGTCCCGCGCGCGGCTCCCGCGAGTGTCGCGCAGTCTGCAAGGTCTTGCCGCAGGCTGGAATCGGATTGGCCTGCAAACTCAATTCTATTTCATCTGCATGCGGGCTATCGCCGACGCCGTCGTGAACTACCGGACCGAAGTTGTTCGGCTCATCGCAACCATGGGCCTAGGCGCCGGGGCGCTGGCGGTGGTCGGTGGCACGGTTGCGATCGTAGGTTTCTTGACCCTCTCGACCGGTGCACTGGTGGCCATCCAGGGTTACAACCAGTTTTCGAGCGTTGGCGTAGAGGCACTCACAGGCTTTGCTTCGGCCTTCTTCAACGTCCGCTTGATCGCTCCGGGCACCACTGCCGTGGCTCTATCTGCCACTATTGGCGCCGGCGCGACCGCGCAACTCGGTGCAATGCGAATCAACGAAGAGATCGATGCACTAGAGGTAATCGGGATACGCAGTATCGCTTACCTTGCCTCCGCGCGAGTGGTTGCCGGCGTGATCGTGGTCGTCCCGCTGTACTGCATTGGCGTCCTGATGTCATTCATGGCTGCGCGGCTGGGGACCACGGTCGCATACGGACAGTCAACCGGCGTGTATGACCACTACTTCAACACCTTCCTCAACCCAACCGACCTCGTGTGGTCGTTCGTCCAGTCGATCGCGATGGCGACCGTGATCATGCTGGTCCATACCTTCTACGGCTTCACCGCATCAGGTGGTCCCGCAGGTGTCGGAGAGGCCGTCGGGCGAGCGGTCAGAACTTCACTTGTCGTCGCGGCATTCACAGTGACCGTGATTTCCCTTGCAGTTTACGGTCAATCCGGCGACTTCAACCTCGCGGGGTAACAGCATGCAACCTAGAGCTGGAGAGCGGACGATGCCGCCGGCCCTGTGGACACTGGTGCTCGTCGGTACGATCCTCGCCATCATCGCGGGGACAGTGGCGCTATTCACCGGTGTTTTCAATTCAGTCGTTCCGGTCACCCTGACATCCGACCGCTCCGGTCTGGTGATGGAGTCGGGGGCCAAGGTGAAAATGCGTGGCGTACAGGTCGGGCGAGTTGTCGGCATTGAGGGGGGCAGCCCGGTCAGACTCAGGCTGGAGTTGTATCCGGATGCAACCAAGTACATCCCTGCCAACGTCGAGGCACAGATCCGCGCCACCACGGCTTTCGGCGCCAAGTACGTCGATTTCACCTACCCCAACGATCCGAGCCCAAAGCACATCGCGGCTGGAGCGGTGTTGGTGTCACGCAACGTCAGCACCGAGGTCAACACGGTGTTCCAGAACATCATCGACGTTCTCAAGAAGATCGACCCGCCCAAGCTGAACGCCGTTCTGACAGCAGTGGCGGATGCGGTACGCGGGCAGGGCGAACGAATTGGTCAGGCGACCGTTGATGCGAACCAAGTGCTGTCGGCCATCAATCCGCGGATGGACACAGTGGATCAAGATTGGCGGTCTTTCAAAGGGTTCAACGACACCTACAGTTCGGCAGCTCAGGATATCTTGAGCACGCTCAACGCGGCCAGCGCGACGTCAGCGACGGTGAAATCCCAGGAGTCTGATCTGGATACGTTGTTGCTCAATACGATTGGGCTCTCGCAAGACGGGATACGTCTCATTGGGCCCAACAAAGACACTCTTGTTCGCGCTGTCAACGTGCTCCAGCCCACGACGGACCTGCTGATGAAATACAACCCCGAGTACACGTGCATGCTCCTGGGTGCCAAGTGGTTTCTCGACAACGGGGGCTACGCCGCTGTCGGTGGCAACGGCAGGAGTCTGATGGTGGATGCGGCGTTACTGCTTGGCGATGACCCTTATCGATATCCGGACAACTTGCCAATCGTCGCGGCCAAGGGGGGCCCTGGCGGCAAACCGGGCTGTGGCTCGCTTCCGGACGTTACAAAGAACTTCCCAGTGCGACAGCTGATCACCAACACCGGCTGGGGTACCGGCGTCGACATCCGCCCGAATCCCGGAGTCGGATTCCCCGGCTGGATGAATTATTTCCCCGTCACGCGCGCGGTGCCCGAGCCACCCAGCATCCGTAATCTGGGAGGTCCAGCGCCCGGGCCGATGCCCTACCCGGGAGGGCCGGCGTACGGCGCACCCCAATTCGGCCCTGATGGTGCACCGCTGTACCCACCATCGCCGGGATCTCCGCCGGCATCAGATCCGATGCCCACACCGTCGGCATCGGTTTCCCCTGAGGGGACCAGCGTGCCCAGCCAAGGGAGCCAGCCGTGAGAGACAATCTGGGTGCGGCGATCTGGCGTCTGACGGCCTTCATGGTGGTATGCGCACTGGGCACGTTTGGCCTGCTGATGGTCTTCGCTCAACTCCGCTTTCAGGACGAGAATGTCTTCAAGGCCGACTTCACGAATGTAAGTGGTCTGGAGAGCGGCGATTTCGTACGCATCGCTGGGGTAGAGGTCGGCAAGGTAAAGCGCATTTCCATCAACGCCGACAACCTCGCGGTCGTGGAGTTCTCCGCAGACGACAGCGTTGTGCTAACCGAGGGAACAAAGGCCCTGATTCGCTACGATAACCTGATTGGCGGTCGCTATCTTGAGCTGAAGGAAGGCGCCGGAGGTGTCAAGCGACTCAACCCAGGCCAAGAAATACCTGCAGACCGCACCGAGCCTGCTCTAGATCTCGATGCACTGATAGGTGGGTTCCGTCCGCTGTTCCGCGCGCTTGACCCCCAGCAAGTCAACGCCTTGAGCACCCAGTTGATTCAGGCCTTCCAGGGCCAGGGAGCGGCGATCGGCTCTTTCCTGACCCAGACGGCGTCGTTCACCAGCACACTTGCCGACCGGGATGAGGTCGTCGGGCAGGTCATTACAAATCTCAATGTTGTTCTGGGCTCGCTCGGAGATCAGAGTAAGCAATTTGACACGGCGGTCGACTCACTCGCCCAACTGGTCGAGGGCCTCGCGGCACGAAAGACCGACATCAGCAATGGTCTCGCCGCCATGAATTCGGCTGCATCGTCGGTCGCCGATCTTTTCAGCCAAGCCCGCGAGCCGTTCAAAAATGTTGTTGCACAGTCTGATCGAGCGAACTCGATCGTGGTGGCCGATCACGAATATGTCGACAATCTGATCAATACACTCCCCGATGCTTACCAGGCACTGGGGCGCTTGGGGTTGAACGGTGACTTCTTCACCTTCTACCTGTGCGATGCGGTACTGAAGGTGAATGGAAAAGGGGGACAGCCGGTCTACATCAAGGTAGCCGGCCAAGACACGGGACGGTGTGCGCCTCGATGAGAGCATTCTCAGAGCGGAATTCGCTAATTGTCGGTGCGATCGGTCTGGCGGTTGTAGCCGCTGTCGTTGTCGGTGCGCTTCAGTACAAGAAGCTGCCATTCTTTCACGCTGGCCGGCAGTACTCGGCTTACTTCTCTGAGGCGAGCGGCTTGCACTCCGGCGCCCCGGTGCAGGTAGCTGGGTTGAAGGTGGGTGAAGTGACCAGTCTCGAACTTGACGATACCCGCGTCCTAGTCAAGTTCGACGTCGACAAGAGTGTCCGAATGGGTGACCGCACCGAGGCCGCTATCAAGACCAAAAGCCTGTTGGGGGCGAAGATCCTCGAGATCTTCCCTAGGGGTGACAAGCCATTGTCCGAAGTGATACCAATTGATCGCACAACGCCTGCCTACCAGCTGCCCGACGCGCTCGGTGATCTGGCAAACACGATCAGCGGTTTGAACACCGACGAACTGAACAAGTCTCTGACCACGTTGGCACAGACCTTCAAAGACACCCCACCCGACCTCAAGGCCGCCGTCGAAGGCGTGGCTCGATTCTCCCAGACCCTCGACGAGCGCGATGCGCAGGTCCGCGGATTACTCGACAACGCGCGGAAGGTGACCGGCGTCTTAGCGCAACGAAGCGACCAGGTCGTCGGCCTGATCGCCAACACCAATGCGCTCCTGGTTCAGTTGAATTCTGAAAGTACGGCGCTAGAGCAGATTTCACGCAACATAGTTGGCGTAACCCGCCAGCTGTCGGGTTTCATCGCCGACAATAAGAGCCAATTGCGGCCGTCGCTGGACAAGCTCAACGGAGTGCTAACCATCCTCGACAACCGCAAGGAGCGGATCCAGATATCGATCAAGAAGCTAAACGAGTACGCGATGTCGCTGGGCGAAGTCGTGGCGTCGGGTCCTTTTTTCAAGGCTTACATTGCCAATCTGTTGCCGGGCCAGTTCGTGCAGCCGTTCGTGGATGCTGCGTTCTCTGATCTCGGACTTGATCCCAATGTGCTCCTGCCATCGGAACGGACGGACCCGCAGGTAGGTCAACCAGCCACTCCCGCTCTGCCGGTTCCGTACCCCCGTACTGGGCAGGGCGGGGACCCGGCGCTGAATCTTCCCGACGCAATCACCGGAAAGCCGGGAGACCCCCGGTACACCTACCGTGAGCCCGAACCAGGTCCGCCGCCCGGCGGTCCGCCACCGGGCCCGCCGGCAAACTCTGCTCCGGAAAACGCTTCGGTTCCACTACCCACACCTAGCCCCGTTCACCAGCCGGCGCCGGGAGAGGCCCCTGCAAGTGCCGGATCACAGGTCGGAGGGTCGCGATGAGGATGCGAATCGAAACCCCTAAGGCGCGGATCGCCTTGGCTATCACAATGGCGGTAGTTCTGGTATGCGGGATCGTGTTGGTGGCGCGGGCCACAGAGCACGCTGAACGCGCACGTGTGACTGCCTATTTCGACAACAGCAACGGCGTCTTTCCTGGCGATGACGTGTTGATGCTTGGGATACCAATCGGGCGAATCGACACGATTGAACCGCAACCAACACGGGCCAAGATCACTTTCTGGTTCGATGCTAAGTACAAGGTGCCTGCCGACGCCAAGGCCGTGATCCTGTCGCCACAACTCGTTACAGCGCGGGCGATCCAGCTGACGCCGGTCTATACCGGTGGACCGGTAATGACCAGCGGTGCGGTCATTCCCCAGGACCGCACTGCAGTGCCTGTCGAATGGGACGATTTTCGTCAGCAGCTCGAAAAGCTCAGCTCCAGCCTGCAGCCTGGGCCCGACGGAGTAAGTCCTTTCGGCGCATTCATCAACTCCACCGCAGACAATCTGCGCGGCCAGGGTGCGAAGATTCGCGACACCGTCATCAAGCTCTCCCAGGTCTTCTCGACCCTGGGTGATCACAGCAATGACATCTTCTCCACCATCAAGAACTTGTCAGTGTTGGTCTCTGCGCTGCATTCGAGCACCGACCTGATGCAAGCGCTCAACAGCAATCTCGCTTCGGTGACTGCCCTGTTGGCGGACGACCCGGACGCCATAGGTCAGGCCATCGACGGATTGAACACTGCCGCCGGCGACGTCAGCGCTTTCATAGCCGATAATCGCGAATCGCTCGGTACGACATCTGACAAGCTGGCTTCGATCAGCAAGGCGATGGTGGACAGCATCGATGACATCAAGCAGATGTTGCATGTGGCTCCGCCCGCATTCGCCAACTTCATCAACATCTACGAGCCCGCGCATGGGTCCTTCACCGGCGCGCTCGCGGTGAACAACTTCGCCAACCCGATCTCATTCCTTTGCGGGGCCATACAAGCGGCTTCGCGGCTTGGAAATGAACAGGCGGCCAAGCTATGCGTCCAGTACCTGGCGCCGATCGTCAAGAACAGACAGTTCAACTTCCCGCCAATCGGCGTGAACCCGTTTGTCGGCGCGGAGGCGCGTCCTAACGAAGTGACCTACAGCGAGGACTGGATGCGTCCCGACTACAGGCCAGCAGCAATTCCTGGTGACACCCCGCCCGCTGCGGCCCCGTTACCCAACACCCCACCGCTCGGAAACGACGGTCACCCGGCAGCGGCGGACGCCCCGGCTCTCCCCGCCGAAGCCGGGGAGGCCACGGATCCGGGTAAGGGTCTTGCGGGAATGATGGCACCGCCAGGTGCTGGATCATGAGACCAATTCGCTTCCGCTGTACCGCGATTCTCGTCGTGTTGTCATTGGGTTTGTCGGGCTGCGGCTGGCGAGGTCTCAACTCGGTTTCGCTTCCTGGCACCGAAGGCCGAGGGCCGGGTTCGTTCGTTATCCATGCGCAACTGGCCGACGTGACCAACATTCAACAAAACTCTCGTGTACGAGTGGGCGATGCCACCGTGGGCAACGTGAGTAAGATTGAGCGCCAGGGTTGGCATGCGTTAGTGACAATGACCATCAACTCCGATGTAGATCTACCCGCAAACGCCACGGCCAAGATTGGCCAGACAAGCCTATTGGGCTCATTGCATATCGAACTCGCACCACCGACCGATGAGCCGCCTCAAGGCAGGCTCCAGAATGGTTCGCTAATCCCGCTGGACAGGGGCAGCTCATATCCGACAACCGAGCAGACCCTCTCGGCGGTCTCGATGTTGCTCAATGGGGGCGGACTTGGCCAGATCCAAGACATCACGAGAGCATTCAGCACCGCTTTCGCTGGGCATGAGGACGATCTGCGCAGTTTCATTGTGCAGATAGACGAGTTCACCCGCCATCTGGATGCGCAGAAACACGACATACTAGAAGCGACTGAAAGCCTCAACGGGCTGGTCAGCCAGTTTGCCGACCAGAAGCCTGTTCTTGACCGGGCATTGCGTACGATCCCGCAAGCGCTCGCGGTGCTGAGAGATCAGCGCAAGCAACTTGCCGACGCTTTGGACCAACTTGGGAAGTTCAGCGCACTCACGGCCGACTCGGTCAACCAAACGAAACAGGCGCTCGTTCAAGAGCTTAAGGATCTCGGGCCGGTGTTCGAATCGCTGGCCAACGCTGGGCCGTCACTCACCCGCTCGCTTAGTTTCCTGGCAACCTTCCCGTGGCCGAATGAGACTATTCGCAACTGGGTGCGCGGAGACTACGCCAACCTGACTGCGGTCATCGACCTGACTTTAAGTCGAATAGACACCTCCCTGTTCACCGGCACACGCTGGGAGGGCGATCTGACCCGCCTGGAGATGCAGTGGGGAAGGACCATCGGGCAACTCCCATCACCGGCTACAGCCGGTAACCCACTTGTCATCCCGTACCACCTGGATCAAGGACCGTGAAATGCGTCTACAACGCCGGATCAAGATTCAGCTTGGACTTTTCACAATAATCGCGATAATCGCCGCGGCGGTAATGGTAGTGGGCTATATGCGCCTGCCCGCAGTGCTTTTCGGTGCGGGCCGTTATACGGTCACCGTCAAGCTGCACGATTCCGGTGGACTCTACAAGAGAGGAAACGTAACTTATCGTGGGACTGAGGTAGGCCGCATCGAAGCAGTGCGCCTAACTGATAGCGGTGCTGAGGCAAAGCTTTCGCTGGATCGCGATATCAACATTCCTTCGGATCTCGACGCTGAGGTTCACAGTCAATCGGCAATCGGCGAACTCTATATCGCGCTTCTCCCACGCAATGGCACTTCGCCGCCCCTGAAAGACGGTGACGTGATCCCGGCCAACCGTACGTCGGTGCCGCCTGACATCAACAGCTTGATTGATGCCACCAACCGAGGGCTAGCGAGCATCCCGCAGGACAACCTCAAGACAGCGATCGACGAAAGCTACACGGCCGTAGGTGGTCTAGGCCAGGAGCTGTCGCGGATCGTGCAGGGCTCCACTCAACTCGCCATCGACGCCCGCGCCAATCTTGATCCGCTGGTTTCCCTGATTGATCAGTCCGCGCCGGTTCTCGATTCGCAGCGAGATAGTGCTGACACGATCCGTGCGTGGGCGGCCCATCTGTCTGCCATTACTGGGCAGCTGCAGACGCACGACGCGTCGTTCGCCGGGCTGCTCCACAAGGGGCCGCAGGCGGCAGAAGAGGCGCGCGAACTTTTCGAACGGTTACAGCCGACTCTGCCGCTGCTGCTTGCCAACCTGGTCACCGTGGGTGAGGTTGCAGTGACCTATCAACCCGCCATTGAACAACTCTTGGTCCTGCTACCGCAGGGGACTGCCAACGAGCAGGGCACGATACTTGCAAACCGTGACACCCAGTTACCGTTCAAGGGCATGTATCTGGATTTCAACCTCAACATGAACCTGCCTCCGCCATGCACAACCGGATTCCTGCCGATCCAGCAGCAGCGAGTACCGACATTCGAAGACAGTCCAGACCGCCCTGCCGAGGACATATACTGCCGCATACCTCAGGACAACCCGCTCGTCGCTGTACGAGGAGCTCGGAACTACCCGTGTATGACGGTGCCTGGTAAGCGAGCCCCCACTGTCAAGATGTGCGAGAGCAACGAGCAGTACGTTCCGTTGAACGACGGCCAGAACTGGAAGGGTGACCCCAACGCGACCCTGTCGGGGCAAGACATCCCCCAGCCGTCACCTGGACCGGCTCCGGTGCCCGGTCGATCTCAACATGCGGATTCTGCACCGGCACCACTGCCTATCGCGGCGGCGGAGTACAACCCCGCCAACGGCTCCTATGTCGGCCCGGACGGCCAGGTGTATCGACAGCTCGATCTTGCCCCCGAGGGCAGCAAACAGACTTGGCAGACGATGCTTACGCCGGCTGGAAACTGACCTGATCGAGGTGCGACTTGGCCTCGAAGCTGTGCGTGGAGTCGAGAGTGAAGCGGGTTCGGTAATGAGATCGTGAACGTGAAAGTGGCTTCGCTCAAGCGGATGTAGGGGTAAGCGGGCTCTTCGATTTTGACCGGGCAATCAGCATGAAGTCTGGGTTGCGGCCCGCTGTTTGCGGGTGCAGTGGAATCGTATCCGGCGGGCGGAGTGCTCTCGATTCCGGAATCCGCAGCTGACACGTTTGACCTGTTTGACCAGCCGGTTGTAGCCCTCGGTGCGGGCGTTGGTGATGCCGGTCTGGACGAACGCGTTGATCTCGGGCCACCAGTCGTCGACGGTGCCGGCGAGGGTGAGCAGTTCGGGGATCTGGGAGTCGATGCACCAGGACAGGAATCGGTGCAGCCGGTGTCGGGTCAGGTGCGGGTCGCCGCCAACACGGACGGTGGACAGCAGGGTCCGCAATTCTTCTTTGGTGATCCAAGCGGTCAGGATCGGGCCCTGCCCCCGTGTGTTGGACACGCTTAATCCCGCAAGATTGGCGGGGGAAGCGAGATGATCCACCACGATGGCAAGGAAAAATTATCCCGACGAGTTTAAACGGGAC
>NZ_JAPJDO010000062.1 GCF_026242045.1 Mycobacterium pinniadriaticum
CTTCGACGATCCGGACAGCACCCTCACGGAACTCCCGGTCGTACTTCTTCCGTTTCTCTGGCATCTCGATCCCTATTGTTGATGCCTCCACGGTCTCGGGGGAAGTTCAAGATTCAGGCGTTAACCACCCAGCTCTTCACCCTGACCACCAGCAAAACCCCAGCCGACGTCCCCGTCCCAGTCACCAAGCGCGCACGTTCACGTGAGGCAACGAACCACCCTTCGCGCGCATCTTGACATGAGGCAACCCGACGGACAAGCGACGGCCAGCGTTTACCGCCGACTTATTCTGCGGTACGGAGAACGATCAAGATCTGGACAACCGTGTGGTTCTAGGATCCGCCATCGAAAATGGAATTCGGCGTCCGCCATCTTGAGTGGAATTTTGGTAAGGCTCAGGTAGAGGCGACGGCATCCGCCACGTGACAGTGGAACCTACAGCCCTCAGCAGCCGCCCTCGGCGGCCGCGCGCACCGCGATGATCACCGCGGCCTGCTGCGCGGTGGACAGCTTCTCCCAGGTGCTGTTGAACGTGGCCGGCCCGGACGCCGCATTGCTCTGCAGCTCCTTGAGGAACGGCTCCACCAGCGTCGTCGCGTCGCCGCCCCGGGTTTCCATCCACTGCTTGGTGGCCATGCAGGCCTGCGCATACTGCTCTTCGGTCGACTCGGCGGGCACGTCGATCCGGGTGGTCACCCCGCTCGGCGACATCCCCATCGCCCCCGATGGCGCCGTCGTCCCGGTCGGCTGTTGTGCGCCGCTCGACGGCGTCGCCGTGGTGGGCACGTTGTGCTCGCCGTCACCCGACGAGCACGCGGTCACGGCCGCGACACACGCCACTACGCCGAAAAGGGAGCCACAACGGTAGAAGCGCATGGGCTCAATCTATGCAACACTGGCGGACATGATGGAGCGCACCGGGTCTCGGGAGTGTTGTCGGCGCTAGCCGGCCCCGATTTCCCCCGCCGTCGTTTCCGAAAGCTCTCTCACCATGTCGTACTCGGGCGCTGCCCCTTCATTTGTCACGTTTCCCGCCACCGCACCGGCCGTCTCGGCGCCCACCCGGTTGCGGTTGCCCGACCTGTTGCACGTCACCGATCGGTACGCCGACCAGGTGCTGTGCGGGCGGTTCGACGACGTGCTGCCCGCCGGTGGCGCGCCCACCGACGACCGGTGGTTCACCCGGTTGCATGCCGACGACGAACTCGACGTCTGGTTGATCAGTTGGGTGCCCGGCCACACCACCGAACTGCACGACCATGGTGGATCGCTGGGTGCGCTCACGGTGTTGTCCGGTGCGCTGCACGAATACCGTTGGGATGGTGAGCGATTGCATCATCGTCGCCTCGACGCCGGGGATCAGGCGGCGTTTCCGCTGGGTTGGGTGCACGATGTTGCGATCGCCGATGCGGAACCCGCTTTGGAGACCCTGAGCGTGCACGCCTACTCGCCGCCACTGACGGCGATGTCGTATTACGAAGTCACCCAACGCAATACGCTGCGCCGCACCCGCACCGAGCTGACCGACGAACCCGAAGGGCGATGATCCGATGACCAGCCGAATCGACGAGATCGTGTCCGCCGCACGGCGTCGGTTGCGCCGGTTGCCGGCCCACGATGTGCCTGCCGCCCTGCACCGCGGCGCAATCCTGGTCGACATCCGCCCGGCGGCCCAGCGGGCCGCGGAAGGGGACACCCCGGCCGCGTTGGTGATCGAACGCAACGTCCTGGAGTGGCGGTGCGACCCGACGAGCGACGCGCGGCTACCCCAGGCGACCGGCGATGACGTCGAATGGGTGGTGCTCTGCTCACAGGGCTACACCTCTAGTCTGGCCGCCGCGGCGCTGCAGGATCTCGGTCTGCATCGGGCCACCGACGTTGTGGGCGGCTATCAGGCGCTGGCGGCAGCCGGCCTGCTCGCCGACCTGAGTGTCCTTACTCCGGCGCCTTGACGATCGCGCGCAGCCGCTCGGTCTTCTCCGGCGTCCAGCCCGGCGGCCGCATGATCGCCGCCCACGCGTTGACGGCATCGCGAACGTAGCGGTGCCCGTGCCCGTCGGGCACGTCGATCGCCACCGCCATGTCGGCCGACACCTGGAGGAATGTCACGATCGGAATCCAGTTCATGTCGGGGGAGACGTCGTAGCCGCGCGGTTCGCGCAGCCAATCCGGCTCGGCGAACAAAAGATCCGGGTTCCACCAGGTGATCGGGTCCGATGCGTGCTGCAGGTAGACGATCCGGGGATACCCCCACGGTTTGTCGGGGCGGTCCAGGTTGTCAGGACGGGCGGCGAACCTGATGTTGGCGCCTTCGTCGTAGATCGGCAGCCACATCGGCGAGCCGGCGTCCCGGTTGACGGTGACGTCATCCCACATCGTGTTGTTGAACGTCGGACCGGAGAACAGCGCCCCGTTGGTGCGGGCGATGATGTTGTTCGGGCTCAGGAAGGGCGCCTCGCCGCCGAAGGAGCCCAGGCTCTCGCCGAACACCACGATCTTGGGCCGCTGCGCCTCGGGCATCGCGCGCAGCCGTTCGTCCACGGCCTCGAACAGTGCCTGGCCCGCCTGCCGGGCGTTCTCCTTGTCCACCAGGAACGACAGCCAGCTGGGCAGGAACGAGTACTGCATGCTCACGATCGCGGTGTCGCCGTTGTACATGTACTCCAGCGACGAGGCCTCGGCCTCGTTGATCCAGCCCGTCCCCGTCGTGGTCGCCACCGCGATGACCTTGCGCTCGAACCCACCGGCGCGCTCGAGTTCGCGGGCGGCCAGCTCGGCGGCCGCCTTGATGCCCTTGGCCGAGTTCTTGCCCGCGTAGGCACGAATCGGTTCGATGGCGGGCTCGCCGTTGAACTCGGTCAGCTGCTCGACCGTCGGTCCGCCGGCGACGAACACCCGGCCCTGATGGCCGAGCGAGCTCCAGGTGACCAGCGAGCCCGGCCCCCCGGAACGCTGCGGAGTGGTCGGGGCCGGATTGTTCGGGTCCATCTCGTCGTTGACCGACGCGAAGGTCGAGTTCATAGCGCTCATGGCGCCCCGGATCACCACACCGTTGAGGATTGCGATGGTCAGACTGAGGAGAAGGGTCACCACGATTACCGCCGAAACACGCGGTGGCGCAATGCGATCGAGCTGACGGACCAGGAACCGCACGAGCTTGCCCACCAGCTGGCCGATCTCGACGAGCATGAACAGCACGATGACGCCGATGATCGCGGACTGCGGGTAGTTGTACCACTGGAGCCGTGGCACTCCCATCAGGTCGCGGACCTGGTCCTGCCAAACGTGGAAGAAGTAGATCGCGAACACCAGGCCGATGATGGCCACGACCACCAGGATCGGCCAGGCCCACCGCGGCGGGCGTGGGCTGGACGGCCGCGACAACATGTAGCGCACCAGCCAGACGGCGAACACGCCGAGGCCGTATCCGATGGCCCCGGCGCCACCGCTGACCAGGCCCTGGAACAGCGGCCCGCGCGGCAGTAAGGACGGTGTGAGCGAGAGCCAGAGGAACACCATGCCGACGGCGGTGCCGGTGAAGGTGTACCGGCGCTGCCACCAGTCGGGTTTGGGCTCGGGTTTCGGTTCCGGCGTGGAGGGTTGCGCGGTGGCGACCGCCGAGTCGGCGGGCTCGGTGCTCTCCGTCTCGGCTTCGCTCACGACAGCACCCTATCGGTGCGTGAAGTTCGGAGTGCGCTTCTCGGTGAAGGCGGCCATGCCCTCGGTCTGGTCGTCGGTGGCGAAGGCGGAGTGGAACAGGCGGCGCTCGTAGAGCAGGCCCTCGGTCAGGGTGGATTCGAAGGCCCGGTTGACCGCCTCCTTGGCCATCCGTGCCGCCGACCGCGACATCTGCGAGATCGTGGTCGCGACGGCCTTGGCCTCGGTGAGCAGGTCATCGGCCGGCACCACCCGTGAAACCAGACCGCTGCGTTCGGCCTCGGCCGCGTCGATCGTGCGGCCGGTCAGAATCAGGTCCATCGCTTTGGCCTTGCCGATCGCGCGGGTCAGCCGCTGCGAGCCGCCCATCCCCGGCAGCACGCCCAGCTTGATCTCGGGCTGGCCGAACTTCGCGGTGTCGGCGGCGATCAGCAGGTCGCACATCATCGCCAGCTCGCAACCGCCGCCCAAGGCGTATCCCGCCACCGCCGCGATGGTGGGGGTGCGGACGGCGGCCAGCTTGCCCCAGGCCGCGAAGAAGTCGGCGTCGAATACCTCGGAGAACGAGAGGGTGGCCATCTCCTTGATGTCGGCGCCGGCGGCGAACGCCTTGGCGTTGCCGGTGATGACGATCGCGCCGATGCCGGGATCGGCATCGAATTCGGCGGCTGCCGTGGTGACCTCGACCATCACCTGGCTGTTGAGGGCGTTGAGCGCCTGCGGGCGATTGAGCGTGATGGTGCCGACCCGTTCCGCGCGGTCGACCAGGATGGTCTCGAAGCTCGTTTCGGGGCTCACTTGTCCTCCTCGAAGGTCAGGTCCGGGTCTGCCGGCGTGAAGTACTGTTCCACATCCTGCTCGGTCACCGCGGCCAGCGACGGCGGGTCCCACTTCGGATTGCGATCCTTATCGATGATCTGGGCGCGGATGCCCTCCACCAGGTCATGCGAACGTGCCGCCGCGGAGGAGACCCGGTACTCCTGCACCAGCGCGTCTTTCAACGTGTCGAGCTTGCCGGCCCGGCGAATCGATTCCAGTGCGACCGATGCGGCGATGGGAGAGCGCGAGGTGATCAGGTCGGCGGCATCCTTGGCCTCGTCTTCGTCGCGCCCGCGCAAAGCGGTGACGATATCGGCGACCGTCTCGCCGGAGTAGCACTCGTCGATCCAATGCCGTTGAGCCAGCAGATGACTCGGCGGCGGATCGACGGCAAAGGCCTTGATGGCCGCTTCCACGCCGCCACCGACGATCAACGCGGTGAACGCCTCGAGCGAGGCATGGGGGACGTAATGATCGGCGAATCCCAGTGCGATGGCGTCGGCCCCGGAGAACGGGGCGCCGGACAGCGCGGCGTGCAGGCCCAGCCCACCGGGTGCCCGGGACAGCAGATAGCTGCCGCCGACGTCGGGGATGAGGCCGATGCCGACCTCCGGCATGGCCATTTTCGTGGTGTCGGTGACCACCCGGACGTTGCCGTGGGCGCTCACCCCGACACCACCGCCCATCACGATGCCGTCCATGATCGCCACATAGGGCTTGGGGTAGCCGCCGATCTGCGCGTTGAGCCGGTACTCGTCGAACCAGAACCTGCGCACCTCGGTTCCGTCGGCACGGGCACTGTTGTAGACCGCCACCACGTCGCCACCGGCGCACAGGCCGCGCTCGCCGGCGCCGGCCAGAACCACCGCGCGCACGTCGTCATCGTCCGCCCAGCCGGTGAGCGCCGCGGCGATGATCGTGACCATGTTGTGGGTCAGCGAGTTGATGGCCTTCGGACGATTGAGTGTCAGGAAGCCGACACCACCGTCGACGCGGGTCAAGACTTCATCGGTTTCAGCCGTCACGACAACGCGGTCCTTCCGTGTTCACGGCAAAAGGTTGGATGTCCTAGTTTTATCATCCGGCAGAAGATCATCACCCGCCGGATGCCGTCCACAGGTAAGGTCAGGCTTCGTAACAACCGGACACGCCGGGAAGAAGTTTGTGGACTTCCTGGGAACCGGTTTCAGATGCCGTTCGTTGACGGTGCGTTAGTGGACTTACAGGAGAGGATTCCGACGGTGCGGGAGACCAGCAACCCGGTATTTCGTTCGCTGCCCAAACAGCAGGGCGGATACGCACAATTCGGTACCGGTGTCGCCGGTGCCCAGCAGGTCGCTTACCAGGCTGACCCGTACGCGGGCGCCTACCAGTCGCAGACCGGTGTCTCGCGGCCCATGACGATCGATGACGTCGTCACCAAGACCGGCATCACTCTCGGTGTGCTGTCCGTGGTGGCGGTCATCTCCTATTTCGTGGTGTCGGCCAACCTTGCCCTGGCCATGCCGCTCACCCTGATCGGCGCGCTCGGCGGGCTCGGACTGGTGCTGTTCGCGACCTTCGGGCGTAAGCAGGACAGCCCGGCCATCGTGCTCAGCTACGCCGCGCTGGAGGGCATGTTCGTCGGCGCCATCTCGTTCGTCTTCGCCAACGTCATCGTGTCCGGCGCCAACGCCGGTGTGATGATCAGCCAGGCGGTGCTCGGCACCATCGGCGTGTTCGCCGGCATGCTGATCGTGTACAAGACGGGCGCCATCCGGGTGACCCCGAAGTTCACCCGCATGATCGTCGCCGGCATGGTCGGCGTGCTGGTCCTGATCCTCGGCAACTTCGTGCTGGCGATGTTCGGTGTCGGCGGCGGTGAGGGTCTCGGCCTGCGCAGTGGCGGCCCGGTGGCCATCATCTTCTCGCTGTTCGTCATCGGGCTCGCGGCGTTCAGCTTCCTGATCGACTTCGACGCCGCGGATCAGATGATCCGCGCCGGCGCGCCCGAGAAGGCCGCCTGGGGTGTGGCGCTTGGCCTCACGGTGACCCTGGTCTGGCTGTACATCGAGATCCTGCGGCTGCTGTCGTACTTCCAGAGTCGCTAGCTGCACTCACGCAAAGCCCCGGCCATCAGGCCGGGGCTTTGTTGTTGCGTCGAGTCAGACGTCAGTGCGAAGGATTGGCCCCTTTCGTCGCGCCAAGTTCTGACTCGATGGTCTGGGGATGGGTGAAGACCGGAATTCCCGACGTGCGTCACGCTCTTGACGATGCAACGTGTCTTCATCGGGAGTGAGGCTGTCACTGCGGGTGAGGTGACCAAATACCAGCTTCGGGCGCACTACAAGCGCATCTTCCCCGACGTGTACACCTCTGCTGCAGGCGAGTTGACTATCCGGGACCGGGCGCTCGGGGCGGTTCTTTGGTCTCGCGGTCGGGCGGTCGTGGCCGGGCTTACCGCCTCGGCGCTACACGGAGCGAAATGGGTTGAGGCGTCTGCTCCGATCGAGCTCAACTATTCGAACAACAAAGCGCCGTCGGGCATTGTCAGCCGTGCGGAGACACTGTTCGACGACGAAGTTCGTCCCCTGTGTGGACTACCGGTCACGACGCTGCAGCGCACCGCCTTCGACATTGCGCGGCGCGGGACGGTGGGACAGGCGGTCGCCCGGGTCGATGCACTGGCGAATGCCACTCGTTTGAACGTCGATGGCGTCTTGGCTCTGCTGCCGCGTCATCCCAATGCCGGTGGGATTGACCGAGTCGCCAAAGTGCTCGACCTCGCGGACTCAGGATCGCAATCTCCCCGGGAGACCTGGCTGCGACTGCTGCTGATTGCCGCCGGTTTCCCCCGTCCCGAGACGCAGATACCGGTGCTCAGGGAGGACGGCCGTTCGTATTACTTCCTGGACATGGGCTGGCGCGATGCGATGGTCGCGGTCGAATACGACGGTGAGCAGCATCGTCTGGACCGCGGCATCTACCGCAATGATCGGACCCGATCGGAATACATCGCCGACGTTGGCTGGCGGCGGATCCGGGTGGTCGTCGGCGACCGAACGGCTGAGATCGTCGAACGGACCAGGCGCGCCTGGAGATTGAGTCAGACCTCAGAGCGATGAAATCGATTGAATCGTCGCGCTGAGGTCTGACTCGATGTGCGCCGTGGCGCCTAGGAGAGCCGCTCGATCACCATGGCCATGCCCTGGCCGCCGCCCACGCACATGGTCTCGATGCCGAACGTCTTGTCGTAGGTCTGCAGGTTGTTGAGCAGGGTGGCGGTGATCCGCGCGCCGGTCATGCCGAACGGGTGCCCGAGCGCGATTGCGCCGCCGGAGACGTTGAGCTTGTCCTCGTCCATCCCGAGTGCCCGCGCCGAGCCGAGCACCTGCACCGCGAACGCCTCGTTGATCTCGTACAGGTCGATATCGGAGATCGACATCTTCGCCTGTGCCAGGGCCTTTTTCACGGCCTCGATCGGGCCCAGCCCCATGATCTCGGGTGACAACCCGGAGACCCCGGTCGACACGATGCGCGCCAACGGGGTCAGCCCCAGCTCCTTGGCCTTGGTGTCGGAGAGGATCACCAGCGCCGCCGCGCCGTCGTTGAGCGGGCACGCATTACCCGCGGTGATCGTGCCGTTGGGCCGGAACACCGGCTTGAGCTGGCTGATCTTCTCGTAGCTGGTGCCGGCCCGCGGGCCGTCATCGGTCGAGACGGTGGTTCCATCCGGCAGCGTGACGGGCACGATCTCGCGCTCGAAGAAACCGCTCTTGATGGCTTCCTCGGCCCGGTTCTGCGAGCGCACACCCCAATGGTCCTGGTCTTCGCGGCTGATCCCGGTGTGCAGGGCCACGTTCTCGGCGGTCTGCCCCATCGCGATGTAGACATCGGGCAGCAGGCCGTCCTCGCGCGGATCGTGCCACTCGTCGGCGCCGGCGGAGGCGGCCTCCGAGCGCGCCATGGCGTCGCCGAACAACGGGTTCTTGGTGTCCGGCCACCCGTCGGCGTTGCCCTTGCCGAAGCGCGACACCGTCTCCACCCCGGCCGAAATGAAGGCGTGCCCCTCGCCCGCCTTGATCGCATGGAATGCCATCCGGGTGCTCTGCAGCGACGACGAGCAGTACCGGTTCACCGTGGTGCCGGGCAGGAAGTCGTAGCCCAGTTCGACGGCGACGGCACGGCCGATGTTGAATCCGGACTCACCGCCGGGCTGCCCGCACCCCATGATCAGGTCGTCGATCTCGCGGGGATCCAGCGACGGCACCTTGTCGAGCGCGGCGCGCACCATCTGCGTCGCCAGATCGTCGGGGCGGATGTCGACGAGCGATCCCTTCATCGCGCGTCCGATCGGCGAGCGGGCGGTGGAAACGATGACGGCTTCTGGCATGACGGCTCCTTGGTGTGCAGCGACGGCTGCCCACGAACCTAGCCCGCGGGCACCACGATCGGTGCGGGGACCCCGGTGGTCTTGCGGCGCAGCAGCCTCGTCAGTGGTCCGAGCCGGTCGGTCAGCGCCCTGACCTCCGAGCGGGTCACCCACGGCAGATCGGGCACGGTGGCGCCCGTCCACTCGCCCAGCGCGTGGCACAGCGCGGGCAATAGCTGGTTGGCGGCCAGCGCATACCCGGCCGCCGACGGGTGATAGCGGTCCTCGGAGAACATCACCTCGGGCGCCTGGAGAAAGTTCGGCCTCAGCAGGTCGGCCAGCGGCACCGGAACTCCGCCGGTCGCGCGCACCGCGGAGGCCTGCGCATGCGCCAGGCGAAGCCCGCGCGAGCGAGCGGTCCACCGCAGCGGCTGCGGGATGTCCCGGATGACGCCGAAGTCCGGGCAGGTGCCCACGACCACCACCGCACCGGAGGCGCGCAGCCGCTGAACAGCGGCGCCGAGGCGGCGCGCCGACTGGCCGATGCCGTTGAGGGCGGTGATGTCGTTGGCGCCGATCATGATCACCGCCGCGTCGGGCGGGGGACCTGCCACGAACATGGCATCGACTTGACCGGACAGCCCCTTCGATGTCGCGCCGACGATCGCCTTGGTCGACAGCCGGATCAACTTGCCGGACTCGTCGGCCAGCCCCCGCGCGATCAGGACCCCGGGCACCTCGTCGGCGTTACGGCAGCCATACCCGGTGGCCGTCGAGTCCCCGAACACCATCAAGTGCAGGTCGAACGGCACGCCCCGTTCCCAGCGGCGGACCGGACCACCACCGGGTGCATAGACGCCGTCGGCGCGTGGCGGCATGTCCCAGGACTTGGGAATCACGCTGCGGACCTGGTCCGCCTGGCCACTGAGCAAACTGCGGGCGCCGAGCACGGCGGTTCCGGTAGATGCCAGTACCCCCGCCGCTGCCAGCGCCGTTGTCGATTTTCGCGGAGCGCGTATCCCCACCACACCAGTTTAAGTGCTGCTTGGGCATGAATTCGGTCGCAACAGTGGACCCGCGATTACGGAGAGGTATCAGATCCGGTAAGAAATCAGATCGTTAGTTGTTGTACCTAAAGCAGATGTCAAGCTAAGTTACCGGGCTTCGCTCGATTGCCCGGAACACGTATCTACAAAGGCGTAGGGAGTGTTGACGATGACCGCACCCAGTAAGGTTCGGACCTCGGCGCCGCATCGCGTAGGTGCTGGCAGCGGGCCTGCCAAAGTCCGCAGCCCGCGTCGGTACCCGGTCAGCGACGGCGCGCCTGTCGAGGTCGTCGAGAGCGGCCCCAGCGTCGCCGCGCGACTTGTTTCGCTGGGGACCCGCGTGACCATGTGGCCCACGTTGGCCGTACTCAGCCATGTCCCGCACTGGCCATGGCCGTTCGGCCTGGTCGACTTCGTGGCGCGAGCGCTGCTGCCCACCCCCGGCACAGTGCGGGCCACCGTCGGCCTGCCCAACGCCTCGGCACAGCTGGTGCGTGCCCCCGGGGTTCTGCCCGCCGACGGCCACCGCCGCGTGGTGCTCTACATGCACGGCGGCGCGTTCCTGACCTGCGGGGTGAACTCCCACAGCCGGATCTCGGTCGCGCTGTCGAAGTTCGCCGACTCCCCGGTGCTGGTCGTCGACTATCGGCTGGTTCCCAAGCACACCGTCGGTAACGCCGTCGACGACTGCTACGACGCCTACCAGTGGTTGCGCATGCGCGGCTACGAGCCCGACCAGATCGTGCTGGCCGGCGATTCCGCCGGCGGCTACCTGGCCCTGACCCTGGCGCAGCGGCTGCAGGCCCTCGGTGAGGAGCCCGCAGCGCTGGTGGCGATCTCGCCGCTGTTGCAGCTCGACCACGAGCAGAAGCTCGCCCACCCGAACATCCACACCGATGCGATGTTCCCGCCGAAGGCCTTCGATGCCCTGGTCGCCCTGGTGGCCCGCGCGGCCGCCAAGAACATCGTCGACGGCGAGCCCGAGGGCGTGTACGAGCCGCTCGAGCACATCGAGCCCGGGCTTCCGCGCACCCTGATCCACGTATCGGGTTCCGAGGTCCTGTTGCACGATGCCCGGCTGGCCGCGCGCCGGCTGGCGGCTTCCGGCGTGCCCACCGAGGTACGGGTGTGGCCCGGCCAGATCCACGATTTCCAGCTCGCCTCGCCGCTGATCCCGGAAGCCAAGCGCTCGCTGCGCCAGATCGGGGAGTACATCCGGGAAGCCACCGGCTGAACACGCTTCCCGAGCGCCTGACACGATGTAGGCATGCGAATCGCGGCGCACATCAGCGAGCTGATCGGGAACACCCCACTGGTCCAGCTGAACTCCGTCGTTCCGGAGGGTTCGGGGGTGGTCGCCGCCAAGATCGAGTACGTCAGTCCCGGCGGGAGTGCCAAGGACCGTATCGCCGCGAAGATGATCGACGCGGCGGAGGCCAGCGGTGAGCTGAAGCCGGGCGGCACGATCGTCGAACCCACCTCCGGCAATACCGGCGTCGGGCTGGCGCTGGTGGCGCAGCGACGGGGCTACAAATGCATTTTCGTCTGCCCCGACAAGGTCAGCGAGGACAAGCAGAATGTGCTGCGCGCCTACGGCGCCGAGGTGGTCGTGTGCCCGACCGCTGTGCCGCCGGATCACCCGGACAGCTACTACAGCGTGTCCAACCGGCTGGTCACCGAGATCGAGGGTGCCTGGAAGCCCGACCAGTACTCCAACCCGAATGGGCCGGCCAGCCACTACGAGACGACCGGCCCAGAGATCTGGGCCGACACCGACGGCAAGGTCACCCATTTCGTCGCGGGAGTGGGCACCGGCGGCACGATCACCGGCGCTGGACGCTATCTCAAGGAGGTGTCCGGCGGCGCGGTGAAGGTCATCGGCGCCGACCCCGAGGGTTCGGTGTACTCCGGCGGAACCGGACGGCCCTACCTGGTCGAGGGCGTCGGTGAGGACTTCTGGCCGGCCGCGTACGACCCGTCGGTGCCGGACGAGATCATCGCGGTCTCCGATGCCGACTCTTTCGACATGACGCGCCGTCTGGCCCGCGAAGAGGCCCTGCTGGTCGGCGGCTCCTGCGGGATGGCCGTGGTCGCCGCGCTCAAGGTGGCGCAGGAAGCTGGGCCGGGCTCGCTGGTCGTGGTCCTGCTTCCGGATGGCGGGCGCGGCTACCTGTCGAAGATCTTCAACGACGGGTGGATGTCGTCGTACGGGTTCCTGCGCAGCCGCCTGGACGGTTCGGTGGCCGAACCGACCGTCGGTGACGTCCTGCGGGGCAAGTCCGGCGCGCTGCCCGACCTGGTGCATACCCATCCGTCGGAAACCGTGCGCGACGCGATCGGCATCCTGCGTGAGTACGGCGTTTCGCAGATGCCCGTCGTGGGCGCCGAGCCTCCGGTGATGGCCGGGGAGGTGGCCGGCAGCGTCTCGGAGCGGGAGCTGCTGTCCGCGGTGTTCGAGGGCCGGGCCAAACTCGCCGACGCGGTGTCGCTGCACATGGGTCAGCCGCTGCCGCTGATCGGGGCGGGGGAGTTGGTCAGCGCGGCGGCGAATTCGCTGCGGGAATGGGATGCGTTGATGGTTGTCGAGGACGGCAAGCCGGTGGGCGTGATCACCCGCCACGACCTGCTCGGCTTTCTGTCCGACGGACCGCGACGCCGCTGAATTCGTTACCCGGGCAAGTACCGACCCGGTGCCGGCGCTCGGACGTATCGGGTAGATGAAGTTTCCACTTCGACGCGATACGCAGGTACTTCTCAGGTAGATTTATGCCGCTTTGCCTCAGGTGATCACTCGGAAGTGAAGGCGCCATGACTGAACAACCGCCAGGTCCCCCGCCAGGGAATTCGCCCCCGCCGCCACCTCCTCCACCGCCCGGTGGTTACCCGCCTCCGTCGCAGGGTGGTAACTATCCGCCCCCGCCTCCCGGAAACTATCCGCCCCCGCCCCCGCCGCAGGGTGGTTATGCACCGCCCCCTCCCGGCGCGGGTTTCGGAGCGCCCCCTCCTCCCGGGCAACCCGTGCCTCAGCTGCCGCAGAGCGCATACACGTCCTGGTTCACCCGGGTTGTCGCGTGGTTCATCGATTACATCCCCGCCTACATCATCTTCGGGATCGGTTGGGCCGTGCTGATCGGCACGCAGGAGACCGCATGCGTGACCGATTCGTCCGAGTACGACCTCGGCGAGTTCTGCGCGACGGGTGCATCAACCACCGGCCAGGTGGCTGTCGTGGTCTTCGGGCTGGCCGCGATCGCATTCGTGGTCTGGAATCTCGGCTATCGCCAGGGGACGACCGGCTCGAGCATCGGCAAGTCGGTTATGAAATTCAAAGTGGTCAGCGAAAAGACCGGTCAGCCAATCGGATTCGGTCTTTCGTTCGTCCGTGAGGTGCTCTATCTCGCGGCTTCGTACCTGTGCTTCGGCATTGTCTGGCTGATTGCGGTCCTGTTCCCGCTGTGGGACCCCAAGAGGCAGACGCTGGCCGACAAGATCATGACGACCGTGTGCCTACCCCTGTAGACGAGGACATCGATGACGCAGCCACCCCCGCCCCCGCCCGGCAACTACCCGCCGCCGCCCCCTCCGGGTAACTATCCGCCGCCCCCGCCGGGCGGTTACCCGCCGCCCCCGCCGGGTGGTTACCCGCCGCCTCCACCCGGCAACTACCCGCCGCCCCCGCCGGCTGCCGGCGCACTGCCCAAGGAGGCGTACACCCCCTGGATCAAGCGGGTCGGTGCCTGGATCATCGACGGACTGCCGCCCGGCATCCTGGTCGGTGTCGGCGAGGGCCTGATGTTCGCCACCGGCGAGAACAACTGCACGTCGAGCAGCGTCGACAACGACTACGGCGTGTACTGCACATCGCAGCCGTCTGCGCTCGGGTTGATCCTGTTCTTCGTGTTCGCGCTGGGCGCGCTGGCGTTCGCGGTCTGGAACATCGGGTATCGCCAGGGCACGACGGGTTCGAGCGTCGGCAAGTCGGTACTCAAGTTCAAGGTGATCAGCGAGAAGACCGGCCAGCCGATCGGCTTCGGCATGTCGATCGTGCGCCAGCTGGCCCACGTCGTCGACACACTCGTCTGCTACATCGGCTACCTGTTCCCGCTGTGGGACGCCAAGCGGCAGACATTGGCCGACAAGATCATGACGACGGTGTGCGTGCCGCTTTGACAGGTCGGGCCGATAGGCTCGCCCCTGATGAGTGAGCAACGTAATGCCGCGGACCGGCACCGGGCGCAAGGGTTTGCGACCAGGGCCATCCACGCCGGGTACCGGCCGGATCCGGCGACCGGAGCGGTCAACGCCCCGATCTTCGCCAGCAGCACGTTCGCCCAGGACGGGGTGGGCGGGCTGCGTGGCGGGTTCGAATACGCCCGCACCGGCAACCCGACCCGCCAGGCGCTGGAGTCCGTGCTCGCCGCGGTCGAGGACGGCACGTTCGGCCGGGCGTTCAGCTCCGGGATGGCCGCCACTGACTGCGCGCTACGTGCTGTGCTGCGCCCCGGCGATCACATCGTCATCCCCGACGACGCATACGGCGGCACCTTCCGGCTCATCGACAAGGTGTTCACCCAGTGGGGGATACGGCACACCCCGGTGGCGCTGTCCGATCTCGATGCCGTGCGCGCGGCGATCACCACCGACACCCGGCTGATCTGGGTGGAGACCCCCACCAATCCGCTCCTCTCGATCGCCGACATCGCCGGGATCGCCCAGATCGCGGCCGTGACCGGCCAGAAGGTGCTGGTGGACAACACGTTCGCCTCACCCGCGCTGCAACAGCCGCTGGCCCTCGGTGCCGACATCGTGCTGCATTCGACGACCAAGTACATCGGCGGGCACTCCGATGTGGTCGGCGGGGCGCTGGTGACCAACGACGAGGAACTCGACACCAAGTTCGCGTTCCTACAGAACGGTGCCGGGGCGGTGCCCGGGCCGTTCGACGCCTACCTCACGATGCGCGGACTCAAGACCCTCGAACTGCGCATGCAGCGGCACAGCTCCAACGCCGCGAAGGTCGCCGAGCTGCTGACCGGTCACGCCGCGGTGAGTCAGGTGCTCTATCCCGGACTGCCCGATCACCCCGGACATGCTGTCGCCGCCCGCCAGATGCGCGGGTTCGGCGGCATGGTGTCGGTGCGGATGCGGGGCGGGGTGGAAGCCGCGCGCCGGTTATGCTCGCGCACAGAGATTTTCATTCTCGCCGAGTCGCTGGGTGGGGTCGAGTCGCTGATCGAGCTTCCAGGCGCGATGACGCATGCGTCGACGGCCGGATCACAGCTCGAGGTGCCCGACGATCTGGTCCGCCTCTCGGTGGGAATCGAGGATCCCGCCGACCTGCTGGGCGACCTCGAACAAGCCCTAAGCTAACGCCGCCCGTACCGCGGCCGTGGTCACCGCGAGATTGACGTCAGCCATCTTCTCGTCGTCAACCCAAGTACCGCTTGCGATTTCGCTGGCCCGATTGACGACCCACTGCCAGCCGCGGTCGTTGAGGCTTAGCACCGCGTCCAGCCCGCGCACCGTGTACAGCAGCGAGACGATGGCTGCGGTCGCCGGATCGGGTCGATGCCCGTCGAACAGCGCCGCCAGCAGTGCGGAACGGGCCCGGTCCGCCCGGGCTCGGCTGGCCAGCGGCCAGGCGTAGGAGTTTCGCCGAAACCGATGCTCTGACAACGAAACCTGATGGAGCTGACCGGTGCGCAACAGCTGGTCGAGAACATGATCCTCAACGTGCTTGCGCAGCTTGTCGATCGCGGCGCTCGCCGTGATCGGTCCCTCGTGCAGCAGTGCCAGCGCCGGGCGCACGACGGGGTCCGGCTGCGGCGGCCCCGTCAGCACGACCAGCCGGTCTGCCGGAATGGGCTCCTCCGGCAGGGCGGGCCGCACCCGGCAGTCGTAAGCCAGATCCAGGATCACCGCCGCGGCGAGCACCCGTTGCAGCCGGGCCGGCTCTAACGCGGGTTGGGCCGCGGCGTTGTCGAGCAGCAGGAGAAGGAGGTCCTCGGCGATGCGCGCCACGCGCGGTGCGGCGCTACGAGTGGTACGGCTCGGCGCTGACCAGGGTGACCTTCACGGTCTTGCCGCTGGGCACCGAGTACTCGCGGGTGTCGCCGACCTTGGCATTCAGCAGTGCACCGCCCAGTGGGGAATTCGGCGAGTAGACCTCGAGCTTGTCGTGGTCGATGCCTTCCTGGCGGGTGGCGATGAGGAAGGTCTCGGTGTCCGACTCGTCGCCGTCGTAGTAGACCTTGACCACCGAGCCGGGCAGCGCGACGCCGGATTGCTTGGGTGCTTCGCCGACCTTGGCGGTGTTGAGCAATTCCTGCAGCTGGCGGATCCGGGCCTCCTGCTGGCCCTGCTCCTCGCGGGCCGCGTGATAGCCGCCGTTCTCGCGCAGGTCGCCTTCTTCGCGACGGTCGTTGATCTCGGCTGCTATGACCGGACGATTGGCGATCAATTGATCCAGCTCGGTCTTGAGCCGGTCAAACGACTCTTGGGTAAGCCAGGTCACCTGGGTATCGGTCATCTCGTCGCGCTCCTCATTCGTTGGTTCCGCGCTATTCGCGTTGCAGTCTGTTGTCACTGCCGGGAACATGCGGATCGCTCCGCGTGTATTGCCATCGAAGAGCTGCGAACATACGCGCTAATGAAGCAATACACGGCTCCCAGCAGGAACCGTGTATCAGAACAGTCTACCACCGCGCGGACAGTCAGTTTTCATTCATTCGAAGTTTGCTGTTGGTTGTCACCGACGCCGGTCAGGGGGCGACCAGATAACCCGGGACGGCGGTCCCGCAGCCGTAGATATCGCCCACGAACGGCCGCTTGTACGACTTGACATATGTCGTGACCTGCACCGTTGCCGCCTGTGATGGCGGAACCAGGATTTCCCGGCGGCCCGTCTCGTCGCCGTCGTGAGACCGCACCCGCACGATGCAGTGCACCGGCTGGGACGGATCCTTCCGGGTCACGCTGATCGTCACCGACACGGTCTGGTCATCGATGACCTCATAGGAGGCGATCTTGCCTTCGACATCGGTGCCCTCGAAGCGCTGGTATGCGATCAGGGCGAGGACGACGAGGGCGGCTAGAACCAGGACACCCAGCGCGAACGCCACCCGGCGCCGGGTCGCCGGGGGCAGCCCCTGGCGTCCGTAACGCGCCTGGGGGCGCTGCGGGGGGCTGTCGGTCATCGGTGTGCAGCGCGTCTCTCGTCAGCAGGCTTCGATTACGGGTATCCGTGCCTGGATGGAACTATTGGACTATAGGGCGCGCTGCGCTTGTTGCATCAGCAGGCAAGCCCATAACGAACACAGTAAGCACAGGGGAGACGTGACCGAACTGCGGTTGATGGCCGTACACGCCCATCCGGACGACGAGTCCAGTAAGGGCGCGGCCACACTTGCCCGTTATGCCTCCGAGGGTCACCGGGTCCAGGTCGTGACGCTGACCGGCGGCGAGCGCGGGGACATCCTCAACCCGGCGATGGACCTGCCGGAGGTGCGCGGCCGCATCGCCGACGTACGGCGGGACGAGATGGCCAAGGCGGCCGAGATCCTCGGCGTCGAACACCGGTGGCTGGGGTTCATGGACTCCGGCCTGCCCGAGGGCGACCCGCTGCCGCCGCTGCCCGATGGGTGCTTCGCGCTGGTGCCGCTGGAGCAGTCGGTTGCCGAGCTGGTGAAGGCGATCCGTGAGTTCCGTCCGCACGTCATGACGACCTACGACGAGAACGGTGGCTACCCGCACCCGGATCACATTCGCTGCCATCAGGTTTCGGTCGCGGCGTACGAGGCCGCCGCCGACTTCCGGCTGTATCCGGAGGCCGGTGAGCCCTGGGCGGTCAGCAAGCTCTACTACAACCACGGCTTCCTGCGGGCCCGCCTGCAGTTGCTGCAGGACGAGTTTGCGAAGAACGGCCAGGAGGGCCCCTTCGCGAGCTGGCTGGCGAAGTGGGATCCCGAGATCGACGTGTTCGCCGGGCGGGTGACCACCCGGGTGATCTGCTCGGAGTACTTCAATCAGCGTGACGAGGCGCTCAAGGCGCACGCCACCCAGATCGACCCCGACGGGTTCTTCTTCGCCACCCCAATAGAGTGGCAGCAGCGATTGTGGCCGACCGAGGAGTTCGAATTGGCGCGGTCGCGGGTGCCTGCCGATTTGCCTGAAGACGACTTGTTCGCCGGAATCGAGATCTTTGAGTGATGGACCTGTTGACCACCGCCGTGACGGTGCTGGCCGATCCGCCCAAAAACAGTGGCCCGGACTTCGGCAAGGCCAGCCCGATCGGACTGCTGATCGTCGTCATCCTGCTGATTTGCGTCTTCGTGCTGGTGTGGTCGATGAATCGGCACCTCAAGAAGCTGCCGGAGAGTTTCGACAAGGAGCCGGTCACAACCGTCGCCGATGATGCGATCGGTGCGGCGAAAGACGACGGTGCGGGTTCGGAGGGCGACGCCGAAAGGCCTTCTCATGAGCCCGGCGGGTAACACGCTGGCCAGCGCCACCAGCCCGTATCTACGCCAGCACGCCGACAACCCCGTCCACTGGCAGCAGTGGACGCCCGAGGCGCTTGACGAAGCCGCGGGTCGCGATGTGCCGATCCTGCTGTCGATCGGCTACGCGGCCTGCCACTGGTGCCACGTGATGGCCCATGAGTCCTTCGAGTCCGAGGACGTCGCAGCGGCGGCGAATGAAAATTTCGTGTGCATCAAGGTCGACCGTGAAGAGCGGCCCGACCTCGACGCGGTGTACATGAACGCCACGGTGGCCATGACCGGGCAGGGTGGCTGGCCGATGACCTGCTTTCTCACCCCTGACGGGCGGCCGTTCTTCTGCGGCACCTACTACCCGAAGCCGCAGTTCCTGCAGTTGCTGGCCGCGGTGGCCGAGACCTGGCAGACCCGCCGTGACGAGGTGGAACAGGCCTCCGACCAGGTGGCCGGGGAACTGCGGCAGATGGCCTCGGGGCTGCCCGACGGCGGACCGGAGATCGACCCGGCGCTCTGCGACCACGCCGTCGCGGCGATCCTGCGCGACGAGGACGTCGAGCGCGGCGGCTTCGGCCGGGCGCCGAAGTTTCCGCCGTCGGCGTTGTTGGAGGCACTGCTGCGATCGCATGAGCGCACCCGCTCCCCGGTCCCGTTGGCCGCGGTCATCCGCACCGGGACCGCGATGGCCCGCGGCGGCATCTACGACCAGCTCGCCGGTGGCTTCGCCCGCTACAGCGTCGACGCCGACTGGGTGGTGCCGCACTTCGAGAAGATGCTGTACGACAACGCGTTGTTGTTGCGGGCCTATGCGCACTGGGGCCGGCGCACTTCAGACCCGCTGGCCCGCCGGATCGCGGCACAGACCGCGGGGTTCCTGCTGGGCGACCTCGCCGACGGCGATATGTTCACTTCTGCGCTGGATGCCGACGCCGCGGGTGTCGAGGGTTCGACGTATGTGTGGACCCCCGAACAGTTGCGCGAGGTGCTCGGCGAGGATGACGGACGCTGGGCGGCAAGACTTTTCGCGGTAACCGACCACGGCACATTCGAGCACGGGATCTCGGTGCTGCAGCTGCCGGAGGATCCGGACGACACCGAGCGCTTCGAGCGGGTCCGCACAGCGCTGCTGGCTGCCCGCGCCACTCGGGTGCAGCCCGCGCGGGACGACAAGATCATCACTGCTTGGAACGGGCTGGCGATCACCGCCCTGGCTGAAGCCAGTGTGGCCCTTGATGTTCCATCGTTGCTGAGCGCCGCACGACGTTGTGCCGCGGCCGTGCTCGACTTGCACGTCGTCGACGGACGGCTCCGCCGGGCCAGCTTGGGCGGCGTCGTCGGCGACAGTGCGGCGATCCTGGAGGACCATGCCACCCTGGCCACCGGGCTGTTGACGCTCTACCAGCTCACCGGCGAAGCGGCGTGGCTGCGCGGCGCCACCGACCTGATCGACGTGGCGCTGCAACACTTCGCCGACCCGGACCGTCCGGGCCGCTGGTTCGACACCGCCGACGACGCCGAACGGTTGATGGTCCGTCCATCCGACCCGCTCGACAACGCGACACCGTCGGGGGCGTCCTCGATTGCCGAGGCTCTGCTGACGGCCGCCCATCTGGTCGACGCCGACCGTGCGACCCGCTACGGGCAGGCCGCCGAAGCAACGCTGCTGGCGCACTCGCCACTGCTGGCCCGTGCGCCGCGATCATCGGGACACTGGCTGGCGGTCGCCGAGGCCGCGGTCCGCGGCCCGCTGCAGGTGGCCGTCGCCAGCGCGGCGGCGGATTCCGAATTGCTCGCCGCGGCAAGGCGGTTGGCGCCAGGGGGCACGATCGTGGTCGGCGGGCAGCTGGACTCCTCGCCGCTGTTGGCCGGGCGTGACAGGGTCGGTGGGAACGACGCCGCCTACGTCTGTCGTGGCCGGGTATGTGACCTGCCGGTCACCGGCGCCGGGGAACTCGCCGACGCGCTGGGTGTGTCCGTGTAGCGTTTGCGCACATGAGCGATGCCCTCGATCTCAAAGCCCTCGTCAACCGCTATCTCGACACTGTCGCCGCGGGCAATGCCGCCAAAGTCGCCGCACTGTACGCCGAGGACGCCACCCTCGAGGATCCGGTGGGCGGCGGTGACGTCCACATCGGCCGGCAGGCCATCGAAGGCTTCTACAAGCTGGTCGAAGGTGCCGAGGTGAAGTCCGAGCTCCTGGAGTTCCGCTCCGGTGGCCACGAGGCCGCGTTTCTCTTCGCGCTGACGGTCGGCAGCGCCATGCGCATCGAGGTCATCGAGGTGATGACGTTCAACGGCGACGGCGAGGTCACCTCGATGAAGGCCTACTGGGGTCCGGAGAACGTCACCCAGCTCTAGGGTTCTCCCGCCGAGCAGCTGTCTGGGGGGCTGCGCCCGGTGGTGGAGGATGAAAATTTGGCCGTGGTGTTCGGCCTGGTGAGGTGCTTGCGTCGCAGACGGGCGGGGTCAACCATGAAGGG
>NZ_JAPJDO010000063.1 GCF_026242045.1 Mycobacterium pinniadriaticum
CACCTCCGCGGGTCGGCCCTTGGCTTTCGCAACCTCACCAACTACATCGCCCGATCACTACTGGAAACCGGCGGATTCAAACCCCAACTACACCGTCAATCATGAAGAGCCGGTTTACGCGTGAGCGGGAGACCAGGCCACGCCGTTGGTCGGCGACATGGGAGCGGTCTCAATAGAAGCCGTACAGGGTCTTCTTCCAGATCGTCGCCAGAGCCAGGACCGCGGCGTCGTCGGTGATCTTCGGCTCCCAGTGCGCGAGGTTGGGTTGCAGCACCTCGGTGCTGAACTGCTCGAAAAGTGCCGCGAGAGCCAACGCGATGTCGTGCGCGTTCAGGTCGTCGGCATAGCCGTGTTGCTGAGCGCGCTCGACGGTCGCGGTCACCACGTCGATGCTGAACTGGCGAATTCTGGCTTGTGTCTGCGCGAACCTCGGCTGGGTCGGGGCGAGTTGGTGCACAGCGGCCAGAATCCCGGTTTCTGGTTTGAAGACATCCCAATACCTGGCGACCATGAACTCGAACGCGCGGGTGTCGTGCGGCGATTCCGGCAGTCGGACCTGGGCACCGTACGGGAGCAGGACCTCCTGTAGGAAGGACTCGGCAAGAGTGGCGAGCAGATGCTGCTTGTCGTCGAAGTAGCGGTAGAAGGCGGCAGGTGACTTGCCGGCCAGCGAGGTGATCTCGAGCACGGTTGTCGCGTGAAAACCGCGATCGGCGAACAGCTTCCGGGCCGCGGTTTCCAGGGCGCTGCGGGTCTCCACGCCCTTGGGGCTCAGCGAAGCGGATACCATCAGCGGCCCCGGCGCGGCCGGACCGGTTGGGGACCCCGGCGGATCGCAGTTCTCCCGCCGTTCGCAGGAATCATGACAATCCCCCTGGTTCGACCGGGCACCCCGTTTGCCGCAAACCGCAGCATCTCACGTCCCGGGCCCACGCGCTGGGTTGATGACGATCCTCGCGACGATTTTCGCCCGCCGCGGGGGTCTACCCCGCCATGACCGAAACCATCATTGTGACCAGCACCGTCGACGCACCCGCGGCCGCGGTCTTTTCCGTTCTGGCCGACCCGAACACCCACCCGGACATCGACGGCACCGGCTGGCTGCGGGAATCGCTCGACGGGCAGGAGTTGAGTTCCGTCGGGCAGATCTTCCGGATGGGGATGTACCACGACGGGCATCCCGACAAGAACTACGAGATGGCCAACCAGGTCATCGCGTTCGAGGCCGACCGCGTCATCGCCTGGGCGCCGGGTGGGCTCGCCGAAGACGGCAGCATGGAACTCGGCGGGTGGACATGGCGCTACGACCTCGAACCCCTCGGCGCCGACCAGACCCGCGTCACCCTGACCTACGACTGGTCGAACGTGTCGGCGGAGGTCCGGGAGAACATCCCCTTCCCGCCCTTTCCCCTCTCGCATCTGGACAACTCGCTGGCGAACCTGGCGAAGCTGGCCATCGTCAGGACGTGAGGGCGCGAACCGCCTCGATGCGGGCCTTGAGCTGATCGCTGGTGGCCGCCGCCACCGGCGGGCCACCGCAGACCCGGCGCAGCTCGTTGTGGATCTGGCCGTGCGTCTTGCCGGTACGGTGGTGTGCCAGCGAGACCAGCGCGTTGAGCTCGCGGCGCAGATCCCGCAATTGGCCGTGGGTGGTCAGGCGGGGCACCTCGCCGGTGGCGGTGCGCTTGGTGAGTTGCTCTTCTTGCCTGCGCCGCAGCAGATCTCGCATCGATTCGGCGTCCAGCAGACCAGGGATGCCGAGATAGTCGGCCTCTTCGTCACTGCCTGCCGGTGTCGCCGTCCCGAACGACGACCCGTCAAAGATCACCTGATCGAGCTCGGCGTCGGCGCCGAGGTACTCGATCTTGTTCTCGCCGTCGTCGGGTTCGTTGCGATTCTGCTTGGCCAGCTCCGCGTCGAGTGGATCGTCGTCGAGGCTCTCGCGGTGCGGCTTGCCCAGCACGTGGTTGCGCTGAGCCTCCATCTCGCTGGCGAGCAGCAACAGGTTGGGCACCGAGGGAAGGAAGATGCAGGCGGTCTCGCCGGGCTGCCGCGAGCGCACGAATCGGCCGATCGCCTGAGCGAAGAACAACGGTGTCGATGCGCTGGTGGCGTAGACGCCGACCGCGAGCCGCGGCACGTCGACGCCTTCGGAGACCATGCGCACGGCCACCAGCCAGCGTGAGGTACCCGCCGAGAATTGTGAGATGCGATCCGAGGAGCCCTTGTCATCGGAGAGGACGACGGTGGGTACCTCACCGGTGATCTTCAGCAGCAGGTCCGCGTAGGCGCGGGCGGCGGTCTGGTCGGAGGCGATGATCATGCCGCCCGCGTCGGGGACGTGTTCGCGAAGGCCGCGCAGCCGGATATCGGCCGCCGCGATCACTGCGGGCATCCACTCACCGGCCGGGTTGAGCGCGGTCTTCCAGGCTCGAGCGGTCTGTTCGGCGGTCAGCGGCTCCCCGAGTCGGGCCGCATGCTCCTCGCCGGCGCTGTCGCGCCAGCGGGCTTCGCCGGAGTAGGCCATGAACATGACGGGGCGTACGACGCCGTCGGCCAGCGCGTCGGAATAGCCGTAGGTGTGGTCGGCCTTCGAGTGTTGGAAACCCGCGGAGTCCGGCTCGTAGGTGACGAACGGGATCGCGCTGTCGTCGCTGCGAAACGGGGTTCCGGTCAGCGCCAGCCGTCGCGTCGCGTCGTCGAATGCCTCCCGGATGGCGTCGCCCCACGTTTTGGCGTCACCACCATGATGGATCTCGTCGAAGACGACGAGCGTCTTGCGGTTCTCGGTGCGCACCCGGTGCCGGGTGGGGTGGCTGGCGACCTGGGCGTAGGTGACGACGACGCCGTGGTACTCCGCGGAGGTCTGCGAGTTGGAGTTGGAGAACTTGGGATCCAGGGCGATGCCGTGCCGGGCGGCCGCCTGCGCCCACTGGACTTTGAGGTGTTCGGTCGGAACCACGATGGTGATGGCCTCGACGGTGCCCTCGGCCAGCAGCTCGGCGACGATCCGGAGAGCGAAGGTGGTCTTTCCGGCGCCCGGTGTCGCCACTGCCAGAAAATCGCGTGGCTTGGCGGCCAGATACTTCACCAACGCCCGTCGCTGCCAGCCCCGCAATGCCTGGGTGCTGGGCGCATCCACTGCCCGCACCCGTGGGACTCCTCTCCGGTCGAGATGGACTCTAGCGCAGGCAGATCCGCTGGCGCATATCGATCCGGCGTGTCGTCAGGCGAAGAAGTTGTCGTTGCGGATGAAGAACTCGCGGCGCTCCTCGTCGGTCAGATCGCTGAGCTTGGCCAACCCCTCGAAGTAGTACTCGCGTGGTGCTCCGGGAGCAAACAGCATGAGGATAGAGGCTGGCTCGTCGGCCTCGTTTCGGAAGCCGTGGATGCCACCTGGCGGTACGAAGAGGTAGTCGCCGGTCGTGCCGTCGACCCATTCGGTGCCGTCGTAGAGGCGCATCCGCCCGGAGAGCACGAAGAACGATTCCGACATCGCCTTGTGGAAGTGCGGGCCCGGCCCGCCGGCGGCCGCGGCGATGTCGACGCGGTAGAGCCCGAAGTCGCCGCCGGTGGATTCCTGGCTGGCCAGATAGCTGTACTTCACGCCCCAGCTCTCGTAATCGGGTGGGGTGTCGGCCTTGCGCAACGTGGCGCTGACGTCTCCGTCGCCGTGGTACCGGGGCGGGGGGTAGGGCGGCACATGTAGCGACATGGCCCCATTCTGCTCCTCAGCCGAGTGGGTACACCACGCCCGTGAGTTCTTCGGACACCGCCCACAATCGGCGCTGGACGGCGACGTCGTGCGATCGGCCGTTGGACGAGACCAGTTTCGGGTAACCCCGCATCTGGAGGAATCCGCCGGGTCCGTAGTACTGGCCGCCGCGCACGGTGGGGTCGGTCGCGGCGCGCAGGGTGGGCAGTGCGCCCATCTCCGCGTCCTGCAGGGTCAACGGTGCGAACGCCGCCTGGACCAGCGGGGGCGTATTGCGGGCGAGTTCGGTGCTCGAGCTGCCGGGATGCGCGGCGGTGGCGATCGTGCCGGTACCGGCCAGCCGTCGCTGCAATTCATAGGTGAACAGCAGATTGGCCAACTTGGACTGCCCGTACGCAGCGGTGCGCCCGTAGCGGCGTTCGGACTGCAGATCGTCGAACCGGATGCGGCCGAAGCGGTGGCCGTTGCTGCTGACGGTCACGACGCGGGACCCGGGAACGGGCAGCAGGCGATCCAGCAGCAGACCGGTGAGGGCGAAGTGGCCGAGGTGGTTGGTGCCGAACTGCAACTCGAACCCGTCTTTGGTGCGCTGCTTGGGGGTCATCATCACGCCGGCGTTGTTGATCAGCAGGTCGAGGCGGTCGTGGCGGGTTCGGAGTTCGTCGGCGGCGGTCCGGATGGACTCCAGGGACGTGAGGTCGAGTTCCTGCACGGTGACCTCGGCGCCCGGGTAGCGCCGGACGATGAGGTCGGCGGCGGCCTTGCCCTTGTCGAGGTTGCGTACGGCGAGCACCACGTGCGCGCCCTGGGATGCCAGCGCGCGTGCAGTCTCATAACCCAGCCCGGTGTTGGCGCCGGTGATGACGGCGGTGCGGCCGGTCTGGTCCGGAATGTCGGCGGCGGTCCAGGGGGCCATGCGGATCTCCTCAATTAGAATTACCAAACGGAGCGCGCGCCCCGTTTCTCCGACTATACGGAACGTGCGCCCCGCTTTGTCAACGGGTGAAGAGGTGTGAGGTGGCTCTGAGTTGCCGGCCGATGCGGGCCGACGCGGCGCGCAACCGCGCCCGGGTGCTGCAGGTCGCCTACGAGGTCTTCGCCGAGCAGGGACTGGCGGTGCCGATCGACGAGATCGCCCGGCGGGCCGGCGTGGGCGCGGGCACCGTCTACCGCCACTTCCCCACCAAGGAAGCGTTGTTCGAAGCGGTCATCGGCGAACGGGTGCGCACGGTGGTGGAGCGCGGACGGGAGCTTCTGGCCGCGGAACCCTCGACCGCGCTGTTCGAATTCCTCCGCGAGATGGTGCGGGTCGGTGCGGCCGACCATGGGATGGTCGAGGCGCTGGCGAGTTACGGGATCGACCTCGACTCCGCAGCGCCGGGGGCGGAGGCGGAATTTCTCGGCGTGCTGGGCGAGATGCTGGCCGCGGCGCAGCAGGCCGGCACCGCCCGCGCCGACGTGGGTGTCGCCGAACTGAAGGCGCTGCTGGTGGTGTGCAAGAACGGGCAGGCGTACGGCGACGAGGTCGCCGACCGGATCACCGACGTCATCGTGGCCGGATTGCGCGGCGGGTGAACGCCTGTGATTGTTCTTGCACTCGCCTAGGTCGAGTGCTAAGAATGTGGTTGGCACTCGCGACCGGCGAGTGCTAGGTCGGGACGGTGAGGCCGGGGCCGCGTACGCGCGGAGCACTCTCCAGCCGTCCGTCGCGGGCACTGCACCCGACCGTAGACGTGCCATCCCCAACCGGAGGATTCACTTCGCAATGTCCAAGATCATTGCTTACGACGAAGAGGCACGCCGCGGCCTCGAGCGGGGCCTCAACGCCCTCGCTGACGCGGTAAAGGTGACGCTGGGCCCCAAGGGCCGCAACGTCGTCCTGGAGAAGAAGTGGGGCGCCCCCACGATCACCAACGACGGTGTGTCCATCGCCAAGGAGATCGAACTCGAGGACCCCTACGAGAAGATCGGCGCTGAGCTGGTCAAAGAGGTCGCCAAGAAGACCGACGACGTCGCGGGTGACGGCACCACCACCGCCACCGTCCTGGCTCAGGCACTGGTTCGCGAAGGTCTGCGCAACGTGGCCGCCGGCGCCAACCCGCTCGGCCTGAAGCGCGGCATCGAGAAGGCCGTCGAGAAGATCACCGAGACGCTGCTGAAGAGCGCCAAGGAGGTCGAGACCAAGGACCAGATCGCGGCCACCGCCGGGATCTCCGCGGGCGACCAGACCATCGGTGACCTGATCGCCGAGGCCATGGACAAGGTCGGCAACGAGGGTGTTATCACCGTCGAGGAGTCCAACACCTTCGGCCTGCAGCTGGAGCTCACCGAAGGTATGCGCTTCGACAAGGGCTACATCTCGGGTTACTTCGTGACCGACGCCGAGCGCCAGGAAGCGGTCCTCGAGGATCCCTACATCCTGCTGGTGTCGTCGAAGGTGTCGACCGTCAAGGACCTGCTTCCCCTGCTGGAGAAGGTCATCCAGTCCGGCAAGCCGCTGCTGATCATCGCCGAGGACGTCGAGGGCGAGGCCCTGTCCACCCTGGTGGTCAACAAGATCCGCGGCACCTTCAAGTCCGTCGCCGTCAAGGCCCCGGGCTTCGGTGACCGCCGCAAGGCCATGCTGCAGGACATCGCGATCCTGACCGGCGGCCAGGTCGTCAGCGAGGAGGTCGGCCTGTCGCTCGAGACCGCCGACATTTCGCTGCTGGGCCAGGCCCGCAAGATCGTCGTCACCAAGGACGAGACCACCATCGTCGAGGGCGCCGGTGATTCCGACGCCATCGCCGGCCGGGTGGCCCAGATCCGTGCCGAGATCGAGAACAGCGACTCCGACTACGACCGTGAGAAGCTGCAGGAGCGCCTGGCCAAGCTGGCCGGCGGTGTTGCGGTGATCAAGGCCGGAGCTGCCACCGAGGTGGAGCTCAAGGAGCGCAAGCACCGCATCGAGGATGCCGTGCGCAACGCCAAGGCCGCCGTCGAGGAGGGCATCGTCGCCGGTGGTGGCGTGGCTCTGCTGCAGTCGGCCCCGGCCCTCGACGAGCTGTCGCTTTCCGGTGACGAGGCCACCGGTGCCAACATCGTCAAGGTTGCGCTGTCGGCTCCGCTGAAGCAGATCGCCTTCAACGCGGGCCTCGAGCCCGGCGTTGTCGCCGAGAAGGTCACCAACTCTGCACAGGGGACCGGCCTGAACGCCGCCACTGGCGAGTACGAGGACCTGCTCAAGGCCGGCGTTGCCGACCCGGTGAAGGTCACTCGCTCGGCGCTGCAGAACGCGGCGTCCATCGCGGCGCTGTTCCTCACCACCGAGGCCGTCGTCGCCGACAAGCCGGAGAAGGCCGCCGCACCCGCCGGCGACCCGACCGGTGGCATGGGCGGTATGGACTTCTAAGTCTGTCCAACGGGAAAGCCCGGCCTGCTGTGCAGGCCGGGCTTTTTCGTGTCTACCCGTCGAGCGGTATGCAGTCGTCGCCGCAAACGGACGCGGTCGTGATATTCGGCCGCGCCGGCCGGTGCAGCACGGCGCGGTGGGGGACGACGCGCAGAGAATCGTCGGTAAGCTCCCCGCGGCCGTCGACGATCAGGCTGTAGCCGCCGGGTTGCGACGGCGGCCACAACACCGTTGCATCGGGGTGGCCGCAGATATTTCGCCGCGTGCTATTGCCAACCTCCCCGACATCGAGGACACCGTCGCGCAGTACCGGGGCGATCGAGACGGTGTGCGCCTGGTAGTCGTCACCGACGGTGATCAGATAGCCGAAGGGATAGTCGGCCAGCGTCACCGCGAGCTGGCTGAGGTCCACTTTGACGCTCATGAGCTGGATCCTATTGCGCCGAACGTGCGGGTTTTCGGTGTTCAGGGGCCAAATCATCGACGAAAACCTGCACGCTCGGTGCAGCTGGGGATGGACGTATTCCTGTGACGGACGGTTCGTCAAGGGCGAGGGACATCATCGTCTGGCCAACGGGAAAGCACGGCTCCCCCCAGGGATCGGGCTTTCCGCCTCGGTGTCGGAGAATCTTCACAGGCGGGAGGCAATGCACTAGCGTCCGATGAGAACCAGCAGCCGGCTAGCGAGAGATTCGACCGATGCCTTGGTACGACTGGGTCCTGTGGGCTGGCATGGCCTACATGTTCGTCGGGACCGACTTCTCCCTGAATTGGCTTGGTGGCGTGGCCTTCGGGCGCCGTGTGCACCGACGCTCGAGGAATCCCTTCGAAACCATCTACTGGTACGTGTGGGCGCGTGATGATCCCAGCGTGCGCGGTGAGAAGGTGGTGGGGGATCCGTCGATCCTGCCGCCGTGGATCACCAATCTGTGCATCATCAATGCCGTCTTCACCTGCATGGTGGAGTTGTTCCTGCTGATCGGGATGTTGCAGACGCCGCGCCCCAGCTGGATCTTCGTCCCCGCGTTGCTCTTTCCGGCGCGTGCGGTCATCGAGATGATCTACGGCTCGCAGATCATCTGGGGCCCGGCCCGGATCCGCGGCAGCGCGCTGGCGAACTATCTCGTCATCGGCCTGGTGCCCCAGGTGCTGCTGCCATGTCTGGTGGCATGGCGGTTCTCCGGGCTGGGCCTCGGCTGGATTCCGGGACTGCTGTTCGTCGGCACCCCGGTGCTGATCATGCTGTGGACGTGGGCCGTCTACCGGCGCAATCCCATTCCCGCGCTCGCCGACGAAGCCGGCGCCGGCTGACGCTCACCGGTTGTCGAGGGGCACGCAGTCGTCGACGCAACCGGTCGCCGACGGCGGCGAGTCCGGAGTTGCCCTGCGGTGCAGAACCGCGCGGCCCGGCACCACCTGGAAGGTGGCGTCCGTCTCGCCCAGCCGGGCCCGTCCGTCGACGATCAGCGTGTATCCGCCCCGCTGACCGGGTGGCCAGATCAACGTGACCGTGTCGTGCAACGCCACATTGGCGCGCGTGTGGCCGCCCACCGGGCCGACATCGATCACGCCCTCTGACAGGGTCGGGTCGACCGCCACAGTGTGCGCGTGATGGTCCGCACCGACCGTGACCAGATAGGCGAACGTGAAGTCGTCCAACGTCCCGGCGAGCCGGTCGAGGTCCACCCGCACGCTCATGACATCACCGGGGCCGGCTGGCGCCCGCGGATCAGCTTGCCCGGTCGCGCCGCGGTGGGCACACCGTTTTCCGCGATCACCTCACCGGCGACGATCGTCGCCACGTACCCGTCGGCGGTCTGGTCCAACCGCCGCCCGCCCGCGGGCAGGTCCGACTTGACCGTCGGCTGATGCAACCGCAGCGCATCGGCGTCGATCACGTTGAGGTCGGCCTTGTAACCCACTGCGAGCTGGCCGCGGTCGGCCAGTCCGGCGATGCGGGCGGGCACCGACGTCAGCTCCTGGATCACCCGTTGCACCGAGAGGCGCCCGGATTCCCGATCGCGCACCCAGTGCGTCAGCATGTAGGTGGGAAAGCTTGCGTCGCAGATCATTCCGTAATGCGCACCGCCGTCGCCGAGTCCGAGGACGACGTCGTCGCGCTGGATCAGCTCCGCCACGGTGTCCAGCGAGTTGTCGCGGAAGTTGGCCAGCGTGACCAGCAGCATGGCGTGGCCGTCGTCGTCGAGCAGGTGGTCGTAGGCCTCCTCGAGTGGACTGACGCCGCGCGCGCGGGCCCGCGCGCCGATCGAATCCTCGGCCGCGGGTTCGTAGTTCGGCGGATCGCCCAGCGGGTACATGTAGTCCCACGCCTGGGCGGCGAACATCAGCGGATGCCCGTCGCTGGCCGGCTTGTCGTTCAGAATACGTTCCCGCACTTCGGGCTTGCGCATCTCGGCCACGCGCTCGGCCAGCGGCAGATCGGCGATCTCCCGGTACGCCGGGTACATGATGAACGGGTTGCCGGACAGGTCCAGGCCGAGTACCAGTCCGATCGGCCGCGGGAAAATCTGACCTGTGACGTTGCCGCCGTTTTCATTGGCTTTCTCGACCATGCGCAGTGCGTCGAGGTGGATCGGTGGGCCCGCGTTGCCGATCGCGAGCGTGAACGTCACGGGCAGGCCCACTTCCGAGGCGACGTCGAACACCGCGCTCAGTGCGCCCTGGTAATCGCCGGCCATCAGATCCGGCACGAACTGCAGCAGGCCCCCGCCGGCGTCGTCGACCCCCCGGGCGATCGCCTCGATCTCCGCGTACTCTGCCTCGTAGCTCGGAATTGGTTGTCCTCCAGCGGTTTTATGCAAGGTGAGACGCGACGATGCGAAGCCCAGCGCACCGGCGCGAATCGCTTCCTCGGCCAGCTTGCGCATCATCGCCAGGTCCTCAGCAGTGGGGAGCTCGCGGTCGACCCCGCGCTGACCCATGACGTACACGCGCAGCGGCGAGTGTGGCAGGAACGCGGCGACATCAATATCCCTTTGTCGCGTCGCTAAAGCGTCGAGGAACTCGGGGAAGGTCTCCCACGTCCACGGCAGTCCGTCGACCATCACCACGCCGGGGATGTCCTCGACGCCGGCCATGACATCGACGAGTACGTCGTGGTCGTCGGGGCGGCACGGCGCGAACCCGACTCCGCAGTTGCCCATCATTGCCGTCGTCACGCCATGGGCCGACGAGGGCGTCATTCGGTCCGACCAGATCGCCTGCCCGTCGTAGTGGGTATGCAGGTCGACGAAACCGGGGGTGACGAGCAGTCCGGTGGCGTCGATCTCCCGAGTTCCTGTCCCCGAAACCGTGCCGACCGCGACGGTGACACCGTCGGACACGGCGACGTCGCCGCGGTAGGGCTCGCCGCCCAGACCGTCGACGATGGTGCCGTTTCGGATGACCAAGTCGTAACTCATGGGCTCAGGTTACGTCGGCTGCCAAGATGGACGTTGTGATCGATCACATCGGAATCAACTGCAGCGATTGGGTCAAGTCCCAAGAGTTCTACGACCACGTTCTGGGTGTGCTGGGCTACACGCGGCAGATGGACTTCGGCGTCGCGATCGGCTACGGGAGCCAGGGCAAGCCATCCTTCTGGATCGCCGATGCCTCGGCCGGTGACGCGTCCGGCCCCAACCGCGAGGTGCACATCGCGTTCGCGGCCAAGGATGCCGAGGCGGTGCAGGCCTTCTTCCACACCGCCCTGGCGCTGGGGGTCGAGCCATTGCACGCGCCGCGGTTGTGGCCCGAGTATCACCCCGGCTACTACGGCGCCTTTGTCCGTGACCCCGACGGCAACAATGTCGAAGCGGTTTTCCACGGCGCGTAGCGTCAGGCCCATGACTGACTCGCTCTCCGACGCACAAGCCGCACGCGAACTGCTGCGGGACTGCTTCACCCGCATCATCGAACACGTCAACGACCTCACCGATGATCTGACCGACGAAGTCGCGTTCTTCCGGCCGACTGCGACGGCCAACAGCATCGCCTGGCTGATCTGGCACAGCGCACGCATCCAGGACGCCCAGCTCGCCGACATCGCCGGAACCGATCAGGTGTGGTTCGCCGGGGGCTGGGTGGACCGCTTCGGTCTGGACCTGCCGCGCGACGCGCACGGCTATGGGCACACCCCCGAGGAGGTGGGCAAGGTCCGGCCGTCCGCCGATCTGCTGGCCGGCTACTACCACGCCGTGCACAAGGTGACGTTGGAATACATCGCCAGCGTCACCACCGACGAGCTCGCCCGCGTGGTCGACACGAATTGGAATCCGCCGGTGACGGCGAGCATCCGGCTGGTCAGCATCATCGACGACTGTGCGCAGCACCTCGGCCAGGCGGCGTACGTGCGGGGTATCGCCCGCTGACCACCAACGCGGTCCGGTGGTGGCCGCCGATCGGCTTGACGGCAATGGTGCTGCTCGGCTGGGCGGTGGGCACCGGGTCGACGCCGATCGACGACTGGTTCCAGCGCGCGCACGGCAGCGCACTCGGCCGGCTGCTGTTCTTCACAGATCAGCGCACGGTTGCGGTGATCCTGTTGGGTGCGCTGCTGGTGGCCGCCTATCGGCGACGCTGGCTGCTGGTTGTTCTTGTCGTGGCAACTCCTGTTGTCGCCGTGTGGCTTTCGCAATTGTTGAAGAACTGGTTCGGCCGGGAGAAGGGTGGCGACGTTGCATACCCCAGCGGGCACACAACGCTGATGGTGGTCGCGCTGGGCATGGTCATCCTGGTGGTGGGGGCACGGCTGTACCTTGTGGCGGCGACGATCGTCTGGGCGCTGCTGGGCATGCTCGGCCAGGCGGTCACCTACCACTACTTCACCGATGCTGTCGGTGGCCTGCTGCTGGGCAGCGCATTGGCCTGTGCGGCCGCGGCGGCGCTTCCATCCCGATTATTGACGGGTATGTAACACCGTGCGATGCTCCCAGGCGACTGCCACGCCTTTGACACTCGGGGGGATCACATGTTCGTTGCTTCGCGTCCGCGTACGAAACTTGCCGCGGCGCTACTGGCCGCCGGGGTGATAGCCACCGCCCCGGCAGTCGTCGGTGCCACACCGGAAACACTGCCCACATTCAGCGGCGATGGCGTGCGCAATGCGTCGTTCGTCACCGATGCTCTGTACAGCTTCGGCGACGTCGTGTCCGCAGCTGTTTCCGCCGTCGAGATCGGAACGGACCTCGCACTGGGACTCAACTACTACTGGGACGACACCGATTTCGGCTATGGAGTTCCGATCAACCCGGTGTTCTGGGCAGCGGCCTTCGTCGACAATCCCGGCAGCGCGCTGAGCTATCTGCTGCAGACATACCTCAATCCGTCCGACAACTATGTCGACCCCTCCAACCCCATGACTTACTACTACGCGTATCCCTGGTATGTGAAGGCCGACGTACTCACGCCCCTGGTCAATGTGTTGCCCGCCTCGCTGGCGACGGCCATCAACGACGCCATCAACAACGTCGCCGACGGGATCAACGACGCCTTCACCAACCTGCCTGATCCGACTGCGGCCATCGATTCCGTGTGGTTGCAGTACAACACCCCGATCGGGCGACTGATCTATGCCGCGCAAGATGCCATCGCACTACCGGTCACGCTGAGCGTGGCCGTCGCGTACTACCTGGCCTATCTGCCCGCCGATGTTGAAGCGACCGTCGAGTCCGCCATCCAGAATCCGGCGGACATACCCGGGCTGGTGAGTCACCTGATCTACGGCGCCTTGGATCCGAACCTGTACGACGGGTTGCTCGGAACGCTGACATACAACCTCGTCAAGCCGCTCTTCTTCTTACCCTCACCGATCGGCGAGTCCGGGTTCGGTATGCAGGACGGCCTGGCTTATTCCGCCTATTCGGGCTTTGTCAGCGCCGTCTCCGGGTTGCTGAGCAACCTACCCGCCCCGATCACGCCGACGCCGTTCCCCGCCGCGGCTGTGTCGGCCTCCGCTGCGGGTCAGAGCAACGACGCTGCCGCGCCGGAGAATTCGGCAGCCGACGACTCCGGGCAAGCCCCGAAAGCACATGCGCAAGGGCAGTCGGCCCGCAAGGCCGTCCACCCCACGCGGTCATCGGCCGCGGACAAGCATCCGAGTTCGGTGAAGTCCGGCACCGCCAAGAAGACCAAGGGCAATTCGACCGGGGGCAAGGGCGGATCCGCGCGGGCCAAGGCGCACCGCACCGCCTGATCGAGGACCCCGCGTTCACCGAGGTGTCACCGTGGGTTTCCCTGTCGCTGCTAATTTCCGCGCGTGTCACTCGAAACCCATGGCTACTCGATCTACGACGACGACGATGACGATCCGGTGCTGCTCGACGCCGCGGGGCTGGCCGTCGATACCTGGCGGGAGAATTACCCGTACGACGAACGGTTGTCACGCAACGAGTACGAGGAGCAGAAGCGTCTGCTGCAGATCGAGTTGCTGAAGCTGCAGAAGTGGAGCCAGGCGCACGGACTGCGGCACGTCATCGTGTTCGAGGGGCGTGACGCGGCGGGTAAGGGCGGCACGATCAAGCGTTTCATGGAGCATCTCAACCCGAGGGGGGCTCGGGTCGTCGCACTGGAGAAGCCCACCGAGAAGGAGACCACCCAGTGGTACTTCCAGCGCTACGTCAACCACCTGCCCGCGGCCGGGGAGATCGTGATGTTCGACCGGTCCTGGTACAACCGCGCCGGTGTCGAGCGCGTGATGGGGTACTGCACGCCCAAGCAGCACGCCGAGTTCATCCGCCAGGCACCGCTGTTCGAGCAGATGCTGGTCAATGACGGCATCAGCCTGACCAAGCTGTGGTTCTCGGTCTCGTCGAGTGAGCAGCGCACCCGCTTCACCATCCGCCAGGTCGACCCGGTGCGGCAGTGGAAGCTGTCGCCGACGGATCTGGCGTCGCTGGACAAGTGGGACGACTACACCTCGGCCAAGGAAGACATGTTCGCCTGGACGGACACCGAGGTCGCGCCGTGGACCGTCATCAAAAGCAACGACAAGAAACGCGCGCGGATCAACGCGATGCGCCACGTGCTGAGTAAGTTCAACTACGACAACAAAGACCATGAGGTGGTCGGCCTGCCCGACCCGTTGATCGTGGGCCGCGCGACTCACTCCGACTGACTTGGCGCGTCCCCGCGGAGGAGGACGTGTGCGGTTCGCGGCGACGCTGCTGATGTGGCTCGTCACGACGATTCTGCTGGCGGTCGCCCTGCCCGCGGCCTGGGTGCAGCAGCATCTGGTTGATGCCGACGGCTACGCGGCACTGGCGCAGAAGGCGGCCGCCGATCCCGGGCTGCAGTCAGCGATGGCGTCGGAGTTGACGACGCAGGTGGCCCGGCTGGGGACCGGGGTGAACACCGGGACCGTGAGTCTGGTCGCTGCGACCTACACGTCGAGCTTGTCCTTTCCCGGTCAGTTCGCCCAGGCCAACCGCTTCGCGCACCGGTGGTTGTTCACCGACTCGATACGCTCCAGCGTCGACGCGCAGGGCCGCTGGGTGATCGATTTCGCGCCGATGTTGTCCGATGCCGCGTTCCAGGAGACACTCAGCGACTACGACATCACGGTACCGACATCGGTGCCAATCCCGTTGACGGACAACGCACCTTCGGTGTTGCGGCCCGGGGCGCTGCGGCCGGTGGCCGCCTACGGGCCGTGGGTCAGCGTCGGGTTGGCCGTGGTTGCCGGAATGTTCGCGCTGCTGACGCTGTTCATCGCCCGGAGCCGGGGCAAGATGCTGGTGGCCTTGGGTGTGTCGGCGCTGCTGGTCGGCGCCGCCGGCTGGGCCGCCATCGAATTCGGCCGGCGACGGCTGAACACCGTCCTCGACAGTTCGTCCGGCGACATCCGGCGGGTCGCCGAGGTCATGGTTGGCACCGCGGCGAACAGCATGCACCAATGGCTCAACATCACCCTGGTGGTCGGTGGCGGCTTGGTGATCATCGGGGTGATCGTGTCGCTGCTGGTCAGTTTGGCCAAGAGTAATTAGGGCTCGATCACGTGTGACGGGTCTGGCCTGCGTCCGGGCGGAGCCTGGCTGTAGTCACCCCATGGTCCGTCCCGGCGTTCGACGGCCGCACGGACCCCCTGTGTTTCCGCTGTGCCGATGAAGTCGAGCGCTTCGGGGGTGTTGCGCATGAGCCCGTCGAGGATGCCGCCCAGGGTCTGGGTGCTGGCCAAGCCCATGTTCTCGTAGGCCTGGTTGACGATCAGCTTCTGAGCCTGTAACTGCGACAGCGGGATTCGTGCCAGATCAGCGGCGATCTCGGCGACTCGCGCCTCCAGCCGCTCGAACGGCACGGCCTCGTTGATGAGCTCGATCTCGGCGGCTTCCACGCCGGTGAGTGGCCGTCCGGTCAGCGAGTGCCACTTCGCCTTGCTGAAGCTGAGCCGATACAGCCACATCCCGGACAGGTAGGCACCCCACATCCGGCTGTACGGCGTGCCGATCACCGCGTCCTCGCTGGCGATGACCAGATCGGCGCACAACGCGTAGTCGCTGGCACCGCCCACACACCAGCCGTGTACCTGCGCGATCACCGGCTTGGAGGCCCGCCAGATGGCCATGAACTTACTCGTCGGGCCGGTCGCGCGGCCGCTCACCATCGCGAAGTCCTTGCCGGGATCCCACCGGCCGTCGGTCATCATCGATTCACCCCAGTGCTGGAATCCGCCGCCGAAGTCGTAGCCGCCGGAGAAGGCCCGCCCCGCGCCGCGCAGCACGATGACCTTGACCGACGGGTCATGTTCGGCAAGCCCGATGGCGGCCTCCACCTCGTCGGGCATCGGCGGGACGATGGTGTTGAGGTGCTCGGGGCGGTTCAGGGTGATAGTGGCGACCGGGCCATCGGTGGCATAGAGGACGGTTTCGAATTCGGGCATAACGGCAGTGAAGTGAATTCCGGGCCGCCGGTCAAGAAGCTTCAATTGAAGGTATTACCGCATGCCTTACAGTACGATCGCCTGGTGCGGCGAGTCATCCAGTGGGCCACCGGTTCGGTGGGTAAGCATGCTGTTGCGGCGGTTCACCACCATCCCGACCTCGAGTTGGCCGGGGCGCTGGTCTACAGCGACGCCAAAGCGGGCCGCGACGTCGGCGAGATTGCCGGAATCGGACCGATCGGCGTGCAGGCCACGAAGGATCCCGACGAAATCGTCGCCCTGGACGCCGACTGCGTGCTGTACATGCCGCAGGGCGAAATGAACCCGATGGGCGCGGTCGACGACATCTGCCGGCTGCTGGCGTCGGGCAAGAATGTGATCTCGACAGCGGTCACGGCGCTGATCTATCCGCTCAGCATGGGCGGTGAGGTCGCGGATCGGCTGACGTCGGCGTGCCTGGCGGGCGGCTCTTCGTTTCACGGCACCGGTATCGAGCCGGGCTGGGCCGCCGAAGTGTTGCCGCTGACGATGTCGGGTTTGTTCGCCCACATCGACTCGCTGCGGGTGCAGGAGTTGATGGACTACACGACGTATGGCAGCGCAATGATGCTGTTCGACATCATGGGCTTCGGCAAGCGGCCCGACGAGCCCGTACCGATGGCCGATGCGGCGTTGGCAGGTGTGACGTTCCGCGCCCCGCTGATGCTGCTGGCCGAAGGGCTGGGTGCGACAGTCGACGACTTCGTCTACCACCGTGAGACTGCGCTCGCCGCTGAATCATTCGGTATCAAGGCGGGGCGGGTGGAGGCGGGAACCGTCGCAGCGCAGCGCTTCGGCTACACGGCGGTGGTCAACGGACGGCCCGCGATGACCGTTGAGCACATCACCCGGCTCGGCGACGAGCAGGCCCCGGAGTGGCCGACCGGGCGGGGGTGGAAGGTCACCGTCGAGGGGGAGCCGTCGATGGTGCTGGAATCCAAGATCGCCACTCACGGCGAGGACGAGACCGATCAGGGCTGCCTGGGCACGGCCATGCATGCGGTGCATGCGATTTCGCCGGTATGCGCCGCGGCTCCCGGGATCCGGACCTTTCTGGACCTGCCGATGATCACCGGCAGGCATGTGTTGGGCTGATTCACTCGTCGTCTTCTTTGGCGTAGTGCGGGGCGACCGGGTCCCGTAGTCCGTATCCCATCGGTCTCTTGGTGCCGATTCGGTATCCGACGAGATAGAGCACCGGTGGCAGAAAGGCCATCGAAATCGACAGTGCCGTCGCGACAGTCGCTTGTAGGTTTTGCCCCCGCGCCTTAGGAAGCTTCCGGGTTGCGTCGTCGATTCCGCGCACGAGGGCTCCGAGGCAGATCAGCCCTGCAGCGGGAAGGGTCTTCGCGTCCCAGCCGGCCACCGCACCGCCGAACCCGAGGAAGCCGATGATGGCGACGAATAGCCACCACGCCTTGGGTGCGGTGACCCGCCCGGGGTAGCTGTCGCGCGGCGGGGCCGATGGCGGTTCAGCGGCGTTGTCGTCGGTCGGGTCGGGCGCGCTGTCCTGCATGGAGAACGCGTGATTGCGGCCCCGGATCCTGATGTAGGGCGTCTTGAAATATGCCTGCAAGACCGTGATGAAGGTGATCCCCACGGCGGCGATGACGACCGCCTTCCATCCTCGGGCTGCAACGCTGAGTGAGATGAAGGAGCCGCCGAGCAGTGAGCCGAACCAATACACCCAGCGCTCGATTTGGCGATCCTTGACGAACGCGGTGCCGACCCAGGCCCCGACGAGTACTGCGCCGCCGGTGAAAAGCAGCCAGTTCGACCAGGTTTCAAGAGTCACGGTCGATGTAGGGATCGGGTGTGCTGTCGTCACCGGTTGGTGCCGGAGTGGTCAGGTAGTACGCGGCGAAGTACACCACAACTGGCCACAGAAGTACCGGGATCAACGACAGCACCATGACTGCGAATGGAACATAGCGCCCGCGTGCGATCGGAAAGTGATCTTTCCGGTCGAGGTGACCGACTACCGCGAGCAGGGCGGCGACCAATGCCCCACCCATAATGCCAACTGGTGCAAACCATCCGATGGCCCAGGCGAAGCCTCCCGTCATGACGCTCAGGGCTGCCACGGTCCACCACATACTGGGAGCTGTGACACGGTCCACGTAACTGTCGGGTGGTGGAGGTGGCACATCAGGGTCTTCGCGAGCATCGCTGATCCAGAACGTCCACACGCGGCCGCCGATTTTGATGAAGGGGGTGAAGTAGAAGGCGTACAAGGCCGCAGTCAGGACGCATGCGGCAACGGTCAGCGTCGAGGCGGTAGCGCCACGGTGGGAAACGTAGAGCGCAAAGAGAATTGCGGCACCACACCACCCGCTCCAAAACACACGCCGCTTCCATTTCACGTTGAGGGGCAACATGACCGCGGAGACGCCAATGAATCCTGCGGTCAGGCCCGCGGCGAAGAGCGGGCGGTCAATCACTCGGTTTCCTGGGGCGCCAATGTGGGCGGCCGGTCGGGTCGGTCGTAGGCAAAGGCTCCGTAGATGCGACGATTAATCTTGATGAAGTTGGCCCAGAAGCCGGCGACGGCGAATAGGCCGAGTGCTGTCATGACCGAAACAAATAACCCACCTTGCCAATACGGCAACTGGGACCAGAACAACGACACCGTGACGATCGCGCAGCCTGTCCACCAAACGCGGCGCTTGATCGAATCGGGCGATAGAGTGGCCGATTTCCACAGTGGAAACATGCTGAGGATCGTTCCCGCGGCAAAGGCGATAAGGGCCGTCCAGCCGAACACATGCTGCATTCCTACCAACACTTTCCACCACCTCCTGCCATGCCGATTCTGCCCCAAGGTCTTCGCGACCTAGGCCGTCAGCCGCGCCATTGCTCATCTTCGGACTCCAGCGCAGGTGGGCGATCTGGGCGGCGGAGGAAGTCGAAGGCCGCATAGATCTTGCCGCCGACCTTGAGATGGTTCGAACGGAGAAATGCGATCGCGACCAATGCCAGCCCACATGCCACCGCGCCGAAAAGACCGCGGGACCAATTCGGTAGCTGGGACAGAAGCAGCAGGATGCACCCGGCGGCACATCCAATCCAGTAGAAGCGGCGCTCGATCGAATCCGGTGAAAGTGTGCGGGATTTCCACGGCGCACGGGTGCTGCCGAGTAGACCGAGTCCGACTGCGGCGAATGCCAGCCAGACCAACAACAGGTTGCTCTGCGTGGTCACCTTCTCACCAACTCTTTCCCCCGCCTCCGGCGTATGACGGGTCGAAAAGACCGCCGATCCCGCCTCCAACGTGTTCGCCCAATTTGCCGCACACGATTGCCCCGACAACCGCGACCGCCGCCGCTGTCCATGGTCCGGTGAACATCGCAGCGCCTGTGCCAGCCGCCCAGGCTCCGCCGGCACCCCCCAGGACAGATCCCGTTGCTGCACCGAGATCCTCATTACTTCCGCCCTGGGCCCAGTCATTCACGGCCAGTCCGAGTTGAATCGCGTCCCCAACCTTGCTGATGCGTCCTGCGATCCTGCTCAGCGCGCGGGCATCCTCGGCGGACAGGACGCTGGGTACCGCATGCCGTCCTCCAGGAACGCTATCGCCATACCGTTCGACGCCTGTCATCGTCAGACCGCCGTACTTAGCGAGGTTCTTGACTACTTCAGCCGCTCCCTCCGGCGACATTCCCTGACCGACCAGGGCCTTGACGGCCTGCTGTACCGCTGTGGCCCGCCCAAATTGCTCGCCCTCGTCCAACGTCTGTGTCGCTTGGTCGGCCGTCATCGGTGGCAGGCCGTACAGTCCTTGCTCGAGTTGTCGTTGCAGGTCGAGTCGGCCGCGGGCACGCGTCCGGGCATCCCCACCCAGGATCGGGTCTTTGGGCAGGGGGCCGACGAAGTGGGCCATGCGGAAATCGTCGAGGCGTTCACCGGCCAGCCGGCGGGCTTCGGCGTCGGCGGCAGGGTTTGTGACGGTGGCGAAGTCGCGCAATCGTGCTGCGGCGTCGGCCTTGTCCTGGGTCATCGGGCCGCCGCTGTTGACCAGGGCCTCGTCCTTGGCCCGCTGGTTGGCGTCGTAGTAATCCGTGGATTGCTGCCCGCGCTGCTCGGAGCCCGGTTCGCCGTCACCGTCGACATCCTCAATCGGCGCCGGGTCGTAACCGTGTTCGGCGCGCAGATCGGTCGACGACGCCTCCAGCTTGGCGCCGTAATCGTCACGCAAACCCTCGACCTGACCCAGCACCCCGGCGGTCACCGCGATCGCATCGTCCTCCAGCGCCGAGGTGTCCTGATCGTGGGCCAATGCCTGATCGATCAACGCGTCGAGGTAATGCAGCTGGGTGTTGAGGTTGTCCACCTGCATCCCGGAAAACCGCTGGGCCTCAGCCAGGTTCGCCGCGATACCGGACAGATCGGCACCGATCGCGGGCAACTGGTCACGCTGGACCAGCAACCGGGTCGTCGCGCGCTGAACCTCGGCACTGTCATTGATCGGA
>NZ_JAPJDO010000064.1 GCF_026242045.1 Mycobacterium pinniadriaticum
CTTCATGGTTGACCCCGCCCGTCTGCGACGCAAGCACCTCACCAGGCCGAACACCACGGCCAAATTTTCATCCTCCACCACCGGGCGCAGCCCCCCAGACAGCTGCTCGCGAAAAGAGAGTGTGGTCAGTTCTGCTCGTAGGTGCCGTGAATGACCGCGCGGGCAATGGAGTTCATGAACAGGTTGAAGCCGAGGTAGGCCGGGCTGGCGTCCTCGGAGAGTTCGAGCTTCTCCACCTTCACCGCGTGCACGGCCACGTAGTAACGGTGGTAGCCGTGGCCGGCCGGCGGAGCGGCGCCGAGGAAGCGGCGAATACCGGCGTCGTTCACCAGGGTCAGCGCGTCGCCCGGCAACACCGAGCCGTCACCGACACCGGAGGGCAGTTCGGTCACGGTGGCCGGCAGGTTGGCCACCGCCCAGTGCCAGAAGCCCGACGCGGTGGGAGCATCCGGGTCGTAGACGGTGACGGCGAAACTGCGGGTCTCCTCCGGGAAGCCCGACCAGCTCAGCTGTGGCGAGACGTCCTGTCCTCCGGCGCCCATGATGCCGCTCACCTGGGCGTTGTTCAGCGGCTGACCGTCGGTGATGTCGGTGCTCGTCAGCGTGAAACCGGGCAGCTTGGGCAGGAAGTCGTACGGGTTGTAGGGAAATGCCATGAGATGGGCTTCCTTTCGTTGTCGTCTCAGCAGTTCTTCAAGAAGTGCTCGAGCACCCGGGTGCCGAAGTGCAGCGCGTCCACGGGCACCCGCTCGTCGACGCCGTGGAACAGCGCCGCGAAGTCCAGCTCCGGCGGCAGCCGCAGCGGAATGAAGCCGAAGCACCGAATACCAAGGCGGGCAAACGCTTTCGCATCGGTTCCGCCGGACAGCATGTACGGCACGGTACGAGCCTCGGGATCGACGGCCAACAGCGCGTCGTTCATCGCGTCGACGAGGTCGCCGTCGAACGTCGTCTCATACGGCGGCAGGTCACGCTCCCAGGACCGGGTGACATCGGGACCGATCAGCTCGTCGATCTCCCGCTCGAAGGCCTCCTTGCGCCCAGGCAGCACCCGGCAGTCGATCACCGCCTCGGCGGTCTGCGGGATGACGTTGGCCTTGTATCCGGCCTTGAGCATGGTGGGGTTGGCCGTGTCGCGCAGCGTCGCGCCGACGATGCGGGCGATACCGCCGAGTTTGGCGATGGCGCCCTCCAGATCCGGGGAGGCGGGATCGAAGCTGTACCCGGTCTCCTCGGCGATCGCGGTGAGGAACTGCTCGACCGAATCGGTGAGCACCAGCGGGAATTGGTGACGCCCCAGGCGGGCGACGGCCTCGGCAACGGCGGTGACGGCGTTGTCGTCATGCACCATCGAGCCGTGGCCGGCCCGGCCGCGCGCGGTCAGCCGTATCCAGGACAGGCCTTTCTCGGCGGTCTCGATCAGGTAGAGCCGGCGGTCGCCGCCGTCGCGGTGCGGCACCGTGAGCGAGAAGCCGCCCACCTCGCCGATGGCCTCGGTGATGCCCTCGAACAGGTCGGGCCGGTTGTCCACCAGCCACTGCGACCCGTAGGTGCCGCCGTGTTCCTCGTCGGCCACGAAGGCGAAGACCAGGTCACGGGGCGGGACGATACCGGCCCGCTTGAAGCCCCTGGCGACCGCGATCATCATGCCGCACATGTCTTTCATGTCGATCGCGCCGCGCCCCCAGACGTAACCGTCGGTGACCGCCCCGGAGAACGGATGCACGCTCCAGTCGGCCGGTTCGGCGGGGACGACGTCGAGGTGGCCGTGAATCAGCAGCGCCCCGCGGGTGGGGTCGGCCCCGGCGAGGCGGACGAAGACGTTGCCCCGGCCCGGCGCCCCGGATTCGACGTACTCGCATGTGTAACCGACCGCCGACAGCTGCTCGGCGACCCACAGGGCGCACTCCGCCTCGCCCTTGGTGGTGGCCAACTCACCGGTGTTGGACGTGTCGAACCGGATCAGGGCGCTGACGAGATCGACCACCTCGTCGACGGGTTCTGTCACAGTCCCCTTTCCTACCATTGGTGCCGCCACCCCGTGAGCGCGGAGGTGCGCTTTTACCACAGGTTTCCCAGGAACCACTCGCGCAACACGCCGTTTTGGGGTTTGATTTACCGGTGACCCCCCGCCTTCCTGTGATCGCCGCAGCCTTGTGCCTATCGCTCAGCGGCTGCTCGGCGATCACGGCGGGCGCCGCGATGCCCGCTCAGCAGGCGCCGCTGACCAGTCCTGACGCCCTGCCCGCCCTGCTGTTGTCGGCCCCCGACGTCGGTGCCGCGCTGGCCAGTGATGACGTCGTGGTCACCACCGATGTCGGCAAGGCCTGGAACGACAGCGCCCACTTCGCCGACACGAACTGCCTTGCCATCGCCGGCGCCGCACAGCAGGGCGTCTACGCGGGCAGCGGGTCCACGGCCGTGCACGGCCAGGTGCTGCGGGAGCCGCCGAGCGCGCCGCGGTGGTCGCACTATGCGGTGCAGGCCGTGGTGACATTCCCGACCGCGCAGGCCGCTGCGGACTTCTTCACCGCATCGCAACGCGGCTGGGCGGCCTGCTCGAACCGGGAACTGAACTATGCCCAGCCGATCGGACCGCCGCAGGTCTGGTCGGTTGGCCAGACCAGCACCGACCATGACGTCCTGGCGGTGTCCCGGGTGCAGCAGGGTCCGCAACGGTGGGCCTGCCAGCGGGCGCTGACGGTGCACAGCAACGTCGCGGTGGACGTGGAGGCGTGCAGCCTGGACGGGCCGACAACCGCGGCGAGCACGATCGCCGGCCAGATCGCGGGGCGACTGCCGGTGGCCTGACAGACGTGGTTTGGGAGTCGGGTCCCTGATCCGATAGCCTTAAGCGCCCATTGCGGGTCCGAGTGGCGGAATGGCAGACGCGCTAGCTTGAGGTGCTAGTGCCCTATTAACGGGCGTGGGGGTTCAAGTCCCCCCTCGGACACAACCTAGCCAAACACATCGACGAAGCTAGATGCTGTTTTTCGCTGCTTCCAGCGATGGCCAACCGGGGCTGTGGACACGTCGGCGACGGTCAGCGCGATGGACCTTATCGACCAACCGTCATCCGCCACGTCGCTGTGCAACACTGTTTGACATCGCACCGATCGCCCTGACTGCCCTAGCCGTGCTACTCGGGGCCTACGCGTTCTTCATCCGCGGGCGATTGGCATTGGTCCTGCTCTCCGCCGGGTTGTTCACCCTCTTGGCGGCATTCGCGGCCGGCATCAATGCAGACTGGTTGACACAGCTGGATACGTCCGTCGAGACGTGGTTCGGCGCGCACAGATCCCCACGGTGGCGGGTGGACGCAAACGGTAGCTTCCGTTTGCTCGGCACGCCTGGTTACGTCGCTAGCGCTGCAGTGGTTTTCGGGGGGCTGCTCTCGTTGCGAGCACGTTCGGTGATCCCGATTGTTCTTGTGGTCGGTTCGGTCGGCGTCGGCGTTTTGGTGGAGCAGACCTTCAAGATGTTGGTTACGCGGACTTCTACGACCGTCGCGGCGCTACAACACAGGCCGCTGGATTCCTTCGCGCATTCATTCCCGTCTGGTCATGTAACGGGTAGTGCTGCGCTGTTCGGGATGGTCGCGGTGTGCCTCGCTGCCGGCTGCGGCCGGGCTGCGAAAGCTGTGCTAGGAATTCTCGCGGTGACTGCTGTTGTGTTCGTCGCGTTCCTCGCGGTGTATGTCGAGGCACATACTTTCACTGATGTCGCCGGCGGGATGATTCTCGGAGGGGCAATCGTCAGCTTGGGCGCCGCGTCCTTGGGTGAGTTCGTTCCGAAGGTCCACCAGGTCGATGCCAATGCTGGTTGGCCTGCCCTTGCGCACTCGTAGCGCGCTCCCGGCCTTTCGGCTCCCCTCTCAGACACTCTATTCCTACTTGTCCTACTTGCGCCGACAGTTGCCGTGCTGCCCCGATACCCTTGTCCCCATCGCCGGTAAGGGGTGTTCGCGTGGCACAAGTTGAGGACGACTCACCACATCACATCGACTTGTTCCGCTACCTCTCGGCTGATGAACGGGTTGACTATGTCGCCATCATGACGAGGTTCACTTCGTCATTGCTTGCCGACATGTCGGCGACAACAGTGACTGAGCAATTGCGGACCGTCGGCTATGCCCTCGACACCGATCTCGTAGAAGCCCGGTGCAAGCAGCTGGTGAGGTGGGGCAACCTCGTCCCGTCGTTGCGGGATGCCCGAGTGAACACCGTGGCCGACTATCTTCGGGCTCGATCGCGTTTCCAGGTCACCAGCCTCGGCGGTCGCGTGCACCGCAGCGCCCTCGAGATAATGGCGGCCTCGGATGGCGCCCGGGAGGTGGCGCGGGAGCTTTTGGGCCAAATCGCAGAGCTTCTCGGACAGATACCGCCGTTGGTCAGACAATCACCAACCGCAAAGCACGCAGATCAGCTCGCGGGAATCGTCACCACGATCTTCAACAACCAACGACTGTTTACCGCCAGCGTGACCGATTTCTACGCATACCTCTCGGGCGTGCTGAGTCGCTTCGACCTCGCAGCCGGCGAGTACGCCGAATTCAAGAGTCTGCTGCTCGACTACATCGATCTCATCACCGCCGATGTCAATCGACACTCCCCGATCATCGCGACCAGCCTAGAAACTGTGATCGCCAAGCTTGACCAGATGCTCGAAATCCTCGGCGGCGTTCAAAGTCTCAATCTCGGCCCAGGTGTCCAGGTGGAACGATCCAGCGGACGAACACGCACGGAGTGGGAAGAACTTCATCGCTGGTACACCGATGCGGGAACCGATTCGGGTCCGGCACAACTTCGGGCTGCAGCCGGGGCGGCACTCGGACAGCTCCTGGCCAATGCGAAGCGCATGCTCGATGCATCGACGACTGGCTACTCGCGCCGCGCCGACTTTCTCCGCCTGGCAACATGGTTCGATACGGCCTCCGATGAGCTCGCTCACCGCCTGTTCGATGGGACCTTCGGCGCCTACCCTTCCCGTCATCTGCTCATGGGACCTGACGAACCTGATCCCCGGGCCCATCCGACCAGCTCTTGGCTTGAGACTGATCCGATCGACGTGCCGATATCCCTGCGCGAGCGCGGCGACCGCTCGTTGCGCGGCCGTAGCTCCCGCGTACCCGACCAAACGTCAGATCGCCGAATGATCGAGTCGGCAGCCCAGGAGGAGGCCGATCGCAACGCGGCAGCCGCACTCGAATTGCGTATGACCAACTCCCTTGATGGTGCAACGCTCTCTCCCGCGGCACGCGACCTCCTACTCGATGAACTGGCCCGGCTACTAGCCCTGCAATACGAGTCTGGCGCGGCGTGGGAAGTCAACAACCAGGATCTCGGGATCGTTCTGCGAGCCGAGCCAGGCGATTGCACTTCGGTTACATCGAGTGACGGTTCGCTGACCGTATTCGATTATCGGCTAACGGTCACGTCGCACGAGAGCGCTGACTCCTCAGATCGGTTCGCGTTGTGAGTACGGTTGGCACGCGCGCACAAGATATGGCAGAACAGCGGGAGGCGGCGCGGGCCTTGTTGCTGACACCGATCGTCACGTCGGCGCGCTCGCCCGAAACGCTGGCGAAGATTCGTCTGCACGCGCCGGCGTTGAAAGCCATGTTCACGAGCCAGCTTGGTTACACACTGACGGTCGAATCTTCTTTCGCACGCCTCGCGAAGACCCCGCTCGAATCGACGGCTCCACATCGCCCTTTGATGCGACGCGGCGAAATCCCTTTCGGGGCTTCTCAGTACACTGCGTTGGCTCTGATCTGCGCGGCGCTACTCGCCCCTGGGCTTGGCGAGCAAGTGCTGCTGTCCCATCTGGTGAGCCAGGTTCGGTCCGATGCGGCCGACAACGGGATCATCCTGACGGACAACATATCCGACCGCCGGCGACTGGTGGCGGCGATCACCATCCTGATGGACTGGGGCGTCGTCACAGAAACCGACGGATCGATATCGCAGTGGGCCGAGGGCTCCGGAACCGAAGCGCTGCTGACTGTTTCCAGGCCGATGTTGCCACATCTGCTATCACGCGGTTTGGGGCCCACTGCCGACCCTGCCACCATCCTCACCACCGCGCCAGAACAGCCACGGCGACGCCTGCGCCGCCGGCTCGTGGAGGATCCAGTGGTTGATCGTCGCAACCTGTCCGCGGGAGAACTCGACGTTCTCTCCCGGGAGCGAACGGAGGTCACTCGACAACTGGAGGAGAACTTCGGTCTCACCGTCGAGGTCCGGGCAGAGGGGGTTCTCGCTTACGATGCACAAGGCTCCCTGACGGACATCGAGTTTCCTGGCAGCGGAAGTCTCAAACAAGCCGCCCTGCTACTGCTTGGTACATTGATCGGCCGCGCCGAAAGCAACTCAGCCAACCTCTACGTCGCGTGGGACGAATTGGATTCCGTCTTGCAGCAGCTCGTCGCCGCACACGGCCGTTCATGGAAGGCGGACTACGCCGATGGCACATCCACGCTACGACGCGATGTCGTAGCGCTTCTCGGAGCTCTTGCGCTTGCCGACGTCGGTGACGCAGGTATGACGGTATCCCCGGCTGCAGCGCGATATCGCCCGAACATCACGCAGAAGCCGATCACCGGCATGGGTCCGTCGTGAGCCCAGGTCAGACCGTGAAGCACTTTGATCAGCGCTGGCGGCTGAGCCGCGCCGGTGTCGTCAACGTCTGGCACTACTACGAAACCGAATTTCAGATCGGCGGCGGACGGCTCATCCTTCGCGGCGCCAATGGGTCCGGAAAGTCTCGCGCCCTTGAGATGTTGCTGCCGTACCTCCTCGATGCCGATCGACGCCGAATGGATGCGACCGGTTCCAACAAGGTGAGCCTCGACGAGCTTATGCGGACAGGGGCGCGAGAACAGACCAACCGAGCCGGATATCTGTGGATCGAGCTCGTTCGCGGTTCGGAGTACCTGACACTTGGTGCTCACGTCAAGTACAGCGCTTCAGCGCATCGTAGCGATGTTCAATTCTTCAACACGCCGTTGCGCGTTGGACATGATCTCCGCCTGATCGAAGGAAACCGAACCCCACTCACTCGTGACGCACTAGGCGACTTGGTCGGGGCCCATAACCTGACTGACGCCGAGGGGCATCGAGAGGCCGTGCGGAACAAAGTGTTTGGACTGCGCGGCGAATCAGGTCGCGACCGGTACTCTGGTCTCATTCAACTGATGCACACGCTGAGGTCTCCAGACGTCGGCAACCGAATTGACGAAGGCAATTTACCTCAACTCATTTCGAATGCGCTGCCACCACTGAGTGAGCAGACGCTGCAGGACGCCGGCGAGCGCCTCGACAACCTGACGGAAACCCGGCTTGCCCAGGAGAGACTCGCGAGCACTCTCGAGCAGGTCCGCACATTCCATTCGGCCTATCGGTCCTATGCGGCAACGGTTCTCACCGCCAGCGCAAAGAATGCCATCAGTGCGGCGGATGCCGTCGTCCAGTCCGACCGGCGCCGCGAGGAGCTGCGGGTTTCGCTGCAGGAGTTGATGCGTCAACGCGACGAAAAGCAGACTCGCCAGAAGTCACTCCAAGACGAGTCGGCGGAGCTCGATGCCGCCATCACCGCGCTGAAAGAGCACGAGCTCTTCAAACAGGCAGACGATCTCAAACAACGCGACGATGCCGTCGCGGCACTCAGGTCACTTGCAGAAACCACCTTGGCATCGGCTCAATCCGCGCGCCGCGGCGAGGCAGACGCCGCCAACAGAATGCACGAACGGTACGACGAGCTACGCGAAGCAGTCCGGTCCGCGGGCGACACCCTCATCTCGGCATCGGCGGCGTTGGCAGGCAGCGGTGTAGCACATCCTGATCTTCCTGCTGCTATCTACTACTCCGACTCGATCGGCGTCATCGAACACGCGATCGTGATGACCACTCTCGATGGCGAACCCCAGACCATTCGACGTCCGACTGCAGCCAGGGCCGCCCTGCAGCCAAGCGATCTCGAACCGGTACAGACGGTATCGGAAAGGTACGAGGCTGAGGTACAACAACGTAGGAATCAAGCAGAGCGACGAGAACAGGAAGCTCGCCGCCTCGACAAAGCGTTTGAATCAGTGCGAAATCTCGAGGCAGCGGCCGAGAGCGCCACCGCACTGGCTGAACAGGATCGCGAATCCGCGGAGGCCTCCGTGGTCCAGCGTGACGACACCGCCATTGCATTGAATCAATCTTGGCGGCAGTGGATTTCATGCTCGGACACACAGGAGCTGATGCCCGCAGCATCCTGGGAGCAGGACGCCACCATGCGCGTCCTGCTGGCCGATATCGAGGCACTCAGCGGCGACGATCCCACTATCGTCGACTACCTGGACCTGCTCAACCTCCTGCCAAGCAGAACCGCCAAGCCATTCTTCGACGCACACACCGTTGGGATCAACAACCTCGATGCCGAGGACGCGAACGACCAGAGTGAACATGCAGCACTCACCGCCGAACGTGATGACCTCGACGCGGCCCGCGATCCCGCTCCACCGACTGCGCCCTGGCACAGCGTTCAACGCGGGATCCCTTTCTGGCAGACGGTCGATTTCCTACCGGAAGTGCCACTAGGCGATCGAGCGGCACTGGAATCGGCCCTGCTTGCTTCGAGTATCTTGACCGCAACGGTGCAAGCCGACGGCTCGGTCCACACCGAAGACGGCGAAGTTCTTCTGCGACCAGGGCGTATTGAAGTGAGCCGACCTCTGACTCACGTGCTGAAACGCGACCCCGCCTCCGAAGTACCAGCAGAAATCGTGGACGCAGTCCTGCGGTCTATCGGATACGCGGATCCAGATGCCGTGACGTCGATCGACACCGACGGAAACTGGCGCAATGGGGCACTGTCAGGGCGATATGTCATTGCCGAGGCACGCCACATCGGTGCCGCTGCGAGAGCGGCCGCGCGGGCGGCCCGTCGCGAGCAGATTTCACACCGCCTGGAAGAACTGGCCGAACGGGCCCGGCAGCGAGCGGCCAGTCGAGAAATGATCGACGCCGCCATCCAGCAACTGGCGGACCACCTGGCGACGGCGCCCAGGTCAGCTGCACTGATCGAGGCGCGTGCGACAGCCGCGACTTTGGTCGACCGAGCTGCCGCCTCGGAAGCGTCGGCTCGCCGAGCCGCCGACACTGCTACGCAAGAACGCAACACGTGGGCTGCCGAATTCGAACGCCACAAAGAATTTTGCGGCAGTCTCGACTTGCCGATTACCGCTACTGAGTTGCGCACCACCATCGCCCATTGTCGGTCTGCGAGCGACGGATGCCGGCGTCTGGTCACCGATTGCCGGGCCGCTACGGGCGCCGTCAAGAAAGCAAGTCGCGCGGCCAGGGACTTCGATGATTTGACCGACGCGCGAAAGGCTGCGGAGTCCGATGCTGAAGCGCATCGGTCCACCTGGCTGGAAGCCGCAGCAAGACTGGCTGCTCAACACGCGGTGCTCGACGTGCCATTGGGCGAGCTGACCGAAGAACTGGGCCGCACGGAGTCAGCGCAGAGAGATGCAAGCCGCGAATTGATTAACGTCACCAAGGCGCTCGACGAGCTACGGACTGAGATCGGCGGCGTCGAGAAGCGCGACGCCGTCGAAGAATCGACCGCGACTGCCCTCCGTGACACGCTCACCGATCACGCGAATCGGTTCAACGCGCAGCTGGCTCTGCCCGGGCTAGCGCAGGCAGCAACCACCACACCGATCGACCGGTTTGCGATCGTGGGCGATGCGGAGTCAGTTTCGGCTAATGCCAGATCTGCGCTGTCGTCGATCGGAGTGAGCAAGTCGCTCAGCGTGACACAACTCCAGCATGCTTTGCAGCGCTTCCAAGCCGACACCTCGGGCCAGCTCGATGTGATCGCAGAGTTCGAGCACGACGCATATTCGATCCGGATAGAAGGCGCCGAAGATCGCCACGAGCCGACAGCGGTATTGACCTACTTGGAGCGTCGTGTCGACGAGGGCAGACAAGCGTTGAGCGCGCGAGAGCGGGACGTGTTCACTGCATTCGTCCTTGGCGGTGTAGCCGACGAACTCAGACGGCGAATCAACCAGGCCAGCAATCTGGTTCAAGCGATGAACCGCAGCCTGTCGTCGATAGAGACAAGTCATGGTATCGGCGTTCGCATCGGATGGCTGCTCAATAAGGAACAGACCGAGCTAGCGCGCGTCATGCATCTGGTCTCGATAGCCGACGCTGTTCGCTCGGCGGAGGACAACGACGAACTCATCACCCTGCTCCGCATGCGCGTGGAAGGCCGTCATGCTTTAGACCCGACGGCCGGCTACGCCTCGCACTTGGCCGAAGCGTTGGATTACCGCATGTGGCACGACGTCGAGGTCACCATTGTTGGACCGGCACCAAATCAGCAGCGCCGAATCTCGAGGCGTGCCAAGATTTCGCAAGGTGAGACCAGATTTGTTTCCTACGTCACGCTTTTTGCAGCAGCAGACGGTTATCTCAGCAGCTTGCCCGAGCCCGATGGAGCCCTGCGCTTGGTGTTGCTCGACGACGCGTTCGCAAAGATCGATGATCGCACCATCGGCGAATTGTTGGGTCTGCTAGTGCGATTCGACATCGATTTCGTCATGACCGGTCATGCGCTCTGGGGCACGGTCCCAGAAGTTCCCGAACTGGATATTTACGAGATCCGCCGGATGGGCGACAGCGCGGCGATTGCGACGCGCGTTCATTGGGATGGCAAGCGTCGGCATATTCACGCGGTGAGTGCGCCGTGACTCTCCCGCCTCCATCACGCGAATATTTGTCTGACCCCAGCTTGATGCCGATTTGGCTGCGGATGCGAGATCGGCTGGAACGTAACGGACATGCAATCGCCGGCTCGATTCGCCTCGATCTTGACCCGGACGGCGCGGAGCGGTTGTCCGGCTTACTCGGTCGACAGATTCAGCCTGGCGCGCGCACCATCTCGCTGGCCGATGTCGAAAACGCGCTGCTGATGAGCTCCGCCAGGCGCGGGCTGATCGCCGTCGTGGCCGAACTCACCGGGACACCGTTGCGCGATCGGCAATCCGAAAGAAGACTTCAAGCAGAGATCGCGATCTCGCTGTGGGCGCACGTCGAGGACATCGCGGCGCGCAACGGCCTCAGCGCTTATCCATGGACCCGCGATTGGATTTCGTGGCTTCATACTTCTGGGCTTCTGGTTCGAGCCGGCCCTGACCGAGGTGCGGGTCAATTCGAGATTGCGGCACGCGCGATTGCAACGGTGTTCATCCAACCGGTTACGCACACCCGCGTGCTGGGCGAATTGGCGTCCGAGATCGCTGGAGACGCGCACGCGCTGGATGGCGACCGGTTGGCTGGTCGACTGGCGCTACGGGCGCTTAGCTTCGCCACCGATACGAAAGAACCGACATCTCCGCGTGAGCGAATGCTGATGTGGGAGTCGGTGGGCGTCGCCGTCGACACGATCTCGGGGACGGTGATCACGTGGGCGCTGCGCCCTCCGGGCGACGACCCGTGGTCGGCGATGATGCGCATGCGCGCTGATCTCGGACTCGTCACCCACTTGACAATCCGGGAGCTTTCAGCAATTACCGCGCCCCTGGTGAATCCCGGAACCATGGTGAGTGCCTGCGAGAACCCACAAGTGTTGCAACGCATCGCTGATGCGTTCATCGATCGACCCCTGGTCTGCTTCAGCGGTAACCCATCGGTGGCCGGACATCTACTGGCCGACCGCGTCGCGCTTCGCTATCACGGCGACTTTGATTGGCCCGGGATCGCCATTGCCTCCCGGATCATTGATGCCGGAGCACTACCGTGGCGGCTCGCCGAGCGGGACTACATCGATGCCGTTCGCAAGTGTCGCTCGGGTCTACCACTCGTCGGGAATGCGGTGAAGACAACGTGGGATCCCGCGTTGGCCTCGGCAATGGCCAGGACGGGGGTAGCCGTGCACGAGGAGTCTCTGGTCTCGCTGCTCATCGAGGATCTGGGTACATCTAGCAGCTGAGGTGCCCCCTCCTCCGACCGGAGTCTGGGGCACCGGCTTTATGCTGGAAAAATCAGGCGTAAGAGCTTGACGGCGTCCCCGTCGAGGGCCCATCCTGGCTTATGCATGATTTATCAGGCATAAGGAGAGTCATGGCACGTCCAAGGCGCACGAGCCCACAACGCGAGGGCGTTATGCCTGAATTAGCAGGCATAAGCCAAGCCTTTATCGACCGTAGGCTGACTCTGCGACTCACCCAGGAAACACTGGCCGACCTGGCTGGAGTGTCGCGCTACAGCGTTCAGACGCTAGAGGCGGGCACTGGCGCAACCAAGATCGGGTCAGTTGTCGAGATAGCCAACGTGCTCGGCTTACGGCTCGATGTGAGTTCAACCGTCGAATGACGAACTCTCTTGACCTCGATATGCGCGAGGTCGCCGAAGCCGATGTCTACATCGGCGAGATGCTCGCAGCCCACCTGACGCGCGAACGCGGCGACGCCGTTCACTTCGACTACGTCGCCCACGAGAATGTCGAAGGTTCCGTACGAGATCAGTCGGTTTCCTGGTCATTACTTCGGTCCGGCGAATACCCGGTCATCACCACGGGCGGTGCGGTTCCACCCTTTTTCGCCGGACTCTTGCCCGAAGGGGTGCGCCTCGGTGTCGTCACGAGTTCGATGAAGACCTCGGCGGATGACCATCTGACATTGCTGCTTGCGATCGGCGCCGACACCATCGGAAATATTCGTGTGTTTCCCGCCGGAGTGGAGCCCGTCCAGCCACTACCGCTGTTCGAGCCGGCGCGAGACACCGACTTTCGCGCGGTCTTTGCGAAGCTGACAGGTTCTGTCCATGCCGATCCCGTCGGCTTGGCAGGCGTCCAACCCAAAGTCAGCGCGGCGATGTTGTCGACTCCGACTCAGACCCGCGCAGGTCCCGCCATCCTCAAACTGAACCCCGCGCAGTACCCACTCCTCGTCGAGAACGAGCATTTCTTCATGCGGATGGCGTCGGCGTGCGGACTACGGGCCGCCGCCACAGCATTGCTACACGATGCCCAGGGGCACAGCGCTCTACTGGTGAGCCGATTTGACCGGGTTGAGGGAAGACGTATTCCACAAGAGGACGCCTGCCAGGTGGCCGGCCTGTATCCGGCGTCGAAGTACCGCATCAAGACAGAAACCGCGCTCACAACGCTCTCCGATGCCTGCGGACGAGGCGGCGGGTCACGAGTGATAGCACTCCTCGAGCTGCTGAAAGTTGTTGTGTTCAGCTGGCTCATCGGGAACGGGGATCTACATGGAAAGAACATGTCGATCTACAACCCAGACGGAGTATGGCAACCGACCCCCGCCTACGACTTACTGTGCACTCAGCCGTACGCAGGATGGAACGATCCCATGGCGCTCGACTTATATGGCCGGGCGAACCGCCTCACGCGCGCCGATTTCATCGACGCCGGCACCCGACTCGGTATACGAACCCGCGCCATAGCCAACATGATCGACGCGATCATCGACACCGCCGTTGCTTGGCCGGACAGGTGTGGCGAGATAGGTTTCGACGACCGGCAAACAGAGCGTCTTGCAACGATGTTGCGCACCAGGCTCGACAATTTGCGGTGACCTGGACACCGGTCGAACGTAAGGACACGAACACCAGCCGGTCCTTCACCAATCGCCGCTGGCGTCAGCCGCGGCGGACGGCGCGCAGCGCGTCCCCCGCCGTCCAGATCGCGATGCCGAGCAGAGCGACGTCCTTGATCAGGAACTGACCCGTCGACGACAACGCCGGAAAGCCACCCGCGGACTCCTCCCCGACACCGGGTGTGGTGAACAGGAAGCTGATCGTGGCGACGAACAGCCCGATCGCCGCGATGCTGCCGGCCAGCGACAGTCGCGGCCACCACGGTTTGACGGCGAGCAGCAGCGCCGTGGCCAACTCGACGACGCCCAGGATCGCCGAGAACGTGCTCACCGCGAAGATGCCGTACAGCCAGCTCATGAACGGACTATTCGCGACCAGTGGCTCAATCCCCCGTGCTTCGTACCCGGTGAACTTCAACGCTCCGATCCAGGCGATCACGATCACCAGGCCGTAGCGTGCCGCCAGCGCGCCGAATCTGAGCAGCACCGAATCGATCCGGTGGAGGGCCGGTGCTTGGATAGCGGTCATCGCGAAACCTTTCTGGAGTGGATTTCCTACGACCGAGTGGTGCGGCTGTTCCCTCTCAGCGTTACGTGCGCATCGACGCGTAACGGTTCAGTCGGGGGAACCCACTACAGCAGGGCGCCAGGGAAGGAGAATGCCGATGACCGAGCCTGAGCATGACTTCACGGGTCTGCGTGCGCTGTTCATCAACTGCACCCTCAAGCGTTCGCCCGAGCCGAGCAATACCCAGGGCCTGATCGACATCAGCGCGTCGATCATGGCCAAGCACGGCGTGGCGGTCCAGGTGGTGCGTGCGATCGACCACGACATCGCCACCGGCGTGTGGCCCGACATGCGCGAGCACGGCTGGGCCACCGACGACTGGCCGGCGATATTCGAAAAGGTCCTCGCCGCAAATATTTTGGTGCTCGCCGGCCCGATCTGGCTCGGCGACAACAGCTCGGTGATGAAACGCGTGCACGAACGGCTCTACGGAGGTTCGCACCTGCTCAACGATGCCGGCCAGTACCTGTATTACGGCCGGGTCGGCGGGTGTCTGATCACCGGCAACGAGGATGGGGTCAAGCACTGCGCGCAGAACGTCCTGTACACCCTGCAGCACATCGGGTACACGATCCCGCCGCAGGCCGACGCCGGCTGGATCGGCGAGGCGGGCCCGGGACCGTCCTACCTCGACCCGGGCTCGGGGGGACCCGAGAACGACTTCACCAATCGCAACACCACGTTCATGACGTGGAACCTGCTGCATATGGCCTGGATGCTCCGCGACGGGATACCCGCGTACGGCAACCTCCGATCGGGCTGGGACGCAGGCTGCCGCTATGATTTCGCCAATCCGGAATACCGCTGAGCGGCTAGTATTTCGTCTCGATGATCGGGACGGAAGACGACGAGTCGCAGTTGGTCGCCGCCCTGCGGGCCGGCGACGAGTCGGCGTTCGCCGGCCTGGTCGACCGCTACACCCCAGCGCTCCTGCGGGTGGCGCGCGGATACGTCCGGACCAACGAGTCCGCCGAAGAAGTAGTCCAGGAAACCTGGATCGCCCTGGTCAAGGGTATCGACAAGTTCGAGGGCCGATCCTCGCTGCGCACTTGGCTTTTCACCGTGATGATCAACATCGCCAAAACGCGCGGCATCCGTGATCAGCGCATCGCCGAGGTCGAGGTCGCGGCCTTCGGCGGCGGTACGGTCGATCCGGGGAGATTCCGGCCCGCCAGTGACCCCGACTGGCCCGGACACTGGAAAGATCAACGTGCGCCGGCCCCGTTTCCCGACACCCCCGAAGGCTCGGTTCTTGGCTCGGAGTTCCTTGCGCTTGCTCGTCGCGAACTGGACAAGCTGCCCGACCGCCAACGGACCGTGGTGGCGCTGCGCGACATGTTGGGTTTCGATTCCGCTGAGGTCTGCGAACTGCTGGACCTATCGGTGGCAAACCAGCGCGTTCTGCTGCATCGTGGGCGCGCGGCCATCAGACAGGCGCTCGAGGACTACCTGAGGGAGGCGCGGTGAGCGGCGACGAACTGGACTGCAACGAGTTGGTCGAACTGGTCACCGCCTACCTCGACGGATCGCTCGACCTGTCGACGAGGGCACGTTTCGACCTGCATCTGCTGGACTGTGACGGCTGCGCCAACTACCTGCAGCAGTTTCAGGTCACCATCGACACGGTCGGCAAGATCGGCGCCGAGCACCTCGATTCGGAATTCCGCACCAAGCTGCTGGCCGCCTTTCGCGACTGGCACTGAGATCGGCGATCAGGTCAGCTTCGCCCGGCCCCTGGTCCTGGCGAGGCTGGCCAGCGTGGTCACCAACAGCACCACGCCGATCACGCCGATCGACACCCCGGTCGAGATCTCCGGCACCGCGACGTGCTGGCCGCCGTTGATGAACGGCAGGCTGTTCTCGTGCAGCGCGTGCAGTACGAGCTTGACCCCGATGAACGCCAGAATCAGGGATAGCCCGTAGGACAGGTAGATTAGCCGGTCCAGCAGACCACCGATCAGAAAGTACAGCTGTCGCAGGCCCATCAACGCAAAGGCGTTGGCGGTGAACACGATGTAGGGCTCCTGGGTCAACCCGTAGATCGCCGGGATGGAGTCCAAGGCGAACAAGACGTCGGTGAACCCGATTGCGATGAGCGCCAGCAACATCGGGGTGACCGCCCGCCTGCCGTCGACCTTGGTGAGGAACCTGTCCCGGTCGTAGTCCTCGGTGGTCGGGACGAACCGGCGCACCAGGGCGATGATCCGACTGTCCCGCTTCTCCTCGACCTCCGTCTCGTGGCCGGCCTCACGGGCGAGCTTGACGGCGGTGAGCACCAGGAAGATTCCGAAGAGGTAGAACACCCAGCTGTACGCGCTGATGGCCGCGGCGCCGACAGCAATGAACCCCGCGCGCATCACCAGCGCCAGTACGATGCCGATCAGCAGCAGTTTCTGCTGGAACTCCCGCGGCACCGCAAAGGTCCCCATGATCACGGTGAACACGAACAGGTTGTCGATGCTCAGGGCCTTCTCGGTGACGTAGCCGGCGAAGTACTCACCGGCGAACTGTCCGCCCCACAGCCACCAGACGACGAACCCGAACACCACCGCCAGGCCGATGTACACCGACGACCAAATGGCCGATTCGGAGAACGTCGGCTCGTGCGGCACCCGTACGTGGGCGAAGAAGTCGAACACGAACAACCCGAGAATCACCACGCACGTAACCACCCACACCAGGACCGAGACGCTCATGGCAGCCATTATCCCGGCACCGGGCCCGCCGGCGGGATGACGTTTGCTCGCTGCGACAGACGCGTCGCGCGCTGGCATGATCTGACCCTTATGACCGTGCACCACCTCCCGGCAACGGCGCAGACGGTGCACTGGGGTTACTTCGACCCGCGGCAAGGGGCCGCGCTGACCGTCGATTCCGGTGACCTGGTGGCGATCGAGACGCTGACCCATCACGCCGGCGACGCTCCCGATCTATTGATGGATGAACGCATTTCGCAGCTATTCGCCGAGGTCGACGATCGCGGGCCGGGACCGCACATCCTCACCGGGCCGATCGCCGTCACCGGGGCGCGGCCGGGCGACGTGCTGCAGGTGGACATCCTCGAGGCCTCCCCTCGGCTGCCCTACGGATCGAACCTCGCCGGCCATTGGGGCTTCCTGTACAACGAGATTCCGGTCGAACGGGTCACCGTCTTCGAACTGGACGTCGAGGCGTTGCTGGGCCGGGCGTTGTTCGGCTACGACTGGACCGCCACCCCGCTGGCCGACGAACCCGGCACCATCGTCGCGCCCGATCCCGCCGCGCGCCAACCGGCGCTGCCCGGAGTCGTGGTGCCCCTGCGGCCGCACTTCGGCACCATGGGGGTGGCGCCCGCCGAGCCGGTGCGGGTCTCCTCGGTGCCGCCGGGTGACCACGGCGGCAATGTCGACAACTGGCGCATCGGCACCGGCGGCCGGATGTACTACCCCGTCCAGGTCCCCGGCGCGCTGCTGTCGGTCGGCGATCCGCACGTCTCGCAGGGCGACGGGGAGGTCAGCGGCACGGCGTTGGAGTCGTCGCTGAACGGGTTGCTGCGGTTGACGGTTCGCCGTGATCTGCCGTTCACGGTCCCGGTGCTGGAGACCTCGACCGAGCTGCTCGTGCACGGTTTCGGCGACAGCCTCGACGCGGCGATGAAGTGCGCGACGCTGCGCACACTGCACCTGTTGGAAAGCCACTTCGGGCTGTCTCGCGCCGACGCGTACTCGTTCATGTCGGTGGCGGTGGACTTCACCGTCACCCAGGTCGTCGACCAGCGCCAGGGTGTGCACGGCCGGATCGACAAGCGCTGCTTCCCACGCTGGCCTCAGGCCTGGTCGCGGTAGCGGCTCAACCGCTCACCGATGGCCGCCGCGGAACTGCGGACCCGCTCGCCCAGGCGGATGATCGCCCGCGAATCCAGGGTGGTGAACGGCGCGGCGGTGACCGACATGGTCACCGAGCCGTCGGCTCCGGTGATCGGCGCGGAGACCGTGGCGATGTTGTGGGTGGCGCCCCTGCCCAGCTCTGCCGGCAGCACGTCGATCACGCTGAGGTCGGCGAAGGCGCGGGCCAACTGGGCGGTGATCGCATCCACTTCCCCGTCGCCGGATAGCGCCTGCAACGCTGAATACACCCGAAGGTACTCCCGGGTGAGCCGCTCCACGACGAACCCGCGTTTACGAGTTTCATTGAGCACAGCCGAAATTCGTGTACGCAGCGCATCGCTGGGCCGGCCGATCGCTTCCAGCCAGGCCTGTTGCGCTTGCGGACTCGACCACGCCACGTAATCCCGCCCGAACGGCGCGACGAGTGGCGTCCTGGTCCCCCGCCCGATCCTCGGCGCGGTCAGGCTCTCACCGGCGAGGTCGATGATCACCACACTGTTGGCCTCGCGCCGGGCCAGATAGACCTGGGTGCCGGTGGCCGCCGCCAGGTCCTCCAGTTCACCGCGGAACAGGTCGGCGGGTTTGGCCAGGCTGGCGATCGCCGGTCCCCACGCGTACTTCGCCGACCGGGGGTCGCGGGTCACCCACTCGCGTGCGACGAGTGTGGCCAGGATGGCGTGCCCGGTGGCCCTGCTGATGTCGAGGCGCCGCGAGATCTCGGCCAGTGAGAACTGCCGGCCGGGATCGGCGCCGAGCATCTCCATCACGTCGATGACCCGCTCGGTCGGCGGCGAGGACGCTTGACCCGCCGTCTTGGCAGGGTCTACGTTGAGCGTCATATTGCCGAACAGTACGTCGAATATTCGACAGGAACAAGACATGGCGACGCGGTCATCAATGGAGACCCTGAACCTCGACGACCTGACGGCCCCGGTGCTGACCGACACCCAGCGACAGATCCTCGACTACACCGAATCCCGCCCGGTGACCTTCGATATCGAGGCGATGCTCAGCGAGGCGGTGGCCGCGGCCGGGGCCGACGACCTGGCCGACGACGACGGGTTCATCGGCCGGCTGACGGCGCACGTGGCCGCCATCGAGTCCGACACCGGTCTTCGTCAACTCAGCCGGAGCACGCTGCGCGCCAGGGTCGTTCGCAAGCTGCGAAATCGGCTGTCGCTAGTCGACCTGATCAAGCGCTATCCCGAGATCGAGTCGATCCCGATCGAAGCGCCGCTGATCGTTGTCGGTATGCCCCGGTCCGGAACGACGCACCTGGTGAACCTGATCGCCGAAGACCCCCGGCGACGGGCACTGCCCTACTGGGAGAGCGAGGACCCGATCCCCGCGCGGGGACAGGGCCCCGACGTGGACGGCATCGATCCCCGCTACGCGCGGGTCAAGACCGAGCACGAGGCTCTGATGGCAAGCACTCCGTATGTGGCGGCCATGCACGACCGGTTCCCCGAAGCGATCGAGGAGGAGGTCGAGCTGCTCGACCTCGACATGGCCGGCTACGTGCTGGAATGGCATGCCCGCGTCCCCGGCTGGCGGGACTTCTATCTCGGGCTCGACCACATCCGCCACTACGCCTATCTGCGGACAGTCTTGCAGGCGTTGACGTTCCTGCGCGGTCCGCGGACCTGGGTGCTCAAGTCGCCGCAGCACGCCGAGCAACTCGGACCTCTGATGGCCACCTTCCCCGACGCCACCGTGGCCTTCACCCATCGCGACCCCGTCGCGGTGGTCCAGTCCGCCATCACGATGATGGCCTATTCGGATCGATTGCGCCGCACCAGCATCGACCCCGACTGGTTGGTCGAGTACTGGAGTGACCGGATCCACCGCCTGCTGCGTGCCTGTGTGCGCGACCGGGAACTGGTGCCGGCCGAGCGCAGCGTCGACATCGGATTCCATCACCTCAACGGCAATGAGATGCCGGTGCTCAACGAGTTCTACGAACGCGCAGGTATCGACATCCCGGCCAAGGTGGTCAAGCGCTTCCAAACCTATATCGACGGCAACCGACGCGGCGTCAAGGGGCGCATCCCCTATGACCTGAAACGGCACTTCGGCGTCGAACCCGACGAGTTGCGCTCCCGGTTCGCCTTCTACTTCGACCGTTTCGACGTCCGCCCCGAGATCTGATATGGGGTGCATTTTGTCAAGGGGCAGGGTGAAGCGGCGGGCCGGTAGCCGTCGCTAGAGGCCCGCCGCTTCGATGTACCGGATGAGCCCGGCATGAGTGTCGAGCG
>NZ_JAPJDO010000065.1 GCF_026242045.1 Mycobacterium pinniadriaticum
CGCCGGCACAGCTCCGCCGACGGGTTATCGCCCGTCAACTACGAGATCAGGGAATCCAAGACCAAGCCGCAAGCGGCATAAGGAACCCTCCACGATCTCGGGGGAACCCCAGCTGGCGGATCGGTCTCATCGGCCGGTGTCGTGTCCGCACCAGATGCCCGCGCAGGTGGAGGCCGCATTGTTGGAGCTGCGGCGTTCGCGCCCGTACTGGGGTCCGCGGCGGTTGGTGTTCGAACTGGGCAAGCGGGGTGTGTCACCGGTGCCCTCGGAGTCGGCGGCCTATCGGGCGTTGGTGCGGGCACAGATGATCGATCCGCACCTGCGGGATCGGCGCTCGCGCAAGTGGAAACGGTGGGAACGCGGCGCACCGATGGAGTTGTGGCAGATGGATGTCGTCGGCGGGGTGGCGCTGGCCGACGGGACCTCGGCGAAGGTGTTGACCGGTATCGATGATCATTCCCGGATGTGCGTGTGCGCCACGGTGATGGCCCGAGAACGCACCCGCGCGGTCTGTGACGGACTGCGACGCGCGCTGGCCACCTATGGGGCGCCGGCACAGATTTTGACCGATAACGGCAAGGTGTTCACCGGTCGGTTCAACCATCCTCCGGTCGAGGTGCTCTTCGACGCGATCTGCCGCGAGCAGGGCATCGATCACCTGCTGACCCAGCCGCGCTCACCGACGACCACCGGCAAGATCGAGCGGTTCCACCGCACCGTTCGTATTGAGTTCCTCAGTAACAGTGGATCTTTCACCAACGTGAAGGCCGCTCAGCAAGCCTTCGACGAGTGGGTGGCGTTCTACAACAGCGAGCGCCCCCATCAGGCGTTGCAGATGGCCACCCCGGCCTCGCGGTTCACTGTGGGTACCTCGGCAGCAGGTGCGACGGTGCCGGGGCCACCGCCGGAGGGGCTCGGGGCCGAACGGGCCGGCTCGGACTGGATCAGCCGTCGAGTGACCACCAACGGGGTGGTCTGTGTGTCCTGGCAGCAGGTCAGCCTGGGCCGCCACTACGCGGGGTCGCGGTGTGATGTGCACGTCGATGGTGAGCTGCTGCGCTTCTACATCGGCGACGTTCTGGTCAAGACCGCCACGCGCAAGAGCACGGGCGCGGTAAGAAACAAACGGGCCCTGCGCACCAGCACAGAGCTCTAACCACCACTATCGAGTGTCAAGGATCAACCGAAACAGATCCGTCAACAATCAACCGAAGTCAGACAGGGGCACTCTGTGATGTGTATGACCTAGGCTGATGACCCTCTCCTTCCTCCTTCCCGGGGATTTCCGGGCAACCAGCTCCGGTCAGCGTGGGTCACGCATACTGACACCCGATGATCCGAGTGAAGATCTGCGGCGTCCGCCGGATCGATGACGCACGCGCCGCCGTCGAGTACGGCGCCGACGCGCTCGGTTTCCTGGTCGGCCAGCAGCACCACTCCCCGGACTTCCTCGACGCATCCGACGCCGCGGCGATCGTCGCCGCCCTGCCGCCGTTCGTCTCGTCGGTTCTGGTGACCCACCTCGCCGAGGCCGACGAGATCGTCGCGCTGGCGACATCCATCGGCGTGACCACAATCCAGCTGCACGGCGAGACCACCCCACACCAGGCGGCAACGATCAAAGGGCGGCTGCCACATATCAAGCTCTACAAGGCAATCCACGTCGTCGACGCCCAATCGATCAACGCCGCACAGCAATACGTCAAGGCAGTCGACGCCGTCGCGCTCGACACGATCAATGTCGCGACCGACCAGATCGGCGGTACCGGACAAACCCACGATTGGTCGATCAGCGCTCGGATCGTCGAGCGGCTGCCCATCCCGGTGATCCTCGCCGGCGGCCTGGACCCGGACAATGTCGGTGAAGCGATCCGGGAAGTCAAACCCTTCGGAGTCGACGTGAACTCCGGCACCAAGGGCCCCGACGGTTTCAAGGACCACCTCGAGCTGAAGCGGTTCATCGAGAGCGCGAAGCGCTAGGCGATCGACTGGCTCACACCATCGTCGAGGTCGGGCGGCCGCCGGCCGACGGGATCGGTGTCCTGATGGCGGAAGCCGTTGCCCCCGGAGCGTTTGGCACGATACATCGCCCAGTCGGCGGTGGCCACAAGCCGGTCGACCAGCGGCTTGTCCGGGCCTTCGGTGTCGGCCAGTCGGACAGCGGTCGTGCCGACGCTCGCGGTGACCCCTGCCGGTGACTCGGCGACGGCGGTGCACAACCGCTGCGCCAACTCCTGACAGTCCGGCGTCGGTGACGTGGTGGCCACCAGAAACTCCTCACCACCGCTGCGGGCGACGACCGCGTTGTCGCCGGCGGCCTCCGCTATGGCCTGCGCCACGTGTACCAACGCCTCATCACCCGCGGCGTGCCCGTAGTGGTCATTGACCGCCTTGAACCCATCCAGATCGATGAGCGCCACCACCAGGTGGACGTCGGCGGCGCGGCCCGCCCCGATCAGGCCCGACGTGTCACGGTGGAAAGTTCGCCGATTGAGCAACCCCGTCAACGGGTCGCGTTCGGCGCGAAGCAGATCCACGCCGAGTGCCCGCACCAGGATCTGGATCGCCAAGGGCAGCGCGATGTTGATCTGGATGATCAGCCACCAATCCACCGCGGCGAGCACCGGATGCCCGGACACCGCCACCCTGGCCGCGCCGACCGTCACGACAACGGCCGCGACGACGAAGTTGTACAGGACCAATCCGGTGAGGTGGAACAACGCGATATAGGCACCGATGGTGGCGAATGCGATACACCCGACCACCGAGGGCAACGGCTGCGGATAGGCCAGGCAGGCCAGCGCGATCGAAGCGTTGGTGATCACGGCAAAAGCGAATGACTCGCGACGAGACGGCCAGTGGACGATGAACAAGACGGACCCCGCGACACCACCGCCGACCGCGAACAGGGTCATCGCGACGGGCACGGTGCCACTCGGTCCGTCAGCGGACGCGAGCAGCCCCAGCAGACACGCCACAAACGAGGCAGCCAGGAACGCCATCAGGGCACGTGCGCCACCCCGCATGCCCCGGTCGGCAAGGTAGCCACTCAACCAGTCGTAATGATTCGACCGGTGCCACCAACGCTCCAGCGCATCTAGCATTGAACGCCCCCCGAGCAACCGAAACCAGGCCCACGATACCGCTGTGTCTACCGGTGATGGGCTAAGAGCCGCGGGTCTCGATCACCCGGCTGGCGATGATCGCCGACGCGGCATGGGCGGCCAGCACCGAGCCGATCGCCTCGGACTGCCCGTCGAAGGCGCGCGGCGTCATACCGAACAGATTCAACGCCCCCGCCGTGGTCGCGCTGGTGTAGAGCTTGAACGACAGCCCGCTGCGGACCCCGAGTTCGCAAACGGCCCTACTGTAATTGGGCCAGCGCCGCTCGGTGGCGAAGTCCTCGGTGCGCACGATCAGCTCGTCGACGGCGGCCTCGACGCACGGTCCTTCACCGCACGCCTCCTGCAGCGCGTCGATTTCGTAGATCAAGTCCGATGTACCGAAGAGTGATTCGAACTTTCCGCCCTTGCCGATCAACAACACCCCGCAGGTATCGGTGCCGGGAATCATCTCCGTCGCCGCGGCGGTCACCCCGGCGAGGACGTCGTCGACGTCGCGAGGCAGCGCGGTCGCCCGGGCCAACTCGGCCATCCGCTGCGCGAGGTCGTGCTGGGGCGAGGACACCCAGCAGGTGTTCCCAACCTCTTGATGAAAGTAACGCCCTCGACACCGACGTTTGTCGATCCACAGCTGTGGCAATGCTGGGCTGCAGGCGGGCGCGGTGGTCGACACCCACGCCCGCTGAGGTCCTGTCGGTTCAGACCGCGAGCCGGCGGGACCGCCCTGGATTTGGGACCGTCCCCGCAATCCGGCCCGCCACTCTCTTAGCTGTAGTAACTTCTCCGCTGTGGCAGGCAACGTCTGGATCCTCGGCGGCTACCAGAGTGATTTCGCCCGAAACCTCACCCGGGAAGACCGCGATTTCGCGGCGCTGACCAGAGAGGTGGTCGACCTCACCCTGGCTGCGTCGATGATCGACGCCGCCGACATCGACGTCGTGCACGTCGCCAACGCCTTCGGCGAGATGTTCGCCCGCCAAGGCCACCTCGGCGCCATGCCGGCCACCGTGCACGAGGGTCTGTGGGACACCCCGGCGACCCGCCACGAGGCGGCGTGCGCCTCGGGCAGCGTGGCCGCACTGGCGGCGATGGCCGATCTGCGCGCCGGCAACTACCGCACCGCGCTCGTCGTGGGTATGGAGTTGGAGAAGACAGTGCCCGGCGACACCGCGGCAGCCCACCTCGGCGCCGCGGCCTGGACGGGCCATGAGGGTGCGGGGGCCACGTTCCTCTGGCCGTCGATGTTCGACGAGGTCGCCGACGAGTATGACCGCCGCTTCGGCATCGACGATGCTCACCTGCATGCGATCGCCGCGCTGAACTTCGGCAACGCGAAGCGCAACCCCAACGCCCAGACCCGGGATTGGCAGGTCCCCGATCTGCGGTCACACGGCGACGACGACACCGTCAACCCACCCGTGGAGGGGCGAATCCGCCGTTACGACTGCAGCCAGATGACCGATGGCGGGGCCGGCATCGTGCTGGTCAACGACGACTTCTTGAGTGATCACCCTGGCGTGCGCCCGATCGGGCTGATCGAGGGCTGGGGGCACCGCACGGTGGGGCTGGGATTGCGGCAGAAACTCGACCGCGACGCCGCCAACCCCTATGTGCTGCCGCATGTCCGCGCCGCCGTGCACGATGCGTTCGGCCGGGCCGGTGTGGGCCTCGATGACCTCGACGGGATCGAGGTGCACGACTGCTTCACGCCGAGTGAGTACCTCGCCATCGACCACGTCGGGCTCACCGGGCCCGGCGAGTCGTGGAAGGCGATCGAGAACGGCGAGATCGAAATCGGCGGCCGGTTGCCGATCAACCCCAGCGGCGGCCTCATCGGCGGCGGCCACCCGGTGGGCGCCTCGGGCATCCGGATGATGCTGGACGCCGCCAAACAGGTCAGCGATCTGGCCGGCGACTACCAGGTCGGCGGGGCCCGCCGATTCGGCACCTTGAATTTCGGCGGGAGTACCGCCACCACAGTCAGTTTCGTGATCGGATCGGCGGACGATGGACACTGAGATCGTCGGTAAGTTCCTGTCCACCCTGCCCGAGGATGACGACCATCCCTACCGCACCGGCCCGTGGCGGCCGCAGAACACCGAGTGGCGCGCCGACGATCTGACCGTCGTCGACGGTGAACTGCCCACCGATCTGGATGGCGTCTATCTGCGTAACACCGAGAACCCGCTGCATCCGGCGCTGAAGGCGTACCACCCGTTCGACGGCGACGGCATGCTCCATATCGTCGGATTCCGCGATGGAAAGGCGTTCTACCGCAACCGGTTTGTCCGCACGGACGCATTCGAGGCCGAAAACGCCGCGGGTGGCCCGCTGTGGCCGGGGCTGGCCGAGCCCCCGCAGTTGGCGAAGGTGGACTACGGCTGGGGCGCGCGCACGTTGCTCAAGGACTCGTCCAGCACCGACGTGGTGGTGCACCGTGGCGTCGCGCTGACCAGCTTCTACCAGTGCGGCGACCTCTACCGCGTGGATCCGTACTCCGCCGAGACGCTGGGCAAAGAGACCTTCAACGGCGGGTTCCCCGGCGACTGGGGTGTCTCGGCGCACCCGAAGGTCGACGATCGCACCGGGGAGATGTTGTTCTTCAACTACGCCAAGTCCGCGCCCTACATGCACTACGGGGTGGTCGACGCGAACAACGACCTGGTGCACTACACCGACATCCCGCTGCCCGGCCCACGGCTACCCCACGACATGGCGTTCACCCGAAACTATGCCATCCTCAACGACTTTCCCCTGTTCTGGGATCCTGAACTGTTGGAACGCGACCTGCACGTCGCCCGCTTCCACCGGGACCTGCCCTCCCGGTTCGCGGTGCTGCCCCGTCGCGGCGGCTTCGACCAAATCCCGGGTCGCTCCGCTCCTGCCCTCCGAGCCCAGATCCAATGGTTCGAGGCAGACCCGACCTACGTGCTGCACTTCGTCAACGCCTACGAAGACGGCGACGAGATCGTCCTGGACGGCTTCTTCCAGGGTGATCCCGAGCCCAGCGACAACGGCACCGGCACCAAGTGGCAGCGGGCGTTCCGGTTCCTGGCACTGGACCGGATGCAGGCCAGGCTGCACCGCTGGCGGCTGAACCTGGCCACCGGTGGCCTCACCGAAGAACCGTTGTCCGACAGCATCACCGAGTTCGGCATGATCAACCCTGGCCATCTCGGCGAACCGTATCGCTACACCTATGCGGCCACCGGCAAGCCGGGCTGGTTCCTGTTCGACGGCCTGGTCCGCCACGATGTGCACAGCGGCAGCGAACAGCGTTACGCATTCGGCGACGGTGTCTACGGCAGCGAGACCGCGATGGCACCACGTGTCGGCGGCCGGACCGAGGACGACGGCTACCTGGTCACCCTGACCACCGATATGGCGGCAGACGCCTCGTATTGCCTGGTGTTCGACGCCGCCCGACTGCCGGACGGGCCGGTCTGCAAACTTCAACTACCGGAACGGATCTCCAGCGGAACGCACTCCACCTGGGTGGCCGGTGATGCGCTGCGCCGCTGGCATACCAGCGATTCGGCCGCCGAGGCGATCGGACTGTAGTGGCCGAATCCCAACCCGCCGAGACGCCCACCGTCTTGGCGCCCGACAGCCCCAATGCCATCGGACGGATGCTGGGCCTCCTCGGCGACGAGTGGAACCTGCTGATCGTTCAGCAGGCGCTGCTGGGCGCCAGCCGTTACAGCCAGTTCATGGCGCGCCTGCCAATCTCGAATTCGGTGCTGACCGGACGGCTGCGAACCCTGGTCAGCGATGGGCTGCTGACCCGACAGGTGCATGCGGCCACGCGGGCGCGCACCGAGTATCTGACCACCGCTCGCGGTCGGTCGTTGTGGCCGGCGTTGTTGTCCATCTGGGAATGGGAACGCAACTGGGTGACCGGACACCACAAGACATTGCCCGCGATGCGTCACAAGACGTGCGGTTGTCACTTCACTCCCCTGTTGCGCTGCAACACCTGCCATGCCGTCGTCACCGGCCCGGAAGTCGCACTGAGCCTCGGGCCCAGCGGCACCTGGACACGCTCGGCCCCGGCGGCGTCCACGCGGCGCCGTTCGGAGTCCGACGCCACCACCCGCCGCGCCGGACTGTTCCCTGAGACCATGAGCATACTGGGAAATCGTTGGGCTGCAGCACTTCTGGTTGCAGCATTCCTGGGCACCACCCGCTTCACCGATTTTCAGACCCAGCTTGGTGCCCCGCCCAGCTTGCTGGCCGAGCGACTCCAGACCTTCTGCAACATCGGAGTGTTCATCACCTCGCCGACCCAGCGCTCGGGCCCCGAGCGGGCCGCCTACCTGTTGACCGACAAGGGCCGGGCGTTCTTCCCCGTGCTGGCCGCCGCCCTGCAGTGGGCGCAGTGGTGGTTTCAGGCACCCGAAGGCCCGGCGGTGGTGATGACCCATCGCGACTGCGGTGCCGACTTCACCGGGGAGCTCGCCTGCGACCGATGTGCCGAGCGACTCAGCGGTGGACAGGTCATGACCGTCGCTATTTAGGCGGCAGTACCTGGAATCCCTTGATGATCGCCGCGGAATCCGCAGCATAGGTCGGATTGTCGGGCTTGATCGTCTGCACTGTCACAGTGGTGACGTAGTTGACGTCGCCGGCCTGGTAGACCACGGCCAGTGACGTCGCGCTGCGAGCCGGGATCTTGCCCATCGCCGGGGCGGTATAGGTCGTGGACTGGGCCGGCGAGCCACACACCTGCGCCGGGGCGGACTTCACGTCCTTGACCTTCAGCTTGGCCACCAATTGTTGGTCCTGGGCGTCGAGAATCTGCTGCGGCTTGCCCACGTCGGCACTCACCTTCTGCAAGGTGACGACAGCGTTGGGAGTGAACCCCTCCTCGGTGAGCCCTTCGTCGCGGAGGGCGAAGCGGATGGTTTCGGAGTCCAGCTTGGTGGTGCGCTCCCAGCCCTGCGGCGCAGGTATGCGCAACCGCGGCTCCTGATCGGTTCGAGTCGGAACGTCCGCCAGGGGTACCGACACCTCGGCGCATTTGACGGCCGTCGGCTTCGCGTCTTCCGAACAACCCGCGATCGCCACCACCAGTGCGGCCGCCAACACGGCTGACACCTGTCCCGTCGTCCTGCGCAATCTCGTCCCTTCGCCCGCCCAGCCCAAGAGCCCCGCCCAGCCTACCGACGACGGTCCCGCCCGCGAAAAAAGTGTTAGCACTCTCGATGGTCGAGTGCTAATCTGGCGCTGCACAGTGAAAGCTGCCCGCCGGGGTGGCGGGCTTGCGTTCAGCGATTCAGGAGGTGAGTGCTGTGCTTCGCTTCGATCCGTTCAATGATCTTGACGCCATGACCCGCGGGCTGTTGACCAGCCAGGCCGGAACCGATCGCAGCCCCAGGTTCATGCCGATGGACCTGTACAAGGTCGACGATCACTACGTGTTGACCGCCGACCTGCCCGGCGTCGATCCCGGCTCGATCGATGTGAACGTCGACAACGGGACACTGACGTTGACCGCGCACCGCTCGGCCCGCTCCGAGGACTCGGTGCAGTGGCTGACCAGCGAGAGATTCTTCGGCACCTACCGTCGCCAGTTGGCACTCGGCGAGGGCATCGACACGACGAAGATCTCCGCTACCTACGAGAACGGTGTGCTGACGGTGACGATCCCGCTGGCCGAGCGAGCCAAGCCGCGCCGTATCGAAGTCACGCGCTCCGGCTCGGGCACGCCGATCGAGGCGACCACCGTCGAAGCGGGCTGAGGTCCAACCGATCCGTAGAGACCGGCCGACAGTTTCGGCTCGGCCGTCAGTCGTGGCGGCCGAGCCGAAACCTGAGGTTGTTCCGAACCGCGGGCCATTCGATGTCCAGGATGGAGTAGACCACCGTGTCGCGCCGCGATCCGTCGGCCAGCAGTTGGTGGCTGCGCAGCACCCCGTCCAGCTTGGCGCCGAGGCGTTCGATCGCGGTGCGGCTGACATGATTGAAGAAATGCGTGCGGAACTCCACAGCCACACAACCGAGTTCGTCGAACGCGTGCGAGAGCATCAGCAATTTCGTCTCGGTGTTGACCCCGGTGCGCCGCGCTGAGGCCGAATACCAGGTGTGGCCGATCTCCAAGCGCCGATTGGCGGCATCGACGTGGAACAGGCTGGACGAACCGACCACGACGCCATCGCTCTGCCGCCGGATCACGTAGGTCACGCCCTCGTCGGCGGCCTGCATCGCCTGCATCCCGATCACCCAGGCCGCGGCGGTCTCCGGTGACGGCGCGCTGGTGAACCACAGGCTGCCGAGGGCGCCGTCGGCGGCGGCCTCGGCGAGCTCGGGACCGTGCGCCTCGCGCAGCGGCTCGAGGGAAACCCATTGCGCGCCGGTCAAAGTGACCGGCTCGACGAAGCGGCTCATTTCCCGCGGACCAGGGTGGACACCAATGCCCACACCGACGACAGTAATGCGCCGGCAGCGCACGCCGCCCCGATGTAGAAGCCGTACCCCGCCGACACCGGCGGGCTGACGTTGAGGTGGTAGTACCAGTAGGTCAGCACTCCGACCAGCACCGAGATCACCAGCGCCGTCGCGGCGGCCAGCCGCGGTGACAGATTCCGGGCCACCATGGCGCCGGCGACAATCAGCACCGAGGCGAGCAGCACGATCAATTGACCGGCGCCGAAGCGTGGCGGCAGCACGATGCTGCCGACCGTGCCACCGATCGCGCTGGCCCGACCGCCGCCCGCAACCGAGGTCGTCAGCCACGGCAGCCAAGCGCTGACGGCCAGTGCCGCCGCGCAGAGCACGACGAACCAGCCCGCACGCAGGTGTGCCATGGTCAGACCCTAACCCGCTTCGTCCAGTACGCCGGGTGGGACAGCACGTTCGCCGGCAACCGATTATCTCTAGTCTTGTGCGCATGACGGATATCCCTGACTGGGTTCGACAGCTCGAGATGGCACCTCACCCCGAAGGCGGCTTCTTCCGCGAGACCTGGCGCAGCGAGCTCGTCATCGGCGAATCGGCGCTGCCCCCGGACTACAACGGGTCGCGCAATGCCGGAACGGCGATCTACTTCGTGCTGATGCCCGGCCAGCAGTCGGCGTGGCACACCGTGCGCAGCGCGGAGTTGTGGCTGCATCACCGCGGCAGCCCGTTGGTGCTCGAAGTCGGACCGGAAAAGGAGAGCGCCACAACGGTTCTGATGGGTCCCGACATCGTCGCCGGGGAACAGCCGCAGGTGTTGGTGCCACCCGGATATTGGCAGCGGGCCTGGCCCCGCGACGACGAGCCGACGCTCGTCAGCTGTGTGGTGGTGCCGGGGTTCGACTTCGCCGACTTCGCTCTCGCTACTGACTGACCTCCCGCAGGATCCCCGTCGCGGCCGCGACCAGTTCGGCGTTGCCCGGTGCGCTCGAGCCGTCCGGCAGCAGCAGGGTGTCCTCCAGCCCGATCCGCGTCTGCAGGCCGCGGACACCGGCGTGCGCCAGTAGCGGCCAACAACTGGCGTCGAGTCCGTGCAGCAGGATCGGTGCCGGCGACTCGGCGCGGCGGATCCGCGCCAGTAGGTCGTCGGCGGTGTCGGTGTCCTCGTCGGCCTGCAGTTCGATCATCACCCGAAGACAGTGCGGCGCCACCTCCGAGCGTGCCCACTGCTCGGCGGCGTCGGCGTGGAAGATGCCGATCTCCACCCCGATACCCCGGCTCAGCAGCAGCCGCGCCAGCTCCGGCGAGCCCGGCTCATGCCAGTTGACCGAGGCGAAGTCGGGCAACACCGACCATGACTCGACCGCCCGCAACCGCTTCTCCGGATCGGGTAGCGCCCAGAACCCGGTCGTCACGCCCAGCGGCAGGCCGGGCAGCGCGTGCCGGACGGCGTCGACCGCCGCGGCGACGGTCTCGGGGGCCAACGAATCCACCCCGTCCTCGGTCTTGGGGTGCATGTGCACGGCTTGTGCTCCGGCGCCATGCGCGGCGACCGCGGCATCGGCCAGTTGTGGTGGCGACACCGGCAGCCCCGGATGCTGGTCGGGGGTGCGGGCACCGTTGATGCAGGCCTTGACGTAGGGGGCGGGAGGCACTGAGGGCATGTGCCATTCTCACCCGTCACGGCCGAGGTTTCCCAAGTAGCGTTTCCCCATGCTTGGCCACACCATCGTCTGCGGTGACGACGCTCTCGGACTGCGGATCATCGACGAGCTCAACAACGCCGGGATCAGTGTGGCGATATCCCAGACCCCCGAAGATCTCCATGCCGCCGGGATCGCCACCGCCGAAGCCGTGATCTGCGCCGACGACGACGACGCGCTGAACCTGGAGATCGCGCTGCTGGCCAGGCAGGCCAACCCGAACGTGCGGGTGGTGGCCCGGCTGGCCAACGCGGTGCTGCGCGAGGCGATGGCCGCCAACAACGGACCGGGCGCCATCCTCGATGTCGCCGACCTGGCGGCCCCCTCGGTGGTCGAGGCCCTGCTCAAGCGCAGGACCCACACCATCTCGGTGGCCGGCGTCGACTTCATGGTCTCCGGCACCACCGCGGCCAGCGACGGCACCTTGCGGGAGATGTACGGCGATCTCGCCCCGGTCGCCATCATCCGGTCGGAGACCTCGGACACCCCGGGAGAGGTGATCGCCTGCCCGGGCCGGGACATCCGGATCCACCCCGGTGACCGGACGGCGATGATCGGCACCGCGCACGAGCTGACCGAACAGGGCATCGAGCCGGCCAAACCGATCTCGTCGGCCCGCCGCGAGCGCCCGATGCTGATCCGCCCGCTCGACGTGCTGCGGGCATTCCGCGATGACCTCAACCCGATGTTCTACCGGGCGCTGGGAGCGTCGCTGACGCTGCTGATCGGGTCGACCATCATGTTGCGCTTCGCCTACAAGCAGCCGGGGATGGGCTGGGTGGACGCGCTGTATTTTTCCGCCGAGACCATCGCCACCGTCGGCTACGGTGACTTCAACTTCCTCGAGCAGCCGACCTGGTTGCGGTTGTGGGGCATCGTGATGATGTTCGCCGGCGTCGCCACCACGGCGATCGTGGTGGCCCTGATCGCCGACGTGCTGCTGTCGCGGCGGCTGGCCCAGGCCACCAACCGGCAGAAGGTCCGCCACCTGCATCGCCACATCGTGGTGGTCGGGCTCGGCTCGTTCGGCATCCAGGTGGCCGCGGTGCTCAAGGCGGCCGGACACGACGTCGCGGTGATCGAACGCAACGAGGACAACCGCTACCTGTCGGCGGCGGCAGAGCTGGGACTCCCCGTCATCTTCGGTGACGCCACGCTGCGCCAGACCCTCGAGGCCGCCAGGATCGACGAGGCCCGCGCGATCGCGGTGCTTACCCAGGACGACATGGTGAACATCGAGACCGGCATCGTGTTGCGCGAGATGCTGGGCCCGGGAACAGTTCCCGGAGCCCAACGCCCCGACATCCCGATCGTGTTGCGCATCTACGACCGGGCACTGGGCTCGGCGGTGGGCAAGCGGTTCAAGTTCGAATACGTCCGCTCGACCGTTGACCTGGCCACCCCGTGGTTCATCGGTGCGGCGATGGGCCTCGACGTACTGGGTACCTTCTCGGTGGGCCAGCGCTCGTTCATGGTCGGCGGCGTACAGGTGCAGCCGGGCAGCGAGCTGGACGGCATCAGGATGTTCGAGCTGTCCACCCAGACCCGGGTGATCGCCATCGGCCGCGACGCCGCCCCCCTGCGGTTGCATCCGCGCCGCGATACCCAGCTGGTGGCGGGTGACACCGCCTACCTCGTCGGCCCCTACCGCGAACTGCTCGACACCCTGCGCAAGGGGAAGTCGGCCACCGTCCCGAATACGGTCAGCGGTCCGACGAGGACAGGCTGAGCACCCGCAGTGCGTTCTCCTTGAGGATCAGTGGGACCACCGCGGGATCGACATCGAGGGTCTGGAAATCGCGCAGCCAGCGGTCCAGGGTGATGTAGGGATAGTCAGTCCCGAATAAGGCCTTCGTTCGAAGCTGGCGTCCGATCGCCGAAACCAGCTGCGGTGGAAAGTACTTCGGTGACCAGCCGGACAGGTCGACGAACACGTTGGCCTTGTGTGACGCGATGGAGATCTGGGCATCGATCCACGGCACCGCCGGGTGGGCCATGACGACGGTCAGGTCGGGGAAGTCGGCGGCGACGTCATCGAGCAACATCGGGTCGGAATAGCGCAGTTTGATCCCGTGCCCACCGGGCAGTGCCGACCCCAATCCGGTCTGGCCGGTGTGAAACAGCGCCGGCACCCCGGCGGCGGTGATCGCTTCGTAGAGGGGATAGAACCGGCGGTCGTTGGGTTCGAACCCCTGCAGGCTCGGATGAAATTTGAATCCCCGCACGCCGTAGCCGGCGGCCAGCTCTCCCACCCGCCGCACCGCGTCGGAGTCCCAGGGGTCGACCGAACCGAACGGGATGAGGACGTCATTGTTGCGGATCGTCCCCTCGATCAGTTCCTCCACCGAGTTGGGCCGGTGCCCGGACACCGTGCGCGCGTCGATGGTGAACACGACCGCCGCGGTGTTGTGCTGCCGATAGCGCTCAGCGAGGTCGTCGACCCGTGCGAAGTAGTCCCCGCCGAGCTTGAAGTACCGGCCGGTGGCCTCGGCCAGTTCGTCATCGTAGGCGCAGTGGCCGGTGCCGTCGATCTCGACGTGGGTGTGGAAGTCGACGGCGTCGACCGCGGTGACGTCGATGGCGGGTGAGTACCTGGCGGTCATCGGGGCAGTCTAGAAGAGGAGATTGGGCCGGCGGAACGGAGAAAACTCCGTCCGCCGGCCCAAGACGCGCGCCGTGGGGTGCTAGTGCCGTCGCGCGACAATCAGGGGAGGATCGCGTATCGCGGTCTCGCCAATAACAATCCAGCACGCCGAGCCGCCGCACCAGAGAGCTCCGACCCCCGTCCCACAAGGCGTTGGTCAGCCGTTTTCAGGACCAAAGTCCCTACCGGCTCGGGACCCTCGCGGGCTGTACTTCGGTGTGATCAAGGTGTTCCTGGTTGACGACCATGAAGTGGTTCGGCGCGGCTTGGTCGAACTCCTCAGCGGCGACCCCGAACTGACCGTCGTCGGCGAAGCCGCAACGGTGGTCGAGGCTCGGTCCCGCATTCCCGCGGCCCGGCCCGACGTCGCGGTGCTCGACATCCGTCTGCCCGACGGCAGCGGTATCGATCTGTGCCGTGAGCTGCTCGCCATGAACGCCGAATTGCGTTGTCTCATACTGACTTCGTTCACCGACGAGCAAACCATGCTCGACGCGATCCTGGCCGGCGCCAGTGGATACGTGGTCAAGGACATCCGCGGCATGGAGCTGGCCCAGGCGATCAAGACCGTCGGATCGGGAAAGTCGTTGTTGGACAACCGGGCCGCCGCCGCTCTGATGTCGCGGCTGCGCAAGGACACCGAGCAGGACGAGCGGCTTCGCGACCTGTCACCCACTGAGCGCACACTGCTGCAACTGCTCGGCGAGGGGTTGACCAACCGCGAGATCGGCCAGCGGATGTTCCTGGCCGAAAAGACGGTCAAGAACTATGTTTCGCGTCTGCTGACCAAGCTGGGGCTCAGCGGGCGCACCCAGGCCGCCCTGTTCGCCGCCGATACGATGCGGCAAAGCGATGTTTGACCTCGACGTCCGCAACGGCCTCATCGACGCGATGCTGGCGGTGTCCTCCGGGCTGGAACTCGAGAAGAAGCTGCACACCGTGGTCCACACCGCGATGGGCTTGGTACATGCCCGCTACGGCGCCGTCGGAGTGATCGGGTCCGAGCCGCAACCGGTGCTGGAGCGGTTCATCTTCGAGGGGATCGACCAGGAAACAGCCGAATTGATCGGCCCACTGCCCACCGGGCACGGCATGCTGGGTCTCCTGCTGAACACCCCCAAGGTTATTCGCGTCGAAGATCTTTCACAGCATCCGGCGTCGATCGGATTTCCCCCCAACCACCCGCCGATGCGCAGCTTCCTGGGGGTGCCCATCCGGATCCGCGATCACGTCTACGGCAACCTCTACCTGACCGAGAAGGCGGACGGGGCGGCGTTCACCGAAGCCGACGAGGTGCTGGTGCTGGCACTGGCCGGCGCGGCGGGCATCGCGATCGACAATGCCCGGCTCTACCAGGCGGCGAATACCCGCCAACTGTGGATCGAAGCGACCCGCGACATCAGCACCGACCTGCTGGCCGGTGATGACCCGTCCGCGGTGCATAGCGAAATCGCCTCCAAGGCACTGGCTTTGACCGGTGGCGACTTCAGTTTCTTCGCCGAGCCCGACGATTCGGGTGAACTTGTGGTTACCGCGTCGACACGCACCGACTTGTTGGGCACGCGGTTGCCGATCACCGGGTCGGCGGCGGGCCAGGCGTTCACCGACTGCATTCCGGTGCGTATCAGCGATTTCCGCGATCTAGCTGACACCGGCCTGGCCGCGCTGATTCTGCCGGTCTGCGAACCCGACAGCGCCACCGGCGTGCTGGCGTGCGTGGCGGGTGCGGGTAAGCAGTTCACCGAGGCGGAGCTGGACATGGCGGCGGCGTTCACCGCCCAGGCGGGACTGGCACTGCACCTGGCGACGGCGCAGCGGAGAATGCGCGAACTCGACGTACTCACCGACCGTGACCGGATCGCCCGCGACCTGCACGATCACGTGATCCAGCGACTGTTCGCGGTGGGCCTGTCGTTGCAGGGGGCGCTGAGCGCCGACCAGGCCGAGAGTGCCCGACGGATCACCGGCGCCCTCGATGACCTGCAGGAGGTCGTGCAGGAGATCCGGACTGCGATCTTCGATCTGCACGGCGGGTCGGTCACCCGGCTGCGTCAGCGAATCGAGCAGGCAGTGACCCAGATGACCGTGGACTCCGGGGTGCGCCCGGCGGTGCACGTCAGTGGGCCGCTGTCGGTGGTCGACGCCGCGCTGGCCGACCACGCCGAGGCGGTGGTACGCGAGGCGATCAGCAACGTGGTGCGCCACGCCCAGGCCCGTTCGGTGACCGTGTCGGTCACCGTCGACGACAACCTGACGATCGGTGTCAGCGACGACGGGGTGGGGATCGACAAGAACGTCACCCCCAGCGGGCTGGCGAATATGGCCGGGCGCGCCCGCGAATGCGGAGGTCAGTTCACCATCGTGCCGCGCCCCGGCGGGGGCACCAGGCTGGTCTGGTCCGTGCCGCTGCCACTGAATTGAATCTCCGGGCTGACCGGATCGGCGTGAACTGGTCCACGGCAAGGAGAGCTGACTTCATACATTGCTCTCGCCGGAGGTTGGGTGTGGGCTACTGTCCAGGCGCTGTTTCGAGGGTGTCAGCGAGTCGGGTGAGCAGTTGTGCGAGTGCGCGTTGTTCGGCGGGGTCAAAACAGGCGAAGATGTCCCGCGCTGCGTCGAGGTAGTCGGTGAGCCAGCGGCGGGCCTGGTTGTCGCCGCGCTGGGTGACGGAGAGCCGGATGGCGCGGCGATCGTTGGTGTCGGCGCTTCGCTCCACGAGCTGATCTCGCACAAGCGCCTCCACCAGCGTTGACGCCGTGCCCTGGGTAATGCCGACCGCGCGGGCCAGGTCAGCCAGCCGCACCGGACCGCTTCGCTGAATCTCGGCGAGCAGCTTCGAGCGTGGTGTGGATACTCCGTGCTCGCCGAGGCGTTCATCGAAGGCCCGCACCACCGATTTGCCCGCACGGCCGAAGGCGTCGGCCAGTTCTCCCGGCAGATGATCCGCCTGGTCAGTGGGCTTTTTGGCCATTGAGTTCCTGTCTGTTGACGGCAGCATATCAAGCCGCCTAATATTTTGGCCTCAAACAATTTGGCGTGATAGGAGTCGGGACGATGAGGATCTTCGTGACGGGCGGCAGTGGCTTCGTCGGTCAGCACGTGGTACGCCGCCTGGCCACCGAGGGGCATCAGGTGCTGGGGTCAGCGCGGTCTGGCCGCGCTGCTGAGCTGATTTTGGCCGCCGGTGGGCGACCGGTGATGGGCGATCTGGCCGACCTGGCGCCCAACGGCGAACAGGCTGAGTGGACAGATGTCCTCAACGAGTGCGACGCGGTCATTCATGGTGCGGCCCGCATGGAGTTCTGGGGTCCAGACGCCGGCTTTCGCCGCGACAACTACGTGCCCACGGTTGCCCTGCACGAGGCGGCCGCCGCGGCCGGGGTCGGCAGGTTCGTGTTGATCAGCGCAGCCAGCGTCTCCAGCGGCAGCCAGCGCGCAGCGGTGGTGGACGAAGACACCGATAACGGCCGGCCCAACACCGCATACAGCCGCGTGAAGCTCGCCACCGAGCAGGCCCTGCTGTCGGCGGTTACACCCACGATGGACACCGTGGTGCTGCGCCCGCCGTTCATCTGGGGCGCCGGGATGACCACGGTGACCGAGCTGGCCGACCTTGCGCGGGCCGGCGGATGGACGTGGATTGATCGGGGTCGCCACGTCATGGACTTCATCCATGTCGACAACCTGGCAGCGGCCGCTGAACTCGCCCTGACTCGGGGTCGACCTGGCGGCATCTACTACGTCACCGACGGCACGCCGATGTCGATACGCGACTTCATGACGCCACTGTTGGCAACCCAGGGCGTCGACGTGAGCCGGGCGCGCAATGTCCCACTGGGGGTCGCAGCGACCCTGGGAGCTGTGCTTGATGGCGGCGCCCGGTTGCTGCGCCGGCCCAAGCCGCCGATGCTGACCAACTGGCTGGTCACGTTCTTGGGCCATGACCGCAGCTATGACATCACCGCCGCCCGCCGCGACCTCGGCTACAGCCCCGACGTAGCCCTGGCGCAGGGACTCGCGGACATGACTTCCGCACCTATCGCGACTGGCCACACGACGGACCGGTCCGGCTAGCAGAGCACCTCTTGATCCAGACCTCCTGGAGTACAACCATGATCGACGACGTGTTCGTAACTGCCGCAACCCAGGACGTCCTCGCGCATCACCTCGAGTGCATGGGCAAGCTCGACCTCGCGGGAACCATGGCCGACTACAACGAGGACTCCACCTTGTTCACACCCGATGGCGTGTTACGCGGCTCAGCGGCTCTGCGGCGATTCTTCGCAGAACTGTTCGGAGAGTTCACGAAACCCGATTGACGTGGCCTTCGCCGGGGCGGACACACCGCGTCCCGCAGTTTCGCGGGGGAAGCCGCGGCACGACGCCCCTTCGGACATTGCGCCGCAAGCTAATTCGGGACGGTCGTCACAACGCAACACCGTCAAGAACGTGCCGCGCCCAGCGGCCACGCGTCCATTTTCGTCGATCAGATGCGCACCGGTGATGCTGCGCTCGACTACCCCACCCAGACATTCGCGGGTGTCCTTGCCTCGGCCAGCAACCGATCGGGGTCAGGCCACTGCTCGCTCTCCGCCTCGCTCCCGGCGGCATCGTCATAGCGGAGCTAGACCGAGATCTCGACCGCCGGCTGCAACAGGAACAGCGCACGACAGTGGCGCTCCACGAACAACGGGATGAACTCGCGGATGCGTGCGTCGTCGAATCGGCGGTGAACGCTGTCCACGGTTTCGGTGATGACATGATCGGGCACATAGGGGAACGACTCGGTCAGGCGGTCCACCACCTGATCGATCTGACGTTGCTCCTCGGCACGATCCACGCCCGACATCATCGGACGATTTACGCCCTCTACGCAACCACCACCATCACAGACGGTGACGGCCGGGTGTCGGATCGGTGAACAAAAGATGCAGGTCCCGGCCGTCTTCCACCCAGTGCGCGCACTGAACCTAGGTCGGCTACAGTTCGGCCGTGACATCACCGAGCAGTGCGAACAAGGGCGACCAGACGCTTGAGTCCGCGAATCGCCTTCAGGCCGAGCATCTCCGGTCGATGCTGCTGGCCCAGTGTGAGCAGCTCGACGCTGACCTGGCTACCTACGGCTGCGCCCTCGAGCGATATCAGCGTCGTGGTGAACAGACCCAGACCCGACGGATTCGCAGCATGATCCGTGCCGCCGAACGTGAGCGCCGCACGGTGCAGGATCTGATCGCGGGACTGGAACGGCGGTACCTCGCTGCCGAGAAAGCGAGGAGCGAGCAGGGCCGCCACCCGCTGGCCGGGATGGCTCCCGCCCGACCGGGCACCCCCCGGGTCCACCCCTACCCCAGCCCGAATCGGATCATCAGGACCTGATCTGGTCGGGGCCGGCGACTACTGGGGCGCGAACACCGCGACGAACCGGTTCAGCGACTCCCTGATATCGCCGCGCAGCGCGCCGGCCACGATCATGCCGATCGGCCCGAACAGCGCCGGACCGCCCAGATGGACATCCATCGTCACGACGGAGGCTCCCGCGTCCAAGGCGCTCGCCCGGACTTTTCCGATCAGCTTGACCTTCACCCCGCCCACACCGGCACCGTTGAGCGTCATCGCCTCCGGCGGCTTGAAGTGGACGATCGTCCACGTCACCCGGTTGGGCATGCCCTTGACCTCCACGATCGACTCCACGACGGTGCCTTTGTCCAGGGTCTCCGGCAGCTTGGAGCGCCAGACCCGGTGGATGGTCAGCCAGTCGGAGTAGCGCGACAGGTCGGAGGCGTGCTGCCAGGCCTGCTCTGGGGGGAGTGGAACGTCTACGGATACCGAGAGCTTCGCCATAGGTCAGGTTTGCTGGTCTGGAGAGTCGGTGCGGTTCTTCTCGACGATGTTCTTGGCGGCGTCGGCCACCTTGCCCACGGTGCCGGAGTACTTGCCCTGTGTCTTCTCGTCGATGATGTCACCGGCCTTGTCGATGGCCTGCTCCACTTTGTCGGCATTCTCGCTCAAGACTTGTTTGGTCTTGCCGAGGGCTTTGTCGAGGAATCCCATCGGTCGCCTTCCTGAATCGATCGCCAGTGAACAATCCGGTGTGGGGTTCCCCCGAGATCGTGGAGGGTTCCTTATGCCGCTTGCGGCTTGGTCTTGGATTCCCTGATCTCGTAGTTGACGGGCGATAACCCGTCGGCGGAGCTGTGCCGGCG
>NZ_JAPJDO010000066.1 GCF_026242045.1 Mycobacterium pinniadriaticum
CGGGCGTCCAACAGTTCCCGATCCGGCCGCTCCATGCCTTGCATGAATCCATTTTCCCAGCTCAAGCCGCTACACCGAGGAGACACGCCGATTATTCAGCGGCCTCCTAGCGGCGCCGGCTGTGACCTACCCAACAAAATCCTTGTGGACCGCCGGGTCCGAGATCGACCTTACTTTGGAGTAAGATAGCGTCAGCGAGTTCTAACCAGCACCGCCCACCGTCGACGAGGCTGACGACAATGACCAACACTTTTCCGCCCAGATCAACGAGCGCCCGAGCCCGCGACAGCGCGGTCGGCCGGTTCAAGCACCAGCGATCCGTGACCGATATCGCGCTTGCGGTCATCACACCTCTGGTCGGCCAGGAATTCCTGGACCGCTACCACCTGCGGGACCCGTTCAATCGCGGCCTGAAATACGGTGTCAAGCAGGCGTTCTCGACCGCCGGCGCGGCCACTCGGCAGTTCAAGCGAGTTCAGGGCATCGGCAAAGCGCCGACTCGGTTGCGACCAAGTGGCGCTGACTATTTCGACCTCACTCCTGACGACGACCAGAAGATGATCGTCGCGACGGTCGACGAGTTCGCGGAGGAGATTCTGCGCCCGGCCGCCCACGATGCCGACGAGGCGACGACCTATCCCCCGGACCTGATCGCCAAGGCGGCCGAGCTCGGCATCACCGCGATCAACGTTCCCGAGGATTTCGACGGCATCGCCGAGCACCGCACCACCGTCACCAATGCGCTGGTGGCAGAGGCGCTGGCATACGGCGACATGGGTCTGGCGCTGCCGATCCTGGCGCCGGGCGGTGTCGCATCGGCACTGACCCATTTGGGCAGCGCCGATCAGCAGGCCACCTATCTCAGCGAATTCGCCGGCGACCATGTGCCGCAGGCCTGCGTGGCGATCGCCGAGCCGCACGCCCTGTTCGATCCCACCGCACTCAAGACGACAGCGCTGCGCACGCCCAGCGGCTATCGCCTCGACGGGGTGAAGTCCCTTGTTCCGGCCGCGGCCGACACCGAATTGTTCATCGTCGCAGCACAACTCAATGGCAGGCCTTCTCTGTTCATCGTGGAGGCATCGACGCCCGGCGTGTCGGTGAAAGCCGATCCCAGCATGGGCATCCGCGCCGCAGCACTGGGTCGCGTGGAATTGGACAACGTCTCGGTGCCGTCGTCGGCCCGCCTTGGTGAGGAAGAAGGAACGGACGCCGACCGCGCTCAGATCTATTCCGAGGCCATCGCGCTGTCGCGCTTGGGCTGGGCCGCCCTAGCGGTCGGCACCTCGCACGCGGTGCTGGATTACGTGATCCCCTACGTCAAGGAGCGCGAGGCGTTCGGCGAGCCGATCGCCCGCCGCCAGGCGGTTGCGTTCATGTGCGCCAACATCGCCATCGAACTCGACGGCCTGCGGTTGATCACCTGGCGCGGCGCGGCGCGCGCCGAACGCGGTTTGCCGTTCGCCCGCGAGGCCGCGCTGGCCAAGAAGCTGGGCACCGACAAGGGCATGCAGATCGGCCTGGACGGTGTTCAGTTGCTCGGCGGTCACGGCTATACCAAGGAGCACCCGGTGGAGCGCTGGTACCGCGATCTGCGGGCCATCGGCGTCGCCGAAGGTGTCGTCCTCCTGTAACCATCTCGGGCTAACGAACGGAAAAGACTCTCATGGCAGTAAATCTCGAAATGCCGCGCAAGCTGGAAGCCGTGATCGAGAAGGCGCATCAGGGCGCGGCGGAGATGCTGCGGCCGATTTCACGCAAGTACGACATCGCCGAGCATGCCTACCCCGTCGAGTTGGACACCCTGGCCACGCTGTTCGAGGGCATCTCCGAGGCCAACACGATTTCCTTCGCCGGCGCGGAGGCCTTCCGGGACAGCGATGACGGACCCAAGGGAAACATCAACGGCGGCAACATGTCCGCGTTGCTCAATGCACTGGAGATCGCCTGGGGCGATATCGCGCTGCTGCTCTCGGTGCCTCGTCAGGGCCTGGGTAACGCCGCCATCTCGGGCGTGGCCACCGACGAACAGCTGGAGCGGCTGGGCAAGAACGTCTGGGCCGCAATGGCGATCACCGAACCGTCGTTCGGCTCCGACTCGGCCGCGGTGTCCACGACAGCGGTCCGCGACGGCGACGAATACGTGATCAACGGGGAGAAGATCTTCGTCACCGCGGGGTCGCGGGCCACCCACATCGTCGTGTGGGCGACGCTGGACAAGTCCAAGGGCCGCGCGGCCATCAAGTCGTTCATCGTGCCGCGCGAGCACCCCGGTGTCACCGTCGAGCGCCTGGAACACAAACTCGGCATCAAGGCCTCCGACACCGCGGTGATCCGATTCGACAATGCCAGGATCCCGAAAGAGAACCTGCTCGGCGACCCGGAGATCCACGTGGAGAAGGGCTTTGCCGGGGTCATGGAGACCTTCGACAACACCAGGCCGATCGTGGCGGCGATGGCCGTCGGAGTGGCCCGCGCCGCGCTCGAGGAGCTCCGCACGATCCTGACCGAGGCGGGTGTGGAGATCTCCTACGACAAGCCCGCCCACGCGCAGAGTGCCGCCGCCGCGGAATTCCTTCGCATGGAGGCCGACTGGGAGGCCGGCTACTTGCTGACCGTTCGGTCGGCGTGGCAGGCCGACAACGCCATCCCGAACTCCAAGGAAGCCTCCATGGGCAAGGCCAAGGCAGCCCGGGTCGCCAGCGACATCACCCTCAAGGCTGTCGAATTGGCCGGGACGGCAGGCTATTCCGAGCAGAATCTGCTGGAGAAGTGGGCCCGCGACTCGAAGATCCTCGACATCTTCGAAGGCACCCAGCAGATCCAGCAGTTGGTGGTGGCCCGCCGGCTGCTCGGGATGTCGTCGACCGAGCTCAAGTAGTCACGCGACGGCGGTCAGCGCAGAATGGTGCCGCCGTCGATGTTGATGACCTGGCCGTTGACCCAGGAGCCTTCATCGGACATCAGGAACGCGACCATGGCTGCGATATCGTCGGGTTCGCCAACCCGGGTACTGCGCATGTGTTTGAGTGCCGCTGCCTGTAAATCGGGAAACACCGGTGCGGACCGGATCGCTCGCGTTGCCGTGAGCCCGGGAGCGACGGCGTTGCAACGGATTCCCTCACGACCCCAACGCGAAGCCACGTGGCGGGTCAGCGCACCGACACCGGCTTTGGCGGCCGAGTAAGCGGGCCGCACCGGCTCGCCCTGGAACGCCGCCGCAGACGACATGTTGACGATCGCTCCGCCCCCCCGGGCCAGGATCTGCGGAATCATGTTCTTCAATGTCAGCAGGTAGCCGCGCAGGGTAACCGTCATCGTGCGCTCCCACACCGCCAAGTCGATGTCGACAACATCGGTGTCCCCGGGCAGAATGCTCATGTCGGAACCGACATTGAACAACAGGTCCACCCCGCCGAACTCAGAAACGGCGACACGGGCGAGTTCGGCGATCGACTCCGCCTCGGCGAGATCGAACCATACGGCTCTGGCAGCACCACCACCCTCGGTGATCTCCTGGGCCGTCTTGGTCGCACCGTCGAGCTCGACGTCACCGATCACCACCCGACATCCCTCGGCGGCAAGGCGTGCTGCGGTTGCCGCCCCGATCCCGGTCGCACCACCGGCGATCACAGCCACCTTCCCGCTGAGACCCTTGAGACCCATCTGCGTCAGCTCCTCCTGCCAGCGCCATCTCGGCGGCTTGCGGCGAAACGATACTCCAGCGCCGGCGGCGATCCTACGGCCGGTTTCGGCTGAAGTACGGGCGTTGACTGATTGCAGACTCAGTGGCAGAGTGACCGAGCGAATTAGACGGTCGACTAGCGCAATTCCCGGACCTAGCTTGCAGCACAGCGCCAGGCCCGACGCGCAGAGTTAGAAGGTGCGTCACTTGTCGACGATTGACGAACGGCACCCGCAGCGTCCAGCGGTGGCAGCGCCGAGCAGGTACGCGACGGCGACGCCGCATGCGCCTGCGATTGTGATGGCGTCCAGCGGCGCGACCGTCACCTACGCGCAACTGGATGAGCGCTCGACGAAGTTCGCCCGATTTCTCAGGAGCCGGGGACTTAAGCAGGGCGACCACATAGCGATTCTGCTGCCGAACAGCCCCGAATTCCTCGAGGTTGCGTGGGCCGCGCAGCGCACGGGTCTGTACTACACGGCGATCAACCGTCACTTGCGGCCCGGTGAAGTCCAATATGTCCTCGACGACTGCGGCGCCACCGCATTGATATCCAGCAGTTCAGTGCCGAATGTCGCCGAGCTCGACTTCTCACGCATTTCGGTTCGGGTGTGCACTGACGGCGACGTCGCCGGTTTCGAACGCTACGACACCGTGCTCGCCGGACAGCCGGCAATACCTCTCGAGGACGAGTGTGAAGGCCGGGAGATGCTGTACTCCTCGGGAACCACCGGGAAGCCCAAGGGTGTGCGTAAGCCGTTACCACTGACGGCATTCGGCGACCCTGACTCGGTTCCCGCACAGATCGCCGGCGCAATGACAGCTGGCAGCGCCGGGGCCGGTGCGGTGTTCCTCTGCCCGGCGCCGCTTTATCATTCGGCGCCGTTGGTCGGATCGATGTCCTGGCACCGGGTGGGCGCCACCGTCGTGTTGATGGAGAAGTTCGATCCCCGGGAATGCCTGGAACTCATCGAACGCTACCGAGTGACGGACGCACAGTTGGTGCCCACCATGTTCGCTCGCATTCTCCGGCTGCCCCTCAGCGACCGCGAGCGCTGTGACCTTTCCAGCCTGCGCAGCGTCACGCACACCGCGGCCCCGTGCCCGGTACCGATCAAGAGACAGATGATCGACTGGTGGGGTCCGATCATTGACGAGTACTACTCCGGAACCGAGGACATCGGCGCCACTTTCATTTCCGCGCGGGAGTGGCTCGAGCATCCAGGATCTGTCGGAAGACCGATCGAGCGCTGCCACATCGTCGGACCAGACGGTGCTGAGCTTCCCCCGGGTGAGTCGGGACTGGTCTACTTCGAAGGCGGCCGCAGTTTCGACTATCACAACGATCCGGACAAGACCGCCTCAGTCCAGAGTCACCACGGTTGGCGCACCCTAGGCGACATCGGCTATCTCGACCACGACGGCTATCTGTATCTGACCGACCGGCAAGCGCACATGATCATATCCGGCGGCGTGAACATCTACCCGCAAGAGGCCGAAAACGTGATGGCCGGGCATCCGGCGGTCGCCGACGTAGCCGTCATCGGCATCCCTGACAACGACATGGGAGAGGCCGTCAAAGCGGTTGTTCAGCTGACTGATACGGATCTCGCCTCCCCCGAGCTGGAAGCTGAAATCATCGCTTACTGCCGTGCCGATTTGGCCTCGTACAAGTGCCCACGGTCCATCGACTTCGTCGAGGCACTGCCCCGTGACCCGAATGGCAAGCTCTACAAGCGCCTGTTACGTGAGCGTTACTGGGCTGGTCACGAGTCCCGCATAATCTGAGCAGCGAGCGCATCTAAGCCGCTTGCGCCTCGGTGCACGTGCCGATCGGTCCGGCGGCCTGACTGAATCTCGGGCGTCGTCGGCCGTCAGCCTGCTGAACCGGCATTGTCCGCGCCAATGTCACCAGCGACTGCTCAAAGATTCACCGTAGCAACGAATTAGGCGACCGACTGAGCCGGATTCCTCCGGTGGGAGCACCCGCGTGATCGAATTCTGGCGGCACAGGTGCCACGAGTTTCGCAAAATGCTCCGTTGGAGTTCGGCCCACCACTAGCGTTGGCTCGTGACGGCCACTAGATTACGGACCCGCTACATGGCGGGACTCGTGTTGGCACAGATCCTCGCCGGATTAGAGCTCACCGCGATCATGCTGCCATTGAAGGGCCAAGCTGTTGCCGACACTCATGAAGTGTTCGGCCCAACCACCCTGACCGTCGGCGCAGGACTGACGGTCCTCGGTGTCGTAAGCGTCGCGGTATACGGATTCACCAAGATGGACAAGGCGCTACAATGGTATGCCACCGGGGCCGAACCCGATCTGCGACAGCGGAAATCCGCCCGCCGGTTCACCCGCGACCAAACCATCGTCTTCGTGACGACCTGGCTGCTCAGCGGTCTCGTCCTCGTTCTTCTCAATTATCGTCATGGCGCGGCAGCTGTCGTGTTCATCGTCCTGGCCGTGGCATACGGCGCCGCGACCTCCTCCGGCGCAGCACTTCTGTTCGGCCAACGTGTCTTGCGTCCTGTCATCGCCGCAGCGAGGACCAACGACGACCAACCCTTCACGGCGCCGGGCGTACTGGCGCGCCTCCTCCAGATGTGGCTGTTGTGCAGTGCGCTACCCACAGTGGGAATAGCCGTGCTGGTGATGATGCACGCGCACGGCTGGATTATCGACCAGCACGGTTCCATCGAATTGCCCGTCGTGACGCTAAGCCTCGTCACCGTGCTCGTCGGGCTACGCGGCATGATCGTCGTGTCGCGATCCGTGTCCGACCCGGTAGGTGAGGTCGTCGATGCGATGGCCGACGTCGAGCGCGGTCGAATCGATAGGTTTGTGGCCGTCTACGATCCGTCCGAGATCGGCCGTCTGCAAGTAGGTTTCAACCGCATGGTCACTGGATTGGCCGAGCGCGACAGCCTACGCGACCTGTTCGGCCGCCACGTCGGTTCCGATGTGGCGCGCCGCGCTGTGGACCAGGGCCAGACTCTGTCGGGGGACGTACGAGACGTGGCCATCCTGTTCATCGACCTGGTGGGCTCGACCCAACTCGCCCAAACCCGGTCCCCAGCGGAGGTTGCCGAAGTGCTCAATCACTTCTTCCGCATCGTGGTGGCCGAGGTCGACCAAAGACACGGCCTGATCAACAAGTTCCAGGGCGACGCCGCTCTGGCGGTGTTCGGCGCCCCGCTGCCCTCACCCGAATCAGCGTCGGACGCACTGTCGACAGCCCGGACTCTGGCAGTAGCACTCCAGCAACTGCCGGTAGTGGACTTCGGTATCGGTGTGTCTGCAGGCGCGGTGTTCGCCGGCAACGTCGGTGCTGAGCACCGATACGAATACACAGTTGTCGGCGACCCGGTCAATGAGGCAGCGCGGCTGGCCGATAGAGCCAAGGCCAGCGCCGGACGTCTGCTGTGTTCGGCCGCGGTCCTGCACCGCGCCAACGATGTCGAGCGGCGGCAATGGGCCAGTTACGGTTCCGAAATCCTGCGCGGGCGCCTGGCCGCGACGCAGATGTTTCGCCCGGACGACGCTAACGAGTGACGACCCGCTGTGATTCCACCATGCGTCACGGATTGGCAGTTCGTTCGTCCAGGGCACGGTCGAGTCGCTCACGGGCCTGGTCGATCTGGGTAAGTGCGTCGGTCACCGATTTTTTCAACCGCGCGTTCTCTTCCTCGACGGCGAGACTTCGGCGGTCCTTCGGCAAGACACCGTGCAGAAACAGTCCTATGCAGTAGCGGGTGTGTTTGTCGATGGCCGCGTCATCGATGACGACGCCGCGAGCCGCGAGATTGGCCGGGCCCCCGACGACGAGGTCGATGAACGCCTCCGCGGCATCAGCGGAACCCGACGCCGAGGCCGCGTCCAGCCCGAGCCGACGCCGGAACAGATCGGCGAGGTACACGAGCGTCGGCTCCGTGCCCTTTTGCACATTGAACGCGGCGATCTCGGGCATCTGCCCCGACACGGTGTTGGTCAGTCGCAGCAGGCGCTGACCGCCCGGACGCAGCACATTGACCACCAGGAGTTGCCCGACCCGCAACAGTGTGGCCTCCAGATCTTCGCTCTCCGCCTGCCGCAGCACATCGATCGGCACGATCCACTCCTCGATCGCGCGGGTCAACGCAGCCTTGAAGAGGGTCGTCTTGTCGCCGTAGCGGGCGTAGACCGTTCGCTTCGCCATTCCGGCGGCAGCTGCGATCGCCTCGATGCCAGTTCTCTCGTAACCGTTCTCCAGGAACAGGTCCAGGGCGGTGTCCAAGAGTTGCTCATTGCTCAGCGTCGGACGGCCCGGACCCCTCTTGCCCGGGGTGGCAGTCGGCTCGCGGGTGACGCCAGCGAGGTCAGAGTGGAGTTCGCTCACGCATTCGATTCTTCACTGCACATCGGCCTCGTTCCCTCCGACCCGAGTTTTTCACCGCAACGGTGACTATTTAGGGTAGATCGACTCAATCTTGACATATTTTGAAACGGTAGAGGTAACATTCCCTCCGAGCGGCCGGACTAGCGGCCGACGACCGAACCGGACACGGCGACGAGCGCGTTCCCGCCCTCGCGCCCTGGAATGACTGGAGACAACGATGAGAGTCGGTATGCATCTGGGGTATCAGAACCTCCATGGGGATCCCGATGTCCAGACCTTCATGCAGGAGACGAACCTCGCCGTCGAGGCCGAGGCCATGGGCTTCGATTATGTCGGACCGGTCGAACACCATTTCACCGACTACGCCGCTTGTCCTGATCCGTTCCAGGTGCTGTCGTATATCGCGGCGAAGACGAGCACCATCAATCTCATCACCGCCGCGGTGATCCTGCCCTGGAACAACCCGTTGCGAGTGGTCGAGCAGGCCCTCGAACTCGACATCCTTTCCGAGGGCCGGCTGATCCTGGGTATGGGCCGGGGCGCGGCCCGCCGGGAATTCCGCTCGTTCGGCGTTGAACTGGCCGACTCCCGCGAGATGTTCGACGAAGCAGCGTTGATCATCATGGAGGGCATCGAGACCGGAATCGTCGAAGCCGACACCAAGTGGTACAAGATTCCGCGGACCGAGGTCAGGCCTCGGCCGTTCAAGTCCTTCAAGGACCGCACCATCATGGTGAGCATGTCGCCGAGTTCGGTTGAGGTCGCGGCCAACTACGGCCTGAAGACTCTGCGCTTCTCGCAGGGTGACTGGCGCAACGCGATTCCGGAGATCAACCACTACCGCGAGACCTTCCAGAAGGTTCACAACAAGCCCTCACCGCCATTCGTCATCTCGGACTTCGTGTGCTGCTTCGAGGACAAGAACCGCGTCGCCGAGTACACCGACAACTACTTCGCGAAGATGTTCGCAACCGTGGCCAACCACTATGAGTTCATGAGCGACCACTTCAAGGAACTGCCGTCCTACTCCACCTATGCCTACATGGGTCAGGCCGCCGAAGCCGCCGGCGGTCCGGACAAGGCGTACCGGGATTACATCTCCGGCAACATGATCGGGTCCCCTGAGCAACTGATTGAACACCATCGCGTCCGCAAGGAGATGGTCGGCGACTACGAGATGCTGGCCAACTTCAGCTGGGGCGGTATGCCCTACGAGCTGGTCTACGAGCAGCTGAAGCTGTTCGCGGACAAGGTCTTGCCCGAGCTGAAGGGTTAGCTCCAACGTGTTGCCTGCCGGTGCACCTTCCACAAGGTGCACCGGCAGTTCACGACCAGGCAGTCAGGAGATGCTCGAGAAATGGGAGGTCCGCGAATGAGATCGCTCAGCGGCAAAGTCGTTTTCATCACCGGCAGTGCCGGCGGGATCGGAACCGAGGTGACGCGACTGCTGCACGGCATGGGTGCAAAGCTGGTACTCACCGACGCCGATGCAGATGCGTTGGCTGCTCTTTCAGAAAGCCTCGGCTCCGATGACCGTGTTCTGACCGGCGTCACCGACGTTCGCGATCTGAGCGCCATGCAAGAGTTGGCAGCACGCGCCGTCGAGCGGTTCGGCGGCATCGATATCGTGCTTGCCAACGCCGGCATCATCAGTTTCGGATCCGTCTTGAATCTGGACTCTGCGGTGTTCAAGAGGGTGCTGGACGTCGACTTGTTGGGCGTCTTTCACACCGTTCGTGCCACCTTGCCCGCCGTGGTCGAGCGAAAAGGGTACGTCCTCGTTGTCTCGTCCGTCGCCGCCTTCGGCGCCGCCCCCGGCATCACGCCCTATCTGGCAGCCAAGGCCGGTGTCGAACATTTCGCCAACGGTTTGCGGATCGAGGTCGCCCATCAAGGGGTCGATGTGGGATTGGCGCACATGTCGTGGGTCGATACGCCGATGGTCCGCGAGGCCACGACCGAACTGACAACGTTCAAACGGATGTATGGCAGCATGCCCGGCCCCATGGGACGAACCGTTCCAGCCGACCAATGCGCGGCCGCCTTCGTCCAGGCGATGCAACGACGGCAACGCCACGTGTTCTGCCCGCGGTGGGCGGGAATCATGCGCTGGATTCGACCCGCGATCGCCAGTCGCCTCGCCGAGCGTCCGTTACGGACCATCGCACGGAAATTTCTACCCGTAATGGATGCGGAGGCCGCAGCGCTCGGGCGCGGCACCAGCAGACGGGTGGAGGCACTGGAGAAGCCACAAGGTTAGACCTCCAGGCCTCCACGCCGACTTAAGGATTCGGCTGCTCGAGCTTGCGCGGAACACCAGCGCCCATGAAGCGAGACAGGTGACGGTGGAAGTTGGTGATCTTCTGCTCCTGGTGCGGGTTGGGAAGCGTGCCGCGGAATCCGCGTGACTTCATACCCTTCTGCACCCATTCCATGTTGGCAAAATCCTGCGCCAGCACCGACCCCCAGTTGTCGGCGGTCGGCTCCGCGCACACCCATTCGGTCTTCGGCTCCGCACCGTCCGGATACCGTTCGAGCGCGTACGACTCGAAGATACATTTGTTGGGGTCGTCGCCGTACGGCCGCACGCGATAGCAGAGTGCGAACGTAACGCCTTGCAAGATGGTCTGATTGGGGAACAAGCTCCAGGCCAGGCCGGCTTCGGCCATGATGTCCGGCGGAATCTCGGGCCAGATCACGCCGCGCACGGCATCGTCGGCCTTGGCCGACGCCAGCCAGTGAGCGATGACATCGGCCGCCGGAGTTCCCTCGGGCAGCTCCTCGACCAACCGCTTCGCCGCATTCACCAAGGTCTCGGTGGACGCCGCGTAGTTGACCGTCTCGTAGTTCTCCCTGGCGAGCTCGTACGTCGAGATACGGGGGTCGCCGAGACCGGCGCGGGTCACCGAACTGCTTTGACTCATCTTGAAACTGGCGTCGCGCTCGTCGAAGCCACTGACACCGTGCAACCCGTACGGCTTGCTGTAGGCGTAGTACTGGCCGTACTTCAGCAACTGCGGGTGGGTTCCGGATACGTGGTAGGGCTCCATGAACGCCTCGATGGCGGTCTTCCAGTTGCACGGATACACGGTCCATTGGCGCCACTTGTAGCGCATCTTGTCGAACTCGAAGTGGTCAAGGATGCGCGCGGCTGGGCGCAGAAACTCCTGCAGGGATTCCGCGGCAGGATCCATGTTGACGTAGATCCAGCCACCCCATGTGTCCACTCGGACCTGCGAGAGGCAGGTGCGATCATCAGTCAGCGCACCGTTCCAGTCGTCCTTGTCGAGAATGTTGACGTTCTTGCCCTCACGGTTGAAAGCCCAACCGTGGAAACCACAGACAAATGTCCGCCTCATGCCGGTGACACAGTTGACGTCGTCAGGAGTGTTGATCAGTTGGCGGCCGCGGTGCGGGCACACGTTGTAATAGGCCTTGAGCGTGTCGGGCGCGGTGCGGATGATGATGATGGACTCGTCGCCGATGTTGTAGGTGATGAAATCGCCGACATCGGGAACATCCTCTTCTCGCCCCGCCATCTGCCAGACCCTCGACCACAACAGTTCGTTCTCGGCGGCGGCATACTCCCGGGAAATGAAGGCATCGACGGGATACGTCAGAGCTTCCCCGAGGTCAGCGTCCGTCAGGTGGTCGGCGTATCGATCGGTCATCTGGTCTATGACGCTCCTTCACCGTGACGCTCTGCAATCGGGCACTCCACGATTCTGACAGTTAGGGATGCCCCAAAGCACGGGATCCGCGCCCCCTGCCGGTTCGGCCGGCCCGTCGAGTCCGAGCACAGAAACCTTAAGAGTCCCGTGCTCGGTTGTCACTTGAACGTACATTTTGTAATGTCCGTGACAGTACCATGTAGGACATACATCGACGAACCTCAGCGAACTCGCGCCGCCGCCCCAATCAACAGGTAGCTGACTCAGTTGATGATCCCCGGTCAGCTCGCAAAAGCCTTGCGAGAGCGATGCGAAAATCGGCGGTGATACACGATGGTTTGCCAAGGCGCGCAGCAACCGAACCGACACATCGTCGACGAGACCCGTCGTTCATCATCCGGGAGCTCACCGCGCTCCGCATCGAATTCGCCCCGCTCGTTTGAGGATTCACTCCACCGTTCCGCCGAGATAATCGACGAGGTTCTTCTGGATTAGCGCGAGCACCTCATCGAGGTGCTCGCGCTGCTTGGCAGTGGTCCCCATCCGAATGCGCTTGCGCAATTCCCGATCAGCCGCCACCGAGCGTTCCCACATGGAGCGGCCCTCATCGGTGAGCGTCACCAGCCAAACCCGCCGGTCGGTTTCGTCGGCGACTCGGCGCACCGCACCCTTGGGCACCAAAGAGTCGATCGAACCACCGACCCGGGCCCGGCTCGTTCCCACGCGGCGGGCCAGCTCGGATTGAGTGAGCTGGCCGCCGACGAGGTACGCCAGGATGGTGGCCTCCGCCAGATTGATCCCGATGTCGGCAAAGGCCCGGTCGTAGGCGCGTCGCATGACCCGCGCGGTGGTCATCAAGGTCCCTTCGACGCGTGCCCACGGCGGCTCACAGCGTTGGTCGGACATCTGAATACCCTCCGGTCGCGGAGTCTGACTACGCGCGACTATAACTGGGCCTTACGGGGCAGGCGCACGACACCAGTGCCGGTCGCCGAGAGATTGCCATCCTGATTGTGCGCCTTTTGGTCGATCGTCACCGTGGCATCGTCGGCGTTGACACCGGTCACCGTTGCTTCGATCCGGATCCAGTCACCGGCGATGTTGTGGTGCCGGATCTGCGAAGAGTGCCGGACCAGGAAGCCGTCGTCGCCCATCCAGTTGGTCAACTGGTGGGTCAGCCAGGAGCACCGTTCTGGCCCGTAGTCGTAGGCCCCGGGCGTGCCGACCGCCAGCGCGAACTCCTCCTCCCAGTGAACCCGCTCGGGAACGTCGGGAATGCCCAGGCTGTTGGGGATGCCGAGGCCCGGATGCTTGCGGATCTGCTGGTAAGCCAACTTGTTGGCGCGGATGTACAGACCGCCCCAGCCCTGGGCGTAGGCGATGAATCCGGTGACGGTCATCGGGCCCTTGACCAGAACTGGCAGCGTGTCGCCGACCTTGACATTCTCGAAGTAGCGCGGCACCGAGCCACGGACCTCTTCGTTCTCGTAGGCGTCGTAGATCTCACGAAGCTCTTCCTGAGTGTAACGCGGCCGAGGAGCCGCCTTGACAGCCTCGTATTTGGTGCCACGCTCGCGGGCAGCATCACGTTCGGTCCGGAACACCCACGAATCGCCTTCGCACAGCAATTCGCCCTCAGCCGAGGATAATTCGACATGGTAGATCTGCTGGAAGGCGCGCCCGGCGAAGCGCGTCTGGTGCTCGACGAGGTCCTTGAGGTGGGCCGTGGCCTTGATCTCGGTTCCCAGACGCAACGGCTGAAGCCAGTGCAGATCCGCACCGGCCCACATCGCGTGGACCCCGGGCAAACCGCCGACATAGCCCGACAGAATGCGATTCAACGCGAACACGAAACTCGGCGGCGCGACAAGGGCACCGTGCGGGCCGGCCTTGGCATATTCGGGGTCGCACCACATGGGATTGTCATCGCCGATCCCATGGGCATAGTGACGAATGTTGTCGCGGGTTACCTCATAGCACCACGGCTCGACGGTGTCGACGATGGGCAGGCCGATAGCCCGCCTCAGCAGCTCCACCGCCTCGTCGGTGATGGTCGCGAATCGCTGGTCACCGTCGCCGTCGATGTCGATTGTTGTCCCCTGTGTCATGTCACTACCTCCTCAGTGGGCGTGGTTGGCCGCCTCTATAGCGCCCAGTACGCGTCCTTATACGAACGAGATGCCCTGCCGTGGAACAGTTCAACACAGCATGTCGGCATGAAATGTACAGTACCGGACTGTAACGTCCGATACAATTAACTTTGGTGCGATCTACGTCTCAGGCCTATGGTGAGTGCAGTGAAGGGCCAGTGGCAAGCGCAGACCACATCCGCTGGGGCCAGCTAGGAGATTCGAATGGGAGAGCTGGACGGAAAGGTCGCCTTTCTGACAGGAGGCGGTCGCGGCGTCGGTGTCGGCATCGCGATGGCATTAGCCAAGGCCGGCGCGACCATCGGCCTCTTCGGCCGCACCCGCGACACGCTCGAGAACACCGCTGCGACGATCGCTGAACTCGGCGGCCGTTCGCTGGTGTGTGTCGGTGACACCGGCGTCCGCGCAGATGTCGACCGCGGCGTCGCAGAAGTCCAAGACGCATTCGGTCCGATCTGGGCACTGGTCAACAACGCCTATTCGGCCGCGCGCACCCACGTCGAGGACGTCACCGATGAGATCCTCGACGGTGCGCTACGTGGCTGCATCCACGGCTCGCTCTACACCATGCAGGCTTGCTTTCCCACCATGAAGGAACACGGCGGCCGCATCATCAATTTCGGCTCTGGCGGCGCCACCATGGGGCGCCCGGAGTTGGGCGCGTACAACATCGCCAAGGAGGGTGTGCGCGGGCTGACCAAGACTGCCGCCGCGTCGTGGGGGCAATACGGCATCACCGTGAACACCATCTGTCCCCTCGCCGCGTCCGACGCTTATCGCACCTGGTTCGAGGACATGATCGACGACGAAGGGCGGCGTAAGCATCTCGAGGGCATCCCGATGCGCAGGCTCGGCGATCCCGAGAAGGACATCGGCGCGCTGGTCGTGTTTCTCGCGGGCCCGGGCGGCGGTTACATCACCAGCCGTACTCTGCATGTCGATGGCGGGAACTGCTATTACGACAGATAGGACATGACATCGATGTCGACGAAGAAGCTGAACCTGACGGTCGACGAGGTCTTGTCCACCACTCGTGCGGTACGCCGTCGCCTCGATGTCACGCGGCCGGTTCCGCGAGCCGTGCTCGAGGAGTGCCTGGAACTGGCACTGCAGGCACCCAACGGGGCCAATCGCAACGAGTGGCGGTGGATCATCGTCGACGATCCGCACCTCATCGGCAAGTTGGCGACCGAGTACCGGGTGGCGATGGGCATCTACGACGACAGCCAAACCGGCAAGCCGGCTCTGACCGACGATGTGCCCAGCGGCGGCGCGATTGTGGCGTCAGCGTACGCACTTGCCGAGAAATTGCACCGGATGCCGGCCATTCTGATCCCGCTGATGCCCGGACGTCCCGAGGGAAAGAGCCTTCCGGAGCAGTGCCCGATGTGGGGTTCGATTCTTCCAGCCGTCTGGAGCTTCCTGCTCGCCCTGCGCGAGCGCGGCCTGGGGTCCGCATGGACCACCGTCGCATCGCGCAGGGAGAAGCAGATCGCTGAACTGCTCGGCGTCCCGGCCGACGATTACACGCAGGTGGGGTTGTTCCCCATCGCATACACCATCGGCACCGAGTTTCAGAAGGTCTACCGCAAGCCCGTAGCGGAAGTGTTGAGCTACAACACCTTCTGAGTTCTACGGTGCGGGAACCTCAATGACCGTCGCCGATCCCATGCCTCCTCCGACACACATTCCCGCGACGCCGATTCCGCCACCGCGTCGGCGTAGTTCGTGCACCAGGGTGACCAGCATGCGTGCGCCGGTGGCGGCGATCGGATGTCCCAGCGAGCAGCCACTGCCGCTGACATTGACCACGTCTGGGTCGATGTCGAGCAGCTTGATGCTGGCAACACACATCGAGGCGAACGCTTCGTTGATCTCGAAGAGATCGACATCGGCGAGTAAAATACCCGCCCTATCCAGGGCTTTGGGGATAGCTTTGACCGGCGCGAGTCCCGTTTCGGCGGGGTCGACACCGACCGAGGCCCATGCCCGCACAGTGGCCAACGCGGGAAGACCAAGGCTGTCACTGGCGATGGCCAGCACCGCCGCGGCGTCGTTTCCGCCGCTCGAGTTGCCGGCCGTGATCGAGAAACCCTCGATCTCGGGATGCAGAGGCTTGAGCGCGGCGAGTTTCTCCATGCTCGTGTCGCGGCGCGGGCTTTCGTCGACGACAAAGAGTCCATACGGAGTTTCGATCGGGACGATCTCGTCGGTGAACCGGCCTTCGTCGATCGCGGCGATCGCATTGCGGTGCGACCGCAACGCCCACGCGTCCATCTCTTCGCGACTGACGCCCGCTTTGACCGCTGCGTTCCATGCGACGGTGATGGACATGTCCATGTTGGGTGCGTCGGGCCGATTCGGATGGGTCGGCGGATACCAATCCGTCCACTCCTCGCCCACCCGGATCTGCGACTTGGGTGCCGTCGAGGACGAATTGACGCCCCCGGCCAGAACCAACCGGTCCATCCCCGCTCGCACACTGGCGGCCGCGGCGCCTACCGCCGCCAGGCCTGCCGCGCAGTGACGGTTGACCGCCATCCCGGGCACCTCGGTCAATCCCGCGGTGATCGCGGCATGACGCGCGATCACACCACCGCCGTGATGTCCCTCGGCGAGGATCACGTCGTCTATGGGAGCTGAATCAAGCTCTGCAGCAGCGTGACTGACGACGTGGCGGGCCAACTCGTAAGCGGTGGTATCACGCAGTGTCCCCTTGAATGCGGTGCCGACCGGCGTTCGCAACGCCGACACGATGACGGCTTCGGGCATGACTTCATCTCCAATCAGGTAGCCGACCTCAGGTCGGCGAACGAAAATCTATCGGTCCTCGGGAGGTTCTAGTGCCCTCGGTCGAAGTAGTCCCGCCACGCGGTGATCTTGTCGCCGGACACTTCGAACGCGCCCATGCAGCGAGCGGCCGTGGCCTTTCCATCCCAGACGAAATGATCGATGCGCTCGGTGAGGACGAGGCTTCCCGCTGTCGCGAGGTTCAGGACTTCGATGTTCATCTCGGTGATGTGCGAAAGATAGCCCTCGACGCTCTTGCGGATCTCGTCTTGTCCGCGCACGACGCCGATCGGAACATTCTCCCAGATCGCGTCGTCCGCAAAGTAGCTGGTGATCTTGTCGGCATCGCCGCTACTCCAGGCCTGCAATTGGGCGCGAACGACATCTTCTGGCCTCACAGCACCTCCACGTGAGAATGACCCAACCCCAACGGTCCCGCCACCGCGGCCAGGGTCGGCAACAACTGTTCCGGTGCTCCGAGCACCCGGATGGGCACATGGTCGGCGCCGGCGTCGAGATGCTCGGAAAGCCGGGTGGCAATCACATCGGACGTGCCGTAGGCGATCATGGCGTCGACGAGCCGATCGCTGATGGGAGAGCCAAGGTCATCTTCGGTGAACCCGAGCCGTTTCCAGTTGTTCAGATAGTTCTGCAGCCCCAGGTACATCTCAAGGTTCTGTCGCCCGATGTCGCGTGCCTGCGCGGCGTCAACGACGGGTAACGCCTTGTGCTCAGGAGCCAGAAAGGCCCCCGGACCCATCAACGCGCGCGCTCGAGCGGAGTGCTCGGGCGTCGTCAAGTAGGGATGTGCGCCAGCGCCGCGCTCGGCCGACAGCCGCAGCACACGCGGCCCCAGAGCGGCGATGACGCGGCGGTTCGACGGCACGCCGTACTCGTCGAGTTTGTCCAGATAGGCGTTGAGGGCGTCGATCGGATTGCGGTACTGAGCGAGCGCCTCGGGATGGCCGACACCGATGCCGAGCAGGAACCGTCCCGGGTATGCCTCCTCGATACGGTGAAATGACTCAGCGATCTCCTCCGGAGCCGCAATCCAGGTCGTGACGACTCCGGTCGCTACCTGCAAGGTGCTGGTCTTCGCCAAAATCGGTTCCACGAACGACAACCCGGCGGCAGGTGAGCCGCCGACCCACACCGCGCCGTAGCCCAACCGCTCCACCTCGAGGGCTTGTTCGGGCAGCATCGGCTCACGTACCCACACCCCGAAGCGACCCAGATCCGGCTTCACCGGCACAGGATCAGTCATTCGTCGGACTGGCCCTGCGCTTGCTGCGCGAACGCCGACATGTTGGCGAAGGACTCTTTCTTGTGCTTGTTGAGCGCCCGGATGGACACGTCGTGCCCCTCGGCGGCCTTGCGCAACGCGCCAATGGTGGCCTGCTCCTTGGCGATATGGGTGAACGGATCGAACGAGTACCAGCGCATGGCGTTCTGATAGGTCATCTTGTTGATGTCCTCGTCGGGAACGTTGTTGGCCGTCAGCACGTCCCACAGCTCCTCAGGAGCGCCGGGCCACATCGAATCCGAGTGCGGGTAGTCGGCCTCCCAGCAGATATTGTCGATACCGATCTGGTGGCGCAGGGCAACACCGACCGGATCGGAGATGAAGCAGGTCAGGAAGTGCTCCCGGAACACGTCCGACGGCTTCTTGCCACCGAAATCCTGGCCCGTCCACGTCGAGTGCATCTCAAATGTGCGATCGGCACGCTCCAGGAAATAGGGGATCCACCCCGTGCCGCCCTCGCTCAAGCCGATCTTGAGATCCGGGTACTGCTTGATCGGTCGCGACCACAACAAGTCGGCCGCCGCTTGCACGATGTTCATCGGCTGCAGGGTGATCATCACATCCGTCGGCGCATCCGGTGCGGTGATGGCCAGTTTGCCCGACGAGCCGATGTGCACATTGAGCACGGTATTGGTGTCGCACAACGCCTTCCACAACGGATTCCAGTACTCGTCGTGGAAGCTGGGGTATCCCATAGCCGCCGGGTTCTCCGAGAACGTCAACGCATGCACACCCTTGGCCGCCACCCGGCGCACCTCGGCCGCGCAGAGCTCAGCGTCCCAGATCACCGGAATCGCCATCGGAATGAACCGTGCGGGATACGCCCCGCACCACTCGTCGATGTGCCAGTCGTTGTAGGCCTGCACCAACGCCAGCGAGAAGTCCGAATCCTCAGTGGCAAACAATCTTCCGGCAAACCCGGGAAACGACGGGAAGTTGATCGACGCCAGAATCCCGCCGGCATTCATGTCCTTGACCCGCTCGTCGACGTTGTAGCACCCCGGCCGGATCTCGTCGAGACCCTGCGGCTCCAACCCGTACTCCTCTTTGGGCCGACCGGCCACCGCGTTGAGCGCCACGTTCGGCACCACCACATCGCGGAACCGCCAGGAGTCCGACCCGTCCGGGTTGTGCACCAGCACCGGCGCATCATCCTGGTACTTCTTCGACAGGTGGTTCTTGAACATGTCCGGCGGCTCGATGATGTGGTCATCGACGCTGATCAGGATCATGTCTTCTTGGCGCATGGTCGTTCCTCTCGGGAGCTTGGTGAACTCGCCTTTAGTCGATGGTTGCGGTGTGTTTGCTTTCGGTGATGGGGCGGGCGAGTTCTTGTTCATCGCAGACCTTCTGGAGTTTCTCCAAGGTCTCCTCCAGGCCCGGGCCCAGAGGCTTTCCGGGGGTGAAGTCCGCCGGCAGGTGGCGCATGCCCTGGATGACCCCGATGGTTTCGTAGTGCACGGTGCCCGCGGGGTCGCAGACGTAGTCGGGAATGCGGTCGAGCACCGCGGTCAGCATCGCCTTGAACACCGTACGGCCCAGATTCGAGCCGATGCAGCGGTGGATGCCGATCCCGAAGCCCATGTGCCGGTTGCCCTTGCGATCCAGGATGATCTCGTGCGGGTTGGGGAACACCTTCGGGTCGCGGTTGGCCATCGACCACGAGATGTAGAGCCGCTCGCCCTCCTTGAAGTGCACCCCGTTGACCTCACAGTCCTCGGCGAACGTGCGCCCGTCGCCGGGTGCGGG
>NZ_JAPJDO010000067.1 GCF_026242045.1 Mycobacterium pinniadriaticum
AACCTTGGGGTACAAAGTCACTCTCGAACCCCGCACCAACGCCGCCTAGCACCAGCGAGCAACCGCTCACCCAGCTTGGGTCACCCAATTTTCGAGAGAGACGCAGAATCGTGTTCAGAGGGAATCGTGCGATTCTGTGTCTGCTCGGTAGTGCGGTGATTCAGCTATCCCGCGGGATTGGCCTGCCGCACCGGCGGTGTGTGCGCGTCGACCCATTCGGTGATCAGGTCTGTGACGCGCTGCGGGGCCTCGAACATCGGGATGTGCCCGACGCCGTCGAGCTGGGTGACCTTGTCGATCTCCGGGATGTGCTTGAGGAAGTGCTTGGTGAACCGGGGGTGAGGCAGCACCCGGTCGCGTTCGCAGATCACCAGGTTGGTCGCAATCGTGGTCTCGGTCAGCTCCATCAGGCCCGGCAACAGGAGCGCCTTGACCAGCAGCTGATAGTACGCGCGGCAGTGCGTGACGTCCTCGACGATCTCCTGCAATTGCACCTCGGACAGGCCGGCCGGGGTGGCGCTGATCGGCACGCTGGCGGCGGCTTTGGCTCCGGGCAGGCGCAGTGCCCGTTCACCGAGCAGCACGGCCGTCAGCCAGACCGGTAAGCCGGCGACGAACTTGCCGACGATCTCGTACTTCACCGGTGACCAGCGGTGCCAGCCGCCGGCCGGGGCGATCGCGGTCAGGGTTCTGGCCCGGCCACGTCGCTCGAGCTCGAAGGCCACCCAGCCGCCCAGCGAGTTGCCGACGAGGTGGGCGGTGTCCCAGCCCAGTTCGTCGAGCTGACGCTCGACGTGATCGGCCATGGTGCGGGTGTCCAGGAACCACGACCGGGTGTGCGGGCCACCATTGTGGCCGGCCATCGAGGGGGCGAACACCTCGAAGCGGCCGGTGTCGGCCAGCCGTGGTGCGACATCGGCCCAGACGTACGACGACATCATGAACGGATGCAGCAGCAGGATGGGTTCACCCCCAGCGGGGCCGAGATGAATGGATTCGCGGGTCGCCACCCCCCGACCGTAAAGGTGATACCGCCGGTATCGCAAGATTGGTTTCTACCGTGATCGTGACCACCATCAACGTCAACGGCGTGCGTGCCGCGGTGCGCCAGCGTTCCGCCGAAAACCTCGGTCTGCTGAACTGGCTGTCGGAGACCGCCTCCGACGTGGTGTGCCTGCAGGAGACGCGCTCCGATGACGAGCAACTCGCCGACGCGCTCGCCCCCGCGATGGCCGGCGGCTGGCACCTGGCATCGGCCAGCCCGCACCTCAAGGGGCGCAGCGGTGTCGCCATCCTGTCCCGCACGCCCTTTGCGGCGGTCCGAATCGGTTTGGCGGCAACCGAATTCGAATCACATGGCCGCTACCTCGAGGTCGACCTGGATAGCGGCCAGACCATTGGCAGCGTCTACGTGCACACCGGGGAAGCCGGCACCGACCGCCAGCTGGAGAAGGAACGTTTCATCGCGGCACTGGCCAAGCGGATGGCCGAGCTGACCGCCGACGGGCGGGACGCGGTCATCTGCGGCGACTGGAACATCGCCCACTCCGAAAACGACATCAAGGCCTGGAAGGCCAACGTCAAGAAGGCGGGGTTCCTGCCCAGCGAGCGGCAGTGGCTGACCGATCTGCTGGACACGGGCTGGGTCGACGTCATGCGCCGCATGCACCCCGACGTCGCCGGGCCGTACAGCTGGTGGTCGTGGCGGGGCAAGGCGTTCGACAACGATGCGGGGTGGCGCATCGATTACCACCTGGCCAGCGCGAGCCTCGCGGCGCGCACCGTGGCCGCCCGCGTCGAGCGGCCCGCCGCCTACGCGTTGCGCTGGTCGGACCACGCGCCGGTGACCGTAGAGTTCGCCCCATGACCGTCCTGATCAAGAACGTCCGGATTTTCGACGGGTCGTCACCTCGTCTGGCCGCGGGGCATGTCCTGATCGACGGCGCCACGATCGCCGCGGTGGAGAGCTCGCCGGTGGCCGAATCGGCCGCCACCACCATCATCGACGGGGCCGACCGGGTGTTGATGCCCGGCATGATCGACGCTCACGTCCACCTGGTGGGTATGGCCAACAACCTGCTCGATCTGATGTCGGGCTCGCAGACCCAGTTGGCCGCCACCACCCTGGCCCGCGCCAAAGGCACGCTGCTGCGCGGGTTCACCACCGTGCGTGATATGGCTGGCGACACCGCGGGTATCAAGAAGGTGATCGACTCCGAACCCACGCTGGGCCCGCGCATCTATCCCAGTCAGGCGGCGATCTCGCAGACGGCGGGACACGGTGACTTCGGATTCGTCTACGAGACTCCGACGGCGTTGGGTGGCACCGAATCCCGTGCCGAGATGATCGGCTTCATGCGGGTGGCCGACGGAGTCGAGCGCGTCCTGGCGGCCGTGCGCGAGCAACTGAAGCTGGGCGCCTCGCAGATCAAGTTGATGGTCGGCGGCGGCGCCGCCTCACTCTACGACCCGCTCTATACGGTTCAGTTCACCGAGCAGGAGCTTGCCGCCGCGGTGCAGGCGGCGTCCGATTACGGCACCTACGTCGCCACCCACGTCTACAACGTGACCGGCATCCGGCGCGCGGTGGCCGCCGGTGTGAAGTCCATCGAGCACGGTCATCTGGCCGACGAGCCCACCGTGGCGCTGCTGGCCGAACGGGAGGTGTGGCTGTCCACCCAACCGTTCGCCGAACACGACCACGGCAGCTTCCTCGACCCGGACAGCGCCGAAAAGAACCGAGAGATCTGCGGCGGGACCCCGCACGTCTACGAGTGGGCCACCAAGCACGGCGTCAAACTGGCCTGGGGCACCGATCTGCTCTTCGAACCGGAAAGCGTTGGGCGGCAGAGTGAAATGATGGCTCGTCTCGGCGAGTACGTCAGCAACATCGACGCGTTGAAGATGGTGACGTCGGGCAATGCCGAGCTGCTGCGGCTGGCCGGTGAGCGCGATCCCTACAAATCGGCCCGACTCGGCGAGATCACCCCGGGTGCGTGGGCCGACATGCTGCTGGTCGACGGCGATCCCACGGCCGACCTCGGCGTGCTCGCCGATCCCGACACGGGAATCGCCGTGATCGTCAAAGACGGTGTGGTCGTCAAGAACACGCTCTAGCAACCTTCCCGGTTGGGCCCGTCGAACGCCTTGGGGGCATCCTCGATGGCCTTGCGCACCACGTCGAGCACCTGCGGATCCCACGTCAGCGCGGTCTTCCAGTCCAGCCCGGCGAGATTGGACACGTAGATGCTGTGGGTGTCGTCGAAGGTGAAGCAGCGCCGGCGCGGCAGCACCGGATCGCTGATGCTGCGGGCCAGCGCGCTCTGCAGCGCCACCAGACCGTCATTGGGCCACACCGCCGGGTTCATCTTGCCGTCTTTGGTGAACTTCTTTCCGCCGATCAGCACCACCGGGATCGTGTCGAGCACACCGGACTGGTGTTCGTTCCAGCCGTCCTTGCCCATCAGGAACGCCTGGTTCACCTCGCGGCCCGAGCCGGCCACGAGTCGCTTCACCTCGTCGGCGAAGTTCTTCATCGCGGTTTCGCAGAGCGTGTCGCCCTTGCAGTCGCTCAGCGGCATCAGTCCGTTGGCGTAGTCCGACAGATATGACCCTTGCCACGGCGTGCCGATGGTGGTCAGCGACCGCACTTTGACCGGCGAATCCGTCGACGTCAGCACGCGGATCGCGGCGCGGGAGTACAACCCGCCCATGGAGTGCGCCACGAAATCGACCTCGTTGACGCCCTTGTCGGTGTGCAGCCAATCGATGAACCTGGCCAGGTGTTCACCGGCGGTGTCGATGCTGCCTGTCGAGTTGACCGTCATGTTCTCCGGCAGGGTGATCGGGCATACCCCGAACGGCCCGAACCCGGTCTGGTCGACCACCTGACCGCGGCCCGCCATCGCCGGAGAGGTGTAGACGGCGTACCCCTTGCCGAGCAGGTACTCGCGCAAAGCGGTGTCGGTGTTGCCGGCCGCCAGTCCGGTGGCACACGCCTGATCGGGGGTGGTGAACGGACTCGTCGCGTCGCCGCCCGACACGATCACGACCGCCGTCGACGCAGGCCGCTTGTCCGTGCCCGCGCCCCCACACGCCGCGAGGAGCAACGCCAACGACGACAGCATTGCGGCGAGTGTGCGCACGAAGCAGGATGCTAGCCCTCGGGAGGTACATGACAGGATTGATCCATCATGAACAGCTCATCTCGTCGTGTCGTCTTTTCCGGCGTTCAGCCGACCTCCGATTCGCTGCACCTGGGCAATGCGCTCGGTGCGATCCGGCAATGGGTCGGCTTGCAGGACGACTATGACGCGTTCTTCTGCGTGGTCGACCTGCATGCGATCACCGTGCCGCAGGATCCCGCCACACTGCGCCAGCGGACGCTGGTGACCGCCGCACAGTATCTCGCGCTGGGCATCGACCCGGACCGCGCGACCATCTTCGTGCAAAGCCACGTGCCCGCCCACACCGAGTTGGCGTGGGTGCTGGGCTGCTTCACCGGATTCGGCCAGGCCTCGCGGATGACGCAGTTCAAGGACAAGTCGCAGAAGCAGGGTGCCGACGCCACAACCGTGGGCCTGTTCACCTATCCGGTGCTGATGGCGGCCGACGTGTTGCTCTACGACACCGACCTCGTCCCGGTGGGTGAGGACCAGCGCCAGCATCTGGAGCTGGCCCGCGATGTCGCGCAGCGGTTCAATGTGCGCTTCCCCGACACTTTCGTCATCCCCGAGCCGATGATCCCAGGGGTCACCGCCAAGATCTACGACCTGCAGGACCCGACGGCCAAGATGAGCAAGTCCGCGGCCACCGAGGCAGGCCTGATCAACCTGCTCGACGACCCGAAGGTATCGGCCAAGAAGATCCGGTCGGCCGTCACCGACAGCGAGCGCGAGATCCGCTTCGACGTCGCCGCCAAGCCGGGGGTGTCCAACCTGCTGTCGATCCAGTCGGCGGTGACCGGCACCGATATCGACACGCTGGTGGCGGGGTATGCCGGCCGCGGTTACGGCGATCTGAAGAAGGACACCGCCGAGGCCGTCGTCGACTACGTCACTCCGCTGCAGGCGCGCGTCGAGGAACTGCTCTCCGACCCGGCCGAGCTGCAGACGATCCTGGCCAAAGGCGCGGCGCGGGCACGCGAGGTGTCTGCCAGGACCGTCGCGCGGGCATACGAGCGGTTAGGGTTTCTGCCGACAAGTCCCTAGGCGCTGCGGGAAGGCTGGGCAATGACAGAACCGGCCAAGCCGGGTGTCCTGGACCGGCTGCGGGCGCGGTTCGGCTGGTTCGACCATGTGATGCGGGCCCAGGAGCGCTACTCGAACGCCAAGGGCGACTTCTACGCCGCCGGAATCACGTACTTCACGATCTTCGCGCTGTTCCCGTTGCTGATGGTCGGGTTCGCGGCCGGCGGCTTCATCCTGGCCAGCCAGCCGCACCTGCTGGCCGACATCGCCGGCCGGATCAAGGCGACGGTGTCGGGTGATTTCGGCACGCAGTTGGTCGACTTGATGGATTCGGCGATCCAGTCCCGGACCTCGGTCGGTGTCATCGGCCTGGCCACCGCGGCGTGGGCCGGTCTGGGCTGGATGTCGAACCTGCGGGAGGCGCTCACCCAGATGTGGGGCGAACAGCGCGGCGAACCGGAGAGCTTCGTCCACCGGAAGCTCTCCGACCTCCTGGCGCTGCTGTCGGTGTTCGTGGCGCTCGTCGTCACCATCGGCCTGTCGGCGCTGGGCGATCCGTCGGTGATGTCCAACGTACTGAACTGGTTTGGGGTACATCATGTTCCGGGACTGAACACGACCCTGAGGTATGCGTCGATCCTGATGTCCTTCGTGGTGTCGTGGTTGCTGTTCAGCTGGATGATCGCCCGGCTGCCGCGCGAGTCGGTCTCCTTCCGCAGCAGCGTGAAGGCCGGTCTGTTGGCCGCCGTGGCATTCGAGATCTTCAAACAAGTGGGCTCGATCTACCTGCGTTCGGTGGTGCACGGACCGGCCGGCGCGACGTTCGGGCCGGTACTCGGCCTGATGGTGTTCGCCTACATCACGGCGCGGCTGGTGCTGTTCGCCACGACCTGGGCGGCAACGTCAACGGAGAATCTGCGCCCGGAGCCGGTTTCGCCGCCCGGTCCGGCCGTCATCACGCCGCGGGCCGGCGCGGACGAGGGGTTGAGCACGCGGCAGACGCTCGCCGCGATGGCTGTGGGTGCGGTTGGTGCGCTTGGCCTCTCGCGGATGTGGCGCCGAGGCCGCGAGTAGCGAGCGCTACCGCCCCCGCGCCGGCCTGCGGTTGACCGAGCGCGCGACCATGATCAGCCCGAACACGATCAGCGTGCCGATCACCGCGACACCGACCCGTACCGGCACGGTGTCGGCCGCCGGCAGCATCGGTGCGGCGGCCTTGACCGCGGTGGCCTCATCGGGCTTCGGCGGCATCAGCGACGGGTCGGGGTCGATGAGGTTGCCGACCTTGGTTCCCTGCGGTGTCGCGAAGCCGTAGTCGAGCAGGTGGGCGGCTTGTTCCCACGGCGCGATCGGCTGGCGGGTGCCGCGCAGCAGGATCGCCACCAACCGGCGGCCGTCCCGGTCCGCTGCGCCGACGAATGTCTGGCCGGCGTCGTCGGTATAACCGGTCTTGCCGCCCAGGGCGCCCGGATAGTTGTAGAGCAGCTTGTTGTCGTTCTCGAGTTGGTAGCCGGGATGGTCTTCGTCCTCGCCCGGCTTGGCCGGATGCCCGGGGAAGTTATAGGTCTCGGTGTGCACGATGTTGGCGAAAGTCGGGTTCTGCCAGGCATACCGGTAGAACAGGCCGATGTCGTAGGCCGACGTGCTCATGCCCGGCCCGTCGAGCCCCGACGGTGTCGCTGCCCGGGTGTCCTGCCCGCCGAGCTTGCGGGCCAGCCCGTTGATCTTCTGCAGGGCGACGTCCATGCCGCCGATCTGCATGGCCAGCGCGTGCGCGGCGTCGTTGCCCGAATGCATCAACAGGCCATGCAGCAGGTCGTTGACGGTGTAGCGGCCGCCGACGTCCACGCCGACCCGGGTGCCCTCGGCGTTGGCGTCTTCCTGGGTGCCCTCGACCATCTTGTTCAACGGCAGCTCATTGATGGACTGCATCGCGGTGAGCACCTTGATGATGCTGGCGGGGCGGTGCCGGGCATGGGGATCACGCGCGGCGATGATGTCGCCGGTGTCCAGGTCGGCGACCAACCACGATTCGGCCGACACGTCGTCGGGTAGCGGCGGTGTGCCCGGCGCGACGACGACCCCGCAGCTGGACAGCGCCTCACCGCCCACCGGCTTGGCCGGGACGGGCAGGGGTTGCGGCGGGTCTCCGGCCTCGGGTACTTCGGAGGAGTCGACGGCCGGTGGGGTGGTCACCCGGTACGGGCAGGTGTTCGGGTCGGGTGCCCCGGCCGGTTCGGCCCACGCGACCGCCGGCGTGCCGGCGACGCACAGCGCCGCGGCCACTGCGGCAGCCCACCGCGTGAGTGTTTTGTCCCTCGCCATCGAGTCGCAGAGTAGGGGATTCCAGCCCCGAAATCGGGGAGCCGCGCTGTGGCTGGAGTGATAGTTGTTACAAATCGAGACATGCGACGGCCGAGGATCCGATGCACCCCAGCCACAGGGTCCCGTCGTGTTCCACCAGGCCGGTGGCCAGCGCGAACTGCGGATCGGTGGTCCGCAGCTGGGCCCGCGGCCGGCCGTCGAGGTCGACGGCGATCGCCCACACCAACGGTTTGGGGTTGGGTAGCCAGCGGTAGGGCAGCTGCCACAGCAGCCGGCGCAGTACCGGGGCGCGCGGGGCCAGCCATTCGCCCACCGCATTGCGCTCACTGACCAGGGCCACCCAGATGCTGCCGTCGGGCGCGGTCGAGATGTTGTCCGGATAGCCCGGCAGGTGCTCGATCAGCGGCACCGGTTCGCCGACCCCCGAGCCGGTCAGCGGATACTTCGAAACCCGGCACGCGGTGGTCTCGGCGACCACCAATGTCGACTCGTCCGCGGACAGTGCCACCCCGTTGGCAAACCGCAGTCCGGTCGCGAGCGTCGTCACCGTTCCGTCGAGGTCCAATCGGAACAGCGATCCGCTGGCCCGGGCCTCCAAGACCGATCCCTTGTAGTACTCATAGTGGAAGCGGGACGTGGACTCGGTGAAAAATATTGTGCCGTCTGAGGATTCGACGACGTTGCTGCAGAACGTGAGGGGCCGTCCGGCTACCTCGCGTACCAGGGTTTCGAACGTTCCGCTGGCCGGATCCAGACGCAGCAGTCCACGGTGGCTGTCGCAGATCAGCACGCGACCGTCACGCGCGACCGCCAGGCCCAGCGGCCGTCCGCCGGTATTGGCCACCACCTCCGGCGCCGTGCCGGGTGCGATCCGCACGACCGCGCCGTCGTCGGTGCCCGTCCAGATCGCGCCGCCGGCATCGATGACCACGTCTTCGGGGGCGTGGCCCGGGATTTGGATAACCCGCAGCGGCCCGGAGAGATCCGGCGGTGGCAGGGGCTGTTGGGGGGGCGGCTGCCACCGCACGGGATCGACCGGGGGTTTAGTGCCAGGCGTCGCCACGGGTCTGCAGGTGATCCCAGGCCTGGGTGAACACCCGGCGCAGAATCTGCTCGATCTCGTCGAAGACAGCCTGGTCGCTGATCAGCGGCGGAGCGAGCTGCACCACCGAGTCGCCACGGTCGTCGGCACGGCAGTACAGCCCGGCCTCGAATAGTTCGACCGACAGGAAGCTGCGCAGCAGCCACTCGGACAGCTCGTCGTCGAGGATTGCCTTGGTGGCCTTGTCCTTGACCAGCTCGATGCCGTAGAAGAAGCCCTCGCCGCGGACGTCACCGACGATCGGCAGGTCGAGCAGCTTCTCCAGGGTCGCGCGGAACGCCGGCGCGGTGTTCTTGACGTGGTCGTTGAGGCCCTCCCGCTCGAACACGTCGAGGTTGGCCATCGCGACCGCGGCCGAGACGGGATGCCCGCCCCAGGTGTAGCCGTGCGCAAACGTCGTCTGACCGTCGTTGAACGGCTCGAACAGTCGATCGGAGGCGATCATCGCGCCCAGCGGGGCGTAACCGGAGGTCAGGCCCTTGGCACAGGTGATGATGTCGGGCACGTAGTTGAAATCGTTGCAGGCGAACATCGAACCGATGCGGCCGAACGCGCAGATCGTCTCGTCGGAGACCAGCAACACGTCGTACTCGTCGCAGATCTCCCGGACCCGCTCGAAGTAGCCCGGCGGCGGCGGGAAGCAGCCGCCGGCGTTCTGCACCGGCTCGAGGAACACCGCCGCCACCGAGTCGGGGCCCTCCATCTCGATGGCCTCGGCGATCCGGTTCGCCGCCCACTGGCCGAACTCCTTGATGTCGGTGTCGTGGCCTTCGGGCGCGCGGTAGAAGTTGGTGTTCGGCACCCGGAAACCGCCCGGAGTGATCGGCTCGAACGGGGCTTTGAAGGTGGGCAGACCGGTGATGGCCAGCGCGCCGTGCGGGGTGCCGTGGTAGGCGATGCTGCGGGAGATCGCTTTGTACTTGCCCGGTTTGCCGGTCAGCTTGAAGTACTGCTTGGCCAGCTTCCACGCCGATTCGACGGCGTCGCCGCCGCCGGTGGTGAAGAAGACCCGGTTCAGATCACCTGGAGCGTAATTGGCCAGCCGCTCGGCCAGCTCGATGGCGGGCGGGGTGGCATACGACCAGATCGGGAAGAAGCCGAGCGTCTCGGCCTGCTTCTTGGCGGCTTCGGCGATTTCTTCGCGGCCGTGACCGACCTGGACCACGAACAGGCCCGACAACCCGTCGATGTAGCGCTTGCCGTTGCTGTCCCAGATGTGCACACCGTCGCCGCGGGTGATGATCGGCGGGGTGATGCCTGCGCCGTGGCGGGCGAAGTGGCCCCACAGGTGCCGGTCTGCCTTCGCGCCGAGCTCGGCGGTCAGGTTCTGGCTGGCTGTCGTTGTCATCGGGTACCCCAATTGTATTGTTGCTTAACTAGTTTCAAATAGACGAGCGTCTCGGTGGAGGTCACTCCCGGCACCGCGCGGATCTCGGTGTTGAGCAACTCCAGTAGCTCGGCATCGTCCTCGCAGACGACTTCGGCGATGGCGTCGAAGGTGCCTGCGGTGAGCACCACGTAGTCGACTGCGTCGATCTGCGCCAGCTTCTCGGCGACCTTGGTGGTGTCGCCCGTGCAGCGGATGCCGATCATCGCCTGCCGGGTGAAACCCAGTTGGAGTGGATCGGTCACCGCGACGATCTGCATGACCCCGGAGTCGACCAGGCGCTGCACTCGCTGGCGCACCGCCGCCTCCGACAGCCCGACGGATTTGCCGATCGCGGCGTAAGACCGCCGCCCGTCCTGCTGCAGTTTCTCGATAATGGCCTTGGACATCTCGTCCAGTTGGACAGGCCCGTTTCCACCCGCCGCAACGGCGCGGACGGGAAACCGGGTGGCCGGTACGCCCGAGTCACGCATGCCCATGATTGTGCACGGAATCCGTTGTTTTAGGCAACAAGATCGATGAAAATGGTCGTCATTACCCACCCATACTGCGGTAATGCGTAGCAGTGGCCGAGGCGTTCGGCTACCGTGGGGCGGTGACCGCACTCGCCTCTGACAAGACCCGCATCGTGCCCGGTAGCTGGATCGATGGTGCTCCCGTGGTGACCGGCGGCAGCCTGCACCGGGTGGTCAACCCCGCCGACGGCAGCGTGGTGGCAGAGCTGGCGCTCGCCCAGCCCGCCGACGTCGACACCGCGGTAGCCGCCGCCCGCGCCGCCCTGACCGGGTGGTCGCGGGCCGCCCCGGTCGAGCGGGCCACGGTGCTGGCCAAGCTGGCCGAACTCGCCGACGCCCACGCCGAGCAGATCATCGCCGAAGAGGTGAGCCAGACCGGCAAGCCGGTTCGGCTGGCAGGAGAGTTCGACGTCCCAGGCAGTATCGATAACATCGCGTTCTTCGCCGGTGCGGCCCGTCACCTCGAGGGTAAGGCCACCGCGGAGTACAGCGGCGGTCACACCTCGTCCATCCGCCGCGAGGCCGTCGGGGTGGTCGCGACGATCACGCCGTGGAACTACCCGCTGCAGATGGCGGTGTGGAAGGTGCTGCCCGCGCTGGCCGCGGGCTGTTCGGTGGTGATCAAGCCCGCCGAACTCACCCCGCTGACCACGCTGACGCTGGCCCGACTGGCCACCGAGGCCGGCCTGCCCGACGGCGTCCTCAACGTTCTCACCGGCGCCGGTGCCGATGTCGGGTCGGCGCTGGCCGGCCACCGCGACGTCGACGTCGTGACGTTCACCGGCTCCACCGCCGTCGGCCGCCGGGTGATGGCCGCGGCCGCTGTCCACGGGCACCGCACCCAGCTGGAGCTCGGCGGCAAGGCGCCGTTCGTGGTGTTCGACGACGCTGACCTCGACGCCGCGATCAACGGCGCGGTGGCCGGATCGCTGATCAACACCGGGCAGGACTGCACCGCGGCGACGCGGGCGATCGTCGCCCGCGAGCTGTACGACGATTTCGTCGCCGGGGTGGGCGAGGTGATGGGCAAGGTCGTCGTCGGCGACCCGCAGGACCCCGACACCGACCTGGGCCCGCTGATCTCGGCCGCCCACCGCGACAAGGTCGCGGCCATGGTGGCCCGTGCGCCGGGAGAGGGCGGCCGTATCGTCACCGGTGGCGCCGCGCCGGACCGGCCGGGATCGTTCTATCTGCCCACCCTGATCGCCGACGTCGCCGAGACTTCCGAGGTCTACCGCGACGAGATCTTCGGTCCGGTGCTGACTGTGCGCGCCCATGACGGCGACGACGACGCCCTGCGCCAGGCCAATGACACCGAGTACGGGCTCGCCGCCTCGGCCTGGACCCGCGACGTCTATCGCGCTCAGCGTGCCTCACGCGAGATCAGCTCCGGGTGCGTCTGGATCAACGACCACATTCCGATCATCAGCGAGATGCCGCATGGCGGGGTCGGTGCGTCCGGGTTCGGCAAGGACATGAGCGACTACTCCTTCGAGGAGTACCTCACCATCAAGCACGTGATGAGTGACATCACCGGCGTCGCCGAAAAAGAATGGCACCGCACCATTTTCAAGCGGCGCTAGGGGCCGAGAGTAACGCCACGGCGGGAAATCTCGCGAACCTCCACCGTGGCGTTACTCTCGCGGAACGGCCGTTCGACAGGTCGGGTGCGCGGGGTATCAGAGGGATCGAGGTCAGGTGACCCACGGAACCCGGCAGGCGTCTCCCGAACCGAAGCCCTGTTCGGTGATGCCCAGCGCGGTGTTCATCCGGGCGCGCATGTTCTCCACGCCGATCTGATAGGTCAGCTCCACCAACCCGGCCGCGCCGAACCGCCTCCGCAGATCGTCGACCTGCTCGTCGGTGACCAGGTGCGGATCCTTGGTCATGGCGTCGGCGTAGGCGATCGCGGCCCGCTCGTCGTCGGTGTACAGCGGCGACGTCGCGTAGTTGTCGACTTGCGCGAGTCGGTCGAGATCCAATCCCTCCAGTCGCATCAGCATCTGACCGAAGTCGACGCACCACGAGCAGCCGACGGTGCGGGCGGTCCAGAAAACCGCTAGTTCGCGGACACTGACGGGCAGCGTCTTGGACGCGTTCTGCAGCAGTCCCTCGTGAGCGGCACTGGCCACCAGCAGGCGAGTGTGGTGGGCGTAGACGGCGAACGGTTCGGGAACCTCGCCGAAGCGCCGGCGGGCCCAGCGATACATCAGCCGGGTCAGCCGCGGGGCCCGATCGGGCGTGAGTGGTTCTAGTCGTGTTTTGGTGCTCATGTACTCAAGATGCTCGCCGGCCCCGAAATGTGACACCCCGAAGCGCATCAATATTGCGTTGACGGACTAACTACTCGGCTAGGGTGCTCAGTTGTGGATTTCGACCTCGACGCCGAACAGCTCGCCTGGTTGGCCGAGGTTCGGGAATTCCTGCGAGAGAACGTTACTGAGGCCCTGCGCGCCGAGATCGCCGAACACAACCTCGAACACCCCGGCGGAGAGGTGGCTGCGTTTCGCGGCAAACTCGGCGCCAAGGGCTGGTTCGGGTTGAACTGGCCGCCGGAGTACGGCGGCCTGGGGCTCGGTCCCGTGCACCTGCATCTGCTGATGACCGAGTTCGAGTACTGGGGTGCGCCGGGGCCCGACCTGACCGTCACGTCGATCGCGCCGATGATCATGCGGCACGGCACCGAGCAGAACAAGCGGGAGTTTCTGCCGCTCATCGCTCGCGGCGAGATGACATGCGCCCTCGGCTATTCAGAGCCCGATGCGGGAACCGATCTGGCGTCGCTGCGGACCAGGGCGGTGCGCGACGGCGACGAGTGGGTGATCAACGGTTCCAAGATCTGGAACAGCGGGGCCCAGCGGTCGACTCACGAATGGCTGTGCGTGCGGACCGACCCGCAGGCCCAGCGGCACCGCGGCATCTCGGTGATCGTCGTCCCCGTGGACAGCCCCGGTGTGCGGATCCGCCCGCTGATCGCCTGGTCCGGCTACCGCACCAACGAGGTGTTCTTCGACGACGTGCGGGTTCCCGCGACCAACCTCATCGGCGAGGAGAACCGCGGCTGGTCTTACATCACCGGAGCCCTCGACCTCGAGCGGGGTGCCCTCACCAACGCCGGGGACCTGCGCCGCGCACTCGACGAGTTGCAGGTGCTGGCCCGCATGCCGCGCCGAGACGGCACCATCCCGATCGACAACGCGGGGTTCCGGGGCCGGCTCGCGCAGGCCGAGGCCGATGTCGAGGTTGCCGGACTGATGGGCTACGAAGCCGCGTCCTTGCTGTCCGATGGTGTGATCCCGACCGTGGAGGTGAGCATCGAAAAGGTTTTCAGCAGCGAATTGCGGCAGCGGATCGCCGATTTGGGTATCGACCTGCTGGGCGCCGAAGGTCTGCTGGCCCACCGCAATCCCGAGGCGCCGGCGGGCGGACGCTTCGAGAAGCTGTACCGCTTCGCCCCGCTGATGCGCTTCGGCGGCGGTACCAACGAGGTACTACGAGATGTCATCGCCCAGCGTGGCAATGGCATGCCCTCGTACGGACGATGACATGAAACTAGTTGCCGGACAAGATGAACGCGACTTGGCTTCCAGTCTGCGCGGGCTCCTGAGCGCCGGACGGGCTGACCTGTGGAGTGACCTGGCCGCCGCAGGCGTCATGGGACTGGGTCTGCCCGAATGCCATGGCGGGTCGGGTGGCACGCTGGCGGATCTCGGGATCTTCGCCCGCGAGGCCGGCCGCGCACTGTGTCCGATGCGGGTGCACAGCACCGCGATCGCCGCACACGCATTGCACATCCTCGGTGGCGAGAAGGCCGTTGCCCGATGGCTGCCGGATCTCGCGGCCGGGCGGATCGCCGGTACGACCGCGCTGTGGAACCCCACCGACGCTTCCGATGTGACCGCCACCATGCGTGCCGACCAAACCAAAGACGGCAGCTGGCGACTCACCGGAACCGCCGATTTCGTTGCCGACGCCGATACCGCCGAGATCATCGTCGTGACCGGCTTCGACAAATCCGGCAACACGGTGGTCTTTGTCGTGCGGTTGGGCAACGACGGTGTGACGCTGCGGCCGCTGGCGCTCATGGGTGGCCACCGCGCGTCCGTGGTGCGCTTCGACGACGTAGAGGTCGACGACGTCCTGGGCGACGGAGCTTCGCCCGACCGAGACGAGCTGCGACGAGTCGCCAACGCCGCGGTGGTGTTGACCTCGCTGGATCTGGTGGGCGTCGGCGAGGCCGTCATGGACCGCACCGTGCGCTACACCTCCATGCGCCACCAGTTCGGTCGGCCGATCGCCTCGTTCCAAGCCGCGCAACACGTCGTGGCCGACATGCACATCGCGCTGGCCGCGGCACGGCTGGCCGCCCAGTCCGCCGTGCACGGGATCGCGAAGGGGCGCGCCGCGATCCGGGAAACTGCTATTGCCAGAATCCAATCCGCGACCGCGGCCAAGTGGGCCACCCTGGACGCTCACCAGCTGCACGGCGGGATGGGATACGTGGTGGAGACGGATCTGTATCTCTGGTCGGAACGGGCGAGGGTTCTTTCCACGCTGGGTGGGGGCTCCGATATCGCCGCCGCCTGGCTCGATGATGATGAGGTCAGCCGGGCCGCGGTCGGCGACCGGTTGCGGCGCAAGGACGGCCGATGACCGAGAGCCTGATCGACCCGGAGACGGCCGCCCGGGTGGGCACGGTCGCCGCTACCGCCACCGGCGACGTGATCCGGCGGGACTGGCAGCGCTGGGCCGCGGCGGTCGGTGACCACAATCCGCTGTGGTTCGACCCGGACTACGCCCGCGCCAACGGCTACCGCGACGTCATCTGCCCGCCGCTGTATCTGCAATATTCCATCCTCGGTGTCACTCCACTGGCGGGGCTGCGTCCGGACGGCTCGTCCGGTGCCGTCTCGGGCGGTCTCTCCTTCCCGAAGGCGCCCCGGCGGATGGCCGGCGGCGAGAGCACCACATTCCACCTGCCTGCCTACCATCGCGACGAGATCGAGATGGTCCGCACCATCGATTCCGTGGTCGAAAAGGAGGGCCGCTCAGGACGATTCGTTCTGGTCACCTGGCACACCGTCTACCGAGACCAACACGACGAGCTGGTGGCCGAGGCCACCACCTCGATGATCGCGCGCCCATGACCCAGCTCTTCTACGACGACGTCACGCCGGGTGACGAGCTGCCCGCGCTGACGGTGACGGTCGACGAGACGCAGATGTTCTTCTTCAGCGCAGCCACCTACAACGGCCACCGTATCCACTACGACAGGGACTGGGCCCGCGGCAAGGAGGGGTACGACGACATCCTGGTTCAGGGCCCGTTGCAGGCAGCGCTGCTGGCCCGCGCGATCACCGACTGGATCGGCGGTCGCGGCCGGCTCGTCACTTACTCGGTGCAGAATCGCGGGGTGGCCTATCCGGGTCAGCCGCTGACGTTCTCCGGCACGGTCACTGGTAAGCGGGTGGATGCCGGCCGCGGTCTGGTTGATCTGGATATCGCCGGGCGTCGCGACACCGACACCCTGATGCCCGGCACGGCGACCGTGGAACTGCCTCGACGCCTTGGGGATTCCTGATGCAGCTGGCCGGAGAGGCGGCGATCGTCGGAATCGCCGAACTGCCCGCCGAACGCAAGCCGACTCGTCCCGAACTCTTCACCCTCGACCAGTACGCCGCGCTGGCCAAACTGGTGCTCGACGACGCCGGACTGGACGCCGGTGTGGTCAATGGGCTGATCTCGCACGGGCTGGCCGAATCGGACATGTTCGTCCCCGCGACGCTGTCCGAATATCTCGGGCTGCCCATCGATTTCGGTGAGCGGGTCGATCTGGGTGGAGCCACTTCGGCGGCGATGGTGTGGCGGGCGGCCGTCGCCGTGGAGCTCGGGCTGTGCGACGCGGTGCTGGCCGTGCTGCCCGGTTCACGCGCCCTGCCCCGATCGGCGCGACGCATGGCGTCGGCACCGAGTTGGTATGGCGCGTCAAGCAACAACTACGGCTCACCGCAGGCCGAATACGAGATCCCGTACGGCAACGTCGGGCAGAACGCCCCGTTCGCCCAGATCGCGCAGCGCTACGGCGCCCAGTACGGTTACGACCCCTCCGCACTGGCCAAGATCGCGGTGGACCAGCGGACCAATGCCTGCGCGCATCCGGGCGCCGTCTTCGGTGGCACGCCGATCACCGAGGCCGACGTGTTGGCCAGCCCGATGATCGCCGACCCGATCCACATGCTGGAGACCGTCATGCCCGTGCACGGCGGTACCGGGGTGCTGATCGCCAACGCCGACTTGGCCCGCAGGGCCCGCCATCGGCCGGTGTGGATCAAGGGTTTCGGTGAACACATCTCGTTCAAGACGACGACCTACGCCGCCGATCCGATGATCACCCCGATTGCCCGCGCGGCGGGCCGGGCGTTCGGAATGGCGGGGCTGCGGCCGGCCGATGTCGACGTCGCCTCGATCTACGACTGCTACACCATCACCGTGCTGATGACCCTCGAGGACGCCGGTTTCTGCCCGAAGGGACGGGGCATGTCCTGGGTCAAGGACCGCGACCTGACCTTCCGCGGCGACTTTCCGCTCAACACCGCCGGTGGTCAGCTGTCCTATGGTCAGGCCGGAATGTCGGGCGGCATGCACCATGTCGTCGACGCCACCCGCCAGTTGATGGGCCGCTCCGCGGCGGCTCAGGTCCGCGAAGCCAACACCGCGTTCGTCGCCGGCACCGGCGGCATCATGAGCGAGCAGGTGGCGCTGGTGCTGGGAGGCGACTGATGGCCGAACCGATGCCGGTACCCGAACCCACCCCGGTGTCAAAGCCGTTCTGGGACGGGTTGGCCCAGCACCGCATCCTGGTGCAGTACTCGCCGTCGGCCCGCCAGTATGTGTTCTATCCCCGCACGCTGGCTCCGGGCACCCTGGCCGATGATCTCCAGTGGCGCGAAATCGACGGTGCGGCAACGTTGTACACCTACACGGTGGCGCGCCGCCCGACCGGTCCGCCGTGGGCCGAGGCGCTGCCGCAACTGCCCGCGGTGGTGCAGTGGGACGTCGGGCCGCGATTCTCCACCGAACTGGTGGACGTCGACCCCGCCGGCATCCGCATTGGAATGCGGGTCACGCCCGTGTTCTGCGATCTCCCCGGCACCGGGATGACCCTGCTGCGCTACCGCCCGGCCGACACATGATCGATACCGTCCAGAAGCTGCTGCGGAGCCGGATGGACGACGAGTCCGTCGCCGTCATCGCCGCAGACCGCAGCTGGACGTGGCGGGAATACCTGGCCGAGGCCACCGCGGAAGCCTCGGCGCTGCTGGCGTTGACCGACCCCGACCGGCCCGCGGTACACCGAGGCGGTGGCCGGCGCGCGACCGTTGGTTCCGCACGAAGTCAGCGGCACCGACCCGTTCATGATGATCTTCACCTCCGGCACCAGCGGCAACCCCAAGGCGGTGCCGTTCGTCCACACGATGAGCGTGATGTGCGGTCTGAGCCTGGTCGCCCAGATGGACATCACCGCCGACGACGTGTGTTATCTCGCGATGCCGCTGTTCCACTCCAACGGGGTGGCCGTCGGCTTCTCGGTGGCGATCACATCCGGCGCGGCGATGGTGCCGGTGAAGTTCTCGGTGTCGCGCCTGGTGGGCGACCAGGTGATGGCCGCCGTCGTGCTGCGCCAGGACCAGACGCTGACCCCGGCGGAGTTCGAGGCGTTCTTGGCCGCGCAGGCCGACCTGTCGCCGAAGGCCTGGCCGCGGTTCGTTCGGATCAACGACGACCTGCCGCAGACCGCCACCAACAAGATCCTCAAGCGGGAACTGAGCGCCGCCGGTGTGACCGCGGGCGGCGGTCTGCTGTGGGAGCGGCCCCCTCGCTCGATCGGTTACCGAGTGGTCACTTCTTCCCGCGAGCAGACGTAAACGACTCCGACACGCCGCGATTTCGAGAGCGTTTGCGTCTCTCTCTCTCGAAAATTGGGTGACCCAAGCTGGGTGAGCGGTTGCTCGCTGGTGCTAGGCGGCGTTGGTGCGGGGTTCGAGAGTGACTTTGTACCCCAAGGTTTCCAGTTGTT
>NZ_JAPJDO010000068.1 GCF_026242045.1 Mycobacterium pinniadriaticum
CCCGCACCCGGCGACGGGCGCACGTTCGCCGAGGACTGTGAGGTCAACGGGGTGCACTTCAAGGAGGGCGAGCGGCTCTACATCTCGTGGTCGATGGCCAACCGCGACCCGGCGGTGTTCCCCAACCCGCACGAGATCATCCTGGATCGCAAGGGTAACCGGCACATGGGCTTCGGGATCGGCATCCACCGCTGCATCGGCTCGAACCTGGGCCGCACGGTGTTCAAGGCCATGCTGACCGCGGTGCTCGACCGCATTCCCGACTACGTCTGCGACCCCGCGGGCACCGTGCACTACGAAACCATCGGGGTCATCCAGGGAATGCGCCACCTGCCGGCGGACTTCACCCCTGGAAAGCCTCTGGGCCCGGGCCTGGAAGAAACCCTGGAGAAACTCCAGAAGGTCTGCGACGAACAAGAACTCGCCCGCCCCATCACCGAAAGCAAACACACCGCAACCATCGACTAAAGGCGCGACATGTTATTGGAGCTCGACGCCGATCAACGGTTGTGGCAGGAGACGGTGCGTGACGCACTGGCCAAGCACTGCCCGACTGAGTTGGTCCGCGGGGTGGCCGAACGCGGGGTCGACACGGCACCGCTGTGGAAGTCCTACGTCGATCAGGGCTGGACAGAACTGACCGACCCGGAGAATGCCGTAGAACTGGCGATCGTGGTCGAAGAGCTGGGCCGGGCTACAGATCCCACCCCCTATCTGGCCACCATGACGCAGTTCGCGCCGCTGGCAGCAGACCGCTTCGATCCGCGGCAGTCCGGTGCCGCGGTGTACAACGACGTCACCGCACACCGCAACGACCAGGGCTGGGTGCTCAGCGGTACGGCACGCCACGTCCTCGACGGTGACCGGGCCCAACGGCTGGCTGTGGTCACCGACGGCGGCGTGTTTCTTGTCGATGCGACATCGGTGATGGCCAGGCGCAGCGAGGTCTTCGACCCGTCGCTGCACGTGGCAGACGTGACGTTCGCCGGGCTGCGGGTGCCCGACAGCGACCGTCTCGGCACCGATCCGGAGAGCGCCCGACACGTCGCGCTGACAGGAATGGCGATGACGATCGTCGGGGCCTGCCAACGCATCTTGGACTTGGCACTGGCCCACGTACAAGAACGTCATCAGTTCGGTGTGCCGATCGGCTCGTTTCAAGCGGTTCAGCACAAGGCCGTTGAAATCCATGTCGCGGTCGAACGGGCCCGCGCCCTGTCATATTTCGCGGCCCTCACCATCGCAGCCGACGATCCACGACGACGGCTGGCCGCATCGATGGCCAAAGCCGCTGCCGGAGAATGCCAGTCGGTTGCCTTCCGGCATGGCATTCAGATGTTCGGGGCCATGGGGTTCACGTGGGAGAACGATCTTCAGTTCGCCCTCAAACGTGCCAAGGCCGGCGAGCTGATGCTCGGCGGTGCCGCCGAACATCGCGCACAGATCGCCAAGGAGTTCCATGCAACTGACGTTTGATCAAGACGTCGAGGACTTCCGCCAGGAATTCATCGCCTTCCTTGCGGACAACCTGCCCAGCGAGGCCGAGACAGTGGAGCGGCCCCGGTCGGTGTCGCACATGCCCGAATGGGCGCGACGCTTCCAACGCCTGCTGTTCGACAACGGCTGGCTGCTGCCGGGCCAGCCACCGGAATTCGGTGGGCGCAACGCCACGATCCTGCAGCAGTTCGTCTACTTCGAGGAACTGTGCCGGCAGCGGGTGTATCACAGCCACAACCCCCAGGGTGTCGACATCATCGCCGCGTCACTGCTCTCGTTCGGTACCGAGGACCAGAAGCGGGAATGGGCCATACCGATTCTCCGCGCCGAAATCACGGCATCCCTGGGCATGAGCGAGCCCAGCGCCGGCTCCGATCTGGCGTCGTTGCGTACTCGCGCGGTGCTGGAAGGCGATCACTTCGTGGTCAACGGGCAGAAGGTGTGGACATCGGGCGCCCACGACGCGGACGTCTTGTTGACCTTCGTCCGGACCGACCCCGACGCCCCCAAACACAAAGGCATCAGCGTTCTGCTGATCCCGACGGACCTCTCGGGGGTGGTCTGCCGACCGTTTGCGTCGCTGAGCGGTATGGACGACACGGACTTCAACGAAGTGTTCTTCACCGATGTGCGGGTGCCGGCGGAAAACCTGGTCGGCCCGCTCAACGGCGGTTGGCGAATCGCCAACGGATCCCTGGGCCACGAACGGACCATGATGTGGCTGGCCATGGCCGACCGATTGGACAACATCATCGCCGACTTCCGGCCCAAGACGCCGGTGGAGAGCGACCAATACGCCACCCTCATCATGGACGCGCAGGCGCTGCGCTTGATGGGCTCGGCAGCGCTGGCGCGTGCCGCACGGGGCGAAGAAGACGTGCCCGCCGTGTCCGTCCTCAAGCTCTTCGGCAGTGAGGCCGAGGTCCACGGCAACGACATCGCCCTGCTCTCGGCGGGCCTGGACGGCTTGGCCCACCCCGCGACATCGGGACCTTACGCGCATATGAACCCGGACAGCTACTACGCCAGCTGGTTCGACCGCTACGCACGCGGCTTCTGCTCCACGATCGCCGGCGGTACGTCGGACATCCACCGCAACGTCATCGCCCAGCGTGTGCTGGGTCTACCCACGCGGTGACTCTCGCGGCTAACGCAAAGGACGACTGACGGTGACTGCTGAACACTCCACGGCGAGCGTGCATGGCTTGATCGATCTCTACGATGTGAAACCGGACGGGCCGGACCGCTTCGTCGGTCAGACCAGTATCACCCCAGGCGAAGAGCGCCAAGTCGTCGAAGGCGCGCAGGTGCTCGGGCAAGCGATTGTGGCTGCGGCTAAACGCTTCCCGGACAAGTCCATCAGGTCGGTTCACGGCGTCTTTGCCCGTGCGGTGCTTGCCGGACCTCCGGTCGAGTTCGCCATCGACGTCGTCAGCGAAGGGCGATCCACCGCGACCGCCGTCGTCACCGCGACACAGAATGCCAAGCGCTGCATGACGTTTACCGTCCTCGCGGATGTGCCGACAGCCGACGTCATTCGACACCACGTGCCACACCCACGTGTCGCACCACCTGCTGACGCCAATCTCTTCGACCTGCCGATGGCCGGTCGGGAGCTGCGTGTCGTCGACGTCGTCGACGTCAACAACCCCGACGAGGTGGGGCCGCCCGAGATGTATGCCTGGGCGCATTACGAACCGATCCCGGCACGTGATGACCTGGCCAAGGCACTTGTCGCGGATTTCACCGGCTACCTCGGCATCGCCACCACGATGCGGGCGCACGCCGGTATCGGCACCGCCCAGGCGCATCTCACCATCTCCACCGCACCGATGACGCTGACGGTCAGCTTCCACGAACCTGTTTCATGGACCGGCTGGCTGGTGTACTCCCACGAGAGCACGCAATCCGGCGCCGGAATGTCCTATGTACGCGGGACGGTTCACACCGAAGACGGCGAACTGCTCGCCTCATTCAGCCAAGAGTCGATCATCCGCCCGCTGCGCACCAGCGACAGCGCGATCGCGAGCGCGGCACGCCTGTAGCGGCCGCTGCGCGAGAGCGCTCAGTACAAATCAGTTGACTAGGTCGCCTGTCTGCGGTTAGCTAGGCTTGACAATCCGCGACGTGTCGACCGGAGAGGAGTGTCGTGACACAGATCGAGGAACCGGTGTTGACCGACGGGCGTCCGCTACCGGCGCCTGACGATGTCAGCCGCTTCTTCTGGGATGCCGCCGCCGAACACCGTCTGGTGCTCCAGCGCTGCGCTGCATGCGAGAAACTGCAGTATCCCCCCGAGGTGTGTTGCATCCATTGCCAATCTGAGAACTTCGAAGTCGTCGAGGCGACGGGTCGCGGTGTGCTCTATTCCTACTCGGTGGTGAATCGGCCGCTTCACGCCGGCTTTGTCGACGCGCTGCCCTATATCGTGGCCTTGGTCGAGTTGGACGATCAGCCCGGTTTGCGGATGATCACCAACCTCGTCGACGTCCCGGCAGGCACGCAGCTGACATGCGGGGCTCCTGTTGAGGTGGTGTTCGAGGATCGCGGCGCGGTCACACTGCCGCAATTCCGTCTCTCGGGAGGGACATCATGAGTTCCCTGGCGCACGAAGTCGCCATCGTCGGTGTCGGTTACTCGGAGTTGAGCCGAGCAGGCGAGCCCGATCCGCGGCGTTTGACGCTTACCGCCGCCAAGGAGGCGCTGTCCGACGCCGGGTTACGCAGCGCTGACATCGACGGAATCTTCGAGTACAAGTTCGGCCCGGAGTCCCCCGGCGCCCAGGACATGGCCCGCCTGCTGGGGATACCGGACCTGGCCGCTTTCGCCGACATCATGGCATCCAACCCGTCCGGCCTGGGCGGGGCGCTGGCCGGCGTCATGGCGGTCGCATCCGGGGCATGCGAGACGGTTCTGGTGTACCGCTGCCTGACCCGGGCAGCCGGCCACACGGGCGGGGTGGCCAGCGGTCCCGAAACTGTCGGAGGGCGGGATCAGTTCCTGGTTCCCTACGGTGTTCTCGGCGGCATCCTGGTGCTGATGGGCCTGAAGAAACAACGGTGGATGGCGGAATACGGGCGATCCGAGGAGGATTTCGGGCGCATCGCCGTCAATGCCAGACGCTGGTCGGCGCTCAACCCGCGTGCCGTCCTACACGATGAGGTCAGCATGGAGGACTACCTGTCCTCCCGCATGGTGGCCGACCCACTGCGTGTGTTGGACTGCGACTACCCGGTCAACGGTGCGGTCGCAACGATCATCACCACCGCCGAACGGGCGAAGGATCTGCGCCAGCCTGCGGTGCTCATCGATGCCATGACCTACGCCACGGGCTGGGGCGCGGACTGGACGTTCGACTCCGACTTCCTCTACGGGGCCTCCGTCGACTGCGCGAACCGGCTGTGGCAGCGGTCCTCGGTCACGCTCGACGACGTCGACGTGTTCCAGGTGTATGACGGGTTCACTCCCGTCACGGTCGCCTGGATCGAGGCGCTGGGCGCATGCGGGCGCGGCGAGTTCGGCGACTGGGTCGGCGACGGAAGCCGACTCGCACCAGGTGGCGACTTTCCGATGAACACCGCGGGAGGTCAGCTCGCCGAGGGCCGGTTGCATGCCATCGGGTTCCTCAACGAGGCTGTGCTTCAGCTTCGCGGGCAGTGTGACGCCCGGCAGGTACCCGACGCCGAAACCGCTGTCATTGCCAGTGGGGTGTACCCACAGTGTGGGGCGATGGTATTGACAACGGTATGACTGAGTCACCGGAGAAGAACCATTCAGGCCACGCAGATGGCGCGATCTGGCGCGCCATGCCGCGGCGGAACACCCAGAAGGTGTCCCACCTGCTGGCCGCCGATCTGCGACGACAAATCCTCAGCGGGCAACTGTCCGCGGATCAGCAGCTTCCTCCGGAACCTGAACTCACCGCGCAATTGCGCATCTCCAGGGAAACGCTGCGGGAGGCGTTGCGCATCCTCGAGTCCCAGCAGTTGGTGGAGATCAAACGCGGCCGAGGTGGCGGTGCCATGGTCCGCCGCCCAGGCCTGGACGGGGTCAGCCGCTACGTCGCGCTGCTACTCCAGTTGCGCAGAACCACTCTGGCCCACCTCGAGGAAGCCCGATCGGTTATCGAACCTGCCGCCGCCGAGCAGGTGGCCATGCGGGCCGGATACGAAGACCTGGACACGCTGGTCGCCCTGCACGACGCCGAGCGCGCCGCCGAGACCGACCCGCTGGCATTCGTCACCGCGATGACAGCCTTCGAGCAGGCCGTCACCGAGTTGTCGGGAAATCAGACACTGTCCGTTATCGCAGGCGTCTTCCGCGACATCTACGCAGGGCAAGTCTATTCGGCGATCGGCAGTGACGATGCGGTGTCCGCTGAGCGAATCGCTCGGCGAGTGGTGGTCAGCCACAGCGCATTCCTCGACGCCGCCCGCCGACGCGACATGTCCCTGGCCCAAAAGACCTGGGGTGACTACTTGTTCACCACCAGTCGGCTCTTGGTCAGCCGAAACGTCAGTCGTCAGCCGATCGACATGACCCCGCTGTGGCGAGCTCAGGCGGGCCAAGAAGGCGCCGAACCTACCCCCCGGCGAGCGATGTTGGTGGCCACCGAGATCCGCTCCCGCATCGCCGAAGGCCGACTCAGCGAAGGCAGCAGACTGCCGCCGCTCGCGGAATTGGCCGAGGAATTCGGCATCTCCAGACCCACGCTACGTGAAGCGTTGCGTATTCTGGAGATGGAGTTCCTGCTCGACCTGCGTACCGGCGATCGGGGCGGCGCGACGATCCGGACGCCGTCGAGCCGGGTGGCTGCCCAATTGGCCGGCATCGTGCTCGAAGCCAGGGGCACCACCCTGAGCGATTTCTATCGGGCCATGCGACTCATCGAGCCGCCCATGATAGGGCTGGTCGCCGCCCGAGTGAGCCCCAAGCAGCTCCGATCGCTCGAAGACATGGACATTGAGCTCGCTGCCGCCATCGACGACACGCCGCGCTTCGTCGTAACACTGCGCAACGCAGAACAGCTCGCGTTCTCCGCCGTCAAGAATCCCGCGCTGACCGTGATCGCCGAACTCATGCACTGGGTCCGGGTGGGGGTCGAGCCGGCGGTTACCGCCAACGCGAAAGCAATTCCGTCGGTCAGCAAGAGCAACCGCAACTTCCAGGAGTTGTTCTCCCAATTCGTCTCGGCCGCAGGAGTACGCGACTCAGGACAAGCCACCGAAGTATGGGCACGTGCCCTCGGCCCCACTGCACCGTGGATAGAAGAGTCCGAACTCGGCGAACGGCTGATGCTCGATCTGATGGATTAACCGGCGCTCGATGTGGTTGAGCGTCAACAGAAATGGAGAAGTCACATGAATATTGACGATTTGATTCTCGTCAGCGTCGATGACCATGTCATCGAGCCCGCGAATATGTTCGAGGGTCGCCTCGAGCGCAAGTATGTCGATGTTGCACCGCGCTTCGTGCGCCGCGACGACGGCACGATGGCCTGGCGCTACGAGGGACAGGAAATCCTCAACCCTGCACTCAACGCGGTGGCCGGGCGGCCTAAGGAGGAGTTCGGGGCCGAGCCCACGACCATCGAGGAAATCCGTAGCGGATGCTATGACATCGACAGCCGGATCAAGGACATGAACGCCAACGGTGTGCTCGGCTCGCTGAACTTCCCGTCCTTCCCGCGATTCTGCGGCCAGGCTTTCATGGAAACCAAGGACCACGATCAAGCCGTCGCCATGGTACGGGCGTACAACGACTGGCATATCGAGGACTGGGCGGGTACCCATCCCGGTCGCATCATTCCGCTGGCGATACCGATGCTGTGGGATCCGGAGGCCGCGGCCGCCGAGGTTCGTCGGGTCGCCGCCAAGGGATGCCATGCGGTGACCTTCTCGTCCAACCCCTACGATCTCGGATTGCCGAGCCTGTACTCGGATCACTGGGATCCGTTCTGGAAGGCCTGTGAGGACGAGGGCACCGTCGTGTGCATGCACCTCGGGTCGAATTCCAAGCTGCCGGTGACCGCGCCCGAGGCCCCGATTGAACTGGTGTACACCCTGTCCCCCGTCGCGCTGTTCTCGGCGGCTGCGGACCTGTTGTGGAGCGGCATCTTCCTCAAGTTCCCGTCGCTGCGTATCGCGTTGTCCGAAGGCGGGATCGGTTGGCTGCCCTACTTCTTGGAGCGGGTGGACTACATCCACTCCCATACCAAGTACTGGACGGGAACCGATCTCGGCGGATGGCGGCCCTCGGAACTGTTCTCCGACCGTGTCATCCTGTGCTTCATCGATGACCTCGTCGGGCTGGAGAATCGCCACCATCTCAACATCGACAACATCACCTGGGAATGCGACTACCCGCACTCTGACACGACATGGCCGCAGGCGCCCGAGGTGCTGATGAAGTCCCTCGGGGGCGTGTCCGATGACGAGATCAACAAGATCACTCACCTGAATGCGATGAAGCACTTCCGCTACGATCCGTTCGTCCACATCCCGCGCGAGCACGCGACGGTGTCGGCCCTGCGGGAACAGGCGGAGGGCTGGGACATCAGCGTCAAGTCGGTCAAGCATCTGCGTCCGGCGGGAGCGGATTCCAGGCAAGCCTTCTAGTGAAACTTCGCGACAAAGTCGTCGTCATCACCGGCTCCGGCGGCGGGATCGGCGAGGCATGTGCTCGCCGATTCACCGCCGAGGGCGCCAAGGTCATCGTCACCGACATCAATCCCGACGGAGTCGAGCGGGTGTCGTACGACATCGGCTCCGTTGGGTTATCCGGTGACATCACCGACCCGGCGACTGTCGATGCCGTAGCCGACCTGGCGCGCCGAACCTACGGCGACATCGACATCTGGTTCAGCAATGCCGGCTATGCGGGCCCTCGCCAGCCCGCCGACCTCCAGCCGGATGAGATCTGGGAATTGAGTTGGCACCTGCATGTGATGTCCCATGTCCACGCGGTGCGGGCGGTCTTGCCTGCCATGCTCGAGCGCGGCGACGGGTATCTGCTCCAGACGGCGTCGGTGGTCGCCCTGGCGATCCAGCCGGACAAGGCCGCATACACGGTGACCAAGCATGCCGCGCTGGCGCTAGCCGAATGGTTGGCGGCCACCTACCGCTCCAAGGGGATCAAGGTCTCGTGCTTCTGCCCCGGCGCGATGCTCACGCCGATGTTGCTGACCAACGACTTTCCCGCGGACCATCCGATGCTGAAGACAGCGGCCACGCCAGAGCAGGTCGCCGACCGGCTGGTGCACGCGATCGACGACGAACGCTTCTTGATCCTGGACTCCGATGTGGGCACGGAGTCGTTGACCGCCAAAGCTTCTGACTACGAGAAGTGGGTCACCGACATAGCCAGAGGGAGAAAATAGTTGACTCGGTCGAGTGTATCGGCTTATATCGTCCTAGCGTTGCGACGCTCTCGAGGAAACCCGACCAAGGGAGACCAGGGCACCGCTGCCCGCGGTACCGTGCCTGCCCACTGCAGATCAGGACTACACGATGTCTGACAAGTTCATCCAGGTCGTCTTCGCCAACCCCGTCGAAGGCAGAGACGACGAATTCAACGACTGGTATGACAACGTCCACATCCCCGACCTGCTCAAGGTCCCGGGGATGTTGTCGGCCAAGCGTTACGACCTTCGCGACGCCGACGTCTACCGGATGGAGGGCGGTAACCCTCCGGAGCATCGCTACATGTGCCTCTACGAGATGGAAGGCGACGTCAACGCGATCCTCGGCAAGATCATGGAAAGCGTCGCCAGCGGCGAGGCCGTCATGAGTGACAGCCTCGATCTGCCTAGTTCCAGGATGTCGTTCTGGACTCAGCGCGGCGGCGAGTTCAGGGCTTGAGACAGCCCGCAGACATCACGCAATCCCGATCAACACAACGCGATCCGACTCCGAAGGAAACAGGGTGAGCACCGAACTCGACGCAGAAAAACTCGGCCCATGGCTCGATGCCCAGGGAGCACCCGGACAAGGAGCCCTGCCGAAGCTGAAAAAGCTGACCGGTGGCTCACAGAACGTGCTGTACCTGATCGACCGTGACGGCGAGCGAATGGTCCTGCGGATGCCTGGGGATCGCGCGACCGAGAGCCGGATGAACGAGCTACTGCGCGAGATCCGACTGGTTCGCGCCCTCAAGGGAACCGATGTTCCACACGCGGAACTGTTCGCCGCAGACGAAACCGGCGAGTTGTTCGGCAAGCCGTTCTACGTGATGGCCGAGATCGACGGCTGGAGCCCGATGGACGGAGGCTGGGAAGCACCGTTCGATACCGACCTGGAGGCCCGTCGAGGACTTGCATTCCAGCTGATCGAGGGGTGCGCGAAGCTCGGCCGGCTCGATTGGCGGGCACAGGGCCTCGAGGGCTTCGGCAAGCCGGAGGGCTTCCACGACCGGCAGGTCGACCGCTGGTTGGCATTCCTGAAGTCATTCCAGGTGCGTGAGTTACCCGGCCTCGATGTGGCAACAGAGTGGTTGCGCCGCAACAGGCCCGCGCATTTCACGCCGGGCATCATGCACGGGGACTATCAGTATGCGAACGTGATGTACGCCCACGGTGCGCCCGCCCGGCTGGCGGCGCTGGTCGACTGGGAGATGACAACCGTCGGCGACCCGCTGCTGGACCTGGCGTGGGCGCTGCTCGGATATGACGGCGAAGAGCCAGCGTCCGACTTCTACCTCCCGGTCGAGGGCATGCCGAAACGGAGTGAGCTGGTCGCCCACTACGAGAAGATCAGCGGCATCTCCGCCGAGAACCTCGACTACTACCTCGTCTTGGCCAACTTCAAGATCGGCCTGGTGCTCGAGAAGACTTACGCCGCCAACGTGTCCTCGGACAAGGGCGATCCGAAGATCATCGAGGCCTTCGGCCCGATGATCCTGCAATCCATTGGCAAGGCAGCCGATCTGGCGCGGTCTCTGCCAAGCAAGTGAGACCACAGAGATTCATTCGGCGGGTGTCGTGATGACGCCCTCCCCCACCCATAGGAGATTCGATGGCCTGGGAATTCGAAACCGATCCTGAGTATCAGAAGTTGCTGGACTGGGCGGACGACTTCGTCCGCAACGAGGTCGAGCCGCTCGATCTGGTCTGGCCGAACGAAGAGTTCGTCCCGCTGACCGATACCCGGCGCAAGGCGATCGACCCGCTCAAGGACGAAGTCCGCAAGAAGGGCTTGTGGGCGACTCATCTGGGCCCCGAACTGGGCGGCCAAGGTCATGGACAGCTCAAGCTGGCGCTGCTCAACGAGATTCTGGGCCGGTCGCAGTGGGCCCCGATTGTGTTCGGCTGCCAGGCACCCGACACCGGCAACGCCGAGATCATCGCGCATTACGGGACAGATGAGCAGAAGAAGCGCTACCTGCAACCACTGCTGGACGGCGAGCTGTTCTCCAGCTACTCGATGACTGAACCGCAGGGCGGTGCAGACCCGACACAATTCAAGTGCGCCGCGGTCCGCGACGGTGACGACTGGATCATCAACGGCTGGAAGTACTTCTCCTCGAACGCCAAGACGTCTGCCTTCCTCCTGGTGATGGTGGTGACCAACCCGGAGGTCAGCGCCTATCAAGGGATGTCGATGTTCTTGGTGCCGACCGACACCGCCGGTGTCAACATCGTGCGCAACGTCGGCCTCTACGGCGAGCCGGACAACGAGGGCTTGCATGCCCTGGTGCACTACGACAACGTCCGGGTGCCGGCAGAAGCCTTGCTCGGCGGCGAAGGACAGGCCTTTGCCATCGCCCAGACCCGTCTTGGGGGTGGCCGCATCCATCACGCAATGCGCACGATCGGTTTCGCACGCCAGGCCATGGACATGATGTGCGAGCGAGCGCTGAGTCGGCACACCGCCGGATCGCGGCTGTCGGAAAAACAGTACGTGCAGGGCTTCATCGCCGATTCGTATGCGCAGTTGACGCAATTCCGGCTGTTCGTGCTCTACGCCGCTTGGCAGATCGACAAGTACAAGGACTACAACAAAGTCCGCAAGGACATCGCCGCAGTCAAGGCGACCATGCCTACTGTGCTGCACGACATCGCCTGGCGGGCCATGCAGGTGCACGGAGCGCTGGGCGTCACCAACGAGATGCCGCTGTTCAAGATGGTGCACGGCGCTGCGGCGATGGGCTTGGTCGACGGCCCCACCGAAGTACACAAGGCGACAGTGGCCAAGCAGGTGCTGCGCAACCACTCACCCATCGACGACCAATGGCCCAGCGGCTGGATTCCGCGGAAACGCGAAGAGGCACAGGCCAAGTACGCGCAGTTCCTCGAACTAGAAATGGGCAACCTGTGACATCCGAAAAGCGCTGACTATGACTGGACGCGTCGAAGGCAAGGTCGCCTTCATCACCGGCGCCGCACGTGGCCAGGGCCGCAGCCACGCGGTGCGGCTAGCCGAAGAAGGCGCCGACATCATCGCCGTTGACATCTGTGGCCCGGTCGAGGCTTCGTCGGCTGATCCGTCGACGCCAGAGGATCTGGCTCACACGGCGGATCTGGTCAAGGCCCTCGACCGCCGCATCGTCACCGCCGAGGCCGACGTCCGCGACTACGGAGCCCTTAAGGCCGCCGTGGACGCCGGCGTCGACCAACTCGGCCGGCTGGACATCGTGGTGGCCAACGCCGGTGTCGCACAGAGCGCCCCAAGCCTGGCGGAGACCGACGAAGAATTATGGCAGGCCACTCTCGACATCAACCTCGGCGGGGTCTGGAAGACCGTCAAAGCCGCTGTCCCACACCTGCTAGCTGGCGGTCGCGGCGGGTCGGTGATCCTCACGAGTTCGGTCGCCGGCCTGAAGCCCTTCCCCACTATGGGCCACTACAGCGTCACCAAGACCGGCATCCTGGGCCTGATGCGCACCTTTGCCGTCGAACTCGGTCAGAACATGATCCGGGTCAACTCGGTGCATCCGAGTCACACCAACACCCCGATGATCATGCACGAGCGGTTGTACCGCGATTTCCGTCCCGATCTGGAGAACCCCGGTCCCGAGGACATCATCGGAATCTGTCAGACGTTTCACACACTGCCGATTCCCTGGGTCGAGCCTGAGGATGTCAGCAACGCGGTGGTGTTCCTGGCCTCCGACGAATCCCGCTATATCACCGGCGTCGCATTACCGGTCGACGCCGGCAGCATGCTCAAGTAATCGTAAAGGTCAACGATGTACATCGAATACGAGGTCGCGGACAAGATCGCGACCATCACACTGAACCGGCCCGAAGCCGCCAACGCCCAGAACACCGCGCTCCTCGACGAGCTCGACGCCGCGTGGACCCGTGCCGCCGACGACAACGACGTGCGGGTGATCATCCTGCGCGCCAACGGTAAACATTTCTCGGCTGGCCACGACCTCAACGTCGACGAGCCGGTCCCTGACAAGATCACACTCGAACTGATGTACCAGCACGAGAGCCGCCGCTATCTGGAATACACGCTGCGGTGGCGCAACGTTCCCAAGCCATCCATTGCCGCCGTGCAGGGGCGCTGCATCGCGGGTGGCTTGCTGCTTTGCTGGCCATGCGACCTGATCATCGCCGCGGACAATGCGTTGTTCTCCGATCCGGTCGTCCTGATGGGTATCGGCGGCGTCGAATATCACGGCCACACTTGGGAACTCGGTGCACGCAAGGCCAAGGAGATCCTGTTCACCGGCCGCCCGCTGACCGCCGAAGAGGCCGAGCGCACCGGTATGGTCAACCGCGTCGTTCCGCGGGAGGAACTCGATACCGAAGCCCGCAACCTGGCGTTGGAGATCGCTAAGATGGCGCCGTTCGCACTGCGCCAAGCCAAGCGTGCGGTCAATCAAACCCTTGACGTGCAGGGGTTCTACGCCGCGATCCAATCGGTGTTCGACATCCACCAAACCGGTCATGGCAACGCGCTCAGCGTCGGCGGCTATCCCGTGCTGGTCGACCTGGAACAGATGAAAGCCGCAATGAAATAACCGATTCGAAGGCAGGGACCGTGACAGACACCTTTTCCAGGCGGGTCGAACTCGTCCAAGGCTTCCTCGACAGCATGGCCGCGTTGGATTTCGACCGCCTTGGCGATCATCTCGCCGACGACGCTGTCATGGTCCTTCCATTCTTGGAGGCGCTACCGCCCCTGCAAGGCAAAGCTGCGATCGTCGGCCAGACCAAGGCGACGATGGAGCAGATGTTCGACTCCATGACATTCACCTATGACGCCTGGTACGACGTCCGCGACTCCGACACGCTGATCGCGGAATATCACAGCGAAGCCGCGCTGAAAGAGGGACGCGGCACCTACCGCAACCAATACATCACCGTCTTCCGCTTCGACGGCGACAAAATCACGCTGTACAAGGAGTTCCTGAATCCGGGCAACGTCATGGCGGTCGCCCCACGGGCTGACACCGAGGCGGCGAACTCGTAGCTGGAGGAGACGTCATGACCAAGCCGGACCGTCAGTCCGACAAGCCCAAACTCGGTTTCGGTTACCTCTATGACTTCCGAAACCCAGACCAATGGCGTCGCCCCTGGGACGAAGTCTACAGCGAGACACTGGATCTCGTCGCGTGGAGCGAGAACGCGGGCTTCGTCGGCGCGTGGGTGCCCGAACATCATGGCGCAGCTGACGGATACCTCCCGGCACCCAATCTGGCGCTCGCAGCGATGGCGGCGCGGACCACGACCATTCGGCTGGGCGCCGCGATTGCGATCGCACCCCTCTACCATCCCGTCCGATTCGCCGAAGAATGCGCGTTCCTCGACATCCTGTCCAACGGCCGGCTCGAGACCGCTGTCGCTCTCGGCTATCGCCGTCGTGAATACGACATGCACGGCGAGGAATTCCGTCAGCGCGGCAACCGTTTCGACGAGTTCCTCCGGATCGTTCGAGGGCTGTGGGCGGGCGAGACGGTGAATTTCACCGGGCGGCATTACACCGTCACCGGTGCGCGGATCGTTCCTGCGCCACCGCGCGGCACGATCCCGCTCTACATCGGCGGCTTCACCGAACGCGCGCTGGAGCGAGTAGCCGAATATGCGGACGGCTTCCTGGGCAACGAGGAAGTCTGCGACCTGTACCTTGCCAAGCTCGCCGAACGCGGAAAGGATCCCGCCGGAGCGGCACTTCGTGTTCCCGCCTTGTTCTTCACCGTCGCCGAGGACCCCGACAAGGCGATGGACGAGTTGGCGCCTTACTACCACCACGTGTTCGAGTGTTACGCCGCGTGGATGGGTGAGGACAACGCGATCGGGATGGAGAACGCCATCACGCAGTCGATGGATGTCGAGACCTTCAAACAGAGCGGGATACTCCAGATCCTCACCCCCGAACAAGCCATCGAGCATTTCAAGCAGATGCAGGAACGGGTTCCACTGGAGCACTTCATGATGATGCGGCCACCGGGCCTGCCGGTGGAACGCTTCATCGAATACGCGCAGTTGTTCGCCGACAAGGTGATTCCGGCATTCGCCTAGAGCGAGTCAGAACAGCGCGACCAGTCGACCGGTGACGTTGTGCGCCTCGAGGGCATCGAGGCCCTGCGGCGTGCCACCGAAACCGATCTCGGTCACTTCGACCGCAAGCTGGTCGGCGGCGACGTAATCGTATAGTTCCGCGATGTCCTCCCCCTTTCTGACCTGCCCTCTGCCCCGTCGATGCAAGCGCATCGGCCGGCCCGCGGAGATGGCTATCGTGTCGCCGTGCATTCGGATGGCGGTCAGCCCCCGCGCTCCTCAATCAGTCGACGGCGGTTGACCTTGGTGGCCGCGCTGCGCGGAATCGCGTCGATGAGCTCAACGGACTTCGGCACCTTATAAGCCAGCATCCGACTCTTCGCGTACGACCGCACCTCTTCGAACGAGGGAGGATCAGCAGGATCAGCCGGTTCGATGATCGCGTGTACCCGTCGTCCCCATTCCGCATCGGGGAGCCCGATCACCACTAGGTCGGCGATCTTGGGATGGTCGATCAGCGCCTTTTCGACCTCGGCCGGAAACACGTTCGCCCCGCCGCTGATGATCATGTCGACACGGCGGTCGACGATGTATAGGAAGCCGTCGTCGTCGAGATAGCCCATGTCACCCACCGAGCAGAACCCGTCGGCGGTGCCATCCAGTTGTGGCGCCTCCCCTAAATACGTGGAGCCACCGTAGGACGGTGAACGCATGAAGATCTCACCGACCTCTCCCGGCGGGCAGGCGTGGCCGTCGTGGTCCAGGACCTTCACCTGCGTGCCACCGATACCGCGGCCCACACTGCCTTGGTGTGCCATCCACTCGTCGCCCCGAATAGCTGTTATTCCCAAGCCCTCGGTCATCCCGTAGGACATGAAGATCTTCTGGGCCCCGATGAGTCCCGCCCAACGGTGGACGAGCGACGGCGGCATCGGCGCGGCGCCCTGCAGAATCCATACCAGGCTGGACAGGTCCCGGTTGTCGATGCCGGGCGCATCGGCCATTCGCTGCAGCATGGTCGGAGTCGCCGTGAAGGTCGTGACCCTGTGCTTTTCGATGAGCTCCGCGGCGCGGACCGCATTGAACTTCTCCATCACGATCAACCGGTCCCCAGCGAGCAGGCCGTACAGGCTCACAAATGCATTGACGTGGTACATCGGCGCGAGCACCAGAACCGTTTGCGGCCGCCGGATCGGAACCCAGTTCTCGGCGATGGGCCGGCTGAACAGTTGGGTGAAGGTCGCTGGGACGGCCGACAGGATGATCTTGGGCGTCCCGGTCGAACCGCTGCTGCAAATACCTTGCATGTGCGGTGCGACGAGATCCGGCAACTCCGGTGTTTGCCGACCCTCGGTAGCGTCGATCCAGGGCAGGTCCGCCGGGCCGAGGTAGACCGTCGGGTCGATGACCTCGCGCAGCTTCTCGAGTTCCCAGTCGGGCACGTCCCAACGAACTGGCACCGGAACGGCACCCAGCTTCCACGTTGCGAAGACGCTGATGACGAACTGGGGCGAGTTGCGCAAACCCAACCCGACCTTGGAGCCGTGACCGACCCCGTGCTCGGCAAGGGCGCCGGCTAGTTCGCAGGAACGTCGGTCGAGCCACTCATAGGTGACGACATCCTCGCCACCGTCTTGGCGGACATGCACGTATGCCGGTTCCTTGGGAAACTCCGCAGCCAGCATCCGCACTCGCTGCGCCATGCTGATCGTCATCTCGTTGGTCGTCACTTCGGCCAAGCCTTCGGTCGGGTTGTCATGTGCTTCGTTGTCACATTGACTGGGTCAACTATATTTAAGCAGCTGGCGTAACCACCCCTTCCTGCCGATGGGTGTGACGAGCGCCGAGCTCGCGCTATGTCGTGAAACACCGCCGCGCCAGTCGTTCGAACTTTCAGACAGAGCGGCGGCGGATCGATCAACGCCTGGTCGGGTCCCAGCTCCCAGGTCATTTGGACGGCCAACCGTCCTCACTTGGCATCGAGGTGGGAGTCGGCGGTCTTGTCCAGCGGAAACTGGTTGACGAGTGCCAAGTCGCACACCGGGCGGGAGTACCGCCATGAGGCTCGGGCCAGTCGCGCATCGCGCCGGGTAAGGAACTCCCCCGCCCACCGCATCGACTCCAGCATCTGTTCGACGGTGGGCACTGGGCGGCCGCCTTCCCGTATCGGCCCGACGGGCCGCGCCACGTCGGGCCGACGCCGGCCTGAGGGCATACCCACAGGAAGCCCACCGCCAGAGGACATTCCTATCTCTGCGCCGAGACCGCCGAAGTCTCAGCCTCTACTGCCGTAGAGAATTTGATAGCGTGTCTTACGACTCCTCGCCACGCGGGGCGGCAACGGATGCGAGAGGCTGCAGACCGCAGTGGTGACACCTATCCCATGAACGAGCCCACAGACGTTTTCCTGCCCGCAACACCGACGCGGAAGCTCTGGTCTGATCCGATCCGCTGCAGGCCCGTCGACGGCCACGACCTGCAGCAGTTTCTCGCCCACACCGGGGTTTCCGATTATCTTCGGGCCGGGGATGTCGACGCGCTCGCCGGTCAGCTGCTGACATTCGATGTACCCGCACGAACGACAATCTTTGCCCAGGGCCAGCCCGGAGATCGCTTCTTCATCATCATCGAGGGCAAGGTCAAGATCGTTCAGCGAACACCCCGTGGTCGCGAGAGCCTTCTGGCCTTGCTCGGCCCCACCGACATGTTCGGCGAGCTCGCTCTTCTCGATCCGGGCCCGCGCACGTCAACCGCCACAACAATTTCACGGGTCAAGGCCGTGTCGATGGATCACGGCGCACTGCACTTCTGGATCGCACAGCGTCCGCATGTCGCCGAACAGCTCCTGGGAGCACTCGCTCGACGGCTACAACGCACCGACGACCACATCGTCGATATGATCTTCACCGATGTTCCCGGCCGTGTCGCCAAACAACTGCTGCACCTCGCCGCACGATTTGGCGCCACGGACTCCGCCGGATTGCGCGTCCGCCACGACTTGTCGCAGAAGGAACTCAGCCAACTCGTCGGCTCGTCACGCGAAACCGTCAACAAGGCGCTCGTCGCATTCGAGCAACGAGGCTGGATTGCGATGGAGCCCAAGGGTGTAATCATTTTGGATCACCGGGCATTGGCCCGCAGGTCCAGATAGCACGCCAAGACCGCCGAGATCCTTGACCGGTAACTACGGCGATGCCTACCGCCGCCGGGCCGCTGGTTCGTGGGCCGCTGTGGCGAGCCGAACGCTTGCCGCGACGCCGCTATTCACATGTTGCGCGCGGACTCCCCCCGCACCGTCGCCCTAGGAGGCCGCTGAATAATCGGCGTGTCTCCTCGGTGTAGCGGCTTGAGCTGGGAAAATGGATTCATGCAAGGCATGGAGCGGCCGGATCGGGAACTGTTGGACGCCC
>NZ_JAPJDO010000069.1 GCF_026242045.1 Mycobacterium pinniadriaticum
TAGCGGCAGGGAAACGCCCGGACCCATCCCGAACCCGGAAGCTAAGCCTGCCAGCGCCGATGATACTACCCAACACGGGTGGAAAAGTAGGACACCGCCGAACACAATTTAAGTCCTGGGCCCCCAATCTCGATTGGGGGCCCAGGCATTTGTGTATTTGGATCAATCGAATAGTGAGAGATCGGCCGGCATTCGGCTTTTCTCCAGCGCCAGAAGTGCGCGCTTGCGATCAATTCCACCGCCGTATCCGGTCAATCCGCCGGTTGATCCGATGACGCGATGGCACGGCACGATAATGCCGATCGGATTTCGACCGTTAGCCATTCCCACCGCGCGTGAGGCGCCCGGCGATCCGATTTGCATGGCGATTTCCCCGTAGGACCGCGTCTCGCCATACGGAATGGTGCGAAGCGCCGCCCACACTTTGCGTTGGAATTCGGTCCCGACGAGGTCCAGATCGAGGTCGAAGTCGGTGCGTTCGCCGGCGAAATAGGCCGCCAGCTGCTCGGCCGCATCGGCGAACACCTCCCCTTCGGCGGGCCGCCAGCCGGATCGGTCGGGCTCGTGGGTTTGATCCACCATTCGCAGGTGCATCAGGGTCGACCCGATGCCGGCCAAGGTCAGTGGCCCGACCGGGCTGTCGATGGTTCGGTACTGCAGTGTCGTCGTCACGTCTTCTCCTTCGGCGGCCAGTGATTCACAGAATGGTCGAGAGTCGTCCAAAGATGCTGCACCGCATACGACCGCCAGGGTCGCCAGCGCGCACTGTGCGCGGTCAAAGCCCGCACATCGGATGACACCCCGAGCTGTTCGGCAGCAAGCCGTACGCCAAGGTCGGTGACCGGGAAAGCATCGGGATCTCCCAATGCCCGCATCGCCACGATCTCGGCCGTCCACGGCCCGATGCCGGGTACCGCCAACAGCTGCTGACGCGCCTTCTCCCAGTCGCAGCCCGGGCCCAATGCCACCTTGCCGGTGGTCAGAGCGGCGAGCAGAGCGGTCAGCGACCGCCGTCGCGCTGTCGGCATGGCCAGATGATCCGGGTCGACATCGGCCAGTTGCGCGGTGCTGGGGAATGTGTGGGTCAGGCCGCCGTGTGGATCGGTCACCGGGCTGCCGTATGCGGCGACTAACCGGCCCGCATGGGTGCGAGCGGCCTTGGTCGACACCTGCTGGCCGAGAACCGCCCGCACCGCCAGCTCTTCCTCGTCGACCGTCCGCGGGATGCGCTGGCCGGGTGCCTTGGCCACCACTTGGCTCAGGGTCGCCTCGGCGCCGAGCACGTCGAGGACCGCTTCCGGGTCGGCGTCGAGGTCCAACAACCGCCGGCACCGAGCGATCGCCGTCGCGAGATCGCGGACCTGCTCGAGCACCAGGATGCAGCGGACATGGTCGGGCTGCGGTGTCAGGCTGACCACCCCATATCCCGAGGGCAGGCGCAGCGTGCGGCGATAGGCGCCGTCGCGCACCTCTTCGCAGCCCGGCGCCGCGCCCGCCGCGAGATGCCCGAAGACGCCCTCGTACGCGAAGGGCGTCCGCAGCGGTAGCCGCAGCGAGAGCGCCTGCCCGCCGGTCGCGTGGTCGTGCCGATCCCGGTGGATGGTCTTGTGTCGCAGTGCTGTCGGTGTGGTGTCGCAGGCAGTGCGGACGGTGTCGTTGAACTGGCGGATGCTGGCGAAGCCCGCCGCAAAGGCGATGTCGCTGAATGGCATGTCCGTGGTTTCGATGAGCACGCGCGCCGTCTGCACCCGCTGTGCGCGCGCCAGCGCCAGCGGTCCGGCGCCCACCTCGGCCTGCAACATGCGCTCGAGCTGACGTGTTGTGTACCCCACCCGCGAGGCCAATCCGGTGACGCCTTCCCGGTCGACGGCACCGTCGGCAATCAGCCGCATCGCCCGAGCCACGGCATCCCCGCGAACGTTCCACTCCGGTGATCCGGGCGAAGCGTCCGGGCGGCATCGCTTACAGGCCCGGAATCCGGCCCGCTGGGCAGCTGCCGAGCTGGGATAGAAGCACACGTTGCGGGCCAGCGGCAGGCGCACCGGGCAGCTGGGCCGGCAGTAGATGCCCGTGGTCTTGACCGCGGTGACGAACCAGCCGTCGAACCGAGCGTCCTTGGACTGCACGGCCCGGTAGCAATGGTCGAAATCGTCATGCACATCTGGAACTTTTACACGCCTACACCGACAGCACTAGCGGAAAACCGACATCGTGGTCGGCGCGCCCCATTGATCAGATGGTCGAGGTGGGCGGGAAACGAGAAGGGCGGAGCCTTCGTCGGGTTGACCCGCGCGTCACCGGCAATTGCTTCAGCGATGGCATAGCCCAGGTCGTGGCGCGGCCACGCGGCGTGCACTCGTTCGGCGAAACCCGTCGAGAGCCGATGTTTGTCGAACCCATTGATGTCCAACGCGATTCCGAAATGCGATACCGCCTGAACCGGCCCGAAACGATGCACCAGGCCGAGGCTGGTGTGCAGGGCGATCGACTCGTAGTCGGCCCCGTCCGCAGCGGCGAGTTCACGCCCGAACACGTAGCTACCGATGCAATGGTTGGTGATGAATACCGGGGAGACGTCGGTCACCAGCTTCAGTGCGGCCGCGCAGGCAGGGGACGGTCATCCCACCACGGTCCTCCGGCGGGGTCTGGCAGACCAGTGGCCGGAAGGCCGACTACCCTCGGATCAGGACACACACCGCCCGATCTCATCGAAAGGTGGCGCTCAACCGCCGTTTGAATGTGTCGTCGAACTTGCGGTAGGTGTCGCGCATCGCGGCTCCCGGCCAGTCCCGGGGGAGCAGCACGTCAGGCAGCATCGGATCGAGTTGCAGATGGCGGACCACCGCGACCGACAGTGCGAATTGGTGGGCGAAATCGTCGGCGTCGTCGGCCTCGGTACCGAGCTCGTCGCGCATCGCCTCGGTGAGCCGTCGGGCATCACGCGCCCAATCATCGGCATTGAACAGGGATCTCACAGTGCCGGCGGCGATGTCGGTGGCAGCTCGGTGGAAATGCACGCACTGCTGATCCAACACCGCACGCGACCGCGGCAGCCGGGCTGGATCGAGATTGTCCGGGCGCAGCCACACGCCCTCGCGCATTTCGGCGAGGTGCAGCGCGGTGGCGGCCTTGCGTAGCGAGAGCCGGTCGGCCGCCGACCGGCGCTCGAGCGAGACGATCGCCAACTCCCAGGTTCCGTCCCAGGGCCGGGCGCTGTGATCACCGACCCGCGACGCCTCGTCGACACGTTCGCGTCTCTCGGTGAGATTCCCGGCGAGGGTGTACATGCCGTCGACGCTGGCGAGCTCCCCATTGGACACCATCCGCCACAGACAGGTGCGCGCGGCACCGTCGCTGATGCCGAAGAGTGAAGCCATCATGACCAGCTCGCCGACCGGCAGCTGCGGTTGATCCGCACCCAGTAGCGCGGTCGCCAACACCGATCGTGCGCTCAGAGGGCGATCGCCGATCAGGTCGGCCACCCTGGCACGGCGTTCATGGATTGCAGGCACCCGTCCATCATCGCTCATCTCACAAAGTTGTTGACGCGTGATGTCCATAGTGTGATACTTCGTGGGCATGAGCATCCCGACACAGTCGCCGATCGCCGCCGATGCCGAAATCGTCCGCCGCGTCTTGGCCCATATCGACACCGGCACCACCGACGAAGGTGATGTCTGGCGTGAGCCGGTCGAAAATTACCTGGAGCCAACCCGATTCACCGCCGAGTTGGAGACACTCCGCTCGTTCCCGAGTGTGTATCTGCCGTCGGCGGCGATTCCCAGAGCGGGCGACCACGCCGAACGGGTGGCCTTCGGCGTCCCGCTGTTCGCCGTTCGGGGCCACGACGGCCGGGCCCGGGTGTTCCGCAACGCATGCCGACACCGCGCCTTGGCGCTGGTCGAGGATCGAGGTTGCTCGCATGCGCTGGTGTGCCGCTACCACGGTTGGACCTACCGTCTCGACGGCTCGCTCTCACACGTTCCGAAGGCGGAGGCATTCCCCGACTTGGACATGTCCAGTCGCGGCCTGGTCGAGGTCGACAGCTACGAGGTGGACGGACTCGTCGTGCTCGGTCCGCTGCGGCGGATACGGGGCGAGCCGGGACGTGCAGCCGTCGACGCCGCGACAGCGGCGTTGACCGACGGCAGACCGTGGCGAGACAAGCTGTTTCCCACCGAACGGCTGGTACGAGTCGACGCCACCGTGCGGCCGATGAACTGGAAGGTGCTCGTTGAGCAGTTCCTGGAGGGTTACCACATCCGCTCGACCCACACGGACACCTTCTTCCCCCTCCAGTACGACGACCTCAACGTGGTGGAAGCATTCGGGCCGAACAGCAGGATCGCGTTCCCGTACCGCAGCATCGAGCGACTACGGGACCGTCCGGAATCGACGTGGACGACCGACCGGCGGGTGACGTACGTCTATCACCTGTTCCCGAATGCGATGGTCGTGACCTTTCCCGACCAGGTACTGGTGATCGTCATCGACCCGGTCGACATCGACCATTCGACCCTCACCATCTATGCGATGACCACCGGGACCGAAGACGCGGCCGCGGCCGTCCGGGCAGCCGACGGTCCCAGCCTGCTGTCGATGGGTGGTGACGAGGACAACGCGATGTCGGAGGCCGTCCAGCGCGGATTGCGCGCCGGCGCCAACACATTCGTCGAGTTCGGCCGTCACGAGAGCGCAATCGGGCGATTCCACGCGACGCTTGACGAGCGGCTGGCGTGCGCCCGATGACCGATTATCAGCATCTGCTCTACGAACAGCGCGGACCGGTCACGATCATCACGATCAACCGGCCGGATCGGATGAATGCGATCGGGCCCCAGACTCATCGCGAACTGATCGATGCGTGGGACAGATTCCGTTGCGACGACGATGCTTTCGTCGCTGTGCTCACCGGCGCCGGCAACCGTGCCTTCTGCGCCGGCGGTGATTTGAAGGCGGCGTTCGCGGGCGAGCTGGTCGACAGCAGTCCAGCCGAGATCGCGGCCCATGACCGCGGCGAACGGGCGGGAGTGCTGGGACCGTCGCGGTGGACCGACGTCTACAAGCCCACCATCGCAGCGGTGAACGGCGTGGCCTACGCCGGCGGATTGGAGTGGGCTTGCTGGACCGATCTGGCCATCGCCGACGAACACGCGACGTTCGGCGTCACCTGCCGGCGCTGGAATATCGGACTGGCCGACGGCGGCACTCAGCGGCTCACCCGGATACTCGGTTACCGTCGCGCCATCGACCTCATCATCACCGGGCGGGTGATCGATGCGCGCGAAGCCGAACGCATTGGCCTGGTCAACGAAGTCACCCCCTCAGGCACCTGTGTGCAACGGGCCGTCGAGCTCGCGGAAGCGATAGCCGGGCTTCCCCAGCCCGCGTTGCGCAGTGACCTCGAGGCGGCACGTTCGGGCTTCGGCCGTCCACTCGAGGAGGGATTGCGCATCGAGGCTCAGTGCTTCAACCGCTCCGTCTTCACCCTCGAAACCTACGAGGGTCTGCGGCAATTCAATGAACGTGACCACCCGGATCGGCGTGCGGGTGGGCCACCGGTGACGCCGGGTCTGGCCCGAACCGTCTGATCAGGTTCTGCGCCAAGCCGATTGGCCGGCATGGCTCAAGCAGGGACTGCCAGTCGGGTCGGCTGGTCTCGGCCACGCAGTGTCACCGCCTCGCCGAGGATCCAGCGGGCACGCTCCTGCTCGCTGGCGTTCTCGACCGTCACCGCGGACGCCAGCACGTGGCGTTCGGTGGACTTGGCCAGCTCCGACAGGCGCGCGGCCTCGTTGACCGGTTCGCCGATCACGGTGTATTCGAATCGCTCGTTGGCACCCACATTGCCGGCCACCACCTGTCCGGCGGCTACCCCGATGCCTGCGGGGCATTCGGGGACCTCCAGCGCGAGCCGCGCCACGATCGTGCGCGCGGCGGCCAGCGCGTCGTCTTCGGGGTTATCCAATGTGACCGGCGCACCGAAGATCGCCAGCGTCGCGTCGCCTTCGAACTTGTTGACGATCCCGCGGTGCCGGTCGACCTCCTCGATGACGACGGCGAAGAACCGGTTGAGCAGTTCGACCACTTCGATCGGCGGCAGCGTGCTGACCAGTTGGGTTGATCCGACGATGTCGACGAAAAGCACTGCCACATGGCGCTCTTCGCCCCCGAGCTTGGGGCGCTCCAGTTCCGCGGCGGCGGCGACCTCGCGCCCGACATGGCGGCCGAACAGGTCGCGTACTCGTTCGCGTTCTCGCAGCCCGTCCACCATCGAGTTGAAACCCCGCTGCAGCTCACCGAGTTCGGTACCGTCGAAGACGACCAGATTGGCGCTCAGATCCCCATCCTCGACGCGCTTGAGCGCTGCCTGTACCACTCGTACCGGAGTGGCGATGAGCCAGGCCAGAATCCACATCAACAGGAAGCCTGCAACCAGCGCCGCCAGTGAGATGATAATGACCGCGACCTCCAGCTGCGTCCTGGTGAGGTTCTGCAGCAGCAGCGAAAACAATGCGGTCAGACCGATTCCGATCATCGGAACCCCGGAGACCAGCATCCACACCGTCATCGTGCGGCCCATGATGCCCGGTGCCAGCCGATGCGGTGGCGGCCCCGCCGCCAGCGCCTGCGCCGCCACCGGGCGCAGGGCGAACTCGGTGAACATATAGGCCCCGGTGGACACCAGGACGCCGCAGAAGCCCACCCCGAGCGCGATACGCGGGATGAAGTCGGTGTCGTACAACCCGTAGAGAACAGTGAACGTCGCGGTGCCGACCGCCCAGAGCGCCAGTTGGGCCACGGCCACCCGCCACGGGGTGAAGAACGCGTTGCGTTGGTCCATGCGGGTCGGTGCGCGGCCCTCCACCGCCCAACGCAGAGCATTGACGGTGCGGGTGGTGATCCACCAGGTGCCGAACGCCAGCGCGAACGCGGCATAGGCGGGGGCCACCCCGAAGGTCAGCCACGGTGGCACGTCGTGGAACACGCTCGGCACTGGGAATGCCACCGCCACGAACAGTGCCGCCACGAGGATCCCGATGACGTTCAGCGTCAGCAGCGACACGGTGACCAGCGTCTGGATCCGGACCCGCCGGCGCGCCGGGATTTCGTTGACCTTCCCCAGCAGCAAGGACCCGTAAGCCGGGGTGCTGGCCAGCCGACCACTCTGCCGGGTAAGCCGTTCCAGAACCCGGCCCAACCGCTGCGCAACGCTGGGGTGGGAACTCATGGTGGCGTCAGCCTAATTCGTCGCGGGCCGCAGACCCTAAGCTTGTGCCGTGCGCCTCGTGATCGCCCAATGCACCGTCGACTACCTCGGTCGCCTCACCGCTCACCTGCCTTCGGCTCGCCGCCTGCTGCTGATCAAGGCCGACGGCTCGGTCAGCGTGCACGCCGACGACCGCGCTTACAAGCCGCTGAACTGGATGAGCCCACCGTGCTGGCTCACCGAGGAGGCGCAGGACGATTCTTTGCCGGTCTGGGTCGTGGCGAACAAATCCGGAGAACAGTTGCGCATCACCATCGAGAGCATCGAGCACGATTCGAGCCATGAGCTCGGAATCGATCCCGGCCTGGTCAAGGACGGTGTCGAGGCACATCTGCAGGAACTGCTGGCCGAGCACATCGAGCTGTTGGGTGACGGCTACACCCTGGTGCGTCGCGAGTACATGACCGCCATCGGACCGGTGGACATTCTGTGTCGCGACGATCAAGGTCGCACGGTCGCGGTGGAGATCAAGCGCCGGGGTGAAATCGACGGCGTCGAGCAGCTGACGCGTTACCTCGAGCTGCTCAACCGCGACAGTCTGCTGGCGCCGGTCAGCGGGGTGTTCGCCGCCCAGCAGATCAAACCGCAGGCACGCACACTGGCCACTGATCGCGGGATACGTTGTGTCACATTGGACTACGACGTGATGCGCGGCATGGACAGCGACGAGTTCCGGCTCTTCTGATGCCGCGGCGCCGACCGGGACGTCGTAGGGAGGCAGGTCTGCCGCCGCTGCCGTTCCAACGCCGAGTCGAGGCGGGCGCCGACGGCTTCGACTACGAAGTCCGTCCGATACCCGCGGCCCGTGCCGTCAAGATCTATCGGTGCCCGGGATGTGATCATGAAATCCGGACGGGCACAGCCCATGTCGCGGTATGGCGGGTTGACGACGGCGAGGCCGGTCTCGACGACCGGCGGCATTGGCACACGGCGTGCTGGGCCAACCGCGCGACGCGCGGCCCGACCCGCAAGTGGTCCTGAGAGCTAGTGCGACGCGCCCGGCTCGACGAGTTCCACCAGGACGCCGCCCGCGTCCTTGGGGTGGATGAAGTTGATCCGTGAGTTCGCGGTGCCGCGACGCGGTGCGTCGTAGATCAGCCGGACGCCCTGGCTGCGAAGCTCTTCGGAGAGCGCGTCCAGATCGCTGACCCGGTAGGCCATCTGCTGGATACCTGGGCCGCGCTTGTCGATGAACTTGGCGATCGTCGAGGTCTCGTCGAGCGGGGCCATCAGCTGGATCTGCGCGCAGTCGGCGGTCGCGTTCTTCAGCGACAGCATGGCCTCACGAATGCCCTGGTCTTCGTTGATCTCCTCGTGCACCAGGATCATGCCGAGGTGCTCGTGGTACCACTGGATGGCCGCGTCGAGATCGGGCACCGCGATGCCGACATGGTCGACGGCGGTGACGAGCGCACTGGCCAGGCCTGGACGGGCGTCAACTTGCTCAGCGGTCATAACGCAAAGGTAACCTAACCACATCGGATTCAACACTGGGGTTCCGGGAATAGCCGCATCGGGGCGGCTCGAAACGCTCTTGGAGGTAGGAAATGACGACGTCGGTGATTGTTGCTGGGGCACGCACTCCCATCGGCAAGTTGATGGGTTCGCTGAAGGGCTTTTCCGGGAGCGATCTGGGCGGGATCGCGATCAGTGCGGCCCTGGAGAAGGCCGGAGTGGCGGCGTCGCTGGTCGAGTACGTGATCATGGGTCAGGTTTTGACCGCGGGTGCCGGTCAGATGCCGGCGCGTCAGTCGGCGGTGGCGGCCGGTATCGGCTGGGATGTGCCCGCGCTGAGCATCAACAAGATGTGTCTGTCCGGGATCGACTCGATCGCTCTGGCTGATCAGCTCATCCGGGCCGGTGAGTTCGACGTGGTGGTGGCTGGTGGTCAGGAGTCGATGACCCGGGCGCCGCATCTGCTGATGAACAGCCGCGAGGGTTACAAGTACGGCGAGGTGACTGTGCTGGATCACTTGGCTTATGACGGCTTGCACGATGTGTTCACCGACCAGCCGATGGGTGCGTTGACCGAGCAGCGCAACGATGTCGACCAGTTCACCCGCCTCGAGCAGGACGAATTCGCCGCTGCTTCGCATCAGAAGGCGGCCGCGGCCTGGAAGGACGGGGTGTTCGCCGATGAGGTGGTGCCGGTGGCGATTCCGCAGCGCAAGGGTGAGGCGATCGAGTTCGCCGAGGACGAGGGCATCCGGGCCAACACCACCGCCGAATCGCTGTCGGGGCTGCGGCCCGCGTTCCGTAAGGACGGCACCATCACCGCCGGGTCGGCGTCGCAGATCTCCGATGGCGGTTGCGCGGTCGTGGTGATGAACAAGGCCAAGGCCCAGGAGCTGGGGTTGAGCTGGTTGTGTGAGATCGGCGCGCACGGTGTGGTGGCCGGCCCGGATTCCACCCTGCAGTCCCAGCCGGCCAATGCGATCAAGAAGGCCGTCGCGCGCGAGGGCATCACCGTCGACCAACTCGACGTCATCGAGATCAACGAAGCCTTCTCCGCCGTCGCCCTGGCCTCGAGCCGCGAACTCGGCGTCGACCTGGACAAGGTCAACCGCAACGGTGGCGCGATTGCCGTCGGCCACCCGATCGGCATGTCGGGTGCGCGGATCACGCTGCACGCGGCGCTGGAGTTGCAGCGGCGTGGCTCGGGTTACGCGGTGGCCGCGCTTTGCGGCGCCGGCGGCCAGGGAGACGCGCTGATCCTGCGGGCCGGTTGACCCCGTCGCGACAACGACGCAACGTAGTAGCTGACTCTCGGCTGCGGCACAATGGCGGCATGACGAGCACTTTCGATATCCGCAGCACGGCCGGAAGGTTCCGGTTGGTGGCGCTGGCCGAAGCGGTGAGCTGGGTCGGGCTGCTGGTCGGGATGTACTTCAAGTACCTGGGTAGCCCGCGCACCGAGATCGGGGTCAAGGTCTTCGGGATGGCGCACGGGCTGGTGTTCATCGCGTTCGTCATCACCGCAGTCGTGGCCGGGATCGCCTACAAGTGGGGCGTGACGACGTGGTTGCTGGCGTTGCTGGGAAGCATTGTGCCGCTCGGCAGTGTGATCTTCCTCATATGGGCTGATCGGACGGCTAAATTGGCCGCTGGAGCGGCTCCGGTGGCTTCTTCGCGGCCACTGGATTCGGCGCCGTCGACGACGTGACAGACTTGAGGTCGTGACGCGTCCACGCCCTTCGATCGGCCCGGCCATGGCCGGGGCCGTCGACCTCTCCGGTCTCAAACAGCGAGCCCAGCAGCCTGCGACAGGTGCAGCGACCGCCCCTACCGGCGGCGTTGAGGTCACCGAGGCCAATTTCGAAGCCGAGGTGCTGGTCCGGTCCGGCCAGGTGCCGGTTGTCGTGGTGCTCTGGTCACCCCGTAGCGACGCCTCCGTCCAGCTGTCCGAACTGCTCGGCGCCCTCGCCGCCGACGACAATGGGAAGTGGTCGTTGGCCACGGTGAACGTCGACGTGGTTCCGCGGGTGGCCCAGATGTTCGGCATCGAGGCGGTGCCCACGGTGGTGGCTCTGGCGGGCGGACAGCCGCTGGCCAGTTTCCAGGGCATGCAGCCCCCCGAACAGCTACGTCGCTGGGTGGACTCACTACTCGCGGCGACGGCCGGAAAGCTCCCCGGCGCGGCCGATTCCGAGGGGGAGGAGGCGGCCGTCGACCCCGCGCTGGCGCAGGCTCGTGAGCACTTGGAGGCCGGCGACTTCGCCGCGGCGACTGCGGCGTATCAGGCCATTCTCGATGCCGACCCGGGGCACACGGAGGCCAAGGGCGCGTTACGGCAGATGACGTTTCTCGAGCGCGCCACCGCGCATCGGCCCGATGTGGTGGCCGCCTCCGATGGGGCGCCCGACGACATCGAGGCGGCGTTCGCGGCGGCCGATGTGCAGATCCTCAACCAGGAGGTCGTCCCGGCGTTTGATCGGCTGATCGCCCTGGTGCGCAAGACATCCGGCGACGACCGCACCAAGGTGCGCACCCGGTTGATCGAGCTGTTCGAGTTGTTCGACCCGGCCGATCCGGATGTGATCACCGGCCGGCGCAATCTCGCCAACGCGCTGTACTGACGTCGGCTCCCGGGAGTTCGGGACATCAGCCAGTCGTCAGGACGCGCCCTTCTTGGCGCGCGACGGTGTACCGACGGAACGGGCGCTGCTGCCCTTGCCGTGACTACCCTTCACGGTGCCCGTGGTACGGGTGGTGCTGCCCGTCCTCGAATTGCTCGTTGCCGCGTTGATGGCAGTGGAGCTGCCGCTGCCGTCTTTGCCTCTGCTACCCAGGATGCCGCCACGTCCACCGCGGCCACCTTCGCCACCGGTAGCAACTCCGGTAGCACTGGTCGCATCGCCGCCGTCGCCACCATCACCACCGTCACCGAGGACGACAACGCTGCCGCCTTTGCCGCCGTTGCCCCCGATCGCCGTTCCGGTCTCGGTGTCGCCGTTTCCGGCGGTGCCACCTGCACCGCCGGCCTGCCCGAAGCCGGCGGTGGCGTCGCCACCATCGCCGCCGTAGCCTCCGATGGCTGTGCCGTTGATCGAATAGGCGAAGCCGCCACCGACGTAGACGCCGGTGGGGTCGATATAGCCCGAACCTCCGGGGCCCCAGACGAGGCCACCCCGGCCACCGCTGCCGCCCGCGCCGCCGACGGCGCTGACCGTATCCGAGGGGTCGAGGGTGGTGGCATCGTTACCCCAGCCACCCATGCCTCCCTCGCCGAAGAGACCCGCAGCGCCGCCGCGCCCGCCGTTGCCTCCCATCGCGTTGCCCAACGCGGTGAACGCCCAGCCGGAGTTGCCGCCGTGACCACCGGCACCCCAAACGAAACCTCCCCGGCCACCCCTGCCGCCGTCGGCGCCGACGGCGCCGGAAGACGCGGTTTCCAGGTCGGGCAGGGGTGTTCCGTCGTCGTTGCCCCCACGGCCCGCTGCGCCGCCCCAGCCGAGCAGGCCCGCGTCACCGCCGTTTCCGCCAGGTGTGGCCGCCGAAATCAGCGCGCCTGTCACCAGGTCGTACACGGCGTCCAGGCCGCGCGAGCCGGCACCACCGTTGCCCAAGAGCAGGCCGGCCCTTCCGCCGGATCCGCCGAGCGCGCCACTGCCTCCATTGCCGATCAATATCCCGGCATTGCCGCCGTTGCAGGGGGCGGTGCAGGTGGCCGGGTCGGCATCGGCGCCGTCGCCGATGAAGAATCCGATGAAGGCGGGGAAGTCGGAGGTCAAAGAAGCCAACTCGACCGTGTCCGAACGGACCGCCGGGACGGGGGCGGCAACATCGGCCCGAGTCGACGCGGCAGGCGGTGCGATCAGGGCGGCGACCAGCCCCGCAGTCAGCAAGGGGAGGGTGCCGATAGCCGATCGGAGCGAATTCGTCCCTCGGCGGGAGAATGCCGCGGTATCACCGTGCTTGAGCATGTCGGCGGATATCCTCGAGCGTCGCGCTACGTGTTGTCCGGCAACACGATAACGCCGCGCGTGGGCTCATGTGGCTGTTTGGCGGATTAGCTGGATCCCTTGCGGCCTGGCCGGGCGCCGCCGGCCGAGTCCTACCACGGGGCGCTATGGGTGGATGGATTCATCTGCGGTCAATCGTGTTGGCGCTTATGCCGTCTGAGCCGTTCGACCCAGTTGATCCGTCCGTTGGGCGGTTGTTCAAGGTACAGAAACTTGCTCATGGGTAAATATTGCCCCAATGAAAGGGCAACGCACCAAGATCTCGATGCGTTTGCCGGCTCCTGAGTGCTTGGGTATAGGCGCGCGACACGACCGGCCTTCCCGACGCGACTCGCTGGAGACCCAAATGCCAATGCCGACTTCAATCGCGGACCGCACTGTCGAGCCGCCGCGCGCGCTGGTTCGCGCAAGCGATGGCTATGAGCGGAGCCTGAAAGTCGCCAAGGAACAAGCCAGGTACGTCGGGCGCGTCGGTGGTCTTGCCGTCGCGCTGGGTATCGGAGTGGCGCTGGCGGGATTTCCCGCCACGGCGGCTGCGGATACACCGGATTCATCGGATTCGACACCGTCGGAGTCGAAGTCGCATCCGGCGACGTCGGCGACCGGATCCGCCACGCACCGCTCTTCGACGACGACAAGCTCGACATCAACCGACAAATCACCGGATCCGCCGACTCCGCGGTCCACCAGCCGCGGCGTCGGTGAGGTCAGGGCCAAGGTGCGGGCGTCCGGCGGCGTCGACCGCCGTCCCGCGGCTACCCGTACCGGCACCGAGTCCGGCTCGACCACCAGCACCGACCCGAAAAACGACCGCATACCCGTCAAGGCCGGCGCGAGGTCCGACTCAGGCCGCCGGTCGGTGGACACCAAGGCCACCTCGGCGGGGACCGTCGGAGACGGCAGCATTGAGATCGCGGCCCGGGCAGCGGGGGATGCGCCCGCCGACGAGCAGGTCGCGTCGTCGACGGCAGCCGCGGCGACATCGGTGCCCACCGCATCGCAGGTGGCCGACGCCTCGGCACGGCGCAGTTACCCGGTGCGCACGTTCCTGACCAACGTGCTGGGCGCCCTCGGTATCGGCCCGGCGGCAGGGGGAGATCCAGCGCCGGCGCAGACACCGATGCTGATGACGGTCCTGGCGTGGGTGCGCCGAGAGATCGAGCAGACGTTCTTCAACAAGCCACCCACGATCACCTACAACTCGAGCACGACCACCCTGACCACCGACGGCACCATCGTGGGCAAAGTAGTTGCCACCGACCCCGAGGGTGACCCGGTGCAGTACACGGTCAAACAGCAGCCGCCGAGCGGCACCGTCACCATCGATGAGACCGGCGAATTCACCTACACCCCCGCCGACGACAACTTGCTGGGCTACAGCGCGAGTTTCGTGATTGCGGCCACCGATACGGGCTTGCATCTGTACGGGCTGGATTCCTTGCTGCATCCGTTCACCGCGGGAACCACCTTGGCCACGGTTACCGTGGACGTGCCACCGATCAGCCAGCGAACCGACGCCTTCACGATCACCGACCGCGACCTCGCTACCGGCGCGATCACCGGGCAGGTGAAATCCCTTGCCCCCGTTGATGTACCGCTGACCTACACGCTGGGTTCAACCGGCCCCCTCTACGGGAATGTCGTGGTGGACGTGAGCACGGGGAAGTTCATCTACACCCCGACTGAGGCAATCCGGCTGGCCGCCGCCCAGCCGCTGGGCTTTTCCAGCGGCGACGACGTGGACACCTTCACTATCGTCGTCACCGAAGGCGGAGCCACCTCCGAGGTCGACGTCAGCGTGCCGGTATTGCCGGACTACAACGAGGTGCTCTCCAATTTCCCGGTCGGCAACGACCCCGTCGCGATCAGCGTCATCCAGGGCGACAACGACGGCACCAAGGCCATCTGGGTGCTCAACAACGGCGATGGCACGCTGACCGGCTACGACATCAGCACCTACGACCTGCTCTACAGCGTCGACGTGGGTTCAGAACCGGTCACGATGACCCAGGACCCCAACTACAACCTGCTCTACGTGGTCAACGCGGGGAGCAAGACCGTGTCGGTGGTGAGCCTCACCGGTGACAATCTCAGCGAGGATGACACCAACACCCCGACGGTCGTGGACACCATTCAGTTCGACGACACGCCGGCCGATGTCGCGGTGAGCGCCGATAGCGCATATCTGTATGTCACCACCGACGGCGGCTACGTCTCGGTGATCGACACCGCCACCTACACCGAGGAGCAGACCTACGCCGTCGGACTCGACCCGCACGGCATCGCGATCGACTCCTACGGGACGCTGTACGTCGCCAACACCGGCGATGGCACGGCATCGATCATCTACGCCGGTGGCTCCACCACGACCTTCGCGGTCGGCAGCCAGCCGTACGACATCGCGCTCAGTCCGGACGAATCCGAGCTCTACATCACCGACCAGGGCGCCAACGCGTTCTACGTGTACGCGGGTTCTATCGACAACACGGCGAACTATTTCCTGGTCGGCGACAAGCCGAACTCGTTGGCGGTCAACGACGACGGCACGGTCTACATGACCAACAGCGGTGCGAAGACCATCACCCTCTACGACCCGGCCGTGCTCAGCACAACGACCGTCCTCATCGGCGATGACCCCGTCGGCATCTTCCTCGACGAAGACACCGGCACCGCCTACATCACCCTGTCGGGATCCAACGAGGTGCAGGTGGTGTCCCTGGCCCCGCCGGTGCTCAAGCCCGACGACGCCAAGACCAACAAGGGCTTCGACATCAAGAACTACACCAGCGATACCGCGGTGTTCCTCGGCTACTACGATCCCGCGACCGGGACCATCTCGGCGACCAGTGACGATGTCCGCGTGGGCCCCACGCAGGGCCAGGTCTTCGGTGTCGGCGAGGTCATCCACTTCTCGATCTGGGGTTACAAGAGTGAAAAGACCTTCGTCTACCCGGTTTTCGAGACCATACCCGGACCCCAGCCGGCGACCTACTATCTCTTCACGTTGAAGTACAACCCGGATAACAACACCAAATACACCGGATGCTCCGTGGAATCAGGCGGCGGTCTGTGCTCACATTACGACGTCAAGAAGGGCGACAGCACCATCGCGATGCGAGACCCGGAGAAGACGATCGTCATCGTTGATTACGGTGGCAATATCGACAACGCCGCCTACCAGTCGATGGTGATCAACAACGTCTGCCCGGACGGCAAGAGCTCGGATTGCAAGTTCGTTGCGGACAAGGTCCTGGCTCAGCTCATGTCCGATCCAATTCCGGTGGGCAACACCATCGTCAACAATACGACGAACAATCTCGAAATCGACCTCGGCGAGAAGTTCGTCTACAGCCAGACGTCGAGTCTGACGCTCAGCGTCAAGGTGGGCGTATCGGTCGAGAAGTACGTATCGACTGAGGTCACGGCGACGACGGGGCGATCGACCACGGAGTCCGCCGAATATTCGCAACTGATCAAGGTGTTCATCGAGCCCGGCTACACCGGCTATGTGTGCGCCAGCGCTCCGCTCGAAAGGGCTTCGGGTAGCTGGACCGTCCAGCTCGCCAACACCACGTTCCAACTCAACGGCACCATCTACGACTATCCCGACGAAAGCCGGTCGGCGGAATGGAGCGCCGAACAGACCCTGACCGGTCAACCCACCTCGTGCTCCGGGGGCGGCAGTACCAGCGCCGACGGGGATGGTGGGGCGAGCTGACGGGTGACGCGGTGGTGGCACACGCCGCCGCCGACTACGACGCCGCTCCCTATCTGGCGGCCTCCTATCCGAAGACGCAGCCGACGCGACTGGCCGCGGTCGCCACGATGCTCGGACTGTCCCCGCCGCCGGTTGCCAGTGCCCGCGTGCTCGAACTGGGTTGTGCCACCGGTGCAAACATCATCCCGCTGGCAGCGCGCTTTCCCGACATGCAGTGCACCGGCATCGACGTGTCGGGCGTGCAGATTGAACGCGGACTGGATCGGATACAGCGGCTCGGGCTGACCAATGTCGAACTGCGACAGCAGAGCATCACCGAGATCGACGGCGGCGCAGGCCCCTTCGACTACATCATCTGCCACGGTGTTTACAGCTGGGTGCCCGAACCGGTCCGTGAGGCGACCCTTCGGGTGGTCACCGACTGTCTGAGTGACGATGGCGTGGCCGAGATCAGCTACAACGTGTCGCCGGGCTGGTACACCAAGCGCATCGTCCGCGACATCCTGCAGGCGTACGCGGCGGATGCCGGCGATGCGGTCGAGACGGCCGCACGTGTGCGCGAACTGATGGCCTTGCTCAGAAAGGGCGCTCCGAACACCGCGTACGGAGCCGTTCTTCGCTCCGAGGCCGACCTCGTCGACATCGCCCCCGACGACTACATCGTGCACGACCTGCTGGAGCGAGAGAACTCACCGTTCTCGATCGTCGAGTTCGCCGGCGCCGCCCGTAGACACGGGTTGGGCTACCTGGCGGACAGCGATGTTCACCTGATGTTTCCCGACGGTCACGGCGAGCACATAGCCGATGCGTTGCGCCAATTCGCCGACGGCGGCGTCGTGTCGATGGAACACAACATCGACGTGATCACCGGTCGGTCACTGCGGCATTCGCTCGTGGTCAAGCAGGCCCAGGCGGAACACGTTCGATATGCGCTCGGCCCTCGCTGCATGGCGGGTCTACATGTTTCGGGACGCCTGGACCTGGACCGGCAGCCCGGCGCTCGGGCAGCCTTCGTCTTCCACGGTGCGGGGCAACGCAGCCTGTCGACGAACAGCCGACCGCTGGCCGCAGCGCTGTCGGCATTGTCGGCGCGCTACCCGGCCACCGCGACGCCGAATGAGCTGATGACCGCCGGGGCCACTGAGCAAGCGATCGACGAAACCGTCTTGTTGGACGCGTTGTTCCGGCTGCTCGTCCTCGGCATGATCGACATCCATAGCGAACCGATACGCCTCGGCACAGCCAGCGCCCAGTGGCCGGTCGCTTCCGCCCTGGCGCGGCTGGATGCACAGCTGGGGGCGGCCAACACCACCAACCTGCGGCACGAATGGGTGGCGCTGACGCCGCTGGACCGGCTCGTCCTGCCCTGGCTGGACGGTTCGCATGACCGGCGAGACCTCAGCGACAGTGTGCTGCAGTTGATCCAGGACGGCACGCTGGAACTCACCCAAGACGGCGCGACGGTCACCGACGACGAGGGTGGTCGCCGCGGCGCGCTGGCGGCCGTCGAGACGGTCCTCGCCGCGCTGGCGTCGCGCGCGCTGCTCGAACCGGTCGGCTAGGAGGCCGCTGAACAAGGCGGTTCTGGGGCTGAGCTGTGGCACGGGTCGGGGCGTGGATTGGTGGGCGGTCGGCCGGCGAGCGCGGATCGTGGCGGTGGGGGCCTGT
>NZ_JAPJDO010000070.1 GCF_026242045.1 Mycobacterium pinniadriaticum
CTTCATGGTTGACCCCGCCCGTCTGCGACGCAAGCACCTCACCAGGCCGAACACCACGGCCAAATTTTCATCCTCCACCACCGGGCGCAGCCCCCCAGACAGCTGCTCGCCAAGCGAAGCGGATTAGGAGTTTGGAGTCCAGGCCCGCTATCCTGGTCCGGTTCCACCGAAGACCGTCGGTCACCGAGCAATCGGTTGAAGGTCCCGGCAACGCCGGGCGGCCCACGCAGGAGGACGAGGTATCAGTATTTTCTGCGCCCCGACCTGCCCTGTGTCGGGGCGTTCGTCATTTCCTGGCCTCCGGCGGTGAAACCATCACGAGGAGGCAAGCATGGCCAAGGCTGACAAGGCCACCGCGGTCGCCGACATCGCCGAGAAGTTCAAGGAGGCGACGGCCACCGTCGTCACCGAGTACCGCGGCCTGACGGTAGCCAATCTTGCCGAGCTGCGCAGGTCGCTGGGCAAGGAGACGAGCTACACGGTCGCCAAGAACACCTTGGTGAAGCGTGCTGCGTCCGAGGCCGGCGTCGAGGGTCTGGACGATCTGTTCGCCGGACCGACCGCCATCGCGTTCATCAGCGGCGAGCCCGTTGACGCTGCCAAGGCGATCAAGAAATTCGCCAAGGACAACAAGGCCCTGGTCATCAAGGGCGGCTATATGGACGGTCGTGCGCTGTCCGTCTCCGAGGTCGAGCGCATCGCCGACCTCGAGTCGCGCGAGGTGCTGCTGTCCAAGCTGGCCGGCGCCATGAAGGCGAAGCAGGCCCAGGCCGCGGCGCTGTTCGCGGCGCCCGCGTCCCAGGTCGCGCGCCTGGCCGCAGCTCTGCAAGAGAAGAAGGCTGGCGAAGAGTCCGCCGCCTGAGACCAACCACCACCAGTTAGAGATAAGGAATCACCATGGCAAAGCTGTCCACCGACGAACTGCTCGACGCGTTCAAGGAAATGACCCTGCTGGAGCTTTCTGAGTTCGTGAAGCAGTTCGAGGAGACCTTCGACGTCACGGCCGCCGCTCCGGTCGCCGTCGCGGCTGCCGGCCCCGCCGCCGGTGGCGCCCCGGCCGAGGCTGCTGAGGAGCAGTCGGAGTTCGACGTCATCCTCGAGGGTGCCGGCGACAAGAAGATCGGCGTCATCAAGGTCGTCCGTGAGATCGTTTCCGGCCTGGGCCTCAAGGAGGCCAAGGACCTCGTTGACGGCGCTCCCAAGCCGCTGCTCGAGAAGGTCAACAAGGAGGCCGCCGAGGAGGCCAAGGCCAAGCTCGAGGCCGCCGGCGCGACGGTCACCGTCAAGTAAGTCTGTCGACAAGAAAATCCCTCGCGGGCGTGTGTGCCCGCGAGGGATTTTCTTGTCGCTGCGGTCTCGGCAACGAGCCCGCGGGACTGTCGATCACAGCTCGTACACAAACTCAGTGCCGCCAATCGGCGTGCGCTACAGTGACTCAAACCACAGGCCATCGTGGCGATGGCTGTCCAGCGTGGGCGGAAGGATCTGGCGTGGGTATTGCTATTCAGGTCGAGGGGTTGACGAAGTCGTTCGGTTCCCAGCGAATCTGGGAGGACGTGACCCTCGATATCCCTGCCGGTGAGGTCAGCGTGCTGCTGGGCCCGTCGGGTACCGGTAAGTCGGTGTTCTTGAAGTCGCTGATCGGTCTGTTGCGTCCGGAGCGGGGCAAGATCATCGTCGATGGCACCAACATCATCGAGTGCTCGGCCAAGGAGCTCTACGAGATCCGCACGCTGTTCGGCGTCATGTTCCAGGACGGCGCACTGTTCGGCTCGATGAACTTGTTCGACAACACCGCTTTCCCGCTGCGCGAGCACACCAAGAAGAAGGAAAGCGAGATCCGCCAGATCGTCATGGAGAAGCTCGACATGGTCGGGTTGGGTGGCGACGAGAACAAGTTCCCCGGCGAGATCTCCGGTGGTATGCGCAAGCGCGCCGGATTGGCGCGCTCGCTGGTGCTCGACCCGCAGATCATTCTCTGCGACGAGCCCGACTCGGGTCTGGACCCGGTGCGCACCGCGTATCTGTCCCAGCTGTTGATCGATATCAATGCTCAGATCGACGCCACGATTCTGATCGTGACCCACAACATCAACATCGCCCGCACGGTGCCCGACAACATTGGCATGCTCTTCCGCAAGCACCTGGTCATGTTCGGCCCGCGTGAGGTGCTGTTGACCAGTGAAGAGCCGGTGGTTCGCCAGTTCCTCAACGGCCGCCGGATCGGCCCGATCGGTATGTCGGAGGAAAAGGACGAGGCGACGATGGCCGAAGAGCAGGCCATGGTCGACGCCGGTCATCACGACGGCGGTGTCGAAGAAATCGAAGGCGTGCCGCCACAGCTGACGGTCACCCCCGGTATCCCGGAACGGGACGCCGTGCGCCGCCGCCAGGAGCGGGTCCGCCAGATCCTGCACACCCTGCCCCCGGCCGCCCAGGAAGCCATCCTCGACGACCTCGAAGGCACCCACAAGCTGCCCACTCACACCTTCGTCGGCGAACCCGCGCACGCCGTGCACGTCGAGGACGGCAACGGCTGACGGCAACGACCGGGAACGCGCGAGGATAACCTCTTTCCCGCGTTGAGCAGGTCTGGCCCGCCCGAATGGGCAGTGTGTCAGCAACTTCTCCTCCGTTCGCCGCAAAATGGGTTCGGGCGGCCGTTCTCTCCGATAGCGTTTGCCGCGATCGTCAGCAAGGAGGCTGAGTGCTACGCGACCGGCGGATCTGGTGGGGGACGGTAGCCGTCTTCGCCGGTGTGGGCGCGGCCCTGTTGGCCGGGGCCGGCGCCGCGGCCGCCGATACCGGCGGGGGCACCGGGCATTCGGGTGCGGCCTCGTCGCAGTCGTCGGCTTCGTCGTCGAGCAGCTCCTCGCCAGCCAACGCCACCACAGCCAGGCACCGCGTCGCGCCCGTCGCCGTCGTCTCGGGGGCCCGCCTCCCGAAGGTGGCCGCCAAGCCCGCACCGAAACCAGTGCCCGCCCGCCAGGCGGCCGGTCGGCCGGTGGCCAACCTCCTGGTCAGCGCGCTCGCCGCGGCCAGCGCCACGGGAACGACCCCCGCGGCCAGCGCCACGGGATCGACCCCGGCGCCGTCGGCGACCGGCACCAGTGCGCGCCCGGCCGCGGCGCCCGAACCCGCCCAGGCGATCGTCACCCCACCGGCCACCAACGGCGTCACCGGCGTCAAGGTCGGGCACGCAACGCTGACGATCCCGGTCAACGGGGGATTCAACGCGCCGGCTGACTGGTACTTCCCGACCCAGGCCGACGGTTCGGTGCAAGCCAACGGGGTCATCTGGCTGCAGCACGGTTTCCTCGCCGACAAGGCGTTCTACTCGTCGCTGGCCACGCAGTTGTCTCAGGACACCAACTCCATCGTGGTGGCGCCGACTCTGCCGTCGTTTCCCCAGCTGACCTGCGGCGGCTGCACCCTCTACGGGGTGCCGATGCAGAAGGCCGCCGCCACCATGTTCCTCGGCGACCGCTCGGCTTTGACTATCAGCGCCAACCAGGCCGGCTATCAGGGCGCGCTGCCGGAAGACTTCGTCTTGGCCGGGCACTCGGCCGGTGGCGGGTGGTCGTCCTCGGTGGGTGGCTATTACGTCGACGACCTGGCGCCCGGCGACCAGAATCATCTGCTCGGGGTGGTCATGTACGACGGCGTCAACATGAACGGCACGTTGCCGCAGGCGATCGCCAGCCTGGACACCCTCGACATTCCCGTCTATCAGATCGCCGCGCCGGCCCAGACCTGGAACAGCTTCGGCACGACCACTGATGAGCTCCTGGCCCTGCGCCCTGACCAGTTCGACGGCGTCGTGCTGGTCAACGGCTCGCATGTCGACGCGATGCTGGGCAGCAACCCGGTAATCGACTTCTTCGCCCAGCTGGTCACCAAGCGCTCGCCGTCCGGAAACACCGCCGCCGTCGACACCTTGAGCACCGGCTGGATCAACGATTTCTACGTCGGCGCCGGCCCCGATACTCCGCAGTTCGGCATCTACGGCACCGCCGGTCAGCCGATCATCATGGGCAACGCCTCCGCGGTGGTGCTGCCCACACCGCTGGCCAGCCAGCTCGGACCGATCGAGAAGCTGATGAAGACCTGGACCGCCCTTGTCATGCCCCTGCTGTTCGGCGGCTCACCGAGTTCGGCCACGATCACCCCGCAGGCCGCCAACCCCACGGTGTCGTCGCCGACACCCAACGGCGTGACCGGGGTGAAAACCGGCAACACCTCGCTGACGATCGAGGTCGGCTCGCGCACCTACAACGCCCCCGCCGACTGGTACTTCCCGACTCAGGCCGACGGCTCCGTGCAGGCCAACGGGATCATCTACCTGCAGCACGGATTCCTGGCCAACAAGTCCTACTACACCGTATTGGCCAAGTCGCTGGCCCAACAGACCAACAGCATCGTCGTCGCGACGACCCTGCCGTCGTTCGCGCCGCTGACCTGCCCGACCTGCACCATCAACAACCCCGCGATGCAGCAGGGCGTGGCCGACCTGTTCCTGGGGAATCGCGCCGCACTGACTATCAGCGCCAGTACGGCCGGCTATCAGGGGACGCTGCCCGAAGACTTCACGCTGTCCGGTCATTCCGCGGGCGGGGGACTGGCAGTAGCCGCCGGCAGCGACTACGTGAACTCCCTGGCCCCCGGCGACGAGAACCATCTACTCGGCGTGGTGATGTTCGACGGCGTGGCCCGCGACAACACCGCTTTCGCCAACGCGCTCGCGACCCTGGACGGCATCCCCGTCTATCAGGTCGCCGCGCCGTCGCAGGCCTGGAACGCCAACGGTGCGACCACCACGACGCTGACCGCCGAGCGCCCGGACCAGTTCGTCGGTGTCGAACTGGTCAACGGTTCGCACACTGACTCGATGACGGGCTCCGACCCCTTCTTCGACGCCCTGGCTGAGATCTTCGTCAGACCGTCCGCGCCGGGCAACGCCTCGGCCGTGCACACCCTGGCCGCCGGTTGGATCAACGACTTCTATGTGGCGGCCGGACCGGACGACCCCCAGTACGGGCTGTACGGTTCGGCCGGGCAGCCGATCATTATGGGCCCGACCGCCGCCGTTGTCCTGCCAACTCAGCCCGCTGCTGCGGCGGCGACCACCATCGCCGCCTGAAGGGCGTTTTTTCCACACCAAACACCGCGTTTCCCTTGACGGAAAGGCCCAAACGGTCCAGTCTGTTGACCAGCATGTGTGCATGGGTAGCTAGATCGCCAGCCAGCGCCAGCCCGCCCGGCATGAGCTTGTTGAGGAATGCGCCGTTCTGCGCTATCGTTGGACGTTGCGCTGGCTGCCTCCTGCCCACCTCAACCTGCACCTGACACCGCCGGTCCCTAAGTCTGATTTCAGACATTCCAGCTAGAGACCTGTTTGCGTGTCGCGTGCGTCGGGGACAGGCCTGGGTCTCGAGTAGGCCAGCCGAACCGACGCAGATATCGCGGCCTCCCGGATGACCTCCGGTCAGTCGCATTAGGTGCTGGAAGGATGCATCTTGGCAGTCTCTAGCCAGAGCAAAACGACTACTACTTCTAACTCCGTCCCCGGAGCACCAAAACGAATTTCCTTCGCCAAGCTGCGCGAGCCTCTCGAGGTACCCGGCCTGCTCGACGTCCAAACGGAGTCGTTCGAGTGGCTGATCGGCTCGCCGCGCTGGCGTGGCATCGCTGAGGCGCGTGGTGACGTCAACCCGGTCGGTGGCCTCGAAGAGGTCCTCACCGAGCTGTCACCGATCGAGGATTTCTCCGGCTCGATGTCGCTGAGCTTCTCCGACCCGCGTTTCGACGAGGTCAAGGCTCCGGTCGACGAGTGTAAAGACAAGGACATGACGTACGCGGCTCCGCTGTTCGTCACGGCCGAGTTCATCAACAACAACACCGGCGAGATCAAGAGCCAGACGGTCTTCATGGGTGACTTCCCGATGATGACCGAGAAGGGCACCTTCATCATCAACGGCACCGAGCGTGTCGTGGTGAGCCAGCTGGTCCGCTCGCCGGGTGTGTACTTCGACGAGACCATCGACAAGTCCACCGAGAAGCTGCTGCACAGCGTCAAGGTGATCCCCGGCCGCGGTGCGTGGCTGGAGTTCGACGTCGACAAGCGCGACACCGTGGGTGTGCGCATCGACCGCAAGCGCCGTCAGCCGGTCACCGTGCTGCTCAAGGCGCTCGGCTGGACCAACGAGCAGATCCGCGAGCGGTTCGGCTTCTCCGAGAACATGATCTCGACGCTGGAGAAGGACAACACCGCCGGCACCGACGAGGCGTTGCTGGACATCTACCGCAAGCTGCGTCCGGGCGAACCGCCGACCAAGGAGTCCGCGCAGACCCTGCTGGAGAACCTGTTCTTCAAGGACAAGCGCTATGACCTGGCCCGGGTGGGCCGCTACAAGGTCAACAAGAAGCTGGGGCTCAACGCCGGCCAGCCGATCACCAGTTCGACGCTGACCGAAGAGGACATCGTCGCGACCATCGAGTACCTGGTGCGTCTGCACGAGGGTCAGACCACGATGACCGCCCCCGGCGGTGTCGAGGTCCCCGTCGAGGTCGACGACATCGATCACTTCGGCAACCGTCGCCTGCGCACCGTCGGCGAGCTGATCCAGAACCAGATCCGGGTTGGCCTGTCCCGTATGGAGCGCGTGGTCCGCGAGCGGATGACCACCCAGGACGTCGAGGCGATCACGCCGCAGACCCTGATCAACATCCGTCCCGTCGTGGCGGCGATCAAGGAGTTCTTCGGCACCAGCCAGCTGTCGCAGTTCATGGACCAGAACAACCCGCTGTCGGGTCTGACCCACAAGCGTCGCCTGTCGGCGCTGGGCCCGGGCGGTCTGTCCCGTGAGCGCGCCGGCCTGGAGGTCCGCGACGTGCACTCCAGCCACTACGGCCGGATGTGCCCGATCGAGACTCCTGAGGGTCCGAACATCGGTCTGATCGGTTCGCTGTCGGTGTACGCGCGGGTCAACCCGTTCGGCTTCATCGAGACCCCGTACCGCAAGGTGGGCGACGGCAAGGTCAGCGACGAGATCCACTACCTGACCGCCGACGAGGAGGACCGCCACGTCGTGGCGCAGGCCAACTCGCCGATCGATGGGGACGGCCGCTTCACCGAGTCCCGCGTGCTGGTTCGCCGCAAGGGTGGCGAGGTCGAGTACGTCGACGCCACCGAGGTCGACTTCATGGACGTCTCGCCGCGCCAGATGGTGTCGGTCGCGACGGCGATGATCCCGTTCCTCGAGCACGACGACGCCAACCGCGCCCTGATGGGTGCCAACATGCAGCGCCAGGCGGTTCCGCTGGTGCGCAGCGAGGCACCGCTGGTGGGCACCGGTATGGAGCTGCGCGCCGCGATCGACGCCGGCGACGTCGTCGTCTCGGACAAGGCGGGCGTGGTCGAGGAGGTCTCGGCCGACTACATCACCGTGATGGCCGACGACGGCACCCGGCACACCTACCGGATGCGCAAGTTCGCCCGCTCCAACCACGGCACCTGCGCCAATCAGCGTCCGATCGTGGACGCCGGGCAGCGAGTCGAGGCCGGCCAGGTCGTCGCCGACGGCCCCTGCACCGAGAACGGTGAGATGGCCCTGGGCAAGAACCTGCTCGTGGCGGTCATGCCGTGGGAGGGCCACAACTACGAGGACGCGATCATCCTCTCCAACCGCCTGGTTGAAGAGGACGTGCTCACCTCGATTCACATCGAGGAGCACGAGATCGACGCCCGCGACACCAAGCTGGGCGCCGAGGAGATCACCCGGGACATCCCGAACGTCTCCGATGAGGTGCTGGCCGATCTCGACGAGCGCGGCATCGTCCGCATCGGCGCCGAGGTCCGCGACGGCGACATCCTGGTCGGCAAGGTCACCCCGAAGGGCGAGACCGAGCTGACTCCGGAGGAGCGGCTGCTGCGCGCCATCTTCGGCGAGAAGGCCCGCGAGGTTCGCGACACGTCGCTGAAGGTTCCGCACGGCGAATCCGGCAAGGTCATCGGCATCCGGGTGTTCAGCCGTGAGGATGACGACGAGCTGCCCGCCGGCGTCAACGAGCTGGTCCGCGTCTATGTGGCCCAGAAGCGCAAGATCTCCGACGGTGACAAGCTCGCGGGCCGCCACGGCAACAAGGGCGTCATCGGCAAGATCCTGGCGGTCGAGGACATGCCGTTCCTTCCGGACGGCACCCCGGTGGACATCATCCTGAACACCCACGGTGTGCCGCGACGGATGAACATCGGCCAGATCCTGGAGACCCACCTCGGGTGGGTGGCCAAGGCCGGCTGGAAGATCGACGGTGCCCCGGAGTGGGCGGCTAACCTGCCCGAGCAGTTGCTGGAGGCCGAGCCGAACAGCATCGTCTCCACCCCGGTGTTCGACGGCGCCCGTGAAGCGGAGTTGCAGGGTCTGCTGAGCTCGACGCTGCCCAACCGGGACGGTGAAGTTCTGGTCAACGGTGACGGCAAGGCCGTGCTGTACGACGGCCGCAGCGGCGAACCGTTCCCGTATCCGGTGACCGTCGGCTACATGTACATCCTCAAGCTGCACCACCTGGTGGACGACAAGATCCACGCCCGCTCGACCGGCCCGTACTCGATGATCACCCAGCAGCCTCTGGGCGGTAAGGCGCAGTTCGGTGGTCAGCGGTTCGGCGAGATGGAGTGCTGGGCCATGCAGGCCTACGGCGCGGCGTACACGCTGCAGGAGCTCTTGACCATCAAGTCCGACGACACCGTCGGCCGGGTCAAGGTCTACGAGGCGATCGTCAAGGGCGAGAACATCCCCGAGCCGGGCATTCCGGAGTCGTTCAAGGTGCTGCTCAAGGAGCTGCAGTCGCTGTGCTTGAACGTTGAGGTGCTGTCTAGCGACGGCGCGGCGATCGAGATGCGTGACGGTGACGACGAGGACCTGGAGCGCGCTGCCGCGAACCTGGGAATCAATCTGTCGCGCAACGAATCTGCGTCCGTCGAGGACCTTGCCTGATCCGCGGCACCGCCGCGGGCGCTAGTTAATTTTTCTAGTCCCGAAAGGGGAAAGGGAGTTACGTGTTAGACGTCAACTTCTTCGATGAACTCCGGATCGGCCTGGCGACCGCCGAGGACATCCGCAACTGGTCCTTCGGCGAGGTCAAGAAGCCGGAGACCATCAACTACCGCACGCTGAAACCGGAGAAGGACGGCCTGTTCTGCGAGAAGATCTTCGGACCGACTCGCGACTGGGAGTGCTACTGCGGCAAGTACAAGCGCGTCCGCTTCAAGGGCATCATCTGCGAGCGCTGCGGTGTCGAGGTCACTCGCGCCAAGGTGCGCCGCGAGCGGATGGGCCACATCGAGCTGGCCGCGCCCGTCACGCACATCTGGTACTTCAAGGGCGTGCCCTCGCGCCTGGGCTACCTGCTGGACCTGGCGCCGAAGGATCTCGAGAAGATCATCTACTTCGCCGCCTATGTGATCACCGCCGTCGACGACGAGATGCGCCACAACGAGCTCTCCACTCTCGAGGCCGAGATGGAGGTCGAGAAGAAGGCCGTCGCCGATCAGCGTGACTCCGATCTGGAGGCCCGCGCCCAGAAGCTCGAGGCCGACCTGGCCGAGCTGGAGGCCGAGGGCGCCAAGTCCGACGTGCGCCGCAAGGTGCGCGACGGCGGCGAGCGCGAGATGCGTCAGCTGCGTGACCGGGCTCAGCGTGAGCTGGACCGGCTCGAGGAGATCTGGACGACGTTCACCAAGCTGGCGCCCAAGCAGCTCATCGTCGACGAGAACCTCTACCGCGAGCTGGTCGACCGCTACGGCGAGTACTTCCAGGGCTCGATGGGCGCGGAGTCGATCCAGAAGCTCATCGAGAACTTCGACATCGACGCCGAGGCCGAGAACCTGCGTGAGGTCATCCGGAACGGCAAGGGGCAGAAGAAGCTTCGTGCGCTCAAGCGCCTGAAGGTGGTCGCTGCCTTCCAGCAGTCGGGCAACTCGCCGATGGGCATGGTGCTCGACGCGGTACCGGTGATCCCGCCGGAGCTGCGTCCGATGGTCCAGCTCGACGGTGGTCGCTTCGCCACCTCGGACCTCAACGACCTGTACCGCCGCGTGATCAACCGCAATAACCGGTTGAAGCGACTGATCGACCTCGGCGCGCCCGAGATCATCGTCAACAACGAGAAGCGGATGCTTCAGGAGTCGGTGGACGCACTGTTCGACAACGGCCGTCGGGGCAGGCCTGTTACGGGACCGGGCAACCGTCCGCTCAAGTCGCTGTCCGATCTGCTCAAGGGCAAGCAGGGCCGGTTCCGGCAGAACCTGCTCGGCAAGCGCGTCGACTACTCCGGCCGTTCGGTCATCGTGGTCGGCCCGCAGCTCAAGCTGCACCAGTGCGGTCTGCCCAAGCTGATGGCCCTCGAGCTGTTCAAGCCGTTCGTGATGAAGCGACTGGTCGACCTGAACCACGCGCAGAACATCAAGAGCGCCAAGCGGATGGTGGAGCGTCAGCGCCCGCAGGTGTGGGACGTGCTCGAAGAGGTCATCGCCGAACATCCGGTTTTGCTGAACCGCGCACCCACGCTGCACCGCCTGGGTATCCAGGCCTTCGAGCCGCAGCTGGTGGAAGGCAAGGCCATTCAGCTGCACCCGCTGGTCTGCGAGGCGTTCAACGCCGACTTCGACGGCGACCAGATGGCGGTTCACCTGCCGCTGAGCGCCGAGGCGCAGGCCGAGGCGCGTGTCCTCATGCTGTCCTCCAACAACATCCTGTCGCCGGCGTCGGGCAAGCCGCTGGCCATGCCCCGTCTGGACATGGTCACCGGGCTGTTCTTCCTGACCACACTGGTTCCCGGGGACAAGGGTGAGCACACCGTGGCGGCCAAGGACACTCCGGAAACCGGCGTGTACAGCTCGCCCGCCGAGGCCATCATGGCGATGGACCGCGGTGCGCTGTCGGTCCGTGCTCCGATCAAGGTGCGCCTGACGCAGCTGCGCCCGCCGCACGAGGTCGAGAACGAGTTGTTCGGCGAGAACGGCTGGCGCCCGGGCAATGCCTGGACCGCCGACACCACGCTGGGCCGGGTGCTCTTCAACGAGCTTCTGCCGCAGGGGTATCCGTTCGTCAACGAGCAGATGCACAAGAAGGTCCAGGCCCGGATCATCAACGATCTGGCCGAGCGCTACCCGATGATCGTCGTCGCGCAGACCGTCGACAAGCTCAAGGACGCCGGCTTCTACTGGGCCACCCGTTCGGGTGTCACCGTGTCGATGGCCGACGTCATCGTGCCGCCGGAGAAGCAGGAGATCCTCGAGCGCTACGAGGCCGAAGCCGACGGGGTCGAGAAGAAGTACCAGCGCGGTGCGCTCAACCACCAGGAGCGCAACGACGCCCTCGTCGAGCTGTGGAAGGAAGCCACCGAAGAGGTCGGTAAGGCGCTGCGGGCGCACTACCCGGAGGACAACCCGATCATCACGATCGTGGACTCCGGTGCGACGGGTAACTTCACCCAGACCCGCACGCTGGCCGGCATGAAGGGTCTGGTGACCAACCCGAAGGGTGAGTTCATCCCGCGGCCGATCAAGTCCTCGTTCCGTGAGGGCCTGACAGTGCTGGAGTACTTCATCAACACCCACGGCGCCCGAAAGGGTCTGGCGGACACCGCACTTCGTACCGCTGACTCGGGTTACCTGACCCGCCGTCTGGTGGACGTGTCCCAGGATGTCATCGTCCGCGAGCACGACTGCGGCACCGAGCGGGGCATCCTCGTCGAGCTCGCCGAGCTGCAGGGTGATGCCCTGATCCGCGATCCGCACGTCGAGACCTCGGCGTACGCCCGCACGCTGGCCGCAGATGCGGTCGACGAGAAGGGCAACGTGATCGTCAACGCCGGACACGACCTCGGCGATCCGGCGATCGACGCCCTGCTGGAGGCCGGCATCACGTCGGTCAAGGTCCGCTCGGTGCTCACTTGCACCAGCGCCTCGGGTGTGTGTGCGATGTGCTACGGCCGCTCGATGGCCACCGGCAAGCTGGTGGACATCGGCGAGGCGGTCGGCATCGTGGCCGCGCAGTCGATCGGTGAGCCTGGCACGCAGCTGACCATGCGTACCTTCCACCAGGGTGGTGTTACCGGTGGCGCCGACATCGTCGGCGGTCTGCCCCGTGTGCAGGAGTTGTTCGAGGCGCGTGTTCCGCGGAACCGCGCACCGATCGCCGATGTCACCGGGCGGGTGCAGCTGGAGGAGACCGAGAAGTTCTACAAGATCACCATCGTTCCCGACGACGGGAGCGAGGAGGTCGTGTACGACAAGCTCTCCAAGCGCCAGCGGTTGAAGGTGTTCAAGCACGACGACGGCAGCGAGCGGCTGCTTGTCGACGGTGACCACGTCGAGGTGGGCCAACAGCTCATGGAGGGCTCGGCCGACCCGCACGAGGTGCTCCGTGTCGAGGGCCCGCGCAAGGTGCAGATCCACCTCGTCAAGGAGGTGCAGGAGGTGTACCGCGCGCAGGGTGTGTCGATCCACGACAAGCACATTGAGGTCATCGTCCGGCAGATGCTGCGGCGCGTCACGATCATCGACTCGGGTTCGACGGAGTTCCTGCCCGGCTCGCTGACCGAGCGTGCGGAGTTCGAGTCGGAGAACCGTCGGGTCGTTGCCGAGGGTGGCGAGCCCGCGGCCGGCCGTCCGGTGCTGATGGGTATCACCAAGGCGTCGCTGGCCACCGACTCGTGGCTGTCGGCGGCGTCGTTCCAGGAGACCACTCGTGTGCTGACCGATGCGGCGATCAACTGCCGCAGCGACAAGCTGCAGGGTCTGAAGGAAAACGTGATCATCGGCAAGCTGATCCCGGCGGGTACCGGTATCAACCGGTACCGCAACATCGCGGTGCAGCCGACCGAAGAGGCTCGGGCAGCGGCGTACACGATCCCGTCCTACGAGGATCAGTACTACAGCCCGGACTTCGGCCAGGCCACCGGTGCTGCGGTGCCGCTGGATGATTACGGTTACAGCGACTACCGGTAGTCACCCTCTGGCGCGACCAGACGCAAACGTCCCCGCACGCTCGGCGTGTCGGGGACGCTTGCGTCTGGTCACCAGCCATCCCCAGGGGTGAATTGGCAACGCCCGAGCCAACTTGCAGCATCGCGGTGTGTTCATCGACGAGCTGTTCGCCACCAATGGTGGGCTTGCGACGACCGCGCAGCTGCTGACCATCATGTCGCGAAAGTCACTAACCGCCCACGTCAAAGCGGGCGCACTCATCCGGGTATGGCACGGTATCTATGCGCTGCAAGAGCCCGCCCTCGTCGGGCGGTTGGCCGGCCTGGATCTGATGACCGGCCGGACAATGGTTGCCTGCATGAGCACCGCAGCCAGTCTGTACGGCTTCGACACCGAGAACGACAGCCGTGTCCATGTTCTCGATCCGGGCGTGCGCGTCAGGCCGACAGCGGGATTGATGGTGCACCAGCGCATCGGCGCACCCCTTCGTCGAATCCAGGGCCGGCTGGCCACCGCACCCGCGTGGACGGCCATCGAAACAGCGCGGTCACTACGGCGCCCTCGGGCCCTGGCCACCCTCGATGCGGCCTTGCGATGTTCGGCGTGTTCGGTTGCCGAGTTGCAGGCGGTAGTCCGCGAACAGGGGGGACGCCGTGGAATCGTCAAGGTCCGCGACTTGCTGCCCTATGCCGACGGTCGCGCAGAGTCCGCGATGGAGAGTGAGGCTCGCCTGGTCTTCATCGACGGCGGACTGACCCCGTCGACGATCCAACACGAGATCGTCGACCATTGCGGTGACCGGTGGCGGGTCGACTTCGCCTGGCCCGAGGTGATGGTTGCTGCCGAGTACGACAGCATGGAATGGCACGCCAATCCCACGGCGTGGAAACGCGACCGCATCAAGACCGCTCGACTCCAAGACTGCGGTTGGACACTGCTGCGATTCGTCGTCGACGACGTGCGGCGACATCCGGTCGATTTGCTGGCAAGGGTGGCCAACTGTATCGACACCTCCCGTCTCGCCGGGTGAGCAGACGGAAACGTGCCCAAATCCGCGGCGTGTCGGGGCCGTTTGCGTCTCAGTGTCAGTCTTTGGTTGCCGTGTTACGGCGTGCCTGCATGACAGGGCTGTGGTGCGGTGGTTGGTTCCGTTTCACCTGGTGTCTGGCTCCCTTTGCGTCT
>NZ_JAPJDO010000071.1 GCF_026242045.1 Mycobacterium pinniadriaticum
CGCCGGCACAGCTCCGCCGACGGGTTATCGCCCGTCAACTACGAGATCAGGGAATCCAAGACCAAGCCGCAAGCGGCATAAGGAACCCTCCACGATCTCGGGGGAACCCCATCTGGCGTTGGGTGGCAGCTGGGTTGATCAGCGAGTAGGTCCGTTTGAGTGCCACGATGCGGTCCACGGTCATGCTCGGGTGATTGATCGCACGGTGAAATGGGGTCCTGGCCTTATCGTGTTTCCGCGACACTTTGGCGCCTGAGCGGACTTTGGATACCAGTTTCTGCTGGGGGTGGAAGTAGTTGGTCAGCTGGGACTGCAGTTGCCAGATCTCGTTGAGTAGCAACAGTTCTGACGCGGTGTCGTAGCGGTAGTAGCCGACCACGGTGCGGACCACCGCCCAGTTCTTCTGCTCGACGTGGCAGCCGTCGTTCTTGTTGCCCGGCCGCGACCGGGTGAAGGTGATTTTGCGTTTACGACACCAGCGCAGCAGGTCGTCGTTGATGAATTCCGATCCGTTGTCGCAGTCCACGCCCAGGATCGGGAACGGCATCGCGGCGGCGATGTGATTGAGGGCCGCCAGAATGTGCTTTGCCATCCGGTCGGGTAGTGAGCGGCTCTCGGTCCAGCCGGTGGCGATGTCGGTGACGGTCAGCGTGAAGGCATGGCCTCCGCCGCGGCTGCCGCCGTCGTGGAAGACCGTGTCGATCTCGAGGAAGCCGGGTGCGGCGTCGTCCCAGTCGGCCCAGGTGCGTACCGGGATCTGGCTTTTGAGCAGCGATCCCGGCTTGGTGCCCACCCGTCCTTTGAGCGTGTGCTTGGCTCGCTCGTCGGCCAGTCGGCGGTCGATGGTGGCCGCCGACATCGACACCAGCAGTGCCGCGGTGTCGTCGCTGATGACCAGCTCCCGGAAGTGACGCAGCACGGCCACCAACTCGGCGAGCATGGGTGCGAGCCGTTTGCCGGCGGGCATGTCCAGCACCGTCCAGCACAACGTCAGCGCAGCGATGACGTCCTCGCCGTACTTCACCGGCCGCGGACTTCGCGGTGCCACGATCTTGGGCGCCAACGCGGCTGTGAGCGCTTTGCGGGCATGGCTGCGATGCCAGCCGGTGTTGGCGCACAACTCGTCGAGAATCCGGGTCTTACCGCCCTTGCAGGCCTGCTGGTAACGAATCGCCGCTGCCTGCGTCACCGCTCTGCGCTCTGCCAATGTCAACCCCATCAACCGGGCCTACCGAACTCGTTGCTGATTCACCCGGCAGGCGCGCCGTCCACGCGCGCATTCTCAATGAGGCAACGACCCGCCCATTCGCGCGCATTTCTGATGAGTCAACGCGTCCGTGCGCGACACCGATTTATCGAACATACGTGCTAGATTCACGACGGGTGTCTGCGTGCCCGGAGTTCAGGAGTGGCCGATGAGCGGTGGAAGAAGCGCAGCCTACGGTTTCTTGTATCAATACGTGGCCACAGCCGAATACTTCCTGCGCTACCTCACCGCTGAGGCCACCGATCCTGCTGACGTGGCTTTGTTGGTCGAGCCCACGATCCTCACGACCCGCGGCGTCGGCGACGATCGGGACATCGTGGATTTCGCCCTTGAGGTAAACGGCGTCGTCGTCGAGCGTGTCCAAGTGAAGGGGTCCAGGGATCCGCTCGCCAACAAGCTGCGCCCCGGCGACGTTGCGGAAGTGATGCAACGCCTGAGCGCCACACAGGCCGGCGCCAACCACTTGTTAACCAACAGGCCGTTGTCGACCGGCTTGTCTGAACAGTGCACACTTGAGAACCCCGAAGGGTCCACTTTCGACCGCTTCGCCTATCACCCCACAGATGTCGACGCTGATGAAATCGACCTGTTCATATTGGTCGACAATCGGTCAGTAGACGATCTCGCCTCCGCGGTCGCCGAACGCATCCGCTCGATACGGGCCGACCGTGCGCTCAGCCAAGCAGGTTCCACCGCACGAATAGTGTCTATGGTTCTGCTGCACAACATTTTCCGATCGGCAGCTGGGACTACCACAGAGCGATTCGCCGCCTCGGATGTCTTCGCAGTTGCCAAGATGCCTGACAGTGACGTGGCGCACGCGATGAGACGCTTCGACTGGGGAGTTCCGATCGGCGGCATCCCGACGTTCAGCTCGACGATTCCGCGAGTGGCGCAACTAAACGAAATCTCCACGGCACTCACCGAGGACGTCATCGGTCGACAACCTCGAACCGCCATCTTGACCGGGACTACGGGCTACGGGAAATCGGCGCTAGCTGCAGATTTCTGCCATCTCCACTACAACGCGTTCGAATTCATGTGCTGGATCGACTGCCGTGGACATGACACGATGATTTCCGACGTGCGGCGATACACAGAGGACCTCACTGGTACTCGTCTAGGCCACAAATCGCACCCCACCAACATCTTTCACGACACTCTCGCCAGGCACCATGGTCCGTGGCTGCTGGTCTTCGATGGCGCGCCATCGCGGCAAGCGATAGAGGCTCTCCTCCCCAAACATGGAAATGGCAAGGTTGTTATCACCACACCGAACGAAACATCTTGGTGGCCAGAGATTCCCAAGGTCCGAGTCCCGACATTTACTCCCAACGAAGCAGTGGAGTGTTTTGTCAACCACGCAGGCCTAGACCCATCGATCGAACAGCCGCAAGTGCGCGATGTCGTGGGGCGACTCGGATTCATCCCGCTGGCGGTCAGCATGGCTGGGATGTACTTCGGCAACGCTAATGGAACGGTCGCCGAGCTGTCCGCAGAGTACTTCGCCGAGTTGGATGCCCTTGAGGACGAGGGTGCCGTACCACCCGGAGTAAGTAACGCGACGCTCTACGCGGCTATTCGGCACGCTGTCAGCCACCTCGGCGATGGACTCGGATCCAACTCGCCCGACGAGATGCGGATTGCGCAAGCACTGATCTACCGCGCAGCACTGATCGCGCCGGACAAGATTCCACTGAATCTACTCATCGCAGCGTTCCCCGAATCAGCTGATCTACGGCTGGGCGACCTTCCATCACCTACCGCGGCCAGACCGGCAGTGCGGCGCCGGTACATCAGCATCTTTCGCACGCAGTCTCTCGCCCAGCGGGTCCTTCTCGTCGACAATTTCAACGCAGACAACGAAGCTGCCGAAACCATCATGATCCACCCCCTTGTTCATGAAGTGCTGCGCGACATATTCCTTCGAGACATCCCAGCGGGGCTACTGGGCAGTCAATTGTCGATGATGTTGCACACGCTCGTCGGCTGGCTCGGCGCGATGCGAAAACGCAACGCGTTCTTCGCTGTTGACCAACTGGCAGCCCACGCAGATGCGCTCCTCGCTGTGATACTGAAGATTTCCCGGTTTGAGTTCTTTCAACAAGACCAGGTCACCTTCTTCCAGTTCACCAGGATCATGCTGCAGCTTGAGCTGGCGACGTGTCGGATGAGCAGAGGCGACTTCAACTCCTCCGTCAACCTTGCCCGTGGCGTGCTCCTTGATCTGGCCGAGATGCCGCGCGATAGATATCGCGATCTGCTAGCCCTCGTCGCGGTGACATCAATCGTCGTCGATCTCAGCACCGCCGGAATGCCGCCGGCGACTATGCAACCGTTCGCCGCCGTCGCAGTTCGGACCCTCCTGAGCTGTGAGTCGTTCGGCGGCAGCGCTGCCGATGCCGCTCTTGACCGGGCTTACCTCGTTCGCTCATTCCTCAACCGACGCCCCGAGTACCGCGACGACGAGGTCATCAAGAGTGCAATCAAATCCATCGATCAGATGATCAGCCGCGATCTGAGCGACAAGGTCAGGCCAAACGTGGTGATGGACAGGATCTGGGAACTCATCGAGGCGCGCGACCTCGACTCAGTGGACTCTTTGATCGCAGCGCTCCGAGAAGACGCCAACAGTTACGACGCGGTCACCGTCACTTGCGTCGAAGCTGTTGTCGCCCTACATCGAAGACAAATCGACCTTGCGCTGCAGCTGATCGAAGAACTCGTCACCATGCCGCTTGAAAACGAGCATCTCGGTGTACCGCTCACGCATGGCCTCGGACACATCTTTCGCACCCTAGACGAACTGATCAACATTCCGATTGACCAGGCCGACCAACTAATTTCGACCGCAGAACGCGTCTGCGCGCGCGGCGAAGCGATATATGAAGCAATGGCTAATCCCGGAACCTAGCGGTCTTATCACACCAGGCTGCACCCACTGCAAGATGGTCCTGCCAACACAACTGCTCGATGAACGAAGCCGCCGCAACTGCTTGGAAGGAGATACATGGCACCCTGTCACATCCCGCGCCCAAGCGCTTTGGTCGGCGCTCTGATTGCCCGCACTTCACTCGAACCGGATCGTGGATGATGGAAGTCCCGCCACGGTTGGTCGAGTTGGCAGATCTCGCAGACAGCTGCCGCACCGTGTTCCTGCGGACTGCCGATATTTCGCGTTGGCGGCCGGGGCCCAATTCCCTTGCCGCAAAGGCTCAAAAAGCGATTACCCTCCGCGACCCCGCTGGGTTCACCTTGGTGTCCGAGGTAGTAGTTACCTATCTGGAAATTGCCTCCAATCACTTCGCTGGTTTGGCGGTGTTGTACCGATACGGACAGGCCATGTTCCCCCAGTTCCGATCGCTCGATCAATCTTGGAGCTGACAGCACACGTAGCGTGGGTGCTCGGCGAACCATCCGGCAATCCCCATGGCATGCTCGCCCGCGCGTATCTGGAGGAGTTGTACAGCCGAGAAACTGCCAAGCAAGCGGCAGGCCGTATGCACTCGAAGGATTCCGAAGTACACCGGCGAGCGCGACAAGAATGGACGCAGTTCCGCGACCACGTGATCGCCGTATTTCCCGAAACCTCAAGACCTGACCTCGGAGGCAACTCAACGAGTTGGACGATTGGCGATCAAGTCTTCCTCGGGCGCGAGGCAAAGGTTTCAGACCTATTCGAACTTCTCCACCGCGGTGCCGGGAGCAGCTTGACCGCACGCCAAGGACTCGGAATATACGGGTTCCTTTCTGGTGGAACGCATCCGTCTCTCTATCAGGCGCGGCAGTTGCGCTCGAATGTTGATAATGACGGGAACATCGGAACCTTCCTGAAAGCTGACGTCGCTCACCTCGAACGACTCTTGGTCGTGCCGGTTCTCGCCTACTACAACGCCCTGTCCTACGTGATCGACTTCTACGGGCTGGACCGCGCTGCTCACGACGAATTGACAACCGCAATCGACCAAGTTCTACCCGGAGCGCTGATGTGAACCGAGAAATGCATCCGTAAACGGGATAACTTCGACACCCAGTCCATCTGTCGGTCATCGAATCGCGCCACCCGCATCGGTACGTCTCATCCCTAGAGACTGAACGTGGCTCGGAGCTTCTCGCGCACAACCGATGTCGGCTCGGCCGCCGGGTGTTTCTCGTTGTCCCGGCTGGGGCTTAGGAGCGTCCGCACCAGCGGCCGCCGATCAGCTTGGTCCTCCGTTAAGGTGTTGAGCGCTAACCGATCTGGCGTAGGCGGATGGACTGTCTTGAAGTAATGCAGCGAGTTGCGTGACGGCGGCGGTTGTTTTTCCGCCAACCATCCCGGCGGCGATCATTCGCGGGACCTGAGTGCCAGAGGAACTGATCGTGCGTTCAAGAAGCTCCAGCGCTGCGTCGACGGCGACTCCCTGAGCGACCCAGTAGGCGAGGCAATTCGCGACCGTCGCACGGATGGTTGGATTGGGATCGAGGGCCAGAGACGCGAACAGATCAATCTGAGACGGCTGCTTTCTGGCGGCGATGACGAATGCGGCAGCGACTCGTTGACTGCCACTACCGCAAAGCAGGTCCCGAAACTCGGTGTCGGAGATGGCGTCGGGCCGAAACGCTGCCAACGCACTGGCTGCGGCACCGCGTACATCGGGGCCATCGAAGGATGCCACCGCGTTGGTCATGAGGTCGTGCACAACGGGTTCTAGTTGCTCGGCGGCATCGTCGGGAATTCGGGAACCGATGCGACGAAGGGTGTGTAGGGCGCACTCCAGGTACTGGGTGAATTCGGTGCGGCTGCGCAGAAGATCGATGACCGGCTGCCAATTTGCGTATTGGGGGTGCGTCACGTTTAGACAGGCGAGAGTTCCGGCAAGGTCGCTCGGCGGGAATTTAGCTCTGCCGCCCTGAAGTTGTGCGATTTGGTGCGGTATTTTCTCAGCCAGGGCTCGTGCCAACGCGGCAGCAGTATCGTCAGGCAGGTCTTCGATCGAACCCCAGGCGGCAAGCGTCGGGAGATGGACATTGGCGATCTTTGGCAGGAGCCGCTGGCGGAATACGGGCTTCGCCTTCGAGAGGACTGCGGTGACCGCTCCCCCGAATTGGAACTCGTCGCCTTCTCGCATTTCGAGCTTGTCCAGATCATCGGTGGTCCACGCTGATTCAGGAAACCTCCGCACGACGTGCGCCAGGCCCTGCCCCCAGGATGCATCAGTCACGGGAGAAAGCGTGGTCAAGTAATCGATGATCTCGCGCAGTACTGGCGCAGAAGCCACAGGAGTGACCTCGGCGAGCATTTGCAAGACATAGATCGGCACGATGAATGTGGGTCGCCAGCGTTCGGTGACGATGGATGGATCTTTCAGGACACGTATCGCCCACTGCGCGTGGCGATCTGCGTCATCGACATGGAGTACGTCGGCGGCGTGTTCGACGAATTTGATGTCGGCAAGCAGAGAAGTTCTGGTTGCCTCGTCGAGGTTGATCGTGCTAGCGACGTCTCTTACAGCTGATACAGGACCGATCTGCAGCAGGCGGTCAACTGCTAATTCAATGTCATCATCGTCGCCGGCCACACGCATCGAGGTCAGGGCGGACGCGACGTCGGCCACGCCACCGTTGCTGGTCGTGAGCTCCCGACGGGCCAGTTGAGCATGAATGCTGCGCCACGCGGACTCATCTGCACCAAACCCGCTGATGAGCGATGCTGCGCGTAGATGGCGCCACGTTTGATCGGAGGCACCGAACCTGACGCTTGTGTCGTTCGCCCAGCCTTGGAAATCCTCGTCGGCCTGATGTTGCAAGCCCCACGCGACTTCCTGGGTGCGCCACCACGCCGCGTGGGTATCGCGGCCGGCCGCAGCGTCTATGAAACCTTGTGGCTCATAACCGATTATCCAGCTCGTCGAGATGATCAGACCGGAGGACGCCCCAACGAGCGACATCGCCGTCGGATCGTTACGGGAGGAAGCGCGCAGTCCTTGGACTTCGATCGCTTGGGCTTGCGCCTCGTCGAGCAGGCCGAGTTCGCTCATGCACCGTGCACTGTGCATCACCAGCCAAAAGTGGTCGACGGGCTCGCAACGATCAGCATCGATCACGGCGGTGACGACTTCCAGTCCTCGCTGCGGTTGACCATGTTCCACGAATATTGCTGTAGCAACCGCGGCCGCGGCTGCTTGCTCAAACGGTTCCACCTTGTCGACATCGATAAGTGAGGTGAGCTCCGTAAGGTCATGGCCTTCGACCAGAACATCGTATGTGGCGGCATAAAATCGCCACCACCAATTCCCAGAGTCACGGCATTCCAGCAGGTTTGGTGCACGCGTGGACCGATACGGAAGTGGCGACGCCTCAAGCTCGCTGAGGCGCATCTCGACAAGAATGGCCAACGCTTCTTCAGGAGTCAGGGCGTCCCCGGCGGCGCTGGGCCGCGGAGAAATGAGGCGAGGCGTCAGCAGCGCATACCGGAGACGGTCCTCACGTGCAATAACTCGCCGATGCCATGCACTTCCTTCCCAACCCGGGTGTTCGCGATCTCCGGTGGCCACTTCCAGAAGCTGGTCGACGTGGTCTATGTCTACCGTTTGATGGTGCGGAACAAGGATTTTCGCATTCTTGCCTGTGTTGACCACCTGGTCGGCGGTCACATGCACCCAGTACGAAACTTTCGTATCTGGATCGTGCAGGACCAGAATGTGCGGAACGCGATGCTCGATCCAGTACTTGAAATGCTGATCAGTATCGGGGTGCCACCAGCCCACCAATTCACCCGACTCGCCGTATTCGGGGCGTTCGAACCACGACTTACCCCGTTTGGCCTGCGCACCTATGAGTGCACCTAGGTCAAAGCGCCGAGCGTCTCGGGCCATCAACCACAAATCGGTGCCCAAATCGTGCTCACGTGGATTCTTCGCTACACCCCAATTGAGGGCGAGAAATTGGTCCTCAACAGCCACTTCACCGCGGGCGCCACTAAGACCCTCAGCGCTCGCCCTCATGTCAGGCGAGCACGGCGGATTGCGGTCACACGGCCGGACTGATCACTTCGACACTTAACAGTGCCCAAAAGCTGGCATCTCGGGCGGGGCGAAGCCACCGATGAGCTACGAACCTGCCTAACATAAACCCGACCTCGAAGCATCAGGCGATAATAGCTGTCGCTTGCCAGGGTGATGGGACCACCTGATTGCCAGGGGGATGGGGCCACCGTGGCGCGTTATTGAGGATGCTCGTCGGGCTGGTTTGGGTCAAGCTGGGCGCGGGTGCGTTGGCGGTAGGACGGTCCTTCGATGACCAGGGTGTGGGCGGCGGACGTTAGCCGGTCGATGGCTGATTGAGCCAGCAGGGTGTCGGCGGTCATGGTGAGCCATTCGGCGGGTTCCCGGTTCGAGGTCACGATGGTGGTCTTGGTGCGGTGGCGTTCGACGACGATTTCGTAGAAGTCGCTGGTTTCGGTGGCGTCGAGGGGGCGTAGCGCGAAGTCGTCGATGATGAGGACGTCGACGGCGGCAAGTCGGCGGATCTCGGTGTCGACGGTGTGGTCCAGGCGGGCGGCGCGTAGTCGGGTGAACAGTTTGTCTGCGCGGCTGAACAGGACGGTGTGGCGGCGGCGAATAGCCATGTGTCCCAATGCTGTTGCCAGATGAGTCTTGCCGACGCCGACGGGTCCGAGGACGATTGCGGACTGGCCGGCGTCAAGGAACCGCAGCGAGGTCAGGTCGCCGAGCAGGGTGCGGTCATAGCGCAGGTCGTCGTGGGCGGTCCAGGTGTCGAAACGCATGGTGGGGTCGAGTCCGGCTTTGGTCGCTCGCAGTGCCGCTGAACGGGATTCGCGTCGGGACACTTCGTCGGCCAGCAGTGTTTCGAGGAATCCGATGTGGCTGAGTTTGTGTTGTCGGGCCAGGGCGGCACGTTCGGGCAGGGTGTCAGCCAAGGCGCCGAGTTTGAGGGTTTTCAGAAGTCGGAGCAGATCGGCGCCGATCGGGTCGGCGGGCCGGTGGTGGGTGGTGGTCATGTCAGCGGTTCTCCTCGCGGTCGGTGTCGGGGACGACGGTCAATGGTGTTGGGGTGGAGCTGAATTCGGCTGGGTCGCGGGCGAACCGGGTTGCGGTGTGGCCGACCGCCCGCGGCAGTGCCGGGGTGCTGGTTTCGGTGGCGCGTTCCAGCATGGAGGCGATCTTGTTCACCGAGACGACATCGAGATCCAGCGACAGTGCGCAGGCCGCCTCGACCCGGTCGGCGCCGTAGCGGCGCACCAGGCCCAGCAGTCGGTAGACGGTGCGCATCCGGGTCCAGGGCAGCCGGTCATCGAGGATGCGTTCGGCGTAGATCCCGACGTTGGGGCCGTGTACTGCGCACGTGGCGATCAACTGTTGCAGATCGCGCAGGGCGTAGCCGGTCTTGTGTTCGGGCAGATCAGCGGGGTCGGTGCTGCGGCCACCGGGCCGCTGGCGGGGATGGACCTTGACCAGCACGCCGCGGTGATAGAACTTCACCAGCTCGGTATCGGCCCGCACGTCGAGCGTGGTGGCGATCCATTGCTCGGGCAGCGAGTACAGCGCCTTGGCGACTTCGGCGTGGAAATCGCGGTGCACCTTGACCGTCTTGAACACTGGCACGTCATAGACCCCCGGCACGGGCAGCAGGCGGGGCTGTTCGTCGGCGGTGAACAGCTGCCCTGGCTGCGCGCAGGTGGTGCCGTGGATGCGGGTGCCTGCCGTGTCACGACACCACCGCACGGCGGCCTGCTGCGCGGCCTCGATGCTAGTGAATGTCTCGCCGTCCCAGAAGTTTCGGCGTACGTATTGCACGGCGCGTTCCACGCGGGGTTTGTCTTTCGGGGAGGCCGCCCTCGCGGGGTCGGTGAGGAATCTGGCATGGCCGGCATAGTCCAGCCAGCCCTGGCTGAACTGCGGGTTGACCGCATCGGCGGCGGCGATCACCGGCTTCAAGTTGTCCGGGTTCTGTGCCCGGCGGTGTTATGTGCCCGACCGGCCGGAAACGTCACTGGCGCTCTGGTGTTGGGTTGAGTTCGGGCACATAACGGTCAGAGGGAATCGAGCCATTGCAGGA
>NZ_JAPJDO010000072.1 GCF_026242045.1 Mycobacterium pinniadriaticum
TTCCGGCGCTGGTGGTGTCGTGGCCGGCGCTGGCGACGATGACGTAGTAGGAGGCGGTGTCCATGTCGGACAGCGGCGCTCCGTCGATGGTGGCGTTGGCGATCGCCGAGGACAGGTCCTCGGTGGGGTGTTCGCGCCGCGAGGCGGTCAGGGCGGCGAAGTAGTTGAAGAAGTCCAGCAGCACCGCGAGCATGTCGTCGGTCGAGTTGCCGCGCTGGAACTCCGCGTCGTCGCCGCCGAACATCTCCTGGGTCAGGCTCAGCATCCGGGGAAAGTCCGATTCCGGCAGGCCCAGCAGGGTCAGGATCACATACAGCGGGTAGTTGACCGCGATCTCCTGGACGAAGTCGAGTTCGGGGCCGCGCTCGAGCATCTTGTCGACGTAGATCTTGGCCAGCTCGTCGCAGCGGGCCTTGAGCGCGCGCATCGCCTTGGGACGGAACCAATCCGCGCCGATCTTGCGCATATCGCGGTGGTGCGGGTCGTCCATGTGGATCAGCGTGCGCAATCCGATCCCGGCCTCCAACTGAGCCCGCAACGCATCGTCGGCATCGGCGATGGCCAACAGGGGGCGAGGATCGTTGGTGAACAGGTCGTTCTGCCGCTCGATGTCCATGATGTCGGCGTGCTTGGTGATCGCCCAGAACGGCCGATACCCCTCCACGTCGACCCACGACACCGGAGCGTGGGCACGCAGATGAGCGAGAGATCCATAAAGCCTCTGCTCATCGGTGTAGGCCAGCGGGCTGGCCAGAACGCGTGCCGCGTCATCCATGATCCGTGTAGTCATCGACTCTCCTCGCTGGGCGATACCAGAAACTTGACGGGTGTCAGGTTTCTAGTGTGGGCCACGATCGTGCCAGGTGACACCCGATTCGACCAATTGCCAGGTCATGGCTCGGGTGTCGCTCCGCGTAGGCTCGGGTCTCGTGGCCCACCCATCGAGCAGCCGACGGTTTCGGCGTGTGGTGGGGGTGCTGCTGGGTGTGGCGGTGCTGGCCGGGTGCACTGCCGGCGGCCGCGACTCCTATCCACCACCCGCTCCCATCGCGGAGCCGGGCCCCGCGGTGGTGCAGACCGCCGCGGGCGCGGTGCGCGGTGTCGTCGGCCCGGGGTTCCGTGTGTTCAACGGCATCCCCTATGCGGCCGCGCCGGTGGGTCCGCTGCGCTGGCAGCCCCCTCGACCGGTAGCGCCGTGGCCTGGGGTGCGTGATGCCACCCAGCCGGGCCTGCGCTGTATCCAGGACACCAGCTTCGACCCGGACTACGGCCGGCCCACCGGTGAGGATTGCCTGAACCTCAACGTCTGGAGCCCCACTGGCGCCACTCCGACGAGCCAGAAGCCGGTGATGGTCTGGATTCACGGGGGCGGGTTCCTCAACGGCAGTGCCGATATCTACGACTCTCGTTGGCTGGCCACCCAGGGCGATATCGTTGTCGTCACCGTCAACTACCGGCTGGGAACCCTTGGCTTCCTGGCTCATCCGGCGCTGAGCCGCGACGGCAACATCGGGAACTACGGCTTGGCCGACCAGCAGGCGGCGCTGCGCTGGGTCCGGGACAACATTGCCGAATTCGGTGGTGACCCGACCAAAGTCACTATCGCGGGGGAGTCGGCAGGCGCGATGTCGGTGTGTGATCACCTCGTCGCGCCGGGTTCGGCCGGGCTCTTCCGCGCCGCGATCCTGCAGAGTGGGCCGTGTCAGGCCCAAGCCGACCGTGCCACCGCGGAGCGAGTGAGCACCGACTACGCGATCAGCGCCGGCTGCACCGATCCCGCGGCGGTGGCGCAATGTCTGCGGTCATTGCCGACCCGGAAGTTGCACCGCGCTCCGCTGTACGTCGGTTTCGGACCGGACAGGCTCACCGGGCCGGTCACCGGAACCGACTGGCTTCCCGACGATCCGATGACGGCGATAGCCTTGAGTCGGGTGCCCCGGATCCCCGTCCTGATCGGCAGCAACGGTGACGAATTCGCCATGTTCGCCGCCGTCGAATACCTGAAGAAGCACCGACTGCCGCCGTATCCGCGGCTGCTGTCGGACACTTTTGGCGCCGACGCGGCCGCGGTGGCCGAGCGGTATCCCCTCGAACGGTTCGGCGGCAGCGAAGGCCTGGCCTACTCCGCGGCCGTAACCGATAGTGTATTCGCCTGTCCGACAGACCGAATCGCATCCGGCCTGGTGCATACCGGCCCGGTGTACGCCTATGAGTTCAACGACCGGACCGCACCGGCACCGGATCCGCTGCGGGCGGCTCCGTTCCCCGTGGGTGCCAGCCACTCGCTGGAGCTGCGGTACCTGTTCGACGTGGGCGGCGCCCCGCCGCTCGACCCGGCGCAACGCGAGCTGTCCGATCAGATGATCGCGTACTGGAGTCAATTCGTGAAGACCGGTTCCCCTGCGGTTTCCGGTCAGCCGGACTGGCCAGAACTCGGGACCGACGGCACCACGGGGAAGCGGATGTCGCTGCAGACTGGGCGACTGACGATCACGACCGATTTCAGCGCGCGCCACCGATGTCCGTTCTGGGCAACGCTGAAGGCGACCCGCTAGTTTCCCCAGCTGGAGTCATATAACCTGCGCCCGCCTGGCGAACGTGCGGTTGTGCACGCCGTCGTCGGCGTGTCGCGTGCACGACACGCACGCTCGGCAATTGCCCCTCCACGACCCGCTAATTCTCCCAGCGCGAGTGGGCGACGAAGGCCAGCGCGTCGGCCACGTCCGACGCCAACGGGCGGCGGCGGGCGCCGCGTTCCCGGACCCACTGCTGGAATGCGAAATCGGCTGCAGCGAAGGATAGTTGGACCAACAGGCCGGGCCGGCCGTCGTCTGCCGGGTCCACACCCATTCGCGCGGCGACCAATTCGACCATCTGGTCTCGATCGGCGGCCGACAGCAGGGTCGCCCGATCGAGCAATTCGGGTGCGGTCAGGATGGCCGCGCGCCAACTCTCCAGGTCGACATCGTCGAAGGACCCGACCCGACTCACGATCGCGGCGGCCAGTGCGACGTCGGGTGGCTCGTCGGCCGGCCGGCGCGCCAGCAGCGACGCGATCACGGCGTTCCCGCGTTGGACCGCGCCCAGCAGAAGGTCTTCCTTGGTGGCGACGTGCCGGAAGAATGTGCGCGGTGATACCGACGCCTCGGCGGCGATGTCGTCGGTGGTGACGTTGCCGAATCCCCGTGCGGCGAACAGCTGATAGGCGGCCGCATGGATGTCGGCGCGCACCTGTGCCCGCTGCCGGTCACGCAATGACGGTGGCCGCTCGGCGGGCGGGGTGCTCATCGGAACGTTCCCGTGCCACCGTCGACGTGGATGGTCTGTGCGGTCATGTATGAGGCGTCGGGACTCACCAGGTAGGCCACCATCGCTCCGATGTCGGAATGCGTGTCACCGACCCGGCGAAGCGGAACGCTCTTGACGACCTTGTTGTAGACATCGGGGAACGCTTCGCTCCAGCCCGCCACACCATCGGAATTCGCGAAGGGGCACACCACGTTCACCCGGATGTTGTCGATACCCCATTCCAGCGCAGCGACCTTGGACATGCCCCGGATCGCCTCCTTGGCGGCGGCGTACGCGCCCCACTGTGTCTGGCCCCCGGTTCCACTACCGGAGCCCAGGTTCACGATGGATCCGCCGCCGGCGGCTTTGAGTAGCGGGTAGGCCGCCTGCATCAGGAAGAACGTGGCCCGCGGGCCGGTGTCGAAGACCAGGTCGAAATCGTCGACGGTGATATCGGGGAATGGCTTCGGCTCGTTGGTCGCGATCGCGTTGTTGATCAGCGCGTCGATGCCGCCCAGCGCCTGCACCGCCTCGTCGACGATGCGTTGGTAGCTGCTGCGGTCGCGCAGGTCGGCCGCCAATGGCACGGCACGCCCATCGGCGGCGAAATCTGCGGCGACGTCGGCCACCCCGGGATTCCGGTCGACCATCAGCACCGCTGCGCCCCGTTCGAGCAGAGCCGCGGTGATGCCGCGACCCACTCCACGCGCGGCACCGGTCACGATCACTCGCAGCCCGGTCAGTGATCGCGGATGCCAGTAGGTCTGTTCAGCGTGCTGGGCCACGGTGTAGCTCCTCCGATGTTCGTGCGGTACCGGGAAATTCGATGAACTCCACCGCGGTGCCGTCGGGATCCTTCACGAAGAACATCCGCACCCCGGCGATCTCGAAGGGAGGCTGATCAGGTTGATACCCGGCCGCCTGGACCCGCCGATAGGCGTCGTCGAGATCGGTGACCGACAGCGAGATGTTCTGGTTGCCGACGAGGGACTTTCTGGGCGGTCGGCTGTCGGCCCCCAGCGACAGCAGTTCGAGCATCACCCCGCCGACCAGCCCGCCCACCACCCGGCCCTGGTTACCGGCGCCGCTGCCCAGCGCGTGGTCGAACGGCTCCCCGCCCATCGTCTGGTCGAACACCACGTCCATGCCGAGCAGCCCGCGGTAGAACTCCAGGGCTCGATCCATGTCGGTGACCCCGACCACCAGATGGGAAAACCGAAGGTCACCAAGATGTTCCATTGCTTACCGGGCCAGGTCGGGAGCGGCTCGACCGGTGATCATCGGCAGGTCCAGGTAGGTCTTGATGCCTGGACCGGCCTCGCAGACAAGGGGGATGGCGCTGACGCAGTGGTTGGCGGTCACCACCACACCAGGATTTCGTTCGAGGCCTTCGGCGACCGTCTCGGGTTGCAGCCCTTTGAATGTCAGCAACACGTCGGGATCGCCGGTGACCTCCACTTCGAAGCGTTCACCCTTCTCGCCGATCGTCCACGGCGGGTCGAGCTCCACCTCGCACATCAGCCAGTTGACGGCGGCGGTGACGACCGGCTTGTCGTCGACGATGGCCTGCCACTTGAACCTGCGCGCGGCCACGGTGCCCGCCTCCATCGGCACGACGAGCTCGTCGGTTCCGGTGACGGCGACGGCCACCTCCTGGGTGGACCGGATGCGCGGCTCGGAGCGGAAGCCCAACTCGTCGGCGACCATCCGCACCGACTGTTTGAACCCGGCCTCCAGCAGCGCGGCCATCGGTCCGCTCATGGCCTGTTCGGGAGTCAGGCCGAAGCCCATCACCTCGCGCACCACCAGGGGTGCGTTGTAGGTGCGGATGTCGGAGAACTCCTCGGCCCGCACGTGTGTGATCGCCGACGTCAGTCCGGAGATCATCAGCGGGAAGCGTTCGGTGATGCCGCCGGGATGGATCCCGGAGCCGTGCAGCGTGGCGTTGCCCGCCGTGCAGGCCTCCTCGAGCGCCTGTACCGCGGGACTCTGCCGGTCCGGGTAGACCCAGCCGACCGGGGTCACCACGTTCTTGCCCGAGCGCAGGATCTTGGCGACGATCTGCTCGTCGGGCAGCAGCGGGGAGTACATGACGCAGTCGGCGTCCAGCGCCAGCAGTTCGTCGATGTCGGTTGTCGCCGCCACCCCGACCGGAGATTCGCCGATCACCTCGCCGACATCTCGGCCGTGCTTGTCGGCGCTGTGTACCCAGCAGCCGACGAGTTCGAGTTCGGGGTGCCGCAGCACCCCCTGGATTGCCGCCTTGCCCACACCGCCGGTTGCCCACTGGATTACGCGATACATATCGGCATGCTATGCCGATATGGCAGTTACTGTCACCAGTCTGTGTGCGATATCCACTCCATGTCGGACGTCCGGTCGTAATCTGCGGCAGGGGCGTTGTATCGCGGGGGGTATCAATGGACCACACTCGTCTGAATCGCACCGGCGGTGCCGCCGGCATCGTCTATGTGGTCGCCGCGGTCACCGCGGCGGTCCTGACCGGCAAGCCTCCCGGGCCCGAGGCCGGTAACCAGGTCGTTCAGCACTTCTTCATCGACCACCGAGCTCAGATCGTGGCTCAGGGCTGGCTGTACGCGCTGGCCACCGGCCTGGTCATCTGGTTCGCGGTCGCGGTCCGGCGTCTGCTCCACGAGGCCACGTCCGGTCGTCATCTCGGCGATCTGTTCTTCGTGGGCACCGTTGCGGTTGCCGCGCTGTCCTTCGTGTCGATGTCCATCCGGATCGTCGCGGCGGGCGCGGCGCACGAGCTATCGGCTCCGGCGGTGCGCGCGGTCGGGGCTGATTTCAGTCTGGTTCTGCTGGCGCTGTGCGGCTTCATCGTCGCGCTCGCGGCCGTGGGCTACGCCGGGTGTGTGCTGCCCGACGGCGTCCTGCCCCGGTGGACGGGCTGGCTGGCCCTCCTCGCGGCGGTGGTCAATCTGGGCGGAACGGCCAGTGTCTTCGTCTCGGGTGGTCCGTTCTCCATTGAAGGTGGGCTGTCCACATTGTTGCCCGTCGCGGCCACCGGGGCGTGGTACCTCGGGACCGCGATCAGCCTGTATATGGTGCACGAGAACGCGCGCGCCGACCGCGCTGAGCTGGCAGAGGGTAGTGGGTCAGTTTGACGTCTGAGAAATCCTTCAGGTGAGGGCGTGCGACCGGTGTGCCGTGGGAGGATGGGCTTATGCCTGACCGGTCACGCAAGCGTCCAAGGGACTTGAACTCGCTGGCGGCTGCCATTGTGGCCGAGGCTACCGGCGAGACCGAACCAGAACCCGATGACGGTAAAGACCCCGCAGCGGTCGCGCTGGGCCGCAAAGGCGGATTGAAGGGCGGGGCGGCGCGGGCCGCGAAACTCACCCCCGAGCAGCGGTCAGAAATTGCACGACGTGCTGCCGAAAAACGCTGGCAGAACCCCAGTAGCTAACGCTCGGTGTGAGTCATATGACTCACACGAGACACAACATGCACTATCATGGTGCATGTTGCGCAAGTCGTGACACCACAACTAAATGGTGGACGGTAGGGGACTCGAACCCCTCGGGCAAAGGTTTCCAGACTCCCACCCGGCACCGTGCACCGCCCCGGAGGGCCAGTGGCTCCGCTTACGCGAAGCCACTGGCGGCGGTCAAACCCCCTATGGGGGCTCGATCACGATCAAAAGGGTTAGGAACGCTACGCGTACCGCCATCATGATCGTGAAGGAGCGTCGAGGTGTCATCTCGACCTTCCCCTTCCTCTCGGGAGGAGCTGCTGGTCAGCTCCCCGTTAACCTCAACCCCGGCTGCAACCGGGGTTGAGGTGCTTCTGAGGATGTAGCGTCCGCGCCGTCCCTCTTTGGACACCTTCCCGAGACGTACCGCGTAGTGAATCGCATTCCGAGTCGCGTCACGAGCCTCGTCATCCCTGCCTAGTTCCTTGAGCACGTCATCGACAAGAAGCACTTGGTCCGGATGACTCTCGAATACCTGCACCACGGCGTCCGTGAGTGAAATCTTCTGGGCAGGTTCAGGTTCGCCGCCTGTTACCTGACGACCTTCCAGTTCGTCGACAGAACCAGAAACAACGTACTGATCAATGAAGGGCTGGATGCTCTCGCGCATTGCACGAAGTTGGGCGAGACGGCGCTCCGCTTCCGCGATGTCCTGATCGAGTCGGCGAAGTGCCTCATCAAACGCACCCGCCGACAGCGTGTTTTCAGCCATGGCGGTCAGCATACACGATTCGTGTATGACAACGGCGTAAGTATCAACGATACGCGTAATGGCAGGTCAAACTAGTTGCGCATGCCCGATCGGTCAAGCATAATGGTCAGTATGGTCAACCGGTTGTCCACCGAAAAGCGGGCGCAAATCGTGTCCTGCCTCTGCGAGGGGATGTCCATCCGCGGCACCACCCGCGTCACCGGGGCCGCGAAAAACACCATCACCAACCTATTGGTCGACCTGGGCGGCGCGTGCTCCGTCTACCAGAGCCAAGCGTTCTACGACCTGCCGTGCACCAACATCCAGTGCGACGAGATTTGGTCGTTCTGCTACGCCAAGTCCAAGAACGTCCCCGAGGAACACAAAGGCGAGTGGGGCTACGGCGACGTGTGGACCTGGACGGCAATCTGCGCTGACACCAAACTGGTCCCGTCCTGGTTGGTGGGTGAGCGCACCGCCGACGATGCGCGAGTTTTTATCCGCGACTTGGCTTCTCGGCTTGAAAACCGCGTCCAACTCACCACTGATGGACTGAAGCTGTACGTCAACGCCGTGGAATCCGCGTTCGCTGGTGACATCGACTACGCCATGCTCCACAAGCTGTACGACCAGCCCGATCTGGCCGACTACGAGCGTCGTTATAGCCCCGCCGTCTGCACCGGCTACGAAATCCGCAAGATCAACGGCGAACCCGACATCGCCAAGGTGTCCACGTCCTATGTGGAGCGCCAGAACCTCACCATGCGGATGGGGATGCGCCGCTTCACCCGACTCACCAACGGGTTCTCGAAGAAAGTCGAGAACCTGGCCCACGCGGTGTCACTGCATTACATGAACTACAACTACGCCCGCCCGCACCAGACCCTCACCCAAGCCAACGGTGGACGTAAGACGACGCCGGCAATGGCTGCTGGTCTAGAGAACCGAGTTTGGACCCACCTTGACATTGCTTCTTTGCTAGACTGATTGCCCTATCGAGATGACGCGAACCGGCAAACCGATTCCCCTTCATCGCGATGGCGAGCGATACCCGCGTTATCTCGGATATTTCTTTCCCAACTGGTATGTCTGATTACCTTTGCGAGTGCGACGGCAGCCTCCGCGGCATCCCGGCTATTTTGCAGTCGTCGTGAGTTCAAGAACTTACTCCTCATCCTCGTCCCCCTTCTTAGTTACTAAGACGCGCCCTATCGCAGTAATAGGGCGCATTGTCAATATTTCTTCGAGTTCATCGATTGCCCTCGCTTGGTCCTCGTTGGCCTGACCAATATCCAGGAACGAGGATGCTTCGTCTCGATCGATGACAAAACCGTGCTCGCTGTAGCCGCTGACCAGGTGTCGGGCTATATCCTGTGCTCGGCTTATTGGATAGTAGGGATCTAGGAGTCGAACCGCATAATCCTCAGCTACTTTTAGCGTTCTGGATTGCTGGTTGTAATGGACTGTTTCGATCTTCTCCAACAGCGGGCGCATCATCTGCGTCGTAAAGTTGATAACGTGAGGGAGAAGAGATTCTACCTTTTTGTCAGTCCGCATCAGTAAAAGCGACATGACCTGATCAAGTAGTTCGAAAGAAGCCACATTGAGTCGTTCGAGTGCCTGTATCTCATCTAGGGCAGAGCCCCATTCTTCGCGATCTGGGTCGAGCAATTGAACGTCTAGGGGTCCAAACTCGGCATCGCTGCCCATGAGGATTTTCTCCGCGCCGAGCGCCAAAAGGGTTGCGGCACTCTTCGCGTAGCGCGGAACTATAGCTGTGAAGCTGCCTACATGGCGTCGCAACATAGTCGCTATCTGGTAGGCGGCATCTGCCATTCCTCCGCCGCTGTCAATTACCAGAACTATCTTTTCGCAAGATCGAAGATCGTTACGCCCCCTCATGAACAGCTTTCGAACCGTGCTATCGAGATGACAGTATGGAGAACTATGGTTGCCTTGGGTCAATAGCCAAACGGGCGCACCCATGGCCTCTTGAAGTTTCAAAACGGCGGCACCGAAATCGGCGGGCAAAGGTGCGTTCGGCCCTGGATGCAGAGAAGCGTAGAACTGCACCTCTTCGGGAGCCGCCGGTTCTCCCGCGGCGGCCTCATCCATGCCCCCGGCGGCGGAGTCCAGAACGGCAGCCGATTCGGCCTCGGAGATGCCGTCGGCAGTCACATCCGTGAGGCTCATCGTTCACCTGCCCTTCTCCGCCCGGTGACGCCACTGAAACCGACGACGTGAGCTAACCCTGACGGACCAGCTCACGCTATTGGAACGCAGGCTAACGCGGCTACCGCCGCCAGTCTATAGACAATGGTTGGCAACCGGGTGAAACCATTCGATTCATCCACACAGCTACCAACCAGCAGTGATAGCCTGCCCTATTCGGTGACCAGCAGTCCCGGTGCGGGCGGCCCGGTGTCCAACCATCACCATCACCCCTCGTACTGATGGCGCGGGCCGCAGTGAGTCATATGACTCAGTTCTGATATGGGGTGCATTTTGTCAAGGGGCAGGGTGAAGCGGCGGGCCGGTAGCCGTCGCTAGAGGCCCGCCGCTTCGATGTACCGGATGAGCCCGGCATGAGTGTCGAGC
>NZ_JAPJDO010000073.1 GCF_026242045.1 Mycobacterium pinniadriaticum
CGCATCCAACAACTCACGCTGATCATCAGAACGACCCTGCACCCACCAATTGTCCCCAACACCCCACCACAACCAACCCCGCCACGCGGGAATAATTCAGCAGGCTCCTAGGCGAGTATCAGTCATTGGAGTCTCCGTCCCATTTGATTCAGCGCCCGCTGCAAGCGAGCCGCACAGACTCGCACAAAGCACCGACAGGTTCTGCCGACGGCTGTCGGTTCCGGGGTGGGTTCTAGTCAACGTCGCAACACCGACGGACTCTCTGAGGCTAGCAGCGCGGCGAATAGATCGGCGGGGCAACGGTCTTGCAGGACGATGCGGGGACGGTTGTTGAGTTCGTTCTCGACTTCCATCAGGTGCGCCGGCGAATGGTTGGTCAGGGTGACGCCCTTGGGGAAGTAGTCGCGCAGCAGCCCGTTGATGTTCTCGATGCTGCCGCGTTGCCAGGGTGATCGGGAGTCGCAGAAGTAGACGGGCGCGCGGAGCTTTTCGGCGGTGGCGAGGTGGCGCGCCATCTCAGTGCCTTGGTCCCAGGTGATCGACCGCATCAGAGCCGTTGGCAGGTCCTGCATGCGGGCCACCAGGGCGCCGTGCAGCGAGTCGGAGTCGGCGCGGGGCAGGTGTATCAGCCGGAGCATTCGGGTCTGACGCTCCACCAGTGTGCCGATCGCTGAGAGGTGGTTGTCACCGATGATGAGGTCACCCTCCCAGTGCCCGGCCTCGGACCGGTCGATGGGCGGGAACGGCCTGTCGTGGATGGTCAGCATTGGCTGCTGGAAACGGCCGCGCCGGCGCTGTTGGCGGTGATGCGCCCGACGATGATCTCGACCGGTACGCAGTGGTGAGCGTCGGTGCGGGGCCAAGCGCGAGGGCCGCAGAAACCGCGAATTCGGCTGATAGACAGCTTGATAGATGCTCTCATGACACAACCGCATCAACGGATCATCGGGGAAGCGCAGCCGGAGATGACGGCTGATCTGCTGGGGGCTCCACCGTTGAGCAAGCAGTTGGCCGACCACAGCGCCGAGCTCGCTATTGGTATCCACTCGGCGCCGATGCTGACGTGCCCTTCGCAGGGTCGCGCGGCGATGAGCGTCGAACGGCTGATATCCGCACCCGAGGCCGGCATTGCGGCGCAGCTCCCGAGAAATCGTCGATGGCGACCGTCCGAGCCGCAGCGCGATCGCCCGCATACTCAGCCCGGCCCGGCGTAGATCGGCGATCTCGATGCGCTCATCTTGCGACAGGTACCGGAGGCTGATCTCGCGGACCGCCAGCCGGTCCAACGGCGCGACGAACCCAACAACGACGCCGTTGCGGTAGGTCTTGTGGCCGCTGGCCCAGTTCGTTCCGGAGGATCGTGATACCCCGACTTCGCGGGCCGCGGCGCGCACGCTCCACCCGCGAGCCCGCAACTCCATAAACCGCTGACGCTTGGCCGACTGCGGACGGCGCCCCAGCCCCTTCTTCACCCGACGCGACGATGTCAACACAACCTCCAGAATCTAGAGAAGTGTTGCGACGACGCCTCGAAACCACCCCGGAAGAAACTGCGCAGGATTCGACCGGAGCCGACAACGGCACGCAAGCAACGGCACCAGGATGGGTGGGCCAGCTCGATGCCCGATCCGGCTGCAGGCGTGCGAGGCTTCGATCACAATCAGCCAAAGGCCATTAGCGGCCTACTCGAAGCGACAAGAGAATGCCCACGCCGATCATCGGTCGCCAGAGGCCAAATGGAAGGGTCTCGACTCACAACTCGACCCGATGGATTCTTCGCCTCGGGTTAATCGACAGTTCAATCGGGATGGTCGAGTCGGCCGTTAGTCCGGACCCAGAGCAGTCCCATCAACGGTCAGATTGATGTGGCTCATGCAGGCGGCGGCGTGCCGATGAGGACGGCGGACATGCGGTAGCCGTCGGGACCCGCTTTCCAGGCGTGGTCGACACGGTTCATGACGACCATGTCGCCGGCTTCGAGGTGGTGGGCACCGTCGCCGAGGATCAGGTCGACGCTCCGCTGAGCACGATCTCGAGGTCGATGGTGTCGGTGTGGGGCATTGGAATCTCGGTGTTCGGAGCCCTGGTCGACGACCATCCAGCGGACGAGGCCGGGCTCGAGGAACAGGTCGATGAGGTCGGCGTCGCCTTGCGGTCGTAGCGGGTGGCGGTCCTGGGTGGTGGCGTAGGGCAGGCCGATGGAGAAACCGAGTGCAACTGAGTTGATTTCGACCTCGTCATTGCTGACGACTCAGGACTTGCCGTCGGCGTCGACTCCCGTGATGAACAGTCGCATTTGCCTCTCCTCATACTTGCCAGGTCAGCGTAGCGTCCTCGGTCGTGGGCTTTCCCGAAGAAGGTGACGTTGTCACACACGGCTTCAAGTTCCGACCGTCTTGGTGGACGCCGCGGGATCGACCACGGACACAGGGTTGCGGCGACGGAAGGTGTGAGAGCCAACTCGGTCGAGATGGCCTACTTCACCCACGGACGGATGATCGCGTCTTTGCACTAACCACGATCACCAACGAAGCGTCAGCTCGATCTAGATCGAATCGAAGAAGTCTTCATCGAGCTTGTATAAGGTCACCGAGTGCTCCTCTTGAACCCCAACGCCGTACTTCACAAGGAGCTCCGACAACCGGGCTCCATCGATCAGCTCGATACGAGCGTTGATGCGCTCCGCCTCTTGATGAGCGCCAGTCGTGAACCGCGACGTGGTGATGAATACGCCTCGGTCACCTTGTTTCCCCAGGAGCGCACCGGCGAATTCGTGGATCTTCGGCCTGTCTACAGCCCGATCTTCGGCATACCGCTTGGCTTGCATGTAGATGCGATCAAGTCCCAGCGGATCCTGGTGGATGATGCCATCGATACCGGCGTCGCCCGATGCAGTCGTCCGTTCGACTGAACCTGCGCGCCCGTAACCCATTTTGTCGAGCAGGCGTACTACTAGTTCCTCGAAACCTGTCGCGGAGAGTCTGAGCGCGGCCGCCAGAACTTCGCTCTCCACTGCTACCCGATTGGCCCGCACCGCGCGTTCGACAAGATCGTTGGGCGTGCTCACCTCATCGTCGCGGGCTAAGGGCTTCGGCGCGGGGACGTCTTCGTCAGACCCACGACCACGCTTGCGATCACGGAACTCGATGAACGCCGGGTACGCCTCCAAAATTTTGTTGTCGATTCGCTGCGGATACTTATCCAGTGCAGAGCGGCCCTCTTCTGAGATCTTCACGAGTCCGCGGCCCGGCCGTTCAATCAGGCCTGCCTGGTTCAGATACGTGATAGTCCAAGCGACTCGGTTGTCAATACGCTTCTGTCCGCTTGGCACCCGCGCAGCTCGCTCCTCAGGACTGAGATTCAATTCGTCGGCGATCGAGTCGATCACGTCCCGCGACCGATGAACTTGGCCGTCTCCGAGCGATGCCAGCACAGGCCGCAAGAGTGTCTGGTAGTCGGGGATCGTCACTTCGTAACCTCTCAGCCGAACGTGATTTCAATCATTGCCTAGCTTGCATCAAGTCCCGGGAAAGCCTCCTGAATCAGATTCAGTAGAAAGGCGGCCCCATCACGGTCAAGCTGAATTGTCTGCGAGACCTTGTTTGCTATCTTCCGCTGGTCCGACCCATACGTATCTAGTTGGAGGATCGTAGCGCCGCCAGCATGAAATGTTCGCCAGCCGCACGAAACTGGCTTATGAACGTCCTGTCGGTCCGACACAACGTTGTGAAACTCTCGAATCAGTGCCATCCACTTCCCTTTCCAGTTCCCACTCGCGCATCATCCGGCGGTCGACGGCCCGCGCAAGTTTGTACTGCGCCGTTACGCAGCTCCATCCGTCGGTTTCGCGGCGTTGTCGCGCACAGTGTTGAGGATCGCAACGATGTTGTCGACGTCTGACTCGGCAAAGACGTTGTCGGGTCCAGTCGGTGCATGATCGGTATACGGCGACTCGTAAAGCCGAACGGGCTCCATGAAACCGTTGGCGGTGAGTTCGGTGACGATGAGATTGATGAACCGAATTTGGTCGGCGTTGAACCGAGTGCCGTCCAGGAATGACCCGAACGCTTCGACTGCAGCCTCGCGGTCCAGGCCGACCAAGCTCCGAACAAACAACCCCAGCCCGTGCGATTGTTCCTTGGCCAAGTCGATGTCAGCCTGTTCGCCCGTCCCGCTCTCGATGAGCATCTGCTCCAGCGAGGCGAGGTCCTCCGGTGTCAGCGGCTTGTTACGCCGTAATCGTTGTAGCGCAACGTGATCCTGGTGCTGACTCAGATACGCCCGCGCCTTGGCCTGGAAGCGCTCCCAGTTCGTGCCGGGTGTAATGCCCGGAAGATCAACGAGGGTGGCTTCACTGAGTTCGTCGGCGAAGTCCGTATAGACGGCCGCCTTCTTCGCCTTCTCGAGGAATCGCAGCAGACCACGGAGCTTGCGCCGAGCCAATTCCAACATCGGCAGCGTGACATCGACCCACCACTCGTCACCTCCGATGTCTTCGAGGAGAACTTGTTGTGCTGCGACTGACGGGATCGCTGTTTGGTTCAGCAGACCGGTCGCAATGTTCTGGATCTGCTCGCGCAGCCGCTCAGCGGCAACAGCATCGCCTTCGATTTGGGCCAACTGGCGGCGCAAGATCAGCATGTCGAACCGCTTGGCGTCCTCGTCGTCGTCTTTGTGGGCTGAGGGCAACCCCGCGAGCTGCTCACCCACGTCGCCCGCAGCTTCCGACGTCAGCGATGTCCAGGCCGGCCACTGTGCGTACTGTTCCACGAGCCTGCGGTGTGGCCGAACCATGAAATTCTGCAGACTCATACCAGCGACGGTTTGGTGAAGCGACCACGCGACGTCGACGCGCAATCCGCGTTCTGTCTCCGTGCCCTGCCCCTCACCGGGATCAGATCCCGACGCGGGCCACGCGACGTCGATCGCGTTGATCAACCCCAGCCTGGTTTCGAAGAGTCGCTGGTTCAGCGACTTCTGCGACGAGCCCTCGGACACCGGCAGGTCTTGGCTGAAGAATTCCAAGTTGCCGCAGAAGTCGAAGACGTAGAAGTTCTGCTTGTCCTGGCCGGGACCGAACAGATCTGGGCGCAGACGGGTGCCCCTGCCGATCATCTGCCAGAACTTGGTCTTGGATCGGACCACTTTGAAGAAGACGAGGTTGACGACGTCGGGGACGTCGATGCCGGTGTCGAGCATGTCGACCGAGATGGCGATGTGCGGGGCTTTCTCGGTGACGGAGAAGTCGTCGATCAGCGACTGGGCATATGCGGTGCTGTGCGTGATGACACGTGCAAATGTGCCAGCGTAATGCGGGTACTGGATGTCGAAACGCTGGGCGATGAATTCGGCATGGTCCTGGTTCTTGGCAAAAATGATCGTCTTGCCGAGACGGTCGCCTTCGGCGACGCGGTGGCCCTTGCTCATCAATTCGGCGAGCACCTTGTCGACGGTGTCCTCGTTGAACAGGAAGCGGTTGATCTCCTCAGCACCCACTTCATCCGGAGGATCGACGTCGTCCCCCCAATCAAGGGCATCCCACTCATCTTTCTCTTCCTCGGAGCGATCGACGTAGCGGATGCCTTCCCGCAGAAACTTGGTGCCTACCGAGATGCCAATCGCCGGGACAAGAAACCCTTCCTTGACCGCGTCGTCAAGTCCATAGGCGTCGGTGGGCACACCGTCTTCGAGGTGGAACAGGCGATAGGTGTTGTGGTCGACCTCGTCCTTCGGGGTGGCGGTCAACCCGACGAGGAGCGAGTCGAACCAGTCGAAAATCGCCCTGTACTTCTGGTACACGGACCGGTGGGCTTCGTCGATGACCACCAGGTCGAAGTAGCCCGGCCCGAATTTCCTGATGTCAGAGTCGGTGTCGTTGATGAGGTTCATCATCGTGGGGTAGGTGCACACGTACACCCGCCCGTCGGTGACCTTCTCCGTGACCAGGTTGACGGTGGTGGCGTCAGGCAGATGCGCTTTGAACGCATTGGCCGCCTGGGTGACGAGCGCGGTACGGTCGGCCAGGAACAACACCCGCTTGACCCAATTTGCCTCCATCAGCTGCTTCACCAATGCGATTACTGTACGGGTCTTGCCCGACCCGGTGGCCATCACCAGCAGGGCTTCGCGTTGTATGGCCGTGAACGCGTCGTCGATGGCCCGGATCGCGCGGTGCTGGTAGTGGCGTTCGACGATCGACGAGTCGATTGGCATGTCAACCAACGCTTTACGGGTTATCCGCCGCTGGATCAGCAGCTCCAGCTCGTCGCGGGTGTAGAAGCCATGGATTTCGCGGGGCGGGTAACCACTGGCGTCGTCCCAGATCCAGTGCTCATAACCGTTGGTGTAGAAGATGACCGGACGCCGGCCGGTCATCTTCTCCAGGCAGTCGGCATACAGTTTGGCCTGCTGCTGGCCGATCTGAGGACTCTTGGTGGTGCGCTTGGCTTCCACGATCGCCAGCGGGAGCCCGTCTGCACCCCACAGCACATAGTCAACGAAGCCCTTGCCCTCACCGTTGGGCATGCCGGTGACGGGGTACTCCCGGTCTTTGGCTTCGTTCAGTGGCCAGCCGGCTTCGGCGAGTATGACGTCGATGAAGCGGTCTCGGGTCTCGGCCTCGTTGTAATCACGATCATCGGTCTGTTGATTGGCGGCCTGGGCCTGTTTCACAGCCTCGCGGAGGGCAGCGATCTCGGCGGCCTGGACTGCCGCCAGTTCGTCTTTTTCCGCCAGCGCCTTCGCGTGTGCTGCATCTCGCGCGGCGAACTTCGCAGCGAGTTGGGCGACGTCCCGCCGTGTCAATGGTGCGGCCTTGGCGACGATCTTCGAATCGAACGCTGCCTTGATCGGAACCGCTTGCGGCTTAGTAGAATACCGGAATGCCGCCCACAGCATCACGTGGTGTAACTCCCGAAGCGCATCCAGTGCTGCACGCGGCGGAATGGGCTGCGCATCGTGAACAGCGGTGTTTCCGAGCTTGCGGATCAGATTGAGCTTGGTCGCGGCTCCGACGCCCACCTTTGACTTGAACTCGGGATCGTTGATCTTGGCGGCAAGATCGTTCTTGTATGGAATCGGCAGCGCGAGAACGTCATACAGGTAGTCGACCAGGTGCTCGACAGTGCGCCGGCTGTAGAAGCAGGCTGAACGTGGGTCGCTGGTCGCATAGCTCTCCGCCCGCGCACAGTCGGCGTGCATCTCCGGCCAGCCAATGGACTGCAGAAAAGCGAAGTTCGACATGCCGCTACCTCACAGCTGTCCGGAGAAGGCACGAGATTGGAGAGAGGCAACTAGCTCGTCGAACTCTGCGATAGAGGGAGTCGGGATCGCGGCCACCCGTCGCTGGAACTCCCGTTGCTGTACAGGATCAGCATAGGGCAGTTCGAGCTGTTGGAGTTTCGCCTTTGATATGTTCTTCATCGAGCCTCCAGTCCCGCTGGACAGTCGACTGATTCGACGTCGCAGCGCCGGCGTGCTCAACAGCGCCCAATAATACAGCGGGACGCTCGCGGGATCTTTCCAGATGAATCGCCAGATTTTGTCGGGGAGAACCAGGTTCGGGGCACTGTCGGGAACGTAGGCTACTGCACCCACAAGCTCGGCCGTATTCGCCCGGCTAATAAGCAGATCGCCAGGTCTGACCAGATGCGCCTCAGGTGGCGCGTAGTCCGCCGGTAATGGCTTTGCTTCCCATGGCTTGAACTTGCCCGAGGTGACCGCGCTGATCTTCAGCACCCGGTAAGGGGTCTGCGCAACCGAATCCTCAGCGACGAGATTGCGCCCGCCTTGTAGGTCGGCGATCTCTCCGAACCTCACCGGCCGGTAACCAGCGCGCGGTTTATCGGGATCACCAAACATCTCGAGGAAGATCGTCACTCCCAGACTCTGCGTCAGTTCCACTACGGACCGACGTTTGGCGCACGTGGCGTCTGCCCGGTCGAGGATCGCAGCAATGCGATGTTGTTCATTGAGCGGTGGAAGCGGTACAGGCCATTTCGCGAGTGCCTCCCGGCCAAGATGATGGATCCCCACACCTCGTGAACCCCTAGCAAACGCCGCGGTCGCAGCTTGATACCGGAAGTAGTGCAGCAAGTACTGCGGATCAGCTTCGGAACCGCACCGCACTCGCAACAAAGTGTTCTGGAACCCGCAGTCCTCGATCTCGCCCTTCCAAATCGCAGGTTTCCCGACTTCGGTCGGCGAGCCGGACGCCTCGTTAAGCAAGATGTCGCCTGGCCCAAGACGAAACGTAGCCATCTCAGAGTCGCTGAAGTTCATCGACTTCACGTCCTCGAGGAGGAGCCCCGACCATCCCACATTGGCTGCGCGCAGGTATTTTCGCATCGTCGGGCCCGTGTGATTCTGCGGTGACCGCTGCCTGCCCAGTTTGACTTCGGCTATCGACGCCAGAGGAACGGTAGGCAAGGTCATGACAACATCGCCTTCAATTCAGCTAGCCCCAAAGTGATTTCGTCCTCAAGCTTCTCGATCTCCGCGATAATCTCGAGCGGTGACCGGTGCTCGATCTCGTCGTGAACGATCTCCTTGTACCGGTTCAGCGACAGGTCGTACCCCTGCCCGACGATGTCGTCCTTCGGAACACAGAACGACTGCTCGCTTCGCGCGCGCCCAAGTTCCGAATCTGCCCGTTCGTCCCAGCGGGCCAAAACATCCGGAAGATCACTCGCGTCGACCTGGTTCCGTTTGTCGTCCAACGAAAATCCGTCGGCAGTAACGTCGTAGAACCACACCTGATCGGTTCCGCCAGAGTTCGTCTTGGTGAACAGAAGGATGGCGGTCGACACTCCTGCGTATGGCCTGAAAACACCCGACGGCAGCTTGACGATCCCGTCGAGCTTCTGATCCTCAACCAGCGTGCGGCGAAGTTCCTTGTGCGCCTTGGACGATCCGAATAGGACGCCGTCAGGGACGATCACCGCCGCGCGACCGCCAGGCTTCAGAAGCTTCAGGAATAGCGCGACGAACAACAGCTCTGTCTTCTTGGTCTTCACGACTCGCTGTAGGTCTTTGGATGTCGATTCGTAGTCCAGCGAGCCGGCGAAGGGCGGGTTGGCGAGGATCAGCGTGTACTTCTCGGAATCCTCGCTGGCCCCCTCGGACAGCGAGTCTCGGTATCGAATATCAGGCGACTCGATGCCGTGCATCAGCATATTCATGCTGGCAATCCGTAGCATGGTGTTGTCGAAGTCGTAGCCATGAAACATGCTGGCGTGGAAATGCTTACGCTGGGACGCATCCGTCAGCACGGACGGGTGCTGTTCGCGGATATACTCCGATGCGGCTACTAAGAAACCGGCCGTGCCGCACGCCGGGTCGCAGATCTCATCTGTCGGCGATGGCGCCGTCATGTCGACCATCAACTTGATGATGTGCCGGGGCGTGCGGAACTGACCGTTCTGACCCGCGCTCGCGATCTTGGACAGCATGTACTCGTAGAGATCGCCGTTGGTGTCGCGATCGGCCATCGGGATCTCGTCGAGCAGATCGACCACCCGCGATAACAGTTGCGGGGTGGGAATCGTGAAGCGTGCGTCCTTCATGTGCTCGCCATAGGTCGAGCCGTCACCCCCCAGGGCCCGCAGGAACGGGAACACGGGCCTTGCCCCGGTGTAGTGGACACGGGATTTGTGGTTACGCCGCTTGTGGCAGCGTAGCGAATGTGTGGTTGTTTTCGTAGGTGGCGGGGCTGGAATAGGCGCAGCGGG
>NZ_JAPJDO010000074.1 GCF_026242045.1 Mycobacterium pinniadriaticum
CCACCACCGTGCGCCGTCACGAAGAAGAAATCCGCCGCCTACGAAAAGCAAAACCTGACTGAAGACCCACCTTCAACAGCAGAAACCGCACCAAGATTAGCCGGATAACCGTGGCAGAACGCCTGGATCGAGTCGTTCAACGGCAGACTGCGTGACGAGCTGCTCAACTCGTGGCGCTTCGACTCGCTGCTGGAAGCCCAGGTGATCATCGAGGACTGGCGCTGCGACTACAACGCCAACCGGCCCCATTCCGCCCACGGAGAACTCACCCCATCCGAGTTTGCCCTACAGTGGGCCACGACCCACCAACCGAAAGTCGCATAGCGACTGGACCACCAAACGGGTCCCCCTCACGAATCCCGCCGCTACCTCGGCCTGGAAGTCCTCAGCAAATCCCGCACCGACCCCACCCCATCAACCGAACAGGAGGCCACCCCGGCGGCACTGACCGCCTGACCCAACCCGTCGAAGAATCACGCGACGACTTCGTACACCACGCCCCTGGACTTGACCCGAGAGCAATATTTGAAACACGACGACCTGGGAAACTTCACACCAGACACATACGAGCCCGTTATCTCAAATGTGGTCGATTTCGAGACACGCTAGGGATGGCGAGAAGATCGCAGGAGAGAGACGCAGCGAGTCGTCAGTACTCAGGTAACTTAGGTATCAGCACGCCCTGGAAACGGACAATCGCAGCCTTCACCTGGGCGTACTGGTTGGGCGTGTTGTACATGAATTGTGCACTGTCGATGCGATAGGTCTCTATGCTTGCGTGAGCGTCGTTTCCGGGCACTCCTGATGTCGCCCTAAATAGTTGATTTTTATCCTGCGCTTCACCAAGTCGCCAAATGTAGTCGGCCGCCTTCTTGGCGAAGTATTTGGATAAATCAAGATTGTGCAGCAAGAAAGCTGCGGCCAATGTCCCGGCTGCTTCGGCGGGTATTGGAGGCACGGGATCGAGCGTGTCCTGAACATGTAGTACCGCGTCGCCTGGGATGGGAGATTGAACAATTGGCGAGGCGAAGGTGATGACGGTGGTGACCAAATCGGGGTAGTGCGCTGCGAGGTTCTGTGCATCCATACCGCCTTGGCTGTAGCCAACTAGCATGATTTCCTTGACGCTGCCACAGTTCACCGTATCGGCCTTGCAGGCGGCGATTGCATCATCGATCTTCTTGACCTGGTTTGCCTTTATTATGTTGATCGCGGACAGCAGGTTCATAAGTTTTGATTGATCGCCCACGAGCCACTGGCTGAAATCCGTGCCGCCGACATAGACGATTAACCGGTTCTCGCCGTCATCGCCGTGGACTGTCTGCACGACAACGCCACTCCCGTCGGCGTCAGGATCATCGAAGTCAGCATCAGGATCGTACTCTTTCGTCGCTTCCTCGCGAACAAAGTTCCACAACCCTCGCAAGGATTCCGGTGCGTGGGTGTAAGAGATGGTTTCGTCCTGCGTCGCATTCGGCAGTGGCGCGGTTCCTGGTAATGCAATTCGAGACGCGAAGTAGGTCGTGGTTGAATTGGCGGGATCCTGGTCAAAAGACCAGTAGTAGACACCATCGTCTCTCACCTTCAAAGGTGTCGTCCACGTTAGGGGACGAAGATCGATGGGCGCGACGGTGTGATTGATCGGGTCGACAGCAATCACACCTGTAAGCGTTGGCATGATCACGTTTCCGTCAGGGCCTACAACGATCTGAAGACACCAATTACTTAACCCGAGCGGCATTATCTGATCAACCGAGTAGTCAGGATGAAGGATTACGAGACTTGTGCTGCGGTCCGATGCACGGTTAGCGGCGATGTAGATGCTCCCTTGAGCATCAACTGCAAATCCTCCCTGGGGCCGCAGGCCGCCTATTCCATCTATTTCGTGGACGGAAACCGATTTGAGGTCGGCGGCGACCACAACAAGTTGAGAACCATCCGTGAGGTAGTAGGCGCGTCCGTCGGCGTCGAAGGCTACGCCATTGGGAGCGAACGGAACCGGATCGGTAGTTTCCGTTACGTTACCCGCGCTGTCGATGACGGCGAGATGATATGCGGCTGAGTCATCGCGGGTGATGGCGTAGAGACTCTGGTTCGGGCCTATCGTCAGCGAGGCGATCAGACCTCCTGGCGAATGGTAAACCTGCCGAATCTGAGAGCCTTCAGGGGCCGAAAAAACGACCTCGTACAGCGTTCCAGAGTCCGCGATATAGACGCGGCCATCGTCGGTGACTCTGATCGTTGGATTGTCCACCGCGAATGGCAACTTGGCGTTCTGGGTCAGCACTCCTGTCGGGTCACTGACGCCGATATAATCGCCGATGTAACCGCTTCCGCCCATGTCTTTGTAAACTTGGCCAGCGACATAAAATTGCCCGTTCGGGCCGAACTCCACCCTCAGAGAACCCATGTAGCCGACTTCTTCGTCAGGCAAAGGGACAGCGAATGACTCCCCGACTTGCGTCGTTACCGTTGTGATGTCGTAGTTGGGAAGGGTGATCCAGTAAGGCGTGATCACCGACATGAAGACGTTGTAGGCCTTGTCGGTAAGAAAGATTTGTCCCGACGTTCCGACCGTCACCGTGTGGGTGTCTACACCGACTGGTAGGACATCGACGACCCCATTCTGGCGACTGATGGTGAGGGTGTCGGATCCACCATTGGTGACGTACAGGTTTCCGTTCGCGTCGATGGCGACATCGTTGGGATAGGTGCCAACTTGGATTGCGTTGGCGGAGAAGGACTGTGGGTTGATGGACGTGATGGTGCTGCCGACACTGTTGGCCACATACAGGGTGCCGTCAGATCCCGAGGCGATGGCCGTCGGCCCGTGGTTGACGGCGAGGGCCGTTGATTCGTAGGCATGTAACCCGGAACTGCTCACGATCAGACCCTCTGCTGACGGGAGGTCGGCGAGCGTCAGCAGAGTGACCGAGTCGTTTAGTGGGTCGGTGACGGCGATGGTGCCATCCGGGGTTACTGCGATGTCGTAGGGGCTGATGCCGTCGAGTATCAGCGTGTCTGCGGCGAAGTCAGCGCTGGGGTCGATGAGGGTGATGGACCCGTCACCAAAGTTGGCCGTGTAGATGCGGCCATCAGGGCCGGTCGCGATGCCTGTGGGTGTCGCGCCGACCGCGATGGTGCGCTCCACTTCGTAGGTGGTGGTGTTGAGGACCGTGACGGTGTTGTCGGTGGCGTTGGTGACATAGATTCTGGTGTCGTCACCAAAGGTGATCGCCGATGGCCCTTGTCCGACCGTGATTGTCTGGAAGTTTCCACCGGTTGGGTCGGTGACGGTGAGGGTGTTGTCGCCGGAGTTGACCACCCACACTCGCCCGTCGGTGCCAACGGTGACGGCTTGGGGGTTGCGTCCCACCTGCACAGTGGTGGTGACCTCGTTGGTTGTGGGGTCGATGACCGAGAGGGTGTTGGCCCCGGAATTGGTGACGTAGACCGTGCCATCGGCGGCGACCGCAACCGCGGACGGGGTACTACCGTCGCGGGCCAGCAGGGCAATCAGGGCATCTTGGGACACCGACAACGGCACAGCAACGGTGACCAGGGTGTCTAGTTGTCCGTCGGAGGCGGTGACGGTGAAACTCGTTGTTGGGGTGGTGCTTCCCGCCCACGCGGAGACCAAGCCGGTCAGGGTGGGAGTGAAGCTCCACTGCCCGGTTTCGGCATCGACGTTGGCGCTTCCGTACATCGAGACGCTTGACAGGGTGTAGGTCAGGGACGCGGCGGGAGTACCGCCGGTGATCGTGCCGGTGATGGTGCCGGTGTCAGGGTCGGTCGCTGTGATCTGCACTACCGGCACTTCACTATTCGGTGGTGGGGTGATCGTGACCGTCGCGGTGGCACTCGCTGATCCGCCGTGACCGTCCGTGACGGTCAGGGTGACCACATCGCTGCCAGTGCCGGTGCCGGCGGCGGCTTCCCGGGCATCCTGGGTGGGCAGGTAGGTCACCGTGCTGTCGCCGTTGAGCGACAGCGATTGGGTGCTATCGGTGCCAGTGACATTTACTATTAACGGATCCGGGGTCGCTGATGCGTTGTTGTCAGGATCAGAAACCGTGTACGTGATGATGACCGCCCCGTCGGCAGCAGGGTCACTGACACCGGTGACGGTGATCTCCGGGGACTGGTTGACAGCGGTGACAACGACCGTCACGGTTTTCGTGCTGGTACCGCCGCGTGATCCGATCAGCCCGAAGGTCAAGAGGTGGAGCAGTCCGGGCAGGCCGTGGAGGGCGAACCCGCTCGCGGCATCACTGACACTGACCGCAAAGGCATCCACACCGCCGGTCATATGCGCCCAAGCTGTATCAGGGGTGTAGGTGTAGGTCCCGTCGGCAGGGTTGATATCCACCGTGCCGTGCACGGGTTTCTGAGTGACGGTGTAGGTCAAGGTCGCGCTGTCCGGGTCGAGGGCACCCAGGTCGCCAGTAACCACACCGGAACCGTTTTCACCGGTCTGGCGAGGATTGAGGGTGGGGGTTTGGTTGTTGAACAAAGCCCCCAAGGCGCGAAAGAACCCGGCAATCGGATCCGAGGAGCTCGCCTGGGCCTGGGCGATCTGCTGGCCATAGGTCACCACCGCTGCTGGCTGAGCCACCGCACTCTGTGGCTGGGTTTGGCGTGCGGAAAAGGCCGACCCAGCCACAGGCGAGCCACTTTGCGACGAGTTGCCAGCACTGAGCCGACGCACGGAAGAAGACACAGCTGAATGCGCCCTCAGCGGTACGGGACGGCTTTGTACCGACCGAGATCCGGAACTCGCAGTGGCGGTACTCCGGCGTGAACCGCCGGTGCCGTGGGCCGAGGAGCTGTGTCTGGCAGCGGGACCTGCGGCCGCTGACGAGCTGTCCTTTGATGTCGGACCCTCAGCGTGAGCCATCCCGGACCCGCTGGCCAACGCAGCCCCCACTCCGAGGGTCAGTGCACTAGCACCCAGCCATCCATACGGCTGACGACGATGTGTCCGAGTTCGATGCCGACCTGCCCCATGCTTACCCCGCACCTTTGCCACACGACTCCCCAGCTATTAGCGACTCGATAGATAACTACCAGTCAATTGACAGGTTTGCAGGCTATTTGTGCACTGTTCATTCGTGTTTCGGGGTATGCCTCATCGCACGAGCGGTGTCTCGAGGCAGTCGAGGCACATATACCTCCCATCCATATCAGCCGAACTGACCGGATTCGTGATTCCCGGAGCAACGAACGCGTTCTCTGCGAACTGACGGTCACCGTCGGGTTCGTCGAAGTAGCCTTCGATCACGACAAAAAAATCAGTTCTGACAGAATTCCCTGTCGCAACTGGCTTCCGGAAATTTGTCGCAATCCGTTGCTTGTCGCTGCAAGCTCCGCCGTCGGAGTCGTACTGCGCAACGAGGAGTGGGTGGATTGCGTAGCGGCGTTTGCCATGAAACACCAGGTCAATGGCGATTCGAATCGGGGTATCGAACCCTGTTGTTGTTGCCGTTGCGACCGCTCGGCCGAATACGACTGCAGCCGTCTCGAACTTGGGCCCATCACCGCACACCTTTCCCACGATGATCGAGCTGTCATTGGGGTGGCTCTTGCCCCGCACATCGCTGAACCTCGACGGGTCGCTCAGTGAAAGTGCTAGATCGTAGGAGTAGCCTTTCGAGTTCTCGAACGGCCACGTGTCGCGCAAGGTCAGGGTTGTCTCAGCAGCATTCGCTACGGCTGCCGATGTGGTGGGGGCCGCAGGCTGCGCTGAGATGGCGTCGATCCGGTCCGAGGGCGAATTCAACGCGAAGTTGAGCACGATAGCTATGACTATGGCGACCGCCACGCCTCCGACGACGAGCGCGATCGTTGCTTGGGGGTTCTTCCAGGACCGCGGCTGCGGTCCTGCTGGTGGGTACGGGCTCTGGGACCGGGGTGGTCCGGGTGTCTGCGCGGGATGGTTGAGTACATGGGACTGTTCGGGGCCAGGGATCCAGAACGTCCATCCTGGGGGTGCGGGAGGCCAGTCGGAGGGTGGATACCATCCTGGCGGAGGCTCCCAGCCTTGGGTAACAGGCCAACCGGGTGGCGGGTTGAACACGAAGCGTGTCATAGATGTTCTCCCTAAGAACCGCTTTGAGCGAGCAGAACAGTTCGCCCTTCCTCCGAGTGGACCGGCGAGGTGTCCGAGCCGTCGATCGAGATGACGATGAACCAGCGTGCTCCGATGGCTCGACGCAGAAACCCTACCGATATCTGCTCTGCAGTTCGCGCGCAACAGGATCCGGCCTTTACTATTGCTGCCACACGAGCGCGGCCCGAACTACGAGCCCGAGGGGTATGTCTGCGCGCCTGGATGGTATCGCCAGCCCGAATCGATGATGGCCGCCCGACCGTCGCGGCTACACGCTCTCGCTTCAAGGGTTGTCGGAGGTGCAGATGATCTGGCCGCTGATGCGGTCGCAACGCATCAGCGGTGGCGCAGGATCAGGATTGTCGGGGATCACCCAGTCGCTCAACAGGTTGCCGGGGTCGACGCGGTGGGAACCGTAGGGCAGTTCGTCCATATTTCCGGGGTTGAGGTTGAAGTTGTTGGTCCACATTCCCGGCAGCGCTGTGCCAGGTTTGGCGCACGTGGTGTACACCCCGCCCACCGAAACCACGGCATGGGTACCCGGGTAGGCCTGCGCACAGATCTCATCGGCGCTGACCACACGGTCAGCCTGTGCCGGCGCCGCGGCTGCAAGCGCGGCGGCCAGCACGGCCGCGCCGACGGCTCCCGCGCCCACGGCTGCGGGGTATCTGTTCCGCATCCCAAGAAGCTCCTTCATGTGCCCGGCCGGATTGAACCGAACCATCGACCGTGTCGACGGAATCGTCAGCAATTATCAGCTGACACCATGCGGTATGCCTATCGTCCCAACGGACGACAACGGTCGCGGGTACACGTCGAGAGCACCAAAAGGGCCCCACGCGAGGTTTCCGACGACGCCGGCAGTAGTTGGCGGGCCGGCCACGATCACCTCCGCGCGTCGGGACGCGTGCCTCTACCAATGAGGACCCGAGTGTACATGCGGCGGGGCATCGGGACCCACGAAGAATCGCCGCCCGGTGCAGCGGTCTGGAGAACAATGGATCCTCGTGGAGCAGGGCTCGTTGGTTGGCGATGTATCTCAGCAGCAACTGCTCAATAGGGCTGCTGACATCGGCCTGCTCACGCGACACGCAGCGACGCTCGTCGTCGTGGTGGTCGGGCTGTTCTTGCCGGGCCCGCCGTTGGCCGGTCGCGTGCTGTTGACTGTTGTGGGTGGCTGGTCGCTGTATCGGCTGCTCACTCGCAAGCATGGACCCTTGTTGCTTTTCGTCGACTTCGCGTGCGTGCTGGCTGTGTGCGTCGGGTTGCCGCTGATTGCCCCCCACCCGGACTTCTATACGCACAACAGTGTGCCAGCGGCGATCACCGGGACCGCGGTGGTGACTTTCGGGGTGAGTCTGCCGGTGCGCCTCAGCCTGCCGATGACGGTGGTGATCGCGCTGAGCTTCGGCGCCGGGGCGGCTGGCGTGGTCGGGTGGGCGATGCTACCGGCCGTTCCGGCGCTGTACTACTTTTTCTTGCAGTGGGGAAATGCCACCCTGATGCGCACGCTGGTGCTGCGGGTCGCCGCGGCGGTCGACCGATCGCGACAGGACCGGGTGGCTGCCGAGGTCGACCATGAGGTGGCGCGTGCGGTCCGAGACGCGGAGCGTGAGCATCTGGCCCTGCTGCACGACACGGCCGCCTCGACACTGCTGATGGTCGACCAGGCTAGGGTGGCGCCGCAGCGCCTGGCCGCCCAAGCCCGCCGCGACCTCGAGGTGCTGGCGCATCGCCCATGGGAACCCACGCACGGGCGTCTCGACGTCGTCGCCGCGCTCAGACGGGCGGCCGTTCACATCGACACGCCGACATCGTTTCGCGGAAGAGAGGACTTGTGGCTTGACGCGGGCACAGCCACCGCGGTGATCGCAGCCGCCCGCGAAGCGATGACCAATGTCGACCGCCACGCCCGCGCCACCTGCCTGACCATCGCGGTCGGCCTGCAAAGGGTCACACTCACCGATGACGGCGTCGGATTTGCCCCCGACCGGACTTACTGCGGTCACGGGGTCGCTGACTCGATCACCGCGAGGATGCAGCGTGCCGGCGGGTCGGCGACGGTGGCATCGACTCCTGGGTGCGGCACCACGGTCGAACTCACGCTCCCGACAGCGGCCAACGCCGGTGATGACGAAGCCGCCGACACGAGCGGCGACCCCGAGCGGCTTGCCGAACGCATTCACGTGGTCTTCGGGCTCGGATTGATCGTTCTCGCGCTGGCTGTCCTGGCATCAACGATTCCCTACGGACTGACACATTCCGATCCGGCCGCCCCGCAGGTCCTGCTGGCCGCGCTGGCAGCGATCGCACCCCTGGCCGCGATTCCGGGCATCCTGGCCGGCCGCTGGGGGTTCGCCTGGCCGGCAACCCTTGTGGTGGCCGCCGTCACGATCGTTCAACCAATACTGCTGCCCACCAGTGAACTCGGCGGACAAGCGCACTGGGCACAAGGAGCGATCGGATGGTGTTTGATCCCCCTGCTGCTCGCGCTGCCCACTCGCCGGGCCTCAATGATCCTGTTGGGATTCTGGCTGCTCGCCGCAATCGTCAGCCTCGCGCGGCTACCCTCGTGGGCGCTGCTGGCCAACTTCGGCTTGGGGACCGCCAGCCTGTTCGGTGTCCAACTCGTCGCCTTGTTGTTCACCGGCCTCGTCCGCTCCGCTGCCATCGACATCCACGACGAGGTCCGCGCCCGCCAGGAGATCCTCACAACCGAAAACTCTGCGGCCGCGATACGCGCCGAGTACCACACCAGCCAGCTCGACCACATCCGCGCCGTGACACCACTACTGACCACCCTCGCCGCCGGAGACCCGATCACCGAAACCGTCCGACTGCAGGCCCGCATCCAGTCGCAGCGCCTGCGCGCGCTGTTCGACCAAGAGAAGATGCTCGACCACGTCCTGGTGAAGGGGCTCAGACCCGGCCTCGACGCCGCCGAACTCACCCAGACCGCCGTCGAGATGCATGTTCACGGCGAGCTCCCGGATCTCGACGACGACGCGGTGTCGTACCTGGTGCGACCTGTGAACCAGCTGCTGCACAGCAGGCTGTTGTCCGCGCGCATTGTGATCAGCACGTCCGGCGACGAGCTGACTCTCAGCGTGGTCGCACACCACGGCATCGGCGCCGCCGTGGTGCCCCACCTAGACCGTATGGGGAGGCTGGGGCCTCGCCACATGTGATCGTGGGTTGCCGTCAGGAGTGGGTCCTGGCCGGTAGAGCCACAGATGTGGATGGAGGCCCCAGTGAAGGT
>NZ_JAPJDO010000075.1 GCF_026242045.1 Mycobacterium pinniadriaticum
CGTCGAGGTCTTTCGGATGGCTGGCGTAGGAACCTCCATCCTCGGAAGACCTCGACCCCTATCCCGGCAACGACGCGCCGACCACCGCTACACCCTCATCTGCGAAGAGCCCCTTTACGTCTGCTCGGCCTCAGCGGCGCGGCTTCCAGACCACCAGGGCCGTGCTCTTCGGCACGACCGCGAGATCACGACGCTGGTTGGCCCGCAACGACTCCAGTTCTTCTATCATCTCTTCCAGCCGCGACTGCAGCGCCTCGACCTGATTGGTCAGCTCGATGATGCGCTTGATCCCGGCCAGGTTGACGCCCTCGTCCTGGGACAGCCGCTGCACCTCGCGCAGCAGCTCGACATCGCGTTCCGAATACCGGCGTCCGCCACCGGAACTGCGCCGCGGACTGACCAGGCCGAGCCGGTCGTAGGTGCGCAGTGTCTGCGCATGCATACCGGCCAGCTCGGCGGCCACCGAAATCAGGAAGGTCCGTGCGTCGTCTGAGGCGGCCATCAGCGGTTGCCCGCCCATCCCGCCCGGGGGTCGAAACCACTGGCCCGCTCGGCGGCCGCGTAGGCCTCCAACGCCTCCAGCGCCTGGCCCTCGAGGCTGGGCGGCACCGCGACCTTGACGGTGACCAACAGGTCGCCGTGGCCGCCGTCGCGCTTGGGCACACCGCGCCCGCGCACCCGAAGGATCCGGCCGTCCGCGGTGCCCTTGGGCACCCGCACACCGACCTTGCCCTCCAGAGTCGGCACGGACAGCGTTGTCCCCAAGGCGAGTTCGGTGAAACTCACCGGAACGGTCACGGTCAGGTCGTCGCCGTCACGGCCGAAGACCTTGTCGGGGCGCACATGCACGGTGACATACAGGTCACCCGACGGCGCACCGCGCAGGCCCGCCTCACCCTGGCCGGCCAGCCGAATGCGCTGACCGTCCTCGACGCCGGGCGGGATCCGGACGTTGATCGTGCGCGTGCGGGTCGTCACCCCGGTGCCGTGGCACTCGTCGCACGGGTGCTCGATGATCGAGCCGCTTCCCCGGCAATCCGTGCACGGCTCGGAGAACCCGAACGCACCCTGGTTGCGGTTGATCACCCCGGACCCGTTGCACGTCGGGCACACCTTCGGGCTGGTGCCCGGGCGTGCGCCGCTGCCATGGCAATTCGTGCACGGCGCGGGGCTGGTCAGCCGCAACGGCATCGCGACGCCCTTGGTGGCCTCCAGGAAATCGAGATCGGTCTCGGTCTCCAGGTCCTTGCCGCGCCGTGGCCGACTCGGCCGCGGCGGGGCGCCGCGCCCGAACAGGCCACCGAACAGGTCGCCGATGTTCGTGCCGCCGGTCTGGCCAGCGGTGTCGAACAGGTCGTTGAGGTTGAACTCGCCGCCGTCAGCGCCGTAACCGCTGAATCCGCCGAACCCGCCGCCACCGTTGCCGCGGCGGCCGAAGCCGCCGCCGGCGAACATCCGCCGGGTCTCGTCGTACTCCTTGCGCTTGGCCGGGTCGGTCAGCACATCCCTGGCCTCACCGACCTCCTTGTAGCGTTCGTCGGCCGCGGCGTTGTCCGGGTTGCGGTCGGGGTGATTCTCGGCCAGCAGCTTGCGGGCCACCCGTTTGATCTCGTCCTCGCTGGCGTCGGAGGAGACGCCGAGCACTTTGTAGAAGTCCTTTTCAACCCATTCGCGTTGAACCATGCCGCGTCACCTCCTCTCACCGTGTGTCATGTCGTCAGTTCGATTCTGCGTTCTGTGCGCCGCTCTGCTCGCCGTTGACCGGCGTGTCGGCCGAAGCCGGTTCGGTGACGGGCCCGGCAGAGTCTTCTGGGACGGTGTCGACCACCCCGACGAGTGCGTGCCGCAGCACCACGTCGCCGAGCATGTAGCCCTGCCGCATCACATTGCCGAGCACCGGCTTGGAGCCCTCACCCTCGTGCTGCACGGCCTCGTGCAGGGACGGGTCGAACTCGTCGCCTTCGACGCCGAAGGCCCTCAGGCCCAGCCCGGTCAGCGTGGCCGTCAGCTTGTCGGCGACCGACTTCAGCGGGCTGGTCTCCAAGTCACCGTGGCTGCGGGCCCGATCGAGATCGTCGAGCACGGGCAGTAGCTGGGTGACGACGGCGGCCTTCGCCCGTTCGCCGGCGACCTGCTGATCGCGCAGCGCGCGCTTGCGATAGTTGGCGAAGTCGGCCTGCACACGCTGCAGGTCGCCGAGCAGTTCGGCTGCCTTGTCGGCCTCCTCCGGGGTTTCGCCCGCGAAGCCCCCCGACGCCGGCCCACCAGGGGCCGGCCCGGAGGCCTCGCGAACTTCTCCGGTCTGGGGGTCGACTCGGCGCTTGTCGGTGACAGTTACCGGTTCGTCCTCGCGACCTTCACTCACTTGTTCTCCTGATCATCCTCGACGACCTCGGCGTCCACGACGTCGTCGGCGGACGGTCCGCCCGACTCGCCGGCCGCCTGGTCGGCCTGCGTGGCCTCGTAGATGGCCTGGCCCAGAGCTTGGCTCTCCTGGCCGAGCTTCTCCATGGCGGACTTGATCGCACCGATATCGGTACCGGCGAGCGCCGACTTGGCTTCGGCGATCGCAGAGTCGACCTTGGCGAGGCTGTCCTCGGGGACCTTCGATCCGCCTTCGGCGCCGCGCTGTTCGGAGACGAACTTCTCCGTCTGGTAGACCAGCGACTCGGCCTGGTTGCGGACGTCGGCCTCTTCGCGACGCTGACGATCCTCCTCGGCGTGCGCCTCGGCGTCCTTGATCATCCGGTCGATCTCCTCCTTGGACAGGCCGGAGCCTTCCTGGATCTTGATCGTGTTCTCCTTACCGGTGCCCTTGTCCTTGGCGGTGACGTGCACGATGCCGTTGGCGTCGATGTCGAAGGTCACCTCGATCTGGGGCACGCCGCGCGGAGCCGGCGGGATACCGGTCAGCTCGAAGCTGCCGAGCAGCTTGTTGTGCGCCGCGATCTCGCGCTCACCCTGGAACACCTGGATCTGCACCGACGGCTGGTTGTCGTCGGCGGTGGTGAAGGTCTCCGACCGCTTGGTCGGGATGGTGGTGTTGCGCTCGATCAGCTTGGTCATCACGCCGCCCTTGGTCTCGATACCGAGGGACAGCGGGGTGACGTCAAGCAGCAGAACGTCTTTCACCTCGCCCTTGAGGACACCCGCCTGCAGCGCGGCACCAACCGCAACCACCTCGTCGGGGTTGACGCCCTTGTTGGGTTCCTTGCCGCCGGTGAGTTCCTTGACCAGATCGGTCACCGCGGGCATACGGGTGGAACCACCCACCAGCACCACGTGGTCGATATCGGACACCGAGATGCCGGCGTCCTTGATGACCTGCTGGAACGGCTGACGCGTGCGGTCGAGCAGATCCTGGGTGATCTTCTGGAACTCCGAGCGGGTCAGCTGCTCGTCGAGGAACAGCGGGTTCTTGTCGGCGTCCACGGTGATGTAGGGCAGGTTGATCGAGGTGCTGCCACTGGAGCTCAGCTCGATCTTGGCCTTCTCGGCGGCTTCCCGAAGCCGCTGCATGGCCATCTTGTCCTTGGTCAGGTCGATGCCGCTGGTGCCCTTGAACTTGTCCACCAGCCAGTCGACGATCCGGTCGTCCCAGTCGTCGCCGCCGAGGTGGTTGTCGCCGGAGGTCGCGCGGACCTCGACCACACCGTCACCGATCTCCAGCAGCGAGACGTCGAACGTGCCGCCGCCGAGGTCGAAGACCAGGATGGTCTGTTCCTTGCTTCCCTTGTCCAGGCCGTAGGCCAGGGCCGCGGCGGTCGGTTCGTTGACGATGCGCAGCACGTTCAGGCCGGCGATCTGACCGGCCTCCTTGGTGGCCTGGCGCTGGGCGTCGTTGAAGTAGGCGGGCACGGTGATGACCGCGTCGGTGATGTCCTCACCGAGGTAGCTTTCGGCGTCCCGCTTCAGCTTCATCAGCACGCGGGCGCTGATCTCCTGCGCGGTGTAGTCCTTGCCGTCGATCTCGACGGACCAGTCGGTGCCCATGTGTCGCTTAACGGACCGGATGGTCCGGTCCACGTTGGTCACTGCCTGGTTCTTGGCGGGCTGGCCGACCAGCACTTCGCCGTTACGTGCAAAGGCGACCACGGACGGCGTGGTGCGGGACCCTTCGGAGTTGGCGACGACAACGGGGTCGCCACCCTCCAGTACCGCCACGACGGAGTTGGTGGTCCCGAGGTCGATGCCGACCGCACGAGCCATGATGAATCCTCCTGATAGTTACGTCTTTGGGTCTGAGCGAACCAGGCTCAAGCCTGCCCCCGCCGGTAGGCGGTTGTCAAGCGAGAGTTGAGTCTGATTCACTCAAGTTGTTGAGACGGTCAACGAGGGCGCTCCGCGATTTGTTCCCGGCATTGCTCGCTGTAGGAATCCGCATAAGTTGTCGGATTGTCATTTGGCTGTCGGGCGCGTGTCGGAAAGTCATCAACGTGTCGGCGTCAGGCACAGTCAGGTTGTGACATCCGCCAAGGGTGCAGCAGCCGAAGTCAGCTACATCGCCGACGACGGTGAACCGGTCACGGTGGACTTCAACCGCGTCGATGCCGGCCGGGTGGCGCGCGGTCGGCCAGTCCGCATTCCGGTGTCGCGGGCGGGGCAGCGGAACTACTCGGGCCTGTACTGGTCTTCAACGACTCAGGCGCATCTGGTCTACGAGAGTCTGCTGGAACGCGACCGGCTTCTGCTTGCCGATTTCTGCCCGGCCGTCGCATGGATGGCCGCTCAGCCCTTCTGGATGCGCGGGTACGACGGATCAACGTTCCGCCGTCACGTGCCCGACCTATTGCTGGAGCATCGGAACGGCGCCTTCACCGTGGTCGACGTGAAGCCCGAACGAATGCTCAAGAAGCCCAAGGTGATCGACGTCCTGAAGTGGACCGACCGGGTGTGCCGGGAGCGTGGTTGGCAGTACGAGGTGTGGTCGGGCACCAACGCCACGGAGCTAAGCAACGTGCGCTTTCTGAGCCTGGCGAAGCGATCCCGATTCGTCGACCGTGCCGCATCCGAGCGAGTGTCTGCGGTCGCGGCGGACGGCATGACCATCGATCAGATCCTTATGGCGTCGCAGGACGGAGCCGACGTCACGCGTTCGGCGGCGATGACTGCGTTGTTGGAGCAGATTTGGCTGTCACGATGGGCCACGGACTTGCGCATCCCGCTGTCTGGAACGTCGGCGATCACGACCGGTAGTGCGGCCGCATGAGTTCCGGACGGTTCGATCTGGCGGTCGGAACCGATCTGTGGTTCGAGGGTGCGCTGTGGCGTGTCCATCGCATCGATCGCCGCGGGGTTGAGCTCGTCTCAGATCGGACCGCGACGCGAGTTCCCTTCGATCGTCTGCTTGCCGAAGGACGACCGGTGAACGAGGCGGAGCCTCGGGACGCCGACGAGGAGCTCGTGCCGGTCATCCTCGGGTCGCTCACCAGTCAGCAACGCGATGCGTTGGAGGTACGGGCTGGCCATATCCGTGACGTCATCGCAGTCGTCTCCGTCGGAGGGAAGTCTGCCGGCGACGCGTACCGCGAGAAGGCCGCGGAACTTGGGGTTTCCGATCGCACCGTCGAACGCTGGGTTGCCGGCTATCGGACGTCGGGTCTGGCTGGGATTGGCGATAGCCGACTGCTGCAGAAACGCCGCTCCACCGTCGACCCCCGATGGGACGCGATGTGCGTCCGCGTCCTCGACGAACTGGTCGGAGCCTCGACACCGACGAGGAACGTCGTGATCGACACCGTCAATCGCAGGGTGGGCACGGAGTACGGACCGGGCGAGGTGTGCATCCCATCGCCGTCAACGGCACGGCGGCGCTTGGACGCCCTGTCGAAGGGGCGGTCCGCATTCGGCAGCGCTAAGAACCGCCGATCCGTTGCCAACCTCCCATCAGGGGTTTACGGCCGCCTGCGTGCGACCCGACCCGGCGAGTTCGCGATGCTGGACACGACTCCGCTGGACGTGTTCGCGATGGAGCCGGTAACACTGCGGTGGGTGCCGGTGGAGTTGACCATCGCCATGGACGTCTTCACACGCTGCATCCTCGGCGCGCAGCTCACCCCGTTGTCGACCAAGGCGCGCGACGTGGCGAACGTTCTCTACCAGGCGGTCACACCGCCCCGGACTCCGACGACCGCCGACGCGACGGCGTGGCCTTTTCACGGTGTTCCTCGAAACGTGGTCATGGAGTCCGAGTCGTCTGCGGGGGACGCACTTGACGGTGACGGCACCGTCATGGGCTGTCTACCAGAGACCATCGTGGTGGATCACGGCAAGCAGTACCTGTCGGAACACGTGATCGGCGCGTGTGCTCGATTGGGAATTTCAGTGCAGCCGGCGATCGCCCGCAAGCCACGGACAAGCCGATGGTCGAGCGGTTCTTTCGCACGTTGCGGGAGTCTTTGCTGCAACACCTGCCGGCCTACAAGGGGCCCGACGTGTATTCCCGCGGCGCGGACGTTGAGGGCAAATCGTTCTACTACGTCGCCGAACTCGAACAGATCATCCGCGAGTGGATCGGCTCGGTCTATCACCACACCAAGCACGACGGTCTGTGCATCCCAAGCCTGCCGCGAGAACGCTTCTCGCCGGTCGAGATGTACGAGATCGGACTAGCACGCAGCGGGTCGTTGACCCTGCCGGCGCGAGCCGAGCTCGTCTATGAATTCCTCGACGTCGAGTGGAGGACCATCCAGAACTATGGCGTCGAGGCGAATGGGCAGCGCTACGACGGCGAAGCGCTCAACGGGTTTCGGCTCCAAAAGTCGCCCTACCAAGGCGCACACGCCGGGTTGTGGCCGATCTCGATCGACTCCGACGACGTCCGCTTCGCCTACTTCCGCAACCCTGACACCGATGAGTGGTCGCGTCTGGAGTGGGAGCACGCTCACGCTCTGACGTCGCCGTTCAGTCAGGAAGCTGCCGACTACGCCAAGCGCATCAGTGTCCGCACCAATCGGCACGTGAATCCGTCGAGCGCGGTGCACGATCTGCTCGGTAGTTGGGGCCGCGACGAAGTTCTCAGTCGACGAGACAAAGCGCTCGCTCGACGCTTGTCCAGTCAGCGGGTGGTCGACCTTGCAGGCAAGGCAGCAGAGCCGCTCTCGCAAGAGGAGTGTCGCGAGGAGGCGTCGCTGCCGGCGGTCATCGATCTGGTCGCGCGGATGCCGAAAGCAACAGCTTTGGGCGACGTCGTGGACGACCTCGATGTGTTCGATCGCTATTACGACGAGCATCCCGACGAGGATGCGTTCGAGGTCTTTCACGAATGACGAACCGGTGGGCCCGATGGTTGGCGACGAACGGTAGCGCCCGCTATCAGCTGTCCCGAAAACAGGGCTGGGATGCCTTCGCCTGCGCAGGCCCGCGCGACGACTTCGAAGTGTTGAGTCGCCGCGACATGGATGCCCTGCCCGACGATCATCGGGAGGACTACGACGAGGCGCGGATGGTGTGGAACGCCAACCTTCCGACGGTGAAGACCGCACAGCTCAAGACGGCGTACGGAATCATCGATCAGGTCATGGCGTCGAATCGGCGCGACGGCGACCGTTTGCGTGGCTCGGTCGTGATCGATGCCGAGCCTGGCCTCGGCAAGACGACCATCGCGACACGCTACGCGCGGGACTTTCACCAGAAGGTGTATCGACGCGAAGGACCGACCACATCCGACGGCCATCAGCACCTACCTGTGGCGTTCGTTCCGCTCAGTGCTGGGATCACCTTGAAGGGTCTCAATCAGCAGATTCTGCGGTTCTACGGTCATCCCGCCGTGGATCGGGCGTCCACGTCCCGGCTCGGTGCGTTGGCGGTGGACTGCGTGACCAGTTGCGACACCAGGTTGATCGTCATCGACGATCTCCACTTCATCGACTTCCGGCATCGCCACGGCGCGGAGGTGTCCAACCACCTCAAGGGCCTTGCCAACGAGATGGCGGTGACGTTCGTCTACGTCGGGGTCAAGTTGCGCGAGAAGCGGTTCTTCGACGAGGGCCTCATCGGCGAGCAAGCCGCATACGCGCAAACCAGTCGACGCGCCACTCGGTGTCCGGTTGCGCCGTTCGCGATCAAGACCGACGCGGGATTCCGCAGTTGGGTCAGCTTGCTTCGCGTCATGGAAAGCCACCTCAAACTCGCCGACGCCACGCCCGGCATGCTGGTCGATCACGCCAAGGAGCTCCACCGCCGAACCCAAGGAAGAATCGCCTCGCTGACCAACCTCCTCGATCGTGTCAGCTATCTGGCGATCACCACCGGTGTCGAAACCATCACCGATGACCTGATCTCGAATACCACCATCGATAATGCCGCTCAGGTCAGCAGCCAAACCGCCTGAGCCCACAGGCCCTGGTCAGTCGCTGCGGGCGATTCCTGGCGGCTACGACATCGATCGCTGGCCAATCGCATGCGCCATCCGTGCTGGCGAAACCATCGAGTCCTGGTTGGCCCGGGCCGCCGCCCGGTACGGCATCACGCCACGGGAATTGCTCGCCGAAGCTGGCGTCACCGACCGTATTGAGCGGCCCGGCCGGTTGGCGCGGCTGGTGCGCCAACACGCTGCCCAGCTCGCCTGCAAGTTGGGCTGCCCGCAAGCCGACGTGCCTTCAGCCGCCGCGGAAATGCTGCCCAAGGGTGCGGTCGTCGAATATCTCTCCCGCTACCACGCGGTCACCCGGCCCACACCTGCGGGCAGTGCGTTCTGCTCCGAATGCCTGTCGGAGCCCGACCCGCACTGGAAGCGCGAATGGTCAAGCGTTTTCGCCATCACCTGCAGCATTCATGGGTGCTTGCTGGTCCGCACCTGCCCGCGCTGCGGCGAACAACCCTGGTCGACATCGTCGTGGCTGTCGCAGGAACCCGACACTCCGATCTATCAGTGCCCCAATCGGCCGAGGCGCCCGAGTGGTCGCATGAGGCGAACTCGGCGCTGCAACTTCGATCTGCGCTCCATCGAACCCTTCGAGATGGACGCCGACGCCATCAGCGCCCACCGACTGGCGTTCCAGCTGTGGCGGCAGTACGTGCAGGACCCGGGCAGCCCGCTACGCGTCACCGATATCGACGTCACGGCGACGATCGCCTTCGATTGAACTTCCCCCGAGACCGTGGAGGCATCAACAATAGGGATCGAGATGCCAGAGAAACGGAAGAAGTACGACCGGGAGTTCCGTGAGGGTGCTGTCCGGATCGTCGAAGA
>NZ_JAPJDO010000076.1 GCF_026242045.1 Mycobacterium pinniadriaticum
GAACTATCCAACCTCGTGCTGCTCTGCCCGTATCACCACCGAGAACACCACCGCGGCGAGATCACCATCACCGGCCCCGCCGATCACCTGACTGTCATCGACCGTGACGGCGAAACCCTCACCGCAGGATCACTCGCACGCCCACCGAATCATCCACCACCGAAGGTTCCACCGTGTCCCGGGCCGACCGGCGAACGCGCCCAATGGAAGTGGTACCACCCCTTCGAACCACTACCCCCACCAACCGACAACTAGGTCCAGAATTCGTTGAGCGGCTGGGCGTACTTGTCGTTGTTGGTCAGCGGGGCGATACCGAGCGACTCCTCGATGGTGCGTTGCAGGCTGTAGTGGTTGTAGTGGTCGGTGGCGACGAAGGCTCCCCCCTGCATCCCGGCATCGATGGCGGCCTGGTTCGGGATCACCACCATGACGACGTGGTTACCCTCGTTTCCGATGCCGAACGAAATGTTGTTGTAATCCTCGTCGAAGGTGAGGAATACCGCGGTGCTCTCGTTCGACGACCACAGGTCCGAGTTGAAGATCGTCGACATCTGCTCCTGGATGAACTGATCGCCGGCCTTCACGTTGTACTGGTGCGTGGTCAGCTGACTGAACGCGAAATGAGCGATGCCGGGAAGAGTGCTGATCGGACCCTCCATGTTGGTGGCTTCGTCGGCGGCGAACCACACGAAATCCGCGACACTGGAAGGGTCTTGGAAATCGGTTGCCATCTGCGAGATGTCCCGGATCTGCGAATTCACCAGGGCCTCGTTGGTGTAGATGTCGTGGAAGGCCAGGAAGGGTGTGCGGTCGGTCGGCGTGCTGTATCCGCCGCCACCGTTCTGATACGCCGCCCATGACTTGCCAGCCGCAACCAGTTCGTCGGCGATGTTCGGTTCGTCGAAACAGTTTGCAGCGCAGTTGTAGTGGGTCCCGAAATCGGACCCACCGAGTATCGGGTAATAGTTCGGGTCGCTCGGATGGGTCAGGGCGTAGTAGTTCTGCGCGTAGCCGTACGAGTTGATCAAGGAGTTGATGTACGGCGCGTTCGGGCTGCCGACGATGTCACCCACGCCGTGGTTCTCCATGTAAACCATGATCACGTGATCCAGCGAGCCGACGTTCGAAGCCGGCGGATCTGGCGGAGCCGGGGCGGGCACCGATGCCCCCACCGTGAACGAGAGGTTGTCGGCGTAGGCGTTGTTGTAGTTGCTCAGTATCGGGTTGCAGTCGCTGAAGGTGACGACGACCTGCGCGCTGCGAGTGCCCACCGGGATCACCCCGGACGTGTCGCGCTGCTTGAACCCGGTCTGCAGCAGGCGGTCCAGCGCGGTGACGGGACCGATCTGGGCGCTGCTGATGTAGGCGTTGTTGGTGTCCAGGAAGTTGACCTTGACCGTGGTTCTAGACGGGTCGAGCAGATATCCGCCCAAGAATCCGCTGAGGTCATAGGCGACGCCACCGGGGGTGGTGTCGATCTCGTTCTGGATGGAACTCAGATCCACGACCTGGGTGAGCGACGATGTCGCGACGTTGCCGCCGCCGAAGAACTGATTGCCGCCGTCGGGCACCGCGGTCTGCGGGAAGCCGAAGATCCTGGGCAGGGTCGGGCCGAGAGTGCCGAACAGCCCCGGCAGGTTACGCAGGGTGCCGTACTTGATCACCGTCGGCGTGCCCGTGATCGTCCAACCCGGCATGGACACCGCGCTGTAGGCCGACAGTGACGGGTCGCCGACCTCGGCACCCGGGTTGACCAGGAGGTTGTCGCTCATCACGACGCTGGGGGTGACGGGCGTGACGGCCGCGGTTTTGGGTGTGAAGGCCTGGTTCAGCCCCCGGCGGACTTCGTCGGCCACCGCCGCGAACACGGCCGGCGACGGCGGTGGCGGTACTTGTGGGCCGTGCTTCAGCAGCTGACCCAACCTGTCGGCCAGCCCGGTGGCGACGTGGGTCAGGGTGCCGGACACCTGGGCGGGCGTCGCGACCCGCACAGCACCGGATTTGTGGGTCGCCCCCGATGGGGTGGCGTGCTTACCCGGCCGTACGTGCGCCGTTCCGGACGACTTCGCCGAGCCCGAGTCTGACGGTGCGGCGTCGGCGATTGGCGAACTGATCGTCGCCAACGCCAAGCCGACCCCAAGGGTCGCGGCCAGCATTCCGACTCGGCCGACATATTTCGAACACCCCATGAACGGCTCCTTTGCTCACCCGTGCGGCAACTGATTTCACACCCGCACGAGCGCCCAAGTCCCGGAAATTGACAATGCCGTAGGAAAATTCACAGCTACGTTGGATTGATGAGATCGCGCAGCTTGCTCGAGGGCCAGGGCATCCGACAGATCACCAGCGGCCTGGGCACGCTGGACCGCGAGGTCTTCGAAGCCGTCGCCGAATCGCCGACGGCGCTGCTGGACAAGGCGATGCCCCTGCTGACCCGCGCTGCCGACCACTCCAAGCTGTGGTTTGCCATTGCCGCAGCACTCGCCGCGACAGGATCGCCGGCGGCGCGGCGCGGAGCCTCTCGCGGAGTGGCCACGCTCGCCGTCACCAGCCTGGTGACCAATCAGGTCGCCAAGCGCGTCTGGAAGCGTCCGCGACCCAACCGCACCCTGGTGCCCCTGGTGCGGCGGCCACACAGGATGCCGACGTCGAGTTCGTTGCCTTCCGGGCATTCAGCCAGCGCGGCCGCATTCGCCGTCGGCGTCGGCCTGGAGAGCCCACCGTTGGGGCTAGGGCTGGCACTGCTGGCGGGCCTGGTGGGCCTGTCTCGGGTGGCCACCGGTGCGCACTATCCCGGTGATGTGTTCGCCGGTTTCGGTATCGGGGCGGCGATCGCGGTCCTGGGCGGACGACTGGTTCCGCCCATCGTGTCGGCCAAGTTGCCCGCCACCGAGCCGCTGCGCATCGACACCCCCGAACGTCCCGCGGGCGACGGCGTGGTCCTGGTGGTCAACCCGGCGTCGGGCAGCGGCACCGGTGCCCGCGTCATCGACGAGGTCCGCGAGAAGCTTCCCAAGGCCGAGATCGTCGAACTCGGTGACGGCGACGATCCCGAGTCCGTTCTGCGCGACGCCGCACAGCGCGCCGAGGTGCTCGGAGTCGGCGGCGGCGACGGGACGGTGTCCTGCGCGGCGGCGGTGGCGGTATCCGAAGGCGTTCCGCTGGCGGTATTTCCGGCCGGGACGTTCAACCACTTCGCCAAGGACATCGGCTGCGACACCGTCGAACGCACCGTCTCGGCCATCCGCTGCGGGCATGCGGCCTATGTGGATCTGGTCTGCCTCAACGACGAGCAGATGGTGATCAACACCGCCAGCATCGGCGCCTACCCGCAGTTCGTGCACGCCCGGGAGAAGCTCGAGCACAAGATCGGCAAGCCGCTGGCCGGGCTGTACGCGATGCTGCACACGCTGCGCAGCGAGACGCCGGTGCGGATCCGCTACGACAACAAGACGCTCGAGACGTCGTTGTTCTTTCTGGGCAATTCCGTTTATCTCCCATCAGGTTTCGCGCCGGCTCGGCGCATCCGCATGGACGATGGACTGATCGACGTCCGTATCTTGGAAACCGGTCGGCGGCTGAGCCGGCTGCGCATCCTGACCGCACTTGCGTTGGGCCGCTTAGAACGCAGCCCGCTGTACCACGAGATGCAGGTGCCGGAGTTCTCCTTCGAGGCAGTCGACGGGCCGACGCAGCTTGCCCGCGACGGCGAGGTCGGTGACGCGTACGAACACGCCAGTTTCACGGCGCGGTATCGGGTGCTGCCCGTCTTTCGGCCGCTGTAGCGATCCTGCGCGTGGTCCGGTGGCTAAACTCCAGTTCTCCCATGTGTTCACGCAATTGGGTTGGGCGGCAGCTTCTTGAGCTAGGTCGGTAGCCGCCACCAATTGACCCTGCTGCCTCTCCGATGGTCTGCCCCATGGGTGCGCCGTCTTCGGGGGGGCTCGACCGGCCATCGCTATTCGTAGTTGCCGCATTCCTACTCGTCGAGTGCCGGCGGCCGATCGGGGCGCCGGTTGCGATGAAATGCCGCATAGACGCGGCCGTTGATCTTGAGGAAGTTCGTCCAGAAGCCCGCGATAATCACCAGGGTAAGTGCAGCCATGATCGATACGAACAACCCGCTCTTCCAGTCGGGCAGTTGCGATAAGAACATTAGTACCGTGGCGGCCGCGCAACAGGTCCACCAGACTCGTCGTTCGATGGAATCCGGTGACAGGGTTGCTGACTTCCACAGCGGGAAATTACTGAAGATGGCGGCGGCGGCGAGCGCGACCAATGCCGAATAGCCGAAGATCTCTTGCATTCTCACCAGCTCTTTGCGCCCAGAACGGAATTGGTAGTTGCAGTGATAACCACCGCTTTGCGCCAATCATTGGTGACCGTTTCGTCGGGCCGGGAGTACACGCTACTGCTCAGAATCAGGTCGGCGGTCGGTGGGCGTTGCGGCGATGATGCGATCACCGAACTTGATGTAGTTGGTACGGAAAAAGGCCCAAACGATTGCAACGAATATCAGGGCCGCGTAGGCAGCGAGTGCAAGTCCGAGCCCTCTCGGTATGAGCGAGGCCGAGCCGACTGCACCGCCAATCACCCACGCGAACCAGTAGAACCTTCGATCCCAGTGTGGCTCGCGCGCAACCACGGTGGCGACCCAGCCGCCGAGTATCAATACACTGCCGACGACCAGAAGGACTCCAGACCATGCCGGCATCAGCACTTCAGTTGCCGAAAGCGTAATCAAACAGTCCCCCTACCTTTCAGTTGCGGACCTATCCAGCCCCCGAACTTCCCACCACCGAAGCGAATCACGATTGAACCGATGACCGCAGCGGCCACAGCGCCTTTCGGTCCGATAGCAGAGCCGGCGAGCGCCCGGGCGCCGACTGCGGCAAGGCAGCCACCACCAATTAACCCCGCCGTCTCTCCGATGGTCTGCCCATAGGTGCGCCCGCTCCGAGGGCTCGACGCCTGATTACTATTCGCAGTTTGCTGCACTCCTACTCGTCGAGGGCCGGTGGCCGGTCGGGTCGGCGGTTGTTGTTGAACGCGGAGTAAATCCGCCCATTGATCTTGATGTGGTTGGTCCACTGGAATGCGATCGCGAGCAGCGCCACGGCCGCGCCGATCGAGAAAAACAATCCCTGCCGCCAGTCGGGAAATTGGGAAAAGAACAACAGCACGGAGCCGATCGCACACCCGGTCCAATACACGCGCCGTTCGATCGAGTCGGGTGACAACGTCGCCGACTTCCACAGCGGGAACATGCCCAGAATGCCTCCCGCGATAATCGCGGCCAGGCCGATGTAGGCCAAAGTACTCTGCATGTCTACCAACTCTTCCCGCCGCCGCCCACCAGACTTGGATCGAAATAACTGCCGATCCTGCCCCCAAGATCTTCGCGACCTAGGCCGCCAACCGCACTATTGCTCATCTTCGGGCGCCAGCGCAGGTGGGCGATCTGGGTGGCGAAAAATATCGAAGGCTGCGTAGATCCGCCCGCCAATCTTCAAATGGTTCGTGCGGAGGAATGCGATCGCCACCAATGCAATTCCACCCCCAACTCCACCGAACAGACCACGCGAGACGTTGGGCCATTGCGAAACGAATACAAGGACGCACGCGACGACGCACCCGGTCCAATAGAACCATCGCTCAATCGAATCAGGCGACATCGTGCGAGATTTGAATGGAGCGCGGGTACTGCCGATCACACCGATCGCGATGGCACCGAACGCCAGCCACATTAATAGGTTGTTGCCTCGCTGAACTTGAGAGCCGCCGGCGACGACGAACGTTGCGACCAGTTCATACATTTGATTCACCATGATCTTCCGCCTCCGCCAGCAGCCGCAACCTCTGGACGCCCGGCATTAGAACCTCCCACCGCTCGCGTGTGAATCAGTGCCTTGGTCGCTGCTCGGAGCGATCAAAGTTCCTGAGAGGACGACGTTTCCCGTACTGATACCCGGTCGTGTAGCCGATGGCCGGGAGCATCCAAAGAAGCAGCGAAACAACGGCGGCGATTGCCGCCGGGATCTTTTGGCCGCGTACCGCGCGGTAGGCGTCGTGAGGCATCGTCAACGCCGGCTAGCGCTCCCATTAGGGTCAAGGCAGCCGTCCCGAGAACAGATTGCAAAACCCAGCCAACAAGTACACGTCGGCCGCAATCACGGCGGTGAGGACCGCTGCGATCCACCAAAATCCGTCCGCGGTGACCACACCGTTGTAGCTGTTGGCAGGTGGGGAGGTGGCGGTGGGGAGTCAGACCCATCCTCGGGAGGGATCCGGATGGGTGTTCTTCACGAAGACAGAGCGCGGTCGACCACCAATCTTCAGTTGCCAGCCAACGAAATACGCAAAGCCGACCGCAAAGAAAACACAAAGCGCCAGAGTGAGGACCACGACGCGTAACGGCCGCCCCGGAGAGCGCCACGCTGGTTGTCAGCAGCACCGTTGTCGCGGTCGAGCCGACCCAGTAGCTGAGTCGTGCGCTTCGTCTACTCGTGCAAAGGAGTTGTGAAATAACAACGAATATGGCAACTGCGGGGGCCCCCAGCAGGAAAGCGGAAGGGCCGTCCAGAAGGAGCCGCTGCCCAGCGGCCGCCAGCGATGTTGGTGTGGCGGCGTCTCCGAGAAGATCAATTGTCAAATTGCGCACTCCCCATCCACCCAGCGTCTTTCCGCCAACCCAAGGATGATCGCGCCGGCCACCGCCGCGACCGCGACGCCTTCCGGGCCAATTGCCGAGTTCGCAAGCGCCCCGGCTCCCCTACCGCCGATGATCGCAGGCTGGCACATGCCGGGATTACTCACTCGATTTCGTCCCGGTCGTCGTCACGGGCTAAGGCCGGTGGCCGGTCAGGGCGGCCGTTGCTGGAGGCACCATATACGCGACCCTTGATTTTGATGAAGTTGGTCCAACGACCGGCGACGGCGACTAGGGCCAGTGCCAACATGATTGATGCAAAGAGCGCGCGCCCCCACTGGGGCGTTTGCGAGAGAAACACTGACGCCGTCGCGACCGCGCAGCAGGTCCACCAAACCCGTCGTTCAATCGAGTCGGGAGAGAGCGTGGCCGACTTCCACAGCGGGAAATTACTGAAAATGGCGGCGGCGGCGAGCGCGACCAATGCTGAATAGCCGAAGATCTCTTGCATTCTCACCAGCTCTTTCCGCCGCCACCGGCCGACCCGAACGCCGGGTCGAAGAGTGACCCGATGCCACCACCCAACTGCTCTCCCCCGAGACCTCCGACTACGCCGGCCGCAACGACGATCGCCGCCGTGGTCCACGGGCCGGTGAACGACCCGGCGACGGCTGCCGCACCCCAGGCGGCCGCAGAACCACCCGCCACACCCCCCAGCGCGCTACCCAGCTCTTCACTACTGCCGCCATGAGCGAAATCGTTGAAGGCGGTACCGAGTTCGACCAGGTCGCCAACCCTTCCGACCCTGCGGGCAAGATGTGCCCACTTCGCGGCGTCGGTCGGCGACAACAGATCTTCCAGCTTCGCGTGCGCGCCGGTAGGTATTCCCTTGGCGTAGGCTTCGACACCATTGGCCGCCGGTCCCGTGTATCCCGCGAGATCGCTTGCACCATGCAACAAGTCGTTGATTACTGCCTTGGCGCCGTCCTCGGACATGCCTTGGCTAGTAAGCGCAGTCATTGCCTGCCTCACCGCAACAACTCGCCCGAACTGTTCGCCCTCGTCCAACGTCTGGGTCGCTTGGTCGGCCGTCATCGGGGGCAGGCCGTAGAGCCCTTGTTCTAGTTGTCGTTGCAGGTCGAGTCGGCCGCGGGCTCGCGTCCGGGCATCCCCACCCAGGATCGGGTCTTTGGGTAGGGGGCCGACGAAGTGGGCCATGCGGAAGTCATCGAGGCGTTCACCGGCCAGCCGGCGGGCTTCGGCGTCGGCGGCAGGGTTCGTGGCGGTGGCAAAGTCGCGCAATCGTGTTGCGGCGTCGGCCTTGTCCTGGGTCATCGGGCCGCCGTCGTTGACCAGGGCTTCGTCCTTGGCCCGCTGGTTGACGTCGTAATAGTCGACCGATTCGCGCCCCCGCTGCTCGGAGCCCGGTTCGCCGTCACCGTCGACATCCTCAATCGGCGCCGGGTCGTAACCGTGTTCGGCGCGCAGATCGGTCAACGACGCCTCCAGCTTGGCGCCGTAATCATCACGCAGACCCTCGACCTGACGCAGCACATTAGCGGTCACCGAGATCGCATCATCCTCCAACGCCGAGGTGTCCTGATCGTGGGCCAACGCCTGATCGATCAACGCGTCGAGGTAATGCAACTGGGTGTCGAGGTTGTCCACCTGCATCCCGGAAAACCGCTGGGCCTCCGCCAGGTTCGCCGCGATACCGGACAGATCGGCACCGATCGCGGGCAACTGGTCACGCTGGACCAGCAACCGGGTCGTCGCGCGCTGAACCTCGGCACTGTCATTGATCGGA
>NZ_JAPJDO010000077.1 GCF_026242045.1 Mycobacterium pinniadriaticum
TTCCCGACGCCGGAGACACGCGACGCAGCTGGTCAGCACCCTCCATCGCCAGCGCGGCCGCACTGTACGACCGGTTTGCACCCGAGCGCAACTCACCCACGTCGACCTGCATCACACACCCCCTGACAAGTTAGCTGTTAGCTAGAGGGTACTACGCAAGGTTTGCTGGTCAACTCACCCGATCAGCCCAGCATGCGGTGCAGAAACGAGTAGCTCAGCGCCGACTTGAAGGCGGTTTGCGCGTTATCGGCCGCCCCGGCGTGCCCGCCTTCGATGTTCTCGTAGTACCAGACCGGATGCCCGGCCTCCTCCAGCGCGGCCGTCATCTTGCGGGCATGGCCCGGATGCACCCGGTCGTCGCGCGTCGACGTGGTGATCAGCACCGGTGGATAGCGCTTGTCGGTCGAAATGTTCTGATACGGCGAGTACTCGGAGATGAACGCCCAGTCTTCCGGGTTGTCGGGGTCGCCGTACTCGGCCACCCACGATGCCCCGGCCAGCAGCAGATGGAAGCGCTTCATGTCCAGCAGTGGCACCTGGCAGACCAGGGCGCCGAAACGCTCGGGGTACTTGGTGAGCATGATTCCCATCAGCAGGCCGCCGTTGCTGCCGCCCTGCGCACCCAGTTGCGCGACGGTGGTGATGCCGCGGTCGACGAGATCGCTTGCCACCGCGGCGAAGTCCTCGGCCACCTTGTGCCGTCCCTCGCGCATCGCCTGGGTGTGCCAGCCCGGCCCGTACTCGCCCCCGCCGCGAATGTTGGCCAGCACGTACGTGCCGCCGCGCGACAGCCACAACCGTCCGAGCACCCCGTCGTAGCCCGGAGTCCGTGACACCTCGAACCCGCCGTAGCCGCCCAGCAATGTCGGGCCGGGAGCCTTATCGTGCTTGTGGCCGACGACGAAGTAGGGGATCTTCGTGCCGTCATCAGAGGTGGCGAAGTGCTGGGACACCTCCAGGTCGGCGGCGTCGAAGAACGACGGCGCTCGCTTGATCTCGGCCAGCTCACCGCCGGCCTGACCGTGTAACAGCCGCGACGGCGTGATGAAATCACTGGAATCCAAGAAGATTTCGTCACCGGTCTCGTCGGTGGCGACGATCACCGTATTACCGTCGACACCGGCCACCGGTTCCCGTGTCCATGAGCCCGGCATGACGATCTCCACCCGGCTGGCGACGTTGACCAACGTCACCAGCAGCAGGCGATCACGGGTCCACGAGTACTGGTGCAGGCTGGTGTGCTCGTCGGGTTCGAACACCACGGCCAAATCGGCTGTGCCGTCCAGGAATTGCTCGTAGTCGGCGGCCAGCAGCGATCCGGCCCGATACGATGCCCGACCAGTCTCCCAATCGCTGCGCAGTTCGATCAGCAGCCACTCGCGGTGCACCGACAAGCTGGCGTCGGTCGGCGCGTCGATCCGCACCAGCTCGCCCGAACGAAGTTGATACACCTGGTCGTTGAAGAAGTCGACGGCGCGGTGCAGCAAGGTGCGTTCGTAGCCCGGGGTGCGGTCCACCGACGCCCCGACAAGCACGTCGGTGACCGGCCCGGTGAACACCGTCTCGGCGTCGGCCAGCGGCTGACCGCGGTGCCACCGCTTGACCACCCGCGGATATCCGGACTCGGTCATCGAACCGGGCCCGAAGTCGGTGCCGACCAGCACGGTGTCGTGGTCCTCCCACGACAACCGCGACTTCGCCTCCGGCAGCTCGAACCCCCCGGTCACGAATTCCCGCTTCAGCATGTCGAATTCACGCACGACCGCGGCATCCGAGCCGCCAGGGGAGAGACTGATCAATGCCCGCGTGTGATCCGGTTCGATGACGTCGGCCCCGGCCCACACCCACTTCTCGCCGTCGGCGGCCGCCAGTTCGTCGAGATCGATGATCACGTCCCACTGGGTCGGCTGCTCTTCGCGCGAGCGCTCATCGCTGGATCCTCGAGCCCGGTAGCTGTCGAGCGTCGTCCGTCGCCACAAACCCCTCGGGTTGGCCGCGTCGCGCCAGAAGTTGTACAGGTACTCCCCGCGCCGGCGCACGTACGGGATCCGGGCATCGGTGTCGAGCACCTCCAGCGCTTCGGCGCGCATCGCCTCGAACGTCTCACCGCTGAATTCGGCGACGGTCGGGTCGTTGTGTTTGCGCACCCAATCCAGCTGTTCATCGCCGGCGATGTCTTCCAGCCAGAGGTACTCATCCGTGGGTTCCTGGGCGTCGGTCACGTCCACCATTGTTCCCGCATGCGACATACTGATCCGCATGGGCATCTTCGGGCGGTCCGACAACGTCGACGATGTGGACGACGGCGGCCTGCGCCGGCGGGTCGACGAGTTGGAACGGCGCGTCGCTCAACTCGAGTGGGCGCTTCGTGGGCAGGGGTCGTCCGCCGAGCCGGAACCGGTGCCTGACGTCGGCGGTCCGGGGGTGAGTCCCGAGGTGCTCCAGCTGGCGTTGCAAGGTCAGAAGATCCAGGCCATCAAGATGCTGCGCGAGCAGACCGGTCTCGGGCTCAAGGAGTCCAAGGACATCGTCGACAGGCTGGCTCCCTAGCCGGAGAGCTCGGTCAGCTCAGGTGATGCACCTCCTGCAGCCCGTAGACCGGGGTTGCGAGGCCCTCGTAGCGGGCCTTGAGTTGCAGCGCCAGATACAGCGAGTAATGCCGGGACTGGTGCAGGTTGCCACCGTGGAACCACAGGTTCTCCTGCTGAGTGGGCTTCCACATGTTGCGCTGCTCGCCCTCCCACGGGCCGGGGTCCTTGGGGGTGTCGCTGCCCAGACCCCACACCTTGCCCACCCTGTCGGCGACGTCCTGGCCGATCAGGTCGGCCGCCCAGCCGTTCATCGACCCATACCCGGTGGCATACACCACGACGTCGGCAGGCAGTTCGGTTCCGTCGGCCAGCACTACCGAATCCTCGGTCAGCCGCTCGACCTGGCCGTGGGCGAGCTTGATCCTTCCGTCGGCGACCATGTCGCAGGCTCCGACGTCGATGTAATAGCCCGAGCCGCGCCGGAGGTACTTCATGAACAGCCCGGAACCATCTGCGCCCCAGTCCAACTCGAAGCCGGCCGCCGTCAACCGGTCGTAGAAATCCTTGTCGCGTTCGCGCATCCGGTCATACAGTGGGATCTGGAATTCGTGCATGATCCGGTACGGCAGCGACGCGAACGTCAGGTCGGCCTTCTCGGTGGTCATTCCCGCGGCCAGCGCACGCTCGGAATACAGGTCGCCCAGGCCGATCTCCATCAGCGAATCCGACTTGACGATATGCGTCGATGACCGCTGCACCATCGTCACGTCCACGCCGTTCTCGTAGAGCGCCTTGCAGATGTCGTGGGCAGAGTTGTTCGACCCGATCACCACGGCCTTCTTGCCCAGGTAGGCGTCCGGCCCGGGATGCGCACTGGAGTGGTGCTGGTCGCCGGTGAACACCTCCTGCCCCGGCAGCGTCGGCACGCTCGGCTTGCCCGACATTCCGGTCGCCAGCACAAGGTGGGTCGGGTGCAGGGTCAGCCGCTCGCCGTCGCGGTCGATCTCGACGGTCCACTGCTTGGCCGTCTCGTCATAGGAGGCCGACAGGCAGGTCGTCTTCGGCCAGTACGGCACCTCCATGACGCGGGTGTAGAACTCCAGCCAGTCGCCGATCTTGTCCTTGGGGGCGAACACCGGCCAGTTCTGCGGGAACGGCAGGTAGGGCAGGTGGTCGTACCAGACCGGGTCATGCAGGCACAGCGACTTGTACCGCTTGCGCCACTGGTCGCCCGCGCGTTCGTGGCGGTCGACGACGATCGCGGGTACACCGAGCTGACGCAACCGCGCGCCGAGCGCGATCCCGCCCTGACCGCCTCCGACGACCAACACGTACGGCTGCACCGTGCGGCCCAGTTCGGCATCCTCCTCGGCGCGCTTCTGCGCCCAGGATCGCGGGTCGGGGTCGTCACCGTGCACCGCACCGAGTACCCGCGTCGGACCTTTGGCTTCCTCGAAACCCTTCAGCTCCTGCAGCGCGGTCAGCAGAGTCCAAGCGTGGTCGCCCTTGAGCCTCAAATGCCCGGTTCCTCGACCGATCGACGTCTCGAATTCGATGAACGCCGAGGTCACATCGCCGTCGGCGGTCGGAGTCTCCCGGGTGCGGAACCCCGATGGGGCGGTGTCCTGGAGGCGGGCAGACAGCATGCCGGCTATCGCGTCGCGGCCCTCGACGGTCTTGATGTTCCAGGTGAAGGCCACCAGGTCGCGCCAGAAGCTGTCGGTGGCGAACTTGCCGGTGACCCGGTCGATATCGCGGGCGGCCAGCGCGGCTTCGAAGTCGGCGAGCCAGGCGTCGACCCGCTGTTGCGGGGTGACGGCGGTCTGAGGTTCCAATGTCGATGTCATGTGACCCAGGGCACACCCGAGTGCCGGCGACGGGCAAGAGTTGCGAGGCGTTGCAACCCCGCGCTGCCCGCCGAGATCGACGAATTGTCGCGACGTACCCGCACAAGTTCGCCCAGACCGACGTTTGGGCGCGTGGGACGGGACCGCGCTGCAACCCCGTGCAACTCTTTCGCGGTGTGGTCGCCGTCACATACAACGGCGGTATGAAAGCAGCCGTCTACTACGGACCCAACAAGGTGGAGATCGACGACGTCGCCGAGCCCGAACCCGCGCCGGGCACCGTGAAACTCAAGGTCGGCTTCAACGGAATCTGCGGCACCGACCTCCACGAGTACTACGCCGGGCCGATCTTCGTGCCCACCGCGCCGCACCCCCTGACCGGCCAGCAACTGCCGCTGACCATCGGCCATGAGTTTTCCGGCACCATCACCGCCGTCGGCGACGGTGTCACCGGCTGGGCCGAAGGGGACCGGGTGGCCGTCGAACCCATCTACAAGTGCGACCATTGCGCACCGTGCCGGGCCGGCAACTACAACGTCTGCCAGCACATCGGCTTCCACGGATTGATGTCCGACGGCGGGATGGCCGAATACACCGTCGTGCCGACCTCGATGCTGCACAAGCTGCCCGACAGCGTCTCCCTTGAACTCGGCGCCCTCGTCGAGCCGATGTCGGTCGCCTACCACGCCGCCACCCTCGGCGACGTCAATCCCGGCGGCACCGCGATGGTCTTCGGGGCGGGGCCGATCGGCATCGGCCTGTGGTTCGCGCTGCGCGGCAAGGGACTCGACGACGTGTTCGTGGTCGAACCGACGGCGACGCGCCGTGCCGCTATCGAGGCGCTCGGCGCCAAAACGCTGGATCCGACGGCGCTCGACGTCGTCGCCTTCATCGCCGAACACACCGGGGGCGACGGAGCCGACGCGGTGTTCGACGCCGCGGGGGTCACTCCGGCCGTGGCGACGGCGTTGGCCTGCGTGGGCTCCCGCAAGCCGATGGTCAGTGTGGCCATCTACGAAAAGCCTTTGGAGACACCGCTTCTCAATCTCGTCATGAACGAGAGTCGGATCCAAGGATCGTTGTGCTACACCGGTGCCGACTTCGAGGCTGTCATCGCGCTGATGGCCGACGGCGCCTACGACACCTCCGGATGGGTGGCCAAGATTCCCATCGACGACGTCGTCGACGAGGGCTTCGAAGCGCTGCACGCCGGCGAGAAGATGAAAGTTCTGGTCGACCCGAACGGAGAATCATGAGCCTGCACGGAAAGGCCGCCCTCGTCACCGGCGCGGGCCGCGGTATCGGACGCGGCATAGCGCTGCGCCTGGCCCGCGACGGTGCCGACATCGCACTCATCGATGTGCGTCCCGACGGCATCAGTGGTGTTGCCGACGAGATCGCCGAGATCGGCTGCAAAGCAACCACATACGTCGCCGATGTGAGCGACCGTGACCAGGTGTTCGCCGCGGTCGACCACGCCGCCCAAGCGTTGGGTGGCTTCGACATCATGGTCAACAACGCCGGCATCGCGTTGGTCGGCCCCATCGCCGATGTCACCGGAGACGAGGCCGCGCGGGTGTGGGCCGTCAACGTCAACGGGGTGCTGTGGGGCACGCAGGCGGCCGCGGCGAAGTTCAAAGCCCTGAGGAACAAGGAACAAGGAAAAATCAGCAGGATCATCAATGCCTCCTCCATCGCCGGCCATGACGGCTTCGCCATGCTCGGCGTCTACAGCGCGTCGAAATTCGCGGTGCGTGCACTGACGCAGGCCGCCGCCAAGGAGCACGCCGCCGACGGGATCACCGTCAACGCGTACTGCCCCGGTGTGGTCGGCACCGACATGTGGGTGGAGATCGACAAGCGGTTCGCCGAACTGACCGGAGCTGCCGAAGGCGAGACCTACGACAAGTTCGTCGGCGGGATCGCGCTCGGCCGGGCCGAAACCTCCGATGACGTGGCCGGCTTCGTGGCCTATCTGGCCGGGCCGGATGCCGACTACATGACCGGGCAGGCCGGTCTGATCGACGGCGGCCTGGTCTACCGCTGAGATGCGGAGCACAATCGGCAGTGATGCAAGGGGCGCACGTGCCTGAACCCGCGGTCGCGGTCGGTGAAGACCCGCGCAGTTACGCGCGGTTGATGTCGGCTGTCTACGACGCGACGATGTCGGGCCACCGTGCTCCCGCCCGGCCCCGGGATGTCATCGGCGACTCGTGGCGGCGGCTGATGTCGAAGGGGATCGACCCGGACGGCCGCACTCCACCCGTCCTGGAATCCGGGGGGATCGAGGCCCTGCGTCGGGCATCCGGCCTGATGGCAGTGCTCGACGAGGTGTCTCGCGGATTGGAGTCGATCGTTGCCGACGGCACCAACATCCTCGTCGTCGCCGATTCCCAGGGCCGGGTGCTGTGGCGGTCCGGTTCCTCGTCGGTGCTGAGCAACGCCGACCGGCTCGGGTTCATCGAGGGGGCACACTGGGCCGAAGGCGAGGTCGGTACCAACGCGATCGGCACCGCGCTGGTATCCAACCGCGCCGTCCAGGTGTTCTCCGCCGAGCATTTCCTGCGCACCCATCACTCGTGGACCTGCGCCGGGGCGCCCATTCGTGACCCGCGCACCGGGCAGGTGATCGGGGTAGTCGACGTGTCCGGGCCCGCGGCGACCGTCCATCCGACGACGGTGGCGCTGGTCGACGCGGTGGCCCGGCTCGCCGAATCGCACCTACGAGAGCAGCACCACCGGACGCTGAATCGGCTGCGGATGGTCGCCGCCCCGATCCTGGCCCGCATCGGTCAACCCGCCCTGGCGGTCGATCCCGAGGGCTGGGTTGCCGCGGTCGACTCGCTTCCGCTGCACCACCGCATTCTGCTGCCGGACGGAATCGGGCCCGGCCGGGCATGGATCCCCACTTTCGGCGTCTGCGATGTCGATGTGCTCCCCGGTGGTTGGTTGGTCCGGCCCACCGATGACGACGAAGCGCCGGCGCTGGCCCACGTGGCGCTGGATCTGACCGTCACGGGTTCACCTGCGTTGGACATGGCGGGGCAGTTCGGCCGCTGGCGTCACGACATTTCGTTGCGCCACGCCGAAATCCTGCTGATCCTGGCGCGTGATCCGCGGGGCCGGTCGGCCCCCGAACTGGCCGCCGATCTCTACGGCGACCGCTCGCGGGTGGTCACCGTCCGCGCCGAATTATCCCGGCTGCGTAAGCAATTCGCCGGATTGCTTGCGGCTCAGCCTTATCGCTTCGCCGGTGGTATCGACGTGACCGTGCGGTATCCCGCAGACATGTCGATGGTGCTGCCGTCGTCGACCGCACCCGCGGTTCGCGCTGTTCGTTCTAATGAAAGTGTCTCGTAGAGGAGGACTTATGCCAGTGTTCGCCCGCCCGGGTTCGACAGGATCGTTGATGGGTTTCCAGCCCCGGTACGAGAATTTCATCGGCGGTGAGTGGACCGCGCCGGTGGGGGGTGAGTATTTCGAGAATCCGACGCCGGTGACTGGTGAGGTGTTCTGTGAGGTGGCGCGTTCCACCGGCGCCGATATCGATGTGGCGTTGGATGCCGCGC
>NZ_JAPJDO010000078.1 GCF_026242045.1 Mycobacterium pinniadriaticum
CATGGTTGACCCCGCCCGTCTGCGACGCAAGCACCTCACCAGGCCGAACACCACGGCCAAATTTTCATCCTCCACCACCGGGCGCAGCCCCCCAGACAGCTGCTCGCGGGACGAAATTCAGTGCAGCGGGCGCAGCACGATCGGCATGCCGTCCATCGGCACCGGCATGCCGCCGTAGTCGTAGCGCGGCTCATATCCCGGGCGCGGCAGCTGCAACCGGTAACGGCGCAGCAGGCGGTGCATGATCGTCTTGATCTCCAGCTGACCGAACACCATGCCGATGCACTTGTGCGCACCGCCGCCGAACGGGGTGAACCCGTAGCGATGCTTCTTGTGCTCGTTGCGCGGCTCGGCGAAGCGGGCCGGGTCGAACCGGTACGGGTCGGGATAGAGCTCCTCGAGCCGGTGCGTCATCCCCGGGTAGTAGATGACGTTCGTGCCCTCGGGCAGGTAGTACCCCAGTAGCTCGGTGTCGCGCACGGTCCGGCGCATGGCCCACTGCACCGGTGACACCAGCCGGATCGACTCGTTCATCACCAGGTCGAGCGATTCCAGCTTCTCCAGCGCCTCGATGTCGAGCGGACCGTCGCCGAGCCGGTCGGACTCGTCGCGGCAGCGCTCCTGCCACTCGGGATTGGCGGCCAGGTAGTGGGACATCGTCGTCGCCGTGGACGTCGACGTGTCGTGTGCCGCCATCATCAGGAAGATCATGTGGTTGACGATGTCTTCGTCGGAGAACTTGTTGCCGTCCTCGTCCTCGGTCTGGCACAGCACGGTCAACAGATCCGAGCCGTCCTTGCCGCGCCGCTCCCTGACGCGCTCCTCGAAGTAGCCCTCCAGGTATTCGCGCGCCTTGAGGCCGCGCCACCAGGTGAACGGTGGAACGCCGGTGCGGATGATCGCGTTGCCGGCCCGGGTGGTGATGGTGAACGCCTTGTTCACCTTGGTGACCAGTTCGCGGTCGGCGCCCGGCTCGTGGCCCATGAACACCATCGAGGCGATGTCGAGGGTGAGTTCCTTCATCGCCGGGTAAAGCAGGAAACGGGGGTCGTCGGTCACCCAGTCGTTGGCGACGACCTGCGTGACGACCTTGTCGACCTGTTCGGTGTAGCCGGCCAGCCGGCTGCGGACGAACGCCTCCTGCATGATCCGGCGGTGGAACATGTGTTCCTCACCGTCCATCAGCATGATGCCGCGGTTGAAGAAGGCTCCGATCATCGGAGTCCAGCCCTGCTGCGAGTAGTCCTTGTTGCGGTTGGAATAGATCACCTGCCCCGCATCGGGACCGAGCGCGGCCACCGTCGGGATGATCGGCGAGTCGAGCAGCATGACGGGCCCGTGCTTGCGGTACTTCTGCAACCAGAAGTCCGGCCCACCGCGGAACATCTCCACCATGTGGCCGATGACCGGCAGGCCGCTGTCGCCCATCACCGGCTTGAGGTCGCTGCCGGCCGGGGGCTGGGCCATCGGGTGCTGGGGCCACTCGTGGTCGTTGAGCCGCTTCTCCAACAGCCCCATGCCGGGCAGGGTCAGCATCGGCGACGTGGTGACACGGCGTTTGGCCTGGTCCAGCAGATGCTGCGGGGTGCTGATCGTTGGCATCGACGCTCCTCGGCAAAGCGGGCGGGCAACCGGATACCTGTGGCCGGGGCCACAGGCATCCCTATCCTCGCCAACATTCTTGACGCATGTCAAGTTTCATTTCCGCCCCGACGTGGTGCAAGGTGAACGGGTGACCGCGCAGCAAGATCCCGTCGAGGTGCCTCGTCGCCGCGGCGACAAGCAGCGGCACGCCATCGTCGCGGCCGTGCGCGAATTGCTCGAAGAGAAGCCGTTCGCCGAGCTGTCGGTCAGCACGATCAGCGACCGCGCCGGGGTTGCCCGGTCCGGCTTCTACTTCTACTTCGATTCCAAGTACGCGGTGCTGGCCCACATCGTCGGCGAGGCCGCTCACGAACTCCAGGAACTCACCCAGTCGTTCGCCCCGCGCGGCCCCGCGGAGACGCCGACGGCGTTCGCCAAGCGGATGGTGGGCAGCGCCGCGGCGGTCTACGCCCACAACGATCCGGTGATGTCGGCGTGCAACGCGGCCCGCCACACCGACGCCGAGATCCGCGAGATCCTCGACGGGTACAACGAGGCGGTCGTCGACCAGATCGTGCCGATCGTCGAGGCCGAGATCCGCAATCGCACCGCGGATCCGATCACTGCCGACATCCGCGGCCTGGTCCGTACCCTTGCGGCGACGACGGCGTTCACGTTGTCCGGGGAATCCGCCTTCGTAGGACCGGAGCGCGACCTGGACCGTGCGGTGCAGGTGCTGGAAAGCTTGTGGCTGCATGCGCTTTGGGGCGGGCAGGTCGGCGACTAGCCTATGGCGCAGGGCTTTTCAGGCAAGAGGGTGTTGGTCACCGGTGCCGCAAGCGGTATCGGCCGGGCCACCGCTTTGCGGCTGGCCCGCGAGGGCGCTGAGCTCTACCTCACCGACGTAAACTCGGAGGGACTGGAACAGACCGTCGCCGACGTACGCACGCTGGGCGCGACGGTGCCCGAACACCGGGCGCTGGACATCTCCGACTACCACGAGGTCGCCCATTTCGCGGCCGACATCCACACCCGCCATCCCGCGATGGACATCGTGATGAACATCGCCGGGATCTCGGCGTGGGGGACCGTCGAACACTTGACCCACCAGCATTGGCGCTCGATGATCGACGTCAATCTGATGGGCCCCGTCCACGTCATCGAGACGTTCTTGCCTCCGATGGTGGCCGCCGGCCGGGGCGGCCAGCTGGTCAACGTGTCCTCGGCCGCCGGCCTGGTCGCGTTGCCGTGGCATGCCGCCTACAGCGCAAGCAAGTTCGGGTTGCGCGGTCTTTCAGAGGTGCTGCGGTTCGACCTCGCGCGCCACAACATCGGCGTCTCGGTAGTGGTTCCCGGTGCGGTCAACACTCCGCTGGTGGATACGGTGCACATCGCCGGGGTCGACCGCGACCACCCCAAGGTGCAGCGTCTGGTCGGCCTGTTCAGCGGCCATGCGGTCTCGGCGGAGAAGGTGGCCGACCGGATGCTGACCGGGATCGCCAAGAACCGCTACCTCATCTACACCTCGGCCGACATCTGGGCCCTGTATGCGTTCAAGCGGCTGGCGTGGTGGCCCTACAGCGTGGCGATGACGCGGGTGAACGTGTTCGTCACCCGGGCGTTGCGGCCACGCGGGGCTCGGTCGCTGCCGCCGTCCTGAATATCATTGCGGCGGAGCCAGTTCCAGCCGTACTCCGAGCAGGCGCACCGGGCGGTCGAGCTCGAACAGGTCCAGCACGCGCAGTGCGGCGGCGGTGATCTCCGCTTCGTCGACGGTCGCCCCGTCGAGTTTGCGGATCTTGGTTCGGGTGTAAAACGTGTTGGTGCGCACCGTGACCGCCACCCGGGCGACGATGCGCGACTGGGCCACCACATCGGCGAGGGCGTGGCGTGCGAGGGCGATGACGGCGGTGTCCATCTCGGCCCGTTCGGTCAGGTCCCGCGGGAACGTCACCACGTGGCTGCGGGAGCGGGGGATCCATGGCTCGGCGCTGACGGTGGTGTCGCCGCCGCCCTTGGCCAGCAGGAGCAGCCACAGGCCGGTGCGCGGCCCGAAGGTCGCGGTCAGCAGCTCCGCGTCGGTGTGGGCCAGCTGCCGTACCGATGTAATGCCAAGACTGTCAAGCTTTTTCGCAGTCTTGGGACCGACGCTCCACAGTGCATCCACTGGACGCGCACCCATCACCTCCATCCAGTTGGCGTCGGTGAGGGCATAGACCCCGTCGGGCTTGGCAAAGCCGGTCGCGACCTTGGCGCGCTGCTTGTTGTCGCTGATGCCCACCGAGCAGGCCAGCCCGGTTTCGGCGGCGATCATCGTACGGATCCGCTCGGCCAGCTCCGCCGGGTCCTCGATGTGGGCGCCGACGTAGGCCTCGTCCCAGCCCCACACCTCGACCGGATGGCCGAGGTCGCGCAGCAGGCCCATCACCTGATCGGACGCCTCGTCGTAGGCCGCTGGGTCGGACGCCAGGAACGTGGCGTCCGGACACTTGCGGGCCGCGCTGCGCAACGGCATCCCGGCGTGTACCCCGAAGGCGCGGGCCTCATAGGACGCGCATGTCACCACTTTGCGGGGCTCGGTCGGATCGCCACTTCCGCCGACGATCACCGGCAGGCCGATCAGTTCGGGGTGGCGTCGCAGCTCGACGGAGGCCAGGAACTGGTCGAGGTCCACATGCAGGACCCATAGTCGGGATTCGGGGGTGCTCATCTCCCGCACAGCTTGCGCGCCACGCTGTCCCAGGCGTCACCGAGATCGTCCAGTGTGCAGCCACGCTCGGCGAGCTGGCGGGTGACGTAGTCGGCGTCCAGCAGCGCCAGCAGCGCGTCGGCCTGGGCGTCGAGATCGCCGGTGGTACCCGCGGCGTCCAGCAGCACCTTGACGTGGGTGCGCATCACCGCGAACGGGGCGCTGTGGCGGGCGTCGGGGTCGCGGTTGACTTCCAGGAGCAAGTCGCCGTGGGTCTGGACGAAGCGCAGCCGTTCGCGGCCGAACGCCAAGAGCCGCTGCAGCGGCGGCGCGTCGGGGCCCAAGGGCGGTGGCCCGAACAGGATGGCCTGCTGGATGGCGCGCTCGTCCTCGTCGAGCAGGACCATCATCAGCCCGGCCCGGCTGCCGAAGCGGCGGAACACGGTGCCTTTGCCTACGCCGGCGGCGGCGGCGATGTCATCCATGGACACCGCGTCGGCGCCGCGTTCGGCGATCAGGGTGCGCGCGGCGTCGAGCAGGAGAAGCCGGTTTCGGGCCGCGTCGCCGCGTTCCTGTGGCGCGGAGACCGGCAGGTCGGTGGCGCTCACTCTCTCACTTTAGCTCAGCGGGAAATAAAGCGGACCATGGTCCGGTTGCGTCGTGCAAGGATCTAGGACTAACCGAAGGGATTGCGACCATGGCCGATATCAAGGTCCTGACGCTGGTAGGCAGCTTGCGGGCGGCCTCGATCAATCGCCAGCTCGCCGAACTGGCGGCGGAGTCGGCCCCGGATGGGGTCGCGCTGACCGTCTATGACGGGCTGGGCGAGCTGCCTTTCTACAACGAGGACATCGACAACGACGCTGCGCCCGCCGAGGTGGTGGCGTTGCGGGCGGCCGCCGCGCAGGCCGACGCCGCGCTGGTGGTGACCCCGGAGTACAACGGCAGCATTCCGGGCGTGCTGAAGAACGCCATCGACTGGTTGTCGCGGCCGTTCGGAAACGGGGCGCTCAAGGGCAAGCCGCTGGCCGTCATCGGGGCCTCCCACGGTCAATACGGGGGAGTGTGGGCGCACGACGAGACGCGCAAGTCCTTCGGGATCGCCGGACCGCGTGTGGTGGAGTCGATCAAGCTGTCGCTTCCGGCCAAGGTCCTCGACGACAAGCACCCTCGGGAGAACGCCCAGGTGGCGGCCGCGGTCCGCGACGCGGTTGGCAAACTCGCCGCCGAGGTGAGCTGAGCGTGTCGTCAGGGCGCGATCGTCAGATCCGCGATCAACCCGTCGCGCAGCGCGAACTGGTACTTCAGCGTCACGGGCGGGCCGGGAAAATTGCCTGCCACTCGCGCCGTTACCAGGTATGTCTGCGGACGCAGTTCTTCGGTCTGTAAAACCGTTGTCTTGTACTGAAATTCCGCCGAGGTGGAGTCGCGCCATTGCCTGATCGCGTCGAGCCCGGTGTGGGTAACGCCCTCGTCGGTGACGGTCGCGTCGGGTGTGAACGTGGCGACTACCGATTCGGTGTCGTGTTCTGCGCTGGCGCGAAGATACGCGTCGATGATTGACATGTCGGTCCTCTCATTCAGGTGGTGCGCAGGCTGCCGCCGTCGATTACGTACTCGGCTCCGGTGATGTAGCGGGCACGCTCGGAAACCAGGAACGCGACAAGTTCGGCGACGTCATCGGGGCGGCCGGGGGCGCCGAGCGGAATGCCACCTATGGAGGCCATGACCTGCTTGCGGGCTTCGTCGATATCGACGCCATGGATGGCGGCGATATCGGTCGCCATCTCATATGCCGACTCGGTCTCGATGTAACCAGGGGCGAGGGTATTGACCCGGATACCGCGTGGCGCCAGTTCGTTGGCCAGAGCCTTGCTGTAGTTGGCGAGTGCGGCCTTGGCCGCGGCGTAGGGCAGTGTCGTGGGCAGTGGGTTTCGGCGTTGGATAGAGGTGACGTGAACGATCGCACCGTCGTCGGGCAGCGTCGCCATCAGCGCACGATCCAGCCGTACGGCACCGAAGAAGTTGAGCTCGAACGTGTTCGACCATTCAGCGTCGGTCGTGGTGGCGGCGCCGCCCGCGTTCTGGCCGGAGCCACCCGCGTTGTGGACGATGATGTCGATGCCGCCCAGGCGTTCGGTGACGGCTCGGGTGATGGTGTCGGTGCCCGCCGCGGATGAGATGTCGGCAACGATCACCGATTCCGGCGGCTGGTCGGGGGGCAGGGAACGCGCCGCCGCGAGCACCGTCGCTCCACCGGCGCGTAGGCGCTCGGCGATCGCTCGTCCGATGCCTCTGGTCCCGCCGGTAACCAGCGCCCGTTTGCCTGCAAACTCGGGGCTTTCATTCGTGGGCATTGCAGTTCTCCTGGCCTCGATTCCGAGTATAGCGACGATATAGAGATACTATAGCGACATGCAAGACAACTCAGGCGAGGGTGAGAACACCCGCGACCGCCTGTTGCGGGCCGCCGCTGAACTGCTCGATGCCGCGCCGGGCGAGCCGGTGTCCACTCGGGCCATCTGCGCGCGCGCTGGTGTTGGTGCGCCCACTCTGTATCACCACTTCGGAAGCAAGCAGGGATTGTTGGACGCGGTGGTGGAGTACGGTCTCGGCCAGTACTCGACCGGCGGCACCGACGGAGATGTAATCGCTGACCTGCGGGAAGGTTGGGACAATCACGTCCGCTACGGCTTGGACCATCCGGCGTTCTACGTGTTGCTATACGGCCGTATCGCGCCTGGCCGGCCGTGCAAGGTGACCGCTGTCGCCGAGGCGCGGCTGCGCGTGCTGGTAGACCGTCTCGATCGCGACGGTCTGCTGTCGGTGCCGGTCGACGAGGCGGTTCAGCAGATCGTGGCTGCCAACGTGGGGATCACCCTGCAGTTGATCGCCCAGCCCGCCGGAGCGGCCGATCTGACGCTGTCCACCGCGCTGCGCGAGAACGTTCTGGGTGGTGTGATCGCCACGGCCGCGTTGGGTCGGACCGCGGGGACCGGCGGTGAGGTCGGCGACGTCGCAGCGTGGCTGGCCGAGCTCTTGGGTGCGGGAGGGGCCGGCGCCTCGGAGTTGAGCGCGGGGGAACGCACACTGCTCGGCGAGTGGCTGGCCAGGATGGCCGACACGTGCACCTGAGCGAGGCAAGGGCGGTGTTGCTGCGAAGCCGCGTTGCGACGTCCGGCGCAATGGAGATGTCGGTGCCCGGTGGTAGATCTGATATGGGGTGCATTTTGTCAAGGGGCAGGGTGAAGCGGCGGGCCGGTAGCCGTCGCTAGAGGCCCGCCGCTTCGATGTACCGGATGAGCCCGGCATGAGTGTCG
>NZ_JAPJDO010000079.1 GCF_026242045.1 Mycobacterium pinniadriaticum
TCGACGATCCGGACAGCACCCTCACGGAACTCCCGGTCGTACTTCTTCCGTTTCTCTGGCATCTCGATCCCTATTGTTGATGCCTCCACGGTCTCGGGGGAAGTTCAGGTGATCGTGCTGTTGCCTTTTTCGGCCTCGCTCGTCGGGCATCCGCATGGCGACAGGGTGTCGCGTTCGTAGCTGCGACGTTCGGCGAGGTTGAGGGCGCAGGGATGGACGCCGCGGCCGTGACTGAGCTCAAAAAGCGCGTGTACCCCCATGCACGCCGCCGTGGCTGCGCCGAGCACGTCGGTGTCCTCGCAACCGACGTCCACCCGCCGCGTCGACACCAGTCCGCGTCCCCCGGACCAGCCGATGTGAGCGTCGGCGTCGCTGGCGGTGTCGACCCCGAGAGATATTCGGCTGACCGCTGCGGTGCTGACAGCGTTGGCGTCGATGCGCACGCCGTTGACGACGAGGTGTGCTGCGGGGTTTATGGCGAGCGCCGTGCGCGCCACGGCTTCCTCCAGCGATGACGCGGCGATCAGCGACTTGGCGACGAGCTTCGCCCTCGGCACGCTGACTGTGAAGCGACGGTGCGTCCGGGCCATCATGTTCACCATCGCGAGCACAGCAACCTGCCCCGGGCGGGTAGTCGTCACCGCGCCGCCGATGAGAACGATTTCCGTCTCTAATGCACGGTTGTCCCCGCCGTATTGCACTGTTCGGGCGTCGCGCGCGCGATAGAACGCTTCGATGTCGTCGATGTTCACCTGGGTTGCACGCTTCTTCCCGTGTTGGCGTGCGACGTCGATGCGGGCACGACGGTCATGGCGTCGTCGTCGATCACTTGCACCCATCGGCCGTCTTGGTACTGGTGGAGACCAGCTCCCCGGGACGGGTGAAGGTCGCCCCGGCCGTAATCGGCGACCACAAGGGAGAACATGTCTGGAAACGGCATCAGCACTAGGTGGTCGTCGCCGTCTGAGTGGCGTGTGTCGTGACCGGGGTGGCTGTGCACTTGCGCCACGACACCGAGTCCGTAGCGGCGCGCGCTCCGAGCAGCCAACGCCACTGCGTGCTCGTCAACGAGCACGTGGCTCCTCCCGGTGCGGGCGGGAGGACAAACGATGGACAGCGCCAAGGTCGTGGCACCGACCGTGCGGCCGAGCCAGAGCACCAGGCCTTCGTGGGGGCCGTCGGCGCCGGAACTGGCGCGCAGCGAGCGGGTGGTCGGCGCGAGGATTTGTTCGGCGACCAGCAGTTGCCCACGCGCAGTGGCCGTCGGGAGGGGTGTGCGGCGATGGACGGTCACGGCGCTGCCGTTCCCGGACTTGCCGCAAGGTTGAGGGCGATCGCCGACAGCATGTCGGCCAGAGTGTGGGCCTGGGTCACGTCGCCCGGCACGGTCTTCCACGCGGTGAGGGTGGTCCAGTCGGTATGCGGGCCGCCGTGAACGCCGTACGCAAGTCTGTTCCACGGAGCGCAGATCAGCATCGCCGCGTGGAATATCGACCCGGGAATCCCGGGCCGCGATCCTGGGAGGGGAAACACCGAAGGCGTGGCGGCGCCATCGGCGTTGCGGCAGGACCATGCCGGCGGAATCGCCGGATATCCCTCGAGGTCGGCGTGGAAGACAATGACCGTTCGCGTCACGGGGTGGATCGTCGTCGCTGCCAGAGTCCCACCATCGGCGTCGACGTCGACCGTCCAACCGACGCGGGCCGCCCATGCGTTTACCGCCGGGGCCTCGGCTGTCAACACCGCTCGTTCCACGATGGCGGTCATCGCTACACGCCACCGCCGACGTCGATCAGCTCCAAGAGATCACCGGTGCGCACGCCTGCGACCACCAGGGTTAGGGACCGGTCCAGGACATCGTCTGTGCGGGTCTCGAACGTGTGATTGCCCTCGGCGTAGCCGAAGGCGGCCGCGACGTCGGCAGCTGCCTTTCCGACGCTCTCGGAACCGTCGAACACGAAGATGCGCTCTTCGGGGTCCCGTGGCGCGAAGACCCGCAGTTCGAGCCAGTCATTTCCGTGCCGCTTGGCGGAGGTGGTCGTACCTTCGGTGTTGTCGGTGTCAGTGTGGGAGATCGTCACGGCGTTTCGTCCTTCCGGTTGTGGGCTACCAAAACGGCATCGGTGTCTTGTGACTTCGAAACATGTTGCACAATCGACACGTGATCGACGCTAGCAAGTGTGTTGTGATTCTGCAATATGTATCAATAGTGCAATTTCGCAAATCGAGAGGGCGGTAGTGGCGGGCAAGGTTGACGTTGCGGGGCTTTACGCGGCACTGGATGCCGCCCGCAGGGACCGCGGGATGTCGTGGCGGCAGGTTGCTGGAGATGCTGGAGTTAGTCCGTCCCTCCTCAGCCGCATGGCGAATCAGCAACGGCCAGATCTCGACGGATTCGTGGCGCTCGTCCAGTGGCTTGGTGTGAGCGCCGACACCTTCACGTCGGCAACCACGGGGGAGCGGCGGACGGAGGGAGACCTGGCGACCGAGGTCAGCCTGTTACTGCGCGCGCACAAGGACCTCGATGAAAACGACCGCAGACATCTTCAGGACGTTGTGGAATCCACTTTGCGACATATACGCGCCGTGCGAGACAATAGTTAGGTGACACGTCTGCGGCATGGCTTCCGAGCAATGGCGCAGAAGATTGCGCGCGAGGAACGCCGGGAACTCGGTCTCGACGTGTTCACTGCCTACGATCCCTACGGGCATGCTGAGCAATGGGGCATCCCCGTGCTGGGCATCAGCGAGATCGGCTGCAGCGAGGAGGCTTACGCGCACTTCGCCGAAGAGGGTGCCGGCCGGTTTTCGGCCAGCCTCATCCCAGACGGAACAGGGCGTGTCATTGTCGAGAACGACGTTCACGGACGACGCCGGCGTCGGTCCACCGTCGCGCACGAGATGGGTCACGTGCTCCTGGAGCACGACGGCGACGTCCTGCTCTCCCTGGGGGACGAATGCCGATCTGCTGCGTCGCCGATGTTCGAGCTCGAAGCAACCGAACTCGCCGGAGAGCTGCTCGTGCCGACCGAGTCGGCCCACCGCGCCGCTTTGCGCAATTGGACCGACGACCAGGTGGCCGAAACCTTCGAGGTGAGCCTCGCCCTCGCGACATGGCGGATGAACGCCAGCGGTGCTCGGATTCGCGCTGACCGATCGCGCCGGCGGCGCGCCACATAGTGGGTTGTCCGACCGTCGCCACATGGCCGCATTCGACCTCTGAAGATGTCGGTGCCCCGCTTTAGCCTGAAGTCGTGATCGGCTGGGTGTCGAATCCCGCCAGCTGGTCTGAGGGCGATAGTCTTCGCTGTACGTCAGCGAAGTCCCCTGTCACCCCGGCCACAAAGGGGCGCATGTGAGATGCAACTCGCGCCACGGGCCGCCCACTAATGCGCGATCATGTAAGTGGAGGTAACCCGATGAGCGTGATGAGTGAGGGTGCGGTCGAGGCGCCGCGATCGACGCTGTCGTACTCAGCGATTGCGACATACGCCGAGGAGATCGTGCAGGCGCACGCCGTCATCGACGAGCATGGCTATGTCGATGTGCACGCACTGCTCAAGAAGCTTGGCGGTCAGATCGAGTTCGACAACCGCTCCGAGTCGCTCGAAGTGCGGGAACCAGGTGACTTCACAGTCATCATCCCCACGCACACCTCACAGCTGCGTGACAGGTTCACGATTGCTCATGAGCTCGGGCACTACTTCTTGCACTACCGAGCCCCTGCCACTCATCGCATCGGAGAGCGGCCATCCACGTTCACCAGGTTGGGTCGCAACGTCGCCGAGACTCAGGCGAACGTGTTCGCGTCTAACCTCTTGATGCCCGCCAGCCACTTCACTGACATGTTCGCCCGGATGGAGCGCAACATCGTGGCTGTCGCCGAGCACTTCGGGGTCTCAGTCCCGGCGGCGAAAGTCCGCGCCGAGTATCTCGGCCTACCTACCTGATGGCGGCTGGCCTCAACCACGACGGCTCAATCCTTTTCCTCTCCTGCGATCTGCAAAACTCGACGCAGTTCAAGCAGAAGCGTGAGGGCAGGTGGATTGCGACCTTCCTCTCCTTCTACAGCGAGTTCCCCTCGCTGCTGGCAAATAGGATCACCGAGTCATACCCCGGTTTGAGGAATCGCCTGTCGCTGTGGAAGGCCATCGGCGACGAGTTGATCTTCTCGGTCCGGATCCAATCCGAGCGAGAGTGCAGCGACGCCATCGACGCGTGGATGGCCACGCTGCTCGAATTTGAGATCCAACACCTGATCGAAAAGACGACCATGACGCTCAAGGGCGGCGCGTTCCTGGCAACCGTCCCGTCACCGGACCGTCGCGTGGCAATTCCCCGCACAGTCCAGATCGCCGACGACAGAACGCAAATTGATGTGGAGGAAACTAACGAAGCGACGCTCAACACCGCCGGCGCAACCGACGACTTCGCGATCAACTTCGCAATGGACTTCGTCGGCCCGAGCATCGACACCGGCTTCCGCGTCCTCAAGTTCGCCGCACGTAGCTACTTCGTGCTGACTGTCGAGGTAGCTCACCTCCTGTTCAAGCACTACAACGACGACAGCACCAAGCGCGATCGTGTGGCATACCTCCTCGGAACACACTCGCTCAAAGGGGTGTGGGGCGGCCGGCCATACCCGGTGTTCGCGATCGCCAGGCCGCTGCAGTCCACCACCCCGGAACAGGTGCTCGCAAAGGCATTCGGGGACGGAGACAACCCGGGGCTCGTCACCGACGAGTATCCGTACCGCACACCGAGTCAGGTGCTCGCCGCGATCGAGGCGTACCGGAGCACTGATACCTGGCCGGGCGCGATTCACGCCCCCGCTGCGCATGCCCCCGACTTCAAGAACCATCAGCCAGTCATCGACGTTCGTCAACACCTCGACAACCTCAACGACACCTCCGAAGATCCGCTCGACACAACGGAGGACCGGGGCGAGGAGGACGCGGTCGGCGACGACCTACCTCGCGACTGACGACCGCCACGGACGACACGATGACGGTGCGCGTACCGGCCAGCTCGCTGCGTTGCAGGTCTACACCGACGCCGCGTTTAGTCGGCGGGGTCGTTGTCTCGCTCCCACTTTCGCAACCCCGCGACTACACCGCTGACGACGGAGGGAATCCTACGACTGCGGCAAATCCGCCAGCCGGACTTATCTCTGAGCCGCCGCCGGTTATCCGCGACTTTCGGGACCTGCGTGTGCCTGCGACAAGCCGAAGGGGAAGGCTCACGATCGGGCGGACAACACGTTGCCCGATCGATCGAACTTCAGCCGAGCGCTGCCCGACCGACTTTTTCGCGCGACCCTGCCTCGGCCAACTCTGCGCTATCCGGGATCGCGTCCCAGGTACGACCGTCCAGCTCGCGACCGCCTGACTTCGCACGGATGCCGCCCCATTGCTTGAAGAAAAAGGCAACACCCGCAAGCTCGCACTGGTCCCGCAAGTCACGGACCCACGTCGCATCTACCGGCCGGTAGTTAGCTCCTGACTCTCCTCCGGCGATCAGCCAATTGATGCCTGTGAGGTCGAGATCGACTGGGCCGATGAGCGGCTCCGCTGAAATGAACCGGACCGCTGAGGCCACTTTCCGCAGTTCATCGACTCGCCACGCCTCGGACTGGTCCTCTACCGAGACACCCATCCAGATGTTGCTTGCCCATGGCAACTTGTCGGCCATCCGTGCGAGTCGCCTCGGTCGCTTCGTGAGCAGCTGATAGGTGTGCTGCGGCGTCTCGACCATGACATCAAAGACCTGCTTGATGAAGGTGTCGGACACTCGCGCATGCCACAGATCGGACATGCTGTTGACGAAGACTGTCCTTGGGCTGTGCCACCGACGTGGCAGGTCCAAGGCATCCTCATGCACTTGCACGCCGAAGCCCGGCCCGCTCGTCCGCGGGTCTCCGTCAAGCTGGTACTTCGGATTGCCCATCGCCTTCAACCGCTTAGCGAGGGTCAATGCGTAGCAATTGTCGCAACCAGCGCTGATGCGGTCACACCCCGTTGTGGGGTTCCACGTAGCCTCGGTCCATTCAATCGAACTCTTGTCAGCCACCCTGAGAGCCTACGGCGGCGCGCCGACAAGCTGATGCCGCGAGCATCGCTCGCCCAGGCGTGTCGGGCGCGAGCCGAAGATCGTCCCGACTAGCGTTCCTGCCGAACCGAACATTGAAAGCCGGTGCAGGATGTCGCCCATGCCGAAGAAGGCCTTCGAACTTCGTCCATGCCCTCCGCACACCGCCGCGAAGCACGCACTCCTACGCCGCTACTTGGGCGCCTGGTTTCCAATTATTGCTCGGTGGAACAAGCGGGTCATTTACTACGACGCCTTCGCCGGCCCCGGCGAATACCTCAGCGGCTCGCCGGGGTCGGGCCCTGCCCCCGTGTGTTGGACACGCTTAATCCCGCAAGATTGGCGGGGGAAGCGAGATGATCCACCACGATGGCAAGGAAAAATTATCCCGACGAGTTTAAACGGG
>NZ_JAPJDO010000080.1 GCF_026242045.1 Mycobacterium pinniadriaticum
GCCGGCACAGCTCCGCCGACGGGTTATCGCCCGTCAACTACGAGATCAGGGAATCCAAGACCAAGCCGCAAGCGGCATAAGGAACCCTCCACGATCTCGGGGGAACCCCACGGTCCTTCGATGACGAGGGTGTGTGCGGTGGCGGTCAGCCGGTCGATCGCTGATTGGGCCAGCAGCGTGTCGGCGGTCATGGTCAGCCATTCGGCGGGTTCCCGGTTGGAGGTCACGATGGTGGTTTTGGCGCGGTGGCGTTCGACGATGATTTCGTAGAAGTCGCTGGTCTCGGTGGCATCGAGGGGTCTGAGCGCAAAGTCGTCGATGATGAGGACGTCGGTGGCGGCCAGTCGGCGGATTTCGGCGTCGACGGTGTTGTCCAGGCGGGCGGCGCGCAGCCTGGTGAACAGTTTGTCGGCACGACCGAACAGGACAGTGTGTCTGCGGCGAATGGCCATGTGTCCCAATGATGTTGCTAGGTGTGTCTTGCCTACTCCGACGGGCCCGAGGATGATTGCCGACTGTCCGGCGTCGAGGAATCGCAGGGAGGTCAGGTCGCCGAGCAGGGTGCGGTCATAGCGCAGGTCCGTTTGTGCGGTCCAGGTGTCGAAGCGCATGCTCGGGTCGAGTCCGGCTTTGGTCGCTCGTAGTGCGGCTGAACGGGATTCGCGTCGGGAGACCTCGTCGGCGAGTAGCGTTTCGAGGAATCCGATGTGGCTGAGTTTGTGTTGGCGGGCCAGGGCGGCGCGTTCGGGCAGGGTGTCGGCCAGGGCGCCGAGTTTGAGGGCTTTGAGCAGTCGGGTCAGGTCAGCGCCGACGGGGTCGGCGGGTGCACGGTGGGTGCTCATGTCAGCAGGTCTCCTCGGAATCGGTAACGGCCACTACGGTCAATGATGTGGGGGTGATGGTGAATTCGGATGGATCACGAGAGAATCGGGTGGCGGTTTGGCCGACTGCCTGTGGTAGTGCCGGGGTGGAGTTTTCGGTGGCGCGTTCGAGCATGGAGGCGATCTTGTTGACCGAGACGACGTCGAGGTCCAGCGATAGTGAACAGGCTTGTTCGACGCGGTCGGCGCCGTAGCGGCGCACCAGCCCTTGCAGTCGGTAGACGGTGCGCATCCGGGTCCAGGGCAGCGGGTCATCGAGGATGCGTTCGGCGTAGATCCCGATATTGGGCCCGTGTGCAGCACAGGTGGCGATCAACGCCGCCAGATCCCGCAACGCGTAACCGGCCTTGTGTTCGGGCAGATCCTCACGGTCGGTGCTGCGGCCACCGGGTGGTTGGCGGGGGTGGACTTTCACCAGCGTGCCGCGACGATAGAACTTGACCAGCTCACTGTCGGCGCGGACGTCCAGCGTGGTGCCGATCCACTGCTCGGGCAGCGAATACAGGGCTTTGGCGACCTCGGCGTGGAAGTCGCGGTGCACTTTGACCGCTTTGAACACCGGCATGTCATACAACCCCGCAGCTGCCAGCAGCCGGGGTTGTTCTTCGGCGGTGAACACTTCCAGGGGGCGTGCGCAGGTGGTGCCGTGGATACGGGTCCCGGCAGTATGCAGACACCAGGTGGTCGCGGCTTGCTGCGCCTGCTCAAGGCTGCTGAATGTTTCACCGTCCCAAAAGTTTCGGCGCACATACTGCACCACACGCTCCACCCGCGGCTTATCTTTCGGGGAGCGCACCCGGGCCGGGTCGGTGAGGAATCCGACATGGCCGGCGTAGTCGAGCCAGCCCGCGGTGAACTGCGGGTTGACCGCATCCGCGGCGGCGATCACCGGTTTCAGATTGTCCGGGATCAGCACCGCGAATACGCCCTCGAAGAATTCCCAGGCCGCCTGGCATCCGGCGATCACCGCCGTCAGGGTCTGTGAATAGGACAGCCAGACGAACATGTGCCGGGAGTAGACGGCGGTGAAGATCAACGCATGCACCTTGCGGCGCCGCCCGTCGCCGACATCGGTGAGCATTCCCAGGTAGCCGAAATCGATCTGGCATTCCACCCCTGGGTCACCATCAGCGACCCGCACCGTGGTGTCCTTGCGGCCGAAACCGCAACGCTCGCTGGCGAATCGGTTCAACGTCCGATACGGAACCACGCAGCCTTGGCGAGCCAGCAACGTCTCGATCTTGGTGATCGTTAGCGGCCGCTGCTCACCGTCGCCGGCCACCCACGCGCTGATCTGCTCCTCGAACCCCAGCAGTTGCTCCCAGGCCGCGCCGTGACCATCCGGGCGCACCGGACGCACCGCCTCGGCGACCATCCCGATCAACCCGTCATCGATGACGTCGGCATCGTCGTCTCGGCGCAGCCCGGCTGCCTGCGCGGCCTCCACGTAGCGCCGTACCGTCTTGCGGTCCAGGCCGCAATGCGCGGCGATCGTGCGGTACCCCGGCGCCGGCCGCCCCGCCACCCCCAGCCACACCCGCAGCACTTCCCTGATCTCGTTCACACTGACCTCCCGAAAAGCCATGCCCGCCGCCTCCGTGACTTGAGCCATCACGGCGATCGAACGGGCAAATGAAGAGACCACCGACGCAACGCGCCGGTGGTCCCATAACTGGCAATCCAGGTGGTCCCATCACCCTGGCAAAATCAGGTCACACTGGTCCCAAGCTCATGGCAAACGACACACTTGGCCGTTGCACGGCTAGGGTGTCTAATTCACATGCCCAGAAGCCTGTAGTTGGACCAACTCTCCCGGGAGCCGCAATCAATGGCCCAGAGCAGTGTCAGTCATGCATTGCGCGTCAATGAAACGGTGCTGACATCGAGGCGCCAGTCCATGCAAATGATTCGGGTTGTGCTGGGGCAGAAGCAGAATGGTCAAAACAATCGTGAAACCGATTGTGAAGGCCAGGGAAGTCCCGATCCTAGCGCCATGAAAGACGCACCAGGTTGTGCCGTCGAGCTCGGCTCCTCGTGGTGCGGATCCACGCACGACGGCACTCAGAAGCCGTCGGTGTTCTCGCCGCACCGGCCGGCCCGGACATCGAGCGGGCTGGCTCTGCCCACCGCTGAAGGCTGGCTGGCGCGGGCATGGCTAGCGGTGGACCCGCAACGTATCGCCATGCGCGCGACTCGCGGGTTCAGACCAACATCAGGGAGCAAGCGGTGAACTGGCTGATCTTCTTTCTCATAGTCATCATCTTCTCTGCAGCTGGATTCGCGTGGCTGTATTTTGCGGGCTGGCTCAATGACACCGTGTCCGAAGCGCTGGTCTGGCCGTTCGTCACCGCAGCCAATTTCGTGCTCGGCCGAAAATCGACGAAATCCGCGCGCCAAACCCACCAGTTCGTCACTACGGTGCCCGCCGGCCGGATTATTGATGCAGTGGTTCAACGCTGGGGCCCGCCGCGCTCCGCACCGCAAGGACCCGCCGAAACCTACGTCGCAGATATCTCCGCAGGATCGGTGACCCTGCGCAACGGAAACCACGTCAATCCCCACTTCGTGGGCGCCCACATCGAATTCGCGTCACAGAACCCGGCCGCTGGCACCATCTCGGTCATCGAAGGCGACAGCTTCGTCGATGAAGATGTTGACATTTATCTCAAGATGCGAGCCGACTTCACTGAGCTCGTTCGCTCCTTAGCGCCTGACAGCTTCATCGGTGAACGGAAAGCCGACCAGCCGGCCCAGTTCACGGGCACTTCACCTGCGTACCACCACCCTGCCCAACAACAGCCGCTCACATCGCCTCCCGGCTGGGCTCACCCACCGGCTGATCGCGACGCCGAACTGGCGCGACACCCACGTACAGAGCCCGGCGAGCTCCGTCGGCTCGCGCGAGACCGCCCCGACCTCTGGCCGTCTCTGGCTGCGCACCCCAACGCCGATGCCGAATTGCTCGCTTGGTTTCACAACGCGAACATCTCGAGCGCCTACCCTGTCAACCCAAACCCGCCCACGATCTACCCGCTCGACTCGCCGTGGAGCCGCGAAGTGTCGCTTCGCCCGGGAATGCCACCCCAGCCATCGCCGGCAGAACCGCAGTCGCCGATCGCCCCTCGGCAGCACATCGCCGAGCCCTACCCGCAGGACGCGCCGGTGATCTACCCTCCTCCACAGCACACACCGTCGCCGCCATACCGACCGCCATATAGCTGGGCGGCAACCCAGCAGCCGGGGTCGTGGACGTCACCACAACAGACGTGGCAGCCCCGGTCGGGACCAGGAACCTCGCCGCCGAGCCCTGGACGACCACCAACACACTCGCAGATGCGTTTTCCCTGGAAACTCGGGGCACTCATCACGGTTGTCGCGCTCACCGTGCTCGGCATCGGAGCGTGGGCCTTCACCTCACTCAAACCAAAGTCGGTGTACGGCCCGGTCGACTTCGCCGCCTGGGAAGTATTCGGCCCGGTTCAGGCCGACGTCGAGAGTGACGGCAGAGGAGTCCGGCTCAGCAGCTCTACCCATGATGAGATCGGAGCGGGGCTTCGGTATCCGGGCGTAGAAGTATGTGCCGCTCGGATCAGCGGCAGAGTTCGTCTAACGTCCTACGCAGAAGGGCAACGTGGTGGCTTCGCCATCGGAATCGGCACAGCCCCGATGTACGGCGATGGTCAGCGAAGGGCTCACTATTCAGCCGGCGTGGGCATCGACTTTGCGGAAAGCGTCTACAGGGTACCGCTTTTCGAGGATCCGGTCCCGGATGTCGCCGGCGGAGCGCTGGACGACCAGTGGCATGACGTCGCCCTGGAAGTTGACGCGGCGGGTCAACAGTCGTTCTCTGTCGACGGCCGCGAGATCTTCACGCATCAATTGACTACAGCTTGGTGTGGCGATCTCACTATCACCGTGTGGTCGGGCGCTGTGGATCTGCTCTACTTCCACGTGGACCCGGTTCCCGGCTCCGACGGGGGCTCTGTTCCGGGCGAAGGCTCGAGCGACGGGGACCCTCACTCCCTCGTCGGAATCTGGTCGTCATCAGACGGAACCGCTGACAAGACATTTGCCGACGACGGTCTGTGCGACGGCTTCTATTACAGCCACGGCGAGCCGCTGGACATCGGGGGGCCGATGTTCTGCCAGCTGTCGACCCAGCCCGACTCGGCAGGTCGCTACAAGCTGATCGTCAGCCAGTCGCCCAACCGGTCAACCTATCTGGTGGAATTTCACGGTGGCGACTCCGCGTCGGTGTACACGACCACTGGTAGCCTGCTCTACGAGTTGACTCGCTCCTGAAAGACTAAGGGCCAATAGCCTTTTGAACACCACGCCAGCTCCCGAAGATCGGGCCACCGCCGTTTCCCGACCCCGTACTGGGGTCAGAGGTCGTCGACGCTGACGATGCCGTCCTGGATGGCTCGTGCGACCAGTGCCGCTTTGGTGGGTGCGTCTCGGCCGGCGGCGGCATATTTGGCGCGGATTCGATGCAGATGGGTGCGCACGGTGGCCGGCGTGATGAACAGCTTTTTGGCGACGAGGTCTTTACTCTCGGTTTGAAACCACGCGGTAAGGACGTCGAGCTCACGTTGGCTCAACCGCGGCCTGTTGGTGCTGTCGTTGGCACTCATCGCGCCGGCCATGCGGGGTCCGATATGGGCCTGCTCGTCGGCCGCGGCGCGGATAGCGTCCAGGAGGTGATTCTTGCCTTCTGCTTTGGCGATGTACGTGACTGCTCCGAGATCGAGACATCGAAGGATGACTTCATCGTGGACCAAGTGGGAGTAGACGATCACGCGGTGCCCGCTGCTGCTGAGCTGTTCCACAGACGCGAAGTCGGGGTGGCGACTGGTGAGTTCGAGATCAAGAATGACCACATCGGGTGGCGCGGCCCCCGCTTGCTGGGCAGCCTCGAATTGCGCCGCCGAAGTGTAGTTGCCAATGGTCTGGATGGGGGGCGCGGCCTGCGCACACCAGGCCTCGATGCCGGCGTGGATCACGTCGTGATCGTCGATGATCGCGACGGTGATCGGCGACTCCATCAGCGCGCCGACCTCCCGTGATTGATGAGTAGCCATTTCGGCGAGGCGCAAGTATTTCACACGAGCGATCGCCATTCCGGCCGAGACCCGGGGCGGCCCCTCACGGCCTGGATGGCCGATTCAGCTCTGGCCGGCGCACGCCGCCGTCGGCGGTGTCGGGCACGATGATCGGTGGCGAATGACCAGCCAGACCGTGTCGTCGAGCGTGAACACCTCGAGGGACGGGTCAAGGTCTGATATGGGGTGCATTTTGTCAAGGGGCAGGGTGAAGCGGCGGGCCGGTAGCCGTCGCTAGAGGCCCGCCGCTTCGATGTACCGGATGAGCCCGGCATGAGTGTCGAGC
>NZ_JAPJDO010000081.1 GCF_026242045.1 Mycobacterium pinniadriaticum
AACCTTCACTGGGGCCTCCATCCACATCTGTGGCTCTACCGGCCAGGACCCACTCCTGACGGCAACCCACGATCACATGTGGCGAGGCCCCAGCCTCCCCATACGGTCTAGCCCGCCTTACGCCGCCACAACCTCGGCGTCTAGACCTTCAGGCGACACGTCCAAACTGACCCACTACCTGGCAGAGCAGGGATTTGGATAAGGCCCCGATCTAGGGCATACTGTTCGGGTTGCCTTGAGCCGGATTCGCCCCATCGGAGCGTGCCGCCCAAGGTATACGACCGGCGCCCAAACGGGCGCGTCCGGTCCCACCCTCGGAGAGCGACGGTTTTCACCGCGCCTGCGGGGCTGCGCGAGGGCGACACACCCGACCGCGGGGGCCGGAGCACCAGGACAGGTAAAGAGCGGCGGCGACAGCCAGCGCTGAACGTGCGGCCCAGGGCCGGGCAACCCAGCGCAATGACCACCGTGTCCCTTCGTGGGACCAAGCAGGAGTGAAGGTAGGAGAAGCGTGGCGGGACAAAAGATCCGCATCAGGCTCAAGGCCTACGACCACGAGGCCATTGACGCCTCGGCGCGCAAGATCGTGGAGACGGTCACCCGTACCGGTGCGAGCGTGGTTGGTCCGGTGCCGCTGCCGACGGAAAAGAACGTGTACTGCGTCATCCGCTCCCCACACAAGTACAAGGACTCGCGGGAGCACTTCGAGATGCGTACGCACAAGCGGCTCATCGACATCCTCGACCCGACGCCGAAGACGGTTGACGCGCTCATGCGCATCGATCTGCCGGCCAGCGTCGACGTGAATATCCAGTAGGGGTCGGCGAACAATGGCACGCAAAGGAATCTTGGGTACGAAGCTGGGCATGACCCAGGTCTTCGATGAGAACAACAAGGTCGTCCCGGTCACGGTCGTCAAGGCCGGACCCAACGTGGTGACCCGGATCCGCACGCCCGAGCGCGACGGCTACAGCGCGGTGCAGCTCGCCTACGGCGAGATCAGCCCGCGCAAGGTGAACAAGCCGGTAACCGGTCAGTACGCCGCCGCCGGGGTCAATCCGCGCCGGCACCTGGCCGAGTTGCGTCTGGACGACGAGGCCGCGGCCGCCGAGTACGAGGTCGGCCAGGAGCTGACGGCGGAGATCTTCGCCGACGGCGCCTACGTCGACGTCACCGGCACGTCCAAGGGCAAGGGTTTCGCGGGCACCATGAAGCGCCACGGCTTCAAGGGCCAGGGCGCCAGCCACGGTGCCCAGGCAGTGCACCGCCGGCCGGGCTCGATCGGTGGCTGCGCCACCCCGGGCCGTGTCTTCAAGGGCACCCGGATGTCGGGCCGGATGGGTAATGACCGCGTCACCACGCAAAACCTGTTGGTGCACAAGGTCGATGCCGAGAACGGCGTGCTGCTGATCAAGGGCGCGGTCCCCGGCCGCACCGGCGGGCTCGTGATGGTTCGCACGGCAGTCAAACGAGGTGAGAAGTAATGGGCTCTGAGGATCTGAAGATTCCAGTTCGCACTCCGGACGGCAAGAAGGACGGCACGGTTGAACTTCCGGCTGCCCTCTTTGACGTAGAGCCGAACATCGCGTTGATGCACCAGGTGGTGACCGCGCAGCTGGCCGCCAAGCGGCAGGGCACGCATGCCACCAAGACTCGTGCTCAGGTCTCCGGCGGCGGCAAGAAGCCGTACCGGCAGAAGGGAACCGGTCGCGCCCGCCAGGGTTCGACCCGTGCCCCGCAGTTCACCGGTGGTGGCGTCGTCCACGGCCCGCAGCCGCGTGACTACAGCGAGCGCACCCCCAAGAAGATGATCCGCGCCGCGCTGCGTGGCGCGCTGTCGGACCGGGCCCGCAACGAGCGGATCCACGCGGTGACCGAGCTGGTGAGCGGCCAGACCCCGTCGACCAAGAGCGCCAAGACGTTCCTGGGCACCCTGACCGACCGTCGCAAGGTTCTGATCGTGATCGGCCGCAGTGACGAGGTCGGCGCGAAGAGCGTGCGCAACCTTCCCGGTGTGCATGTGATCTCGCCCGATCAGCTCAACACGTACGACGTGCTCAACGCCGACGACGTGGTGTTCAGCGTGGAAGCGCTGGATGCCTACATCGGCTCGAACACCCAGACCGCCGAGGAGGTTTCAGCCTGATGGCCACCATCACTGATCCCCGCGACATCATCCTGGCCCCGGTCATCTCCGAGAAGTCGTACGGATTGATCGAGGACAACGTCTACACGTTCATCGTCGCGCCGGGCTCGAACAAGACGCAGATCAAGATCGCCATCGAGAAGATCTTCAAGGTGAAGGTCGACTCGGTGAACACCGCCAACCGGCAGGGCAAGCGTAAGCGCACCCGCTCCGGCTACGGACAGCGCAAGAGCACCAAGCGTGCGATCGTGACCCTGGCCCCCGGCAGCAAGCCGATCGACCTCTTCGGAGCACCGGCCTAGCCGGCACGAATAGAACTCAGGAATAGATAATGGGAATTCGCAAGTACAAGCCGACGACCCCCGGTCGCCGCGGTGCCAGCGTCTCCGATTTCTCCGAGATCACTCGCTCGACCCCGGAGAAGTCGCTGATCCGCCCGCTGCACGGGACCGGCGGTCGTAACGCGCACGGCCGTATCACCACCCGCCACAAGGGCGGCGGGCACAAGCGTGCCTACCGGGTGATCGACTTCCGGCGCAACGACAAGGACGGCGTCAACGCCAAGGTCGCACACATCGAGTACGACCCGAACCGCACCGCGAATATCGCGCTGCTGCACTACCTGGACGGCGAGAAGCGCTACATCATTGCGCCGCAGGGTCTCTCGCAGGGCGACATCGTCGAGTCGGGCGCCAACGCCGACATCAAGCCCGGAAACAACCTGCCGCTGCGCAACATCCCGGCCGGCACCGTGATCCACGCCGTCGAGCTTCGCCCCGGCGGCGGCGCCAAGCTGGCCCGTTCGGCCGGCTCGAGCATCCAGCTGCTGGGCAAGGAAGGCGCCTACGCCTCCCTGCGCATGCCGTCGGGTGAAATCCGTCGCGTCGACGTGCGCTGCCGCGCCACCGTCGGCGAGGTCGGCAATGCCGAGCAGGCCAACATCAACTGGGGTAAGGCCGGCCGCATGCGGTGGAAGGGCAAGCGCCCGACCGTCCGTGGCGTCGTGATGAACCCGGTCGACCACCCGCATGGTGGCGGCGAGGGCAAGACCTCCGGTGGTCGTCACCCGGTCAGCCCGTGGGGCAAGCCCGAGGGCCGTACCCGTAAGCCCAACAAGCCGAGCGACAAGCTCATCGTCCGTCGCCGGCGCACCGGCAAGAAGCGCTAGGAGTACATAGCGATGCCACGCAGCCTGAAGAAGGGTCCGTTCGTCGACGACCATCTGCTCAAGAAGGTCGACGTACAGAACGAGAAGAACACCAAGCAGGTCATCAAGACCTGGTCGCGTCGTTCGACCATCATCCCGGACTTCATCGGCCACACTTTCGCCGTCCACGACGGCCGCAAGCATGTGCCGGTGTTCGTCACCGAGGCGATGGTCGGCCACAAGCTGGGCGAGTTCGCCCCGACGCGCACGTTTAAGGGTCACATCAAGGACGACCGGAAGAGTAAGCGGCGATGACGACGACTGAATTTCCTTCCGCCACCGCTGTTGCGAAATACGTGGGCATCTCGGCGAGCAAGGCGCGCCGGGTGATCAACCTGGTCCGCGGCAAGTCGGTCGAAGAGGCGCTGGACATCCTGCGCTGGGCGCCACAGCAGGCCAGCGAGCCGGTCGCCAAGGTGATCGCCTCGGCGGCGGCCAACGCCCAGAACAACGAGGGCCTGGACCCGGCGACCCTGGTGGTCGCCACCGTCATGGCCGATGAAGGCCCGACCGCCAAGCGCATCCGGCCGCGCGCGCAGGGGCGTGCGTACCGGATCCGCAAGCGCACCAGCCACATCACCGTGATCGTCGAGAGCCGTCCGGCACGCAACGAGCGTGCAGGCTCTTCAGCGAGTGCGGCTCGCCAGAGGCGGGCGCAGGGCAGCAAGGCCGCTGCGACAGCACCGGCCAAGAAGGCCGCGGCCAAGAAGGCTCCGGCCGCCAAGGCGACGGCCGAACAGACGAAGGAGGGCTCGGAGTAGTGGGCCAGAAAATCAACCCCCACGGCTTCCGGCTCGGTATCACCACCGACTGGAAGTCCCGGTGGTACGCCGACAAGCAGTACGCCGACTACGTCAAGGAAGACGTGGCGATCCGGCGGCTGCTGGCCACCGGCCTCGAGCGCGCCGGGATCGCCGACGTGGAGATCGAGCGCACCCGTGACCGGGTCCGCGTTGACATCCACACCGCGCGCCCGGGCATCGTCATCGGCCGTCGTGGCACCGAGGCCGACCGCATCCGCGCCGACCTGGAGAAGCTGACCGGCAAGCAGGTTCAGCTGAACATCCTCGAGGTGAAGAACCCCGAGAGCCAGGCGCAGCTGGTCGCCCAGGGTGTCGCCGAGCAGTTGAGCAACCGGGTGGCGTTCCGCCGCGCGATGCGCAAGGCCATCCAGTCGGCCATGCGGCAGCCCAACGTCAAGGGCATCCGGGTGCAGTGCTCGGGTCGCCTGGGCGGCGCCGAAATGAGCCGCTCGGAGTTCTACCGCGAAGGCCGGGTTCCGCTGCACACCCTGCGCGCCGACATCGACTACGGGCTGTACGAGGCGAAGACCACGTTCGGCCGCATCGGCGTGAAGGTGTGGATCTACAAGGGCGACATCGTCGGTGGCAAGCGTGAGCTGACCGCCGCCGCACCCGCCGCCGACCGTCCGCGCCGCGAGCGTCCGTCGGGCACCCGCCCGCGCCGCAGCGGCGCCTCGGGTACCACCGCGACGAGCACCGAAGCCGGCCGCGCGGCCAGTGAAGAGACCGCCGAATCCGCGGTCCCGGTCACGGCCGAGGCTCCCGCTGTCGAGCCCGCCGCTGAAAGCACGGAGAGCTAGACCATGTTGATTCCCCGTAAAGTCAAGCACCGCAAGCAACACCACCCCAAGCAGCGTGGTATTGCCAGCGGTGGCACGTCGGTGACGTTCGGTGACTACGGCATCCAGGCCCTGGAGCACGCCTACGTCACCAACCGGCAGATCGAGTCCGCTCGTATCGCCATCAACCGGCACATCAAGCGTGGTGGCAAGGTGTGGATCAACATCTTCCCGGACCGCCCGCTGACCAAGAAGCCCGCGGAAACCCGCATGGGTTCGGGCAAGGGCAGCCCCGAGTGGTGGGTGTCCAACGTCAAGCCCGGCCGCGTGCTGTTCGAGTTGAGTTACCCCGACGAGAAGATCGCCCGGGAAGCCCTGACGCGTGCAATCCACAAGTTGCCGATCAAGGCGCGCATCGTGACCCGAGAGGAGCAGTTCTGATGGCAGTGGGCATCAGCGCCGGTGAACTGCGTGAACTCACCGACGAAGAGTTGACCGACAAGCTGCGGGAGTCCAAGGAAGAGCTGTTCAACCTGCGCTTCCAGATGGCCACCGGCCAGTTGGACAACAATCGCCGGCTTCGTACCGTGCGTCAGGAGATTGCGCGCATCTACACCGTGCTGCGCGAACGTGAACTGGGTCTGGCCTCCGGACCCGCTGGTGAGGAATCGTGATGGCAGAAAACTCTTCAAAATCGGCCGGTCCCATGCACACTCCGGCCACCGAGAAGCCGCGGGGTCGTCGTAAGACGGTCATCGGCTACGTGGTCAGCGACAAGATGCAGAAGACGATCGTGGTCGAGCTCGAGGACCGCGTGAAGCACCCCCTGTACGGCAAGATCATTCGCACGACCAAGAAGGTCAAGGCGCACGACGAGAACGGCGTTGCCGGCGTCGGCGACCGGGTTTCCCTGATGGAGACCCGTCCGCTGTCGGCGAGCAAACGCTGGCGCCTGGTCGATGTTCTGGAGCGCGCCAAGTAACCTTCCGGCGCGAGCAATAGCTCCTATGTCAAGCCGCGGCTGATTGCGGTGCTTGGTGGCGGGTGTTGTGGTCGGTGAGTAGAGCACGGTAGACGGCGCGAGCGATGTGGCGTTTGACGC
>NZ_JAPJDO010000082.1 GCF_026242045.1 Mycobacterium pinniadriaticum
CTGGAAACCTTGGGGTACAAAGTCACTCTCGAACCCCGCACCAACGCCGCCTAGCACCAGCGAGCAACCGCTCACCCAGCTTGGGTCACCCAATTTTCGAGAGAGACGCAAGAGACCCCGAAATAGCGGCGTGTCGGGAGCTGTTGCGTCTGCTCGCGCGGAAATCAGTCGGCGAGTAGGCGGTTGGCGCACGCGACGACCGCGCGCAACGCCGACTGAGTGGGATCCTCCGACCAACCCATCGCCCATTCGTGACGCTGCCCGTCGCTGCCGCGCACGAACGTCGCGGTGTGGGCACCGGCGGCCAGCTGGTGAAAGCGCGTCATCTCCACGCCGATCCCGCGCTCGTACAGCATCGCGGTCAGCGCGGCGACCGGACCGCCGGCATGGGCCGTCGCCGTCTCGATGCGGTCGCCGACCGCCAGCGTCGCGCGGAAGCAGCGGGGCTGGGGGCCGCGCCTGGAGGCGTCGTCGCATTCCCAGGCGCCCAGGCGCACCGGGCCGCCGCTCGGGCTGTAGGTGGCGGCGAACGCGCTCCACGGCATGGCTTCGGCGTGTTCGCGCAGGCCGCGCGGCAGCGGCGCACAAAAGCGCGGGGACGGCTCGGGAATCGGAGTGCTGTGCGGGTTCATCGTGCGGTCTTCTCGTCGAGCGGAGGTGACCGACGGTGTAGCAGCTTCCGACCCACAGCGGGGGGTCGGTCCGGATCAGACCCCGCTGCGGGGAGCTACTACGAGTCGCGCGCTGTGCACGATCGCCGATGCTAGACGCTCCCGCGCCGGCAAGGCAAACACGTTTGTCACCCCCGGTCCGACGGCCGCCACCGGCCCGCCAGCGCATCGTGGACGTCGGAGACGAGCCGCTCGAGACGTTCCCGGTCGGCGGCGTCGAAATCCTGCGCCGCAGCGGTGGCCTGCACACGGTGCAGCTGCCCCAGGATCACGGCGTTGTCCTCGTCGCGCCGAGATCGCCACCCCACTTCGCGCAGTAGCCACAGCAGTCGAGACAGCACCGCAACCTCGGCGGCGCCATAGTGCCGGGGCTGACCGATGGCCAGTTCCAGCAGCGCGGCGAGGTCAGGCCGCCGCACAACGACGCGCACCACCCCGTCGTCATCGCACAGCGCGGTCGAGCCGAGCCGGCGCACGACCAGCTCGCACAACAGCGACGCGCTGTGGTCGAGCACGTGGATTGCCGTCGTCGGATCGTTGATCCCCGGCGACAGGGCTTTCACAGCGACGTCGGTGAGCTGCCGCAGGCCATAGCCCACGTCCTGAACGGGGGTCCGTTCGTCACCGGTGGTGATCGCCGACGCCAGGCACCGCCGTAGGGTGTCGAACTGATCGTCGTCGAGCTGACGGGCCTCCTCGGCCGGCCAGGCGAAGGCGACCGGCGAGCCGGTCACCATCCACTCGCCGGGCATCACGTCGACGAGGATCACCGCGTCGCACCCACTGGCCGCCGCGGTCAGCGCGGCGTGATCGAGGGCGACCAGAAATCCCGTTGAGCACGCATGCAGCGCCGTCGCCGTCGGCGGTGGATCGGGCAGCGGTCCCCCGGTTTCGTCGTCGAGTTCATCGAGTTCGTCGAACGACGTTCGCGCGGTCTCGACCGCATCGGTGCGAACCGTGTAAATCATGGATTCGACCCGGATCTCCCGGACCAGGTGCGCCAGGAAGAGGATGAGGCCGATGACGCTGGCCAGAACCAGCAGATAGGAAACGGTCACCGAAATGCGCGGGACGAATCCGCCGTCGCCGCTGTCGTCGCGCACCGTGCGCAGCACCGTGATGGCGTAGACAAAGGTCGCCAGAAACAACCCGAGGGTGCTCTGCACGAATCGGTCGCGCGCGAACGTGCGCAGAAGTCTCGGCGAGAACTGACTGCTGGCCAGCTGCAGTGTGACCACCGTCAGGGAGAACGTCAGGGAAGTCACGGTGACCAACGACCCGGCGATCGCCGAGAGCAGCTCGCGGGCCGCGGCTGGTCCGCCACCGAACAGGAAGCCACCCAGCGCGGGCCGCAGCGTCGAATCGCGGGCTTCGTCCAGCCGGGGCAGCAGGACCCCCGCCGCGATCGCGGCCACGATGGCCATCACCGGCAGCGGCCACAATCGCGTGCGAACAGCGTCGAGCAGGTAGGTGCGGCGGCGCAGCAGGGATGACCACACGCCGATCGAGCCTCCTGACTCCGGCCGCCCTAGGTGTTGAGCGCGTCGATGGCCGACTGCAGCTTCGAGGTCACCTCATCGGCCACCGGTTGCAGGCCGGTCTGACCAGTAACGCCGACCAGCAGCTGCGGGTTCATCGCCTCGACGTGAACGGTGTCGGCCTGGTCGGGGTCACTGCGCACGACCACATTGCAGGGCAACAGTAAGCCGATCTGGCGATCGATCATCACGGCACGCTGTGCCAGCGGCGGATTGCACGCGCCCAGGATCACGTAGTCTCCGAGGGCTTCGCCGGCGGCGTCGCCCAGCTTGGTCGCCATCGTCGCCTTCATGTCGATCTCAGTCAGCACGCCGAAACCCTGACCTGCCAGTGCTTCTCGGGTGCGGCCAACGACGTCGTCGAAGGCACCGTGCAACGTTGTCGACAGCGCGATATCCATGCCCATCAGTGTTCCCCTTATGCGAGCGCGAGGAACAGCTTTTCCAGCTCGGCCTCGCTCATCGGGGCGTCGCCGTTGGCGGCGCTGCCGGTGACACACTCGCGCAGTCCGGTCGCGACGATCTTGAAGCCGGCCCGGTCCAGCGCCCGTGACACCGCGGCGAGCTGGATGACCACGTCCTTGCAGTCCCGGCCCTGCTCGATCATGGAGATCACGCCGGTCAGCTGACCCTGTGCGCGGCGCAGCCGGTTGAGAACAGCTGCGATGGCGTCTTCATCACCAACCATGGTGAACCTCCTCAGGTCTATTAGGTAAAGCTTACCCGCGGGGGTATAACACCACGGCCTGGGGTTTCATGCCCTCACCGCCGCGTCGGCGTCACGAGTTGGGCGACGATCTCGTCCGCGTCGCACTTCGGGCCGCGGTTGTAGGGCAGCTTGGCCAGCATCATGCCCATCAGGCATGTGTTGGTCGCGGCCGCAGCGGCCAGCCCGGCGCCCATCACGAAGGCCACCCACTGCGCTCCCGGCACGAACACGCCCACCAGCACGCTCAGCGCGACGATCAGGCCGGCGACCAGCCGGACCTGCCGTTCCAACTCCCAGCGCTGCGCGCCTCGGTTGACCTCGAGGCCACCGGCCTCCCAGGCATTCATGCCGCCCTCGAGGATGTGGACGTTGGCCAGGCCGGCGGCGCGCAGTGCCTCTTCGGCCTGCGCGGCGCGCTGACCCGAGCGGCACACCAGCACGACCTGTTCAGTGAGGTGGTTGCGGATCTCGTCGCGGTGCTCACGCAGCAGGTCCAACGGAACGTTGTAGGCGCCCGGAATGTGAACGGTCTCGAACTCACCGGGCGTGCGAACGTCCAGCATGCGGGGCGGGTTCGCCGCCGCCAGCTGGGCCTGCAGCGCTCCCGCGGTGATCGTCGTCGGCGATGGCGCAGTCATGTCGGGGTTTCCTTCCTCGGATTCGATACCCTGTGGGGTATATTTTCAACCATAGTAGCAATACCCCCGCCGGTATTTGAATATCGGGAATAGATACCCCTGGGGGTATGTTTGGATGAGGGCAACCACATCCCCCAGAGGCACCAAGCCAAGGAGCAAGGCAATGATCCTCGAGCAGTACTACATCGAGTGCTTGTCGCACGCGTCCTACCTGATCGGCGACCAGACGACCGGACGCGCGATCGTCGTGGACCCGCGCCGCGACATCGCCGAGTACCTGGCGGACGCCGAGAAGTACGGCCTTCGGATCGAAGGCGTCATCAACACCCACTTCCACGCCGACTTCGTCTCCGGACACCTGGAGCTCGTCGACGCCACCGGCGCGTGGATCGGATTCGGCGAGGCCGCCGAGACCGACTACCCGATTCGCCGGCTGGGCCATGGCGAGCACATCTCGCTCGGCGAGGTGGACCTGGAGATCCTCGCGACCCCGGGCCACACCTGGGAATCGATCAGCGTGGTGGTGCGCGAGCACCCCGAGTCGGCACCGACTGCCGTGTTGACCGGCGACTCGCTGTTCATCGGCGACGTCGGCCGCCCCGACCTGGTCAACATCGGCGACAGTTCGACCAGCGATCTGGCCCGCGCCATGTACCACTCGATCCACGACACGTTGTTCGCACTCCCCGATTCGGTGACGGTGATGCCCGCGCACGGCGCCGGGTCCTCCTGCGGCAAGAACCTCTCGACCGAACTCACCTCGACGATCGGCGAGCAGCGCCGCACCAACCCGTCGGTGCAGCCGATGAGTGTCGACGAGTTCGTGGGACTGATCACCAACGGCCAGCCCGCCGCGCCCGCCTACTTCTCGGTCAACGCCGCGATGAACAAGCGGGTCCATCCCCTGCTCAGCGGGTCGCGCGCCATCCCCGCGATGTCGCCGGCGCAGCTGCGCGAGGCATTGGAAGCCGGAATCCGGGTGGTCGACGCCCGCTCGGTGGACGACTTCGCCGCCGGCCACCTGCGCGGCTCGGTGAACGTCGGCTTCGACGGCCGCTTCGCCGAAACCGGTGGCATGGTCGCCGAGGTCGGCGAGACGATCGCGCTGGTCACCTACCCCGGTGAGGAACAGGACGCCGCGCTGCGCCTGGCCCGGATCGGCTCGGACAACGCCGTCGGCTATCTCAACGTCGAGCACGACGGCGAGTTCCCCGACGAGCTGCGTGACCTGGTCCGCACCGCCCCGCGTACCGACGTCGCGGACCTCGACCGGCTGATGGCGCAGGACGCCGTCACCGTGATCGATATCCGCAACCCCGGTGAGCGGGACAACGGCGTGATCCCCGGTGCACTCCCGATCCCGTTGGCACAGCTCCGGACTCGCCTTGACGACGTCCCCACCGGCCGGCCGATCGTGGTCCACTGCGCCGGCGGCTGGCGCTCCAGCGTCGCCGCCTCGCTACTGCGGGCCAACGGCTTCGGCAACGTCACCGACTTGGCGGGTGGCTACAACGCGTGGGCAGAGGCCCACGTCGCCGCCTGACCGGACCGACAACCAGAGAAGAGGAAATCATGACCACCGTGAACCTGACCTTCGACGACTTCGAGTCGACGATCGTCGACAACCCGATCGTGCTCGTCGACTTCTGGGCATCCTGGTGCGGGCCCGTGCCGCGCCTTCGCCCCGGTGTTCGACAAGTCCGCGCAGGCCCACCCCGATGTCGTGCACGCCAAGGTCGACACCGAGGCCGAGCAGGAACTCGCGGCCGCCCTGCAGATCAGATCGATCCCGACCATCATGGCCTTCCGGGACGGTGTGCTGGTCTACAGCCAGCCCGGCGCCATGCCACCGCAAATGCTCGAGGAGTTGATCACCAAGATCAAGGACCTCGACATGGCCGAAGTCCGGGCGACGATCGCCGCCCGCAAGGCCGAAGCCACCCACTAGCCACTAGCCTGTCCAGCCAAAGGAGATAAATATGTGCTATCCCGTTGAATGCCCGCGCTGTCACAAGACCACCTGGGGTGGCTGCGGCGAACATGTCGATCAGGTGATGCGCCAAGTGCCCCCGGCACAGCAGTGCACCTGTGGGCAGGGCGATCAGCCGCGTCGCTGACCCCACCCTCGGCGAGCAGACGCAGAGTCGCACGAAATGGCCCCGGCCAGTGCGATTCTGCGTCTCTCTCGAAAATTGGGTGACCCAAGCTGGGTGAGCGGTTGCTCGCTGGTGCTAGGCGGCGTTGGTGCGGGGTTCGAGAGTGACTTTGTACCCCAAG
>NZ_JAPJDO010000083.1 GCF_026242045.1 Mycobacterium pinniadriaticum
GGTGTGTTGTTTGAGAACTCAATAGTGTGTTTGGTGGTTTTTGTTTGTTGTTGTTTTTTGCCATGCTCTGATACCCCCGTGTTGGGGTGTGGTTTTTTGATGCCAGTTTTTGGTGTCTTTTTGTTAGGTCAGATTTTTCTGATTCGGATTCTGCCTGGGCTTTGGTCTGGGGGTTTTTGTTTGGAGAGTTTGATTCTGGCTCAGGACGAACGCTGGCGGCGTGCTTAACACATGCAAGTCGAACGGAAAGTGCCCTTCGGGGTGACTCGAGTGGCGAACGGGTGAGTAACACGTGGGTGATCTGCCCTGCACTTTGGGATAAGCCTGGGAAACTGGGTCTAATACCGAATATGACCGCATGCTTCATGGTGTGTGGTGGAAAGCTTTTGCGGTGTGGGATGGGCCCGCGGCCTATCAGCTTGTTGGTGGGGTAATGGCCTACCAAGGCGACGACGGGTAGCCGGCCTGAGAGGGTGACCGGCCACACTGGGACTGAGATACGGCCCAGACTCCTACGGGAGGCAGCAGTGGGGAATATTGCACAATGGGCGCAAGCCTGATGCAGCGACGCCGCGTGAGGGATGACGGCCTTCGGGTTGTAAACCTCTTTCAACTACGACGAAGCGTAAGTGACGGTAGTAGTAGAAGAAGGACCGGCCAACTACGTGCCAGCAGCCGCGGTAATACGTAGGGTCCGAGCGTTGTCCGGAATTACTGGGCGTAAAGAGCTCGTAGGTGGTTTGTCGCGTTGTTCGTGAAAACTCACAGCTCAACTGTGGGCGTGCGGGCGATACGGGCAGACTGGAGTACTGCAGGGGAGACTGGAATTCCTGGTGTAGCGGTGGAATGCGCAGATATCAGGAGGAACACCGGTGGCGAAGGCGGGTCTCTGGGCAGTAACTGACGCTGAGGAGCGAAAGCGTGGGGAGCGAACAGGATTAGATACCCTGGTAGTCCACGCCGTAAACGGTGGGTACTAGGTGTGGGTTTCCTTCCTTGGGATCCGTGCCGTAGCTAACGCATTAAGTACCCCGCCTGGGGAGTACGGCCGCAAGGCTAAAACTCAAAGAAATTGACGGGGGCCCGCACAAGCGGCGGAGCATGTGGATTAATTCGATGCAACGCGAAGAACCTTACCTGGGTTTGACATGCACAGGACGCCGGCAGAGATGTCGGTTCCCTTGTGGCCTGTGTGCAGGTGGTGCATGGCTGTCGTCAGCTCGTGTCGTGAGATGTTGGGTTAAGTCCCGCAACGAGCGCAACCCTTGTCTCATGTTGCCAGCACGTTATGGTGGGGACTCGTGAGAGACTGCCGGGGTCAACTCGGAGGAAGGTGGGGATGACGTCAAGTCATCATGCCCCTTATGTCCAGGGCTTCACACATGCTACAATGGCCGGTACAAAGGGCTGCGATGCCGTGAGGTGGAGCGAATCCTTTCAAAGCCGGTCTCAGTTCGGATCGGGGTCTGCAACTCGACCCCGTGAAGTCGGAGTCGCTAGTAATCGCAGATCAGCAACGCTGCGGTGAATACGTTCCCGGGCCTTGTACACACCGCCCGTCACGTCATGAAAGTCGGTAACACCCGAAGCCGGTGGCCTAACCCTTTGGGAGGGAGCCGTCGAAGGTGGGATCGGCGATTGGGACGAAGTCGTAACAAGGTAGCCGTACCGGAAGGTGCGGCTGGATCACCTCCTTTCTAAGGAGCACCACGAGAATCAGGCCCGCCCACATCGTGTGGGGGTTCGGTGATCTGATCGATTCGTTGGATGGCCCTTGTCACCTGTAGTGGGTGGGGGTCTGGTGCGCGACAAGCAAAGTAGCCGGTAACGGGATTTTTCTGCTGGTGCTGCCAAACACACTGTTGGGCTTTGAGACAACAGGCCCGTGCCCGGGTTTCCGGGTGGCTCCACGGTGGTGGGGTCGGCGTGTTGTTGCCCTGCTTTGGTGGTGGGGTGTGGTGTTTGATTTGTGGATAGTGGTTGCGAGCATCTAGCGCGCAAGGGGTGCGTCGGTCTTCGACAGGGGTCCGGCGTGGTTTTTGTGTGTTGATGTGCAATTTCTTTTTTCGAATTGGTTTTTTGTGTTGTAAGTGTTTAAGGGCGCATGGTGGATGCCTTGGCACTGGGAGCCGATGAAGGACGTGGGAGGCTGCGTTATGCCTCGGGGAGCTGTCAACCGAGCGTGGATCCGAGGATGTCCGAATGGGGAAACCCGGCACGAGTGATGTCGTGTCACCCACTACTGAATACATAGGTAGTGGGGGGGAACGCGGGGAAGTGAAACATCTCAGTACCCGTAGGAAGAGAAAACAATTGTGATTCCGTTAGTAGTGGCGAGCGAACGCGGAGGATGGCTAAACCGTATGCATGTGATACCCGGCAGGGGTTGTGTGTGCGGTGTTGTGGGGCCTGTCTTCTCAGATCTGCCGGTCTGGGCTGCAGTGAGAAAAGAATGTGTTAATCGAAGTGGCCTGGGATGGTCTGCCGTAGTGGGTGAGAGCCCCGTAGGTGAAAACATGTTCTCTGTGGTGATGGGTTCCCGAGTAGCAGCGGGCCCGTGGAATCTGCTGTGAATCTGCCGGGACCACCCGGTAAGCCTGAATACTTCCCAGTGACCGATAGCGGATTAGTACCGTGAGGGAATGGTGAAAAGTACCCCGGGAGGGGAGTGAAATAGTACCTGAAACCGTGCGCTTACAATCCGTCAGAGCCTTCGTTTTACGTGGGGTGATGGCGTGCCTTTTGAAGAATGAGCCTGCGAGTCAGGGACATGTCGCGAGGTTAACCCGGGTGGGGTAGCCGTAGCGAAAGCGAGTCTGAATAGGGCGTATCCAATCCGTAGGGGTTGGTGTAGTGGTGTGTTCTGGACCCGAAGCGGAGTGATCTACCCATGGCCAGGGTGAAGCGCGGGTAAGACCGCGTGGAGGCCCGAACCCACTTAGGTTGAAGACTGAGGGGATGAGTTGTGGGTAGGGGTGAAAGGCCAATCAAACTCCGTGATAGCTGGTTCTCCCCGAAATGCATTTAGGTGCAGCGTTGCGTGTTTCTTGCCGGAGGTAGAGCTACTGGATGGCCGATGGGCCCTACTAGGTTACTGACGTCAGCCAAACTCCGAATGCCGGTAAGTGGAAGCGCAGCAGTGAGACGGCGGGGGATAAGCTCCGTGCGTCGAGAGGGAAACAGCCCAGATCGCCGGCTAAGGCCCCTAAGCGTGTGCTAAGTGGAAAAGGATGTGCAGTCGCGAAGACAACCAGGAGGTTGGCTTAGAAGCAGCCACCCTTGAAAGAGTGCGTAATAGCTCACTGGTCAAGTGATTGTGCGCCGATAATGTAGCGGGGCTCAAGCACACCGCCGAAGCCGCGGCAACGTATTTATACGTTGGGTAGGGGAGCGTCCTGCACTCCGGTGAAGCAGCCTGGTAATGGAGCTGTGGAGGGTGTGGGAGTGAGAATGCAGGCATGAGTAGCGATAAGGCAAGTGAGAACCTTGCCCGCCGAAAGACCAAGGGTTCCTGGGCCAGGCCAGTCCGCCCAGGGTGAGTCGGGACCTAAGGCGAGGCCGACAGGCGTAGTCGATGGACAACGGGTTGATATTCCCGTACCCGTGTGTGAGCGTCCCTGACGAATCCATTCTGCTAATTGCCCAAATGGTGGTTCATCAATCCCTTCGGGGAGCGAGAGTCACCGGCTGCGCAAGACCCGGGTGGGTAGTAGTCAAGCGATGGGGTGACGCAGGTAGGTAGCCGTACCAGTCAGTGGTAATACTGGGGCAAGCCCGTAGGGAGTTGGATAGGTAAATCCGTCCAACACAGATCCTGAGAGGTGATGCATAGCCGAGTGAGGCGAATTCGGTGATCCTTTGCTGCCAAGAAAAGCCTCTAGCGAGCGCACACACGGCCCGTACCCCAAACCAACACAGGTGGTCAGGTAGAGAATACCGAGGCGTACGAGTGAACTATGGTTAAGGAACTCGGCAAAATACCCCCGTAACTTCGGGAGAAGGGGGACCTCCTACCGTCATGGCCCTCGCGGCCGGTAGCGGTGGGGGGTGGCACAAACCAGTGAGAAGCGACTGTTTACTAAAAACACAGGTCCGTGCGAAGTCGCAAGACGATGTATACGGACTGACGCCTGCCCGGTGCTGGAAGGTTAAGAGGACCCGTTAACCCTCGGGTGAAGCGGAGAATTTAAGCCCCAGTAAACGGCGGTGGTAACTATAACCATCCTAAGGTAGCGAAATTCCTTGTCGGGTAAGTTCCGACCTGCACGAATGGCGTAACGACTTCTCAACTGTCTCAACCATAGACTCGGCGAAATTGCACTACGAGTAAAGATGCTCGTTACGCGCGGCAGGACGAAAAGACCCCGGGACCTTCACTATAGCTTGGTATTGGCGTTCGATACGGTTTGTGTAGGATAGGTGGGAGACTGTGAAACACACACGCCAGTGTGTGCGGAGTCATTGTTGAAATACCACTCTGATCGTATTGGACTTCTAACTTCGAACCGTATATCCGGTTCAGGGACAGTGCCTGGTGGGTAGTTTAACTGGGGCGGTTGCCTCCTAAAATGTAACGGAGGCGCCCAAAGGTTCCCTCAACCTGGACGGCAATCAGGTGTTGAGTGCAAGTGCACAAGGGAGCTTGACTGCGAGACGGACATGTCAAGCAGGGACGAAAGTCGGGACTAGTGATCCGGCACCCCCGAGTGGAAGGGGTGTCGCTCAACGGATAAAAGGTACCCCGGGGATAACAGGCTGATCTTCCCCAAGAGTCCATATCGACGGGATGGTTTGGCACCTCGATGTCGGCTCGTCGCATCCTGGGGCTGGAGCAGGTCCCAAGGGTTGGGCTGTTCGCCCATTAAAGCGGCACGCGAGCTGGGTTTAGAACGTCGTGAGACAGTTCGGTCTCTATCCGCCGCGCGCGTCAGAAACTTGAGGAAACCTGTCCCTAGTACGAGAGGACCGGGACGGACGAACCTCTGGTACACCAGTTGTCCCACCAGGGGCACCGCTGGATAGCCACGTTCGGACAGGATAACCGCTGAAAGCATCTAAGCGGGAAACCTTCTCCAAGACCAGGCTTCTCACCCATTCAGTGGGATAAGGCCCCCCGCAGACCACGGGATCGATAGACCAGACCTACACGCACCGCAAGGTGTTCAGGGAACTGGCACTAACCGGCCGAAAACTTACAACAACCAAAACAACAAACCAGTTGATTCGGCAAAAAGTAAGACACACATCCCGCCCGCAACCACACCCCACACAGTCACACGACTGCACCCCACCACCAAAACACAGATTCACACTCAAAAACGAGTGAATAAAGTTACGGCGGCCATAGCGGCAGGGAAACGCCCGGACCCATCCCGAACCCGGAAGCTAAGCCTGCCAGCGCCGATGATACTACCCAACACGGGTGGAAAAGTAGGACACCGCCGAACACAATTTA
>NZ_JAPJDO010000084.1 GCF_026242045.1 Mycobacterium pinniadriaticum
CTGGCGCTGCTGGCAGGACAACACCACCTACGACCCCACCAAACATCGCGCCCTCCAGAAGCTGATCAACCACGATCAACCCGGGGCGGCTTGACACAGGGCAACTCATGCCGCCACGCTTGCGGTCCAACTGGCGCTTGAGCAGACCAACCTGTCCACTCTCGGTGTACGCATCGAACTTGCGGTCGGCAAGTAGTCCAGCGGGGATGGAACGGCGCAGCTCGTTGCGGATGGCCGAGGAGCTGGTGGTGAAGCGTTGGATCGCCTTACCGTGTGCGGCCACGTCGAACTCGCTGAGCCCGCTGGCATCCAGACGCTCGGCGATCGAAGCAGCGGCCACCCCACGATCGAACGCCAGGCTGGCGTCTTCGGCCACCACGTTGCCGGCGAGAATCTGCTGCCGTGCGTGGGACATGTCCGCCAGGGCAAGCGGCTCGACGTGCCGCAGCAGCGCGACCCATCGCTCGATGGTCGCCACTGATTCCAGCTTGCGGGCGGCTCGTCCAGTCCACCACTGCGCGATGAATCCGTCGCGGAGGATGTCGGCGCCGGTCATCTGCGCCAGCTGCGTCCATCCCGTTGACCACGCCTGTAGCACTGGTGCGAACGCGCCTGAGGGATGCGCGCTGTAGAACGTACGCAGATCCGCAACGCGTGGATGCGAAGGCTGCGCTGACAGACTCTGTCCGATCCGCCGCACCGCGGCGACCGTTGCCGAGAGGTGGGCGGCATCCGCGTCAATGAGCGGGTTCCATGGATGGTCGAACACTGGTACCGGCAGAACGGAAACCCGACGCCGGAGATCCGCGATGACGGCGTGACTTTGTTGAAGTTGCTCAGTGAGCGTCGACAGCGCCTTCAGGCCGACCGTGGCTTGATCCACCGCCAGCACGTCGGCCAGCTGAGCGAGTACTGCTCGGCGGCGCTTCTTGCGACCGAAGAACCCTGATTCGTCGGCTGCTACCGCCGCCGCGTGAATGGCCGGGACGTCGAGGTCCACGACCGCCGGCGTCACGGTGGACAACCATTCCGGTCTGGTTTGGTGCAGATGCGCCAGCAATTGTTCTATACCGGCGAGATGCGCCTGGCCCCGCGGGGTGTGCAGCTCATCCACGGCGGCCAGCGGATAGCGCGGTTCCGCCGTCAGCCGGGTCCATCCGTCGACGTCACCGGGGTTGCCGTACTTGGCAAGGACCTCCAACGCGATCCCACCCGCCTGCAACTCGGCCAGCGCGTTGTCGAACGCAACTGCCGCGGCATGAATCCGGGCCGGTTCAAGGCCAGTCAGCGGCACCCGATCGACGAACGCCCATGGGTGGTCGGGGCGCGGCCGAGCGTCGTCAACTTTCTCGGGAAGGGTGCGCAGTGCCTGTGCGACGTTGTCGAAGACCGTTGGATCACTATTGGTGACAAGGCTTCTCGGCACCGCAAGTGGTGTCACGTCTTGATCCGCCGCCAGCTCAGAGGACCTCGCGGTGTATAGCGACTGACCCACCGCGTTCTGCTGATGCAGCCGGTCGGCGTAGCGGGCCAAGCTGTGTCGGCTGGATTCGGCCACTTGCAGCTTGGTCTTCAACAGATCGGCGTCGTGGCTGAGCCGCAGCTCCAGCGCGTGCTTGATCTGGGCTCGCACGGCGGTCGGACGAGCGGCCTTATCATGAATATCCAGCGAAAGCTCACCTAGCCCGACACTTTCCAGACGTTTCTTCACCACGTCGAGAGCCGCGCGCTTCTCGGCGACGAACAGGACTCGCCGCCCCATTTTCATCGCATGTGCGAGCAAGTTGGTGATCGTCTGCGACTTGCCCGTTCCAGGCGGTCCTTCCAATACGAAGGTGCGTCCTCCGACGGCGTCAGCGACCGCACGCAACTGCGATGCGTCGGCTGGCACCGGCACGGTGGTACCGAGTTCATCGAGATTCGGCTCCGCGAGGGCGGTAACAGAGTCGACAAACGGATTCTGCGGATTCTCGATGAGATGGCGAACCAAGCTGTTGCGGGACAGCTCTTCCCATGATTCGTCGAGGTCCTTCCACAGCGGGAACTTCGCGAACTGCAGGATCGATAGGTGCACGGTGTCTTCGACCCGGAACGGCAGCTGTGCATCCGCGACGGCTTGGCGGACAGCGTTGAACGTGCCCGTCAGGTCAATGCCCGATGCGTCTTCGTCCGGCTGGGCCAGAGCCGGGATCTCGAGCCCGAGTGACGTGCGCAGTTTCTCGACGAGGCAGTAGTTCGGCGTCGACATACCCGCCTCGTCCATGGTGAGGACATACCGTTCACCTCGGTTTGTGCTGCTGAGCGTGACAGGTACCAATACCAGCGGTGACTTCAGCTGTCGGTCAGCCAGCTCCCAGCTGAGCATCCCGAAGGCGAGATAGAGGTTGTTGGCGCCCGTCTCTTCGACGATGGTCTTCGCCTTGTTCGCTAGGTATCGCAACTTGCTCTTGTAGGACGCCTCGGTGATGTCGATGTAGGCACTGTGCTTGTCGGCGAGCAGCAGTTCGCGGGTGGGCTCGGGTAGGTCGCGGCCGAATCGGATACCTCGGGCGACATCGACGTTCTGCACCTCGTCTGAGCCAAGCAGCGAGATCTGGGCGCCGGCGTTGATGGCGTCCTCAAAGCGGCTCAGCGCCGGGGCGGGGACTTCGAGACGATAGCCCGCACGGTCGGTGTAGTTGATCAGCTTGTTGCGCAGGCTGAGATCCAATAGAGCGTTCTTCCACTGCCCGATACGGGCAGGCACACCGGCAGCTTGCACCGAGGGTTTCGAGTCGGTAGCTGTGTACGGCGCGATGACCGGACCGGCTCCCGGCGTGTACTCCGAGACGACAACATTGCCGTCAGAGTCGACGGCGCGACTCGGTAGCGGATAGATACCTGCTCGCCGAGCCTGCTGCACATCGGTGACACCGATGATGTCGGTCAGGTCGTCGCCGAGATGCCGGTTGCTCGGCGCACGTCGGGCATCGCCGAACGCCGAATCGGCGGCGGACTGTGTCACCATCGTGGTTTCGACTAGCCCTATGTTCGACAGATCGACCTGGTTCGCGACTTCCATGGGCTCAGTGGTCGACACGTTTGACAGCGCGGCGTTGGTGCGCCAGTAACCCAAGAAGGCATGGCCGCGCAGCAGCCAGATCGTGGAGTTGATGCCGCACTGCTCCAGCACGGCAGCCATCGCCAATGTGGTGTCGAGGCAGGTTCCCAGGCGTCCTTCGAGCACCTCTGCGGGCGTACGAACCTTCTGGCCGATGTCGCCCCAACTTGCTGGAGGTTCGGCGTAACGGATGTCGCTCGCCTTCATGGCGTCGTAAACTGCCCGCACGATCGCATCGACCCGTTCGGGGCTCTCGCTCTGGTACCCGTCGAGCGAGGGGTTACCGGTCGCAGCCTTCAACCGGTCCGAGATGTCGAGCATCAGATCAGCGATGACCGTCGCGTTTGGCTGGATGTATGCCGCCAACATCTCCAAAGCGAGTTGCGGCGGCGTGGCCTTCCATTGGTTGGCGGCCAGGATGTTGACCTCTTTGGCCACCTCCGCGAGTACCGCGCCGGTGTTGTCACGCAGGACAACGCGGATTTCGCCGGGCCGCTGCTCGTCGACGCGCAGCATCGAAGCCGGATCAAGCTTGAGGTCGACCGTGCTCAGCACGGTGGGTTGATGCGCCAGCAAGTCAAGATGGATCTCCGCCGGGCCGCCGTGTGAGCCGTCGGCACTGACCACGTCTACCTCGATGACCGCGCCCTGCCGATCACCTCCCGTGTTGTCCACGATGATGTGGTCGACCACTGGGATACGGCAGTGGGCCATCGCGTAGCTCAGGTCAGTGATGGCGGCAATGTCGATCCGCGGCGCATCCTCGGGCTGCTGCGGCGACGGCGTGGGCACGGGAACGACGGTGGGGGCCAGCGCGTGCTTGCCTGCCGGTGCCGCGGGCGCAACACCCCCCTTGAGCTGGTGGACCCTTTCCGCGACGTCGGTGGCCCCGATGGCGCGCAGCAATAGTTCGGCTGAGTCGATGGCGCGATACGTCTCGGCATCGCTGAACTCTCCAGTGTGTGCCCATTTGTTGCGGACCTCGCGCAACTCCTTGGCGTAGATCTCGGCCTGCCGGGGCATGGCTTTGTTGAAGGGATAGCCGAGTTCACCGAGGCGCTCGGTCATCGCACGCAACATCAGGGCGAGATCGCGGCTCTGGTATTCACCGACCCGGCGGCCACTCGCACTGTCCTTTGCCCGCAGCAAATCGGCCCAGTCGGTGCCCGGCGGGAGCACGCGGTTGAGCACTTGGGTAACAAACGGCGATAGGCCACCGGCGAGCGTGGTGAGCGTGTGCCCAATAAGTGAATGTCGATCAACAGTGTTCACTGCTCTTACCCCTCTGCCTTCGAGACGGTCCGCAATGACCGGGCGTTGCGAGCAAATACCCGTGTCGCATAGCCGGTCACAAAGGCCTGAATATGAAACCACGGACGATACGTCCTGTAAGGATTCTTGCCAGCCCCATTCTGTTCGAAGCCGCGACGGCCTCGACACGAGGCTAGGAGCCTGCTGAATTAGGGGTGTTTGGGGCGGGGTGCCTCAGAGCGCTCTGTGGCGCGTGTGTTCAGTCAGACCCGGAGGTCGACAATTCGAGGGTCACCCCGCCGT
>NZ_JAPJDO010000085.1 GCF_026242045.1 Mycobacterium pinniadriaticum
CGCTGCGCCTATTCCAGCCCCGCCACCTACGAAAACAACCACACATTCGCTACGCTGCCACAAGCGGCGTAACCACAAATCCCGTGTCCACTACACCGGGGCAAGGCCCCTTGTCGGCCCACAGCGGATTGCTCTTCAGGACGATTGTCCGGGTGACACCGTTGGCCTCGTAGAACTGGGCCAACTCCCTGATGTTCTTCTCGGTGTCCGTGATGTCGGGAATCAGCGGTGTGCGCGGTATCACGCAGAATTGGCTAGTCTGGGACATCCGGTGCAGCCGTAGGAAATTGTCCTTGATCACGTCGTTGTAGGTTCCGCAGAACCGTCGGTGATCATGCCGGTCCAGAATTTTCATATCCAGATAGATCACGTCCGTATGCGGCAGTATCGCGCCTTCGAAATCGTCGAAGCAGAATCGTCCGTTTGTTTCGACCAATGTGTGTAGACCCTCGGCCTTGAAGCGCTGCAGCAGCGCGGACAGAAAGTCCATGAACAGGGTTGGCTCGCCGCCGGACACGGTGACTCCACCGCCAGAGGCTTGGAAGTACGACGTGTATTGGACTACGTCGCGAACCACATCATCGACACTCATGGTGCGGCCCACCGCCGAAAGCGCCCGTGACGGGCAACTATCGACGCATTCGAAGCAGGTCGTGCAGGACTGCCGGTCAACCACCACCGGCGGCTCGCCGATTGACGGATCTCCAATTCGCAGAGCGCCTTGGGGGCACACTGCGACACATTCCCGGCAGCTGATGCAGGAACCCCGGTCGTAGTACAACTCATTCGTACGGTGCTTGCTCTCCGGATTGTGGCACCAGGAGCAATTCAGGTTGCAGCCCTTCAAGAAGACGACCGAGCGAATTCCAGGCCCGTCCTCCAGCGAGTTGTGTTTCACAGCAAAGACATACGGCACTCCGCGAACCAGATCCGGAGCGGCCACGTTCACCGCAGGTCTAGATGACAAATTCGGTCCTCCCGATGATCTCCAGTTGGAGGTCACGCTGCATGCGGGTGTAGTACCCGGTGTAACCGGACACCCGGACAATCAGATCCGGATAGAACTCGGGATGTGCCATCGCGTCCCGCAGTGTGTCGCCGTCCACCATGTTGAACTGGACCTGCATGCCACCGTTGACGAAGTAGGCCTGGACATAGCTCGCGATGTGGTCGACGTTCTGCTTGTGGGAATCCTTGTTCGAGAACGAAAGTCGAACGTTGAGGGTGTAGTTGTTGTCGCACGTCAGCGGATCGATGCTGGCGACGTCGTTGAAATTGTCCAGGGGGTTCTTCGAGGCTGCCGGGTTGGGTGTCAGACCGGACGTAAAAGGCGTTCCCGCAAGCCGTCCCGACGGCGACGCTCCCGAAACCCGTCCGTAGACCGTGTGGTTGTTATTTGTGCGGTAGCCGGTGCTGTAGTGTCCGCCTCTGCCGTTGTCCTGCCCGTGTAGGAAATCTGCTGTCATGCGGGTGACCCGATCCACCATGGCCCGCCCCCTCGGATCCCCGGAACCGAACTTCGGCACCCGATTCATGATGTAGGCGTGCATGGCCTCATGGCCTTCGAAGTTGGCATCCATGGCGTCCCTGATCTCCCGCAAGGTGTACTTCTCCTCATCGAAGACGACCTGTTTGATCGTCAAAAGGGAGTCGGTGACATCAGATAATGCAATGAAGGCCGCCCCAGAGGAGTTGTAGCGGGCACCGCCGTGCGTCATACCAACACCGGACTCGACGCAACCTTGCAGAGTGACCGAATACAGCGGCGCCGGCATGATCTGTTGATGAACCCGCAGGATCTGGTGGGAGGCCTCGATGGCCTCCCGGTAGATGAACTTGAACTGAGTTTCGAAGGCTTCGAAGAAATCATCGAATGTTTCGAACGCTTCGAGCTCGCCGGTCTTCGGGCCGAAGTCCCACCGGGCCGTCGGGTGGTACCCGTTGTACATGGCCATGGTCAACGGAACCATCAGATTGGAGTCGACGTCGCCGGTGGCGGCGAAATGCTTGCCGTGGATCACGGGCTCGACACATCCGCACGGAACCCAGTCTCTGGCATCCTCGACCTTCCACCCGTGCTGGCACAGCGCGTCGATGATGGCCTCGTCGTTGTGGATCGAAGGCGTCCCGCTGGTGATGTAGTTCAGCTCTGCCACCCGACGGATGTAGTCGGTGCTGTTGACACCCACCATGTAGCGCGCATCCATGTCCGGATCATCCAGAGACAGCATCTCGGCCACTTTGAGGACGATGTAGGTCATGTCGTTGACGCCGTCCTTGCCCTCAGGGGTGACGCCTCCCACCGTCACTGAGGCGACGCCCGGCGCCCCGCTGTTCTGCCATGAGGCAATGGTGGCGGCCGCGATCCGATGACTTGTGAAGCGTAGGAAAAGACAACCGACCAACTCGATGGCGCGCTTGACGTAAGCCTCTCGCTCATCGTTGGGGATCTTCTCGATGTCCGCCGCAAAGTACGGCTGCAAGATCTGGTCGAGACGGCCGACGGTGATGTCGTCGTCCATGCTGTCCAGACTCAGCGCGATGAACATGATCCACAGCGCCTGAACGGCCTCGTGCAGGGTCTGTGCCGGGTAGCGAGGCACGCGTAGCAGATTGGCGTGGATGGTCTCGAGCTCTTGCCTGCGCGTCGGATCGGCTTCGTCGTCGGCCGCCGTGCGAATCATCGCTGCCAAGTTGCGGGTATAGGCGAGCACACCGTCGATGGCGGCCAGCATGGCTTCCCAGGTGTTCATCTTGTTCTGGTCGACATCGTCGGGTGATGTGTCGACATGGGCGGCCCGCTGTTGGACCACTTCTTCGCGGATGCTTTCCAGGCCCTGGTGCACGACCCTTTCGAAGCCGGGGCTGCCGGGGTTCAGTGAATTCAAGCTCCAGAGATTGAAGCAGAACATCCGGTCGTTGATCTTCGCAGAGAGCGGGTAGTCGTTCCGGTCCTTCCACATCTGCACGGTGTGCTTGTCCATCCAGAACGGGAACACGTACCGGTGCAACGTTTCCCGCGTCTCGTCGCTGATGAAGAAGGGATCCAGCTCGCGGTCCTGCAACGTGGTCATTTCGCCCCAGATCGACCAGCCCACCGTGTAGGGCTGTTGGACCGACCCGCAGATCGGATTGGGGGTGATGGTCCCGGCGAGTAGACCGTCTTTGCGCAGCACAGGCTCTTTGTTCTCCATCAGATACTCGAATGCTCTGGCCGTGCGCAGAGTCGGATCCCAGGCGGTACCGTCTGATTTCGTCTCGAACCCGTTGATCACGTAGAAGTCGGTAAGCAGCCGACCCTGTTCGGCAGTCACTTCCGGCATGGTGTCGTAGTGCTCTTGGCGGAATCTGGCGAGACGGGGAAAGTCTTCCAGGACGTACTGCGACAGGAAGGGCTCCTCGAGGTATTTCACTCCGGGATCCACCTTCTCCGCGCGCAGACGTCCCTTGATCCGGCTTCGTTGCATGCCGCGCTGCGGCTCACCAGCTTGCTCTGCGCTCTCGACGGCTTGTTGCCGGTGCCTTTCGATCTGCTTGCGATAGGACTCGACGTCTTCGTTTCGACTGAGCAGCGAGGTCAAGTAGCTCACATAGCCGAAAGCCGCGGGATTGCCTTCGAGGCGGACCCGGCTGGCGAGGAACATCCGGATGGCCTCATCGTGGTCGGCGTTGACATAAGAGGCGAACTCCTGCAGGGAGTCGAATACCAGGGTTGCGCCCGCATCCGGCCGGCAGACTCCCTTGACCACAGTGCATTCGGCATTACGAATCTCGATCGTGCACTGCACGGTATCGTCTTCGGTTCTGATCCCGACAACGGCGTCGATGGGACCGAAGGCACCCGTCATCTCCCGGTTGAGAGCCGGTTCGGTGTTCAGCGCGTGCTCGATGTTCTGCAACGTGGCGAACAGCAGTGCTTCGGCATCCTCGTATTCGGCGTCCAAGGAGCCATTGCCAACGGTCTTGTTGAAGTTCTTCATCAGTTCTGATATGGGGTGCATTTTGTCAAGGGGCAGGGTGAAGCGGCGGGCCGGTAGCCGTCGCTAGAGGCCCGCCGCTTCGATGTACCGGATGAGCCCGGCATGAGTGT
>NZ_JAPJDO010000086.1 GCF_026242045.1 Mycobacterium pinniadriaticum
TTCTGTGCCCGGCGGTGTTATGTGCCCGACCGGCCGGAAACGTCACTGGCGCTCTGGTGTTGGGTTGAGTTCGGGCACATAACGGTCAGAGGGAATCGAGCCATTGCAGGAGGCTCTGGTCGGATCGCCAGACCGGCGTGCTGCGGTCTCCCACCGAAGAAGTGGGCGGCTCGCAGGCTCGTAGGGCTGCCAGTTTGGTTTTGGTGTTGATCTCGGCGTAGCGGTTGGTGGTGGACAGGTCGGCGTGACCGAGCCAGCCTCGGATGACGTTGACCTCGACGCCGGCTTCGAGCAGGTGAACAGCGCAGCTATGTCGAAAGGTGTGCGGGCTGACCCTGCGGTTGATGTGGGGGTTGTCGAGGGCGGATGCGTGTCGTCGCACGACCTTGTAGATGCCAAATCTGGTGAGGGGCCGCCCTCGGGCGGAGAATATCGGTGACTGCGGCGTCGGCGGTGGCGCTGTCGAGTCCAGCAGGTCGTGCAGCAGCCGCGCCGTCTGGTGCCATAGCGGGCAGGTGCGCCACTTGTCGCCTTTGCCGTGCAGGCGCACCAGTGGGTGTGCACCGAGGTCGAGGTGTTCAACACGTAGGTCGGCGACTTCTTGCGCCCGCGCTCCTGTGTTGTAGAGAAACAACAGCAGGGTTCGATCCCGCAACGCCAGCCGACCCTCGGCGGGCAAGTGACGCAACAGATCTTCGATCTCATCGCGTTCGAGAAACCGGGTCTCGGCCGGAGCGGCTCGCTTCATAGGGATAGCCGAGACCCTCTGGCAGACGCCGAGCATCTCAGGGTCCCGTGTGGCGATGTAGTCGAACAAGGTGTGCACCGCGGCGAGTCGCTGGTTGCGGGTCCGCGTGTGGTTGCCGCGGCCTTCTTCGAGGTGGCGCAAGAATCCGACCACTCGATCGAAGGTGAGGTCGCCGGTTGATAGGCGCGTGATCTTGCAGCCCTTATCGGCCGCGGCGAATACCAGCAGCAGTCGGACGGTATCTCGGTAGCTGCGCACCGAGGCTGGGCGCAAGCCCTTGACGGTAATCAGATGCTCGACGAAGAAGGACTGCAGCAGTTGACCCAAAGGTGGGGTAGAAGTCATCGCGCGGCCTCCCGCCAGGCCGGTTCGGTAAAGGCCTCGAATCGCTGGTTGGCCTCGTCGAGCAATCCGGGTGTGACCGTGAGGTAGACCGCGGTGGAGGCCGGGTCTACGTGGCCCAGAAATGTTGCCAAGTGATGCAGCCGAGTCGATGGGTCCAGGCCGTCGCGGTACCAGCGCAGCAGACGCCCAACAGCAAATGAGTGTCGCAGATCGTGCAACCGTGGTGACGAAACACCATCGGGGACAGTGAAATCAAGGGTGTCCATCAAGTGGTGGAACACCTGACTGGCAGTGCCGGGATGCACGCACCGGCGCCCGTCGAAACTGAATAGCGGCATGTCGGGTTCCAGCGCACCGTCGGCACCGCGGCGGGCGACGTGGTCGGCGATCAGCTCGCCGATCCGGGGACCGTACGGGACGAGCCGGGTCTTGCCGAACTTGCCGCCACGGACTACGAGGAGATCTCGTTGCGGGTCGACATCACCGAGACGTAGCCCGCAGACCTCCCCGGCGCGCAGCCCCAGCCCGTAACAGAGGGCGAAGATGGTGCGGTAGGTCGGTCCTCGCTGCCGGGCTCGCTCGTTGTCCGGTAACGCCGCCGCGGCGTCGAGCAGGCGACTGGCCGCGGCCAGGTCGAACACGAACGGGATGCGCGCATTAGTGGTGCGTCGCCGCTGGGTGCGCAGCGGCGACGTCTGCATCATCTCGTAGGTCACCGCCCAGTCCAGCAGGCCGCGAACGACCCCTAGCAGATGATTGAAGCTGCGCGGACGCGACCGAGGACGCGACGCAAAGAACTCGTCGAGCAACGCCGCTGTCAGTTGGTCGAGCCGGTCGACATGATGCTCTTCGGTGAAGCGCACCAGCAGCTGGAGTTCGGCCTCCTCACTGTCGTACCTGCGGCCCAATGCCCGCTTGTGCGCGAGGAATTGATCAACTACGCAACCCAGGTTCTCGGTCATCGCAGCACCTCTTCGCCGTCGCCGAGGGCGACTCGACGCAGCGGTTCGACCGCGACCTTGCCATAGATCTGAGTCGATGCCGGCGAGCGGTGACCGACGAAATCGCCGATCGTCTTCAACGAGAAGTCGGCGTCCACCAAACGCTGCACACAGGTATGGCGCAGCGTGTGCGATCCCGGGCGGGGCACCTCAACACCTGCTTTGAGTAGGTAGTGGCGGGCACGGGAGCACACCGCGGCCGCCTCGATCGGCTGGACCGGCGCCATCGTGCGAAAGAACACGTGCCGGTCGCTGTTGGCCGGCCGCGCATTCCGCAGATAGTCGACCAGCGCCGCACCCACCACCGCCGACAGCGGAAAGGCCGTCGAATGTCCGGCCTTGCGCTCCGGAATAGCGAGCCTTTCCCGCTTCCAATCGATGTCGTCGAGCGTTAACGCTGCGATCTCACGGCCCCGCAAACCGTAGCTGACCAACAGCAACAAGATCGCGTAATCGCGCTTCCCGCAGTCGGTCCGGCGATCCACACCCGCTAGCACCCGCTCCACCTCGGCCCACGAAATCGACCGTGGGACATCGGACAACCGGTAGACCTGAGGCCACTGCACCGTGTCACTGAGGTCGCGGGCGAGCACGCCCTCACGGTGCGCGTAGCGCAGGAAAACCCGCAACGCCCCGCAGGTCTGCCGAACCGTCGTCTTTGCCAACCCAGTCGCGCGGCGTTCGGCAACGAAAGCGGCAAGCAGCGTCGGCGATACCACCGACAACTCCGTCACACCGACTCGCACCAAGTAGTCCTCGAAGCGATCCAAACTGATCCGGTAGGCCAGGATTGACACCGGCCGGAGACCACGCTCGGTGGCCAGGTACTCGAAGAACCCCGGCGCCACCTCGCCGAACGGAGCCCGCCGATGAGGTCGACCCCTGCCGGTGAAACCGGGAACAGCCAGACGCAGCATCTGCTCGATTGGGCCACGCACCTCCCTGCCCACTCGTTCGAAGTCGCCACGAAGATGCGCGCGTTGTTGCCGCGCAGCCCACTGCGCCACGAACGCATCAAGATGAACTGGCAAGTCCTCCAGAGTATTAGCGCCGCGAACGCGCGCGAACTCGCCAAACTCGACCAGCATAGGCACCCGGTGCCACACCGTGCGATTTGCATACTCCCGCTCGCACAACCACTCCACATATCGCTCGATCTCCGCGCCGATCCAGCATGCGCGAACCCGATCAACCGTTTCTGGCTTCACGAAATACTTCTCCAACATGGCGACAACTTCCTTTCCTATAGACACGGACAGGAAGCAATCGTCTTGCCATCAATCTCGTTATGTGCCCGAACTCGAGCCATCACCGCCACCCCAGCAGGGGTTTCGGGCGGTCGGGCACATAACACCGCCGGGCACAGAAGTGCGA
>NZ_JAPJDO010000087.1 GCF_026242045.1 Mycobacterium pinniadriaticum
CCTCTCTTAACCGGCTAATCGGAAGATCCGTCTGTCCTCGACACGCCGTTTTCCTGCGGTTCCTTGACGGCGGTAGTGCGAGATGGGATATGTACATCTCATGGTTAAGGAGCTGTGCGCGGCTGCCGGCGACGACGGCCTGTGGCAGTTGTGCGGGACGGCTGCAGGCGAGTTCGGGTTGGTCAACGAATTCCTGGGGTATCTGGCTGACCGGAACTTTTCCCCGCGGACGTGCCGGGCCTACGCCTATGACCTGCTGGCGTTCGCGCGATGGCTGCATGGCGAGCAGGTGGCTCTGGCGGACGTGGATGTCGATGTGCTGCTTCGGTTTCTGACGGCCTGCCGGGAGGCGAGGTTGCCGGGCCGACCTGGCGGCAACGTCTATTCGATCCGTGATGGCCGCAATCAGGGGTATGCGCCGGCAACGATCAATCGGCGACTGGCGGCGATTTCGAGCCTGTTCGCGTTCCGGGAGATGCGTGACCCGCAGGCACGAAGCCCGGTCAGCAGCGGCCGCGCGGCTCGATTGCGTTCGGGCAAAGAGCGTTCCGGCTTGTTGGCGCATACGGCGAAGCCGAAGGCGCGTTCGCAGTTGCGGGTCCGCGAGCCGCGCCGGTTGCCTCGGGGGTTGACGCGGGAGGAGTCAGCGGCGCTGCTGGGCAGTTTCCGCAGCTGGCGGGACCGTGCGATCGGCGGATTGATGTTGCTGTCGGGTCTGCGGTCGGCGGAGGTGCTCGGTCTGCGGGTCAGTGATGTCGATATCGCGCGTCGCTGGGTTCGGGTGTTCGGCAAGGGCGGTAAGGAACGCTCGGTGCCCATCGATACCGACGTGGCCGGTGCGATCCAAACCTATCTGCTGGCCGAGCGCCCCGAAACTGACGCGGAAGCGTTGTTCGTCGTCGCCAAAGGTGCCCATCGCGGTCAGCCCTTGACCCCTGCGGGGCTGCGCACGGTGTTCCGGTATCACCGCGAGCGTTCCGGCGTTGCGGCAGGCCATCCCCACGCGTTGCGGCATTCGTTTGGCACCGCATTGGCCGAGGCCGGAGTCGATCTGTCGGTGATCCAAGCACTGATGGGCCATGACCATGTTGATTCCGCTGCCGCCTACATCCATTTGGCCCCAACGTTTCTGCGGAAGGAGTTCGATGCTGCCCGCACTCGCCTACGCACCCGTTCCTGAAGCCGACCTGCTCACCGAATACGGCGACTATTGCACTCGGCTGGGTTTGATCAGTGTGAACCTTGGCTCGGCGGCACGAACGTTCCTGCGACGCTGGCCCGATCCGCAGGCCTGGGCCGGCGAGCCGCTCGAGGCAAGGTTGACGATTTCTCATCCCACCCGCTCGTTCGTCACGTTTCTGATGTTGGCCGGGCATCTGCGGCCCGGCTATGACTACCTGATCCGCCGCAAGCTGGCCGTGTTCTGGCGGCATCTGCCGACGGGGCCGTTGGCTGACGACCTGGCGCGGTTCCTGGGCGCCGCGCAGGAACTCGGCTTCACCGAACGCACCCGCAGCGCGTCGGCATCCCAGGTGATCGGCAGGCTGCTCATCCAGACCGGCCGGCGGTTGGACGCGTTGACCGACAACGATTTCGACGACCTACTGACCGCCAGCGCGGCCCGCCACGGTGCAGGCAAAGCCAGTCGTCATTACAGCAGCGCCACGCACACCGCCCGGCAGGTCATGTTTCACCTCGGTGTGTTCACCGAACAGCCGGTCAATGCGACCAGCCTGTTGCGGCAGAGTTTCGCCCAACGGATGCGCGATGCCAGCCCGGCGCTGCAGGGATCGTTTGTGGCCTACCTCGATCGGTTGACCGCCACCCACTCCCGCAGCACGGTCACCGGCACCGCGACCCGACTCAACCACTTCGCCGCACATCTGGCCGCGGTCGATCCAGCGCTACCGAGCCTGGCTGAGCTGGACCGCCGCCGCCACATCGAGACCTACCTGACCGCGACCGCCGAGGCGACCAACTCGCGCACCGGTGCACCAATCCAGGCCTCCGAGCGCCGCGGACGGGTCCTGGCGGTGCACTGCCTGCTCAACGACATCGCCGAATGGGGCTGGCCGGAAGCACCGCAGCGGCGGCTGGTGTTTCGCTCCGACATCCCCAAGCTGCCCCGCGCCTTGCCCCGCTATCTCACCCCGGACCTGGATCGGCGTCTGACCCACGCGCTGCAAGCCTGGCCCGAGCGGCTGCCCGCCGATGCGCTGCTGCTGCAACGAGCCACCGGATTGCGTATCGGTGAGCTCGTCGACCTCGAACTCGACAGCGTCCACGAGATCCCCGGCCAAGGCGCGTGGCTGAAAGTTCCGCTGGGCAAGCTGAACACCGAACGCATGGTGCCCCTCGATGAGGAAACCGTCGCACTGATCGACCGCATCGTGACCCACCGCTCACCCGGGCGACCGTTGCCGCACCCGCGCACTGATCGACCCACCGACTACCTGTTCACCCACCACGGCCGACGCCTAACGGTCGATCACCTCCGCGACGTCTTGACCCGCGTCACCACCGACGCCGGCCTACCGCACATCACCCCGCACCAACTGCGCCACACCTACGCCACCGCACTGGTCAACGCCGGTGTCTCCCTGCAGAGCCTGATGGCCCTGCTCGGCCATGTCTCGGCCGAGATGAGTCTGCGCTACGGACGGCTGTTCGACTCGACCGTGCGCACCGAATACGAGCGAGCCCTGACTGCCGCCAAGGCCCACCTCGGAACCCTGCCCATCGAGGCATCCCAGGGACGGCTTTCGCTGCCGATCGTTGACGGCGACTGGAAAGAGGCTCCCGCAATCAAAGCCCGCCTGGCCGGCGGCTTCTGCATCCGCGCCCAGGTCCAGGGCCCGTGCGCCTACGCCAACATCTGTGAACACTGCCCCAACTTCCGCACCGACACCGGCTACCTGCCTGTGCTGGCCGCTCAGCGTGCCGACTCCGAAACCCTGGCCCGTGACGCCGAAGCCCGCGGCTGGACCGGTGAAGCCGAACGCCACCGCCGACTCATCGCACGCCTCGACGCCCACCTCAGCCAGGCGCAAACCGAATGACCCCCCAACAACGCCGCCAAGATGTCGAAGACGCCTGCGCAGCAATCATTCTCGACGGACACCAAGTCACCTTCGATGATGTCGCAGCACGCACCGGACTCGGCCGCGCCACCCTCTACCGCAACCCCGACCTGCGCACAATCATCGAAGAACACCGCACCCGCGGCAAGGAAGCCCACACCCTCTCCGGACTGAGCACCGAGATCGCCCACCTACGCACCGCACTGGACACCATCGCCACCACCGTGCGCCGTCACGAAGAAGAAATCCGCCGCCTACGAAAAGCAAAACCTGACTGAAGACCCACCTTCAACAGCAGAAACCGCACCAAGATTAGCCGGATAACCG
>NZ_JAPJDO010000088.1 GCF_026242045.1 Mycobacterium pinniadriaticum
GTATGCCCGGTCCCGCCAGGTTGAAGGACTCGATGATCCGGTGCGGCCGCGGCGGGCTCGGTGCCGCTCCTGTTTGGTCACCCACGTGTTGTTGCCGGTCACGATGCTGTTGCGCAGAGCGTATGCGGCCGAACAGATTTGGATGGCACTGTCGGCGCGTGCCCGGGGTATTGGGCATCGCCGGATCGCGATCGATCTGATGGTGCCGGCGGCTACGGTGCGGGGCTGGCTGCGCCGAGCCGTGGGTCGTCTGGAATCGATGAGGACGTGGTTCCTCGGCGTGGCGGTGCGCACCGGGATCGAGGTGATGATCCCGGACGGTTTCGGCTGCCCGTGGCGTGACGTGGTGGCGGCGGTCGGGGCAGCCGCGGCGGCGATCGGTCAGCGGTTCGGGTCGACCGGGTTGCTGGGCGCGGTGACGGCGGCGCAGGTGACGGTCGCCGTCAGCAGGGGCCGGCTGTTGGCGCCGGGCTGGCCACCGCCTACCCGGGGTGTGTGAGCAACACCAGTTGCCCCTGACGCGCGCCGCGGTGATCGGTGATCCTCGCCAAGGCACCTGCCCGACAAACGGTTTCGGGCAGGGCCTTCTATTGCGAGGAGGACATTGCGGTGTCGTTGGAGGAACACAAGCGTCGGGAACGGGCTCAAGCGATCGGGTTGTTCCGGTACCAGCTGATCTGTCCCGCGCTGGAGGCCGGGTTGTCGACCCGCCAACGCGGCCGGCTGGTCCGCGAGATCGCCGAACGCAGCCATATCGACCCGTTCGGCACCCAGGTGCAGATCGCACGCGCGACGCTGGATCGCTGGATCCGGCGCTACCGGGCCGGCGGGTTCGAAGCGCTGGTGCCCGAACCGCGGCGGCTGGCCACCCGCACCGATGTCCAGGTGCTGGAGCTGGCCGCCTCGCTGAAACGGGAGAACCCGGCCCGCACGGCCGCCCAGGTGGCCCGCATCCTGCGCACCGCCACCGGATGGGCGCCCTCGGAATCGACGCTGCTGCGCCATTTCCACCGCTGCGAGCTGATGGGCCCGGCTGCCGGTCAGCCCGGCGAGGTGTTCGGCCGGTTCGAAGCCGCCGATCCCAACGAGCTCTGGGTCGGCGACGCTCTGCACGGCCCGCGGGTCGGGGACCGCAAGACCTACCTGTTCGCCTTCCTCGACGATCACAGCCGGCTGGTGGTCGGGCACCGGTTCGGGTTTGCCGAAGACACCGTCCGCTTGGCGGCGGCGCTCAAACCCGCGCTGGCCGCCCGCGGCGTGCCCGCCGGGATCTATGTCGACAACGGCTCGGCGTTCGTCGATGCCTGGCTGCTGCGGGCGTGCGCGAAACTCGGGATCCGGCTGGTGCACTCCGCGCCTGGGCGGCCACAGGGCCGCGGCAAGATCGAACGGTTCTTCCGCACCGTGCGTGAACAGTTCCTCGTTGAGGTCACCGACACCACCGCTGAGGACCTCGCCGCCGCCGGGGTCAACCACGCCGCGGCATTGCTGGAGCTCAACCGGCTGTTCATGGCCTGGGTCGAAACCGAATACCACCGTCGCACCCATTCCGAGACCGGGCAATCCCCGCTGGCCCGCTGGGAGGCCGGCTTCGATCGGCTCGGTCACGCTCCGTCGTTGCCGACCGCCGCGGATCTGACCGAAGCCTTCTTGTGGTCGGAGTTTCGGGTGGTCACCAAAACCGCCACCGTGTCGCTGCATTCCAACACCTACCGGGTCGATCCCGCCCTGGCCGGACGCCGCGTGGAACTGGTGTTCTCCCCATTCGACCTGGAAACCATCGAGGTCCGCTACCGCGACCAGAGTTTCGGCGCCGCGCTGCCGCATGCCATCAGCCGTCATGCCCACCCAAAGGCTCGACCTGAGACTGCTGACCCGGCCCTGCCGGCGGCGACGGGGATCGACTACCTGGCGTTGACTGCGGCCTCCCACCATGACCAACTCCGCGATGACGAGCGGATCGGCTACCACGCCCTCTACGGGCCTGACACTGAGCTGATCGCCGGCCCGCGTGCTGGCGATGTTCAGATTCCCGGTCAGTGGTCGATCACCGACATCGACCCGACCCAGGCAGACTTCGAGGATGAGGTGTCGGCGTGAGTATTCAACGGCTGCAATCACATTGGGGCTTCTCCCGGATGCCGTTCGGGCGGGACCTGGCCCCGTCGATGCTGCACCGCCACCCCGGCCACAGCGAAGCGATCGCCCGGATCTCCTGGTGCGTGGACCAATGTGCCATCGGGGTCATCACCGGCGAAGTCGGTGCGGGCAAAACCGTGGCCATCCGCGCCGCCGCCACCGCCCTGGACCCGGCCCGCCACATCATCATCTACCTGGCCAACCCCACCATCGGAGTGCGTGGCATGCTCACCCACATCGTGGCCGCCCTCGGCCACACCCCGGTGTTCCACACCGCACGGCTGGCCCCGCAGGCCGCTGACGCGCTGGCCGCCGAGCACGCCGAACGCGGCCGCAACCCCGTGCTGGTCGTCGATGAAGCCCACCTGCTCGACAACCACCAACTCGAAGCGATCCGCCTGCTGACCAACCACGACATGGACTCCGGCTCCCCGTTCGCCGTCGTGCTGGTCGGCCAACCCACCCTGCGCCACCGACTGCGTCTCGGGGTCCTGGCCGCCCTGGATCAGCGCATCGCGGTGCGCTACACCCTGCCCGGCATGAGCCCGGCCGACACCGCCGACTACATCAACCACCACACCAAAATCGCCGGCCGCTCCGATGTCCTATTCGCCGATGACGCGATCACCCTGATCCACAACGCCTCACGCGGGCACCCCCGCGCAGTCAACAACCTCGCCCTGCACGCACTGACCGCCGCCTTCGCAGCCAGTCATTCCATCGTCGGGGAAAAAGCCGCCCGCATCGCCATCAGCGAAACAGCAACAGACTGAACCAACTTCGGGTCGCCACGACGACCACCACGTCACCACGGCGACGATCCCGTCACCGAGAACACCACGGCCCCGCTCACCACACCGAGCGGGGCCGTTCTCATCGCCAGTTGATCACCAACGCCAATGACGCCGACATCCTCATCCACAGCGACGGGCAACA
>NZ_JAPJDO010000089.1 GCF_026242045.1 Mycobacterium pinniadriaticum
TCCTGCAATGGCTCGATTCCCTCTGACCGTTATGTGCCCGAACTCAACCCAACACCAGAGCGCCAGTGACGTTTCCGGCCGGTCGGGCACATAACACCGCCGGGCACAGAAGTGCGATTATGTGGCGCGCCACATAATCGCACACCAGCCGCGCCGGGACACCGCCGAAGAACTCGAACGCCGCGACATGCGAGGCATTCCAGGATGTTTGGTCCATCCGCAGCACCGGTTGGACGAACAACGCACGCGAGCACGCCAGGATCATCGCGAACACCCACACCGCGATGCGGCGCCCCGATTCCGGGTCACGCCACATGCCGAGCTTGCCGTAGTCGATCTGTGCTTCGCTGCCCGGCTCGACCGCACCGCGCGGAACAGTGACTCTGCCCTCGAGATACCTCTCAGCGAAAGTGGTTGTGATGTAACGCCGTACCGTCGACTCCGATACATCGACGCCATGGTCGTCGCGCAGGCGTTGGGCAATCGTGGCCACTGTCACCGGCACGCCCAGCTGACCGGTGATCCACTGGCGATGCGCCCCGATCAGCGGCCAGGTCACCGCCCGCACCGTCGGATCCATCAACTCCGGGAACCACCGCCCGATCCGTGCCCGCCACACCTCCTCGTCGAACTCCTCCGAGCACGGTGTGAGGCCCTCGGCCAGCGCCGGGGCCACATACTTGCGGATGGTCTTGCGGTCGATGCCCAGTGCCTCATTGATCTGCACCTGGGACCGGCCGGCGTTCCAATGTCGGAACATCTCCACGAAGTCCGTCACGTTCCACGATCTCCTCGCCACTCAAGGCCCCTTCCAGGACCCCTTGGCGGGGCACCCGAACGGAGCGAACCTGAGCAGCACCTCAATCCTCGCCGGACACGCCCCAAGGGTGGGGAATTACGTGACGGCGGGTGGGGAATTACGTGACGGACAACCCCTCAGACCTGGGGAATTACGTGACCGCTGACATTCGGCGAACAGTTTGTTTGACGTTGGCCTGCAAGCACACTGACTGTCGGCCGTCGTTGAGCCACTTGTTGACGGCATCCGCAGTTGGGTGCTCGGCCATTGCCAACGAGGGCAAGCAGTTCCGCCGAAATCAGGTAGGACGCTTACCGGCTCTTCAATTTTAAAGGGGCAGTTGTGATTTCGCTCTCATAGGGTGTGTCGTTGCATGAGGAGGCCCTTGGCCTTCCGAAGTCTGAGAGTTGCGACGCTTTCGGACGGACGAAGGGAACCAAGGGCCGTGTCTGACGGTACGACATTGTTGTTCGGGCTGCCAGGAGTACGAGTCGAGCGTGTCGAGCGGCTCGCCGACGGGACCCGGGTGGTTCATGTGGCAACGGCCGACGAGGCGGCGGCGTGCCCGGCGTGCGGGGTGTTGTCTACGTCGGTGAAGGGCAGGGTGCGCACCTCGCCTCGCGATATCGGCTACGGCGAGGACCGGATTGTGGTGTGCTGGAGCAAGACCCGCTGGCGATGCCGGGAGGACTACTGCGAGCGCAGCTCGTTCACCGAGGCGATCGCGCAGGTTCCGTCGCGGGCGCGGACCACTCGGCGGTTGCGCACCCAGATCGGCGCGGCGATCGGGGAGGCAGCCCGCTCGGTGACCGAGGCCGCCAACAGTCACGGGGTGTCGTGGCCGACCGCGCACCGCGCCTTCGTCGCCCACGCCGAGGGGCTGTTGGGCGAGCCCGATCCCACCCCGGTGCTCGGGATCGACGAGACCCGCCGCGGTAAGCCCCGCTGGGAGCACTGCACCGCGACCGGCCGCTGGGTACGGGTCGACCCCTGGGACACCGGCTTCGTGGACCTGGCCGGTGATCAGGGCCTGCTCGGGCAGCGCGAGGGCCGCACCGGTGCCACGGTGATCGCGTGGCTGTCCGAGCGCAGCGTGGCGTTCCGCGAGGCCATTCAGTTGTCCGTGGCCATGAAAAAGTCCCCACTGGTGGCCAAGTGGAGGTCCCCGCTGGTGGCCAGATAAAAGTCCCCGCCCCGTGTTCGTCGTGTCGATCAGGAGCTGCGGGCCCCGATGGTGACGGTGAAGGTGCCAACCACTCATCGTCACCACCGGGGAGTTCCATTGAAATCTGCGAAGGACCACATGGACATCATTTCGGCCTATCAACAGCTCGGGTCTTACCGAGGTGCCGCCGATCAGTGCGGCACTACCCCCAAGACCGTCAAACGCCACATGGACAAATTCGAGGCTGAGCAGGCCGGGGTGGCGCCTGCGCCACGAGCGCCGCGGGCACACAACTACGACGTGGTGGCCGAGTTGGTCGCCGAACGCGTCGAGAAGTCGCAAGCCCGGATCTCGGCCAAACGTCTGCTACCGATCGCCCGCGCCGCGGGATACGAAGGTTCCCCGCGCAACTTCCGGCGTTTGGTCGCCGAGTCGAAAGCGTTGTGGCGCAGCGATAATCACCGTGGCCGCCGCCCGGCGGTGTGGTCACCGGGACAGTACCTGGTCATCGACTGGGCGCAAGCCGCACCAGGGTTGTTCTTGTTCTGCGCGGTGCTGGCGTTCTCCCGGTGGCGTTTCGTCCGGTTCGCCACCGACCAGAAGGCCTCGACAACGCTGGCGTTGATCGCCGAAGCACTGGCTGCGATTGGCGGGGTTCCCGCACGGGTGTTGGCCGACCGGATGGCCTGCCTCAAAGGCGGTGTGGTCGCCAATGTCGTCGTGCCGACCCCGGACTACGTCCGGCTGGCCGCCCATTACGGATTCGCCCCGGATTTCTGCCACGCCAATGATCCTCTCTTAACCGGCTAATCGGAAGATCCGTCTGTCCTCGACACGCCGTTTTCCTGCGGTTCCTTGACGGCGGTAGTGCGAGATGGGATATGTACATCTCATGGTTAAGGA
>NZ_JAPJDO010000090.1 GCF_026242045.1 Mycobacterium pinniadriaticum
CGCTGGTCGGGCTACCTCTCACTATGGACAGCCCTGTTGCTAGGGCCGGCAGGACTGGTGCCGCTATTCAAGGACGGCCCGTTCGCCTGGAACGGGATATTCGGATTCTGGATGGTGCTGATCGCGTTCTGCATCTGGGTCGCGGCGATCACCTGGTTACTCGTCACCGCGATCAATCACGAATCGCGACGGGACGAGCCGGCGGCGGTGCCGCTTTAGGCATGCCATCCGCTCGAGGACCCAGGGGTCAACGTGTGCCGTCGTAGAGAAGCTTCCATACCAAGTCGGTGAGTGCGTCGGCCTGCCGGGCGGCTTGCGCGTCGTCGGCCGGCGACACAAGCTGGTAAAGGCCTCGCTCGCCCATCCAGGTGATCCAGGCCGCTGCGTCATCGGGGTCGAGGTCGGTGGTGATTGATCCGGCTTCTTGTCCCGTGCGGATGTGCGCGGCCAGCGCGCTGACGGCTTTGGCGATCGTCTGTTCGTACTGCTCGCGTACGCGCGGGTCGTAGGCGGCGGACTCGACGACGGCCCCTCACAGAGCGCGGTAGCGACGGTAACTGTCGAAGAGCAGCTGGATCGCTTCCCGTCGGTCACTCTTTGACGCCTGAGCAGGCAATGACCACCAATGCTTCCCGGCCTCGATCATGTCCGTGACGATGTGTTCGCTGAGCTCGCTGAGCAGGTCGCCCTTGTCTTCGAAGTACGTATAGAAGGTCGCACGGGAGATTGCGGCCTCGGCCACGAGCCAGCCGATGGTCAGGTCGTTGTAGGTGCTGCCCGCCTCGAGCGCCTCCTCGATTTTCGCGAGCAGTTGCGTGCGAATCCTCTCCCGGCGCGCGGCACGGCCGGTCGTGCGCGTCGGGCGTGGTGCTGACTCGACATAGTCCTGGCGATGAGCGACGTGACCTGGCTGCTGTTCGTCGGGGTGGTTTCCACGGGCGCGTTGCAGTTCGTCGTCATCGCGGCGGCGGTTCTGGCCGACAAATCCGAATCCCCGGTCTTCCCCCGCTGGGTTGGTTACTTCAACATGTGGGTGACCCTCACGTTCTGCGTGGGCAACGCCATTTTCTTCGTCAAGAGCGGTCCGCTGGCCTGGAACGGACTTCTGTCCTGGTGGACGGTGATCATCGCCTACGGGGTCTGGCTGATCGTGATGCTGGTGATGATGCTGAAGGCCGTCGCCCGCCAGCAGACCGAAACATCGCAGCCTGACCGAGATTACGGCCTCGAGCGTCGCCTCGCGTTGCTCGAGGCCCAGATGCAGACCGTTCGCGCCGACGTCGCGAAGACCGTATGACGATATCGGCTGTCACGAGGCGATACTCATGACACGGCTAATCCGTTGCGCCACGGTACCGGTGCCCAGTTGTGCGGTAGTTCTTGGCGCCGCGAACATTGCTCGCGCTACGCGTGATCTGCACCGGTCGGTTGATTCGAAACCGTGGCACCCCGCAACACCGCTCGGCGGGTCAGCGCAATCATCGTCACGAACCACCCGGTGAAGGTGGCGAACGGGATCCACCACACCAGAATGCCGTTCCAGGCGAATGGCCCCGTCTTCATGAAGAATGCGAGAAGGGCCGGTAGGAACGAGATGATTATCCAAATCTGAAGGTAGGCAGCCCATCTCGGGAATGCCGGTTGGGGCCGTTTATCGCCGAAGATCGCGGCGGCCAGAATCGCGTATTGAAGGATGAATGGTGCGATCGGGGTGATGAAGAACAGCCAACCGAGGTCGACGAGCGCCTGCGTGATCTCGGGATTCCGTAGGGGACGGAAAGCGGCCGTGGCCCAGAGGAACGCAGGTAGGAAGAATGTGATCGCGGAGAGCACGCCGGCTGCGAGTTGCGTGCCGGCCAGGAAGAAGGACTTCCCCTCGATCTCCTTGATGAGGTCCGAAAGGACCATCGTCCACGGCAGGTAGAACACGGTCCCCACACTCATGAAGACCATCGCGATGCGGATGGGTACCGACCGGGCCTGGAACATGGCGGCGATTTCGCTCGCCGGGGCCGAGGGAGGGATCGGTGGTATCCAATGAGCGAAGAAGACAAAGCCGATCAGCCACAGCAGGAAGAACGCTGCCGCGCTCCATACGCCCAGAATTCGAATGTTGGGATTCATCTATGCCGGCACCTCGGCTTGCTTGCCGGGGCCCTGCCCCCGTGTGTTGGACACGCTTAATCCCGCAAGATTGGCGGGGGAAGCGAGATGATCCACCACGATGGCAAGGAAAAATTATCCCGACGAGTTTAAACGGGA
>NZ_JAPJDO010000091.1 GCF_026242045.1 Mycobacterium pinniadriaticum
CCCGCTGCGCCTATTCCAGCCCCGCCACCTACGAAAACAACCACACATTCGCTACGCTGCCACAAGCGGCGTAACCACAAATCCCGTGTCCACTACACCGGGGCAAGGCCCATCTGTGCGCTGGGGTCCTCGGCCTGGATCTGGTTCCACATCTTCGCAAAGCTCTTCCCCGACAATCGTTCCCGACCACGTAGCAGGCGGCGCCGGTTCGCCCACTCCGGGTCGATCTTGCGGCCGCGGCGCTCCCGCAGGTCCCAGGTGATGCGGCGGCGGACCTTGGTCAGTGCGTCGTTGGCCAATTTCACCAGGTGGAAATGGTCGACCACCAGGGTGGCGTTGGGCAACAGCCCCGGCGTGCGGACCGCGGAGGCGTAGGCGGCGGCCGGATCGATCGCCACGTACTGATGTCAATGGCCAAGTGGAAGTCCCCGCTGGTGGCCAGGTAAAAGTCCCCACCCCGTGCGGTGATTTCTAGGTTGGTTGAGGGCTCTCCTTTCGGTGGTGGGCGTCTTTCATGCGGTAGGAGTCGCCGTCGGTGATGACGACAGTGGCGTGGTGCAGGAGGCGGTCGAGGATGCTGACGGCGGTGGTCTGTTCGGGCAGGAACCGGCCCCATTGTTCGAAGGGCCAGTGTGAGCCGATGGCCAGGGAGCGGCGCTCGTAGGCCCCAGCGACGAGCCGGAACAATAGCTGGGTGCCGGTGTCATCGAGCGGGGCGAAGCCCAGTTCGTCGAGAATGATCAGGTCGACCCGTAGTAGGGACTCGATGATCTTGCCGACGGTGTTGTCGGCCAGGCCGCGGTAGAGGGTTTCGACGAGGTCGGCGGCGGTGAAGTAACGGACCTTGTGTCCGGCGTGGATCGCCGCGGTCCCCAGTGCGATGAGGGTGTGACTTTTGCCGGTGCCGGCCGGGCCGATGATCGCCAGATTCTGTTGTGCGCGTATCCATTCCAGACTTGACAGGTAGTCGAACACCTTCGGCTGGATCGAGGATGCGGCCACGTCGAACGAGTCGAGTGTCTTGGGCACGGGAAATGCCGCGGCTTTGAGCCGGTTGACGACGTTGGAGGCGTCGCGTGCGGCCAGTTCGGTCTCGACCAGGGTGCGCAGCACTTCCTCCGGGGTCCAGCGCTGCGTCTTGGCAGTCAGCAGGACCTCGGGCGCGGTGCGTCGGATCGCCGCGAGTTTGAGTCGGCGCAGTCCGGCGTCCAAGTCAGCGGTCAGCGACGGGATTGACGGTGGTGCAACAGGTTTGGTGGCGGTCACCGGTGATACTTTGGTCACGAGATCACCTCGTCACCGGTGACGGTGCCGATCTTGTAGGCGTCCAGGGAACGCATCGGGGCGACTGGAAGGTCCAGGACCAGCGCGTCGCCGGCCACGCGTGGTTGTGGTGTTCCGGTTCCGGCGGCCAGGATGGACCGCACGTCAGCGGCCCGGAACCGGCGAAATGCCACTGCCCGATGCAGGGCGGCGACCAACGCCTGCTCACCGTGGGCGGCTCCCAGAGCGAGCAGGATCTCCAACTCTGATCCCAGGCGGGTGTTGCCGATCGCGGCAGCCCCGACCAGGAACGCTGCAGCGTCCTCACCGAGGTCGCAGAACTGCTTCTCCACGCTGGTCTTGGGTCGTGGTCCTCGACTCGGCGCCGGCCGGGGGCCGTCGTAGTGGGCATCCAGGATCGAGGCACTGCCCGGTGCGGTGAGTTCGTGTTCGGCCACGATCATCCCCGTCGAGGGCTCCACCAGGCAGACTGCGCCGTGATCGAGCACGACGGCTACCGTGGCGCCGATCAGCCGGGTGGGCACCGAGTAGCGGGCCGAGCCGTAGCGGACACAGGACAGTCGGTCGACCTTGCGCAACACTGAGGCTGCCCCGATCTGCAAGCGCAACGACGGCAGTGGTTGCAGCAGTCCACGTTCGGTGATCAAACGCTCATCGGGGACCGCCGCGATTTCGGAGTGCACCACGGCGTTGACTTCCGTGCACCATGCCGCGGCCGCAGTATTGGCCGCTCGCAGATCGACCGCGGTACCGGCCACAGCCGCCTCGGTCAGCAGCGGCACCGCCAGATCGCGTTGGGCATACCCGCACAGGTTCTCCACGATGCCCTTGGACTGCGGTTATCCGGCTAATCTTGGTGCGGTTTCTGCTGTTGAAGGTGGGTCTTCAGTCAGGTTTTGCTTTTCGTAGGCGGCGGATTTC
>NZ_JAPJDO010000092.1 GCF_026242045.1 Mycobacterium pinniadriaticum
CGCTGCGCCTATTCCAGCCCCGCCACCTACGAAAACAACCACACATTCGCTACGCTGCCACAAGCGGCGTAACCACAAATCCCGTGTCCACTACACCGGGGCAAGGCCCGTCGCCGATCATCGCACTCGAGACTCTGATTGAACACTCGGCGTTCGCGACGATGAGCGGCACCGAGTTCGTCTTCCTGTTTAACGAACAAGACGAGGGCTGTGCCAACCATCTCCGAGAACAGGTCGCGGCGTTCCAGGCTGCACATCAACCATGGCCAGCGAACGTCAAGATCGACATCAACAACTCGACTTTTATCGATCTGACTACCGAAATCCTCGATGACATCGACAAGAGGGAGGCCAAGCTTGCTCCGATCTTCGCTTTCGTCGATCCGGTCGGAGTCAAGGCCACGCCGATGGCGATCTTGAAGCGTCTGACGGACTTTCCGAAAGCGGAGATGTTGGTCTACTTCGCCAACGAGGCGAGCGTGCGCTGGTCTGGTAGTGGTCAGATCGACAAGGCGCTTCAAGACCTATTCGGGACAGACGAGTTCAAGGGCGTCGCCATGCTCGCCCCCGGTGAGAGCGCCAATTTCGTCCACGATCTCTACAAGCAGCGACTTCACGATGAGTGCAACTTTCCGTACATCCAGAGCTTCACGATGTACGACGACCGCGGCAAACGTGTGTACGACCTCTTCTACTGCACTCGAGAACCGATCGGCATGAGCCGGATGAAGGAAGCGATGTGGAAGGTCGCCCCGAGCGGCGACTTCACCTTCCGGGATCGATTTGCCAACCAGGAGGTGATCTTTGCTGACGTTGTTGACACAGGGCCGCTGCGTAGACACCTGTTGGAGTACTTCCGTGGTCAAGCCGTCACCATCGAAACGGTGCTCGCGCACGTGGTCGTCGCGACGCCGTACCTCGAAACTCACGTGAAGACGAAGACACTCAAGCCGATGCAAGCTGCCGGCCAGATATCTAGTCCGAACCAGAACCGGCCGGGCACATTCCCCAACGGCACCATTGTTCAGTTCCCGGCCTAATTCCTGATGCGCGAGCTTCAGACCATGGCTCCGGCGGGCGAGTAGGGGACCCCCTTGTTTACCACTTTCTTCTTCGCCGTATCAACCAGAGTTAGGTTCGGGATTTCGATGGGTACGTCGGCTTCGATTGTCCCAGCAGCCTTTACAACGCCAACTTCAACGATCACTAGGTCTAAACCGGTGTCGTTGGAGCATTGATACTTGCTCATTTCCTTTAATGCGGTTGAACGCGTTTGGTTTATCAATAGCGGCCAGAAATATCGGTTGCAATGCGTGAGATAGTGGTCCCATGCTTGAAATAGAGGCACTAGAGACCGAGGTATGGAAGGCGTTTGACGGTTGGTTGCTGATCTTCAACGACACGTTGGAGCTTGCGGCGGCGGTACCGCACGCCTTCAGATACGTCGTCGACTCGGTCGACGAGGCAGATTGGACGCACATCAACGGCGTGTTGGGCATCATCGCCGGTAAGACCTATGACGCGTGCAAGAACGTCATCGTTCAGGAACATCGGACGCTGTACGTCCTCTCTCTTCTGGCATCATGGGGAGCTTTCGAATCGTTCATCGAGGAGGTGACCAAAGCCGCCCTGCGAGCGGAACCCGCCCTTGTCGCCAAGCCCGAGTTCGCCAAGACAACGAGGAAGGTGGCAGAAAGGAATCTGTCCCCGGCCGACAGTCAAAAAGAGATTATCGACAAGATGGTCAACGGTCAGCGCGGACGGCTAACCGAAGATGGCGACGGCAAATACGGGCCCTGCCCCCGTGTGTTGGACACGCTTAATCCCGCAAGATTGGCGGGGGAAGCGAGATGATCCACCACGATGGCAAGGAAAAATTATCCCGACGAGTTTAAACGGGA
>NZ_JAPJDO010000093.1 GCF_026242045.1 Mycobacterium pinniadriaticum
CTAGGAGGCCGCTGAATAATCGGCGTGTCTCCTCGGTGTAGCGGCTTGAGCTGGGAAAATGGATTCATGCAAGGCATGGAGCGGCCGGATCGGGAACTGTTGGACGCCCGGGCTCTGGTCGGTCATCTGGTGGCGCCGGGCAGTATGTTCGCGTTCCTGGCTGATCATCGTCAGGATCTTTTCAGCGACAACGAGTTCGAGGACTTGTTCCCTTCGGGGAAGGGACGGCCGTCGATCCCGGCGTCGGTGATGGCCTCGATCCTGGTGTTGCAGGCTTTGCATGATCTGTCTGATCGGGAGACCGCTGAGGCGGTTCGGTGCGATCTGCGGTGGAAAGTCGCGACCGGGATGGCGTTGGACGACAAGGGGTTCGACCCGTCCACTCTGGTGTACTGGCGTAAGCGGCTGGCCAAATCAGACCGGCCGCAGCGGATCAACGAGGCGGTGCGCCAGGTCGTCGCCGAGACCGGGCTGCTGCGTGGCCGTGGTAAACGTGCGGTGGATTCCACGATCCTGGCTGATGCGGTCGCCACCCAGGACACCATCACCCAGCTGATCTCGGCGATCCGCCGCGTCGGGCGGATCGTGCCCGGCGCCGCCGAGGCGATCGCGGCGGTGTGCACCGGGCATGACTACGGGCGCCCCGGTAAGCCGGTGATCGACTGGGACGAACCCGGGGCCAAGGATGCGTTGGTGTCCGCGCTGGTCAACGACGCGAACGCGTTGCTGGAAGCGCTCGCCGGGATCGATGAGGACGTGGCTGCCCAGGAGTCGGTGGCTGCGGCGTTGGCGATGTTGGCGTTGGTCGCCGGACAAGATGTCGAACCGGCGGAAGGTTCTGACGGTACCGACGGGCGGTGGCGCATCGCCCGTAAGGTCGCCCCCGACCGGGTGATCTCCCAAGTCGATCCCCAAGCCCGCCACACCCGTAAGTCACCAGAGGCCCGCCGGGACGGATATCGGGCGCACGTGGTAGCTGAGCCTGAAACCGGGATCATCACCGATGAGGCGCTGACCATGGCCGCGGGGCCGCGCAACTCCGATGCGGCGGTCGCCGAGCAGTTCCTGGCCAACGATCACGCTGCCGGACCCTACACACGACAGTGGTACGGCGATTCCGCTTACGGCACAGGGGATCTGCGCGGCGCGATCCACGACGCCGGACATGACGCGGTGATCAAACCCAGGCCGATCCCCGCCGCGGTCACGGCCGGATTCACCGTGGACGACTTCACCGTCGACGAGCAGGGCGCCACAGTGAGTTGCCCGGCCGGGCACACCCGCCCCATCACCAAGGCGCGCAACGTGATCTTCGGCGCGCTGTGCCACGCCTGCCCGCTTGTGGCACGCTGCACCACCTCCAAATCCGGCCGCACCATCAGCCTGCACCAGCGGGACGACCTGCTACGCGCTGCCCGCCGCGACTGGGCTGCCGACCCCGACCTGCCGCAGAAGTACCGCAAGAACCGGCCCAACGTGGAACGCGTCGTGTCCCAGATCGCCAGCCGCGGCGGACGCCGCCTCAAACTGCGCTACCGCGGCACCACCAAGAACCACGCATGGTTGACCCGTCGCACCGCCGGGCTCAACCTCCGCAATCTTCTCGGCCGTGGCCTCACCCGCACCGCAGGGGAATGGGTTCTGGCACCCCAACCGGCCTGAAAATGGGGCCCACCGGACTCCGCCGACGGCCGGTACGGGCCACCCGGGCGCCCTGCCACAGGTCCAAACAGGCCCCCACCGCCACGATCCGCGCTCGCCGGCCGACCGCCCACCAATCCACGCCCCGACCCGTGCCACAGCTCAGCCCCAGAACCGCCTTGTTCAGCGGCCTCCTAGC
>NZ_JAPJDO010000094.1 GCF_026242045.1 Mycobacterium pinniadriaticum
CTAGGAGCCTGCTGAATTATTCCCGCGTGGCGGGGTTGGTTGTGGTGGGGTGTTGGGGACAATTGGTGGGTGCAGGGTCGTTCTGATGATCAGCGTGAGTTGTTGGATGCGGAGTCGGTTGCCGGGCATTTGTTGAAGTCCGACAGCATGTTTGCGTTCTTGGCGGCGCATCGGTCGCGATTGTTTCCTGAGGAGATGTTCGCTGATCTGTTCCCGTCGCGGCGGGGTCGGCCCAGTGTGCCGGCTGAGGTGATGGCCTCGGTGATCACCTTGCAGGCGCTGCATGGGCTGTCCGATAACGAGACCGTGGAGGCGGTGACCTTCGATCTGCGGTGGAAAGCGGCCTGCGGGCTGCCGATTACTGCGGGCGCGTTTCACTCCACGACGTTGACGTATTGGCGGCGCCGGTTGGCCGATTCGCAGCGCCCGGACCGGATCTTCGAGGCGGTCAAGGCCGTCGTGGCTGAGACCGGCGTTCTGGCGAAGAAGACGCGTCGGGCGTTGGATTCCACCGTGCTCGATGACGCGGTGGCCACCCAGGACACGGTGACGCAGTTGATCGCCGCGATCCGGCGGGTGGCCCGTGAGGTTCCCGGCGCTGGGCAGGTCATTGAGGCTCAGTGCAGTGCCCATGATTACGACGATCCGGGCAAACCCGCGATCGCCTGGAACGACAAGTCCGCCCGTGACCAGCTCGTTGATGGGCTGGTCGGTGACGCGCACCGGCTGCTCGGTCATCTGCCCGAGCAGGATCTGGGACCCCGGGCTGCCGAGGCGGTGGCGTTGTTGGCGTTGATCGCCGGCCAGGACGTCGAACCCGTCGAGGGTTCTGATGGCACCGACGGGCAGTGGCAGATTGCTCAGAAGGTGGCCCCCGACCGGGTCATCTCGACCGTCGATCCCGAAACCCGCCATGCCCACAAGACCGTGCACCGCCGCCAGGACGGCTTCAAAGCCCACATCGCGGTCGAACCCGATACCGGGATCATCACCAGCTGCGCATTGACCAAGGCCACCGGTTCGGACAATCACGAGGGTGTCGTCGGGCTGGCACTACTCGACGGCGAGCCCGCCCCGGTGCGGGTGCTCGGCGATTCGGCCTACGGCACCGGTGATACCCGGGCAGCGCTGGCCGAGCTCAAGCATGTCGCGGTGATCAAACCGATCCCGCTACGCCCGGCACTACCGGGTGGATTCACCCTCGATGACTTCGCCGTCGACCTCACCGAGGGCACTGTCACGTGCCCGGCTGGGCTCACCCGCACGATCACCGCGGCCGGCAACGCCGTGTTCGGGACGGCCTGCGCGCCGTGCCGCCTGCGTGCTCAATGCACGAGGGCTGTCGACGGCAAGACCGCGAAGATCTCACCGCACCACGCACTGCAACGATCAGCACGAGCTGAGTCCCGAAAAGCGACGTGGATCAAGGAGTATCGACAACATCGACCGATGGTGGAACGGACGATCGCCTGGCTGACTCGAGGCAACCGCAAAGTCCGCTACCGCGGCGTGGCCAAAAACGATCACTGGCTGCACCACCGCAGCGCCGCGTTGAATCTGCGTCGCCTGCTCACCCTGGGATTGACCCACACCGGCACTGCCTGGGCCATCGCATAAGGCGCCACCAGCCACACGCTTGCCCCCACCCGCCACCGATGTCACGATCGATACGGCGGGGTGACCCTCGAATTGTCGACCTCCGGGTCTGACTGAACACACGCGCCACAGAGCGCTCTGAGGCACCCCGCCCCAAACACCCCTAATTCAGCAGGCTCCTAGC
>NZ_JAPJDO010000095.1 GCF_026242045.1 Mycobacterium pinniadriaticum
CTTCGATAGCCCACACCGGGTCAGTCCACTGTTGGGCGAACCGGCGCAGCCGGCGATAACCGTCAGCGCTGACTTCCACCCGAAGTACCCCAAGGGGTTGAAGGGCGGTGCCAACCGCGGCGGCAGTCCAGGATGCCTTGTGCGGGTCGACAGCGATGACGACACAATCGGTTGGTGATGATGATGGCACCACGGGCGGGTGTTCCTCCTTGCGTTCGACAACGGTGTGAATGCGGGGAGGGCACACCAACTTTCGGCATTGCAGGCTCTCTTTAGCCACTCCCGGCCAACGGTGCCGATCCGGGACGCAAGCCGTCTAAGAGCCAACCCCGCGGGGCGGCAGGTATGAGAGCGAGCGATCCCGAACCGGCACCTCGGAGATCGGGGCTGCAGACCCCGTTCCCCTGACCGTTATTGAACAAGTTGGTATGAGGAGGCTGGGGCCTCACTGCATGTGAACGTGGGTTGCCGACAGGAATCTGGTCCTGGCCGGTAGAGCCACAGATGTAGGAGGCCCCAGTGAAACGTCATGGTACGAGTGTTGGGTTGGATGTGCACGCACGATCAATCGTGGCGTGCGCATTGGATGGGGACACCGGGGAGGTGTTCGAACGGCGGTTGACCCCGGATTATCGGGAGGTCCTGGAGTGGTTGCGGTCGCTGCCGGGCCGAGTCGCAGTGACCTATGAGGCCGGCCCGACAGGGTTTGGGTTGGCCCGGTTCCTGATCGCTGCGGGGATGATGTGTCTGGTGGCAGCGCCGTCGAAGCTGCAGCGCCCTTCGGGGGATCGGGTCAAGACTGATGCCCGTGATGCCGCGCATCTGGCTCGGTTGCTGCATCTGGGTCAGATCGTTGAGGTCGTGATTCCCAGCGCCGAGCAGGAAGCGGCCCGGGATCTGGTACGAGCCCGTGAGGACTGCCGCGGGGATTTGATGAGTGCCCGCCACCGGGTATCGAAACTGCTTCTGCGGCAAGGAATCATCTATTGCGGTGGGCGAACGTGGACCGGCAAACACCAGGCGTGGCTGGCCGGGCAGCGCTTTGATACAGTTGCGTTGCAGCTGGCCTACGACACCGCATTGGACACCATGCTGGCCACCGTTGATCGCCGCGACCGCCTCGATGAGGCGATCGCAGGGATGGCCGCAGACAGTCCGTTTACCCCGGTGGTGACCCGCCTGGGCTGTCTGCGTGGGGTGTCGACGTTGACCGCGTTCGGGCTGGCGGTCGAGATCGGTGACTGGCACCGACTGACCGGCCGCTCGATCGGGGCCTACCTCGGCTTGGTGCCCACCGAGTACTCCTCAGGGGATTCCCGTTCGCAGGGATCGATCACCAAGACCGGCAACGGCCATGCCCGCCGGTTGCTGATCGAGGCGGCCTGGCATCACCGCCAGCCCTATCGGCCTGGAGTGGATCTGCGGCGCCGCTGGGACGCTGCCAGCCCGGCCGCACGAGCCCGAGGCCAGCAGGCCAACCGGCGCCTGCACCACCGCTGGGAAGCCTTCGACGCCCGCAAGAAACGTCCCGTGGTGGCCAACACCGCAATCGCCCGGGAGCTGGCCGGCTGGTGCTGGTCGCTGGCCGTGCTCGATACCTGAGCACACCCCCATAACTGTCCGAATGAATCCGAGTTGGTGGCAGCGCCTGGGAGTGACCCGCGAACGCCCTATGAGCAATTATTCTGCAGCGCAGACGATTACGCTCGATCTCTAG
>NZ_JAPJDO010000096.1 GCF_026242045.1 Mycobacterium pinniadriaticum
TGAGTTCCTAACTGAAGTCAAGCTACTTGTGGGCTCGTCGTAGGCTTGGGTATAGCGGGCTGGGATGTTGGAGCGCTTGGCGACTCCTGTGACTCCTGGCCCGCCTTGTTTTGGCGCTTACGCATGAGTTTGTGGTTGACGTGGTCACGGTGGCGGGGATCGAGTTGGTAGCGCTCTTTGACGATGGCGCGGCCTTCGGATTCGGTGATCGCAGTGCCATCGACGTCGCGTAGTTGGTAGGGCTGTCCGGCGCGCATGCAGGTGGCGATTCGGGTGACCAGCATGGTGGCCAGGTGGCAGATCGCCGAATCGTGGTGACGGTCCCCGGCCATCAGACGCTGGTACTTCGCGCCAAATTGGGGATCGACTTTACGCGCGTGATCGGCTGCAGCATAAAGCATTTCGCGCAGCAGCGGGTCGCCGGCCTTGGTGATCGACGATTCAGTCTTGACCACCCCTGATTGGCTGACTTTCGGGACCAGGCCGGTGTAGGCGCGGATCGCCGCGAGCGAGGCGAAACGGTGCGGATCACCGAGCCGGCCGGCGATGACCGCACTGATGGTGGGGCCGACGCCTGGCGCGGACGCAACGATCCCCTGCGGATCAGCGTCTGCGTAGAGGTTGGCGATCCGCTCATCGATCTCTTTGATCTGACGAGTCAAAAACAGCGCTTGTTCGGCCTCGTGGGCAACATCGGCGGACAGTTCGGCAAAGTCCATCCCATCGGTGCCCTCGACATTCCAGAGGGCCAGGGTTTCTCTGGCCGCGGCGATCAGGCCCGCGGCATGGTCCTCACGCCAATTGCCACGCGAGCGGGCGGCAAGGAACCTGGCCAGCCTGGCCTGGCCGAACCGGATCACCGCATGCGGGTCTGCGTAACGGGCCAGGAATTCCAGCGCGGCGTTACCGTAATTCGAGCCCAGTACCGCATACCAGGCCGGTCCCAGCAGCTCGATCAGCGCGTCGAGGCGGGCATAGACCGCGGTGCGGCGCTTGACCATAGTGGAGCGCTGCTTGACCAGCCGCCGCAACGGATCAGCCGGCCCCTGCCCGGAATACTCACGCAGCCCATCAGGATGCAGCAGCGGCAGCCGAGCCAAAAGCTCGGAGTCAATCCGGTCGTTCTTGGCGTGCTTGGAGTAGTACTTACGCAAGTCAGCCGACTGCGTTGTCGGCACCATCACCACCTTCGCACCCCGCCGGCGAAACCACTCGGCAATCACGATCCAGGCATTTCTGGTGGGCTCTAGAACCACCGTCAACTCAGCCGGATCCTCGGCACCCACATCGGCCCACACCCGCTCCAGCTCGTCTGGGCGGGTCATGAACTTACGGCCCCGCCACACCGTCTTTCCGTCACGGGACAGCGTCGCCTGATGCGCAGCCCGAACCGCGACGTCGATCCCCAACGTCAATGCCACCGCAAAACCCTCCTGCCACTGGCTCTTTCAGACCACCAGGTGACTGACCGCCGCGGCCACGGCCCAGACATTCTCTAAGCAGGAGTCCACACCCACCGGCTGGCTCCAAGTTCCCGAACAAGAACACCGCACGACCAGACACCGAAGTCCACGGGAGGCCGCTCAGATTCCAGGAATCACCACGTGTCCCAGTCGGACCCTCGGACCTGCCCGTGGACTCACACAAAATCTAAATGTCGGACC
>NZ_JAPJDO010000097.1 GCF_026242045.1 Mycobacterium pinniadriaticum
ACCCCCATAACTGTCCGAATGAATCCGAGTTGGTGGCAGCGCCTGGGAGTGACCCGCGAACGCCCTATGAGCAATTATTCTGCAGCGCAGACGATTACGCTCGATCTCTAGTACTGCAGCCGTAGATCGGGATCATTGATTTGGGCGTCGTCGGTAGTGCGAAATCCGGGCTCGGTATTGGTGTCGTCTTCGCCATCGTGACCAGGCCAGCAGGCTGGTGATGGTCTGGTTGGTGGCGAGGAGCAGAGCGTCGAAGAGTCGGCGAAACTCGTTGACGGTCAACGCGATCAGCCCTGCTGGGGTGGCGCGGTGGCGCGTTCGATGGCGCAGGCCACGGCCAGGAAGGCGTGGGCGAGCATGGCCAGGGTGGTCCAGCGGTACCAGGAGGTCCAGCGCCGGACCTGATGCTGGTCGAGTCCGGTGAGGCCTTTGGCGGCTTGGAAGGATTCCTCGATGCGCCAGCGCTGGCCGGCCACGGCGACCAGGGTGCGCAGCGGGACGGGTCGCGGTGAGTAGCAGCGCAGGTAGGCGTGCTCGCCGGTGGTGTCGTTGCGTCTGATCAGCAAATGGTGCACACCGTGGTCTTCGTCGTCTTCGGGCAGCAGCCGAAACCAGGCCCAGGAGTACATACGTGGCCCGTGCGCCCCGGGGCCGGCGGAATGGCGCTGCCAGGCAGGGGCGGGGATCAACGCCGGCAGCTTGTCCACCCGGATCGGCCCGGCATGGGTAGGCACCCGGCGGTTGGCCGCGATCGCCAGCACATAGCCCAGGCCGTGGTCGCGCACTGCTGAGCGCAGGTGCGGGTCGGCGCCGTAGACCTCATCGCCGGCCACCCACCCGGCGGGAACCTCCGCCGCCACGGCGCGGTCGATCAGCGTACGTGCCAGGGTGGGTTTGGTCGCAAAGCCCCTGTGCTCGTGAGGGATTCCTGCACCGGCGCAGCGGTCGGGGTGCTCGGTCCAGGACCGCGGCAGATACAGGGCCCGGTCGATCAGGGCGTGCCCACGCGGAGCGGCATACGTCAGATACACCGCCACTTGGGAGTTCTCGATGCGTCCGGCGGTACCGCTGTACTGGCGCTGCACACCGACGGACTGGGTGCCTTTCTTCACGTCGCCGGTTTCGTCGACGACCAGGATCGCCCCGGGATCCCCGAACGCGTCGACGACGTAGTCACGCAGATCATCACGCACCGCATCGGCGTCCCAACTGGCCCGCGCCAACAGGTGCTGCATCCCGTCGGGCGTGGCCGCACCGCGGTGCTCAGCGATCGTCCAGCAATTCTTGCGATCCAGACCCGAGACCATCCCCGCCATCAACGCACCGGCGTGGCGCAACGGTTCGTAGCGGGCGAAACGCGGCGCGATGCGATCCAACACCGCGGAGAACTCGGTCTGCCATCGGTCAGGGTCTACGCTATGAACCGCGGCGACCGCGGCATTTTCGGTTGTCTTCACAAACTCTGAACGATGCCGCGGTCACCGCTCTGAGCAGCGCAGACACGCCGAAACCCATCAGCCCCGATCTACGGCTGCAGTACTGATATGGGGTGCATTTTGTCAAGGGGCAGGGTGAAGCGGCGGGCCGGTAGCCGTCGCTAGAGGCCCGCCGCTTCGATGTACCGGATGAGCCCGGCATGAGTGTCGAGCG
>NZ_JAPJDO010000098.1 GCF_026242045.1 Mycobacterium pinniadriaticum
CAGCTGTCTGGGGGGCTGCGCCCGGTGGTGGAGGATGAAAATTTGGCCGTGGTGTTCGGCCTGGTGAGGTGCTTGCGTCGCAGACGGGCGGGGTCAACCATGAAGGGGTGTTTCGGTTGACCCCGTTGCGTCTGTGTTGCTGTGAGTACGCCGAGCAGCTTGGAGCTGGAGAGCACCCTCCCTTGTTTGCCGGGGGTGGTGGATTGTTGCCTGTGAGCACGCGAGAGAGACTCCTTGTTAGTTTCCGCTCTCCCCGAAACACGCTGATTAACAACGTGTCTGGGTGAAGAGGTGATTCATCATGGAAGTGGTTCATTCGCGGTGCGCGGGCCTTGACGTGTCCAAGAAAGACGTCAAAGCCTGCGTACGCATTCAAGGACAGGGCCGACGCGGTACCTCGACAACCGTCACGACGTGGGGGTCCACGACCGGTGAGATCTTGGCGTTGCGGGAACATCTGGTTGCCGAGCAGGTCAGCTGTGTGGTGATCGAATCCACCTCCGATTATTGGAAGCCGTTCTATTACTTGCTCGAAGACGGCCTGAACGTGATGCTGGCCAACGCCCAGGCAGCACGCAATGTGCCCGGTCGTAAAACTGATGTCTCCGATGCCATGTGGCTGGCCGATCTGGGTGCCCATGGACTGTTGCGGCCGTCGTTCGTGCCGCCGCAGCCGATTCGGGAGCTACGCGATCTGACCAGAGCGCGCACGGTGATCACCCGCGAGCGCACCAAGGAGATCCAACGACTCGAGAAGATGCTCGAAGACACCGGCATCAAACTGTCGGCGGTGGCTTCTGACATCGTCGGGGTTTCCGGGCGGGCCATGCTCGAAGCGCTCATCGCCGGACACCGCGATCCGGTAGCGTTGGCTGATCTGGCCAAAGCGGGTCTGCGCAAGAAGATCCCGATACTCACCGAAGCGCTGCGCGGCCATTTCAACGACCATCACGCGTTCATGGTGCGGTTGTACCTGGATCGCATCGACGCCCATAACGCCGATATCGCCCGCCTCGACGACCGCATCGAGGAGGCGATGTCGCCCTTTCGTAGTGTCCGGGAACTGTTGATCAGCATCCCGGGCTGGTCAGAAAACGTCGCCAACGTGTTCATCGCCGAGACCGGCGCCGACATGAGCGTGTTTCCCAGCGCGGCGCATCTGGCGTCGTGGGCCGGGGTGGTGCCCGGCTGCAACCAATCAGCGGGTCGGGTCAAATCGGCGGCCATCCGGCCCGGCAATCGCCATCTCAAAGCCGCGCTCGGGATAGCAGCATTGTCAGCGGCCCGCAGCAAAGCCACCTATTACAGTGCTCGCTACCGGCGTATCGCCGGCAGTCACCCACCGGCGAAGAAGCGCCACAAGAATCAAGCCCGCCGCACCTCCACGGCCGGCCAGATCGCTCAGGTAGCCCTCGCGCACAAGATGCTGATCGACGCCTACAACATGCTGGTCAACGGCACCTTCTACCAGGACCCCGGCCCCGACTACTACACCCGGCACCACCCCGGCAAGAGCAAAGCCAAAGCCATCAAACAACTGGAAACCTTGGGGTACAAAGTCACTCTCGAACCCCGCACCAACGCCGCCTAGCACCAGCGAGCAACCGCTCACCCAGCTTGGGTCACCCAATTTTCGAGAGAGA
>NZ_JAPJDO010000099.1 GCF_026242045.1 Mycobacterium pinniadriaticum
GCATGAGTTGCCCTGTGTCAAGCCGCCCCGGGTTGATCGTGGTTGATCAGCTTCTGGAGGGCGCGATGTTTGGTGGGGTCGTAGGTGGTGTTGTCCTGCCAGCAGCGCCAGATGATGTGCAGCCAGGCGCGGGCGAGGATGCGTACGGCGTGGGGGTGGTCGTGTCCGCGGGCTCGGGCTCGGTTGTAGAGGTCGTTGGCCCAGGGGTTGGCGCGTCGGCTGTCTCCGGCGAAGTCGCAGACGGCGTCTCGGAGTTGTTTGTCTGCGGCCCAACGGAATCCGACGTGTGTGATTTTTCCGGATTGGCGGGTCGAGGGGGCTACTCCGGCCAGGCAGGCCAGCGATTCGGGGGTGGGGAATCGGCCGCGGCAGTCGCCGATCTCGGCGAGCAGGCGCGCTGCACGGAAGGTGCCCGAGCGGGGCAGGCTGGTGAAGATCTGCGCGTCGGCGTGGGCGGCAAGCTGGGTGGCGATGCTCTCGTCGAGGGCTTTGATCTGGGTGAGCAGGGTGCTCAGGATGGACACGTAGCTGGCGGTGATGGTGGCGTCGCTGGGGCTGCTGGTGCCCCGGGGCGCGGCGGTCAGGCGGTGGTGCAGTTCGTGGGGGTGGGTGCGGCCGCTGTAGCCGACGCTGGCCAGCCAGTTGGCCATCCGGGTGACCGAGAGCCAGTCGGCGCGGTCTTGGCTGTCGAAGCGGGTCAGGAAGGCCAGGCTGATCGCGGAGTCGATGTCGGCGAACAGGCCGACCGCGCCGGGGAAGACGATCATCAGATGGGCCCGGAGTTGGTTGGCGACCGCGACGCGGTGGGCGACGAGGTTTTTGCGGGCGCGGCACGTGTGGCGCAGGCTGACCGTGGCCGGGGCGTCGGGGGTCAAGGGATGCAGTCGGGCACGGTCGGTACGCAAAGTGTCGGCCAGGACGAAGGCGTCGAAGCGGTCGTCTTTGTTGCCGGCCGATCCGTAGCGTCCGCGCAGGTTTTTGACCTGGTTCGGGCTGATGACCACGACGGTGATACCCTCCTCGAGCAGGGTGTTCACGACCGGGCCGTCCGGGCGTTCGATGGCGACTTCACGGGCACCGGCTCGATCCAGCGTGATGATCAAATCGCGGAGTCCGGCCGCGTCATGTCTAATCGTCTTACGGGTGGTCTCGCGGCCTTTGGCGTCAACGATCGACAGTGCGTGATCGTCACGCGCCCAGTCGATTCCACAGGTGAGCCCGTTGACGGGTTCCATTGGCAGGGTGTTTCGGGCAGACTTCATGACAGCCTCCTCGCTGCTAGTCCCAGTGGGGAGGCACCCTCATGCGGTGCCGGGGCACGACTGCCGGTTCGCTCACTGAGCGGCGCTCGATGGCGCTTAGCCCTGTCGACGGTCGGCGTGCCTCGGGTGACCGTCGACCTCCGCAGAACTCATGCTGGACATCGAATGCGTCGAGCGAGCAGGGCGGTAGGTCAACGGCACCTCGGGTGCATCGGCAATCCATCCAAGATCACCGACCTAACGATGGTGCACCAGTGAGC
>NZ_JAPJDO010000100.1 GCF_026242045.1 Mycobacterium pinniadriaticum
CTGATATGGGGTGCATTTTGTCAAGGGGCAGGGTGAAGCGGCGGGCCGGTAGCCGTCGCTAGAGGCCCGCCGCTTCGATGTACCGGATGAGCCCGGCATGAGTGTCGAGCGTGTCGATGCCGACGCGGGTCAGTCTGAAATACGCGGGTTGGTTACCGCAGGACCGTGGGTTCGAGTCGGAGTTGTCCAGCGTGTCTAGGATCGAGCGTGAACATGTTGTGGGACAGCATGTTTGCTCATAGAACTTGCGCGGGTCACTCCCAAACGCTTGCCGACACCGTAGTGGTCTTATCCGGAACAGTTGTGGGGATACTGCCAGTCAGTCGAGGATGGCCAGCGACCAGCACCAGCCGGCCAGTTCCCGGGCGATGGCCGCGTTGGCGACCACAGAACGTTTCTTGCGCGCATCGAAGCCAGTCCACCGATCGTGCAACCGATGATTGGCGGCATGCCCGCGAGCTTGAGCAGCTGCCGGGGCCGCCGTCCAGCGTGCACGCAGATCCCGGCTGGGCCGATACGGGCTGCGGTGATGCCAGGCCGCTTCGACCAGCAGCCGGCGGGCGTGACCGTTACCGGTCTTGGTGACCCCGCCCTGCACACGGGTGTCCCCTGAGGAGTATTCGCACGGCACCAAGCCCAGGTAGGCACCGATAGAGCGGCCCGTCAACCGGTGCCAGTCGCCGATCTCGACGGCCAACCCGAACGCCGTCAAGGTCGACACCCCGCGCAGGCACCCCAGTCGCCGCACCACCGGGGTGAACTCCGAGTCGGCGGCCATCGCGATGATCGCCTTGTCGAGGCGGTCACGACGGTGCACTGCGGCGACCATCGCCTCGAAGGCGGTGTCATACGCCAACTGCAGGCCGAGGGCGTCGAACCGCTGGCTACGCAGCCACAGTTCGTGTTTTCCTGTCCACGCGGTCCCGCCGTAGTAGACAATCCCCTGCCGCAGAAGCAGTTTCGAGATCCGGTGCCGCACCGTCATCAGATCACCCCGGCAATCCTCGCGGGCCCGCACCAGATCCCGGGCCGCTTCCTGGACGACACTCGGGATCCTCACCTCCACAATCTGGCCCAGATGGAGCAGCCGGGCCAGATGCGCGGCATCACGGGCATCGGTCTTGACCCGATCACCAGCGGGTCGCTGCAACTTCGACGGTGCAGCCACCCGGCAATCGATACCCGCGGCGATCAACGCCCGCGCCAACCCGAAACCGGTCGGGCCGGCCTCATAGGTCACCGCCACCGGCCCCGGTAACCCCCGCACCCAGCCCAGGACTTCCTGATGATCCGGACACAACCGCCGTCGGAACACCTCACCGGTGTCTCCGTCCAATCCACACGCGACAACCGAACGTGCGTGCACATCCAACCCGATGCTCGTACGCTGAACCTTCACTGGGGCCTCCATCCACATCTGTGGCTCTACCGGCCAGGACCCACTCCTGACGGCAACCCACGATCACATGTGGCGAGGCCCCAGCCTCCCCATACGGTCTAG
>NZ_JAPJDO010000101.1 GCF_026242045.1 Mycobacterium pinniadriaticum
CGCACCTTCCCGAGGATGATCATCACGGAATCAGGTATTCGATCAAGACCGGCGTTGGCGCGCTGGTTGGGAAGGTACGCCCATGCTCACGGTAGTTCACGATCCGGAATCAGCCAACGACAGCGCCGGCGGGCGGTCGCTGCTCGATGAGATCGTCCGCGACGGCGCACGGCAGATGTTGGCTGCGGCGTTGCGCGCCGAGGTGGCCGCTTACATCGACGCTCACGCCCACGAGGTCGATGACCAGGGTCGCCGGCTGGTGGTGCGCAACGGTTATCACCAGGCCCGCGATGTGCTAACCGCGGCCGGTGCGGTCGAGGTCACCGCGCCGCGGGTCAACGACAAACGCCTCGATCCCGATACTGGTGAGCGGCAGCGGTTCTCCTCGAAGATCCTGCCGGCGTGGGTGCGCAAGTCCCCGCAGATGAGCGAGGTATTGCCGCTGCTGTATTTGCACGGCCTGTCGACCAGTGACTTCGGGCCGGCCTTGGAGCAGTTCCTGGGTTCCGATGCTGGGCTTTCGGCCACGACGATCACCCGGCTGACCAGCCAGTGGCAGGATGAGGCCACGGCGTTCGCCGGCCGGGATCTCTCCGGTAGCGACTACGTGTACCTGTGGGTCGACGGCATTCATCTCAAGGTCCGCCTCGAGCAGGAAAAGCTGTGCCTGCTGGTGATGCTCGGGGTGCGTGCCGATGGCCGCAAAGAACTCGTCGCCCTCACCGACGGGTATCGGGAATCGACCGAGTCGTGGGCTGACCTGTTGCGGGATTGCCGCCGCCGCGGGATGACCGCTCCGGTGCTGGCCGTCGGGGACGGCGCCCTGGGGTTCTGGAAGGCGGTGCGGGAGGTGTTCCCGGCGACCCGTGAGCAGCGGTGTTGGTTCCACAAGCAGGCCAATGTTCTTGCTGCGCTGCCGAAATCAGCGCATCCGGGTGCGCTGGCAGCGATCAAGGACATCTACAACGCCGAGGATATCGACAAGGCTCAGGTCGCCATCAAGGCCTTCGAAATCGACTACGGCGCCAAGTACCCCAAAGCGGTCGCCAAGATCGTCGACGACGCCGATGTGCTCCTGGAGTTCTACAAATATCCGGCCGAGCATTGGATTCATCTGCGCACAACAAACCCAATCGAAAGCACTTTTGCCACAGTGCGTTTGAGGACCAAGGTCACCAAGGGCCCCGGATCGCGTGCCGCGGGGATTGCCATGGCCTACAAGCTGATCGACGCCGCACAAGCCCGCTGGCGGGCCGTCAACGCACCGCACCTCGTGGCCCTGGTCCGTGCCGGTGCGGTGTTCCACAAAGGCAAGCTCCTCGAACGTCCCACCGACATCACCCCGCCGGAATCGGCCACCACCGAGGCGACATCAGCCGGAACGGAGGTCGCCTGAAACACCCCAATCCACAGGTATTGACAATTCCTC
>NZ_JAPJDO010000102.1 GCF_026242045.1 Mycobacterium pinniadriaticum
CGCCGGTGGGGGGTGAGTATTTCGAGAATCCGACGCCGGTGACTGGTGAGGTGTTCTGTGAGGTGGCGCGTTCCACCGGCGCCGATATCGATGTGGCGTTGGATGCCGCGCATGCGGCCGCGCCGGCGTGGGGTAAGACGGCGCCTGCCGAGCGGGCGGTGATCCTGAACAAGATCGCCGATCGGATCGAGGCGAATCTGGAGTCGATCGCCCTGGCCGAGTCGTGGGACAACGGCAAGCCGATCCGGGAGACGCTGGCCGCCGATATTCCGTTGGCGGTGGATCACTTCCGGTATTTCGCGGCGGCGATCCGGGCGCAGGAAGGTTCGCTGTCGCAGATCGACGAGGACACGGTGGCGTATCACTTCCACGAGCCGTTGGGGGTGGTGGGGCAGATCATTCCGTGGAATTTCCCGATCCTGATGGCGGTGTGGAAGTTGGCGCCGGCGTTGGCGGCGGGTAATGCGGTGGTGCTCAAGCCGGCCGAGCAGACCCCGGCCTCGGTGCTTTACCTCGTGTCGTTGATCGCCGATCTGTTGCCTGCTGGTGTGCTCAATGTGGTCAACGGGTTCGGGGTGGAGGCGGGTAAGCCGTTGGCGTCGAGCAATCGGATCGCCAAGATCGCGTTCACCGGGGAGACGACCACCGGCCGGTTGATCATGCAGTACGCCTCTCAGAACCTGATCCCGGTGACCTTGGAGTTGGGTGGTAAGAGTCCGAACATCTTTTTCTCCGATGTGATGGCCGCCAATGACGACTATCAGGACAAGGCGTTGGAGGGGTTCACGATGTTCGCCCTCAATCAGGGTGAGGTGTGTACCTGCCCGTCGCGCAGTTTGATTCAGTCCGATATCTACGACGAGTTCTTGGCGATGGCCGCGATCCGTACCAAGGCGGTGCGCCAGGGTGATCCGCTGGACACCACGACGATGATCGGGGCGCAGGCCTCCAACGATCAGTTGGAGAAGATCCTGTCTTACATCGAGATCGGCAAGAGTGAAGGCGCCAAAGTCATGACCGGTGGTGAGCGCGCCGACCTCGGTGGGGACCTGGGCGGCGGCTATTACGTGCAGCCGACGATCTTCACCGGGAACAACGCGATGCGGGTCTTCCAGGAGGAGATCTTCGGACCCGTCGTCGCGGTCACGTCGTTCACCGACTATGACGACGCGATCCGCATCGCCAACGACACGTTGTACGGGTTGGGTGCGGGGGTGTGGAGCCGCGATGGCAACACCGCCTATCGGGCCGGGCGCGATATCAAAGCCGGCCGGGTGTGGACCAACTGCTATCACGCCTATCCCGCCCACGCGGCGTTCGGCGGCTACAAGCAGTCCGGCATCGGGCGGGAGAACCACCTCATGATGCTCGACCACTACCAGCAGACCAAGAACCTGCTCGTCTCCTACAGCAACAAAGCCCA
>NZ_JAPJDO010000103.1 GCF_026242045.1 Mycobacterium pinniadriaticum
TGAACTTCCCCCGAGACCGTGGAGGCATCAACAATAGGGATCGAGATGCCAGAGAAACGGAAGAAGTACGACCGGGAGTTCCGTGAGGGTGCTGTCCGGATCGTCGAAGAGACGGGTAAACCAATTGCCCAGGTTGCGCGTGATCTCGGGGTGCACGAGGGCACGCTGGGCAACTGGGTGACACGTGCACGGGAGGCCCGCGAGGGGCGCGGCGAGCTGACTCGCGATGACCTCGATGAGCTCAAGCGGTTGCGCAGCGAGAACGCCGAGTTGCGGATGGAGCGCGATGTTCTCAAGCGATCCGTGGTCCTGTGGGTGAAGGAGGCGACGAAGTGAGCGTGGCACGCTTCATCGCCGACCAGAGGACCAAATACCGTGTGCCTCATACATTCACGTGTCTGCTGTTGGGTGTCGGTGTGTCGTGGTTCTACAAGTGGATCGGCCGTGCCGAATCTGCTGATGGAGTGCACACCGGCACCGATCGGCGCCGTGTCGCACTCGACGAGGCGGTCACCGCGGCGTTCGGCAAGGCCAGGGGCTTGCATGGGTCCCCGCGACTGGTGGCTGACCTGCGTGATCTGGGCTGGGAGGTCTCGGAGAAGACGGTAGCCGATTCGATGCGCCGCCAGGGACTGGTCGCGCGCCGTATCAAGCGGCGCAGCGGGCTGACCCGCCAGGACAAGACGGCGCCGAAGTTCCCTGACCTGGTCAAACGGGACTTCAGCGCGGCCGAGCCGAACTGTAAATGGGTGGGCGACATGACCGAGATCCCGACCGAGTGTGGTCAGAAGCTGTATCTGGCGACGGTGATCGACCTTTACAGCCGTCGGCTGCTGGGGGCGGCGATGGGCCTGCACCCGGATGCCGAGCTGGCGTGTGCAGCCATCACGATGGCCGTGGCGGCCCGAGGTGGCCGTCAGGCGATCTGGCGCGAGCAGGAGTCCGAGCGCCTCATTTTCCACACCGATCGCGGTAGCACCTATACCGCCAACAGCTTCACGACGTTGTGCCGGACGTTGGGGATTCGCCAATCGATGGGCCGTGTCGGGTCGTGTTTCGATAATGCCGCCGCGGAGGCGTTCTTCTCCTCGCTGGAATGGGAAGTGCTGTCCCGCAACCGGTTCCATGATACAGTTCACGCTCAGGCGGTGGTTATCGACTGGTGCTACACGTTCTACAATCACCAACGCCGGCACAGCTCCGCCGACGGGTTATCGCCCGTCAACTACGAGATCAGGGAATCCAAGACCAAGCCGCAAGCGGCATAAGGAACCCTCCACGATCTCGGGGGAACCCCA
>NZ_JAPJDO010000104.1 GCF_026242045.1 Mycobacterium pinniadriaticum
CGGGAGTGCCGTCGTCGGATGTTGTAGCGGACCAGCCAGCGGAACACTTCTCGGCGGCAGCTCGCTGCGTCGGGCCACTGGCTGCGGTCTTGGAGGACTTCGCGTTTGAGGGTCGCGTTGAACGATTCGGCCAATGCGTTGTCGGCACTCGACCCCACGCCACCCATGGACTGGGTGACGCCGAGATCGTTGCAGAGTTTCGCGAAATCCCTTGAGGTGTACTGACTTCCGTGATCCGTGTGGAACACCGCACCGGCCAGTGAACCGCGTAGTGCGTCCGCGGCTTTAAGAGCATCCTCAACGAGTTCGGTGCGCATGTGCTCGGCGATCGCCCAGCCCGCGACCCGGCCGGAGAAGCAGTCGATCACCGTGGCCAGGTACAGATTCGAGCCGGTCGCCAAGGGCAGGTAGGTGATGTCGCCGACATAGCGGGTATTGGGCTGCTCGGCGGTGAAGTTCCGCTTGAGGAGGTCGGGGACTTTCTGGCTGGCCGGATCCGGCACAGTGGTCTTGACGCGGCGTTTTCGCCGGTAGCCGGCGATCCCGGCGCTGCGCATTACCCGGGCTACCCGCTTGCGGTTGACCCGCTCATCTGGCGGTGCGCCGTCGTTGAGTTCGGCGGTGATCCGTGGTGCCCCATAGGTGTTGTCCGCGTTGTGCACGGTACGGATACGCTCAGCCAGGTCCTCGTCAGCGGCCTGACGTGCGGCACGGCCATCGGCTGCGGCCAGCCAGGCGTAGAACGACGAACGCGCGACCTCGACGACCGCGCACAGCCACTTCACCTCGAAGGTGTGTAGGTGGTCGGCGACGAACTGGAAGCGGCTCACCAGTTCGTCTCCCCGGCGAAATATTTGGCCGCCGACCGCAGAATGTCACGCTCGGTAGACAGCCGGGTCTTGTCGGCACGCAACTGTCCGACCTCGGCGCGTAGCCGGGCCAGCTCCTGGTCAGGAGTTTCGACCCCCGCTCCCGGCTCTTCTGGTGGGGTGGGGTTGCGGTGTCGGATCGGCACCCCGGCGGCTTTGCACCACGCCGATAAAGTCACCCCGCTGATGCCGAGCTCACCGGCGATCTGGGTGATCGTCGCACCGGCAGTGTCTCGGTAGAGCGTGACTGCGTCCCGTTTAAACTCGTCGGGATAATTTTTCCTTGCCATCGTGGTGGATCATCTCGCTTCCCCCGCCAATCTTGCGGGATTAAGCGTGTCCAACACACGGGGGCAGGGCCC
>NZ_JAPJDO010000105.1 GCF_026242045.1 Mycobacterium pinniadriaticum
CGGGTCGCGGTTGGCCATCGACCACGAGATGTAGAGCCGCTCGCCCTCCTTGAAGTGCACCCCGTTGACCTCACAGTCCTCGGCGAACGTGCGCCCGTCGCCGGGTGCGGGGGTGTAGAACCGCAGAAACTCCTCGGTCGCCGAATCCAGCAACGTTCCCCGCTCATCGATGAGGCGCTGACGCTGATCGGGATGCTCACCGAGCCACTCCAACGAATGGGCGGTCAACGCCGTCGTGGTGTCGAACCCACCGCCGATCAACAACGTCAACATCCCCAGGATCTCCATATCCGGGGCCGGCTCACCGTCGATACGCAACTTCACCAACGCATCGATGATGCCCGGGCGCGGATGATCGCGCACCACACCGATGCTGTTGAACAACGCCATGGCCATCTGCTGGTTCTGCTCGAGGACCCGCGCCATCTCCGGGGAATCCTCCGGGGTGTACACCAGGGCATGGGTCGGCTCGGAATAGATCGGCCAATCCTTGAGCGGCAGACCCAACATGGCCATCGTGATCACCGCCGGCGTCACATTGGCCAGATCGTCAACGAAATCCATTCGCCCGGAGGCGATCTTCTCATCAATGCTGGCCCGCACCACCTCGGCGATGAACGGCTCCCAACGCTTGACCGCCGCCGGCGACAAATACGGATTGAGCACACTGCGATACGTCTTGTGATCGGGGGGATCCATCTCCAGGATCCCCGCCCGGATCGGAATCGGCTTGGCCGGAATCGTGATCCCCTGATAACCGCGCCGCTCGTTGTTCACGTCGTGATCGTTGGACACATACGGACACCGGGCCAGCTCGAAGACCGCCTCACTGCCCGAGGCCACCCAATGCCCACCATGGGTATCGGTCCACGCCACCGGACACTTCTCATGCAACTCATCGGTGATCTCGGCGTAATGCTCCCGGTAATCACGAGTATGGCGATCGAAGTGATACCGATACGGATCCTTACGATCCTCATCGCCCATTACATCAGTCACGACACGGCCTCCTTGACCGACTCCTCAAGCACAATCGCCTGCTCCGGACATGAGTGCGCGGCCTCGATCACCAACGCCTCCTGATCGGCAGGTACCACCTCGCGCACCGCCGAAGCCGTCCCGTCGATCTCGGACAACACGAACATCTCCGGCGCGATCATCGAGCACAACGTATGCCCCTGACACCGCGCGCCATCAACACGAACCTTCA
>NZ_JAPJDO010000106.1 GCF_026242045.1 Mycobacterium pinniadriaticum
GGTCGCACCTCGGCGTCGTTGTCGACACGTAAACGGACGCTGCGCCGCGCCTCTGCCGGTGGTTACCGTGAACGGATAGCCGCCGCGTGCTTCCAAACGGCTTGCACCACAGGCGATCTGAGCCTGGTGCTCTACGACGTCACCACCCTGTACTTCGAGGCCGACAAAGAAGACGACCTGCGCAAAGTCGGCTACTCCAAGGAACGCCGCGTCGACCCGCAGATCGTGGTCGGGCTGTTGGTCGACCGGCAAGGTTTCCCGCTGGAGATCGGCTGCTTTGAGGGCAACAAGGCCGAGACCCTGACCATCGTGCCGATCGTGACCGCCTTCCAGCAGCGGCATGCAATCACCGACATGGTCGTCGTCGCCGATGCCGGCATGCTCTCGGCCACGAACCTGCGTGACCTCGATGAGGCCGGGTTGCGATTCATCGTCGGATCCAGAGTCACCAAAGCCCCGGGCGATCTGACATCGCACTTCCATTGGCACGGCAACCTTTTCACCGACGGCCAGATCATCGACACCATCACCCCACGCGATCAGCGCGGCACCGCCACCAAGACCAGCGACCCGAAACTCAAAGCCGAACCCATCTGGAACCCGACGACACACCCGAAATCGTGGCGAGCGGTATGGGCCTACTCGACCAAACGGGCGGTCCGCGACACCAAGACACTGAACCTGCAGGAACACAAGGCCCGCGCAGTCGTCGCCGGCGACAAGACAGCCCGCACACCACGATTCGTCACAGTCCGAAATGGGGCCCGTACCCTCGACGAAGCCTCCCTGCAGCGCGCACGCCATCTGGTCGGCCTCAAAGGCTATGTCACCAACATCGACACCACGCTCATGCCCGCCACCGAGATCATCTCCAGCTACCACGACCTGTGGCGAGTCGAGCAGTCCTTCCGGATGTCGAAATCCGACCTCGCCGCCCGGCCCATGTTTGCCCGCACCCGCGACGCCATCGAAGCCCACCTCACCATCGTGTTCACCGCCCTGGCCCTCAGCCGCGAAATCCAGACCCGAACCGGGCTCTCGCTACGGCGATTCCTGCGCACCATCAAACCCCTGCGCAACGCCACCATCGACATCAACGGCGTCATCGCCACCTACCCGCCAGCAATAAACCCCGAGGTCGAGACGATCCTCAACGCCCTGAAGACCGAAAAATCAAGGCACTAAGCCAAATGACCCAACTCGGG
>NZ_JAPJDO010000107.1 GCF_026242045.1 Mycobacterium pinniadriaticum
CGACGCGGCCGCCGCGGTGCCCGCGCCGCCGGCGGCAGTTCCGCCCGCGGCGATCCCGGGCGGCGGCGCCACCCCGCCCGGTCCGCCCGCCGGTGTGCCCGGTGTGCCCGGTGGTGGTGGGGGCGATGTTCCGCCTGGTCCGCCTGCCGGCGTTCCCGGTGTGCCCGGTGGTGGTGGGGGCGATGTTCCGCCTGGTCCGCCTGCCGGCGTTCCCGGTGTGCCCGGTGGTGGTGGCGGCGGCACCCCGGGAACCCCACCGGCCGCCGTTCCCGGTGATGTGGTGCCCGAATCCGTTGTCACCCCGCCGGTTCCGCCGGCCGAGGTCCCCGGTGGCTCGCTGCCGGGCTCCGGTGGCACACCGCCGGTTCCGCCGGCCGCCGTTCCCGGCGATGTGACGAATGAATCCGTCGTCACTCCGGGTGCGCCCGGGGTCGACGTGCCGGGCGGCTCGGACCAGGCCGTTGTCAACACACCCGGGGTGCCACCGGCCGCGGTGCCCGGCAACGTGATCAACGATTCGGCGGCGACGCTGCCGCCTCCGGGGGTGTCGGTGCCGGGTGCCTCGATCCCCGGCGGCATGCTCAACGTCCCCGGAACCCCGCCGGTCACCCTGCCCGGTGTTCCCAGTGCGGCCTCCATTCCCGGTGTCTCCACGCCGCCCGCCGCGGTGCCCGGCACCCCGGGCGTCCCGCTGAACGTCGATGTGCCCGGCACGCCCGCCGCGGTGCCCGGAACCCCAGGAACTCCCGGCGTCGAGCTGCCGCCGACTCCCGATACCGTGATCCCCGGGACGCCGGGAACACCTGCCGTCGAAGAGGTTCCGACTCCGCCCGCGGCAGTCCCGGGCGCGCCCGGTCAGGGTACCGGCGGAGGCGTTCCCACTCCGCCCGCCGCTGTCCCGGGCACGCCCGGCGGCAACGTCGTCGAGACCGGAACGACCCCGCCGGCCGCCGTACCGGGTGGTCCTGGTGAGGGTGGTGGCGGTGGTGTGCCGACTCCTCCGGCTGGTGTGCCCGGTGGTCCTGGTGAGGGTGGTGGCGGTGGTGTGCCGACTCCTCCGGCTGGTGTGCCCGGTGGTCCTGGTGAGGGTGGTGGCGGTGGTGTGCCGACTCCTCCGGCTGGTGTGCCCGGTGGTCCTGGTGAGGGTGGTGGCGGTGGTGTGCCGACTCCTCCGGCTGGTGTG
>NZ_JAPJDO010000108.1 GCF_026242045.1 Mycobacterium pinniadriaticum
AGGAGCGTGGCATCGCCCCGACTGAGATGTGTCCGCCGGCCGGTCCAACCTCAACACCCATCCACGGAGTGAAGGAGGCAACCACCATGGTTGTTGTCGGAACCGATGTGCACAAGCGCAGTCATACATTCGTCGCCGTCGATGCGGTCGGGCGCAGGCTCGGCGAGAAGACCGTCGCGGCGACTACCGAAGGGCACCGTGCCGCTGTTGTGTGGGCTCACGACCAGTTCGGCACCGAGTTGACGTGGGGTATCGAGGACTGCCGCAACATGTCGGCGCGGCTGGAACGCGATCTGCTGGACGCCGATCAATCGGTGGTGCGGGTTCCGACGAAGTTGATGGCTGCGACCCGTAAGTCGGCGCGGACCCGGGGGAAGTCCGATCCGATCGACGCCGAGGCGGTCGCGCGGGCGGTGCTACGTGAACCCGATCTGCCGGCGGCCTCTCACGACGAGGTTTCACGTGAGCTGAAACTGCTTACCGACCGACGTGATGTGCTTGTCGCTCAACGTACTTCGGCGATCAACCGATTGCGATGGAACCTCCACGAACTCGACCCCGGGCGCGAGCCGGCGCCGCGCAAGCTCAACGCGGCCACCCATCAGCAGGCGCTGCGTGGGTGGCTGGACACGGTGCCCGGACTGGTCGCCGAACTGGCACGCGCCGAACTCGACGATGTCATCCGACTGTCCGCCGAGATCACTGCCTTGGCCCGGCGCATCGGTGAGCGGGTCCGCGAGGTGGCCCCGTCACTGCTGGCCATTGCGGGCTGCGCGGAACTGACCGCGGCCAAGATCGTCGGCGAGGCCGCCGGCATCGCCCGGTTCAAAAGCGAAGCCGCGTTCTCCTGCCATGCCGGAGTGGCACCGATCCCGGTGTGGTCGGGCCAGACCGCCGGGCAGATGCGGTTGAGTCGCTCGGGCAACCGACAACTCAATTCCGCCATCCACCGCATCGCGCTCACCCAGATCCGGATGCCCGACTGCCCCGGCCACGCCTACTACCAACGGCTCATCACCAAGGGCAAGACCAGCCCTCGCGCCCGACGCTGCGTCAAACGCCACATCGCTCGCGCCGTCTACCGTGCTCTACTCACCGACCACAACACCCGCCACCAAGCACCGCAATCAGCCGCGGCTTGACATAGGAGCTATTGCTCGC
>NZ_JAPJDO010000109.1 GCF_026242045.1 Mycobacterium pinniadriaticum
CGAGGACGCCACGCGCTGGTCAAGTCCAGGGACGTGGTGTACGACGTCGTCGTATGATTCTTCGAGGTGATGGTTCAGGCGGTCAGGGCTGCGGGGGTGTCCTCCCGTTCTGTCGGTGTGTCGTTGACGGCACGTGATTTGCTGAGGACGTCGAGGCCGAGGTAGCGGCGGGACTCGGCCCATTCGTCGTGTTGTTCGGCGAGCACGGCGCCGACGAGGCGGATCAGGGCGTTGCGGTCGGGGAAGATGCCGACGACATCGGTGCGCCGGCGGATCTCTTTGTTGAGCCGTTCCTGGGGGTTGTTAGACCTGACTTTTATCACCGTTGGCGGTCGGGCAGTTCTGTAGGTCTGTGACCTGCGTATTTGTTGTCTTCCTGGTGCGGATTTGTGCACTAGCCGGTGGGTCGTAGGGTGCCTGGGTAGCCTATGTGCGCACCGTGAAGACGTCCTCGGGGGCCACTGCGGTGCAGGTCGTGTGGTCGTCGCGGCGGGGATCGCGCAAGATCGAGCACCTCGGGTCGGCGCACGACGAAGCCGGGATCGCGGCGCTCAAGGCCGCGGCTGCGCAGCGACTGGCTGCCGGTCAAGCCGAACTCGATCTGGGCCTGGCTGAACGTTCGGCGGCCGAGCCGTTGCCGATCACGTCATCGAAGTCCGCGCTGTTGTGGGAGGCGTTGTGTTCTGCCTACACCCGGTTGGGGTTCGACGAGGCCACCGGCGGCGATGAGGTGTTTCGTCAGCTGGTGTTGGCGCGGATCATCGAGCCGACCAGCAAGGCCGATTCGCTGCGCGTCATCGACGAGACCGGAGTGGCGCCGGTGTCGTATCCCACACTCAACCGCCGCCTACCAGTGTTCGCTAAAGCCGAATTCCGGCAGGCACTTTCGACCGCTTGTGCTACCCATGCCCGGTTGGGGCCGGCCAGCCTGGTGCTCTACGACGTCAGCACCTTGCACTTCGAGACCGATGCCGGCGACGGGTTCGGGCCCTGCCCCCGTGTGTTGGACACGCTTAATCCCGCAAGATTGGCGGGGGAAGCGAGATGATCCACCACGATGGCAAGGAAAAATTATCCCGACGAGTTTAAACGGG
>NZ_JAPJDO010000110.1 GCF_026242045.1 Mycobacterium pinniadriaticum
ACTAGACGGCGCCTCTCTGTGTCAAGAGTCCGGTATCGGGGTCGGTTGTAGGGTGGCTGCTGGTAGGCCCGGGAAGTGACTTGTCCGAAGCGTCAGTGTGCGGGGTTTGAGCTGACCGCGCTGGATATTGGAGTCGCCCCCGAGTGTCCTCCCGGGCCTGCCCCAAGTCTTGCCGCGTCGCGGATCAGTTGTCGGTAGACCGCGTCTGAGAGGCGTCGTTTGAGGCAGCGCAACGCTTCTCGGTGGCTCTTGCCGGCGGCTCGTTTTCGTCGGTAGTAGTCCCGTCCTGGGCTGTCACGGGCGATCTGGGAAATGGCCATGGTGTGCAGGCAGCAGTTGAGTTGTCGGTCCCCAGCGCGGGAGAGGCGGTGGCGGGTGACATCGCCGGAGGAGGCTGCGATAGGTGCAGTGCCGGTGTAGGTGGCGAACGCGTCGGCGGAGCGGAATCGGTCGATGGTGCCGACGCGGGCCACGATCTTGGCGGCGTTGAGGACTCCGATGCCGCTGAGTTCGGTCAAGGTGGTTCCCGATGACTCGACTGCGGCCTTGATGTCGGCGGCGGCCTTGGCGATGCGACGGTCGAGCGCGCGGATCTCGGCGGCGAGGTCAGCGGCCAGGCTGCGTAGCGTCTTGAGCGCGGGGTCCCGGGGTCGGATCTGGCGCAGGATGTCGGCGGCGCGGTCGGCAGTCAGTCCGCGCGGGGCGCCGGCCGGGGTGAGGTGGGTCAGCAGTACGTGGAGCCGGTTGACGGTCTGGGTGCGGGTTTTGACCAGGTCCTCGCGGTGTTCAACAAGCGCCCGCATCGCGATGATGCTCGCCTCGACGGCAGCGGTGTTGAGCCGGGTGGCTGTCAGGGCGGCGATACCGACCGAGACGGCGTCGGCTTCATCGGTCTTGCGGCCGTGCCCGGTGGAGAGCAGCCGCACTCGGGCTGCCAGCTTGGCGGGAACGTCGATGACCTCGACGCCGTCGGCGGCCAGCTGCCGGGTCAACGGTGCGCCGAGGCCGGCCGCGCCTTCGATAGC
>NZ_JAPJDO010000111.1 GCF_026242045.1 Mycobacterium pinniadriaticum
CAGGCTCTTCACGATTGACGGTGTAGTTGTGGTCTGAATCCGCCGGTTTCCAGTAGCGATCGGGCGATGTAGTTGGTGAGGTTGCGGAAGCCCAGGGCCGATCCGCGGAGGTGTTCGAGGCGGCCGTTGATCGCCTCGGTCGGGCCGTTGCTCGTGCCGGGCCGGTCGAAGTAGGCCAGAACATCGGCGGCCCGCTTCTTCAGCGTGCGTCCGAGGGTGACCAGCTCCTGCAGCGGCTTGGGAACGCCAGCGCTCAGCGTGGCGATCAGCGCCGCCATCATCGCGCGGCCCTTTTTGCGGTCGGGTTCACGATAGGCGGCCACGGTGCGCTGATAGATCGTCCAGGTGGCCTCGACCTCGGCATGGGCGTCGACGGCGAACAGGGCAGCCAGCCGGGCGTGCTGTCTGTCGGTGAGCAGATCGGCCCCGGTATGCAGGGTTCGCCGGCACGCGTAGAGCGGGTCGGTCTTGCGGCCTCGGTGCCCAGAGGTGGCCAACTGCACGCGGCGTCGGCATTCGTCGAGGGCGTTGCCGGCCAGGCGCACCACGTGGAAGGGATCCATCACCGTCGCCGCCTCGGGTAGCTCTTCGGCGGTAGCGGTCTTGAAGCCGGAGAACCCATCCATGGCAACGACTTCCACGCCATCACGCCAGTGCTGTGGCCGCTCGGCCAACCAGTCCTGGAACGCCTTCTTAGAGCGGCCCTCGACCATGTCGAGCAGCCGAGCCGGACCGGTCCCGTCACGGACGGGGGTGAGATCGATGATGACGGTGACGTACTTGTCGCCGCGGCGGGTGTGCCGCCACACGTGCTCATCGACGCCGATCACCGCCACTCCATCGAAGCGGGCCGGATCAGCGATGAGTACCCGCTTGCCCTCGGCCAGGACCGCGTTGTTGGCGGTGTTCCACGACACCGCCAGGGCTTCGGCGACTCTGGCCACGCTCAGG
>NZ_JAPJDO010000112.1 GCF_026242045.1 Mycobacterium pinniadriaticum
GGCTCTTCATGATTGACGGTGTAGTTGGGGTTTGAATCCGCCGGTTTCCAGTAGTGATCGGGCGATGTAGTTGGTGAGGTTGCGAAAGCCAAGGGCCGACCCGCGGAGGTGTTCGAGGCGGCCATTGATCGCCTCGGTCGGGCCGTTGCTTGTGCCTGGCCGGTCGAAATAGGCCAGGACATCGGCGGCGCGCTTCTTGAGCGTGCGCCCGAGAGTGATCAGCTCCTGCAGCGGCTTGGGGACACCGGCGCTCAGCGTGGCGATCAGCGCCGCCATCATGGTGCGGCCCTTTTTGCGGTCGGGTTCACGGTAGGCGGCCACGGTGCGCTGATACATCGTCCAGGTGGCCTCGACCTCGGCGTGAGCATCGCTGGCGAACAGTGCGACCAGTCGGGCTTTCTGGGTGTCGGTGAGCAGATCAGCTCCGGTGTGCAGGGTGCGCCGGCACGCGTAGAGCGGGTCGGTCTTGCGGCCTCGGTGCCCACAGGTGGCCAACTGCACGCGGCGGCGGCACTCGTCGAGGGCGTTGCCGGCCAGGCGGACTACGTGGAAGGGGTCCATCACTGTGGCCGCCTCGGGTAGCTCTTCGGCGGTAGCGGTCTTGAAGCCGGAGAACCCGTCCATGGCAACGACTTCCACACCATCACGCCAGTGTTTGGGGCGGTCGGCCAGCCAGTCCTGGAACGCCTTCTTGGAGCGGCCCTCGACCATGTCGAGCAGCCGAGCCGGACCGGTCTTATCGCGCACGGGGGTGAGATCGATGATGACGGTGACGTACTTGTCGCCGCGGCGGGTGTGGCGCCACACGTGTTCATCGACGCCGATCACCGCCACACCGTCGAAGCGGGCCGGATCAGCGATGAGTACCCGCTTGCCCTCGGCCAGGACCGCGTTGTTGGCGGTGTTCCACGACACCGCCAGGGCTTCGGCGACTCTGGCCACGCTCAGG
>NZ_JAPJDO010000113.1 GCF_026242045.1 Mycobacterium pinniadriaticum
CTGCGTCTGGAGGTCCGCAATGCGGAGACGCCGATCGAGCGTAAGCCGCCGTGGATCAAGACTCGGGCGCGGATGGGCCCGGAGTACACCGCACTGAAAAGTCTGGTGCGTCGCGAGGGATTGCATACGGTCTGCGAGGAAGCGGGCTGCCCCAACATCTTCGAGTGCTGGGAAGACCGGGAGGCCACCTTCCTCATCGGCGGCGAGCAGTGCACGCGGCGCTGCGATTTCTGCCAGATCGACACCGGTAAGCCCGCCGAGCTGGATCGTGACGAGCCGCGGCGGGTGGCCGAGAGTGTGGCCGCGATGGGACTGCGCTACGCGACGGTGACCGGGGTGGCTCGTGACGACCTGCCCGACGGCGGGGCGTGGCTGTACGCCGAAACGGTGCGCGCTATCAAGTCGCTCAACCCGAACACCGGCGTCGAGCTGTTGGCGCCGGACTTCAACGGTGAACCGGACCTGCTGCGCCAGGTATTCGACTCACGCCCAGAAGTGTTCGCCCACAACGTGGAAACGGTGCCGCGGATCTTCAAGAGGATCCGGCCGGCATTCCGTTACCAGCGCAGCCTCGATGTGCTGACCGCCGCCCGCGAGGCCGGACTGGTGACCAAGAGCAATCTGATCCTGGGCATGGGCGAAACCATCGACGAGGTGCACACCGCGCTGGCCGATCTGCACGGCGCAGGATGCGACATCGTCACCATCACCCAGTACCTGCGCCCGTCACTGCGGCATCACCCGGTGCAGCGCTGGGTCAAACCCGAGGAGTTCGTCGAGCTGGCCAACTATGCCGAACGGCTCGGATTCGCCGGCGTGCTGTCCGGGCCACTGGTGCGGTCCTCCTACCGCGCCGGCCGCCTGTACCAGCAGGCCGCGGCCGCGCA
>NZ_JAPJDO010000114.1 GCF_026242045.1 Mycobacterium pinniadriaticum
GCAGACGATCTGGACCTGGCATCGACGGATGAGCGCTGATGGCACCTGGGATCTGGTGTTGGCGCGGTTGCTGGCGGCCGCAGATGAAGCCGGGGTCATCGACTGGGCCGTGTCGGTCGATTCCACGATCGCCCGTGCTCATCAACACGCCACGAACGTCACCCGTGACACAGGGGGCTGGGTCGAATTACACGAATCTGGCGAGCGAGCCGCCTGACCACGGCATTGGCCGCTCCCGCGGCGGGTTGACCAGCAAGATCCATCACCTCGTCGATGGCTGCGGGCGACCACTGGTGGTGCTGGTGGGCGCTGGCCAAGCCAACGACGGGCCGGTGCTGGAGCATTTGCTCGCACATTTGAAAGTTGATCGGGCCGGGCCGGGCCGGGCGCGTACCCGTCCTGACCGCCTCCGTGGCGACAAGGCCTATTCCAGTCGAGCTACTCGGCGACGGTTGCGTCGACGAGGGATCGTCGCGGTCATCCCTGAACCATCCGACCAGATCGCCCACCGCAAACGCCGAGGCACCCAGGGTGGACGACCACCGGCCTTCGATGCCGAAGATTACAAGGGCCGCAACGTCGTTGAACGCAACTTCAACACCGTCAAACAATGGCGCGGCCTGGCCACCCGCTACGACAAACTCGCCATCGTCTACCGCGGCGCAGCAGTCCTACGTGCCATCACCGTCTGGCTACCACATTTATCGGACACGGCCTAG
>NZ_JAPJDO010000115.1 GCF_026242045.1 Mycobacterium pinniadriaticum
TGTGGGGTGCCACAGCGCCGGCCGGCCATGCCGCCGACGTCGAGTACCTGATGGTGCCGTCTGCGGCGATGGGTCGCGACATTCCGGTGGCGTTTCAGGGTGGTGGTCCGCACGCCGTGGTGCTGTTGGATGCGTTCAACGCCGCTCCCGATGTCAGTAACTGGGTGAGCGCGGGTAATGCGATGAACACCCTGGCTGGTAAGGGGGTGTCGGTGGTGGCGCCGGCCAGTGGGGCGTTCACCCTCTACACGAACTGGGAGGCTGACGGCACCCGGCAGTGGGAGACGTTTCTGTCCGATGAGCTGCCCAACTGGCTGGCGGCCAACAAGGGCCTGGCTCCTGGCGGGCATGCGATCGTGGGGGCGGCTCAGGGTGGTACCGGCGCCTTGATGGAGGCGACGTTTCATCCCGACCGTTACCGTTATGCGGGGTCGATGTCGGGGTTTTTGACTCCGTCCAACACGTTCATGAACGGGGCGATCACCGCCGGGATGAACGAGTTCGGTGGGGTGAACACGCAGGCGATGTGGGGTGCGGCGCAGTTGGGCCGGTGGAAGTGGCATGACCCGAATGTGCACGCCCAGTTGCTGGTGGACAACAACACCCGGCTGTGGGTGTTCAGTCCGCAAACCCTGACGTGTGCCGATCCGCCGGCGATGATCGGCTACTGCGATCAGGC
>NZ_JAPJDO010000116.1 GCF_026242045.1 Mycobacterium pinniadriaticum
GCCAGGTTCGCCGCGATACCGGACAGATCGGCACCGATCGCGGGCAACTGGTCACGCTGGACCAGCAACCGGGTCGTCGCGCGCTGAACCTCGGCACTGTCATTGATCGGATGCTCACCGCCCTCCCGGTTCCACGACGCCCGAAACCGGGCCTGGGCCTGTTCGAACTCGGCGTACGTCTCCGCGGTACACGCACCAGCGCTGTAGAACGCCCGACCCAACTCCGCGATCGCCCCGGGATCCCCGCTTTGCATCGTCTCGTCGACCTGCCACGGGTCACCACCGGCCTCACCGATGAGAGCGCCGATGCTGATGTGGGTCAGGCTCGGGTAGGCGCTCACAGCACCGAACGCACGGCCTCGGCATTGCGCGCCTCCATCTCGACGAACACCGACGCCGTCGTGTGTGCCTTATCGCCCAACACGCCCAGATGGCTCTCGTGGTCGTGCAGCCGCTGGATGTGGTTGCTGTGCGCCTCGGCGAGCGCACCATCAAACGACTCCGCCGCCGCGAAACCACCGAAGATTCCCGACGCCGGAGACACGCGACGCAGCTGGTCAGCACCCTCCATCGCCAGCGCGGCCGCACTGTACGACCGGTTTGCACCCGAGCGCAACTCACCCACGTCGACCTGCA
>NZ_JAPJDO010000117.1 GCF_026242045.1 Mycobacterium pinniadriaticum
CCAGAATCCGAATATCCCGTTCCAGGCGAACGGGCCGTCCTTGAATAGCGGCACCAGTCCTGCCGGCCCTAGCAACAGGGCTGTCCATAGTGAGAGGTAGCCCGACCAGCGCGGGAATATGGGTTGCGGGTGTTTGTCGATGAGGATGGCGATTCCCAGGGTCAGGCATTGCAGTACCGCTGAGGAGATGACGCCGACGAACAACAGCCAGCCCATGTCGTTGAGCATGTACACCAGGTGGATTCGTTCGGGGGTGGGCCGGTAGGCCGCGGTCTGCCACACCATGATCGGGATGATGAATTCCAGTGACAGCAGCGAGGCTTGGGCGACTTGGGTGATGGCCAGTACGGGTCGCTTGCCTTCGATGCGGGCCATCTGGACCGCGATGACCGCCGACCACGGGACCAGCAGTGCCGAGGCGAACATGGTGAACAGCAGGCCCAGCCGGATCGGCACGGTGTGGTCGGTGAACATCCGCAGGATCTCCTGCTCACTGCTCTGCGGCGACGGCGGCGGAATGAATCCCGCCAGCACGATGAAGCTCACCACCCAGATGACCACCATGATCACGCCGCACCACGCACAAGCGAGCTGCGC
>NZ_JAPJDO010000118.1 GCF_026242045.1 Mycobacterium pinniadriaticum
GGCTCTTCGCAGATGAGGGTGTAGCGGTGGTCGGCGCGTCGTTGCCGGGATAGGGGTCGAGGTCTTCCGAGGATGGAGGTTCCTACGCCAGCCATCCGAAAGACCTCGACGTGCTCAACGCTACCGGTGGCGCCGCCTTTGGCTGCGCCGATCTGACCACCTTCTGCCGCCTTGATGAACTCGGACTGGAGGTGACCGGGCAACGGCTGGAAACCGACCGGGCTCTGCTGGCGTGCCGGATCAGCGGCGACGACTCGTGGTGTCGCCGCTGCGGTGAGCAGGGCACCGTGCGTGACAGCGTGACCCGCCAACTTGCGCACGAGCCGTTCGGCTGGCGACCCACGACCCTGCTGGTCACGGTCCGCCGCTACCGATGTACCGGCTGCGCTCATGTGTGGCGCCAGGACACCAGCAAGGCCGCCGAACCACGCGCCAAGCTCTCGCGCCGCGCGCTGCGGTGGGCGCTGGAAGCCCTTGTCTGCCAGCACCTGAGCGTGGCCAGAGTCGCCGAAGCCCTGGCGGTGTCGTGGAACACCGCCAACAACGCGGTCCTGGCCGAGGGCAAGCGGGTACTCATCGCTGATCCGGCCCGCTTC
>NZ_JAPJDO010000119.1 GCF_026242045.1 Mycobacterium pinniadriaticum
GAAGCGGGCCGGATCAGCGATGAGTACCCGCTTGCCCTCGGCCAGGACCGCGTTGTTGGCGGTGTTCCACGACACCGCCAGGGCTTCGGCGACTCTGGCCACGCTCAGGTGTTGGCAGACAAGGGCTTCCAGGGCCCACCGCAACGCGCGGCGCGAGAGCTTGGCGCGTGGTTCGGCGGCCTTACTGGTGTCTTGGCGCCACACATGGGCGCAGCCGGTACATCGGTAGCGGCGGACCGTGACCAGCAGGGTCGTGGGTCGCCAGCCGAATGGCTCATGCGCAAGTTGGCGGGTCACGCTGTCACGCACGGTGCCCTGCTCACCGCAGCGGCGACACCACGAGTCGTCGCCGGTGATCCGGCACGCCAGCACAGCCCGGTCGGTTTCCAGGCGTTGCCCGGCCACCTCCAGTCCGAGTTCGTCAAGGCGGCAGAAGGTGGTCAGATCGGCGCAGCCAAAGGCTGCGCCACCGGTAGCGTTGAACACGTCGAGGTCTTTCGGATGGCTGGCGTAGGAACCTCCATCCTCGGAAGACCTCGACCCCTATCCCGGCAACGACGCGCCGACCACCGCTACACCCTCAACTGCGAAGAGCC
>NZ_JAPJDO010000120.1 GCF_026242045.1 Mycobacterium pinniadriaticum
ACCCATCTCGGCCAGGACTCGATCGACATCGAGGAGGCTGGTCGGTTCCACCACGCGGGCGATCACCAGATCCCGGAAAACCTCATCGTCGACCGCGTCGTCGAAGCCCAGATAGGCATACACCCCGGCCAGAGCTTCGTAGAGCAATCCGCTGCAGGACTTCAGGACGTGAGCCCGAGCCACCAGTTGCCGCGGGCCGGGCCCAGCACCAGAATCGGCGAACAGGCCCGCGGCCGGCGGCGGCACCATCTCGACCTTGACGGCTTTCGGGGTGATGCCCAGATCCAGCTCCCGCTGGGCATCATCGGTCAACAACCGGCGAGCCTGCTCGATGAGTAGTCCGAGTTCGGCGTCATCGCGGGCCGAGCCCACATGACGGACGATCCGCCGGCGACCGTCCACGAATTCAGCGATCTGCACCGCAGTGGCACCCGAGGCAGTACGCACCCGCCGAATCCACACCACCCGCCCGAGCCTACCGAGGCGAATTAGTGCCTTGCGGGCGCACTAAGCGAAACCATCACCGCAGGTCAACGACTCAGTACTTCAAGGAGAAGTCCAATGTGACCCAAGTCAGG
>NZ_JAPJDO010000121.1 GCF_026242045.1 Mycobacterium pinniadriaticum
AGAAGACGGATTCCATGAGGCCGGCGTGGCCCCATTCGCCCATGCCGCTGCCTCCGCCGACGCTGTAGTGTTCGACGGCGAAGTTGTCGGGGTCGATGGCGCGTGCGCCCCAGCCGAGTTCGAATTGCCAGCCCGAGGGGTTTTCGGTGTAGAACGAGAACGCGCGGTCGTTGTTGTGCCGGCCCAGTTGCACTTTCACCTTGCCCTGGGCCTGGCAGATGTCGAACGCGTTACCCACATCATCGATGCTGGTGTGCTCGAGCATCACGTGATAGGTCTTACGCCTCGGCGCGGGGTTGCCGAAGAACGCCAACGAGTGATGCCGCGGGTTGCAGTACATGAACGACCCGATCTTGCCCACCCCGGGAAAGTTCGGCGCATCCGAGGTGGCAAACCCCAACGTCTGGTGGTAGAAGTCCTCGGCGGCCTGCACATCGGGCACATAGGTGACGAAATGACCCAGCCCCTGCTCACCGGTGACGAACCCCGAGATCGGCCGCCCCGGCCGGTAGGCCGGCGCATAGGTCAGCTGTGG
>NZ_JAPJDO010000122.1 GCF_026242045.1 Mycobacterium pinniadriaticum
CCGCCGACGAAGGTGGTGGCCATCAACTCGGGTTCGCCGGCCAGTTCGATGGATGTGATGCGGGGGACGAGTTCGGTGAAGAAGCTGTTCATCTCCATGCGGGCCAGGGCCGCGCCCAGGCAGAAGTGCACGCCGTAGCCGAAGGACAGGTGTTTGTTGGGGTCTCGGCCGACGTCGAAGCGCATCGGGTCGTCGAAGACGTCTTCGTCTCGGTTGGCCGAAACGTAGGACAGCAGAACGGCTTCGCCTTTGGCGATGTCGACGCCGCGGACTGCGGTGTCGGCTTGGGCGGTGCGCATGAATTCTTTGACCGGGACCACGCAGCGGATCATTTCCTCGACGGCGGTGCCCATCAGGGTGGGGTCGTTTTGCAGGCGGTGTAGTTCGGCGGGGTTGCGGATGAGTTCGAGGAGTCCGCCGGCGATTCCGGCGCTGGTGGTGTCGTGGCCGGCGCTGGCGACGATGACGTAGTAGGAGGCGGTGTCCATGTCGGACAGCGGCGCTCCGTCGATGGTGGCGTTGGCGATCGCCGAGG
>NZ_JAPJDO010000123.1 GCF_026242045.1 Mycobacterium pinniadriaticum
TCACCGAGAACACCACGGCCCCGCTCACCACACCGAGCGGGGCCGTTCTCATCGCCAGTTGATCACCAACGCCAATGACGCCGACATCCTCATCCACAGCGACGGGCAACACCACTGAGCATCGGTGAGCAGCTGAAACCGCGACATACCCCAAGCCTCAGGCACAACACCCGAAACACTTGTCAGACACGCCCTGATATGTAATTCGTTTTGTCAAGTGGGCAGGGGGAAGCGGGCGCCATGACCGTCGTCGTGGCGCCCGCTTCCGTTGCCGAATGGACCTGATAATTGGCGAGCGTGTCGTTTGTCGACGCGTCGTCAAGTCTGATATTCGCGGGTTGGTTACCGCAGGACGGACTGTTCTGCTGGAGTTGGATCGCGGGTCTAGACCGTATGGGGAGGCTGGGGCCTCGCCACATGTGATCGTGGGTTGCCGTCAGGAGTGGGTCCTGGCCGGTAGAGCCACAGATGTGGATGGAGGCCCCAGTGAAGGT
>NZ_JAPJDO010000124.1 GCF_026242045.1 Mycobacterium pinniadriaticum
TCCGCGGGTCGGCCCTTGGCTTTCGCAACCTCACCAACTACATCGCCCGATCACTACTGGAAACCGGCGGATTCAAACCCCAACTACACCGTCAATCATGAAGAGCCAGTTTACCCGTGAGGCGCTGGCGATCGAGGTGGATCGCAGCATCGATGCCGACGCCGTCGTCGATGTCTTGGATCGCCTGGCGATCATCCACGGGGCGCCACACTACGTACGTTTCGACAACGGCCCCGAGTTCGTGGCGCACGCCGTGAGCGATTGGTGTCGATTCAACAGTGCTGGTTCACTTTTCATCGATCCCGGATCGCCTCTCTTAACCGGCTAATCGGAAGATCCGTCTGTCCTCGACACGCCGTTTTCCTGCGGTTCCTTGACGGCGGTAGTGCGAGATGGGATATGTACATCTCATGGTTAAGG
>NZ_JAPJDO010000125.1 GCF_026242045.1 Mycobacterium pinniadriaticum
CACTGACGGTGCACACGAACAAGATCAACCGGCCACGACAGCACCGGCCACATCACCACACTCAATGACGAATGGTTGCCCCGTGGTCGTCATCCCGAGAGACGGTCAACAAGTGGTCGTTGATCGAAGAGTTTCTGCCTGTTCGAACAGGCAAGAAGGGCAGGCCTTTTCGGGATGCCCGCCAGATGCTGGAAGGAATCATCTATCGATACCGGTGCGGGATCGCCTGGCGGGACGTGCCCGCGGTGTTCGGGCCGTGGCAGACGATCTGGACCTGGCATCGACGGATGAGCGCTGATGGCACCTGGGATCTGGTGTTGGCGCGGTTGCTGGCGGCCGCAGATGAAGCCGGGGTCATCGACTGGGCCGT
>NZ_JAPJDO010000126.1 GCF_026242045.1 Mycobacterium pinniadriaticum
AGGAAGCTCCGTCAGATCACGACCGGCGCTCAACCCGCCGTCGTCTTGACGTATGAGTCCGATCGGATGTGTCCGGGCCTGACGTGTTGTACATGTTGCTGACGGTCGTCATTGACGACTGTCAGCGAGGGAGCGTAGGGTGGCCGCCATGAGGCCACCGCACGCCGTATCAGTGGCCGAATCGACAGCCGGGGGCGTCAGGGAGGCTCGCCGACTCGAAACCCGGGCCCGCTTGTTCGACCCGAGTTGGGTCATTTGGCTTAGTGCCTTGATTTTTCGGTCTTCAGGGCGTTGAGGATCGTCTCGACCTCGGGGTTTATTGCTGGCGGGTAGGTGGCGATGACGCCGTTG
>NZ_JAPJDO010000127.1 GCF_026242045.1 Mycobacterium pinniadriaticum
TCCTTAACCATGAGATGTACATATCCCATCTCGCACTACCGCCGTCAAGGAACCGCAGGAAAACGGCGTGTCGAGGACAGACGGATCTTCCGATTAGCCGGTTAAGAGAGGCTTGCGGGCCCGCGCCGGGTCGATCAGGGTGCCGTAGTGCGCGGCGAGCTCGCCGTAGGCCAGATTGATCAGCGGATCGTAGAGGTCGGGTCGTTCGACCCCGGTCTTGAGGTTGTCGCACTTCTGTGCCCGGCGGTGTTATGTGCCCGACCGCCCGAAACCCCTGCTGGGGTGGCGGTGATGGCTCGAGTTCGGGCACATAACGAGATTGATGGCAAGACGATTG
>NZ_JAPJDO010000128.1 GCF_026242045.1 Mycobacterium pinniadriaticum
GCTGCGCCTATTCCAGCCCCGCCACCTACGAAAACAACCACACATTCGCTACGCTGCCACAAGCGGCGTAACCACAAATCCCGTGTCCACTACACCGGGGCAAGGCCCCCGGCGGACTCCGCGTTGTCATGGTTGATCGCAGTGATCAACCGCCATGTGATCATTGCGACCCAGACGCAGAAGACCGTCAACGGACACCAGAATCCGAATATCCCGTTCCAGGCGAACGGGCCGTCCTTGAATAGCGGCACCAGTCCTGCCGGCCCTAGCAACAGGGCTGTCCATAGTGAGAGGTAGCCCGACCAGCG
>NZ_JAPJDO010000129.1 GCF_026242045.1 Mycobacterium pinniadriaticum
CAACGGCGTCATCGCCACCTACCCGCCAGCAATAAACCCCGAGGTCGAGACGATCCTCAACGCCCTGAAGACCGAAAAATCAAGGCACTAAGCCAAATGACCCAACTCGGGAGAACGGGAGGACACCCCCGCAGCCCTGACCGCCTGAACCATCACCTCGAAGAATCATACGACGACGTCGTACACCACGTCCCTGGACTTGACCAGCGCGTGGCGTCCTCGCCTTGA
>NZ_JAPJDO010000130.1 GCF_026242045.1 Mycobacterium pinniadriaticum
GCCCGAGCCTACCGAGGCGAATTAGTGCCTTGCGGGCGCACTAAGCGAAACCATCACCGCAGGTCAACGACTCAGTACTTCAAGGAGAAGTCCAATGTGACCCAAGTCAGGAGGAAGCTCCGTCAGATCACGACCGGCGCTCAACCCGCCGTCGTCTTGACGTATGAGTCCGATCGGATGTGTCCGGGCCTGACGTGTTGTACATGTTGCTGACGGTCGTCA
>NZ_JAPJDO010000131.1 GCF_026242045.1 Mycobacterium pinniadriaticum
GCCCGAGCCTACCGAGGCGAATTAGTGCCTTGCGGGCGCACTAAGCGAAACCATCACCGCAGGTCAACGACTCAGTACTTCAAGGAGAAGTCCAATGTGACCCAAGTCAGGTCAAGGCGAGGACGCCACGCGCTGGTCAAGTCCAGGGACGTGGTGTACGACGTCGTCGTATGATTCTTCGAGGTGATGGTTCAGGCGGTCAGGGCTGCGGGGGTGTCCTCC
>NZ_JAPJDO010000132.1 GCF_026242045.1 Mycobacterium pinniadriaticum
TCCCGTTTAAACTCGTCGGGATAATTTTTCCTTGCCATCGTGGTGGATCATCTCGCTTCCCCCGCCAATCTTGCGGGATTAAGCGTGTCCAACACACGGGGGCAGGGCCCACCCATCTCGGCCAGGACTCGATCGACATCGAGGAGGCTGGTCGGTTCCACCACGCGGGCGATCACCAGATCCCGGAAAACCTCATCGTCGACCGCGTCGTCGAAGCCCAG
>NZ_JAPJDO010000133.1 GCF_026242045.1 Mycobacterium pinniadriaticum
TGTGGTGCAAGCCGTTTGGAAGCACGCGGCGGCTATCCGTTCACGGTAACCACCGGCAGAGGCGCGGCGCAGCGTCCGTTTACGTGTCGACAACGACGCCGAGGTGCGACCGGGCCTTGCCCCGGTGTAGTGGACACGGGATTTGTGGTTACGCCGCTTGTGGCAGCGTAGCGAATGTGTGGTTGTTTTCGTAGGTGGCGGGGCTGGAATAGGCGCAGCGG
>NZ_JAPJDO010000134.1 GCF_026242045.1 Mycobacterium pinniadriaticum
CACCGAGAACACCACGGCCCCGCTCACCACACCGAGCGGGGCCGTTCTCATCGCCAGTTGATCACCAACGCCAATGACGCCGACATCCTCATCCACAGCGACGGGCAACACGGGAGTGCCGTCGTCGGATGTTGTAGCGGACCAGCCAGCGGAACACTTCTCGGCGGCAGCTCGCTGCGTCGGGCCACTGGCTGCGGTCTTGGAGGACTTCGCGTTTGAGG
>NZ_JAPJDO010000135.1 GCF_026242045.1 Mycobacterium pinniadriaticum
GCCGGCACAGCTCCGCCGACGGGTTATCGCCCGTCAACTACGAGATCAGGGAATCCAAGACCAAGCCGCAAGCGGCATAAGGAACCCTCCACGATCTCGGGGGAACCCCAGTATGCCCGGTCCCGCCAGGTTGAAGGACTCGATGATCCGGTGCGGCCGCGGCGGGCTCGGTGCCGCTCCTGTTTGGTCACCCACGTGTTGTTGCCGGTCACGATGCTGTT
>NZ_JAPJDO010000136.1 GCF_026242045.1 Mycobacterium pinniadriaticum
GAGCAGCCGCACTCGGGCTGCCAGCTTGGCGGGAACGTCGATGACCTCGACGCCGTCGGCGGCCAGCTGCCGGGTCAACGGTGCGCCGAGGCCGGCCGCGCCTTCGATAGCGAGCAATGATCAATACCTGTGGATGAGGCTCGGCGAGGTGGCGTGAAAGTGGGCGCACCTTCCCGAGGATGATCATCACGGAATCAGGTATTCGATCAAGACCGGCGTTG
>NZ_JAPJDO010000137.1 GCF_026242045.1 Mycobacterium pinniadriaticum
GCACCGCCCTTCAACCCCTTGGGGTACTTCGGGTGGAAGTCAGCGCTGACGGTTATCGCCGGCTGCGCCGGTTCGCCCAACAGTGGACTGACCCGGTGTGGGCTATCGAAGAGGAATTGTCAATACCTGTGGATTGGGGTGTTTCAGGCGACCTCCGTTCCGGCTGATGTCGCCTCGGTGGTGGCCGATTCCGGCGGGGTGATGTCGGTGGGACGTTCGAG
>NZ_JAPJDO010000138.1 GCF_026242045.1 Mycobacterium pinniadriaticum
CTGGCTCTTCATGATTGACGGTGTAGTTGGGGTTTGAATCCGCCGGTTTCCAGTAGTGATCGGGCGATGTAGTTGGTGAGGTTGCGAAAGCCAAGGGCCGACCCGCGGAGGGGCCCTGCCCCCGTGTGTTGGACACGCTTAATCCCGCAAGATTGGCGGGGGAAGCGAGATGATCCACCACGATGGCAAGGAAAAATTATCCCGACGAGTTTAAACGGGA
>NZ_JAPJDO010000139.1 GCF_026242045.1 Mycobacterium pinniadriaticum
CTTGCCCCGGTGTAGTGGACACGGGATTTGTGGTTACGCCGCTTGTGGCAGCGTAGCGAATGTGTGGTTGTTTTCGTAGGTGGCGGGGCTGGAATAGGCGCAGCGGGAGTGTTGACCGTCTCTCGGGATGACGACCACGGGGCAACCATTCGTCATTGAGTGTGGTGATGTGGCCGGTGCTGTCGTGGCCGGTTGATCTTGTTCGTGTGCACCGTCAGTG
>NZ_JAPJDO010000140.1 GCF_026242045.1 Mycobacterium pinniadriaticum
TGGTTCCGTTTCACCTGGTGTCTGGCTCCCTTTGCGTCTGCCGCCGTTGGGTTGGCTTGGAGCAGTACTGCCGGCATCGGGTGGGACGGACCGACCGGCGTGACTTGATAGGAGCGTGGCATCGCCCCGACTGAGATGTGTCCGCCGGCCGGTCCAACCTCAACACCCATCCACGGAGTGAAGGAGGCAACCACCATGGTTGTTGTCGGAACCGATGTGC
>NZ_JAPJDO010000141.1 GCF_026242045.1 Mycobacterium pinniadriaticum
CTCTTCGACGATCCGGACAGCACCCTCACGGAACTCCCGGTCGTACTTCTTCCGTTTCTCTGGCATCTCGATCCCTATTGTTGATGCCTCCACGGTCTCGGGGGAAGTTCATACCCCCAGCCGCCCAGCACGCCGTCAGGGCAGACCGGGCAGGCAATCGCGCCGGCCATCAACCGGGACTCGACGCGGACAGGATCGACCTCTACCGTCACCATCAGTG
>NZ_JAPJDO010000142.1 GCF_026242045.1 Mycobacterium pinniadriaticum
TGTGGTGCAAGCCGTTTGGAAGCACGCGGCGGCTATCCGTTCACGGTAACCACCGGCAGAGGCGCGGCGCAGCGTCCGTTTACGTGTCGACAACGACGCCGAGGTGCGACCCATCTCGGCCAGGACTCGATCGACATCGAGGAGGCTGGTCGGTTCCACCACGCGGGCGATCACCAGATCCCGGAAAACCTCATCGTCGACCGCGTCGTCGAAGCCCAG
>NZ_JAPJDO010000143.1 GCF_026242045.1 Mycobacterium pinniadriaticum
GCACCGCCCTTCAACCCCTTGGGGTACTTCGGGTGGAAGTCAGCGCTGACGGTTATCGCCGGCTGCGCCGGTTCGCCCAACAGTGGACTGACCCGGTGTGGGCTATCGAAGGCGCGGCCGGCCTCGGCGCACCGTTGACCCGGCAGCTGGCCGCCGACGGCGTCGAGGTCATCGACGTTCCCGCCAAGCTGGCAGCCCGAGTGCGGCTGCTC